>CAWCEO010000004.1:0-633249 GCA_963794585.1 uncultured Conexibacteraceae bacterium
CGATGAAGCGCGAGACCATCCGGCTCGCTGCCGAGCAGGGCATCGGAGCGCTCAGCTTCACCTTTGTCGACCCGGAGGAGACCAAGGCCCTGGTCGACGAGTACTACAACATCATCTCCTCGGATCGTTGTGTGCCCGCGGGCTTTGCCGTCAACGCGAACATCGCAGTGGCCTTGCCGATGATGGTCCATGCCGACGAGGCCGAGGCGATCGAGCGCGGCATCGACGGCGCCCACTTCTTTGCTTACGCGCGCGGCTACTACGAAGCCTTTGGCGAGCACGAGCCTGGGCGGACCTCGATCTGGGACGAGTTCCTGGCCCGTCGCGACGACGCCGGCCTCGCACGCTCCGCCATTACTGCCAACGGGGCGCCGCTGGACGTCAAGATCCTCAACAATGGCCTCGCCTCGCTGCGGGGTGCGATCGGCACACCCGACCAGGTCCGCGAGTTGATCGGCCGCTACGAGCAGGCCGGCGTCGATGAGCTGATGCTCTGCGTCCAGACCGGCAAGGCCACCCACAACGACATCATGGAGGCCTTGGAGCTCTTTGCCGCCGAGGTGATGCCGGAGTTCATTCAGCGCCGTCCCGGGCGGGAGGAGGCGAAGCGCGAGCGGCTTGGTGACGCGCCCCGTCGCGCGCTGGAGCGTCGCGCTCTGCCTCAGAAGACCGCACGCGGTTACGCGTTCAAGGCCGACGCCGATGGTGGCGATGCGCAGGTGACCGCGGTTGTGCCGGCGTCGGCATCCAGCGCGGTTGCCGGCACGCTGAGGGCGCCAATGGTCACCGTTGCCGCCCTCCGCCGGGCCGTGGAAATCCGCGGCGAGCAGGCCTTTCAGTCGTTCGTCGCGCGCTCGGGCGACCAGCGTCTCGCGCGCACCGCCGGGTCGGCTACCGGCCTCAAGGTCCTATTCGCCGGGATGCAGCGGCAGTTCGTCGCCGAACGCGCTGCTGGCTTCACCGGCGACATCCAGTACAACCTGCGGGCGGCCGACGGCACGTTGCGCTCCTGGACGGTAAGCATCAACGGTGATCGTGCCTGCGCACGGCCTGGTGTCTCGGACGCTGCCAAGCTGACCCTCACGCTGTCGGTTGCCGATTTCGTGCGGATTGCCGGTCGCGATCTGGATCCGATCAAGGCGGTGCTGACCGGCCGCCTCGACTTGGCCGGCGACTTCTCGGTCGCGATGCGGCTGGGGGAGATGTTCGGGCAGCAGCCGCCTCCAGTCTGAGGCTCGCGGCACCTGCCGCTCTGTCAACGGCCCGGCCGGTCGGCTCGGACCCCGGTGGTTACTGTCGCGCCAATGGCTGGCACGGCTGTCACCGAGCCGCCGCCGCGGCGGCGCGTCGCACGCAGCATCACCTTGAGCCCGTGGGCCATCATCACGGCACTGTTCTTCGTCGCGGTCGCGGTGTATTACATCTGGACCGCCGCGACGACCGTCCAGGCGATGCACTTCGACAAGACGGGCAGCCGGTACTACGGGTTGCTCGCAGACGCGCTGCGGCATGGCGACATCGCGCTGCGCATCAAGCCGCCGCAGACGCTGCTGGACCTGCCGAATCCCTACGACCCGATCGCCAACGAGCCGTTTCGGACGACGGGGCGCTTATGGGATCTCAGCCTTCGCGACGGGCAGCTGTACGCCCCTTGGGGGCCGACGGCGGCGATCGTCCTGTTCGTGCCGTTCCAACTTGTCGGCATCGAGATCCCGGAGAGCCTCGGGGCCGCGCTCTTCGGCTTCCTGGGCGTCCTGTTTTCGGCGATGACCCTGCGCTTCCTGGTGCGCCGGTTCTTGCCCGACACCCCGCGCTGGGCGCTGGCGGCAGCGACCGTCTTCCTGGTGTTTGGCACCAGCATGCCCTTCATCTTGCGAAGACCGTCGTTCTATGAGGTCGCGATCGCTTGCGGGCTCTGCTTCGCCATGCTCGGTCTCTGGCTGCTGGTGACCGGATGGTTCGGGCCGAGACCGTCGCGGCGCCGGCTCGCGGGGGCCAGCTTGTGCTTTGGGCTGGCACTCTTGTCACGTCCCACGCTCGGCGCGCTGGTCATCATTCCGCTGGGGTTGACGCTGGCCGCCTGGCGTCATGCAGCATGGCCGGAGGGGATGACCCGACGCCAGGCGCTCATCGCGTTGCTGGTCCCGGTCGTGGCCTGCGGCTTGCTGTTTGCGGCCTACAATGCGGCACGCTTCGGCTCACCGACGGAGTTCGGTCAGAAGTACCAGCTGGCCGGTATCGATCCCGTCAACCTGAAGACGTTCCAGCCGGCCTTCATCCCGTCTGGGTTGTTCCTGTACCTGCTCGCGCTGCCGCGTCCGATGGCCCTCTTCCCGTTCGTGCAGCTGTCGGCGACACCCATGCTGCCGTGGGCGATACCGGAAGACTTCATCTCTCCCGAGGCGACGGGCGGTGTCCTCATCCTCGCTCCGATGCTGCTCTGGATCCTGCTGTTCCCGTTCGTCGCACGGCGCATGGCGCCGGCTCTGCGACAGCTCCTCTTCGGGCTGGTGGGGGCGGGTGCGGTCATCGTCTTTGCGATGTCCTTCATCCTGGCGGGCACCTCGCAGCGCTACACGGTCGACTTCCTGGCCTTGCTCTCGCTCGCGGCGGTGCTGATCTGGCTGGTGACGCTGACGCAGGCCAAGCGCGGGAGCTGGCGCCGTCGGCTGGCGGCCGGCAGCGGCCTGCTCGCCTTGGCCTGGGGCTCGGCGTTGGGGCTGGCGCTGGGCTTCACCGGCTACAACGACCCTGTCAAGACCAAGCATCCGAAGCTCTTCTTCCACCTGCAGGACGCATTCGCCCCGATCTCCGCGTTGGAGACCCGGATCGCGGGACGGGCGGTCATCGGAACGGTCTTCGCGCCCGAGGGTGTTGGTCCCGGCAAGATGACGTGGGGGTCGCTGGGGGATGGCGACAGTGCAGGCTTCTTCGTCTCCCCGTCCCCGGCGTCGGTCGTCACGGTGGCGGTGCCGCGTTCGGGCATTTATCACCTGCGCGGTCCGATCGGCCCGGGCGAGGGCGCGGCCGACGTGCCGGAGGTGACGATCTCGCATCCGGGCGAGCCCGACCGCAAGATGAAGGTTCGTGCGCCGCAGGCCATCGACGTGCCGCTGAAGCTGAAGGCCGGTGTCTCACGGATCCGCTGGACGGCGGTGGCGAGGCGGATGAACAGTCCCAAGCTCGTCATCGTCCAGGGTCTGACGATCAGCGGGCCGGACAGCTGATCACCCGGAAAGCTGCCAGGGACTCCCTCGCGTTTTGGCTTGCGACTCTCTGTCATCGATGCGAACATGTGTTCGCATCGATGATTTTGGCCGTCTTCCTCTCTCGCTTTGAGCTTGTCGTCGCCGCCGGCGGCCGTGAGGTGCTTACGCGGGGTCCTGCTGCTCTAGCGCCCGAGCCCGGGCGTGAGCAACGCGTTGGCGAGGTCTCGCCCTCGGCCGAGGCCTTTGGTGTGCACACGGGGATGCGTCTCGGCGAGGCGCTGGCGCGGTGCCCGTCGCTGGCACTGATCCCGCCGGATCCGATGGGCGTCGCCGACGCGTGGGAGAAGGTCGTTGTGCGGCTGGAGTCGGTCGGTGCGGCGGTGGAGAGCGAAGCGCCGGGGCTGGCGTTCTTCGATGCGGCTGCGCTCGGGCGCCTGCACGGCGGACGGAAGGCGAGCGATCCGGCCGAGGCGCTGCGGGCGCGGGCGGCCGGCGCACCGCCGCCATGGTTGGCTGGGGTCGTGGCGGCGGTGCGCGCCGCGTTGCGGTTGCCCGCGCGGATCGGCGCAGGGCCGTCGCGGTTTTGCGCGCATGCGGGTGCGGTGCGTGCGCGGTCGCGACGGGCCGAGCTGGTCGACGGTGCCGCGGGCATGGCAGCCGAGCCGATCACGCTGCTGCGGCGCCGGCCGGAGGTCGAGAGCCTGGTCGAGCCCTTGTGGCGCTTGGGGATTACGACGCTCGGGCAGCTCGCGGCACTTCCCCGTCCGGTGGTCGCCGATCGCTTCGGGCGGGCGGGCGAGCAGGCGCATGACCTAGCGCACGGGCGCGACGACGAGCTGCGCCCGCGGATCCCGGGAGAAGTGCTGGAAGAAGTCCTGGAGCTGCCGGAGGCGGGTTCCGGGGCGCAGGTGGAGCGTGCGCTCGTGCTGCTCGTCGACCAGCTGCTGGCACGCCACGAGCGGCGCGGTCGCACGCTGCGCGTGGTCGTCCTCGGCGCGCGGCTGGTCGAGGGTGGGACATGGCGCGAGCGGGTTGTCTTCCGTGAGCCGCTGGCCGATGCGGTGCGCATGCGCCTCGCCCTCGGCCAGAAGTTGGTGTTGTTGCCGGCGCCGGCCGAGTCGCTGCGGCTGACGGTCGAGCGCTTCGGGCCCTCTGGCGCGAGCGCCACGGCGCTGTTTGAGGACGGCTCGGCGCAGCGGACGACGCGGATGCGTGAGGCGATTCGCCAGGCGCGCGCGGTCGCGGGTCCGGAGGCAGCGTTGCGCGTGCTGGAGGTCGATCCGGACTCACGGGTGCCGGAGCGCCAGACGGTGCTGGCGCCCTACGAGTTGTAGTCGTTGCCGTGAACGGCCCTCGGCGCCTCAACTTGCCCTTGCCCGCGACGGTCCGGGCCGACGAGCGCGGGCGTCCGCTGGCGGTCGATGGCCGCGCGGTCGATGCGGTACGGGAATCCTGGTTGGTTGAGGATCGCTGGTGGACCGACGCGCCGCTGCGGCGGCGCTACTGGGAGGTCGTCACGACGCGCGGCGATCTGGTCGTGCTGTTCCGCGAGCTGGATCGGGTGGGCGGCTGGTACCGGCAGCGCTGAGCGCCGGACGCCGCAGACTTGTGACGAACGCGTCTGGTCTTGTGACAGGTCGCTCGGCAGGGTGGAGCCATGTTCCTTCACGACCCGCGCGCGCACGGTCAGCGAGGCCAGGCGTCGGTGGAGTGGCTAGCCGTGGTCGCGCTCGTGGCGGTGATCTTCGGGCTCGGGGCGGCGCTTGCGCAGGCGGGATATGTGGGGCGGCGGGTCACGCGCGAGATGGCGCGGGCGATCTGCCTGGTCGGCAGTGGTGACTGCCGGCGCGATCAGGAGCCGTGCGTGGTGGGGTCACAGGCCACCCGCCAGGGGATGACGGTGCACCTGCTCTTCTTCCGGTTGGGTGAGGACAAGCTGGGTGTGGTCGAGGAGCGTTCTGATGGAACGTTTGCCGTCACGCTGGAGGATGGGATCTCGGGTGGCTTGGAGGCAACAGGCGGGCTGAAAGCGGGCTTTCAGGTCGGCCAGCTCGGGCTCGCGATCGGCGGTGAGGTCACTGCTGCGGTGATCGCACGGGTAGGGCGCGGGCGGACCTGGATCGTGGGCTCGCCTGCCGAGGCACAGCGGATCCTCGAGCAGGACGGCGCGGGGCGGCCGCCGGACGTGACGTCGGGATCGGGGACGTGGGACTCGTCGATCGACGCCAGCGCCGCGGGCGAGCTATTGGGGGAGTCGGTGGAGGTGGCGCAGGCGGGGATGGTGTTCGATCGTCAAGCGGGCTGGCGTGTCGATCGGCGCAGCGGCCATCGCACCGCGTACGTGCAGGCATCCATGACAGGGTCGGCCGCGGTCGGCGGCAGGGTGCTCGGGTTGTCGGGCGATGGTCAGGAGACCTACGCGGTCGAGTACGACGAGACGGGACGACCGGTCGACCTTCGCGTGATTGCGGTGGGTTCTTTCGCCGGCTCGCGTGATCTCCCGGCGGTGGTCCAGGAGGTGGCCGGTCTGCTGGCCACGGACGCCGGTGAGGGCGAGCGTGGCTACGAGGTCACCGGCCACCTCGATCTGACGGACGCGGTGAGCCTTGGGGCGGCGCGCGAGTTGCTGAACGCGATCGCAGGCCGCCGCGCGACGGCGGCGCCCGAGCAGGCGTTGCGCCGGCGGATCGACGAGCACGGCACGGTGCAGGCGCGCGTCCTGGCGATCGGTACCGACGAGACCGGGATGAGCTTCGCCTTCACGGGCGGGGTGGGCAGCTTTCGTGCCGAAGCGCAGATCGGGCAGCGCTCCCAACAGCTGCTGAGAGCAACCTCGCGTGGGCTCGACGGGCAATGGATCACGCGGACCGACTGCGTGGCATGAGCGAGGCCGTCGACCCCATGTGCGAACATACGTTCGTGTCGTACGTCGAGCTCCACTGCCATTCGGCCTTCTCGTTCTTGGACGGCGCCTCGCTGCCTGAGGAGCTGGTCGTGGCGGCGCTAGAGCGCGGCCATCAAGCGCTGGCGTTGACCGACCACAACTCGGTCTCGGGGTCGATGGAGTTCGCCCAGGCTGCGGCATCGCTGGGCTTGCGCCCGATCCATGGGGCGGAGGTGGACCTGGTCGACCCGGCAACGGCGCACGCGCAGCGCAAGGGCGCGGTGCTCAGCGATGCCGAGCGTGCGGCGCGCTGGACGGGGCACGTCACCCTGCTGGTCCGCGATGGGCTCGGCTGGCGCAACCTCTGCCGGCTTCTCACGCGGGCGCACGCGCATACGCGCGAGACCTCGGGCCGGCGGCGTGTGCTCGCGCCGGTGCTGACCGTCGCCGACCTCGCCGAGCATGCCGAGGGCCTGGTCTGCCTGTCGGGCTGCGCGGATCGTGGCGTCCATGACGAGCCAACTGCCCGTGCGCTGCTGGCGGCCTTCGGGCGCGACGCATTCCGGATCGAGCTGCAGCGTCCGTTTCATCGCGACGACCGCGCGCGCAACCGCGAGCTGGCCGAGCTGGCCGAACGGCTCGGGGTGCCGTGTGTCGCCACGGGCAACGTCCACGCCCACGAGCCGGCGCGTGCGCGGCTGCAGGACGTGTTCGTCGCGATCCGCGAGCACACGACGCTGGACGCCTCCGAGCCACTGCGACGGGGCAACCACACGCACGTGCTCACCACGCCGGCGGCGATGGCAGCACGCTTTGAGGACCACCCCGACGCGGTGGCCGAGACCGAACGCTTGGCCGCCACGCTGATCTTCGACCTCACCGCCGACCTCGGTTACCGCTATCCAGGGGCCGAGGATGGTGAGGCCGACCGCAAGCTCGCCGCGGTGTGTGACAGGTACTTCGACACGCGCTATCCGATGGGCAGCGGCTTGCGAGCCACTGCGACTGCGCGGATGGATCAAGAGCTGGCGCTGATCCGTGACCTCGGGTTGTCGGGGTTCTTCCTGCTGCATCACGAGATGCTCGAGCTCGCGCGAGAGGTGGCGCGGGAAGTGCGCGGCAACGATGTGGCGCGCAGCCTGCTGCCGCCGGGGCGGGGGCGTGGCTCCTCGGTCTCGTCGATCGTCTGCTACCTCACGGGGCTTTCGCACGTCGACCCCATCGACAACGAGCTCCACCTCGGCCGCTTCCTCAGCGAGGGCATCACGGCGCTGCCCGACATCGACCTCGACTTCCCGCGCGACGTGCGCGCGGTGTTGATCCCGCGGGTGCACGAGCATTTCGGACAGCAGCAGGCGGCGCTCGTCGCGGCGTTTCCGACCTACCGGGCGCGAGGCGCGATCCGCGAGCTGGGCAAGGCCTTGGGGTTGGCGCCGGGGGAGATCGAGCGGGTCGCGCGCTCCTCAGAGGCCTTCTCGGCGCAGACCGTCGACAAGGACATCGCCGTGGCATTGGGCAAGGGCCGGGAGGCCGAAGGCCGCTGGCGCTGGCTGCACGAGTTGGCTGCCGAGGCCCACGGCCTGCCGCGCCATCTCAGCCAGCACTCGGGCGGGATGATCGTCGCGACGCGCCCGCTGATCGACTGCTGCCCCGTCGTGCCTGCCGCGATGGAGGGTCGCCAAATGGTGATGTGGGACAAGGACTCCTGCGCGGACGCCGGCTTTCTGAAGATCGACCTGCTCGGGCTCGGGATGCTGTCGGCGGTCGAGCGCTGCGTGCAGATGATCGCCGAGCGGCATGCCGAGCCGATCGACCTGTCGCGGATCCCGATGGACGACAAAGCGACCTTCGACTGCATCAAGAACGCCGAGACGACGGGCGTCTTTCAGATCGAGAGCCGCGCGCAGATGGGCTCGCTGCGTCGAACGCGTCCCGACAACCTGAAGGACCTGACGATCCAGGTGGCGATCGTGCGGCCCGGGCCGATCGTCGGCGGCGCGGTTAACCCCTACATCGAGCGGCTGCAGCGGCTACGGGTCGACCCGCACTTCGAGGTGCCCTACGACCATCACTCGCTCAAGGAGGTGTTGGAGGACACGCTCGGGACGATCATCTTCCAAGACCAGGTCATCGAGGTCGCGATGGCGTTCGCCAAGCTGTCGCCCAGAGAAGCTGAAGGGCTGCGCAAGGCGATGAGCCGCAAACGCTCGGCGGCGGCGATCGAGGCCTACCACGAGCGCTTCGTGCAACGGGCGATGTCGGCGTGGCCGGATGTCGACGAGCCGCTGGCCGAGCGCGTGTGGGCGATGGTCAAGGGCTTCTCCGGCTTCGGCTTCCCCAAGGCCCACGGGGCCGCGTTCGGCCTGCTGGCCTACCAGTCGACCTATCTGCGCGTGCACTACGGCACCGAGTTCTTAACGGCCTTGCTCGACGAGCAGCCGATGGGCTTCTATCCGTCTGACGCCCTGGTCCATGAGGCACAGCGGCGCGGGATCACCGTGCTGGCGCCCGACGTCAACCACAGCGCCGTGGGATGCAAGGTCGACGGCGCGGACGCGGTGCGCATCGGGCTGGGCTACGTGATGGGCGTGCAGGCCGCAGAGATCGAGGCGCTCGTTGCCGCGCGCGAGGCGGCCGGACCATTTCGGACGGTCGAGGAGCTCGCGTCACGCGCGGGAGCGGGACGGCCGGCGCTGGAGCAGCTCGCGTGGTCGGGCGCCTGCGACGCGTTGGCCGGCGGCAGCCGGCGCCGCGCGCTGTGGGAGCTCGGCGTGGCGGCGCCGGGCAAGCGGCTGCTGACGTCGGTGGTGGGGAAATCGGGCCCACCCACCCGTAGAACACGCGCTGAGCTGGGGACGCAGCTCGCGCTGCCGCTGGGCGTGGGGCAGGCGCCGGCGCTGCCGGGCCTCACCGGGTGGGAGGCGATGATCGCCGACTACTCGACCACCGGGCTGACGACGGCCGAGCATCCACTGGGCCTGCTGCGCGCCGAGCTGCGCGCGCAGAGGATGGTGGCCAGCGGCGACCTCGAGCGGCTGGGCCACGGGACGGCGGTGCGCATCGGTGGGCTGGTCGTCGCGCGGCAGCGGCCGGGGACCGCCAAGGGCGTCTGCTTTTTGCTGATGGAGGATGAGACAGGGACGGTCAACCTGATCGTGCCGCCAAAGGTCTATGAGCGCGACCGGATCGTGGTGCGCGCCGAACCGCTGGTGGTGGCCGAGGGCGTGCTGGAGCGCCATGCGTCGGCGGGTGGGGCGATCAACATCGTCTGCCGGCGGCTCGTGCGCCTGGACGCCAGCGGCCACCTGCAGGCACGGCCGGCAGCCGATGTCGCCGTCCACCATGTCACCGCGGTCACCGGCGGCGAGCAGCGACCCAGCGCAGAGGTCATCCAGGTCAAGGACTTCGCGATGCTCGATGCGATCGAGCTGGCCCGCCAGGAGGCGCGGCGGGAGGCTGCCGAGGACGGTGAGGACCTCGCCGCGACTGGCACCGGGGACTTCCGGGCGGTGGCGCCGCCGGCCCAGAGCTTCGCATCGGGACGGCGGCGATGAGGGGCTCGATGGCGCTCGTGCGGCTCGCCGCGGTCCGGGTTCAGGGTCAGGACTTGCGCTGGGGACCGGGTCACCGGATAGGGTGCCGCACGTGATCGGCACCCTGGTGTTCGTCCTCGTCTTCCTGGCCATCGGCCTCTCGGTCGTGCTGGCGGCGATGCGAAGCGGCCGGCCCCCTGCGGGCTCGCGCCCTGAGACGCGTGGCACACGCCGCGCGTGGGGGATCGGCATCACGCTGGTTGTCCTCGTCGTCGGCATCGGTTTGCCGGTGCTAGTGCTCGTCTCCAACAGCGAGGACCACGCCAAGCGCGGCGCCGGCGGTGTGAACCTCACCACGTCCCAGACCGAAGGTCGCCGGCTCTTTGCCGAGAAGTGCGCGACCTGCCACACGCTCGCCGGCTCCGCTGCCGTCGGCCGTGTCGGTCCGAACCTCGACACGCTCAACGCTGGCAACCTCAAGCCCGCCTTCGTCCTTGACGCGATCGAAAAGGGCCGCGCCCGCGGCGCCGGCCAGATGCCGTCCGGCCTGCTCTACGGCGAAGAGGCCAAGGACGTTGCGGACTACGTCGCCACCGTCGCCGGCCGCTGAATCAAGCGCACCTCGTCGCGTCTGGACGCACCTCACGACGAGACCGGTGCTGGCGCACGAGGTCTCGCCGTTCGGCACGCCCAGCCACGGACGATGCACGGCCTGATTCAACGGCCGGGCCGTAAACGGGCAGCGTCAAGAGCGGATTCGCACGATCTCGGAATCCGTCTTAGGGTCCTTGCCGGGATGTCAAGGCGGAGTTTCCCGCAGGGTGCGGGAACGTTCCGTCCGGGGCATGCCTGACTATGCGGTCAGTTGGCGCTTGCCATAACTCTGCGATCTAGCAGGGATTTTCGACGTTGCTACGATGCCGCCGTTCACAACCGCTGAATCCCCGCCCAGGTACGCCCGGGCGAGGAGCGGGGGACCCACGTTGCACTGGGGCGAATCGCCTATCGCGTAGCGCCGCTCTTTCGGCGCGAGCCCGTCAGCTAACCCCGTAAGCCCAAGGAAGAGGACCGAGAACACTTCATGTCATCGACGGACGCGCCCAATTGGTGGGCTGACGTGCAGCAGGAACGCGAGGACCTGGCTGGTCCCGGCCGTCGCCCGGCCGATGACTGGCTGGGTGAGGATATCGACTTCATTCCGCGCCGACGGATGGGCCGCGGCGCGGTCGCCGTCGCCGAAGTACCCGCCGAGCCGCGGTTTTCTGCCGATCGCGACGACGTCGTCCACCCGTTGCACGGCGTCTTCGTCCCGACTGCGCCTCACGCGCCGGTCCGTGAGGCTACGGCGACCTCGCGCACGATCGAGCTGACCACCAGCGACGACGAGCTCGTCGTCGCTAGGCCCGCCGACGTCGCCCACGAGCTTGCGCACCTCAGCGCGGCCGACGACCCGTTCGCTACGCCGCCTCCGCCCGTCGGCACCCGTCGCACGGTGCAGATCAAGGGCCGTCCGGCCGAGAGCCGGATGCCGTCGATGGCCCAGCGCCACCGCGGCCGAACGGCCTCAGACCGCATCGGCGCACGCCCGGACCGCATCGCCCTCTGGGCCGTGGCGCTCGGCGCGATCCTGATCCTGCTCGCGGCGATGACCTCCTCCTCGCAGGCCGCCGTCGCCCACCATGCGGCCACTGCGCCTGCCGCCACCGCGCACGTCGTTCACGCCGCGGTGCCGGCGCCTGCGCCGCTGCGCCACTAGCCACACCTTCGGCCCCATCGCCTCCGGGGCGCGCGGGGAACATCCCCGCGTGACCCGACGCCGATGGCCTCCGCCCGCACGGCGCCCTCGACACATCGGCGCCCAGTTTCCGACCGGCGTGACAGCCCCGATCCTCTAGGGTCCCGGGCCATGACCGACCAGCCGCGCACTGTGGAGGACGTCAAGGCGATCGTCGAGGAGCACCAGCTGCGCTTCATCCGCTTCTGGTTTACCGACATCCTCGGGCAGCTGAAGTCGTTCAGCATCAACACCGCCGAGCTCGACGACGCGTTCGAGAACGGGATGGGCTTCGACGGCTCCTCGATCACCGGCTTCAACGCCATCGAGGAGTCCGACATGATCGCCATGCCGGACCCAACGACCTTTGCGATCCTGCCCTGGCGCCCCGAGGAGCAGGGCGTCGGCCGCGTCTTCTGCGACGTCCTGACGCCCGAGCGCACGCCGTATGAGGGCGATCCGCGTCATGTCCTCCGTCGCGCGCTGGACCGCATGCACGCCATGGGCTTTGACACCTTCAACGTCGGTCCCGAGCTCGAGTACTTCCTGTTCAAGGACAAGAACGGCACAGAGGTCCTCGACGAGGGCGGCTACTTCGACCTCACGACGCTCGACGCCGGCTCGGACGTCCGCCGCGAGACCGTCATCGCGCTGGAGCAGCTCGGGATCCACGTCGAGTACTCCCACCATGAGGTCGGCCCCTCCCAGCACGAGGTCGACATGCGCTACGCCGACGCGCTGAAGATGGCCGACGACTGCATGACCTACCGCATCACGGTCAAGGAGTACGCCATGAAGTACGGCTGGCATGCCACGTTCATGCCCAAGCCGCTCTTCGGCGAGAACGGCTCGGGCATGCACACGCACATGAGCCTGTTCAAGGACGGGTCCAACGCGATGTTCGACCCCGAGGACCCTTACTTCCTGTCAGACATCGGCAAGGCCTTCATCGCCGGCCAGCTCAAGCATGCCCGCGAGTTGTCGTCGATCTTCGCCCAGTGGGTCAACTCCTACAAGCGCCTGGTGCCCGGCTACGAGGCACCGGTCTATGTTGCTTGGAGTCGCCGCAACCGCTCAGCGCTCGTGCGCGTGCCGCTCTACCACCCCGGCAAGGAGAAGGGGACGCGCATGGAGCTGCGCTGCCCTGACCCCGCGTGCAACCCCTACCTGACCTTTGCGGCGCTGCTGCAGGCCGGCCTGGAGGGCATCGAGAAGGGCTATGAGTTGCCCGAGCCGATGGAGAAGAACCTCTACCATCTGTCGCCCGACGAGCGCAAGCGCCTCGGCATCGAGCAGCTGCCCGAGACACTCGGCGAGGCGGTCGAGCTGACCGCCGAGTCCGAGCTCGTCCTCCGCACCCTTGGCGAGCACATGTTCAACCGCTTCATCGAGATCAAGCGCCAGGAGTGGGAGGACTACCGCGTGCAGGTCACGCAGTGGGAGCTCGACCGCTACCTGCCGATCCTCTAGCTCGTCACAGCGGGCTCCGGTGCCCGTTGGCTGTCGGCGTCCTCGTGGGCCAGCCGCGACGGCCACCAGATCTTCGGACCGATGCGGAAGACCAGCGACGGCACCAGGACCGACCGCACCAGGAACGTGTCTAGCAGGACGCCGAAGGCGATCGCGAAGCCCAGCTCGGTCAGGAAGACGAGCGGCAGCACGGCCAGCACCGAGAAGGTGCCCGCCAGCACGATGCCGGCCGACGTGATCACCCCGCCGGTCACCGCCAGGCCGCGCAGCATCCCCTCGCGGGTCCCGTGGCGCAGCGACTCCTCGCGCACTCGAGCCATCAAGAAGATGTTGTAGTCCACGCCGAGCGCTACCAGGAAGATGAAGGCAAACAACGGGAACGACGGGTCGCTGCCGGGGAAGCCGAAGACCACGTCGAAGACGACCGCCGAGAAGCCGAGCGCCGCGACGAAGCTCAGCACGACCGTGCCGATCAGCAGCACGGGGGCCAGCAGCGAGCGCAGCAGCAGCGCCAGGATCACGAAGACGATCACCAGTGTGAGCGGAACGAGCAGCTTCGTGTCAGATGTCGATGCCTCGCGCAGGTCGTGCTCGACCGCGCTCGTGCCGCCGACCAGCGCGTTCGGGTCCGCTGAACGCGCCGCGCGTCGGATCTCTGGCACCAAGTCATAGGCCTCGGTCGAGTTGGGGTCCATCGACAACGCGGCGGCCAGCCGCGTGCCGGGCGGTCCACTCTGCCCGGTTGGTCGCACCGACGCGACGCCTTCGACGCGTCGCACCGCCGCCGTCACCGCGGCCACCTTCGCCGGGTCGCGCACGATCACGTCGGTCGGCGCGCTGGCGCCCGCGGGGAACGCGTCGGCGACCAGCTTCTGACCCGCGACCGACTCGACCTCGTCGCGGAACGAGCTCGACTGCGTCAGCCCGCCCGACAGGTTCAGGAGGCCGAAGGCCATCACCACCAACAACGTCGTCGTGCCGATCAGCACGCGCGTCGGCCGCGCGGCAACCCGCTCGCCGATCCGGCGCCACGCCCCGTGCGTCGTGTCGGTGCCCGCGTCGCCGACGTGGGGGATGTAGGGCCAGAACGGCTTGCGCCCGACGATCACCAGCAGCGCCGGAAGGAACGTCATCTGCGAAAGCAAGGCCACCAAGATGCCCATCGCGCCGATCGGTCCGAGCCCAGCCGTGCCGTTGACCTTGGCCAAGGACAACGCCAGCAACGCGATCGAGACCGTCAACGCCGAGGCGACGATCGCCGGGCCGGCCGTTCGTAACGCCTCAGCCATCGCCGCGTGCTTGTCCTCGGTGGTCCGCAGCTCTTCGCGATAGCGCGCCACCAGCAACAGCGCGTAGTCGGTTCCCGCGCCCAGCACCAACACCGACAGGATCGACGACGACTGCCCGTTGACCGTTACGCCCGCCTCGGTCAGGAGGTAGCCGAAGCCGCGCGAGGCGATCTCGCCGAAGACCACCGCCAGCAGCGGGAAGAACCAGAAGAACGGGCTGCGGTAGATGAGGACCAAAAGCAGCAGCACAAGTGCGCCAGCAGCGGCCAGCAGCGTGCCGTTGATGCCTTCGAAGACCTTGATCGCGTCCGCGCTGAAGCCTGCGGGCCCCGTCACCTTGACTTCCAGCCCGCCGCCGGGATCGCTGACCAGCGAGCGGTACTTGTCCACCGGGTCGAGGATCGTCGAGCCCTTGCCGTCGCCCTTGATGGAGTTGAGGATCAGCGCGGTCGTGCCGTCGCGGGAGAGCTCGGGCTGGCCGAACTTCGACGCGGCGGGGAAATCCAGCGCGTTCAGGCGGTTGATGTCGTACTTGATCCGCGCCTTGTCGACGTCGGTGAGCCCGGTGTCGCGCCGGTAGACGATGACTGTCGCGGCACGCTCGCCGCCTTCGAGCTGCTTGGTGACGGCCAGCGCCTTGGTCGACTCGGCGTCGCCCGGCAAGAAGGAGGTCGACTCGTTCTTCTCGGCGTCAGAGAACTTGCCGGGCAGGTTCGCGGCGCCCATGCCCAAGACGGCGATGACCCAGACCGCAAAGACCGCCCACTTGCCGCGGCGGCCAGCAGGAAACGTGAGGAAACGGCTCATGCCTCAGCATACGAAGCAAGTAGGTCGCGGAGTTCTCCGATATCGGTCACCGGCAGCCGGCACGCGAACCGCTCGCAGACATAGGCCGCCGCGGCACCGTCGACCGGCGTGCGGCCGGCCATCAGCTCGACGCCGTCGCCCGGCGGGCCGGCGAGCACGACGCCCGGGCGCAGGCGCTCGCGAACGACGCCCGCCAGCGCGGCCAGCGCGGGATCGTCGGTCGCGCCGGCCAGCGCCACCTCGTGTCCCGGTCGCACGAGAAGATCGAGCGCGACGAGTGCGTACGCGAAGGCCTGCGGGTGGGCGCCCAGGAGCGGCGCGACGAGCCGCAGATGCGAGACCGCGGCCTGCTCGTAGCGCGCGTCGCCGGTCATCGCGCTCAGGCGTAGCAGCCCGACCGCGGCCGACGACGAGCCCGACGGGATCGGCGCGTCCTCGATGTCGCGTCGTCGGACGACGAGCTGCTCATGGTCGCTGGACGTGGCGAAGAAGCCGCCGCCGTCGGGGTCGCCAAAGCGCGTCAGGATCGCGTCGGCCAGCCCTCGTGCCTCGGCCAGCCAGCGCGGGTCGAAGGTCGCCTCGTACAACGCGACCAGCGCCTCCAGCAGGAACGCGTGGTCCTCCAGGTAGGCATTCAACTTGCCTTCGCCGTTCTTCCAGGTGCGGAGCAACTGCCCGTCGCCGTCGCGCATCGACCCCATCACGAACTCCGCGCCGTCCACCGCGATCGCCAAAAGGTCCGGACGTCCGAGCACGGCGCCCGCTTCGGCGAAGGCATGGATCGCCAGGCCGTTCCAGGCGGCCAGGCGCTTGTCGTCGAGCCCTGGGCGCACCCGGCCCGCGCGCGCCGCCATGAGCGCCGAGCGGATCCGCGAACGCTGCTCCGCAGGCGGCTCCGCACCGCGCCCCGTCAGCACGTTCAGGGGTGGGTGGGATCCGGTCTGATGGTGCGGGTCGACGAAGTTGCCCTCCGCGGTCACGCCGAGCCATGCCACCGCGGCATCGATGTCCTCGCCACCCAGCGCCCCGCGCAGCTCCTCCAGCGTCCACACGTAGAACTTGCCCTCGACGCCCTCGGAGTCCGCGTCCAGTGCACTCAGGAACCCACCCTCCTCACCGCGCAGCTCGCGCGCGACGAAGTCCAGCGTCTCCTCACAGACGCGGCGAAAGGCAACGTCGCCCGTCATCAGCCAGCCGTGCAGGTACGCTCGCGCCAGCAGCGCGTTGTCGTACAACATCTTCTCGAAGTGCGGCACCGTCCACGTCGCGTCGACCGCGTAGCGCGCAAAGCCGCCGCCGATCTGGTCATAAATCCCGCCCGCGGCCATCGCGCGCAGCGTCGCGCTCGCCATGTCACCCGCCTTGCTCGCCCACGAGCCGCCGCGCGCGGCCTGGGCCCAGAGCAGCAGCAGTGGCGACGACGGCGGGAACTTCGGTGCCCCGCCAAAGCCGCCGTTGACCCCATCGAACGCGGCGCGCAAGTTGCGCACGCCATCGTCAAGCGGCTCGGTGCCCAGCACAACGTCCTCGGCCGCGCGCAGCGCCGCGGTGCGCCCCAGGCGCTCGGCCATCCGCGACCCCTGCTCGACGATCTCGTCGCGCTGCTGCGTCCACGCCAGGGCAACCGCCTCCAGCACGCCTGGCCAGGCCGCCATCCCGTGGCGGGGCTCCGGCGGGAAGTACGTGCCGCCGTAGAACGGGACCTGATCGGGCGTCAGGAAGACGTTCAGCGGCCAGCCGCCGTGGCCGGTCATCAGCTGGACGGCCTCCATGCAGATGGCGTCGATGTCAGGCCGCTCCTCGCGGTCGACCTTCACGCAGACGAAGTTGTCGTTCATGATCGCGGCCACGGCCGGATCCTCGAAGGACTCACGCTCCATGACGTGGCACCAGTGGCAGGCCGAGTAGCCGATCGAGACCAGCAGTGGCCGGTCGAGCTCCCGCGCGAGCGCCAGCGCTTCGGGCCCCCACGGGTGCCAGTCGACCGGATTGTCGCGGTGCTGCAGCAGGTAGGGAGAGGTCTCGTGCGCCAGGGCGTTGGCCATGGCGCCGAGGCTATCGACGGGCCAGCAGCGGCAACCGGTTCAGCGCCTGCTTGATCGTCGGCAGCGACGAGCGCACCGCGGCGGCCGAGCCGATCGTGACCTTCTTGCCGCCCAGCGTGCCGTGCACGGCGCCGGCGGCGGTGATCGTCAGCTTGCCGCTCAACGCGCCGCCGCCGCGGATCGTGACCGTGGCGGTGCCCTTGGGGTCAACCTTGCCGCTGACCACGACGTCCGGGACGTACTCGTAGTGGTTGAGCTTAAAGCTGCCGTCGCGGTTGACGGTGGCGTTGCCCGCGCGCAGGCCGCCGACGTGCTGGGGGATCGCGCTGAGCGCCAGCGTGTCGCCGATGATCTGACGTGCCGCGTCGACCACGGTCGCCGTGGCGGCGATGACCGTCCTGCGCGATGTGCTGCTGGCCGTGATCCGCTGCAGGCTCGTGGGCGGGCGACGGGTCGGCGAGTACGGGTTCTTGTTCGGCGTGCACGGGCCCGGGACGCCGCCCGCGAAGAAGGTGGTGATCGCACCCTTGGTGCAGGCGCGGTCGGTCGACGCGTCGGTGCTGGTTGTCGAGTGGCCGGTGAAGGGCACCTTCACGACGATGGCGCCCGGGATCCGTTGGGCGATCTGCGCAGCGTCCTCAAACGGCGTGCGGAGGTCCATCTGGCCGTCGAGCACGAGGGTGCGCACGGGGGGCAGTGGCGGCGAGGCGACCGGCGGCGGCGAGGCGTCCGGCCAGCCGAGGCAGAGCCCGATCGGGCCGCCCCGGAGCGCGGCCGCGGGGGAGAACGGACCGAGCTGGGCCTTCGGGATCGCCCGCGCCGCGGTGCTGATCTCCTGGTAGCGCTGCTCGACGTCGGCGGTGCGGGTCCAGGCAAATGGTGTCTCTTCGCACGTCGTGGTGAGAAAGAGCGCTTCGCTGACGGCGCTGGTCGCATCGCTCTGGTGGCGGTGCGACAAGCCGGTGGTGAGCCCTTCAGAGCGCACGGCAAGCCGCAGCAGCGGCGCGCCGTCGCCGCGTAGCGCGGCACGCATCGAGCCCGGAAGCTCGGCCCGCAGGGTCGGGTTCAGGTCGCCGGCGATCAAGATCGCCAGCAGGTCGCCCTGGTCCATCGCCAGGCTCGTGCGCTTCCCGGAGGAGAGGACCACCTTGCCGCGGAGTGTGCCCTTGCGCAGCTTGGCCGCCAGCCGCGAGAGGTCGCTCTGGACGCTGTCGGTGGCGCCCTTACAGGCCTTGGCGGCGCAGAGGTCGCGCAAGACCCGCGGGGCGTCGGTGAGCGTGGAGCGCTGGAACGGATCCGGGCCCTCGGGCAGCACGACGCTGTCGAGGACCAAGGCCTCCACGTTGTTGGGATAGGCCGCCGCGTAGTCCTCGGCGACCTTGGTGCCGTAGCTGACGCCGAAGAGGACGAGCTTGTTGTAGCCGCCGGCGACGCGCAGGGCCTCGATGTCGGCGACCGTGTCGGGCGTGCGGTAGAAGCCGCGTGCGGGGCCGAGCTCGTTGGCGCAGCTCTGGGCGAGCTTGACGATGCTGCCGCGGTCGCTCAGTGCCTTGCAGCTCAGCGCGCCCGAGGCACCGGTGCCGCGCTGGTCGAAGACCAGCAGGTCGCGGTCGGCAAGCGCGGGTCCCAGCACCGTGGCAAAGGTCTGGGCGAGCGGCAGCGCCGGCTGACCCGGCCCGCCGGCCAGCGGGACGACCGCGACGCGGTTGGGGTTGGCCGCCGCCGCGACGCGCTGGACCGAGAGGTTGACCGTGCCGGGCACGGCGTTGGCGCGGTCCAGCGGCACGGGGAAGCCGGCGCACTGAAAGCCCGCCGTGGGACAGGCCGTCCAGGCGATCTCCGCTGAGGCCGTGCCCGCGCCGAGCGCGGCGCTCAACACGCCGGAAACGGCGATCAGCAGGGAGAAACGGCGAAGCGTGCGCGCGGGCATGAGGCGCGGACGGTAGCGTCCGTGCTCGCCCCCCGTCGAAGGAGAACGGAAAACTTATGTCCGCCGACCGTCAGCCGATCACCGCGCCGGATGCTCCCGCCGCCGTGGGCCCTTACAGCCACGCGGTGCGCTCCGATGGGTTTCTCTTCTTGTCGGGGCAGACGCCGCTGGACCCGGCGACCGGCACCCTGGTTGATGGTGATGTCGGCGAGCAGACACGGCAATGCCTGCGCAACCTGGAGGCGGTCTGCTCGGCGGCGGGCGCCTCGTTGCGCAATGCGGTCCGCTGCGGAATCTTCGTCACCGACATGGGGACGTTCGCCGAGGTCAACACGGCCTACGCCGAGTTCTTCCCTGAGACCCCGCCTGCGCGCTCCACGGTCGGCGTCGCGGCGCTCCCGGTTGGCGCGCAGGTCGAGATCGACGCCATCGTCGCGCTGGGCGACTGAGTCCCGCCATGGCGGGCACGACCGACGCAGCGCCCGTCACCGCCGCTGACGTCGTCGCGGCGCAGGCCGCGATCGGTGACGTCACCCGCCATACGCCGGTCTTGCCGTCGGCGACGCTGAGCGAGCGCTGTGGCGGCGACGTCTTGTTGAAGGCCGAGTCACTGCAACGCGCAGGCTCGTTCAAGATCCGCGGCGCGCTGGCCAAGCTCCATGCGCTCGGCGACGGCTGCGCGCGTGGCGTCGTCTGCGGGAGCGCGGGCAACCACGCCCAGGCGCTGGCGCTCGCTGCCCAGGCGCGCGGTGTGCCGTGCGAGGTCTTCATGCCCGACGGCGCGCCGATCGCGAAGGTCGAGGCGACCGCCGCGCTCGGTGCGCGCGTCGTGATCGGTGGCGCGACCGTCGACGACTGCCTGGTCGCCGCGCATGCCCGCGCGCAGGAGTCCGGGATGGCGTTCGTGCATCCCTTCGACGATCCCAACGTTGTCGCCGGGCAGGGCACGCTCGGGCTGGAGCTGCTGGCCGACCTTCCGGAGCTGGCGACCGTCGTCGTGCCGGTCGGCGGTGGCGGACTGGCTAGTGGCGTGGCGATTGCTGTGAAGTCCGCCCGGCCCGATGTGCGTGTGGTTGGCGTACAAGTTGAGACCGTTGCGGCCTTCCCGGGCTCGCTGAAGGCCCACAAGCCGGTGGCGGTCAGCGCCGGGCTGACGATTGCCGATGGCATCGCGGTCAAGCGGCCGGGGGAGCTGACGCTGGGGCTGATCGAGCGCTGGCTGGATGACCTGGTGGTCGTCGGCGAGGACGTCGTCGCCGATGCGATGGTCTTGTTGATGGAGAAGGCCAAGCTCGTTGTCGAGGGTGCCGGCGCGGTTGGCGTCGCGGCGCTGCTGGGCGGCCAGGTTGTTCCCGCACAAGCCGGCACGACCTGCGTGATCCTCAGCGGCGGCAACGTCGACGCGGGATTGTTGGCGACGGTCGCCCGCCGTCACGAGACCGAGGCCGGCCGGCGCATGGTCCTGCTCACGCGCGTCCCGGATCGGCCGGGCGCGCTGGCCAAGCTGCTGGAGAGCGTCGCGGACGCCGGCGCCAACATCGTCGAGGTGTCGCACTTGCGTGAGGGCATCGGCCTGCACGTCCGCGAGACCGGCGTGCAGCTGACGATCGAGACACGCTCGCGCGAGCACGCGATGGCGGTCGAAGCGGCGGTGCGCAACGCCGGCTATGGCGTCTCGCGCTACCCGGACGCGCACTGACCGCAGGATTCGCGCTCGTTGCGGGGAGAGTGCCTCGTCGGCCCGCGGGTTGGCCGGGAGGTGTGCTTGCATCCGGCAGCTCATGTCTCAGGTCGACAAGCTCCAGGACGCCGAAGAACACGTCGCGCAGATGCGCGAGGAGGCCGCCAAGACGGCCCGCGAGGAGCGCGAGGAGGATCTCCGGCGCGCCCCGTTGGCCGATACGGCGAGCAAGGCACACACGAGCGTCACGGCGCCGCTGTCACAGGTCCGCACGATGGTCAACATGCGCACCGGCGCGCTGCCCGACCTGCACGAGCTCGCCGTCTCGATCAAGGAGGCCGGGCTGCTGCACCCGCCGCTGGTGCGCGCCACCGGCGACGACGATGTGCCCTACGAGCTGCTCGCCGGTCGCCGCCGCTTCGGCGCGATGACACTCATCGAGGAGGCCGAGGGGCTGCGCGAGGAGGGCTGGCGCTTCACGCTGATCGAGGGCATCTCCAAGCGCGAGGCGCTGACGATGCAGTTCGCCGAGAACTTTCACCAGGCCAAGCCGGAGCCGGTCCAGTTTGCGCGTGCGGCGCGGGCGATCATGGCCGAGGACCCATCGCTGACCGCGGCCGAGGTCTCGCGGCTGGTCGGCGCACCGCTGGCCTGGACGCGCAAGTCGCTGAAGCTGCTGGATCTGCCCGAGTCAGTGGTCAAGCGGGTTGAGGAGGGCGACCTGTCGTTCACGGTCGCCGACGTCGTGCGGCGCGGCATCGCGCGGGGTGACGTGTCTGCCGATGAGGCGAGCGACCTCGTCGAGCAGGCAACCAAGGGTGAGATCAGCACGGCGGGCCTGAAGCTCGGTGTCGGCTACGTGCCGCCCAAGCCGAAGAACTACGAGGAGGAGTCGCGCAAGCTCGACGAAGCGCGCTGGGCGGCGAATCGGAACACGGCCCCCACCCACCCGGCGCGCGATGCCGACGCCGAGCAGCGTGACTGGGAGTCCTCGGGCGGCGGGGAGCGGCCGGTGGCCGAGTCCAGCGCGCCGCGCATCGTGGCATCGTTCGGGCCGGACCGCGACAACGGTGGCGGCCCGGTCGAGGTCGCCGTGGAGGATCTCGACGCCTACATCTTGGGCCTGGTGCTCTCGCGCGTCGCGACCGCCGAACACCGCTCGCACCTGGGCGTCGAGGGTGGCCATGAGGCCACGCAGGAGTACGCCTTCGGCCTGCATCCGAGTCGACGCCTTGAGGTGTTGCGGGCATTGAGTGCCGAGATCCTCGGGTCCGACCCGCTGCCGCCGAAGGCGCTGCGGGCGCTGTTGCCGGCCTAGACCATCCAGCCCGTCACGACCGCGAGAAGGACGCCGAGATCACCGTCGCTGGCGCTCATGTCGGCGGGAGGGTGCGCAGCGTCGAGGGCGGGCGCGGGGCGGACTTGCCGAGTTGTTGTGGTGGAGATGCGGGCAGCGGCCGGTTGTAGACCTCGGCGGCGTCAAGGGCACGGTCGAGTTGGATTTTGGACACGTAGCAGTACGGGCCGACACCATCGCGCTTGGCAGCGATGGCACGTGCCTTGAAGGACATGGAGATCAGGTCGACCGGTCCCAACGTCCAGTAGGCGGCGGCGAACGACGCGAGGTAGTCCTCGGTCACCGCTGTCGCGACCCGGAAGCGGACGAACCGGTGCTTGTTCCACGGGGTGTCGGGCGCGTCGCCCTCCTCGGCGAAGAGGTCGACCAGGACCTTGGCCGCGGCGCCACCCCGTGCGCTGAGGTCGAGAACCTTCGGCCGGTTCATGGTGAGCGTCAGTCCTCCTTCACCCGTGCCGAGCTGGATGTGGACCATGCGGTCGCGGAACCCTGGCTGCCGAGCCTGGGTGTTGTCGCGCCAGTTCTGCATCGCGTCTTTGATCGCGACCACGAACTGCGGCAGGGAGACGATCTCGCGCGGATCTTCGGGTGCCTGGATGGCGGGGTCGGCCGGCGGCACGATCGCAAGGTGCTGCTGGTCAATGCCCTCCGGCGGTTTGACGCCCGCGGGAAAGGTCGTCAGGTGCAAGCCGAAGGTCGGGCGCCCCGGAAGCGGCGCGTCGAAGAAGTGCACCGGGAAGTTGGAGGTGATGCCGCCATCGGAGAAGAAGACCTGTTGCAGCTTCGGCGGTGGTGGCTCCTGCTCGTCCGGGCGCTTTGCGGTGAACTCCAGCTGCCAGAGCGGGATAGCGCAGATCAGCCCAGGGAAGCTCAGGCTCATCCGCGTGGCGACGAGCACCGGGAGGTCGGGGCCGATGGGAAAGCATCGGAAGTCTCGACCTTTATCTGGCAGGAGCTCCTTGCGCCGCGTAACCGGACCGCCGCGTTCAACGAGGTGGGTGACGACCTCCGGTGGAAAGAACCGGGCGAGTTCATCGGGCTTGAACAGCAGCTCGCCGCCGAACTCGAGGACCTCTTTGTCGTAGCGCTGAAACGGCGCAGGCAGCCGCCACGGTCGCCCATGTGTGAGGTCCGTGGTCATCATCTGCAGATCGATGTCGCGGAGCCCGGGGTCGATGCTTCGGGCCACGAGGTCCGCTTGCCGGGCATCGGAGTCCTTAGCCGTCACGCCCCACAGATCGGCGAACGTCAACACCGGATCGTCGACCGCTCGGCCGGCGATCGTTTGGATTTGCCCATGCAGCCATGCCGTCAGGGCCGGGCCAGATCCCACGCTGTGTGGCCCGAGGGTGCACAGGCCGAAGCCGTTGGCCGGCAGGGCGAAGACGGCGCGGACGACGTCGGCTACCAGACCGGCGACGAGCAGGATCAGCGCGGCGAGGATCCCGGCGGTCATCGTGCCCGTTGCGATCGTGTCGGCACCGCGCAGGACGACACACGCCCCGGCGATGAGCCCGGCGATGGCGGGGAACAGCGGAAACGCCTCGATCAGTCCGAAGATCCCGGTCTTCGGGTTCTTCATGAACGCCATCATGGTGGCGAACAACGGGCGTGTCTGCTCATCGGGTTGAAACAGCTTCAGCAGCAGCGGCTCCCCGTTTTGTGGTCCTGCCAGCTCGTCCGCGAGCTTCTCCACCGTGTCGAATCCGTCGGTGAAGCCCCGGCGGCGGCGATGCTCGGCTGCCGCGACGATCGCCGCGGCAATCGCGCCCGCCGATGTCCCGCCGATCGCGCGGAACCGGTACTTCATGGCCAACCGCACCGCCGCCCCCGGGTAGACCACCCCGCTCGTGATGCCGCCCTTCATCACGATGTCGCACTGAAGCTTGGGGTCGGCGTAAGGGTCTTTGCTCATGATGAGCGACCCTAACCGTGTGGGCAGTCTGACGGGCGGAACTTATTCCGGCGTCACGTACGCACCCGACAGCCCGCCGTCGATCAAGAACGTTGACGCCGTCATGAACGACGACTCGTCGGAGGCGAGGAAGAGCACGCCGTTGGCGATCTCCTCGGCCTTGCCGAAGCGGCCCATGGGCACGTGCACAAGGCGACGCCGCGCACGTTCGGGGTCCTTGGCGAAGAGCTCTTGGAGCAACGGTGTGTCGACCGGGCCGGGGCAGAGGGCGTTGACGCGGATGTTCTGACGGGCGAACTCGACGCCGAGCTCGCGGGTCAGCGCGAGGACGCCGCCCTTGGAGGCGGTGTAGGAGATCTGGGAGGTCGCAGCGCCCATGACGGCGACGAACGACGCTGTGTTGATGACCGACCCACCGCCGCCCTCCAGCAAATGCGGTATGCCGTGCTTGCAGCACAAGAACACCGACTTCAAATTGACATCCTGCACGCGCTGCCAGGCCTCCAGTGTCGTCTCTAGCACTGATGTGTCGTCATCGGGCGAGATGCCGGCGTTGTTGAACAGGATGTCGATCCGGCCGTAGCGCTCGGCGACCTGGGCGTACATCTGCTGGACAGCGAACTCCTCGGTGACGTCAACCGACAGTGCGAGATCGCCGGGCGAGCCGTCCAGCAAATCGACGCCGACCACCGTGGCACCCTCGCGCTGGAAGACCTCGACGGTCGCGGCGCCGATGCCTCCGGCGGCGCCCGTGACCACCGCGATCTTGCCCTCGAGTCGACCCGGCACTTCAGTTCCCTTCGGTGTTGTAGAAGATCGTCTTGACCTCGGTGTAGGCGTCGGTCGCATGCGGCCCTAGCTCGCGGCCGTAGCCCGACTGCTTGAAGCCGCCGAACGGCGTGGTGACGCGGACCGAGCTATTGGAGTTGATCGACAGGTTGCCGCTCTCCAAGGCCCGGGCGACGCGAAGTCCTTTTGCGCCGTCTCGGGTCCACACTGAGCCTGAGAGTCCGTAGATGGTGTCGTTGGCGATGCGGATCGCGTCCGCCTCGTCGTCGAATGCCACGATTACCGCCACCGGCCCGAAGATCTCGTCGACGACCGCGCGGTGGTCGAGGGGCACGGGCCACAGGACGGTCGGTGGGAACCAGAAGCCGGGACCGTCGGGGGCCGAGCCGCGGATGGCGACCTCGGCGTCGCCGTCGAGGAACGACGACACGCTCTCCCACTGCGTCGCCGAGATCAAGGGCCCCATGTCGGTCTCCGCATCGAGCGGGTCGCCGACGCGGATCGCCTGCACCGCACTCTCCAAGTGCGACAAGAAGTCGTCCACCACGCTGCGCTGCACCAGGATCCGCGAACGCGCGCAGCAGTCCTGGCCGGCGTTGTCGAAGACCGCGCCGGGAGCGGCCAGCGCCGCCGCCTCGACGTCGGCATCGGCGAAGACGATGTTGGCCGACTTGCCGCCGAGCTCCAGCGTCACCCGCTTGATCGTCGCCGCGGCGGTCGCTGCAATCGACATGCCGACCTCCGTCGAGCCCGTGAACGCAATCTTCGCCACGTCCGGGTGCTCGACCAACCGCTGCCCGCACGTCCGTCCGGGGCCGACGACGACGTTGACGACGCCCTCCGGCAGCCCGGCCTCCAGCGCCAATTCAGCAAAGCGCAGCGCCGTCAGCGGCGTCAGCTCCGCAGGCTTCAACACCACCGTGTTGCCCGCCGCCAGCGCGGGCGCCAGCTTCCAGCACGCGATCGCTAGCGGGAAGTTCCACGGCGTGATCAGTCCGACGACACCCAGCGGCTCACGCACCGTGAAGGCCATGCCCCCGGCGACCGGGATCGTCTCGCCGAAAGGCCGCTCCGGCGCCCCCGCGAAGTAGCGGAAGGTCTCGATCGCCATGCCGATCTCGCCCCGCGCCGACCCGATCGGCTTGCCGGCGTTGCGTGCCTCCAGCAGCGCCAGCTCCTCGTGGGCACCTTCCATCGCCTCGACCACCCGGCGCAGCAGCCGGGCGCGGTCGCCCGGCGCGACCGCGCGCCAGCCCGGGTAGGCGGCCCGCGCCCGCGCGACAGCGGCGTCGACTTCGCCAACGCCGCCACGCGGGATGGTGTCCAGGATCTGCTCGGTGGCGGGCTCCAGGACCTCGAGCGTGGCCGCCACCCCGCTAGGCCCCGGAGGGTGCTGGCGCCGCCGGCCCGGACGGACCGCCCGGCCCTTCGCCGAGCTCGGCGTCGAGCTCGCTGACCGTGTGCCGCGGCCCGGTGAACGTGTTCTTGGCACTCAGGAACCACCAGAGGCCCACGGCCAGGATCACACCACCGGTGACGATCGGCGCGTAGTTGACGAACTTCCAGTCGAACTCGTCGCGCCACGGTACGCCGGCGGGAACCGTCGGCAGGATGAAGATGATGGTGATGATCGCAACCCAGAAGGTGGCGAACGGGTTCATCCACTTGTACTTGTTGCCGTTGTTCCACGGCCCGGGCTCGAACCTGTCGCCCATCCGCCAGCGCAGGAAGATCGGGATCACGTAGGCCACGTACAACCCGATCACCGCCACCGAGACCACCGCATAGAACGCGATCGGCAAGAAGACGCCATCAGCGGTCTCGCTCGGGAAGTACGCCGGGACGGTGATCAGCGCCGCGCAGACCGCCATGAAGATCACCGCGTTGGCAGGTACGCGCTTGGCGTTGACCCGGCTCCAGACGCGCCACCCCGGGATCGCTCCGTCACGCGAGAAGGCGTAGCACATGCGCGAGGCGCTGGTCAGGCACGCCGCGCCGCAGAACAGCTGCCCGACCGTCGAGATGATCAACACGAGCTTGACCCACGCGACCGACATCGCGGTGTTGAGGATCGCGATTGACACATACTGTCCGGCAGCCGCCTGCTCGTTGATGCCCTTGATGTCGGTAGCGGCAAAGGTCAGTGCCAGCAGCACGATCCAGCCGAAGATCGCCGAGTAGAAGATCGACCGCCACACGCCCTTGGCAGCGCTGTCAGCGGCCCCGTGCGTCTCCTCGGAGATGTGGGCGCACGAATCAAAGCCGGTGATCGTGTACTGCGTCAACAGGAAGCCCAGGGGCAGGATGTAGATCCAGAACATCAACGTGCTGGTGCTGCCGCCGCTGAAGCCGGAGTTGTTGAAGCGCTCGGTGAAGACGAAGTCCAGCGACTGGTGGTGGCTGGGGACGATGACGAGCACGGCCAGGATCACCGCGACACCGGCCACGTGCCACCAGACCGAGACGCCGTTGATCCGCGCGACGAAGTGGCTGCCGCCGATGTTGACCGCGGCGTGCAGCGCCAGCACGATCAAGAAGAGGAAGAACGTGCCGTGCAGGAAGGCCGAAGCGTCGGCCGAATTGCCGTTGAACAGGCCGATGTCATAGAGCCCGAGCGTTGTGTTGAGAAAGAGCGAGGCGCCGTAGTCAACTGACGCGGTGACGGCGATCAGCCCGATGAGGTTGAACCAGCCGGTAAACCAGCCCCAGCCGGCCCCGCCCAGCTTGGAGGCCCACCAGTAGATGCCCCCGGCCGTCGGATAGGCCGAGACGAGCTCGGACATGCAGAACCCGATGATCAGGATCGGGATCGAGATCAGCGGCCAGCCCCAGGAGATCGCCACCGGTCCGCCGTTGTTCCAGGCCTGCCCGTACGTGGTGAAGCAGCCGGCGAGGATCGAGATGATGGTGAACGAGATCGCGAAGTTCTGGAACCCGCTCCAGGTGCGACTCAGCTCCTGCTTGTAGCCCAGCTCCGCAAGCCGCTGTTCATCACTTGAGGCGACGGCGGCGTCCACGTTGGCCATGCGCGTGCTCCCTCTCCGAAAAGGTGTGGTCAGCCATCCTTAGACGGCGCGGCGAATCTACGCCCGGCCTAGGACGGAAGTCAAGTGCTGTTCGCTACAACCACGGCCAAAGCGCATGTGCCATGGTGTCGAGGTGCACGACGGCGAGCGCATCCTCATCGTGGGCGCGCTCCTGTCTGCCGGCCTCCTGGCCTCGCTGCTGGCATCACGGGTGCGGGTCCCAGGACTTGTGCTGTTTCTTGGCGTCGGCATGGCCGTTGGCAGCGATGGGGCGGGCTGGATCGACTTCAGCGACTACGAGCTCGCGCGCACCGTCGGGATCGTCGCGCTCGCCTTGATCCTGTTCGAAGGCGGCCTGGCCGCGGGCTTCCCGGAGATCCGGCCGGTGCTGGGCCCAGCGCTGACGCTCGCGGTGCTCGGCACGCTCATCACCGCCGCAGTCACCGGCCTGGTCGCGGCGTGGCTTTTTGACTTCGATACGACCGAAGGGCTGCTGGTTGGCGCGATCGTGGCCGGCACCGATGGTGCGGCGATCTTCGCGCTGCTGCGCGGCTCGACGCTGCGTCGCCGCCTGGCGCGCACGCTCGAGGCTGAGTCGGGGATGAACGACCCCATCGCGATCCTGCTCGTGCTCGGTTTCATCGAGAAGCTGATGCACCCCGACTACGGCGTCGTGGACTTCGCGTGGCTGTTCATCCGGCAGATCGCCATCGGCGGTGTCGTCGGCATCGGCGTTGGCTACCTCTTCAGCTTCGCGCTGCGCGAGGCGCGCCTGGCGACCGCCGGGCTCTACCCCGTCGCCACGCTGGCCTCGGTCGCGCTGGCCTTCGGTATCGCGGATACCGCGCACGGCTCCGGCTTCTTGGCGGTCTACCTGACCGGTCTGATGCTCGGCTCGGCGGCGATCCCGGCCAAGCAGACGATTGCGATGTTCCATGAGGGTATGGCGTGGGTCGCACAGTTGTCGATGTTCTTGGTCCTCGGCTTGTTGATCTTCCCGTCCGACCTGGGCTCGGTGGCCTTCGAGGGCACGGTCCTGGCGATCGTCCTGGTCTTCGTCGCACGGCCGCTGGCCACGGTGGTCTCGCTGGCGCCGTTCGGCTTCACGATGCGCGAGCAGGCGGTGCTCGGGTGGGCGGGCCTGCGTGGGGCGGTCCCGGTGGTGCTGGCGACCTTCCCGGTGATCGAGCACATCCCGCGCAGCCACGAGTTCTTCAACATCGTGTTCTTCGTGGTCTTGCTCTCGACGATCGTGCAGGGCACGACCTTCGAGCCGTTTGCCAAGCGGTTGGGCGTCACGACCGACGACCCCGCGCTGCCACGGCCGCTGGCCGAGTCGGGGACGATCCGCCGGCTCGGCGCCGAGGTCCTGGAGTTTCCGGTGGTCGCCGACGACGCGATCGTCGGGCTCGCCGTGCGCGACCTCGGTCTCCCGCGCGAGGCGGTGATCAACGTGATCGTGCGCGACGAGCAGGCGATCCCGCCGCGGGGCTCGACGCGCGTAGCGGCCGGCGACCGCCTGCACGTCCTCTACCGCGAGGAGGCGTCGCGCCAGCTCGTCTCGCTCACGAGCTCTTGGCGCAGTGGGCCGATCGGCCCGCGTGCCCGCCCAGCACGGCAGGTGCGCAGCACGTCGTCGATCTTCACCGCGCGCCCGTGGACCGAGGGCGACGGCGATGCGACCCGGCCGACGATGGTCGCCGGCCAGGAGGTCATCGATCTCCTGCGCCTGCGCCGCGATGCGCCCGGCAGCCTCGTGGTGCTCGCTGACGGTCGCTACGCCCTTTGCGGCGCGGTCTTGGCCGTCGGCGCGCGGCGGCAGGTGACGGCGTGGATCGAGCGCCGCATGCGCGTGGCGGACGAGGCCGAGCGCGCGTGGCTGCGGACCGTCCTCGGTGCCGTGGCGACGGACTTCAGCGAGGTGCCGCGCGTGAGCTCGTCCCCGCCCGCGCCGCACACCGAGCCGGCATAAGGCACGGCGCAGGCGATCCGCGATACTGACCGGGTGAACGAGCCTGAGGCCGAGCGCAATGTCCTGGGCGGCGATCTCGAGCCTTGTGGCACCGATCCGCTGACCGGCTTCTACCGCGACGGTTGCTGCAGCACGGGCGCCGAGGATCTCGGCAGTCACACGATCTGCGCGGTGATGACTTCGGAGTTCCTGGCCCATCAGAAGGGCATCGGCAACGACCTCACCACACCGATGCCGCAGTACCGCTTTCCGGGCCTCGTGCCCGGCGACCGCTGGTGTGTGACGGCGGTCAACTGGCTGCGCGCTCACCACGACAGCGCCGCGGCCTACGTCGTCTTGGCCTCGACGCACGAGCGCGCGCTGGAGGTCGTTCCGATCGAGGCGCTGCGCGAGCACGCCGTCGACGTGCCGTCGGATCCCAGCGCGCTTGCTGACTGACGCTGCCCGGTCAGATAGCGTCCGCCGGCATGGCCCACCCTCACGCCGAGATGATCGAGCGCTTCTACACCGCCTTCAACGCGCTTGACGGCGCCGCGATGGCCGCTTGCTATGCCCCCGACGTCCACTTCTCCGACCCGGTCTTCCAGGATCTCCATGGTCCGGAGGCGGGCGCGATGTGGGTAATGCTCACGGGGCGCGCCACGGACCTCAAGATCGAGCTGGTCGCCCACGAGGCCCACGACGAGCGTGGCAGCGCGCACTGGCTGGCCGACTACACCTTCACCTCGACCGGCCGCAAGGTCCACAACGACGTGCACGCCGAATTCACGTTCCGCGACGGGTTGATCCACACCCATCACGACCGCTTCTCGTTCTATGGCTGGGCGCGTCAGGCGCTGGGGCCGGTCGGTCTGGCGCTCGGCTGGACGCCGATCATCCAGGGCAAGGTCCGCCGTCAAGCCCGCGAGGGCCTCGACGCCGAGATGGCCGGGCGAGCGCCGGCCTAGTCGCGCGCGCCCGGCAGCAAGCCCGCGAGCACCAGCTCGGTGCCGCGCAGGTGCTCGGCCATGATCCGCACGGCGCCGTCGGCGTCGCGGGCGCGGATGCGGGTCAGCAGTTGTGCGTGCTGCGCGTTGGCGTGCTCGAGGACCTCGGGCGGGTGGGCGATGTAGGAGATGAGGTCGGTCATCTGTCCCTGGGCCTCGGTCGACAGGGCGACCAGGCGGGGGCTGTGGGTCGCCTCGGCCAAGCCGATGTGGAAGCGCACGTCGGCCTGGCGGTAGCCGGCGAAGTCCTCGGACATGTCGTCCATCGCGCCGACGAGCTCGTCCAGCGGCGCCAGCTCGTCTTCGTCGGCACGGGTCGCGGCCAGCGCCGCGATCCCCAGCTCGACGGCCAGCCGCACGTCGCAGGCGTCGTGCCAGGAGGCCAGCATCGCGCGCGACGGCGGGTCCAACGGTGGCGGGCGCTCGCTGACAAACGTCCCGCCGCCACGACCGCGTACGGCGAGCAGATGGCCGCTCTGGGCCAGCGCGGTCAGCGCCTGGCGCAGCGTCGAGCGTGAGATCTCCAGCCGCGTGCACAGCTCCCGCTCGGCCGGCAGCCGCGCGCCGGGCGCGAGCAGGCCGAGCTTGATCGCCGTCCCCAGCCGCTCCAGCGTCTCCTCGAAGGCCGTCTGGGAGCGCACCGGCGCAAAGACGGTCTCAAAGGACGGCAGCTCGGGGGAGTCAGGGGTCTGGGTGCTCATCTCACAACCGTTCGAAGCCGCGGACGCGCTCCCAGTCGGTGACCGCTGCATCGTAGGCGGCCAGCTCCACATCGGCCATGTTGAGGTAGTGGGCGACGACTTCCTCGCCGAGCGCCTCGCGGGCGATCGCGCTGTCGGCGAAGAGGACGCGCGCCTCGCGCAGGGTGCTCGGCACGTGCTCGACGTCCTCGGCCGTGTAGGCGTTGCCCTCGCAGACCGGCGGAAGCGCGAGCTGTTGGTCGACGCCGTGCAGGCCCGCGGCGATGAGCCCGGCGAGCGCCAGGTAGGGGTTGACGTCGCCGCCGGGCAGGCGGCATTCGAAGCGGCGGCCGGCGCCGTGGCCGACGACGCGGAAGGCGCATGTGCGGTTGTCGTTGCCCCACGCGACGGCGGTCGGCGCGAAGGAGCTCGCGGCAAAGCGCTTGTAGGAGTTGATGTTGGGGGCGAGCAGGAGCGTCAGCTCACGCAGACCGGCGATCGCGCCGGCGAGGAACGCGTCGAAGAGCGCGTTGTCGGTGGCAAAGACGTTGTCACCCGTCTTGACGTCGGCCAGCGAGAGGTGCAGGTGACACGAGCTGCCCTCGCGCTCGTTGTACTTGGCCATGAAGGTGATCGACTGGCCGTGCTGGGCGGCGATCTCCTTGGCGCCGTTCTTGAAGACGACATGGCGGTCGCAGGTGGTCAGCGCGTCGCTGTAGTGGAAGTTGATCTCGTGCTGGCCGAGGTTGCACTCGCCCTTGGAGTCCTCCACCCGCAGGCCCGCGCCGTGCATGGCGTTGCGGATCGCGCGCAGCAGCGGCTCGACGCGCGCCGTCCCGAGGATCGAGTAGTCCACGTTGTAGCGGTTGGCCGGCGTCAGGTCGACGTAGCCCTTGTCCCACGCCTGCTCGTAGCTGTCCTCGAACAAGATGAACTCCAACTCCGAGCCGGCGTTGGCCATCCAGCCGCGCTCGGTCAGTCGGGCGAGTTGGCGGCGCAGGACCTGGCGGGGGGAGGCGACGACGTCTGCGCCGTCTTGCCATTGCAGGTCGACAAGGCAGAGTGCTGTCCCGGGTAGCCAGGGCACCGGCATCAGGGTGTCGAGGTCGGGCGCCATGACGAAGTCGCCGTAGCCGCGCGACCACGAGGACATGGCATAGCCGTCGACCGTGTTCATCTCCACGTCGACGGCCAGCAGATAGCTGCAGGCCTCGGCGCCGTGGGCGACGACCTCGTCGACGAAGAAGCCCGCGTGCATGCGCTTGCCCTGCAGCCGTCCCTGCATGTCGGTCAGACACAGCAGCACGGTGTCGATGCTGCCGTCGGCGACCTGGGCGCGGAGCTCGTCGAGGGTCATCGCGCGAAGGTATATGCAGCGCACCATTGACCGCAACGTCTTGGAGAAACGCCATGATGCCGTGGTGCACCCATTCGAGCGCTACCGCACCCAGATCGTTTCGTCGGCCGGTGCAATACCGGCGGCCCCCGCAAGCGATCAACTTGCCGTTTCCGGGTACTCGCTTATGCGGTACTGGCTGGTGCGTTTGAAGCGAGGCCATCAGATCGATCTTGACGCCGCTCTTGGCTTTGATGAGGCCGATGACTCATATCTGCCCATCCTTTGGGACGGGCATCCGGTTCGGGCGACGGGCACGCGACGTCTTGGGCCGATGCCACCGCGAGTCGCGGCTGCCCTCGGCTCCACTCGGCCTGAACCTTCGCTTGACGCGGGGTTTGCCTGGCTTGACGATCGCCACGTGCTTGTCACGGTTCCGGTGGTCATCGGGAGCCGAGACGATTACTGCGTGCCCGATATCCGGCGAGACGAGCCTGCGACGATCAGCGACGTTCTCCATGACATGGCTTCGCTCGACGACCTCATCGATGAGGTGCTGACGCCGGCGATCCACGAAGCGCTGGAGCACGGCCGCTTTCTTAGAGGCGGGGCAATTGAGCAAGTCACCGCGGTGCGTGACGCTGCGGCCGTGGAGCTCTGGGACCTGCGGGGCTCGCCGGCTCGGAGCGACGACCGGACGTTCGATGGCGCCGTCGAAGCACGGGTGTTTGCCTGGGAGCTTTCGGCGCTCCTCTCCTATGCCGTATTCCATGTCAGTCGCCTCGGCCGCTGGCGCGATCAGCGCGTAGAGCAAGTGCTCCATGAGATCTGCCATGGATATACGTTCGTTCACGATCACATGGCCTTGGCCAATGCGACCTGCTGCCTGGAGGTGTGCAATGTCCCCGCAGACTTTCGTGATCGCGTCCACCAGCGGATCGCCCATTGGGGATATGACTCCTCAGCGATCTTCGTCTGGGGTCTCGAGGTGCTGCGCGGTGCGGTTGCGCGGGACGTCATCTCCGAGTACGAGAGTCGATTGGCGGCAATGCTGCCGTTGTCGACCCTGCCGGCGGCAACCCACCAGACTCTCGTACATGACCTAGTGCTGGACCTCGCGCTCCACGACAAGTTGGAGCGGTTGCCGAGAGCATTGCGCGAGGGCAGAAACCGGGCGCTGAGCGAGGACGTTGCGGCGTTCCGCGACGTTGCTCGGGACCTCGGTGCGATGGAAGCGGCGATGAACAAGGCAGAGGTCTTCGGGAGAGCGCTTCTCCAGGTTGGGGAGGAGCGGCGTGCCACACGCACGACCGTCCTGCTCGCGACGCTCGCCGCGGCGCTGGCGGCTGTTGGCATACCGTCGCTCGTGGACGTCTACGCGACGTGGATACGGGAGAGCCACCTGTCCGAGGTTGTCCTAGCGACCGCCGCGATCGTCGCCACGTTCGGGGGCGCTGTGGTCTTGAGTCGCGACGTGATCGCGCGATCACGCGCAGGGTAGGCGGGCTGGGGCGCCGGACGTCGTTGTACGACGCGGCGTCTGCGCGGGTCAAAGAGGTACAGACAGGAACAACGACCGCGCCTACGATGGGATGACCATGGCCACCAACGCTCAGACCGTCACGATCGATCGCGCACGCATCGCCGAGTTGACCGAGCGCGAGACCACGCGCCTCAACGCGGCGACCAAGGGCAGCGGCGAGACCTTCACGCGCGCCAACGAGCACCTCGCCTCCGGGGTGGCGTCCAGCTACCAGGTGCGCGAGCCGTGGCCGATCTACCTGGAGCGCGGAGATGGCCCGAAGGTCTGGGACGTCGACGGCAACGAGATGTGGGACTTCCACAACGGCTTTGGCTCGATGGTCCAGGGCCATGCGCATCCGGCGATCGGCAAGGCGATCACCGACCGCTATGGGTTGGGCACGCACTTCGCCGCGCCGACCGAGGACGCGATCACCGTCGGCAATGAGCTGGCCCGCCGTTGGGGGCTGCCGAAGTGGCGCTACACGAACTCCGGCTCGGAGTCGACGATGGACGCGATCCGCATTGCCCGCGCGTTCACCGGCCGTGACGACGTTCTGAAGATCTTCGGCTCCTACCACGGCCACCACGACACCGTCATGGTGTCCATCGGAGTCGAGTACGACAAGATCGGCGACCACGACCACCCGGTCTCCTTGGCCTACGGCGGCGGCATCCCGCAATCGACCGTCGACCACGTCTTCGCCGTGCACTTCAACGACGCCGAGTCGATGGAGCGGCGGATCGCCGAGCTGGATGGGGAGGGCCGCAAGCCGGCCTGCGTGATCATGGAGCCGGCGATGATGAACCTCGGCGTCGTGCTGCCGGAGCCGGGGTATCTAGAGGCGGTCCGGGAGATCACGGAGCGGTATGGCGTGGTGCTGATCTTCGACGAGGTCAAGACCGGGCTGACGGTGGCGCAGGGTGGGGCGACCGACAAGTACGGCGTGCTGCCGGACATGGTGACGCTGGCGAAGGCCTTGGGCGGCGGCGTGCCGACGGGGGCGATCGGCATGAGCGAGGCGCTGGCCGAGGTGGTCGAGGACGGGACGGTCTACCAAGTGGGCACCTACAACGGGAACCCGCTGGGGATGGCGGCTGTCCGCGCCAACCTGCTGGAGGTCTTGACGCCGGAGGCCTACGCGCACCTGGATGGGTTGAACGACCGGCTGCTGTCGGGCTGCGAGGGCGTGATCTCCAAGTACAACCTGCCGGGGTACGCAGTGGGAATCGGGTCGAAGGGCTGCGTGACGTTCGCGACGACCAAGATCATCGACTACGAGACGTTCAAGGCCCAGCAGGATGCCGAGATCGCCGACCTGGCGTGGTTGTACAACATGAATCGCGGGATCTTCATGACGCCGGGGCGTGAGGAGGAGTGGACGCTTTCGGTGACCCATACGGATGAGGCGGTCGATGCGTATGTGGCGGTGTTTGACGAGATGGCCGCTGACTTGACGGCCTAGCGGCTGCGGGCGGTGGGTCGTGGTGCGGGGCGGGGTTGGATGGTCGGCGCTCGCGCTGCCCGCGCATCGTCGTGCGGGTGCCGTGACTGGCGCTTAGGCGAGGTCCGGGGCGTTTTGTGGTGAATAGCTTGGGTTCAAGGAGTCGTTGCAACACCGGCTTGTTGGATCGAGAGTAGATGTTCGTTGAATGCTTCTGCTGGTGTCTTCCATCCCAGCGTTTTGCGTGGTCTCTGATTGAGGGCTGCGGCGACGGCTTCGAGGTCGTGTGCGGTGTGTCTGGTGAGGTCGGTGCCCTTGGGGAAGTACTGGCGTAGTAGGCCGTTGGTGTTCTCGTTGCTGCCGCGTTGCCACGGGCTCTGGGGATCGCAGAAGTACACCGGCAAGCCCGTATCGATCCGTAGCTGTGCGTGTTGGGCCATCTCTGCGCCCTGGTCCCAGGTCAGCGATCGGCGCAATTGCTCGGGTAGCGTCGTGATCGCCTCGGCGATCGCATCGCGAACGGCTTCGGCGCCGCGGCCGGTGAGGGCGGGGCCGTTTTTGACCTTCGGGCCCTCATGGCCGTCCATCGGCGGCAGATAAAGCAGCATCGTAAACCGGCTGGTGCGCTCGACCAGGGTGCCGATCGCCGAGCGGCCCAGACCGAGAATCAGGTCGCCTTCCCAGTGGCCTGGGACAGCCCTGTCGGCGGCTTCGGCAGGGCGCCGGCTGATCATGATGTCCTCGGTCACAAAGCCCTTGCCCCGACCACGGACGCGGGCTCTGGGGACCCGCAGCGACCTGCCGGTCCGCAGACACGCGACGAGCTCGCGACGCAGCGCCCCGCGTCCTTGCACATAGAGCGCCTGGTAGATGGCCTCGTGCGAAATCCGCATCGACTCATCATCGGGGAACTCGACCAACAGCCGACAAGCGATCTGCTCCGGGCTCCATGCAGTCGTCCAGCGCCGATCTTGGCGGCGTCCGTGTCGGCGCCCGATCCACCGCACCTGTGGTCCCGGCACCGGTGTCCCGTCGGGGTGAGTGATAACGCCGGCGAGTCGGTCTTGGACGTACTCGCGCAGCCGGTCGTTCTCAACCAACTTGGCGACCTTGGGACGCCGCGCCGCCAGCTCGGCCTTCCACTGCGCAATCGATGCCCGGTACTCCAGCTTGCCCCCACGAGTCGCGGCATTCCGACGCAACTCCCGCGAGATCGTCGACGGTGACCGACCCAGACGACGAGCGATCTCGCGCACCCCAATCCCTTGAGCCGTCAACAGCGCGATCTCCTCACGCTCAACAAACGACAGATACCGCCCCGACGGCGGCACCAGACTGATCGGCGGCATACCGCCACCCTCACGAAACCAGCGCGACCCCACCGGCCCCGACACACCACAAGCAACAGACGCGTCCTCGCTCGTCAGCCCCTCCGCGACCTTCACCCAAAACTGACGCTCGACCTCACGACTCAACGGCGGCCGACCAGGCGACCGCATCGCCACCCGACCCGTCTGAACCGTCGCCCAACCCCTCGCCCGCCCCATCCCACACCCCCACGGTCAAGGCGTTGCAACGACCACTTGAATCCACCTAGTTCACTACCAGCCGACCCACACCTCCCGCCAAAGCGTCGAGGGCGTCTGGTGTCCCATATGGGGACACCAGACGACATGGATCTTCGCGAGCGTGGCGAGCTTCGGGCGATCCGGGTCGGTTTGAACGTCTCATGGACGTCGAAAACGCCCCCGGACCTCGCAGCGAGGGTCCGTGTCGTCTGCCCTTTCACATGTCGTGGTCAGACGACACGGACCCGCCAGTCGTCGACAGGGACAACACGAATCGCCAGCCGCAACGCCAGCGGACGACCAGCCAACGCCAAGCACCACCGACCCCGCTCACTCCCCTCGGTGCAGACGGATCACGTGCCGCACCCCCGACCCACGTTCGAGCTGAACGCCCGAGCGGATGCGTCACCCCGGCGCTCGCCATAGACCAGGCCGGGCGGGCGGGACGGTTTCAGCGCTTCACGACGTCAGTCTTGGGCGGTCCGCTGCCCGTCCCTCGGTCGCGCGTTGTTGATGTGGTCGTTGTGCAACAAAGGCGTGACGAGCTCCAACGACTTTGCGTAATCGACCAATTCCATCCGGCCCGCCCACTAGGCTCTGCCGCTCATCCCAAAATTCAAAGACCCCCGCGACCGCTGAAGACGGCCCGGGGGCGTGACCCAAAGGAGAACCGACTCCCATGAGTGCCCCGCAGGGTAGCTACGGCTGCCGTATCACCGTCTCCCCCTCAGACGCCGACGTCCTCCGCGTCGAGGCCAAGAAGGTCTTGATGTTCAACCACGAGGAGTTCGAGGACTTCCTCGACTACGTCCCCGTCAAACAGCTCGAGCTCGCCGACATCTTCCGCGACGCCACGGCCGTCATCGATGCGGTGGGCTGGGATCCCGACATCTGCGTGCCGAACAGGAGTGTCGAGGTCCCGCTCACCCGCGGCCACATCGAACAACTCCACCACCGCTGCGCCGACCTCCTCGACACCAACCTCGACCTGCTCAGCGACCTCCTCGGCGCCGACAACGCAACCAACGCCGCAGTGATGAGCGACATCTACGCCAACCGCCACAGCGTCGAAGCCCTCAACCGCGTCTTCAATAGCTACGCCAAGGCCCTCAGCGCCTGAGGGCGTGCCGGACGGGCGGCCGGGCACCGCGATGGCTTCGCGGGACCGCGGGTCGGCGCTGAGGCGCCGGCTCCGCGGTGGCGGTCCTCCTCATCGTCCAGCTCGCTTCTGAAGGGTCGGGGCGTCGCTACTCGCCGCGCAGCAACGCGCGGCGCACCTTGCCGCTCGACGTCTTCGGCAGATCCTCGGCGAACTCGACGATGCGCGGGTACTTATACGGCGCGGTCGACGCCTTGACGTGGTCCTGAAGTGCCCGCGCGAGCTCGTCGCTCGCGACCTGGCCGTCGCGCAAGACGACGACCGCCCGGACGACGGCGCCGCGCTCCTCGTTCGGTGCCGCAACGACCGCGGCCTCGGCGACGGCGGGGTGGGCGACGAGGGCGGACTCCACCTCGAAGGGGCCAATGCGATAGCCGGCCGAGATGATGACGTCGTCGGTGCGGCCCTCGAAGAAGAGATATCCGTCGTCGTCTTGGATCACGCGGTCGCCGGTGCGCCACGGCTGGCTTCGCGGATCGGGTCCGTCGTCGCCCAAGTACTTCAGGAAGAACGTCGGGACCGTCGCGGGGTCGGCGACCAGCTCACCATCTTCGATCCAGAGCTTCACTCCGGGTAACGCTCGACCCATCGAGCCCGCGCGTGCGGGCTCGCCGTCGAGGTTGCCGGTCAGCTGGCCGGTCTCGGTCTGGCCGTAGCCGTCGCGGATCTCCAAGCCGGTCGCGGCGCGCCACACCTCCAGCACTTCGGGGTTGAGCGCTTCGCCGGCGGCAACCAGCGCGCGCAGCTCCGGGAAGCGGCGCAGCTCCGCCCGCTTGGCTATCACGCGGTACTCGGTCGGGGCCATGCACAGCACGGCGACCCGCTCGCGTTCGAGGATGTCGAGGCGCTCGGCCGGATCGAAGCGCGCGTCGTGCAGCAGTGCCGGTGCACCACACAGCCACGGTGCGATGAAGACGTTGCGCGCTGACTTGCTCCAGCCGCTGGCCGCGGTGCACCAGACCAGGTCGCCGGGGCGGGCGGAGAGCCAGTGCTCGGCCTGCAGCTGCTGGCCGTCGAGGTAGCGCTGCCCGTGTAGCACCGCCTTCGGCTCGCCCGCGGTCCCGCTCGTGAACGTGATCAGGCACGGGTCCAGCGGCGCGAGGTCGGCGGCGGGCGGGACCTCCTCGGGCGCGACCACTGACCGGTCCATGACCCCCGGCCCCCAGATCGTCGGCCCACTCCACCCGGCGTCGGCCAATACGTCGGCATTGCGACGGTCGGCGACGACGGCGACAGGCTGTGTCACAGCGAGCCGCAGCTCCAGATCTTTAGCCCGCAACTGCTCCGTGCACGGCAGCACCACATACCCTTGCCGGAAGCACGCGACCATCGCAACGACCCAATCAGGCTGGTTGCCGGCGAGCGTCAGGACGACATCCCCGCGCCGCACTCCGAGCGCATCCAACTCCGTCGCCATCGTGCACACCGCCTGCGCGACCGCACCGAACCGATGCTCACGGCGGCCACCAGCCCGGTCGAGCTCGACCAGCGCCAGCGCCTCGGCGTCAGCCGCCTCGACCACATCTACGGCGAAGTTCATCGCCTCGGCAGGCTACGCAACGGCGATGCGCCGAGGTCCTGCCGTCATCAGCCGCATGGCAATTCAACGACCTAATGGCATGGCAATGGTATCTTGATGCCATGCGAGCCTCCATTGACGGCGCCGGAAGACTGGTCGTCCCTAAGGCCCTTCGCGAGCAGCTGGGCTTTGCGGCCGGCACGGAACTTGAGCTCGATGCCGTCGACGGTCGGCTCGAGGTGACCGTGCCCTCTCGGGTGGTTGTGGAGCAGGGCCCGCATGGTGTCCGCTTTGCCGCCATCCCAGCGGGGGACACGCCGGACCGTCTTACCGTCGCACAGGTGCGCGATCTCGTTGAACGGGGTCGGCGCTGACGGCCGATACGAGCGTGGTCGTCGCTGCGCTCTCGGCCTGGCACGAGCGTCAAGAAGAGGCCGCTGGGGCGCTGGCGTCCGTCACAGCGCTCCCCGCGCACGCGATGTTGGAGGCCTACTCCGTGCTGACGCGTCTTCCGGGTGGATATGCCGTGCCGGCGGCGACGGCCGCGAGCGTTCTGGAGGCACGGTTCGATGATCCGCCGCTCCGGCTCGGCGCGCGAGAACGCCGACGGCTGCTGGCGACACTCGCCGCCGTCGGCGTCTTCGGCGGCGCAACCTATGACGGACTCGTAGCGCTGGAGGCGCAGGCTCACAGCCATACGCTGTTGTCGCTTGACGAGCGCGCGCAGGACACATACCGCCGTCTCGGCGTCGCGTTTCAGGCGATCTAGGGTCGCGACCGGCTCAGTCGCGATCGCGGCTTGCACGCACGGCGGTCACGGCAGCCCCGGGCTCGGCGCCCCTGGACGTGCACGTGCATGCGCGAGCACGTCAGCAACCGGCGGGCTCTAAGCGACACGGTTCGTGCGCTTGCTCGAGATGAGCGCGGAGACGGGGCGCCGGAGCATCAGCCAACCCCCGACAGCGCCGCCGCCACCGCAAACCCCAGCACCGTGACCAGCCCCGACACATCCCCGCCCTTGCGGACCGCGTCGGGGATCATCGAGTCAATCAACATGACCAGCAGCGCGCCGGCGGCGAAGCCGTCGATCGCCGCCTTGAGGTTGCCCGAGACGTTGTCGGCGATCACGTAGCCGGCGACGGTCGCGGTGGCGCAGATCAGGGCCACCAGGATCCAGAGGCGGCGGATCGTGGCGGGTCGCTTGCCGCCGTCACGCATCTCGGTCGACGAGCCGATTGACTCCGGCAGGTTCGACACGAAGATCGCGACAAGCAGGCCGACGCTCACGCCTTCACCCGCCGCGATGCCGATGCCGAGCACGAGCTGCTCGGGGATGCCGTCGAGGAACGCGCCGAGGGCGAGCGAGGAGCCCGCGCCGCTGTGTCGGCCCACCAGCCGGTCGGCGACAAAGTAGGTGGCGGCGCCGACCGCGAGCCCGATGCCCAATACGCCTGGGTCGCCGAGCTGCGCCCCCTCCTCGGCCAGATCGAAGCTCACCGCGCTGATCAGCGCGCCCGCGCCAAACGCGAGGACCAGGCCCACCAGCCGGTTGGGCCACGGCCGCACGAGGCCGATGACCGCACCGATCACCAACGACGAGGCGGCGACGGCGCCCCAGAGGATCGCGTCGGTCACATTGGCCACCGTAGCGGCGCCGCCGGCCATAAGTCACGGCACCCTCCCGTCGATGCGACAACAATCCCGAGCTGACGGCATATTTCGTCGCGTACCGTTGGCCGAGGAGATGATCGAGCGCGAGGCGCGACGGTACCCGCGATGGGTCGCCGCTACAAATCCCTTATCGATTTACAGCAGTCCGTGCCTAGGCACGACGCTGCGCGTAGGTGGGCCGGCGCTAGAGCCGCCCGCTCGCCGCCGCTTGCGGGTCAGGATCTATCCGTTTGCCGACGGCAATGGTCGCACCGCTCGGCTCTTCGAGCCTGGCAACGTCGAGCGCATCATGGGGAGCGCAGACGTATAGCTCGACGTCAGGTGGCCTCGGTCGAGGTGGCAAGAACGCGGGAGCCGCGCGTTGCGTCGGTGATGGCCTGCGCCGCCTGGATGAGCGCCAGGTGGCTGAAGGCCTGGGGGAAGTTGCCGACCAGGCGCTGGTGCTTGACGTCGTACTCCTCGGCGAGGAGGCCGACGTCGTTGCGCAGTGCCAGCAAACGCTCGAAGAGCGTGCGCGCATCGTCGACGCGGCCGTTGGCCGCCAGCGCGCTCACCAGCCAGAACGAGCAGGCCAGGAACTGGCCTTCGCCGCCCGGCAGCCCGTCGTCGGTCGCCGCGGTCGAGTAGCGGGCGACGAGCCCGTCACTGGCAAGCTCGGTGCGGACGGCGTCGATCGTGCCGGTGACGCGGTGGTCATCAGCCGGCAGGAAGCCCACGAGCGGGATCGTCAACGTGCTGGCGTCGAGCTCCGGCGCGTCGTAGGTCTGCGTGAACGTGTTGCGTGCGGCGTCATAGCCGCGATCGCACACCTCGGCGTGGATCGCGTCACGGGTCGCCGACCAACGGGCCACCGGCGCCTCAAGGCCGAACTGCTCGGCGAGCCGGATCGCGCGGTCGAAGACGACCCACGCCATGACCTTGGAGTAGGTGTAGTGCTTGGGCCCGCCACGGGCCTCCCAGATGCCGTCGTCGGGCCGCTGCCAGACCGTCTCGACGTAGTCGACCAACGCATGCCAGCGTGGCCAAGCCCGCGGCTCGATCTGACCGAGGCGGACCGCGGCGAGATAGCTGACGGCGACCAGCTCGCCGTAGACGTCGAGCTGGAATTGCTCGGAGGCGGCGTTGCCGACGCGCACCGGTCGCGCGGCCTCGTAGCCGGGCAGGTGGTCGAGCTCGTATTCGGTCAGGCGGCGCTCGCCGGCGATGCCGTACATGATCTGGATGTCGGCGGGATCGCCGGTGGCAACCCGTTCCAGGAAGCCACGGAACGCGAGCGCCTCCTCGACATAGCCGCCGATCAGCAGGGCTTCGAGCGTCAGTGCGGCGTCGCGCAGCCAGCAGTAGCGGTAGTCCCAGTTGCGCACGCCGCCGAGGTCCTCGGGCAACGACGTCGTCGGCGCCGCGATCAGCGCGCCGGTCGTTTCCGACGTCATGGCCTTGAGCGCGATCAACGAGGTCAGGACCGCGTCGGAATACTCGCCGTCGTAGGTGCAGCGGGCCGACCATCCACGCCACCAGGTCTCGGTGAGCGCCAGCGCGGAGTCGGCGTCCTCAACCAGTGGGGAGGCCTCGTGCGAGGGCCACCAGTCGAGCGAGAAGTGCTGGCGGACGCCGGCCCTCAGCGTGAACTCGGCGACCGTCGTCGCCGCCTCGGTCGTCAGCGACAGCGGCGTGGAGAGCCGGAAGGTGTCCGGGCCGGAGACGGCGACGACCCCGTCCGGGGTTGGCTCGATCCAGGGCTTCGTCGCGCCGTAGTCGGGCCGCACGAGCAGGCGCATGCGCATCGGGACGCTGCCGCTGACGCCCTCGACGATGCGGATCAGTCGCGGCGGGCCGTTGCCGCGGACGGGCATGAAGTCGGTCACCACGACGCAGCCGTAGGGCGTCTCGAACCGCGTGTCCAGGATCAGCGTGCCTGGCCGGTAGCGGCGAGAGACGGTGAGCGGCTGCGCGGCCGGCGCCAGCTGCCACGTGCCGTGGTCGTCGTTGCCGAGAAGCGCGGCCAGCGCGGCCTGCGAGTCAAAGCGCGGCACGCAGAGCCAGTCGATAGCGCCGGCGCGACTGACCAGCGCGGCCGACTCGAGGTCACCGAGGAGTGCGTAGTCCTCGATGCGCATCGTCGTCGGCCCCATTCGTCATGCGCTCAGCCTCGTGCGGGCGGTTCGCCGCGGCAAGGGGGCACGCACGGCACCGCACCGGGTGCGTGCGCCGAGATGAGCTTCGGCGCGCTAGAGCCGCCCGCTCGCCGCCGCGAGCTCTTGCTCGATCGCGCCCAGCCGCTCCGCCAGCCGCACCGCAACGCCGGAGAGCGTTGCGAGAAGCTCGGGGTCCGCGGTGTCGTGGGTCTCGCGAACCAGCTCGAGCACCGCGAGGACGCGGCCGTCGGGATGGACGACGGGGACGGTCGCCAATGTGCCGAGATCGGCCCACGCGGCGGACCGCGAACGCGGGCAGGCGAGCATGTCGTCGGTGTCGGCCCAGTGCGCCTCGCCGGAGCCGGCGGCGGCCGGGACGAGGCCGTCTTCGAGATGCGCGCGCCAGGCCATGGTCTCCCACGCCTCCAGGCCAGACATGTAAGCGCTCCACGTCTCTGAGCAACCGAAGTCGCCTTCGTCGCGCGGCTGCCAGAGCGCGCCGCCCTTCCAGCCGGTCGCAGTCGCCAGCGCCTGGAGTGCCGCGCGGCCCGCGGCGCGGGGGCTCGAGGACTTGGCCAGGGCGCGGTCGAAGTCGTCCAGCGCATCGGGCGTGAAGCCGGGTGGCGGGCCTTCGGGCTCGGTCGGCGCGGAGTAGGCAAAGGCCTTGGCTTGGGCGGCGGCGACCTCCAGCGGCGGCAGCGCCGGGCGGCCGTTGCTGTAGGGCGAGGTCATCACCGCGGGGACTTGCGCGACGACCGGCGCGGGGCCGACGTCGGCGAGGCGACGCTCGGCCAGCTCGCGCGACTCGCGCTCACGATCGAGCAAGGCCTGGAGCTCGTCGCGGGCGGCGAGCGCGAGGTCCAGGTCGGCGCGCAACGTCGCGACCTCTTCGCCGACGTGCTCCTCGGCGCGAGCCAGCGCGGAACGCGCGTCGTCGCGAGCGCTCTCGACATCGCGCAGGCGGCGCTCGGCGTCCTCGGCGCGCAACTCGGCGACCTCCGCGCGGCGGTGCGCATCGGCGGCAAGGGTCTCGGCCTGGCGCTGGGCCTCGGCGGCGAGCGCCTCGTCCTGGCCGGCGGTCGCTTCGGCGACGGCGGTCGTCAGCGCCGCATCGCGCTCGGCAAGCGCGGAGTCGAGCTCGGCCAGCGCCTGATCGCGGGCCGCCTCGGCGTGGGCGGCGCGATCCAGTGCGGCGTCGCGCTCACGCTCGGCTTCCTGCACGCGCTCCAGTGCGGCGTCACGCGCCTCGAAGGCGGCGGTGATCGCCAGATCGGCCTGTGCGGCGACGGCCTGTGCGGCGCCGAGGTCGGCGACGGCCTGCACGCGTGCGGCTTCGGCCGCCTGGGCCTGACCGAGCGCATGAGCGACCTGGGCGTCGGAGCTGCCGAGGGCGTTGGTGGCCTCCTGGGCACGGGCGTCGGCTTCAGCGGCCAGGGCCTCCGCGTCGTGCACGCGGTCGACGAGCTCGGCCCGCGCCGCCTCCGTCGCGGCGAGCCGCTCGGCCAGCGCATCGCGCTCGGCCTGCAGCTCGGCGAGCGCCATCGTCGCGGCGGCGAGCGCATCGGCGTCGCCGGCCTGGGCTTGGACCTCGGCGGCGTGGGCGACCTGCGCCTCAAGCTCGGCGACGTGCGTGCGCAGCATGTCGCGCTCGCCTTCCACCGCCACCAGCCGCGCGACCGTCTCCTGATCGGTCTCCGCAGCCGCGGCGACCGCCGCATCGCGCTCGAGCTCAGCGGCGCGAAGCGCTTCAATCGCCTGCGTGCGCGTCTGCTCGACGGCCTCCTGACGGGCGACGGCCTCATCGCGCGCCACTTCGGCCGCAGCCAGCGCATGCCGTGCCGCGTCGACCTCAGCCCGCAGCGTCTCGGCATGGGCGAGCGCCTCGTCGCGCGCGGCCTCGGCCCCGCGCAGCGCGTCACCCGCATCGCCACGGTCGGCCTCCGCCGCCTGGGCTCGGGCCAGCAGCTCCTCGCGCGCGGTCTCGGCGGCGGCCAGCCGGGCGTCAGCGTCGGCTCGCACGGTCTCCAGCTCGGCGAGTCGTGACTGCGCCTCCTCGGCAACCGTGCGGTGGTGGTCGAGCGCCTCGCGGGTGCGCGCATGCGCGTCACGGGTGCGGTCGCGCTCGAGCTCGGCGGTCCGGCGCGCCTCGCGCTCGCGGGCGAGCTCTGAGGCGGCGGCCTCGCCGCCGGCGGCGCTTTGCAGTGCTTCTTCTTCCAGCGCGGCCGCGCGCTCGCGCTCGGCCGCGACGCGGCGGTCGGCCTCCTCGGCCAGCGTGGCGACGCGCTCGTGCTCGGCGGCCAGGCGCGTGTCGGCGGCTGCGAGCGATTCCTGCGCGGCGGTCAGCTCGCGGGCCAGCGACTCGGCGCGCTCGCGCGCGTCGGCCACCGCGGACTCAGCAGCGGCGGACTTCTCGCGCTCGGCTTCGAGCGCGTGGGCGAGACGCTCGCCGTCGCCAACCGCCGCACGTGCGGCCTCCAGCTCGGCCAGCAACGTCTCGGTGCGCTCGTGCGCGGCGTGCAGCGCACGCTCAAGGTCTTCTCGGCGCGCGTCGGCGGCGGCCGTCGCATCGGAGGCGGTCCGGACCGCGTCCTGGGCGGCAGCCAGTTCGCCGCCAAGCCACTCGGCGCGCTCGCGCTCCTGCTCGAGCTCACGAGCGGCGACGTCGTGGCGCTCGCGCAGCGCGGTCAGCTCGGCGACGAGCTCCTCGCGCGAGGCGATCGTCTCGTCCAGCAGCCGCTTGAGATCGTCGTGGGTGCTGTGCAGCGAGGTGAGCTCTGCAGCAAAGCCGTCCTTGGCGGCGATGGCCTCCTGCAGCGCCTCGGCGTCTGCGGGACTAGCCGCACCGGCGCTCGCGGCGTCCAGCTCGGCCTGCAGCCGCTGCACCTCGGCTTCAGCGTCCTTGGCGCGGCCTTTCAGCTCCTTGCGGCTGCCGCGGACCGTCTCGAGCTCGGCCTCCAGCTCGTCACGCCGCGCGGTGGCCTCGGCCAGCTGGGACTCGACGCCGCCCCGGCCCTCGCGCAGGCCGGCCAGCTCGGCATCGAGCTGATCGCGTCGCGCACCGGCGGCGGCCAGTTCGTTCTGCAGTGCCTCGCAGCGCCCGCCGAGCTCGGCGACCTGGCGCTGCAGGTCGGCGTCGCCGGAGCGCGCGGCGTCCAGCTCGCCGGAGAGCAGACCGGCGCGCTCCTGGGCCGAGGACAGCTCGTGGGCGAGATCCTCGTACCGCGAGGTCGCCTCGGCCAGGCGCTGCTCGGCCTCGGTGGCGCGGTCGCGGGCGGCCGCGAGCTCGCCGTCGAGCGCCGCGGTGTGGTCGTGGACCGAGGAGAGCTGGGTGGCGAGCTCGTCGACGCGCGCGGCGGCCTCATCGCGCTCGCCGGCCGCCCGGGTGGCCTCCTCGCGCAGGCGCTCGAGCTCCACGTCGGCGCGCTCGAGCTGCTCGGCGGCCGTCCGCGACGCGATCTCGGCCTCCAGGCGTGCCTCGCGCTCGACGGCCAGCGCCTCACGGGCGGCGAACGCCTCGGCGTCGGCGGTCGCACGGGCCTCGCGCTCGGCGACGACCTCCTCGGCCGGTGCGGCAAGCCCGGACGTGGCCATCTGGCCGATCGAGGCCTGGAGCTTCTCGCGCTCCTGGCGGCCGAGCTGCAGGTCGTCGCCGGGCCCCATGACGACGCAGATCGCCCACGGCTCGCCGTCCTCATAGACGGGAAAGCGGCAGGCACGCATGGCGCGGCGGCCATCGCGGGCGAGGATCGTCTCGCGCGCATCGAGGTGGCCGTGGGCTTCGAGCACCAAGGCGTCCAGCTCGGCGACCCGGTGGGCCACGTCGGCCGGTTGCAGCGCGTTGTCGGTCTTGCCCGCCAGGCGCGCGGCGTCGAGGCCGACGAGGTCGGCGAAGGACGGGTTGACGGCGACGTAGCGGCCCGCGGCGTCACGGACGCAGGCAGGAAGCGTGGCCTCCAGCAGGGCATCGGCCAGGGGGCCGAGGCGCTGCACGGCGCCCGTGTTCGGGTTCAGGTTGGATCCGTCGGTCATCCGTGACTCGCGACCTCATCGACCCCGGAAGCCGGTCCATCGGATCTTCGGGCGCGCTCGCGGACGAACGTTCGGGCCGTCGCAGGTATTCTGGACGGACCACTTAACGAGGAAACCTGGAGCACCAATGGCCGTCGAGACCAGCGTCTACAACGACACGACGGACGAGCAGAAGGCCATCATCGAGATGGTCCGCCAGTTCGTCGACGAGCAGATCATCCCTAACGCCGAGCACTACGACGGCAAGGACGAGTACCCGGAAACCATCGTGGAGCAGCTGAAAGAGTTGGGGTTGTTCGGCATCACGATCCCGGAGGAGTACGGCGGCCTCGGCCTCGACCTGACGACCTACGTGATGGTCGTCGAGGAGCTCTCGCGCGGCTGGATCTCGATCAGCGGCGTCATCAACACGCACTTCATCGGCTCTTACCTGCTGCTCAAGTACGGCAGCGACGAGCAGAAGGAGAAGTACCTCCCGCGCATGGCGACCGGCGAGATCCGCGCCGCCTTCTCGCTGTCAGAGCCCGAGCTCGGCTCCGACGTCCAGGCGATCAAGACCAACGCCAAGAAGATCGCCGACGGCAGCTACGAGATCAACGGCCAGAAGATGTGGGTGACCAACGGCTTGATGTCGTCCTTGGTCTTCCTGCTGGTCAAGACCGATCCCGACGCGCAGCCGACCCACAAGGGCTTCACCTGCTTCATCACCGAGAAGGAGGCGGGCGTCAGCGAGAACACCGGCGAGTACGCCGGCCTGGTCGTTCCGCCCAAGATCAAGAAGATGGGCTACAAGGGCGTCGAGTCCACCGAGCTGGTCTACGACGGCTACAAGTGCCCGGCCGAGAACATCCTCGGCGGTGAGGACGAGGGCCTGAACGCCGGCTTCGCGCAGATGATGGACGCGCTGGAGGTCGGCCGCGCCAACGTCGCCGCCCGCGGCGTCGGCCTGGCCCAGCGCGCGCTAGAGCTCGCGCTGAAGTACTCCCAGGAGCGCAAGACGTTCGGCAAGCCGATCGCCCAGCACCAGGCGATCCAGTTCAAGCTCGCCGACATGGCGACCCAGCTCGACGCTGCGCGCCTGCTGACGCGCCGCGCCGCGATGATGAAGGACGCCGGCCTGCGTTCCGACATGGAGGCTGGCATGGCCAAGCTGTTTGCGTCAGAGACCGCGCACTTCTGCGCCGAGCAGTGCCTGCGCATCCACGGCGGCTACGGCTACTCCAAGGAGTACGAGATCGAGCGGATCTACCGCGACGCGCCGCTGCTGCTGATCGGCGAGGGCACGTCGGAGATCCAGCGGATGGTCATCGGCAAGAAGCTGCTGCAGCGGCACAAGATCTGATCTTGTGAGGGCGCCGGACGATGAGTCCGGCGCCCTTTGGCAGTCTTGGGGCCATGAGCAAGGTCACCTGTCAGATCGCGGTCTCCCTCGATGGGTACATGGCGGGGCCGCAGCAGAGCACCAAGGATCCGCTCGGGATTGGCGGCGAGCGCTTGCACGAGTGGATGTTCGCTTCCGAGCCGCATCCGGTCGACGCCGAGATCACCGCGCACCTGCTGGACGGCAACGGCGCCTACGTCATGGGGCGCAACATGTTCGGGCCGATTCGCGGCGCGTGGGAGGGCGACTGGCGTGGCTGGTGGGGTGAGGACCCGCCGTACCACACGCCCGTGTTCGTGCTGACCCACTATCCGCGCGAGCCCGTGGAGATGGCGGGCGGCACGACGTTTCACTTCGTCACCGAGGGTGTCGAAGTCGCGCTGGAGCGGGCGCGCGAGGCGGCGGGTGAGCGCAACGTCTGCATCGGCGGCGGGGCGAGCACCGTCAACCAGGTCCTGGCCGCCGGACAGCTCGACGAGCTGTACCTGCACATCGCCCCGATCCTGCTGGGCGGCGGGGAGCGGCTGTTCGTCGACGTCGGCGATCCGGCGCTCGAGGTCATCGAGGCGGTCACCTCGCCGGGGGCCACCCACATCCGCTACCGCGTGGTCCGCTAGCGTGCCGCAGCGTGAGCAGCGACGCACCGCAGTTGATCGAGCAGGCCGTCCGTAGCGTCCTCGACGAAGTCACGGCGCTCAAGCCGATGAAGCTCGTCGTGGGTATCGACTTCCACGGCCGCGGCGACACCCAGCAATTCCGCCTGGAGCTGCCCGAGCTCAAGGTCACCAAGGACATCGCCGCCGACGCCCGCGTGCGGGTCGAGATGCGCCGCGACTTCTTCAACCTGATGGTCGAGCACGGCGCCAAGGTCGATGACTGGTCCCAGGCGCTGCACGAGGGCCGCCTGAAGGCGACGGGCGTCCAGCAGTACCTGCAGCTGATCGGGCGCGTGGTCGAGAAGCACCAGGAGCGCGCGCGGTTGCGGCGCGCGCACAAGTAGGGCTGCGGCTCAAGCCCAGAGACCGGCGAGCGGCATGGCCCAGAGTCGGTCGCCGAGGGCAACGGTGTGCGCTCCGGAGTAGACGACGACGCCGGCCTTGAAGCGATCGCCCAGCTTGTCGCGCAGGAAGCGCAGGCCCTTGGTGTCGGCCGGGTCGACGCTCGCTGCGGCCTTGACCTCCACACAGGCAACATCGCCGTTGGCCGACTCCAGCACGAGGTCGATCTCGCGCTGGTCATGATCGCGGTAGAAGAAGAGCCGGACTGCGGCATCAGACCACCCGGTCTGCTTCACGATCTCCATGGTCACGAAGGTCTCCAGCAACATCCCCGCGACGGTGCCTTGATCGGGCGCCGAGTAGCGACGCTCGTCGACCCCGATCAGTGCGGCGGCCAAGCCGGTGTCGGTGAGCAGTACTTTGGGCGTCTTGACCTGACGGGAGCTGAGGTTGGTCGACCAAGGCTGGAGGGTCATGACCAGGAACAACTGCTCGAGTAGCGCGATGTGGGCTTTGGTCGTCTTCTCGGTCAGGCCTATCTCTGCGCCGGTCCGGGAGTAATTCGCCATGCCGGTCGTGCGAGCGGCCAGCACGCGCAGCAACTGCTCCACGCGGATGGGATCGACCCGGACGTCGCTGATGTCGGGAAGGTCGCGCGCGACGACACCGCGCACGTACGACTCGAAGTACCGGCGGCGCTGACGTGCTGAGTCGCGCGTTCGGCCCTCCGGGAACCCACCCGCCACGATCGCCTCTGCGTGAGCGGATCGTCCTCGAGGCTCGTCGTGCAGCTGGGGGACGGTGCCGTCCATGAGCCTGTCTAGGAACGTCTCCCGCCGAGCGTGGATCTCGCCTTGGGAGAGGGGCCAGAGGTTGACGTACTCGACGCGTCCTGGAAGGGCGTCTGCGACGCGCTTGATCGTCAACAGGTTCGCCGAGCCGGTCAGGAGGAACTGACCAGGCTCGTTGGGCTCCGCGTCGAGCGTTTGCTTGATTGCCAGCAGGAGGTCCGGTGCGCGTTGCACCTCGTCGATGGCCGCCGGTCGTGGGAGGTCGGCGATGAACCCGTCAGGGTCAGCCCGCGCCGCACTCCGCAGGCTCTCGTCGTCGAGGCTGTAGTAGTTGGGGATCAGTCCCGACCGTTGCAGCTGCTTGGCCAGCGTGCTCTTCCCCGACTGTCGCGGACCCAGGATGGCGCCTGCTCGGCTGACTGAAAGGATGTCGCGTAGCTCGTGCTCGATGTTCCGCGTGATCAGGGCCACCGCGAAACCGTAGCGCATCTACCTCAAAATCCGGAATAGAGTGCCCGAAAATCCGGAATACAATGTCCGGAAATCCGGAATAGGCAGGTCAGCGCGCCAGTGCGGGGACCTGCTGCGTGATGCAGTGTGGCCCGCCACCGCCGAAGGCGTGGACGACGCCGGGGACGCCGATGACCTCCTTGGCGCCGTCGAAGGCCTCGTGGATGCGCGCCAGCGCCTCGCCGTCGAGGTCCGGTTGGCCGGCGGTCGGGACGATCACGAAGCGGTCGCCGACGTAGAAGTTCATGTAGGACGCGACGACCTGCTCGCCGTCGACCTCGGCGTAGGCCAAGGGGTCGAAGTCGATGACGTCGAGCCCGGCGGCGACGGCGACCTCACGGTTGTGGGCCATGTTGTCGTGGTTGGGGTTGTCGGGCGCGGCGCGCTGAAGTAGGACGGTCTCGGGCTTGGTGAACGCGGCAATCAGGTCGACGTGGCCGTCGGTGTCCTTGTCCTCCAACAAGCCCTGGCCCAGCCAGACGGTGCGCGCGACCCCGAGGTAGTCCTTGAGGTGCTGCTCGATCTCGTCGCGGCTCAGCGCGGGGTTGCGGTTGGGGTGCAGCAGGCACTGCTCGGTGGTGAGCAGGACGCCGGTGCCGTCGACGGCGATCGAGCCGCCTTCGAGGACCAGCGGCGCGCGGACGACGTCGGCGCCGACGCGCTGGGCCAGCAGCCCGCCGACCGCCTGGTCGTGCTCATAGCCCGCGAACTTGTCACCCCACGCGTTGAAGCCGAAGTGCACCCCGACGCGCACGCTCGGCTCGGTCACATCGTCGACGACGAAGATCGGCCCGCTGTCGCGCAGCCACGAGTCGTCGATGGCAAGCTGCACGACCTCGACGTCGCCGTCCAGCGCCGCGCGCGCCTCGGCAACGTCAGCCGCGTCACGGGCAACCATCGTCACCGGCTCGAATGCCGCGATCGCGTTGGCGACCCCGGCGCTCTCGGCCTTGGCGGCGCCGAGCCGGCCGCCCCAGAGCTCGCGTCGACAGGGCCACGCCATCAGCGTCCGCTCGTGCGCTGCCCACTCGGGCGGCATCGTCAGTCCGGCGGCGGCGGGCGTCCTCATGGCGTAAGGCAGGATGCCAGCTAGCATCGCGCCCATGGGCACCAAGGTGCGGCCGATCCGGTTCCAGAGTGGCCTATTGGAGGAGCTCGAGGAGCGCCTGCATCGCGACGGGGAGGATCTCTCACATTTCGTCAACGCTGCGGTTGACCACGCGCTGCACGGTGACGAGCGAACGGGAGGCCCGACCCTGGAGCCGCCACCGCCGCCGGAGCTGCTCGCCGACGCGGCGACGGCCTACGTCCATGCGCTGCTGGCCCGGGATGATCGTCAGGCCCGTGCGCAGATCGAGGATCTCGTGCACCGCGGCGCGCGGATCGTCGACATCTACACCTTGGTCTTGGCCCCGGCACTGGAGGAGATCGGGGAGCTGTGGTCGCTGGAGCAGGTCAGCGTCGCTGAGGAGCACTATGCGACCGAGGTGACCGCCCAGCTGCTGACGACGCTGGCACCGGACCGGCGGCTGGCACCGACGCGTGGCCGTCTCGCCGTCGTCACCGCCTCACCCGACGAGCTGCACGCGCTCGGCGCCCGGATGCTCGCCGATCTGCTCGAGCGTGGCGGCTGGGAGGTCATCGCGCTGGGTGCGGCCGCGCCTGCCGACGCGCTGGCCGACCTCGTGGCGGCCGAGTGTCCCGACGTCGTCGCACTGTCGACCTCGACGGTTGGCCGGCTGCCGGGCGCCGAAGAGGCGGTCGGCATGCTGGACGACGTCCGCCCGCGACCGCTGATCGTCGTCGGCGGCGCCCTCTACCGCGGACCCGTCGCCGATCTGGCGCGCACGTGGGGCGCCGACATCGTCACCAGCGACCTGGCGGCCGTGGTCGACGACCTCCGCGCGCGCTACCCGCCGGCGAGTGCCGAGGGCTAGGCTCAGCAGCGATGAGGCTGTTGCCCCAGGAGCAGGATCGTCTGCTGCTCTTCCTCGCCGCTGAGCTGGCGCGGGCGCGGCGGGCGCGTGGGCTTAAGCTCAACCAGGCGGAGGCGACGGCGATCATCGCCGACGGGATCTGCGAGCTGGCGCGCGACGGGCTGCGCTACGAGGCGGTCGTCGCGGGCGCCTACGCGATCCTCGGCGAACAGGACGTGCTGGATGGTGTGCGCGCGCTGGTCCCGCGGATCGAGGTCGAGGCGGTCTTTCGCGACGGGCGCCATCTCGTGGTGGTTGAGGATCCGCTGGGCGCGGGGCCAGCGGCGCGCGACAGCGTCGAGCCGGAGATCCCCTGGCTCGACGGCGCGGTCGCGCGCCTCACGGTCGTCAACGAGGGCCCGGTCCTCATCGGCATCACCAGCCACATCCACGTCTTCGAGATCAACCCCATGTTGCGCTTCGACCGCGCCGCGGCATGGGGGATGCGCCTGGCGGTCCCGGCGCGAACCAAGATCTTCTTCCCGCCGGGCGAGCCGGTCGAGATCGCGCTGATCCCGATTGGCGGCGCGCGCGTGGTGCGCGGGCACGGCGAGCTGGTCGACGGGCCGCTGGACGGGCCGGGCGTCCGTGACGCCGCGCTCGCGCTGGCGCGCGAGAAGGGCTACCGCGGTGCTTGACCATCTCCCCGTCCGCCTCGGCGACACCACCCTGCACGTGCTCCCCGAGCGCGACGACGTCCACGGGCCCGACCAGCTCGTCCCCGGCTTCGGCAACACGATGCGCGACGGCCTCGGCGTGCGCGCGGCGCGGGGTGGGGTCGACACCGCGATCGTCGGCGGCCTGATCCTCGACCCGATCCTGGGCGTCCGCTACGCGTCGATCGGCGTGGCTGATGGTCGCGTCGTCAGCGTCGGTCGCGCCGGCAACCCGGACACGATGGACGGCGTCGACGTTGTGCTGGATGTCGGGACCGCCGTCTTGGACGCGACCGGGATGATCGTCACCCCCGGCGGCGTTGACCCGCACGTGCACTGGCTCTCGCCACAGGTCACCGACGCGCTGCTGGCGGGCGGGATCACGACGATGGTCTCCCAGGACTACGGCCCGGTCTGGAACCTCGGCACCAACCCGGAGTCCGGCCTGGCGACAACATGGGCGGCGCTGGAGGACGCGCCGATCAACGCGGCGCTCTTCGTGCGCGGCTCCTCCTCGCGTGCCGACCGCGTCGAGGATGGCTTGCGCGCCGGCGGCGCCGCGCTGAAGATCCACGAGGACGTGGCTGCCGGGCCGGCCCAGATTCGCACCGCTCTTGATGTCTGCGACCGTCATGACGTCCAGCTGGCGATCCACACCGATGGCCTCAACGAGGTGCTCTCGGTCGACGGGACGCTGGCCGCGTTCGCCGGACGCTCCGTCCATGCCTTCCACATCGAGGGCGCCGGTGGCGGGCACGCGCCCGACCTCCTGCGCCTCGCCGGTCGCGAGCGGATCCTGACCTCCTCGACGACGCCGACCGTCCCGTTCGGTGTTGACACCGCCGCCGAGCACGCCGCGATGGTCGCGGCGGTTCACGTGCTGGAGCCAGGGCGCATCGCCGGCGATCGCACAGCGGCGCGGGCGCGCGTGCGGGCCGCCACGATGGCCGCCGAGGGCGTCCTGCACGACCTCGGGATCATCCACATGCTGTCGAGCGACTCGCAGGGCATGGGCCGGGCGGGGGAGGTCGTGCGGCGCGCGTTCCAGAACGCCGACGTGATGAAGCGATACCGGGGGAGCGATGGCTACGGCGCCGGTCTCGCCGACAACGAGCGCGTCCTGCGCCACCTGGCCAAGGTCACCATCAACCCGGCGATCGTCCACGGCCTGTCGCACGACGTGGGCGCGCTCACTCCGGGCCGCGTTGCCGACTGCGTTTTCTGGCTGCCTCAATACTTCGGCGTCCGGCCTGAGTTGGTGGTCAAGATGGGTGTGGCGGCCTGGGGCGCCAGCGGGGATCCCAACGCCACCACCATGCTCTGCGAGCCGGTGACCGTCCGGCGCCAGGTCGGCGCGCACGGCGGCGCCGCGGCACGACTGTCGCTCGCCTTCACGAGCGCCGCCGCACAGGACACCGAGCTGCCGACGGCCCGCGCGCGCTCGATCGTGCGTGGCTGCCGCGATGTCACCGCGGCCGACATGGTGCGCAACGACGTGCGCGCCGAGGTCGACGTCGCGCCCGACGGCTCGTCGGTCACCGTCGACGGCGAACGGGTCGGGATCGAGCCGGTGGAGGAGGTCGCGTTGTCCTGGAACTACCTGCTGGGCTGAGGGAGCCGGCGCGCTCGCCGCTGAGTAGGGTTCCTCACCATGGCTCTACCCGCACCGTCTTCTGCCACTGCCGCGCTGGTCACCGGGGCCTCCTCCGGCATCGGCATCGACCTGGCGCGCGAGCTGGCCGGCCGTGGCCACAACGTCGTCCTGGTCGCCCGCCGCGCCGACCGCCTGGAGGCCGTAGCCGCCGAGCTACGCGAGGCGCATGGCATCCGCGGCGAGGCGCTGTCGGCCGACCTCATCGACCCCGAGGCGGTCGCCGCGCTGCCCACGCGCGTCGCTGAGCTGGGGCTTGACATCGACATCCTCATCAATAACGCCGGCTACGGCAGCGCCGGCCAGTTCGCCGACCTCGACGGGCGCTCCGAGAGCGAGATGGTGCGGTTGAACTGTGAGGCCGTCGTCGCGCTCTCACACGCCTACACGCCGGCGATGATCGCGCGCGGGGCGGGGGCGGTCCTGATCGTCGCCTCCTCGGCGGGCTTCCAGCCGCTTCCCGGCCAGGCGACCTACGGGGCGAGCAAGGCCTTTGCCTTGAGCTTCGCCGAGGCACTGCACACCGAGCTCTCGCATCAGGGTGTCGCGGTCACCGCGCTCTGCCCGGGCCCGATCGACACCGAGTTCGCCGACCGCGCCGGGCTGACCGAGGCGTTCGCGAGCGTGCCGTCCTTCGCGCGCGTCTCGCCGGCCGACTGCGCCAAGACCGCCATTGACGGCCTGGCGCGCAACCACCGCGTCGTGACCCCGGGGCTCGTCATCAAGGCGGCAGGCCTGTCGTCGCGCTACACGCCGCACGCAATCCTCCTGCCGTTGTTGAAGCGCTTCTATCCCGTCTAAAAGCCCCGGGAGGCGGGCCGGCGGACGGTTATGTCGCCGCCGCCTCGCACGTGTGCGGTGACGACGATCTCGCCGCCGTAGAACGCGCCGTCGAAGACGGCAAGATAACTACCGCCGACGGGCGTGAGCGTGCGCACGTCGCGGGGCGTGCGCAGCGTGATCGAGGTGACGTCGCCGCGGGTGAGGCCGCTGATGAACGTCCGGCCCGGCAGCGTGCGGCGCGCGACCTGTGCGGGCGAGGGTGAGCCCTGAGGCTGTTGCGGGCCGTCGCCGGCGCCGGAGACCTCGATCGTCGCGGCCGCGCGGCGGCTCATCTGGCGGCCGGTCCCGCTGGAGAACGAGCCTGGCCCGAAGCGCACGGTCGCATGGTCCTCGTCGACCCACGCGAGGCGACCGTCGACGATCTGGCTGATGTAGCGGCAGCGCTGGTTGCCCACGTGCGAGCTGCCGGCGGCCCATGGCGCGGCGCCGTCAGGATCTGCGACGCGCACGCTGTCGGCGGGCAAGAGCCGGCAGGGCGCCTCCAGACCGTCGGTGTGCGACAGCTCGACGGCGCCGCTGGCGCGCACCAGCCGGACGCGCAGGGCGCGGCCGGCCTGCTCGGGACCCAACACCACCAGGAACGCGCCGTCGCGGCCGAGGGCGAGGTCGCGCGGCTCGCCCGCGCCGAGCAGCTGCGCCGACCGGACTCCGCCACCGAGCAGCCCGGAGACGACGACGCGCACGGGCCGCGGGTTGGCGGAGCCCGCTTGGTCGACCATTGTCTGCACGACCGGGCCGGCTGCCTTCGTGGCGAGATAGCGAATGTCGTTGCAGTAGCCATCGCGCTGCGTGAAGCCAAGCGTCCGCGTGCGTCCGGCGGCCAGCGGCCAGCGCAGGGCGTCACCCGTCGCGGGCAGGCCCGCCTGGACGCAGCGCATCTCGCGGCTCATCCCCGGGCTGACCCGCGTGCGGCCGTCGAGGTGCGCGGTCCACGTGCGCAGTCCCCAGTCTGGGCCGCCGGTCGGGTCGGCGGCGGTCCGGACGATCTTCACCGTGTCACGGTCGGGCACGAACGGCTCGGCAACCATCGGGGTCTTGCGCAGGACCGAGGCGACCGATCGCCAGGCCGGGACCGGCATGGTCGCGAGCCGTCCACCATCCCGGGAGAGGATGCCGGACCCGACGGGCAGCGGACGACCGTCGACCGTGATGCGGACCGAGCGTGGGTCGACGCGGCCGTCGAAGACGGTGATGAAGCCACGGGTGTGCGGGTCGACAGCGACACGGCGGGCGTCCACCCCGGCGGCGCGCGCGACGACCACGGAGGCCGAGCGCGGTGCCGCGCCCCACGCGATCGTCCGCGAGGGGTTGAGGCCCCAGTAATAGCCCTCCCAGACGCTTCGGCTCTGCGGGACGAAGCGCTTGACCGCCACGAAGCCCGCATGGGCGCGGCCGCAGCGGCTCGGGACCGACGGCGGGGAGAAGACGAAGGCCCCGCTGCCCTGCGGCAGCGGCTGGGGCGAGTCCGGGCCGCGCTCACGTCGGGCCACGATGCAGCGCAGGCCGGGGGCGACTTTGTGCGTGTCGCGTTGCAGGGTCCACGGTGTCCCACCGGTCGGGTCGGGGGAGAGGTACTCACCGGTGTCGGCGAAGCGCAGCGTCGTGGTCTGGCCGCCGGCCTCGGTCAGCACGACGCGTGGTCGCAGCTGCTCGGGCGTGCCACGGAAGATCGCCAGGAACGCGCCCTCAGCGCCGAGCCGCATCGTCACGCGGCGGCCACCGGCGACGGCGAGCGCGCGCCGCACGCTGGGCGCGACCACGCCGTTGACGACCGTGATCGGGTGCAGCGCGCCGCCGCCCCGGAAGGCTCGTGCGCCCGCCAGCGTCGCGCCGCGCTTCTGCGGCGTGCTGCAGGTGTCAGCCGCGCCGGCGGGCAGCGCGCGGAAGCGCCGATCCAGCCCGACGATGCCGAGGTCACCGTCCAGGATCTGGCCGACGGTGGCGCAGGTCGCGCCGGTGGTGCTGCGCGATGTCCGGACGTCCCAGGCCGGGCCGCCATCGGGGTCGGAGACGTCGAGGCCGTTGAGGTGCGCGGTGCCCGGCACGGGCTGCAACTCGCGCGGGACGGCGCCGGCGGGTGCCGGGGGGATCGGGTCGCCGCGGCCGATGACCAGCGTGGCCGCGACGGCGACGGCGGCGAGCAGCAGGAACGCGGTCAGGCCCAGGATGGCGGCACGCGGCAGGTGCCGTCGCCGCGCCGTGCGCGCTGGTCCGGCCTGGGCGGCGCGTGCCGCACGGACCAGTTCCTCGCCCAGCTCGTCCAGGATCCTCATGCGTCTTCTCCCGTTGCGATCCGCGGTTCCAGGGCGCGGGCCAGCGCCCGCAGCCCGCGCGAGACCCGTGCGCGGGCGGTCTGCTCGGAGACGCCGAGCGCGTCGGCGACCTCTGGGTACGGACGCTCCTCGACGACGCGCAGCTGCAGCGCGGCGCGCTGGTCGTCGTTGAGCCGGGCGAGCTCGTCGCCGAGCGTCGCGCGCAGTTGGTCGAGGCCCGCGGCCTCCTCGATCTCGCGCAGGTCGTCATCGTGCGCCTGGGGCATCTGCGCGCCCAGCGCCTCGAGCGCCCGCCGCTCGACCGTGCCGCGGCGGTGATAGCGCGAGATCTGGCGGCGAGCGATCGTGAACAGCCACGCGCGCTCCTCCATCTCGGTGCTGCCGCGGTAAGACCGTCGATCGCGGAACGCCTGGGCGAACGTCTCGGCCGTCAGGTCGAGCGCGAGCTCGGGGTCGAGCGTGCGGCGGGCGATGAAGACCAACACGGTCCGGGCCTCCCGGTCATAGAGCGTGGCGAACACATTGGCGTCCCTCATGCGTGCAAGAGGGTGCCGCGAGGCCGGATCTTGTGACCGGCGGGCGCTACGCGCCGTTCTGCTCGCGCGAACACCAGTAGGTCGTCCGCCCGCCGATCGTCGCGCGCGCCATGTCGGCGCCGCAGCGCGGGCACACGCCGTCACGACGGCGGTGGGGGATGATCTCGCCGGTGTGCACGCCGCCGCGCTCGATGGCGCGGCGTGTGGCGGCGCGAGTCTCGCGGCGCAGGCGATCGAGCTCGTCCTGGTCGAGGCCGCCGGCCGGCCGTCGCGGGTCGAGCTTGGCGCGCCAGAGCGCCTCGTCGGCGAGCAGGTTGCCGACGCCGGCGATGACCGACTGGTCCATGATGCGCGCTTTCAGCGGCCCCTCGCCGCGCCCGACGCGCGCGCGGAAGTCATCCCGGGTGACCTCGGCGGCATCCGGGCCGAGGCGATCGAGGCGCGGATCCAGGATCGCGCGGCCGAGGCGGCGCTTGTCGCGCAGCGCCAGCCAGCCGCCATCGGCGAAGCGCAGCGTGAAGCGATCCCAGACCGGCAGGTGCTTGCGGCCACCATCGGACCAGTAGTCGCCGGCCGCCTCGTCGTCGATGACGATCCGTCCCGCCATGCCGAGATGCAGGCCGAGCACCGGCCCGCCGTCGGTCTCGATCCACATCGACTTGCCCTGGCGATGGGCGGAGGTGAGGCGATGGCCGATCAGCGCATCGCGCAACTCACCGGGCGCGTGGGGACGGCACACGTACGTGTCGGCATCATCGACGTCCACGATCTCGCGATCGAGGCCGTGCTCGGCGATCAGGGCGCGAGCGGACTCGACCTCGGGAAGCTCCGGCATGAGCGCTGCAGGGTATGAGATGCAGCGCAACGCGCGAGGGGCGCCCGCAAACGGGCGCCCCTCGATGACAAGCGAGATCGTGCGGCCGGCCAGCTACGCCAGCGACGCCTCGTTGTCATACAACTTCAGGATCTTGACCTGCTCGGGCGAGGTCGCGTCGATGCACAAGCGGCAGAGGACGCACTCGTCGACGTTGCCCGCCACGATCTCGACCTTGCCGTTGGCGTCGGAGTAGATGTCGACGGGGCAGACCTCGCGGAGCTTGGCCGCGACGGCCGCGTCGCCGACGATGGCGTCGTCGACCTCGACCCCGATGAACGTTCCGTCAACCCTCATGCGGCGCTCCTCTCGGCGAGCTTGGCCTTCATGATCTCCGGGATCTCGGAGATCTCCTCGGCCACCGTGATGCCGGCCTCGGCGAGGCGGGCGATCTTCTCGGTGGCGGTGTCCTCCTTGCCCTCCACGATCGTGCCGGCGTGGCCGAAGCTCATGCCGGGCATCTCGTCCATGAACCGGCCGGCCATGAACGCGACGATCGGAAGGCGCGAGTTGTTCTCGGTGACCCACCGCGCCAGCTCGGCCTCCATGCGGCCGCCGGGCTCGGTGTAGATGACGATGCCCTTGGTCTCCTCGTCAGCCTCGAAGAGCGGCATCAGCTCGGCGTAGGTCGAGCCGATGATCGCGTCGCCGCCGATCGAGACGGCGGTCGAGATGCCCAGCCCGGCGGCGCTGAGCGTCGAGGACATCTCGGTGGTCATGCCGCCGGAGCGGGAGATGACGCCGATCGAGCCCTTCTTGTAGGACTTGGCCGCGTCCTTGGCCGGGCCGCCGATCCCGCCCATCTTGATGACGTCGGGGACGATCACGCCGAGGCAGTTGGGGCCGATGATGCGGGCGCCGCGCAGGGTGGCGAGCTCGACCATTTGGGCGACGTCGCGGCGCGGGATCCGCTCCGTGACGATCACGATGATCTTGATGCCGTTCTCGATGGCCTCGAAGACCGCGTCCTTGGTGAACGCGGGCGGCACCGTGACGACCGAGCCGTCGATCGGCGAGCCATGGTGGGCGACGGCCTGAGCGACGGTGTCGAAGACCGGTACGCCGTGGACCTCACGACCCAGACGGCCCGGCGTGACGCCGCCGACGATCTTGGCGCCCTTGCCGTAGTCCAGGCACTCACGCGTGAGGTTGACCGCCTCGCGGCCGGTGATGCCCTGGACGATGAACGTCGTGTTCTCGTTGACGAGGATGCTCATGCCGCTGACCGCATGATGGTGGACTCGTTCTCTTTCCGGCCGTGGGTCATCATGCGGCTGCTCCTTGGATCTTCTCGACGGCGCGCGAGGCCGCCTCGTGCAGCGACACGCTGCGGTCGGCGTACTCCACGCCGTACTTCTCGAGGATCTTGAAGCCTTCTTCCTCCCACGCCCCCGGGATGCGGAAGATGGCGATCTTCTCGGCCGGGTCCATGCCCAGCTCCAGACAGGCGGCGATGACGCCGCGGGCGACGATGTCGACCCGCGTGTTGGAGACGATCGACATCATCACGGCGATCTTGTCGACGCCCGGCTTGGACAACACCAACTTGGCCAAGCCCTTGGCCTTGGAGACCGACGGGTTGCCGCCGATCTCGCAGTAGTTGGCGGGCTTGCCGCCGTACTTGCGGACCGCGTCAAAGAGCGTCAGCGAGCCGCCGCCGGCGCCGATGACCAGGCCGAGGTTGCCGTCGAACTCGGTGACGTTGCCGGCCACGCCGCGGTGGTCCTGGCTGTCGACGGCCTCGCCAGCCAGCTCGAACGGGGTGGGCTCGCGCGCCTCGCGGGTCTCGTCGTCGCCGACGCCGAGGTCCTTGAGCAGCTTCTTGTGGCGCCCGCGGGCCTCGTTCTCCATGTCCATGTGCGCGTCGAGCGCGATGAACGAGCCGTCGGCCATGCGCGCCAGCGGATTGATCTCCGCAAGCGTCATGTCGTTGTCGACAAACAGCTTGGCGAGCTTGGTGAGGATCGGGACGAGCTTGTTCAGCGCGCCGCCGGTCACGCCCGTGGAGGCAATGACCTCCTTGGCCTCGAAGTCACCGAACGGCAAGATGTTGGAGAAGTGCCGGCGCCCGACCTTGTCGGGCTGCTCCTCGGCGACCTGCTCGATGTCGATGCCGCCGACCGGCGAGAAGATCATCACCGGCATCTTGCGCGTGCCGTCCCAGACGACGCCGGCGTAGTACTCCTGCTCGAACTCGGCCTTCGGGTCGACGAGGATGCCGCGCGGCATGTGCCCGTTGATCTCCAGCAGCAGGATGTCCTTGGCGTGCGCCTCGGCCTCCTCGGGCGTGTCGGCGAACTTGACGCCGCCGGCCTTCATGCGGCCGCCGGACAGGACCTGGGACTTGATGACGGTGGAACCACCGATGCGTGCGGCGATCTCCTTCGCCTCTTGGGCGTCGGTCGTAAAGCCGTAGTCGGTGACTGGGATGCCGGCCCGCTTAACGATCTCGCGGGCCTCGTATTCAAAGAATCTCAAGGCGTGGAGCCTCCGGTCAGGGGGCAGTTGAAGCGGCGCCGGAGCCTATAGGGCCAGGGCGCTTGCGGGAGTGTGGGTGAGCGGTCGCCCTGCCCACCTGGCCAGGTGGGGCGCGGTGGCCGGCGCGCTCTGGCACGCTCCCGCCGTGCCCTCGATCCGGCTGGTGCGCCACGGCCAAGCCTCCTACGGGGCCGATGACTACGACGTGCTCTCAGAGACCGGCTGGCGCCAGGCCGAGGTGCTGGCCGCCGAGCATGCGCGCCGCGGGGTGACCTTCGATGTCGTCGTTAGCGGTGGCCTGCGCCGTCAGCAAGGCACCGCGGAGGTGCTGGCGCGCGCGGCGGGCACGCCGGTGGAGATCGACACCGGTTGGGACGAGTACGACGCTGACGACGTCCTCACCCACCACGCTCGGACCGACATCCGGCTTGACGCCGAGCCGGGCACCGCGGGGCCGGCCGTCAGCTCGCGCGACTTCCAGCAGCTGCTCGACGGCGCGCTGATCGACTGGATCGAAGCGGGAGAGGCCGGCGGCGCGCGTGAGCCGTGGCCGGCCTTCGATGCGCGGGTGCGCGGCGCGCTAGAGCGCCTGCTGGGGCGGTTGGGCAGCGGGGAGACGGCCCTGGTCTGCAGCTCCGGCGGCGTGATTGGCGGGATCTGCGCCGCGCTGATGGGCATGGCGCCGACAGGTCTTGTGGCGTTCAACCGCGTGGCCATCAACACGGGCGTCGCGCGCCTGATCAGCGGGCGCCAGGGTGTCACGTTGGTCTCGTTCAACGAGCACGGCCATCTCGATGGCCTAGAGCCGTCGCTGCGGACCTATCGCTGAGCGGCCGCGCGCCGGAAGTTGGCGCGGCCGGGATACTCGGTTGATGGACTCACCCTTGGACCGTGTGCTGCCGCAGTTCGCTCATCGCGAGGTGCACACGATCACCGTGGACGCCTCGCCCGAGCTGGTGTGGGCGGCGCTGCACGAGGTGAAGGGGACCGAGCTGCCGGTGACGCGCGTGCTGACGACGCTCCGGGGCCTAGGCTCGCGTGGTGCTGGGCGGCCGCTGATCGACCGGTTCGTCGCCGGTGGGTTCGGCGTGGTGCTCGACGAGGCGCCGCGGGCGCTGGCGCTCGCGGCCGCCGGGCAGCCGTGGAAGCTGCGCGGCGGCAAGCGCGTGCCGCTGCCCGACGGCGACGCGGAGGTCTCTGAGTTCGCCCGTCCCGGCTTCGTGCTGATGGCGACGTCGTTCGCGCTGGAGCCGCTGGGCGGCGTTGGCGGTGGTCGCACGCGGTTGACGACCGAGACGCGTGTGCAGCCGACGGACGCCGCCGCCGCGCGCACCTTCCGGCCCTACTGGATGGTGATTCGCGCGGGCAGCGGCATCATCCGCCACGAGCTGCTGCGGGCGGTGCGGCGGCGGGCCGAGAAGGCCGAGGCGGCGGCTCAGGCCGCGGCGGGCGCGAAACCGTAGGTCTCGGCCAGCTCCGGGTCCTTCGCAGCGAGCTGCTCGGCGAGGTCGACCATGACCTTGCACTGCTTCCAGGTCGCGTCGTCCTGCATCTTGCCGTCGATCATGTGCACGCCGCGGCCGTCCGGGATCGCCTCAATGACCTTCTTGGCGAACTTGACCTCGTCGGGGTCCGGTGAGAACACCTTCTTGGCGATGTCGATCTGTACGGGGTGCAGCGACCAGGTGCCGACACAGCCCAGCAGGAACGCGGCGCGGAACTGCGCCTCACAGGCGACCGTGTCCTTGATGTCGCCGAACGGACCGTAGAACGGCAGGATGCCGTTGGACGTGCAGGCGTCGACCATGCGCGCGATCGAGTAGTGCCACGGATCCTGCTGGGCGGTGACGCGCGGGGCGTCCGGGTTGTCCGGGTCCGGGTCGCTCATCGACACGTAGCCGGGGTGACCGCCGCCGACGCGGGTGGTCTTCATGCGGCGCGACGCCGCTAGGTCGGCCGGGCCGAACGACATGCCCTGCATGCGCGGCGAAGCCTGCGCGATCTCCTCCAGGTGCGTGACGCCTTGGGCGGTCTCGAGGATCGCGTGGATGAGGATCGGGCGCTGGACGTTGCCCTTGGCCTCCAGCTGGGCCAGCAGGCGATCGACGTAGTGGATGTCCCACGGGCCCTCGACCTTGGGGACCATGATCACGTCGAGGACGTCGCCGATCTCGGTGACCAGCGTCGTTAGGTCGTCCAGGACCCACGGGCTCTCGAGCGAGTTGACGCGCGTCCACAGCTGCGTATCGCCCTTGTCGATGGTCTTGCCGACCTTCACCAGCCCCTCGCGCGCGGCCTCCTTACGGTCCACCGGCACCGCGTCCTCGAGGTTGCCCAGCACGATGTCGGCCTTCGCGATCGTGTCGGGCAGCTTGGCCACCATCTTCTCGTTGGAGGCGTCGAAGAAGTGGATCATCCGCGACGGCGGGAACGGGATCTCGGTGATGGGATCGGGGGCACCGACCGCCAGCGGCTTGAAGAAGTCTCGAGGGCTGCGCATGGCTTGAACCGTATTGCGAATTCGGCCGCGACGTTGACTCGGGAGTCAACGAAGCGCGCGCACTGGCATGCTTCGGCGCCGCACGTAGGACCCGCCGAAGGAGAACCCAAAGATGACCGACACCGACTTCACCACCGATCAGCGCGCGCGCGAGGCGACCGGAGCCCACGCCTATGGCCGCTACCTCGAGGAGTTCGAGGTTGGCGCCGTGTACAAGCACTGGCCGGCCAAGACCGTGACCGAGTCTGACGACCACCTGTTCTGCCTCATCACGATGAACCACCACCCGCTGCACCTCAACGACGTCTACGCGGCCGCCAGCCAGCAGGGCCGCAACGTCGTCGTCGGCCCGCTGGTCTACAGCCTCGCGCTGGGCATGAGCGTCTCGGACGTCAGCGGCAAGGCGATCGCCAACCTCGCCACCGAGGAGCTCAGCCACCCGGCCCCGGTCTTCCACGGCGACACGCTGTTCGTGGAGTCCGAGGTTCTGGAGAAGCGCGAGTCCAAGACCAAGCTCGACCGCGGCACCGTCAAGGTCCACACGCGGGTCTTCAACCAGGACGGCACGCTCGTCGCCGAGTTCAAGCGGCTCGTGCTGGTCCCGCGCAAGACCCCGGGCGAGTAGGAACCGCTGGGGGTGGCGGAAACGGCGCCACCCCCGCCCAACGGTCTGGACAAACTGGCTCAGGCCCGGTCGATCGTTCAGCTCGGAAGCTGCCCTTCGACCTCTCGAAGGGGTACCTTTCCCTGGATGCGCACCGAGGTGGGCCGCTGTCCCCTTTCGCCCGCCTCCTTGAATTCGATACCGAGGAAGTGACGTGAGCATCACCGTTCCGACGAAGAACGCCAGGCTGACGGCGTGGGTGGAGGAGATCGCCACCCTCACCCAGCCGGACGAGATCCATTGGTGTGACGGATCGGCGGAGGAGTACGACCGCCTCTGTCAGCAGCTGGTCGACGCGGGCACCTTCAAGCGCCTCAGCGACGCCAAGCGCCCCAACTCCTACCTCGCCTGGTCGGACCCCAGCGACGTTGCGCGGGTCGAGGACCGGACCTTCATCTGCTCGGCCGACGAACAGGACGCCGGCCCGACCAACAACTGGCGCGCCCCCGCCGAGATGCGCCAGACGATGAACGAGCTGTTCACCGGCTGCATGCGTGGTCGCACCATGTACGTCGTCCCGTTCTCGATGGGCCCGCTGGGCTCCGACAAGTCCCACGTCGGCGTCGAGATCACCGACTCGCCCTACGTCGTCGTCTCGATGCGCATCATGACCCGCATGGGCGCCGGCGCCCTCGACGTCCTCGGCGAGGACGGCGAGTTCGTCCCGTGCATCCACTCGATCGGCGCCCCGCTGGGCCCCGACGACACCGACGTTCCGTGGCCGACCAACGCCGAGGTCAAGTACATCGTCCACTACCCCGAGACCCGTGAGATCTGGTCCTACGGCTCGGGCTACGGTGGCAACGCGCTGCTGGGCAAGAAGTGCTTCGCGCTGCGGATCGCCTCGATCATGGCGCGCGACGAGGGCTGGATGGCCGAGCACATGCTCATCCTCAAGCTCACCTCGCCCGAGGGCGTCGTCAAGTTCGTCACCGGCGCGTTCCCGAGCGCCTGCGGCAAGACCAACTTGGCGCTGATGGTCCCGACCATCGAGGGCTGGAAGGTCGAGACGATCGGCGACGACATCGCCTGGATGAAGTACGACGACGAGGGCCGCCTGCGCGCGATCAACCCGGAGAACGGCTTCTTCGGCGTCGCGCCCGGCACGGGCTACAGCAACACGCCCAACGCCATGGCTGCCCTGGAGAAGGGCGCGATCTACACCAACACGGCGCTCACCGATGACGGCGACACGTGGTGGGAGGGGATGACCAAGGAGGTCCCCGAGCACCTGATCGACTGGCACGGCAACGACTGGACGCCGGAGGCTGATGCCCCCGCCGCCCATCCGAACTCGCGCTTCACGGTGCCCGCGACGCAGGTGCCGTCGATGGCGTCGGAGTGGGAGGACCCGGCCGGCGTGCCGATCGACGCGTTCCTCTTCGGCGGACGCCGCGCCTCGGTGGTCCCGCTGGTGCGCGAGGCGTTTGACTGGGAGCACGGCGTCTTCCTCGGCGCGACGATGTCGAGCGAGATGACCGCCGCCGCGTTCGGCACGGTCGGCCAGTTGCGCTTCGACCCGTTCGCGATGCTGCCGTTCTGCGGCTACAACATGGCGTCCTACTTCGAGCACTGGCTCGCGATGGGCGAGAAGGCCGGGGCGCAGCCGCCGCGGATCTTCTACGTCAACTGGTTCCGCAAGGGCGCCGACGGCAAGTTCCTGTGGCCGGGCTTCGGCGACAACTCGCGCGTGCTGGAGTGGGTCTTCCGGCGCCTGGAGGGCAAGGTCGAGGCCGACGAGACGCCGGTCGGCCTGGTGCCGCGCAAGGGCGACCTCAATGTGTCGGGTCTCGACATCACCGACGCGGCGCTCGACGAGGTCCTGTCGGTCGACGTCAACGCGCTGCGCGACGAGCTGCCGCAGGTGACCGAGCACCTGGCGAAGTTCGGGGATTCGCTGCCCGCGCCGGTGCGTGCGCAGTTCGAGGCGCTCAAGCAGCGCCTCGGCGCCTAGCGCTCGACGCACCACTCGAATTGCCCGAAGGGCGCCCTTTGCGGGCGCCCTTCGGACGTTCTGCGGCCGGTGGGGCGGGTAGGTTCCGCTGTGTGAGCCTTCAGGAGGAGTCGTCGTCGGCTGGGTCGGCCGACGGGATCGCCGAAGTGGTGGCCCAGCTCGCGCGCGAGCGCGACTCGGAGATGCTCGCGCGCTTCGTCGGCGCCTATCTGCGTCGCGCCCCAAGCGCCGATGCCGACGCGCCCGAGGAAGACGCGGAGGCACTGCTGGCCGAGGCCCGAGGCGCGTTTGCCCTGGCCGACGGCCGCGGTGGCGCGGTCGCCGGCGTCCGCGCGTTCACGCCGCGCCGCGAGGAGCACGGCTACGAGAGCGGCGGCTCGGTGCTGGAGACCAACACCGCCGACCTGCCGTTCCTGGTGGACTCGGTCGGCGCCGAGCTGGCCGCGCGTGGCCTGCGGATCGTCCGCGTCACCCATCCGATCGTCGGCGTGCGCCGCGATCCGGCGTCGCCGCATCGGATCACCGCGATCGAGCATCCGCGCGAGGCGCCGCGTGAGTCGGTCATGCACTTCGAGCTCGACCGCCGGCTGAGCCCCGAGGAGCTTGCCGACCTCGAGGACGCCGCCCGTCACGTGCTGGCGACCGTGCGCGCCGTCGTTGACGACTTCGGCGCGTTGCAGGACGGCCTCGAGCGTCTGGTCGAGATCGTCGGTGCCGGCGGGGCCCGCCTGGCCGCGGCCGAGCAGGATCCCGAGGACGCGGCGGCGTTCCTGCGCTGGGTCGGCGACGGTCACTTCGTCTTCCTCGGCTTTCATGAGGATGAACGAGACGCCGAGGGTCGCCTGCGCGGAACCGGCCCCACCCACCCCACGGGCTTGGGCCTGCTGCGCGACACGCGCGAAGCCGGCGAGCTGCGCGTGCCGGCCCACGACCCGCCGGCGGCCGACGGGCACGTGCGCGACGCCGCCGTCCTGGAGATCACCAAGACCCACGCCCTGTCGCCCGTGCACCGGCGGGAGCCGATGAACGTGCTGATCGCCCGCCGCTTCGCCGACGACGGCACCGTGATCGGCGAGGCACGGCTGCTGGGCCTCTTCACCTCGCGCGCGTACGGCGAGCCGGCGAGCACGACGCCGCTGCTGCGCGACAAGCTGCGCCGGATCCTCGACGCCGAGGACCTGATCGAGGGCAGCCACGACTCCAAAGCCGCGATCACGCTCTTTGACAGCTATCCCAAGGGCGAGCTGTTCGGCGCGCCGTTTCAGGAGATCCGCGCGCAGCTGTCGGTCCTGCTGGCGCTGCGGGCTGACGAGGTCCGCCTGCTCGGTCGCCGCGCCCGCGACGGCCGCGGCGCCGCGCTCGTCGCCGCCTTGCCGCGCGAGCGCTACAGCGCCACGCTGCGCGAGCGCCTGCGCGGGATGGTCGCGTCGGCCTACGGGACCGATCACGTCGAGCAGCACGAGGTGTTCGGCGAGGACGACCGGGTCTACCTGCACCTCACCGTCGACGGTGGCGGCGGGCTGCCCGACGTCGACGTCGCCGACCTCGAGCGCCGCCTGATCCTGGAGGCGCGCACGTGGCGCGACCGCGTCGGCGGTGCGCTGGTGCACCGTCATGGCCCCGAGCGCGGCCGGATGCTCGCCGCGCGCTGGCTCAAGCGGCTGCCGGAGTCCTACCGCGCGGCGGTCGAGCCGCTGACTGCCGCCGAGGACGTCGAGCGCTTCGAGGCGCTGGCCAACGGCCGCACGGACTTCTTGGTGGGGTTGCAGGACGAGCGGGGTGCGGATGGCTCACGGCGCACACGTGTCGCCTTCTACCGCCGCGGCCCGAAGGTCGAGCTGTCGCAGGCGACGCCGATGCTCGAGCACCTGGGCCTGCGCGTGATCGAGGAGATCCCAGCGCGCTTGCATGGCGAGGACGAGCTGTGGATCCAGGCCTTCGGCGTGCTGAACGCCGACCCCGCGGCGATGCACGAGCCGCTGCCGCTCGGCGACGTCGCGGCGCGCGTCGCCGACGTGCTGGAAGCGGTCTGGTGCGGTGACACCGAGTCGGACTCGCTGAACCGCCTGGTCGTCAGCGCCGGCCTGCGGTGGCCGCAGGTGCAGGTCCTGCGCGCCTACCGCCGCTACCGCCAGCGCATCGGCTCGCGCTACACCGAGTCCTTCCAGAACGACGTGATCGCCGCCAACCCGGCGATCACCGCCAAGCTCATCCGCCTCTTCGAGCTGCGCTTCGCGATCGACGAGCGCGCAGGGGACGAGGCGGCCGAGGAGGCACTGCGCGTCGAGATCCGCGAGGACCTCGACGCCGTCGCGCTGCTGGACCACGACCGCATTCTTCGCAACCAACTTGGATTGATCGACGCAACCGTCCGGACCAACGCCTTCAAGAACGGCCGTGATGCGATGGCCTTCAAGTTGCGCAGCGAGGACGTCCCCGCGATTCCACAGCCACCACCGCTGTTTGAGATCTACGTCTATGCGCCCGACATGGAGGGCATCCACCTGCGCGGTGGCAGGATCGCCCGGGGCGGCATTCGCTGGTCAGACCGCATGGACTACCGCACCGAGGTCTTCGGCCTGATGCGCGCGCAGATGACCAAGAACGCGGTCATCGTCCCAGCAGGGGCCAAGGGCGGGTTCTTCCTCAAGCAGCGACCGGAGGATCCCGCGCTTCTGCGCGACGAGGTCAAGCGCCAGTACATCCGCTACATCGAGGCGCTGCTCGATGTCACCGACGACCTCTCCGACGACGGCGAGACGGTGGCGCCCGAGGGCGTACGCGTCCACGACGAGCAGGACTCCTACCTCGTCGTCGCCGCCGACAAGGGCACCGCGGCGTTCAGCGACACGGCCAACGCGATTGCCGTCCGGCGCGGCTTCTGGCTGGGCGACGCGTTTGCCTCCGGCGGCTCGGCGGGCTATGACCACAAGGGCCTGGGCATCACCGCCAAGGGCGCGTGGGAGTCGGTCAAGCGCCACTTCCGCGAGCTGGGCGTCGACCCCGAGCAGGACGTGATCCGGGCCGTCGGCATCGGCGACATGTCGGGCGACGTCTTTGGCAACGGGATGTTGTTGTCGTCCTCGCTCAAGCTGATCGCCGCCTATGACCACCGCCACGTCTTCCTGGATCCCGATCCGGATCCGGAGCGCTCGTATGCCGAACGCGAGCGGCTCATTGGGCTGAACGGGTCCTCGTGGGACGACTACGACCGCGAGGCGATCTCGGCTGGTGGCGGCGTCTTCAGCCGTGACGCCAAGTCGATCACGCTGACCCCGCAGGTGCGTCGCGCGCTGGACATCACCGACGAGGCGCTGGCGCCGACCGACCTGATCCGCGCGATCCTGCGCGCGCCCGTCGACCTGCTCTGGAACGGCGGGATCGGGACCGTGGTCAAGGCGTCGACCGAGAGCGACGCCGACGCGCTTGACCGGTCGAGCGATGCGATCCGCGTCGACGGCCACGAGGTGCGGGCGCGGGTCGTGGGGGAGGGCGGCAACCTCGGCTTCACCCACCGCGCGCGCATCGAGTACGCCAACCTCGGCGGTCACGGTGGCGAGGGCGGCCTCATCAACGCCGACTTCATCGACAACTCCGCCGGCGTCGACTGCTCCGACCACGAGGTCAACCTGAAGATCTTGCTCGACCTCGCCGTGCGGCGCGGGGAGCTGCGTCGCGACGAGCGCGACGGGCTGCTCGCCGAGGTCACCGAGGATGTTGTCGCACACGTGTTGTATGACTCGTTCCTGCAGGCGCAGATCCTGTCGCAGGAAGTGCGGTCCAGCGCGCTGCGTGTCTTCGCCTACGAGGACCTGATGGCCGCGCTGGAGGCCGCCCGGATCCTGCGCCGGCGCGACGAGGCGCTCCCGCCGACCGATGAGATGGCCGAGCGCCGCCGCGCCGGCCGTGGCCTCGTGCGCCCCGAGCTGGCCGTGCTCGTCGCCTACGCCAAGCGCCTGCTGACCGATGCCCTGATGGAGTCCGACCTGCCCGACGAGGCGGCCTTCGACCACGACGTTCGCGCCTACTTCCCGCGACCGGTGGTCGCGCGCTTCGGCCACCTGATCGCCGAGCACCCACTGCGCCGTGAGCTGGTCGCGACGCTGGCGGCCAACGACGTCGTCGACGCGCTCGGGCCGACGTTCGTCTCCGACCTCAGCGGGGAGCTCGGCGCTGAGCCGGCCGAGGTGGTGCGCGCGTTTCGGATCGCCCGCGAGGTGACCGGTGCGACGCAGCGCTGGTTGGAGATCGAGGGCCACGTGCAGACGCTCGACGCCGATGCCGCGTGGCGGCTGCTCGATGGGGTTGACGATCTGGTCGCCGGCGTCGCGCGCTGGTATCTACTGCATACCGGACCCCACCCACCCGCCGATGTCGAGGCAACGGTGGCGGCGGCTGGTGATGCGTTCGTGACGCTTGCCGAGGAGATGCCGGGGTTGCGCTCCGACGCATGGCGCGAGGAGCACGAAGCGCTGGCCGTCGAGCTGATCGACACGGGCGTGCCCGCTGAGATCGCGCGCCGTCATGCCTTTCAGCGCGCGCTGCGCCACGCGCCCGACATCATCGCCGTCGCCCAAGCCACCGGCCGCGACGTGGTCGCCGTCGCGCGCGCGTTCTTCGACCTCGGCGAGCGGCTGGGGCTGGAGTGGCTGGAGCAAGAGGTCTTGGCGCTCCCGGCCAGCACGCGCGTCCAGCGCTGGGCTCAGCAAGCGTTGCTCGACGACGTGCTCGACGCGCGCCGCGTCCTGGCCGAGAAGGCGCTGGAGGAGTCGCCCGAGGCCGAGCCCGCCGCGGCGGTCGACGCGTTCCTGGAGGCCCGCGAGGCGCCGATGCGCCGGTTGTCGTCGGTCGCGCGGGCGCTGCGGGCCGAGGGCGACGGTGATCTCGCGGGCCTGACGCTCGCGATCCGCCACCTGCGCGGGCTGGCCGGATGAGCGAGGAGGCGCAGGAGGGCCGCCTGCGCGTCACCGCGTCGCGCACGGTCTATGAGAACCGCTGGATGCGCCTGCGCGAGGACGCGACGCTGCTGCCCGACGGCACGCCAGGGATCTACGCCGTCGTCGAGAAGGCGCCGGCAGCGGTGATCATCCCGCTCGCCGGCGAGCACCTCTGGCTGGTCGAGCAGTACCGCCATCCCGTCGGCGAGCGCTTCTGGGAGCTGCCCCAGGGCGTGTGGGACGACCGGCCCGACGCGCCGCCCGAGGAGCTCGCGCGCGGCGAGCTGGCCGAGGAGACCGGCCTCCGCGCCGGCTGCATGGAGCGCTTGGGCCGGATGTTCTTCGCCTACGGCATCTCTGATCAGCGCTTCGATGTCTGGCTGGCGACTGAGCTGACCGAGGGCGAGCAGGCGCTGGAGGAGACCGAGCAGGGCCTGCGCGTCGGTCGCTTCGCGGTCTCCGAGGTCGAGGCGATGATCCGCGACGGCCGGATCGCCGACGCCGCGACGATCGCATCGCTGAGCCTGGCCCGGCTGCGGACTTAGGCCACTTCGCGCAGCTGCTCGCCTGCGCCGACGACGCGGTTGCGTCCCTCGGCCTTGGCGGCGTAGAGCGCCACGTCGGCGCGGCCGACGAGGGCCTCGCCGGTCTCCTCGCCGGTCCACGGCGCCCAGCCGAAGCTGGCGGAGACGTGCAGTTCCAGCAGGCCGTGGACGTTGATCGGCCGATCGGAGATCGATGCGCGCAGGCGCTCGCAGACGACGGTCGCGTCCGGCGAGTCGGGCAAGAGCAACAGGAACTCCTCGCCGCCCCAGCGCGCGGCGACGTCCTCTTCGCGCAGGCCCGCGGTCAGCCGCACCGCGACCTCGCGCAGGACCGCGTCACCGGCGGCGTGGCCGTGGACGTCGTTGACGGACTTGAAGCGGTCGATGTCGACCAGCACCGCGCTCATGGCACGGTTGTGACGCCGCGAGCTGGCGATCGTCGCACGCAGCACGTCGTCGGCGTGGCGGCGATTGGCCAGGCCGGTGAGCACGTCGGTGCGGGCAAGCTGCTCGAGCTCGGCGTTGCGGCGAGCGAGCTCGTCGTGCAGGGCGCGCAGGCGCAGCGCCGTGCGGATGCGGGCGACCAGCTCGACGGGGTCGACGGGCTTGCGAACGTAATCGTGCGCGCCGCGCTCTAGGCCCTCGGCCAGGTCGCGAGCGTCGGTGTGACCCGTGACGAAGACGATCGGCATGTCGGCGGTGCGCAGATCGGCGCGCAGCGCGTCCAGGACGGTCATGCCGTCCAGGCCTTCCATCTCACGGGCCATCAGCAGCACCGAGGGAATCTCGTCCTGGGCCATGCGCAGCGCGGTCTCGCCATCGCTGGCCTCCAGCACCGTCCAGCCGTGGCCGCGCAGGACGTCGCCGAGCATCCGCCGCAGCAGGGCGGAGTCTTCTGCGACGAGGATGCGCTCCGACGGACCCACGTATCAGGTGTTCGGCACCTGACCCCTACTTCTGGAGAGTTAACCTCCCCCTATCGGGGGATGGTCGAGTCCGCCGGGCTCAGTGCCGGTCTTCGGCCGCGGCAGGCGGCCGCGACTCCTCGGCCAGCGAGGTGATCGTGAGATGGCCGCGGGCGGCCTCCTCAAGGACCTCGGTGGCCTCCTCGACCGAGCGGCCGTAGAGCTCGACGAGCAGGTGCACCACGATGCGGTTGCCCTCCTCGTGCTTATGAAAACGGACGTGGGTGAAGAACTCGCGTGTGCCGTGGTCGCCGAAGGCGGCAAACGAGAGCGCGTCGCCTGCCTCGGGCCCTGAGCAGGTCTCGACGTCGTCGGCGTCGACCGTGACGGTGCAGGAGGCGACCCACGGCGTGCCGGCGATCATCCGCTCCCAGCGGTCCTCGACCGCCTCGACGCGACCGTTGGCGAAGGTCAAGTGCGGCTGGTCGTGCATGCACTCCAGGCACTGCACGACCGCTTCCTGGATCTCGTCGACGACGTCGGCGCGCTCGCCGGTGGCCGAGTCGATCCGGTGGATGCCCTCGTAATGCACCTGGACCTCGAGATCCTGCGACCAGCAGCGGTAGCAGCGCAGCCAGGGGTGTCCGCCCATCAGGTCTCCCATGACCCGTCAGGATAAGGCGTCGGCCTCCATGACCCGGCTCCCACCCACCCCGGTATGGTCGCGCCCATGGCGGCCGCCCGGAACTCCGGCCCTCCCGTCGGCGTGGTCCTGGCCGGTGGCCTCGGTCGGCGCCTGGGCGGCGACAAGGCGATCGTGGAGCTGGAGGGTCGGCCGCTGGCGCTGTATCCGGTCGAGGCGCTGCACGAGCTCTGCGACGACGTCGTCGTGGTGGCCAAACGCGACACGGTGCTGCCGTCGCTGGCCGGTGCTGCGGAGCTGTGGATCGAGCCCGACGAGCCGCGCCATCCGCTAGTGGGCGTTGCCCATGCGCTGCGCCTGGCGGCGGGCCGCTCGATCCTGATTGTCGCGGTCGACCTGCCGCTGATGGATGGAGCGACGCTACGGTTCATCGCCCAGACGGATCCCGCTGGGGCTGCGGCCGTCGTGCCGCGCGTCCACGGCCGGCTGCAGCCGCTGTGTGCGCTCTACACGCCGCGCGCGCTCCCGGGTCTGGAGGACTTCGATCCCGACGCGCGGGCGACCGATGTGGTCGAAGGCCTGGGGATCTGCGAGGTGGCGCCGCCGGACCCCTCGGCGTTCTACAACGTCAACCGGCCCGAGGATCTCCTGCAGGTGTCGGTCCTGCTGAAAGGCGCCAGCCCGCGCTAGCCGCCGATTGCTGACATGGTCCGGGCCGGCTGCACGAAGCCCGGGTCGTTGACGCGATGCTTGAGCTCCTTGGCCCAGACGGCGTCGCGGATCAGCTGCTCGAGGTCGTCGTCGGTGGCACCGGCACGTAACGGGCCGCGCAGATCGGTCTCGTTGAGGCTGAAGAGGCAGGTCCGCAGGCGGCCATCGGCGGTCAGGCGGATGCGGTTGCAGTCGTCGCAGAAGGGCTCGGAGACCGGGTTGATGAAGCCGATACGGCCGTGGCCGTCGGCGAAGCGATGCACCCGGGCTGTGGCGTGCGGGTCACGCTCGGCGTCGCTGAGCGGGTAGACGGCGTCGATGGCGGCGCGGATCTCGGCGCCGGTCAGTACCTGCTCGGGCTTCCAGGCGCGGTCGCCGTCGAGCGGCATGTACTCGATGAAGCGCACCTCGTAGGGGTGCTCGCGCGCGAACCGGGCGAAGGGGAGGACCTCTTGCTCGGTGAAGCCGCGGATCGCGACGGCGTTGACCTTGATCGGATGGGCCTCGGGGAACGACGCGAGGTGCTCGAGGCCCGCGAGCACGCGGGGCAGCGCGTCGCGGCGCGTCTGGGCGTAGAAGCGGTCGCGTTGCAGCGAGTCGACCGAGATGTTGAAGCGGTCGATGCCGGCGGCGACCAGCGCGGCAGCGTCGCGTTCTAGCAGGAAGCCGTTGGTGGTGACGCTGACTTCGTCAAGGCCGTCGATGGCGGTCAGGAGGCCTGCGAGGGTTGGGAAGTCGCGGCGCACGAGCGGCTCGCCGCCGGTCAGGCGCAGCGTTTGGATGCCCATCTGCGCCATGACTGCAACGACGCGGGCGATCTCCTCGAAGCTGAGGACCGCGGCGCGCTCCAGCCACGGCAGGCCGTCAGCGGGCATGCAGTACTGGCAGCGGAAGTTGCAGCGGTCGGTGACCGAGACACGCAGATCGGAGATCCGGCGGCCGTGCCCATCGTGCAGCGGATCGCGCGCCATCGCCTTGAGGGTACCCTGCCGCGGTGCCTCGCCGATGGATCTCCGCCGCGCCAATTGTCGTGCTCTCGCTCGCTTTGGCGGTCGCCGGCTGCGGTGCCGACGAGGAGGGTGGCGGCGGTGGCGGCGGCGTGCCGGCCGAGCAGCAGGTGCGGGAGGTCGTGGCGCGCTTCGGAGTCGCGACCCGCGGCAAGGACTACCAGCAGATCTGCGACCGCCTGCTGTCCAAGGACTTGGTCAACAAGATCGAGGGCATTGGGTTGCCGTGCGAGTCGGCGGTCCAGCGCGGTTTGGGCGGCGTGCGCAACCCGACGTTGGAGATCAACGAGGTGTCGATCAGCGGGAGCCGCGCGTTGGTCAGCATCCACACGACGGCCGCGGGCGAGGCGCCGTCTGATGATGCGCTGCAGGTCGTCCGCGAGGAGGGCGAGTGGAAGATCGCGTCGCTGGCCGCGCCCAACGACGAGCGGACCAAGACCGACACGACGCCGACGACGACCGCGCCGCGGCCGGCGACCAAGACCTCCGACAGCGGGAAGTAGCCCGACCGCCCGCCGCGCTGCGGGTTCAGCCCGCCAGCGTCGCGGTGTCGATGACGAAGCGGTAGCGCACGTCGCTGCCGGTCACGCGCGGGTAGGCGCTGTTGACGTCGTCGGCGCCGATCAGCTCGATCGCGGGCGCGACGCGATGCTGCGCGCAGAAGTCGAGCATCTCCTGGGTCTCGGGCAGGCCGCCGACGTTGGAGCCGGCGTAGATGCGGTTGCGGCCGATCAGCGAGCCGGCGTGGACCTTGTCGGGCTCGACCGGCAGGCCGACGGAGACCATCGCGCCGCCGGGCTTCAGGAGGCCGAGATAGGCGTCGAGCGGCAGGTTGGCCGAGACCGTGTTGACGATCAGGTCGAAGCGACCGCGCAGCGTCTTGAACGTAGCCTTGTCGCTGGTTGCGTGGTAGTCGCTAGCCCCGAAGCGGCGGCCATCTTGCTCTTTGGAGAGCGTCTGGCTGAGCACGGTGACCTCGGCGCCCAGCGCGGCCGCGATCTGGACGCCGACGTGGCCCAGGCCACCCATGCCGACGATCGCGACCTGCTTGCCCGGGCCAGCGCCCCAGCGCTTGAGCGGGCTGTACATCGTGATGCCGGCACACAGCAGCGGCGCGGCGACGTCGAGCTCCAGCGCGTCGGGGATCTTCACGACGAAGCGCTCGGTGACGACGATGTGCTCGCTGTAGCCACCGTAGGTCGGCTCGCCGTCGTAGTCCTTGGCGTTGTAGGTCGCCACGACGCCCTTGGTGCAGAACTGCTCCTCGCCGGCCTGACAGTAGTCGCAGGTGCCGCACGAGTCGACGAAGCAGCCGACGCCGACGCGGTCGCCCGGTGCGAAGCGCGTCACGCCCGATCCGACGGCCGTGACGATCCCGGCGATCTCGTGGCCGGGCACCATCGGGAACAGCCCGCGGCCCCAGTCGGCCTCGACCTGGTGGATGTCTGAGTGGCAGATTCCGCAGAACTTGATGTCGATCGCCACGTCCTGCTCGCCCAGCGCCCGCCGCTCGATGGTTGTGGCTTCCAGCGGAGCCTTCGCGGAGGGGGCCTGCAGGGCGCGTGCGCTGGTCGTCATGGCTTCAAGTTCTACGCGAGTGCCCGCCCGAGCGCTTGGGCGTCGGCGACGAGCGTCGCGCGCAGACCGCCGTTGTAGAGCGCGGCAGCGGGGTGGTAGAGCGGAAAGAGTTGGCGCCCTTGCGCTTCGAGTACCGCGCCGTGGACCTCGGCGATCTTGGCCTCGGGCGCGAAGCGCGCCAGCGCGTGGCGACCCAAGGGCACCAACAACTGCGGCTCGATGATGTCGAGCTGGGCCTCCAGCCACGGCCAGTGGTGGGCGACCTCGGGAGCCTTCGGATCGCGGTTCTTCGGCGGCCGGGCCTTGACCACATTGGTGATGAAGACGTCGTCGCGGGCAATGCCGGCCTCGGCCAGGAGCGAGTCCAGGAACTTGCCCGCCGCGCCGACGAACGGCACGCCCGCGGCGTCCTCCTTGGCGCCGGGCGCCTCGCCGACGATGACGATCGACGCGCTCGCCGGTCCAACGCCGGGCACGAGCTGCGTGCAGGTCTCACAGACCTCGAAGCCGCAATTGGCGCCCTTGTGGGCGCGGATCTCGTTGGCGAGCTCCTCGAGCTGCGCCTCGCGGTCGCTGGTCATGGGCCGTTGCTGATCGCCGCACGGACGTCGGCGAGCTTCGGCTGCGCGCTGAAGCCGTCCAGGTACCAGGTTGCCCCGGCGGCGATCCAGGGCGCCGGGTCGGTGCCAGGCGCGTTGGTGACGACGAAGTCGAAGGGGCCGGTGATGCGCTCCTCGGCGCGTTGCTGCTCGATCTCTCCGGCCAGCTCGGTGAGCGCGTCCGGGCCGGGCAGGTCGATGGGGAAGAGGCCGTCCAGCCGCGCGGCGCGGCGGACTGGCCGGCGCGCCGGCCAGCGCGCGGCGGCCCAGATCGGGATGCGTGGCTGCTGGACCGGGCGCGGCACGAACGCGCCGCTCCAGTAGTCCTCCAACTTGGTCAGCGCATCGTCGAGGAGCTCGGCCTGCTCGCGCGGTTCGGCGACGTCGCCGAACGGTGCGAGCTCGCCGTGGTTGTCGGAGCCCAGGCCGACGCCGAGGATCAGCCGGCCGTTGCTCAGGAGGTCCAGTGTGGCGGTCTCGCGGGCGAGCTTGTGCGGCCGGCGTCGCGAGAGCGGGGTGACCATCGGTCCGGTGAGGATCTTGGTGGTGGCCATCGCGATCGCGGCCATCGCGATCCACGGGTCGAGCACCGCGCTCGTCGGCGGGCTGTAGACGATGTGATCCCAGAGGAAGAAGCCATCCCAGCCGGCGGCCTCGGCGTCGGCGGCCAGCTCGGCGAGGAGTCGCGGGTCGGCGAGCTCGTCGAAGGGTGCGACGAAGATCGCGCGACGGGCGGTGGGCATGGGCGGGACATTAGTGGGCGGGTCGGGATGTGGCTGGCGCTCAGTTCAGGCGTTGTGACGGCGCGGTGCGTGGTTCGGGGCAGCGAGGAGAGCGAGCGGAGGGGAGGGCCCGCCGCGCCCGGGGTCGTCCGCCAGAGCCGGGAGGGGGTGGGCCTGTCCGCGGACGTCATCAGTCCGCGAGCGGGCCCACCTTCCCACCGACGTCAGCGCAAGTGACCGTGGGCCCGCTGCCGGACGCCAGCCGTCCCCCAACAGGCCCACCTCCGCGTGAGACGCGAGGCAGCCTGACGTGACCGAAGCTCGCATCGATCCGGGTCGATGAGAGCTGCCATGGGCAGCTCCGAGCGACCCGGGTTGCCGGCGCGGGTGTCAGCGGACGACACCGGGCGTCGCGAGCCTCGCTACGGCTCGCTCTCCTCGGTGCGATCAGACCGCGGTGCGCCTCGCCAGCCAACGCTCGAGCTGAGCGCCAGCCACGCCAGCGCCCGACCGCCTACGGCCGTCGCAAGAGCGCGAAGACCAACATCCCTGCGAACGCCATCGTCCCGAACGCCAGCGCCGTCCCGAAGTTCGTCGCACCGAGCACTTCGGCGACGAGCGTCACCACCACGAACGCGCCCAAGATCAACGCGAGATCGAGCTTCACAACCGCGCCTCCAAGACCGCCACCAGCGACGGCTCATCCGCGGCCGGATCTGACTCCTCCAACAGCTTCCCCGCCGCCCGCCGACCACCCACAGCGCGCAATCCCCGCTCACCGTGCTCAACCAAGAAATCCGCCAGCGCCCCGGAGCGCCGTGCGCGAACCCGCCGTGCGCCCAGGTCCACTCGTGAGCGGTGCTCATCGAGCGCCGCGACCAGCTGGTCAACGCCCTGCACTGGCGCGATCGATGACACCGCGACGACCTTCGTGTCCCGCGACCCCGCCGAGCGCAGCGCCGCGTTGATGTCGCGGCGAGCACGCATGGCGATGTCGCCGAGGTCGGCCTTGGTCACGACCAAGACATCGGGAATCTCCATGATCCCGGACTTCAGGAACTGCAGGACGTCGCCGGATCCGGGCTGCACGATGACCGCCACCGTATCGGCCACCTCGCCGACCTCGGTCTCTGACTGCCCGACGCCGACGGTCTCGATCACCACGACGTCGAAGGCCGCGGCCAGCGCCTGGGCCGCCGCGCGCGTCGCGGGCGCCAGACCACCCAACCGATCCCCGGCCGCCGTGGAGCGGATGAACAACCCGCGGTCCTCGGGGTCAAACGCGATCCGAGCGCGGTCGCCGAGCAGCGAGCCGCCGCTGCGCTTGGACGACGGGTCGACCGCGAGCACCGCGACCGTCCGGCCCTCATCACGCCACGCCCGGCACAGCTCGCTCAACAACGAGGACTTGCCCGCGCCAGGAGGTCCGGTAACCCCAACAACATGCCCCGGCGCCTCGCGCCCCAGCACACCCGGCGAGACCGCGCGCAACATCGCGGCGATCTCCGGCCGGTCGCGCGCCGCCCGGCTCTCCACCAAGTTGAGGATCGCCGGCGCCACGCTCAGGTCCCCGTCGCGCAGCCGCGCGCCGAGGTCCTCGCCCCGGAGTGGCGAGCCTCCGGGCGAGGCACTTCGCGGACTCACGCCTCAGCGGGGGTGGCGTATTTGGCCGCCACGAGCTCCACGATGTCGTGCATGATCGCGCCCAGGTCGAAGTCCTTGGGCGTATAGACCGCCGCGACACCGGCGTCCTTCAAGGGCTGGACGTCGGCGGTCGGGATGATCCCGCCGACGACGACCGGCGCGTCGACGCCGCGCTCGCGCAGCGCTTCCACGACGCTCGGGATCAGCTCGAGGTGCGAGCCGCTCAGGATCGAGAGCCCGATGATGTGGACGCCCTCCTGCTCGGCTGAGGCGGCGATCTGCGAGGGGGTCAGGCGGATGCCCTCGTAGACGACGTCGAGGCCGATGTCGCGCGCACGCACGGCGATCTGCTCGGCGCCGTTGGAATGGCCGTCCAGGCCGGGCTTGCCGACCAGGATCTTCGGCCGGCGGCCGATCAGCTCGGTGACGCGCTCGACCTCCTCGCGCAGCGCGGCTAGGTCGGACTCGTCACGGTCGCCCGCGGCGGCCTCACCGACGCCGGTCGGGGCGCGGAACTCGCCGAAGCTCTCGCGCAGGGCCGCTGACCACTCGCCGGTCGTCACCCCGGCCTTGGCGGCGGCGATCGTCGCGGGCATGATGTTCTCGTCGCTCGCGGCGACGCGGCGCAGCTCGGCCAGCGCGACCTCGGCCGCCGCGCTGTCGCGCGAGGCGCGCCAGGCGATGACCGCATCGCGCTGTTGAGCCTCAACAGCGGGGTCGACGGTCATGATCCCGCCCTCCTCGTCGATCAGCGGCGAGGGGTTGGACTCGGTGTACTTGTTCATGCCGACGACGATCTGCTCGCCGTGCTCGATGCGGCGGATGCGCTCGCGATGGCTGTCGACCAGCGAACCCTTCATGTAGTCCACCGCCTTGACCGCGCCACCGTGCTCGGCGACGACGGCCATCTCGGCGCGGGCGCCCTCCAGCAGCTCGCCGACGAGGCCGTCCATGACGACCGACCCCTCGAAGATGTCGGGGTACTCCAACATGTCGGTCTCAAACGCCATCACCTGCTGGATGCGCAGCGACCACTGCTGATCCCAAGGGCGCGGCAGGCCGAGCGCCTCGTTCCAGGCCGGGAGCTGAACGGCGCGGGCGCGCGCGTTGCGACCCATCGTCACGGCCAAGGCCTCGAGCACGATGCGCTGGACGTTGTTCTCGGGCTGGGCCTCGGTCAACCCCAAGGAGTTGACCTGGACGCCGTAGCGGAAGCGCAGCTGCTTGTCGTCGGTGACGCCGTAGCGATCCCGGCCGAGCTCCTCCCACAGCACCGACATCGCCCGCAGCTTGGCGTGCTCCTCGATGAACCGCACACCCGCGTTGACGAAGAACGAGATGCGGCCGAAGACCTTGCCCATCAGCTCGGCCGGCACGCGCTCGCGCACCGCGTCGAGCACGGCGATGGCGTTGGCCATCGAGTAGGCGATCTCCTGCACCGGCGTCGCGCCGGCCTCCTGCAGGTGGTAGGAGCAGATGTTGATGGGGTTCCACTTGGGAACCTCGGTGACCGTGTAGGCCACCATGTCGGCGATCAGCCGCATCGAAGGGCCGGGCGGGAACGCGTAGGTGCCGCGCGCCAGGAACTCCTTGATGATGTCGTTCTGCGTGGTGCCCTGCAGGGCAGAAGCGGGGACGCCGTTCTCCTCGGCGGTGCCGATGTACAGCGCCAGCAGCCAGGCCGCCGTCGCGTTGATCGTCATCGACGTGTTCATCTCGCCGAGCGGGATGCCGTCCAGGAGCTGGTGCATGTCGCCCTTGTGGGCGACCGGCACGCCGACCTTGCCGACCTCGCCGCGCGCGAGCTCGTGGTCGGCGTCGTAGCCGGTCTGGGTCGGCAGGTCGAACGCGATCGACAGGCCCGTCTGACCCTTGGCCAGGTTGGCCCGGTAGAGCTCGTTGGACTTCTTCGCGGTCGAGTGGCCCGCGTAGGTGCGCATCATCCACGGACGGTCGCGCTCGGAAAGCCGATGTTCCATGAACGGAATCGTACTTCGGTGACCTATATCGGGTCTCCTGAACTGAAATAGGTCACCGCCTCGACGGCTGACTAGGCTCAGGCCCAGTGCCTGCGCCCCTGCCGACACCTGCCCGGAACACCCATCGCGAGATCGACGTGCACTTTCAGGGCGCCGAGCGCTCCGTCTGCACCCACATCATCGACGGCTTCCTCATCGACCCCGGCCCCGAGTCGTCGGTCCAGACCCTCTTCGCCGCGCTCGGCGAAGAGCAGCCGCGCGCCGTCCTGCTGACCCACATCCACCTCGACCACGCCGGCGCGGCGGGCGCGCTCGTGCAGCGCTGGCCCGAGCTTGAGGTCTGGGTCCATCGCAACGGCGCCAAGCACATCATCGACCCGTCGCGGCTGGTCGCCTCCGCCACGCGCATCTACGGCGACGCGATGGAGCGCCTCTGGGGCAAGATCATCCCGGTCGCCCAACAGAACGTCCGGATCCTCGAAGACGACGGTTCCGCCCATGGCCTGCGCTGGGCCTGGACGCCCGGCCACGCCAGCCATCACGTCGCCTACCTGCACGAGCAGAGCGGGATCGCCTTCGCCGGCGATGTCGCCGGCGTGCGCATCGGCGCCGGCCCCGTCTTCCCGCCGACCCCGCCGCCCGACATCGACATCGAGGCCTGGCACCGCTCGATTGACCTGGTCGCCTCGTGGCAGCCCAGCGCGCTGGCGGTCACCCACTACGGCACCTTCAACGACGTCGCCGAGCACTTGGCGTCGCTGCACGCCGAGCTCGACCGCTGGGCTCAGACGGCCCACCGCACCGACGCCGCGGGCTTCGAGGCCGAGATCCGCGCGGCGCTCGCGGCCGGCCCAGAGGAGCGCAGCTACCTCAAGGCGATGCCGCCGGACACGCTCTACGGCGGGCTAGCCCGCTACTGGGAAAAGCGCGATACTGCCTCGTCGACATGAGCCAGACCATCGAGCTACCTATCACCGCAGGACCCGACGGCGCCCTTGGTGGCGCCTGGCGCGTGATCGTCCGCAACGACGACCACAACACGTTTGACCATGTCGCCGGGACGCTGGCCAAGCTCATCCCAGGCATCGACGTCAACCGCGGCTACGCGATCGCCGATCGCATTCACACCGCCGGTCTGGCGATCGTGTGGACCGGCCACAAAGAGCTGGCCGAGCACTACTGGGACCAGCTGCGCGACGCGGGCCTGACGATGGCCCCGTTGGAACAGGCATAGAACCTTCCCCGCCGGGTTCGCCCGGCCGATACGCTGCCTAGGCGATGGAGGATGCCGGGGGGCACATCGAGACCGCGGGGCGTGCCGCTCGCGAGCAGGAGTTGCTGCGCCGGTACCACCACGGTGGCGACACGCGAGCGCGCGACCAGCTGGCTGAGGAGATGCTGCCGCTCGCCCGCGCGCTGGCCGGCCGCTACGCCGGCCGCGGCGAGCCGATGGACGATCTCGTCCAGGTGGCGTGCGTCGGGATCATGAAGGCCATCGAGGGCTTCGACCTGACGCGCGAGGTGCGCTTCTCCTCCTACGCCACACCGACGGTGCTGGGGGAGATCAAGCGCCACTTCCGCGACCGCACGTGGGCGATGCGCGTTCCGCGTGGCCTGCAGGAGCTGCAGCTCGAGGTCGCCAAGAAGCGCGACGAGCTGACCGGCTCGCTCGGTCGCTCACCTACGGTGCAGGAGCTAGCCGACGCGGTCGACGCGCCGTTCGAGGAGGTCCTGGCGACGATCCAGAGCGTCGGCGCCCGCCGCACGCGGTCGCTGGACGAGCCGACCGGTGAGGACATGACGCTGGCCGACTCGATCGGCGGGCGCGACGTCGAGCTCGAACGCGCCGAGATGCGCGTCCTGCTCGACGAGGCGATGGACGTGCTCAGCGACCGCGACCGCAAGGTGCTGCGCCTACGTTTCGCCGAGGACCTGACCCAGACCGAGATCTCCGAGCGCATCGGCGTCTCGCAGATGCAGGTCTCGCGCATCATCCGCCAGTCGATCGCCAAGCTGCGCTTGGACATCGACAAGGCGCCCGCGGCGTAAGCGCAGCTAGTGCGTGTGCTGCCCGATGGCGGCGGAGGTGCCCGCCGCCTCGTCGTCGAGGGCACCCTCGACGACGACATCGGACCACGTGTAGAGCAGCGGCACCTGGTACAGGCTCTGGTACTGGGCGCGGAAGCGCGTGAACTCCGGCCCGTACCAGTACTGCTCCCAGTCGCTCTTGCTCTCGAAGGCCGACATCTGCAGGAACTTGTAGGCGTCGTCGCGGTTGCGGTGGACGGCGTAGGAGGTCGCGCCGTAGCGGAGCGCCACGGGGGCGATCTCGGCCAGCGCGGCCTCGAACTTGTCACCGCGGAACACGGTCGCGTACCAGGGGACGTGCACGATGCCGGCCATGGGCTAGCCCACCTCTGCGTAGATCGCTCCGGGGCCCTCAGCGGTCTTGCCGAGGCCTTCCTTCTCGGCGCCGACCAAGACCGAGATCTTGCCGGCGTGCTTGTTGTCCTTCATCAGCTGGTGGGCCTCGGCGACGCCGTCGAAGCCCAGCGTGCGCCACAGGACGGGCCGCACGGCGCCCGACTCGATCAGCTCGTTGGCCTTCAGACACTCATACGCGTTGGCGAAGTGCGAGCCGACGATCTCCTTCTGCTTCATCCACAGGTAGCGGACGTCGAAGTCGAGGTTGAAGCCCGTCGTGCCGGCGCAGATGACGACCTTGCCGAACGGCTTGACCGTCAGGACCGAGGTCGGGAACGTGGCGGCGCCGACGTGCTCGAAGACGATGTCGGGCGCACCGCCGAGGATCTCGGAGACCGCCTTGCCGAAGCGGCGTGACTCCTTGAAGCGCGCCTTCTCCTCCTCAGGCGTCTCGCCGCCCTTGCGCATCATCCCCGCGAACTCGTTGCGGTTGATGAAGCCCTTGGCGCCGAGCTGCTCGACGAGCTTGCCCTTCTCGTCGGAGTTGACGACGCCGACGCACTCCGCACCGGCGGCCTTGCAGATCTGCGTGGCGAAGACGCCCAGGCCGCCGGCGGCGCCCCAGATCAGGACCTTCTGGCCGGCCTGCAGGTTGCAGCGCGTCATCAGCATGCGCCAAGCGGTGAAGTAGACGAGGCCGTAGGAGGCGGCCTCCTCCCAGGTCAGGTGCTTGGGCTTGGGCAGCAGCTGCTGGGCCTGGACCTTGGTGAACTGCGCGAAGGAGCCCCAGGTCGTCTCGTAGCCCCAGATCTGCTGTGAGGGGGCGGCCATCGGGTCGAGGCCGTGGACCTCGGGATCCTCGTAGGAGGCCTGGTTGCAGTGGATGACGACCTCGTCGCCGGCCTTCCAGCGGGTGACGCCGGGGCCGACCTTCCAGACGACGCCCGAGGCGTCCGAGCCGCCGATGTGGTGGCCGAACTCGGGGTGGTCGCCGTACTTCATGACCGAGACGGGCTTGCCCAGCGCGGCCCAGACGTTGTTGTAGTTGACGCCCGCCGCCATGACGCGGACGATGACCTCGAAGGCGGCCGGCTCGGGCACCTCGATGTCCTCGAGCTGGAACGCGTCGATCGGATCGCCGAAGCGCTCCTCGCGGATGACCCACGCGGTCATGCGCTCCGGCAGCGTGCCGGGCTCGGTGTCGACGGTGGCGACCTGCGTGACATCAACAGCCATGTTGTTGGAAAGACCCTCTGGAAGTCGGTGTTCGGTTCCCTGCGGGCCGGAGATTACGGCAGATCGCCTTCCGCGGGCGGTGGCGGTTCAGTCGTCGGCGAGGAAGCCCGCGCGGCGGAAGTACCAGAGCAGGACGGCCGCCGCGAGCAGCATGCCGCCCACGCCGTAGCCCCAGAAGGCCCACGGCGTGTTGATGTGGCGCACCAGGGTGCCGAAGTTCTGGCCGAAGAAGCCCGTGACGAACGTCAGCGGCAGAAAGATCGTGGCGACGACCGTCAGCTGTTTGGAGATCGCGTTCAGGCGGTTGGAGACCGTGCTCAGGTAGAGGTCCAGGGCGCCGGAGAGCAGGTCGCGGTAGGAGTCGATCAGCTCGGAGATCCGCACGAGGTGGTCGTAGACGTCGCGAAACCAGTCGCGCGCGTCGTCGGCCTCCAGGCCGGGCAGCCGGCCCAAGACGTCGCCGCCGCGAGCCAGGATGTCGCGCTGCGGCGTGGCGATCCGGCGCAGCTCGATCAGCTTGCGGCGCAGGTGAAAGAGCTCTTCGCGCTGATCCTGGCTGGGCTTGAGCAGCATCGCGTCCATGAGCTCGTCGATGCGGTCATCGACGCTGTCGAGGACGGGGAAGAACGAGTCGGTGAGCGCATCGAGGACGCGGTAGATCGCCTCCTCCTCGGTCTTGGGCGTCTCGCGCATGATCCGCTTGGCGGCCTCCTTCAGGAGCCCGGGCCAGTCGCGGTGGACGGTGATCATCCAAGCGCCGCTGACGTGGAAGTGGACCTCGATGGGGCTGCCCTTGGGGTCGACGCCATAGAAGACCAACAGCGCCGTGTCGCCATAGTCGTCGAGCTTGGGGCGCTGGCCGAACTCCTGGGTGTCCTCGATCGCCAGCGGATGCAGGCCGAAGCGCGCACCGAGCTCGGCGAGCTCCTCGTCCGAGCAGCCTTCGAGCTTGAGCCAGAAGAACTCTCCCCGCTCGAGGAGCTCGGGGATCTGTGGATCGTCGACCTCGTGAAGGACCTGCACCTGCCCCAGCCTGACGCTGGGGCAGGTCGGAACTTCTAAGCCAGCGCCGTCTCGGCCCCGGCGGCCAGCTCGGAGCCACCGTCGCCGGTGCCGACCTCGGCGCTCTCGGCGTCGTCGGCCGTCTGACGCTTGGGGATGCCGGCGTCGATGAGGGTCCATGCGGCAATGGCGCCGAGGACCGCGACGACCGCGGCGATCCGCAGACCGTCGTTGAGCGCGAAGAGGAAGGCGGACTGCACGGCGTCATGGACCGCGCCGCTGCCGCCCGTCGCGCCGGTGCCGAGGCCCTCGGCCAGGTGATGGCGTGCGGACTCCGGCAGCTGGGGCAACGTCTCGTCGATCTTGCTGCGCCCGAGGCCCGAGATCAGCGCGCCCATCGCGGCCACGCCGAAGGTGCCGCCGACCATGCGGCTCATCGACAGCACGCCAGAAGCGACGCCGGCCTTGGTCGGGTCGACCGCGTTCATCGCCGCCGTGCTCATCGGCGACATCACCAAGCCCATGCCGAGTCCCATCAGGACGAAGGCGCCCAGCAGGTTGGTGTAGGGCGTGTCGACGGTCAGGTGGCCCTGCCAGAAGAGCGAGATCGCGTTGAGCAGCAGGCCGGCGGTCATCAGCGGCCGCGGGCCGATCTTGTCGCTCAGCCGGCCGGAGATCGGCCCGGCGACGATGATGATGAGCGTCATCGGCAGGAACCGGACACCGGCCTCCAGCGGCGAGTAGCCACGGACGTTCTGCAGGTACAGCGCGAAGAAGAAGAACGTCGCGAGCATCGCGAAGCTCACGATGAAGGCCACCAAGTTGGCGCCGGCAAACGAGCGCGAGCGGAAGAACTTGAAGTCGACCATCGGGTTGGCGATCCGCGACTCGACCATCACGAACGCGACCAGCGAGACGAGCGCAAGGGCGAGCAGGCCGAGGATCTTGGCCGAGCCCCAGCCCCACGCGTTGCTCTCGACCAGCGCGAGCACGAGGGCGGCGAGACCGACGGTGATGGTGGTGACGCCGGCGTAGTCGACGGTGCGCGGCGCCGTGTGATCGCGCGACTCGTGGGTGGCAAAGAGCGTGACGACGACCGCGATCGCGGCGACCGGCAAGTTGAGGAAGAAGATCGACTGCCAGGAGACGTTCTCCACCAGGAAGCCACCGACGACTGGTCCGATCGCCAGCGCCATCGCCGACACGCCGGCCCAGGTCCCGATCGCCTTGCCGCGCTCGTGGGGCGGGAAGGCGTTGGAGATGATCGAGAGCGTTGCGGGCATCATGAACGCGGCGCCGATGCCCTGGACTGCGCGGCCCGTGACCAACCAGGCCTCGGACTGCGAGAAGCCGATGAACGCGCTGGAGGCGCCGAAGACGACGACGCCGAAGAGGAACATCTTGCGGCGGCCGAAGATGTCGCCGAGGCGCCCGCCGGTCACCAGCAGCACGGCGAAGCTCAAGGTGTAGGCGTTGACGGTCCATTCGAGGCCGGAGATCGAGGCGCCGAGGTCTTGCTGGATCGACGGCAGCGCGACGTTCACGACCGTGTTGTCCAACATGATCATGAACAGCGCGAAGCACATCGCCGCGAGGGTCCACCAGCGGCGGTTCTCCTCGTTGACGAAGCGGGTGCGCAGCGTGGAGGTCATCGGGGGCGCTCCTTGGGGAGGAGGGAGAGGGCATCCAGCAGCGTGGAGCGCTGGACGGGGGAGAGGTCGGCGGCCCAGGCGGCGAGGCCGTGGAGCCGCGCGGTGTCGACGCGGTCGATCAGCTCACGGGCGGCCGGGGTGGGGCCCACGCGCTTGATGCGCCGGTCGTGCTCGTCTTCACGTCGCTCGACGAGCCCGCGCTGAAGCAGGCCGTCGATCGTGCGAGACGCGTTGGGAAGCGACATGCTGAGCTCTTCGGCGAGCTCCTTGACCGAGGACTCCTTCTCGCACTCCATGAGGATGTGCAGCATCTTCAACTGGGTCATCGAGAGGTCGGCCTCGGCCAGCAAGCGGTACAGATCGCGCGTGGTCCCGACGAGCACCTGTCGCCAGAGATCGAGCATGGCGGCCGCGAGGGCTTCCGCCGTCGCTTCCGCCGTCGCTTCCGCCGTCGCACCGCTTGCTTGCATGCACGTAAGTATTGCGTCGACGCAGCGAGTACGCAAGCGCACGCAGTGTGCGGTCGGTCACAGAATGGCGGCCCAGCACCCGTCGAGGGACGGGACGCCTACTGCGTTGTGAAGGGCGTGTCGTGGTCCGCCGTGCGGCGGAACGTCAGCGCCTTGACGTCAAACGCGTAATCGCGCTCGCGCAGCTTCTTGGGGCAGCAGAGGTCGTCGCCCTTGGCGTAGCGCGGCTCCAGGATGCTCAGCGTCGTGCCGGAGATCCGTAGCGACGCGCCGGAGAGCGACTGCAGCCGGAAGACGACCTTCAACGACGTCTGGTCGTCGGTCTGCTCGGCCGCCTGGCCGTGGGTGGAGAAGACGTAGAGGGCGACCGCGCCGCCGGCGCCACCGGTGGAGACCAGGATCAGCGCGTCTTGGCGGCCGTCGCCGGTGACGTCGACGAAGCCGCTGCGCGGATCGACGATCGCGCTCTTGGTGGTGAGCAGGCGCTTGACCCCGGCGCTCGTCTTGGCGTCGTCGAGCAGCTTCTTGGTGAAGACCGTCTGCGACGGCGTCGGATCTGCCTGCGCGGCCGGGCCGGCGATGGCAGCGAGGCCGGTCGCCGCGGCGGCGATGAGCGGAAGAGCCATGAGGCGGCGGGCGCGGCGCATGGCGACATGGTGGCGCATGGGCAGCGCCGCCGGCTAGGGCTGCAGCAGCTCGTTCTGAGCCGACGGGCGCTGCTTGCCCACTTCGATGCGGGCGGGGCGGACGTCATCGGCGCCCACCCGCAGCGCGTAGGTGCCCTGCTTGACCTCACCCTTGACCGACGCGGTCTCGCGCGGGCTGATCGGCCCGGTCGCGATCGCCTTGACGCCGGGGTTGGACCCGCCGGGGTCGTCGGCGGTCTCCAGCGTCACCTGCTGCGAGGACGTCGACTGGTTCGAGATGACCAGCGTGATGGGTCCCGCACCGAACGACTTAGGCGAGACCGAGACCGCATCGTCGTTGATCGATGCGCTGATGACGATCGGCACCGGCGGGCGCTCCGCGTTGTTCCTCGTGGACTCGTCGGAGCCGCAGGACGCGAGGGCCAGGGCGGCCGTCAGCGCACAGGCGGCTACCGCTACCTGTCGGGGCATCCTGCGTTGTGCGGGGCTCTGGCTCCTCATCCTCGACCCGGGCCGGTCCTGTCCGCGAGGACGGGGTGGCGGCCCGGCGCGAACCCTAGCCGAGCGGACGCCTTCGCGCCATCGCGCCGTGTGAAGGGAGCGTTTCAGACACCGTGCTCTCCACCGGTGTGAAGCGCAGCGCGGTCGGCCTCGATGTCCTGCAATTGCTCCTGGAGGCGATCCCACGACTCGGCCTCAGCGACGTCGTACGCGCGCCCCTGCAGCTCCGCGAGATCCTCGCGGTAAACGCTCCACGCCTTGCGGGTGCGCTCGTCCAGCGTGCTGTCGTGGGGGGTGAACGTGGCCATGGGTCCTCCGATCCGGCTGGGGTCGGCTCGCACGGTACTTCGCGGGGCGGTCGAACAGGCCTGCAACAGCGCGCCCAGGGCGTCCGAAGGCGAGAGTACAAACACACGTTCGCTATGGATGTCGCCGTCTCCACCGCCTCCGATCTCCTCGACGCCGCGCTGGCCACGGCGGAGTTCCTGGTGCTCGACACCGAGACCAACGGCCTGGCCGGCGAGCGCTGCGAGGTCACCGAGATCGGCGCCGTGCTCGTGGGTGGCGGGGAGCTGCACGAGCGCTGGGAGACGCTCGTACCGGTGCGGGCGCCGCTGTCGCGAGGGATTCAGCGCTTCACGGGCGTGACGCAGGCGATGGTCGACGAGGCGCCACCGGCGGAGATGACGCTGCCTGAGCTCGCCGAGCAGCTGGAGGGCCGTGTGCTCGTGGCCCACAACGCGGCGTTCGATCGGCGCGTGCTCGCCCAGGCGTTCGCGCGCGCCGGCGTTGCGTGGCCTGACCCGCCGTCGCTGTGCACGGTTGCGCTGGCGCGGCGGCTGCATCCGCTGGCGCGTCAGCGCAAGCTCGGGCCGCTGGCTGAGTCGCTGGGCATCGAGGTCGACGTGACGCACCGCGCGCTTGCCGATGCCGAGACCTGCGCACGCGTGCTCTGCGCGCTCTTTCCGCGGCTGTGTGCCAACGCGGGGACGGTGGGGCAGGCCTTGACGTTGTTGCGAGGCCAGCGCCGGCGGTCCACGCGCGGCGGTCGCACCGACGGCAGCCGGTCGATGCTGGGCGTGCGGCGCCGGAAGATCGATTGCTCGGGGTTGCCGCCCGAGCCCGGCGTCTACATCTTTCGCAACGCCGAAGGTCAGCCGCTCTATGTCGGCAAGTCGGTGAACATCCGGGCGCGCGCCAAAGCGCACTTCCGGCCTTCGTCGCCGGACACGGGCTGGATCGCGCAGGTCGAGACCGTCGACTGGGAGCAGACCAACAGCGAGGTCGGCGCGCTGCTGACCGAGCATCGGCTGATCAAGCACCTGCGACCGCCGGGTAATGAGCAGCTCAAACATGATGATCAGTGGGTCTATCTGCGCTGCCGACTGGACATCGCCTATCCGATCCTGGAGATCGCGTCCGAGCCTGCGCCCGGGCTGGCGGTCAACGTCGGACCGTTGCGTGGGCGCTTCGCGGCTGCCGAGCTCGTTGAACAGTTGCAATCGCTTTTCGCTCTGCGCCACTGCGGACGTGGGATGAAGCGGCGTGAGTACCCCTCGGCCTACGGGCAGATGGGACGTTGCCTGTCGCCGTGCCTGGGTGATCTCGACCCCAATGCCTATCGACGCCGGCTCGACGAGGTGCTGGCGCTGTTCACGGGTGATGGCGATGGCGGACGTGCACTGCTGGCGCAGTTGGATGGCGAGATGCGCGCGGCAGCGGCGCAGCAACGCTTCGAGCGGGCGGGCTGGCTGCGGCGCCGGCGCGTCCGGTTGAACGAGCTGCTGGAGCGCCTCGGTGGCGCGGTGGCGGCGACGCACGCGCGGCCGCGGCTCGTGCTGGCTGCCCATCCGGAGGTCGCCCGCTTCGACGCGCTGTGGCTGGTCGGCGGGCGCGTGGCCGACTGGGCGCCGCTCAGCGACCCGGCGGACGTTTGGGCGCGAACGCAACATGCGCTGCGCGGGGGCGATGGCCGCGGGGCGACGGCTTGCGCGACGCCTGAGGAGGTAGGGGAGATGCGCATTGCGACAACGTGGCTGGCAGGCCATCCGTCGCTGGAGCTCGCGCTGTCGGCGACGATGACGCGAGCGCGGGTGGAGCGTTTCGCCGCGCGGGCGCTGGCGGCCGGTCCGGACTCGATGGCGTGCGGGGGCTAGTGGACGGACGACCTCCTGTGTTCTGTGCCACAAATCGGCAGATGTTCGAGCGCATTTGGGCGCGAACCTGTGCAAGATCTGCAACGGAACCTGCAAGTCGCGGCACGGATCGCCGCACGAAGGACTTGGGAAGACTCCCCTCGCGGGGCTCTCCATCGTCGACGGACGCGTGCCCGGCAGCGGCTGAGGGGCTGGGCGCGCCGTCCGGCGACCGGGCCGGCGGTTGGCGCGGGGCGCTCGCTTCGGACGGACCGACCGCCCCGCGCCAAACGTCGGCGCTTGGTGGTCAGACCAGCGGCGGGGTGACGACCTGCGCGGCCACGGCAGGCTCGCCGACGAGCACCTGATCGCCCGGGGCGACCTCGCGGCGCAAGATCGCCAGCGCGATCGGGCCTGCGACCGGCGACACGACAGCCGACCCGACGCGGCCGACCTCGCGCGCCTGTGCACCCTCGTCGCCGGCGACCGTGACCGCCGCGCCCGTCGCAACGGGCGCCGAAAGCTTCAGCCCGCGCAAATGGCGGTTCGGCTTGCCCTTCCAGTGCAGCCGCGCGACCGTCTCCTGGCCCACGTAGCAGCCCTTCGTAAAGCTCACTGCACGCTCGACGATGCCGGCCTCGGCCGGCATCACGCTCTCGTCGAGGTCGACCCCGTACCGCGGGCGCCCGTGCTCGACGCGGACGATCTCGGCTACTGCCTCCGGTGTCTCGACGGCACCCGCGGCCAGCAGCGCGGCGCGCACCTCGGCGCTGCGCACGGCCTCGGGCAGGACGTCGAGCCCGCGGTCGGTCCGCACCACGAATGTGCCCGCCGCGCTGGCGACGTCGTGCTCCTCCTCGCCGGGGAGCGGCAGCCCCGCGGCGCGCGCGACCTCGTCGGAGCGCGGGCCGACGAGCGACAGCAGCCCGAGCTCCAGCGTGCGCTTGTGCAGCTCGGCCTGCCAGCCGATCAGCCCGCGCCGGACCTGGCCGAAGAGGGCCTGTAGCGCGACGCGCTCGCACAAGAGCAGGAGACCATCGTCGGTCGCAATCGCTCGCAGGTCGCCGAGCATCCGGCCCTTGTTGGTCAGTAGCGCGGCGTAGCAGCCGTGGCCGACCTCCAGCGAGGCGATGTCGTTGCTGACCTGCCCGTCGAGGAACGCCTGGGCCTGCTCGCCGGTGAGCAGCAGCTTGCCGGCCTCGGAGCGGTCGATCAGGCCGGCGCCGTGCGTGCAGGCCTCATAGCCGGTGGAGAGCGTGTCGACGGTGGCCATGGGGTCGAGGATACGAGGACGATCTTGGCGCGCGGATGAAGGAAGATTCAGTCTCGGCTAAAATGAGATCCAATGACGCTCGAAGTCTCCTCCGCGGTCCAGGATTACGCCAAGGCCATCTACTCGCTCGAGCAGCGCGGGGATGGCGCTGCCGTCAGCACCAACGCGATCGCCGAGCGGCTCGGGGTCTCAGCCGCGTCGGCGTCGAGCATGGTCAAGAAGCTCGACGGTCTCGGGATCGTCGAGCACGTCCCGTATCGCGGCGTTGGGCTGACCGAGCGCGGCATGAGCATCGCGCTGGAGGTCCTGCGCCACCACCGGCTGCTGGAGCGCTTCCTGGTCGAGGAGCTGGGTGTCCCGTGGGACCGCGTCCATGACGAGGCCGAGGTGCTCGAGCACCACATCTCCGAGGATCTCGAGGCGCTGATCGCCGCCAAGCTCGGCCATCCGACGATCGACCCGCACGGCGACCCAATCCCGACCGCGGACCTCAAGCTGGTCGAGCCCACGACGGTGGCCATGGACAGCCTCGACATTGGCGCCACCGGCCGCTTCGTCCGCGTCTCTGACAGCGACCCCGAGATGCTGCGCTACCTCGGCGCCCGCGGGATCGCGCCCGGCGACACGTTCGCGGTCGTCGACAAGCAGCCGTTCGGTGGCCCGATCTTCGCCCGCTTCGGCACCAACGAGGACGTCCATCCGCTTGGCGGCCGGTTAGCGGCGGCGATGCGGGTGAGCCGGTGACGGCGCCCAACGGCGGCGCGACGGCCGAGGTCGTCGCCCCGCTTCCGGCGCCCTCGACCCTGCAGCGCGCGCGGCGCCCCGGTGTCCGCGGCGCGCGCCTCGCGCTCATCGGGCCCGCCTTCGTCGCGTGCATCGCCTACGTCGACCCGGGCAACTTCGCCACCAACATCGCGGGCGGCTCCAAGTACGGGTACATGCTGTTGTGGGTGCTCTTGAGCGCCAACCTGATGGCCATGCTGATCCAGAACCTCTCGGCGAAGATCGGCATCGCCACCGGCAAGAACCTCCCGGAGCTCTGCCGCGAGCACTTCCCGCGCCCGGTGACCTGGGGACTGTGGGCCCAAGCCGAGCTGATCGCGATGGCCACCGACCTGGCCGAGTTCGTCGGCGCGGCGATCGCGCTCAACCTCCTCTTCGGCATCCCGCTGTTGCCCTCGGGCCTCATCACGGCCGTCGCGGCCTTCGCGATCCTCGGGCTGCAGAGCCGCGGCTACCGGCGCTTCGAGCTGGCGATCATCGGCTTCTTGGGCGTGATCCTGTTGGGATTCCTCTACGACACGCTGCGCATCGGCTTTGACGCTGGCGAGGCCGCCCAGGGCTTCGTCCCGCACTTCGATGGCAGCGACTCGATCCTGCTGGCCACCGGCATCCTCGGCGCGACGGTGATGCCGCACGTCATCTACCTGCACTCGGCGCTGACCCAGGATCGTGTGAAGGCGACCGACGACGCCGAGCGCCGCGTGCTGCTGCGGTTCACCCGCATCGATGTGACGATCGCGATGACGCTGGCAGGGATCATCAACATGTCCATGTTGGTGATCGCCGCCTCGCTGTTCTTCGGCAACGGCCCCGAGGTCGACACGATCGAGAAGGCCCACGCGGGCTTCAAGGATCTCGTCGGCCCGTCGGCGGCGATCGCCTTCGCGCTGGCGCTGCTGGCCTCGGGCTTTGCCTCCTCCAGCGTCGGCACCTACGCCGGCCAGGTCGTCATGCAGGGCTTCATCGCTCGGGCCGTGCCACTGGTCGTACGCCGCGCGGTGACGATGACGCCTGCGCTGATCGTGCTCGCGATCGGCGTCGACCCGTCCAACGCGCTGGTCATCAGCCAGGTCGTCTTGTCGTTCGGCATCCCGTTCGCGCTCGTGCCGCTCGTGCTGCTCACACGGCGCAAGGACATCATGGGGGCCTTGGTCAACCGGAAGGTGACGACGATCGTCGCCGGCTTCGTTGCCGCGATCATCTCGGCGCTGAACCTGTTCCTGCTGGTCGACACCTTCGGGTTGGTCTAGGGGTCGGCGCCGATACGATGGGCGCGATGGCTCTCGCCGACACGTTTCAGGAGATCGTCGACTCGCTGCCCGACGACTGGACCGACCTCGAACTCGACGTCCGGATCTTCGACGAGACGCGCTACGTCGATGGCTGCGTCTACCTGAGCACCGTCAACGCGCAGCCGTACTCCCGGCACGACTGGCATTGGCGGATCCTGGTCGCCCATCGCTTTGGCCACGCCTCGGCGGCGCCGGCGGTCCACGGTGCGCTGAAGCTGCTCGATGACGCCGGCTTGGAGGGCGAGCTCGCCGTGCGCGAGGCCCGCAGCGGGCGGGTCGAGGTGGTCCAGATGTGGGGCCGTCCCGAGTCGGTGCGCCAAGAGTTCAAGCGCATCCGCGCTCAGTAGCTGCTGAATCACCCAGGGGGCGAACTCGCTACGCGTTCGGGTCGTCCTTGAGCCCGGTGCGCGCCGTGGCCGGATCGAACATCGCCGCGACGTCGGGCTTGCGGTTGACGATCCCGAAGCGCTGCTCCCAGGTCGCCCAGCGCGCGAGCACCGCCGGGTTCAGCTCGCCGTAGAAGGCCGAACCGGCCGTAAACGACGGGCTGACCGCGTCGAGCTCCTCGAGGGTCAGCACGCGCTTGAGCGTCGGCTCCGCGTCGGTGAGCGCCGAGACGGCGGATTCCGGGTCGTTGATCGTGGCCTCGTAGCCGCGGCGCAGCGCGCGGATGGTCGCCCGAACGACGGGTGCGTTGGTCTCCAGCATCTCGCGCGAGGTGACCAGGACGAGCTCCGGATAGGGCGGCGCGCCGTAGTCCTGCACGCGGAACTCGCGGATGCCGGGGCGCTTGGCCTTCAGCGCGACGCCCTCGGCGCTCCAGAACGCCGTGGCGCCGGCGACCTTGCCGGTCAGCAGCGCCTGCACGGCGTTGAAGCCGATCGTGACCTTGCGGACCTTCGCCGGGTCGCCGCCATCGCCGGCGACGATCGAGTCCAGGACGGCATCGTCAGAGGGCAGGCCGGACACGCCGACCTTGCGGCCCTCCAGATCGCTGGGTCGCGCGACGTCGGGCTGGGTGAGGACCGCGGCCAGCGGTGTCTGCACGAGCGCCATCACGCCAACCACGTCCTTGCCTTTGGCACGGGCGATGGCGAGGTCGTGGATGTCGACGATCGCCAGGTCTTGGTGGCCGCTGAGGACGGCCTTGATCCCGTCGGTCGACGCACCCGGGGCCTCGACGTCGAGGTGGACGCCCTCGGCCTCGTCGTAGCCGCGCTGCAGGGCGAGGTAGATGCCGGCATGGATCGCGTTGGGCGCGAAGTCCAGCAGCAGCTCAGCGTCCTGATTGGGCCGGCTGTCCTCGCTCGTCGACGACGTGGCGCAGCCGGCGACGAGCGTGGCCAAGACGGCGAGCAGGAGGGCGGTGCGGGCGCGTGGCGACATCGGCGCGGGAGGATACGGTCGGGCGGGTCGTAGGATCAGTGATGTGCGCCGCCGTGTGACCTTCTCGCGCAACCTGACGCTGTCGCTTTCGCGGACGTGCGTCTCTCACTGCAAGTACTGCGCCTTTCAGACCCACCAGCCGCATCTCCACACTCCTGACGAGGTGCTCGCGCTGCTGGATCGCGCGGCCAAGCGCTCGATCAAGGAGCTGCTGATCCTGACCGGCGACGATCCGGCACACCATCCCGGCGTGCGGGCGCGGCTGGCCGAGCTGGGCTTCGAGGACTTCGTCGCCTACGTCGTGTGGTGCTGTGAGCGCGCGCTGGAGCGTGGGCTGCTGCCGCACACCAACCTCGGCGCGGTGACGCGCGAGGAATTGGCGCGGCTGCGTGAGGTGACAGCCTCACAGGGGTTGATGTTGGAGTCGATGCGCGACGATCTGGTCGCCCATCAGGGCTCCCCGACCAAGGACCCGGCTTTGCGGCTGCAGACGATCCGCTGGGCAGGAGAGCTGAAGATCCCGTTCACGTCGGGGATCCTGGTCGGGATCGGGGAGACGCGCGAGGATCGGGTGGACGCGCTGCGCGCGCTGGCCGAGGTCCATGCCGAGCACGGACACCTGCAGGAGGTCATCCTCCAGAACTTCGTGCCGCACCGGAAGTACTACGGCGAGGAGCCGGCGGAGATCGCGACCGATGCGGCGGAGCGGTTCTGGCGCACGGGGCTCCGGGATGTGGGTGGGTGGGATGGCATCGGTGTTCCGGAATGGGCGTCGGCCGTGTCGTTGGAGGACTTGGTCGACCTGATCGGCGTGGCGCGCGAGTTGCTGCCGGGTGTCGGCATCCAGGTGCCGCCGAACCTCAGCGAGCATTGGCCGGAGCTGGTCGCTGCGGGTGCGACCGACCTGGGGGGACTTTCTGCCAACGGCGATCACATTTCGCCGGAGCATCCGTTCCCGTCGCCGCACCAGGTGCGCAAGCGCTTGGCCGAGGACGGCGTGGCACTGACCGAACGACTCTGCGTCTATGGCCAGTACCTCGACCCGGAGTGGGTTGAGCAGCATGTACTCGATGTCGTCAAGGTCAAGTACTGGTCCTTCATCCCGCGACGTGGATCGGGTCGCACCGACGCGCCGTTTGCGATCCAGTCTGACCTCGTGGGTCCGGCGACCGAGCGGGCGCGGGTCGGCGAGGCGCTGTCGATCGAGGAGCTGACGGCGATGTTCGCGTCCACCGACGCGGGGGCGATCGAGGACATGCGCGTCGCCGCCGACGAGCTGCGGGCCGAGCTGGCGGGCGAGACGGTGACCTTCGTCGTCAACCGCAATATCAACGTCTCGAACGTCTGTGTCGTCGGTTGCGCCTTCTGCGGCTTTGGGCAGGGCAAGCGCTCGCCGGATGCCTACGAGCACTCCGAGGACGAATTTCGCGGCCGCGTCCGCGAGGCCGTCGAATACGGGGCCACGGAGTTGTGCATGCAGTCGGGCATCCATCCCGACTGGAAGCTCGACGACTACTTGCACTGGTTGCGCGTGGCCAAGGACGAGGCGTCGCACCTGCACCTGCACGCCTACTCGCCGATGGAGATCGCGCACATGTGCGACATCTCGGGTCTGGCGCCGAGCGAGGTCTTCGCCCAGCTGCGTGACGCGGGGCTCGGCTCGACGCCGGGGACCGCCGCCGAAGTCCTCCATGATGGTGTGCGCGAGCGCATCAGCCCCAACAAGCTTCCGGTCGCGCGCTGGGTCGAGATCATCGAGGCGTCGCACCGGGCGGGCCTGCGGTCCACCTCGACGGTGATGTTCGGCCACATCGAGGAGCCGTGGGAGCTGGCCCAGCACATGACGGTCATCCGCGAGCTGCAGGAGCGCACCGGTGGCATCACCGAGTTCGTCCCGCTGTCGTTCATCCCGTTCATGACGCTGCTCGGGCGCACCCATGGCGTCGAGGAGATCTCCCGCGAGGAGAACCTCAAGCACACCGCGATCTTCCGCCTCGCCTTGGGCAAGACCATCACCAACGTCCAGGCCTCATGGGTCAAGATGGGGATCGAGACCGCGACCGAGGCGCTGCGCTGGGGCGTCAACGATCTCGGCGGGACGTTGATGGAGGAGTCGATCTCGCGGCTGGCCGGTTCGTATCATGGCGTTCGCCTGGATCCACCGCAGTTGGTTGCCGCCGCTCACGCGGCAGGGCGCCCGGCCGCGGAGCGCAGCACGTTGTATGCCATCTTGCGCGAGCACCCGTTGGGTGCGCCGCGCGAGGCCGTCGCTTAGGCGAGCGTCAGCGCCACCGCGGCGACCAGCGCGAACCCGAGCGCCAGCAGTAGCAGGCCGCCGGCCAGCGTTTGCATCACGCGGTCCTCGTCGCTGAGCGCCAGCGGCGCGAGCCGCCCCTGGGCCCAGCGGTACAGGGCGTAGGCCGCGGCCGCGTCGACGGCGAGCACCAGCCATGGGGCCAGCGTGCCGGCCAGCGTCATCGTCCCGAGCAGGACGAGGATGGCGAGCACGATCGCACCGGCGAGGTAGGCACCGAGCGTCTTGCGCAGCTCGGCGGGGGAGACCGTGGCCGCGGCGCGCTTGCGGTCGGCGGCGCGCGGGGCGGGAGCGGTGACGGCGGTGGTGCGCGCACGGCGGCGAGAGCGACCCATGGCCCGCAACAGTAGTGCTGGCCGCACTTCCCACCCATGCCGGCCACGGCACCATCATCAAGTCGTTGGCCGCCGGCGTGCCGGTCGTCGCGCTGCCGATGGGCGGGAGCAGTCCGACAACGTGGCGCGCATGGTGGTCGCGGGGGCAGGCGTCTCGCTCGAGGCGCTGGCCGTGAGGCACGACGCCGCGCGCGGCGTCCCGCTATAGGTTTGGGGCATGGCCGAAGCGATCACCCGCGAGGGACTGGCACAGCTCAAGAGCGAGCTCGAGGAGCTCGAGGGAGAGGGCCGGCGCACCATCGCGCAGCGGATCCTCGTCGCTCGTGAGCTGGGCGACCTGTCCGAGAACGCGGAGTACCACGCCGCCAAAGAGGACCAGGCGCACCTCGAGACCAAGATCGCCCGGCTGACCGAGCGGCTGCGCAACGCGACGGTCGTCGAATCCGACGCCGACGCGACGGTCGTGACCTTCGGTGCCACGGTCAACGTGACCGACGTCAAGTCGGGCAAGACCGTGAAGTACACGATCGTTGGCGCGACCGAGGCCGACCTCAAGACCGGCAAGCTCTCGGCGGAATCGCCGGTCGCCAAGGCGCTGATCGGCACCGCGCCGGGCGACACGGTCGCGGTCTCGACGCCGAGCGGCAAGCGCGAGTTGAAAGTGGAATCGCTGGGTTAGCTGAAGAGGTCCTCGGCGCGGCTGCGCACGAGGGCCTGCGCGCCCGGGCCGTCCTCGACGGTCACGTGACGCTCCAGTCCGGTGATGAGCACCGCGGGCTCGCCGGCGTCCTTGCCCCCACGGGCGAGGTCGGCGGCGGCGGCCGCCTGGTCGGCGGTCGCGATCCAGGTGGCGCGCAGCTCGCGGCCGTGGGCGTCGGTGCGCCCGCGCCAATCCTCCAGCGGGGTGAGGCCGGCGATGCCGACCGCGACGTCGCACTGGCCCTGACGCCATGCGCGGCCGAAGGAGTCGGCGATGACGATGGCTGGATGGCCGTGCAGCGCAGCGCGCAGGGCTCGAGCCGAGCGGTCGGGGTCGGTGGGCAGCAGGATCAGCTCGCCGTCGCGTGCGGCGTTGGAGGCGTCGACGCCGGCGTTGGCGCAGACGAAGCCGTGGTGGGTGCGGGAGATCAAGACGCCATGCTCGGCACGGACGACCTCGGCGCTCTCGCGCAGGACGACCTCGACGTGGCGCGGGTCCTTGTCGCCGCCCATGCGCGTGGTCAGCTCGCGGGCGCGTGCTGAGGGCTCGATGTCGGCGAGCGCCACGGTGCGGCCTTCGGCCTTGGACACCACCTTGTGAGCAACCACCAGCACTTCCCCGGCGGCGAAGCCCGAGGTGCCGGGATCGAGCGCGCCGCGCGCGGTCGTCAGCAGCGCGGCCAGGTCGTCGCCTGCGCGCACCTCCGGCAGGCCCGGCAATGCCCGGGCCGTGATCATCCGCTGCCTACGCGACCGAAGCGCGCCAGCAGCCCGCGCGTATGCGACGCGCCGCCGCGGACGTCCTCTAACGCCGTGCGCAGCGCGGCGAGGTCGTCGACGGTGTCGACGTCAAGCCCGAGCGTCGGCACGGCGATCGCCGAGCAGCTCGCTCCCGCCTCTTGGGCCAGGCGCTCGTGGCGCTCGCGCGATCCCGGGCCAAAGGCGGGCTGGATCGCGTCGGGTGGCGTGAGCAGCAGCGCGTTGGTGCCGTCGCCGTGACGGTCGGGGACGACCACCACGTCGGGCGCGGTGACGCCCTCAGCGTCTTCGAGGAGCTCGTCGAGCTCGACCGGGTCCAGGGCGGGACAGTCGCCGGGCACGAGCAGAACGCGCGTCGCGCCGCGCTCCATCGCCGCCTGCACGCCGCGCCGCGCGGCGGCGCTGTGGCCGATGTCGTCGGGATCGTCGATGACGGCAGCGGCGTCGTAGCCGGCAGCCAGCGCGACGGCCATCGTCTCGCCCGAGACGACGAGCACCTCATCGACGTACTTGGCGCGACGCAGCGCGATCAGGACATCGGTGACCATCGCTTCGGCCAGCGCGCGGCGGGTGCCGTCCGAGAGGCCGTTGTCGAGGCGCTGCTTGGCCGAGCCGAAGCGCTTGATCGGCAGGACGGCGATGGTCCGGCCGCGGCGTCCTGCCATCACCGCAGGCCCTCCGCGAAGCGCAGCGTGGCCTCGGCGACGCGGGCGCGGCCGGCAGGGTCGGTGAGCAGCGTGTCGGTGCGCAGGGTGGGGAGGCCGTTGACGTCCTCGTCGGCCACGAGCCCGTCGAGCAGGTCGCCGTAATACCTGGCGACCCCTGCCGCGTCGACCGTGACGCCCGCCCAGTCGAGGAACGGCTTGGTCGGGCCCTTGAGGACCTGGCCGCCGACAACGGGCGAGACCGCGACGATTGGCGCCGCGCTGGCGCGCAGCGCGTCGGTCATCCCGGGCACGGCGAGGATGGGGCGGATCGAGATCACCGGGTTGGAGGGTCCCACGATGATGGCCCTCGCTGCGGCGACGGCTGCCAGCGCCTCGGGTGGCGGGATCGCCGCGTCGATGCCGTCGTAGCGCACGTCGTCGATCGGCAGCGCTGCACGCTCGCGCACCATGAACTCCTGAAACGGCACCCAGCGGTCGCCGCTGCGCACGCTCGTGCGGACGGGGGCGTCGGCCATCGGCAGGACGGTCGCACGGACGCCGAGGGCTTGGGTGAGCTCCGCGATCGCCTCGGTCAACCGCGCGCCGCCGGCCAGCAGTTGCGCGCGGCGCACGCCGTAGGCCAGGTCGCGATCGCCGAGGTTGAACCAGACCTCGACGCCCAGCTCGCGCAGGCCGTCCATCACGGCGAAGGTGTCGCCGGCCAGGCCCCAGCCGCGCTCGTCGATGCGATCGGCCAGCCAGAACGTCACGAGGTCGGGGTCGGGCGCCACGTAGGCGCCGTAGAGCTCGACGTCGTCGCCGGTGTTGGCGATCACGACGAGGTCGTCTCCGGCGACGTCGGCCATCCCGCGGGCGAGCTTCGCGCCTCCGGTACCGCCGGCCAGGACGACCACCGGGGAGCGGGAGTCAAAATCCATGCGGCGCGAGACGATACCCGCGCTGGGTTGTTCAGCGGCCGCTGAACTCCGGCTGGCGCTTCTCGGCGAACGCGCGCGTGCCCTCGCCGAAGTCTTCGGAGCGCGCGCAGAGCTCTTGGGCGGCGACCTCGAGCTCGAGCGTTGCCGAGAGCGTTGGCTTGGCAACCGTGTCGAGCAAGCGCTTGGCGAGGGCCACCGCGCGGGGCGCGCAGGCCAGCAGCTCGTTGACCAGCTGGTCGGTCGCGGCGTCGAGCTCCTCGGCCGGCGCGACGCGGTTGACCAGGCCGATGCGCTCGGCCTCGGTGCCGTCGATCACCTTTGAGGCCATGATCATCTCCTTGGCACGGCCGAGGCCGACGACCGCCGGCAGCCGCGACGAGCCGCCGACGTCGGGGATCAGCCCGACGCGCGTCTCGACCAGGCCGATGACGGCCTCGGAGGCCATCACGCGCAGGTCGGCGGCCAGCGCCAGCTCCATCGCCCCGCCGATGCAGGCGCCGTGGATCTGAGCGATCGTCGGCTTGGGCATCTCTTCCAGCAGGTTCCAGGTCTCGATGATCGGGCGGCGCGAGGCGCGCAGCCGGCCCGGGTCGGTGGCCAGCCCGCCGAGGAAGTTGACGTCCATCCCGCTGGAGAACATCGGGCCTGCGCCGCGCACGACAACGCAGTGGACGGTGTCGTCGTCGGCCGCGGCGTGCAGCGCGTCGCGTAGCCCGAGGACCAGCTCGTCGTTGAAGGCGTTGCGCTTCTCGGGGCGGTTGAGGACGACGTGGCGGACCGCGCCGCGGTCCTCGGTCTCGACTATTGGCATGGCGCAGACTGTACGCGGCGGTTCATCTCGGCGCGCGTCCAGTTAGGGTCCTGCGCCATGGCCGAGATCAAGAAGGTTGGAATCGTCGGGTGCGGGCTCATGGGTCATGGGATCGCACAGGTCGTCGCGACCGCCGGCTACGACGTCGTCGTCCGCGAGGTCGATGACGCGACGCTGCAGAAGGGGCTGGGCAAGATCGAGAAGCAGCTGGCCCGCGCCGTCGAGAAGGGCAAGTCGACCCAGGAAGACGCCGACGCGATCCGCGCGCGCCTGCAGGGCAGCACCGACTACGCCGATTTCGCTGATGCCGACCTCATCATCGAGGCGATCACCGAGAACCTCGGCCTGAAGTTGGAGATGTGGAAGGAGCTCGACACGATCGTCAAGCCCGGCGCCATTTTCGCCACCAACACGTCGTCGCTGGCCGTCATCGACCAGGCCGCTTCGACGTCGCGGCCGACGCTCTTCGCCGGCCTGCACTTCTTCAATCCCGCGCAGATCATGAAGCTCGTCGAGGTCGTGCGCGGCGTGACGACGACCGATGAGACCTTCGACGCGGTCCTCGCCTTTGCCGAGTCGCTGCAGGGCAAGATCGCGATCCCGACCAAGGACAAGGCCGGGTTCATCGTCAATCGCCTGCTCGTCCCCTACATGTTGGACGCGATGCGCGCCTACGAGGAGGGCGTCGGCTCGATCTCGGAGATTGACGCGGCGATGAAGGCCGGCGCCGGCCACCCGATGGGGCCGCTGACGCTCGCCGATCTGGTCGGCAATGACACGACCGGCGCGATCTGCGACGTGCTCTTCGACGAGTTCCGCGAGCGCCGCTTCGCCCAGCCGCCGATCCTGCGCAAGATGCTCTCGGCCGGCTGGTATGGCCGCAAGGCCGGCATCGGCTTCTATGACTACTCGGGCGACGAGCCGGTCGAGAACCCGGGGCTCGCGAGGTAAAGACCGCGTTTGCAGGGCTGGCGGTCGGGCACCGCAAGAGGTATGAGCTTGACCTCTTCCACCGTCCCGACCGTCACTCTCAGCGACGGGGAGCAGATTCCCCAGCTCGGCTTCGGCGTCTTCCAGGTCCCGCCGGACGAGACCGCCGACGTTGCCACGCGCGCGCTGCTGGCGGGCTATCGCCACATTGACACCGCCGCGGGCTACCGCAACGAGGCAGGTGTCGGGCAGGCAGTGCATGCCGCGGGCCTCCAGCGTGACGACGTCTACATCACGACCAAGTGCTTCAACGACGACCACGGCTTCGAGCAGGCCAAGCGTGCGCTGCACGCCAGCCTCAAGCGGCTGGAGATGGAGCACGTCGACCTGTACTTGATCCATTGGCCGGTGCCGTCGGTCGACAGGTACGTCGAGACCTGGCAGGCGCTGGTGGAGCTCCAGCAGGAGGGGCTGACGCGTTCGATCGGCGTGTCGAACTTCCAGCCCGCCCACCTGGAGCGGATCATCGCCGAGACGGGCGTCGCGCCGGTGGTCAACCAGGTTGAGTTGCACCCGTACTTCCAACAGACCGGCCTGCGCCGCGAGCACGCCGACCTCGGGATCGTGACCGAGTCCTGGAGCCCGCTGGCGCAGGGCAAGGTGCTCGACGATCCGGCGCTGGTCGCGATCGCCGAGGCACATGGCGTTACGACCGGGCAGGTCACGATCCGCTGGCATCTGCAACTCGGCAACGTCGTGATCCCGAAGTCGGTGACCCAAGAGCGCATCGAGCAGAACTTCGATGTCTTCGGCTTTACGCTGAGCGCGGCCGAGATGGACGCGATCGCCGAGCTCGACGCCGGCGACCGCACCGGGCCGGATCCGGACACGTTCGTCCGGCCGTAGGGCAGGAGGGCCAAGCGCCGCGGCGAAGCCCGCGTGGTGCACTCCTCACTGTTGAGTCCGCTGCGTCCGAAGCCCTTCCGCGGGGATGTCGTCGCGGCGGGCGTGGTCGTGCTGACGACGCTGGTGTGGGTGGTGACGGTGCGGTTTGCCGATGCGTGGGGAGCGGGCGTGCACCTGGTCTACGCCGCGGTGGCGTGCGCGTTCGTCACGGCGATGGGCGTGCTGTCGCCGATGGAGGGCGACGAGCCACGGGCGTATCAGTCGGTGCTGTACGTGGCGGCGGTCGCGCTGTTCATCGATGTCGTCGCGCAAGCCAGCCGCGTGTTGGGTGCCGATCAGGTCGATTCCTCGGGCACGACGACCTGGGTGCTGGCGGCGGTTGCCGCGTTCGCGTTGACGTTTGCGACGCGGCGCAACAGCGCCGTCTGCACGCTGCTGGGGTCGCTGGCCGGGGGCCTTGCGGTGATCGCGGCGGTCGAGTGGATCTGGTCGCCGGACGGCTTTGCCACTGACCGCTGGGTCCTGCTCGGGCTCATGGTGGTCTTTGGCATCGCTGCTATCGGCCAGCGCGATCGTCGGCCGCGCCACGGCGTCGCGCTCATCGATGCCACGGGCCTCGCCGTGCTGGCGATCGCCGCGAGCTTCGCGCTCAACGACTTCTTCAGCGAAGGCGGGGAGTCGGCCATCGGCGTCGCTTGGGGCTGGGAACTGGTGATCCTCGCTGTCGGCTTCGGCCTCATCGCCTACAGCTCGGTCGACCGCCAGCCGGGCCCGGCCTATCTCGGCGTTCTCAACCTGATTGCCTTCACGGCCATCACGTCACTGGAGATCGACGGCGACGGCGCCACGCTCCTCGGCTGGCCGCTGGTCCTGGCTGGCGCAGCCCTCTTCCTGCTGGTCATCGGCCTCCGCCCGACGACGCCCGCGCCGCCACCCCCGGACATCGACGCCCCCGAGCCGCCGCCGCTGCCGTTGCGCTGAGAGGGTGCGCGCGGCGGGTCGAGGCGACTGGTCGGGGTTGAGTATCGACGACTCGAACCTCACCTAAGCTTGAACCCATGTCCACCCTGTTGCCCATCGGCGAGGTTGCGAAGCGCAGTGGGGTTGCCGCGTCGGCGCTGCGGTTCTACGAGGAGCGGGGGCTGATCGCTTCGGAGCGCGCGGGCTCCGGGCATCGGCGCTATCCGCGGCCCGTCTTGCGGCGGATCGCGTTCATCGTGTTCGCCCAGCGGATCGGGTTGACGCTGGAGGAGATCGGGATCGAGCTGGCCAAGTTGCCGCCGGATCGGGCACCCACGCGCAATGACTGGGCGCGGCTGTCGCGCGGATGGTCAGCGCGGATCGACGACCGGATCGCCGAGCTGGAACGCCTGAAAGCAGGGTTGACCGAGTGCATCGGCTGCGGCTGCCTGTCGCTGGATCGCTGCCGCCTGGCAAACCCCGATGATCGCGCGGCCCGGCTTGGGCCGGGCCCGCGCTACTGGGTCGGGGACCGGCCGGCAGCCGCGCCCGCCTGAACCGCCGCTACTCGCCGAAGGGGTTCTTGCTGCCAGGCGGCAGGCCGCCGGTGCTGCTCTGGCCGCCCGGCGCCTCGGGTGCCGCCGGCGGTGCCGTCGTGGGCGGGGCCGGCGGGAGGCCGGAGCTCGTCGGCGCACCCGCGAGCGTCTCTCCCTGCGAATCGGTGAACGGCGGCCAGTCCTCGGTCAGCAGCCCGAAGTAGGCGTTGGCCCGCTGCTGGTAGGAGACGCCCAGGACGATCATGTCCTGCAGTCCCTTGGGCTGCTTGCCCATGATCACGATCACGAACCACGCGATGAACGTGCCGATCTCCCAGACGATCTGCATCGCGTAGACGATGACCATGACCGGAATCGCCAAGATGATCCGGAACAGGACCTTCAGGCGGTTGTACTCGGCCTTGGGCGGCGGGATCTTGATGTGGACCGGGTAGCTGTCGGTCTCGCCGCTGAACGGTGGGTACTCGTCGGTCAGCAGCGCGATGTAGCCGTAGACGGCCGTGCTGTAGCGCTGCAGGCCGGAGACGAAGTCGTAGAGCCCCTGTGGGTAGCGCCCCGTGATGAGGAGGGCGAACCAGGCCGCGACGACAGCGAAGAACGTCGCAAAGCTCCACGCCGCCAGGACGAAGTAGTGCGGGATCGCGAGGAAGTAGCGAAAGAACGTCGTGAGGCGGCTGCGCTTCTCGACGTACTGCGCTTCGAAGATCGGCTGATCGGTCATCGTGGGCGAGCCTAAACCTCGCGCCGGTCGATGACCAGGTGGCTAACCGTCTTGGGACGCCATCTCGACGAAGACGTCCAGCGCGGCCGGGTTGGCCAGCGAGTCGCGCGACGCCGCCTGGTCGGCGGGCTGACCCATGAGAATCCGCTTGACCGGCACCTCCAGCACCTTGCCGCTCAGCGTGCGCGGGATCTCGGCGATCTGACGGATCTCATTCGGGACATGGCGCGGCGAGCAGTCCGAGCGGATGCGCCGCTTGATCTGAGCGACGAGCTCGTCGCTGAGCTCCTCGCCCTCGCGCAGCACGACGAACAGTGGCATCCAGCCCTCGGTGCCTTCGCGCGGGATGTCCACCACCAACGCGTCGACGACCGCGTCGTCGGCCAGCACCGCGCGATAGATCTCGCTGGTGCCCATCCGGATCCCGCCGCGGTTGATGGTGGAGTCGCTGCGGCCGTAGATGATGGCCGTGCCGCGCTCGGTGATCTCGATCCAGTCGCCGTGGCGCCAGACGCCGGGGTAGTGCTCAAAGTAGGACTCGCGCAATCGCGAGCCGTCCTCGTCGCCCCAGAGGAAGATCGGCATCGACGGCATCGGCTCGGTGATGACGAGCTCGCCGACCTCGCCGATCAGCGGCTTGCCGTCCTCATCCCAGGCCTCGACCTTCGCGCCGAGCGCGCGGCCCTGAAGCTCACCGCGGTACACGGGCAGCGTCGGCACGCCGCCCACGAAGGCGCTGACCACGTCGGTCCCGCCGCTGGTCGAGAACAGCCACGTGTCGGCGCCGACGTGGTCATAGACCCATTGGAAGCCTTCGGGCGCCAGCGGCGAGCCGGTCGAGCCGACGGCGGTCAGCGCGCTGAGGTCGCGTCCCTCGCCGGGCTCGACGCCCTCCTTCATGCACGTGGCGATGAAGCTCGCGCTCGTCCCGAAGGTCGTGGTCTGCGATTGGGCTGCGAGGTCCCACAGACGGTCCAAGGACGGCGTGCCCGGGTTGCCGTCGTACAGGACGATCGACGCCGGCGTCAGCAGCACTCCGACGAGGAAGTTCCACATCATCCACCCGGTCGTGGTGAACCAGAAGACGCGATCGCCCTCCTGGGCGTCGAGATGCAAGTGCATCTTCTTGAGGTGCTCCAGCAGCACGCCGCCTTGGCCGTGGACGATCGCCTTGGGCAGCCCCGTCGTGCCCGAGGAGTACAACACCCACAACGGGTGGTCGAAGGGCAGCTGGGCGAACTCCAGCGGCTCTTGTTGCTTGATCAGCTCGCGCCAGCCGATCATGAATTCGTCCCCACCCACCCCTCCGTCGGCGCCGAGGTAGTCGAGGAGCACGACGTGCTCCAGCGACGGGATCTCCTCGCGCAACCCGGCGACGACGTCGCGGCGGTCGAAGTCCTTGCCGCCGTAGCGGTAGCCGTCGACGGCGATCAGGACCTTGGGCTCGATCTGGGCGAAGCGGTCGACGACCGACCGCGCGCCGAAGTCCGGTGAGCACGACGACCACGTCGCGCCGATCGACGCGCACGCGAGGAACGCCGCGATCGCCTCGGGGATGTTGGGGATGTAGGCGACGACGCGGTCGCCCGGGCCGACGCCGAGGAAGCGCAGCCCGGTGGCGATCCGCGCCGTGAGGTCACGCAGCTCGCCCCAGGTCATGAAGTCCAGCTGGCGCAGCTCGGAGGCGTGCTGCAGCGCGATCGCCGAGTCTTGCTTGCCGCGGAAGATGTGCTCGGCGTAGCTCAGCCGGGCTTCTGGAAACCACTCCGCGCCGGGCATCTCGTGCGAGCCCAGGACGCGCTTGTAGGGCGTCGATGCCTCGACGTTGAAGAACGTCCAGATCGCTGCCCAGAAGTCCTCGAGCTCATCGACTGACCACTGCCACAGGTCGGCGTAGGAGCTGGAGACGTCGACGCCACGGGTCAACGAGACCCAGCGCGCAAAGCGCGTCAGCGTTGCGGCCTCCGCGCGCTCGGCGGTGGGCGACCAGAGGACCTTCGGCTCGGCGTCGGGCATCTGCGCCCGAACTCTTTCACACGCCAACGTCTGCGATCAGGAGACCGTCAGCGTCGCGTTCATGCCCGCCGTCTCGTGGTTGACGGGCGTCGTCAGCGTGCAGAAGAGGCGGTATTTGCCGGCGGTCAGCGCGAGCGTCTTGGTGGCGTTCTGGCCCGAGCCGGTGAGGGGGAACTCGGCGGTCGCGCCCGCATGGTCGGTGGGGACGACGCGGAGGTTGTGGTCGTCCTCGCCTTGGTTGTGGAGCTGGACGACGACCGACCCGGCGCTGACGCTGGCGCGCGAGAGGCGGGCGGTGTAGCCCGTGCGGTCGTCGACGGTGACGCCGACGGCCTGCGACGACGGCGGCTGCGGCGTTTCGCCGGATCCGGGCGGCGGCGCGGTGGAGTTGGACGTCGGGTCGGTGCTCGTGGTCGGCGCCGTAGGGCTGCCGCTCCCGGGACTTGCGGGCGCTCCGGTCGTGCCCGTCAGCGGCGGGGCGCCGGCGAGTGCCTCCAGCGGCACCCACGCTACGCCGGCGTCGAGCTTGACCGCACGGGCCCGCGGCTGGGCCTTCTTGGCGGTGGCCTTGCGCGCCTTGCGGTGCTTGGACGGCTGCTTGGCCGGCTTGGCGATGGCCTGGGCCGTGGCACCGCCGCCGAGGACGGCGACCAGCGCCATCACGAGCAGTCTGCGCACGGACACGGACATCTTCCGGTCTGCATCGGCGAGGCGGCGGGAGACCTCAAGGTCGCGGCCGGTAGCGTGGACCGCAATGGACGCCACCACGCTCGCCTTCGCCGGGGCCGCCGAGCAGGCCCGCCTCATCCGCGACGGCGAGGTCACCTCCCGTGCGGTCGTCGAGGCGACGCTCGCGCGCATCGCGAAGATCGATCCGCTGATCAACGCCTACCGCGTCGTGCTTGCCGAGCGCGCGCTCGCCGAGGCCGACCAGGCCGACGCGCGCCGGAATGCGGGCCCACCCACCCACGCCCGGCCGATGCTCGGCGTGCCGGTCGCGATCAAGGACGACGTCGACGTCGCCGGCGAGCCAACCGCCTGGGGCACCGCAGCCCACGCGGGCTCGGTGGCGCGCGACGCCGAGGCCGTCCGCCGGCTGCGCGCGGCCGGGGCGATCATCATCGGCAAGACGCTCGTGCCGGAGATGACGATGCTCCCGGCGACCGACACCACCACCTTCGGCTCCGCGCGTAACCCGTGGGATCTGGGCCGCACGCCGGGCGGCTCCAGCGGCGGGAGTGGCGCGGCGATGGCCGCCGGGCTGGCGGGCGTCGCGCTCGGCTCCGACGGGGCGGGGTCGATCCGGACGCCGTCGGCGTGGAACGGCCTCTTCGGGCTCAAGCCGACGCGCGATCGCGTGCCGGTCGCCCCGCATGACGACGCCTGGCAGGGCCTGTCGGTCAACGGGCCGCTGGCGCGGCGGGTCGTCGACGCGGCGCTGTTCTTGGACGCGACGGTGGACGATGACGGTGTGCCCGACGGCGGCTTCGTCGGCGCTGTGGCGCGCGAGCCGGGGCGGCTACGGATCGCGGTGAGCACCAAGGCGCCGCCGGGCGCGATGCCGTGGCTAGGTGGCGAGGAGCGGCGCGCGGTGCAGGACATGGCGGCGCTGCTGCGCGGGCTCGGCCACGACGTCGTCGAGCGCGACCCGGACTATCCGGGGTCGCTCTGGCCGGCGGGCCTGGTGCGGGTCATGCGCGGCATCGGCGACGACGTGGCGGCGTCCATGCCCCACCGCGAGCGGCTGGAGTCGCGGACGCGGGCGGTGGCGACGCTGGGCAACCGCGCGCCCGCGGGCCTGGTGCGCTGGGCGCGTCAGGCTGAGGCCGAACAGACCGCGCGGCTGGCCAAGCTGTGGGACGACGTCGACGTCCTGCTGACCCCGGCCACCAACGATGGGCCCTACCGTGTCGGCGTCGTTGGCCGCTGGTCGACGCCGGTCTATCTTGCGCGCGGTGCCGAGCGGTTGAGCTGGATGCCGGCCTGGAACATCACCGGCCAGCCGGCGGCCGCGGTGCCCGCGGGGCTGGATGACGACGGGCTGCCGGTTGGCGTTCAGTTGGTCGGCCGGCGTGGCGAGGATGCGGTGCTGCTGTCACTGGCGGCCCAGATCGAGGCGGCGCGGCCGTGGATCGATCGCCGGCCGGGAGCGATCGCGTGATCGACGACGATGGCGCGCTCCTCGACATCGCGGTCGAGGCGGCGCGGACTGCGGGTGCGCTGCTGCTCGATCGCTTCGGCAGCGAGCGGGTGTTGGCGACCAAGTCAACGTCTACAGACCTCGTCAGCGCCGCTGACCTGGCCGCCGAGGCCGCGATCCGGGAGATCCTCAAACGCCGTGCGCCCGACGACGCGATCATGGGGGAGGAGGGTGAGGACACCGGCGGGACGTCTGGGCGGCGCTGGGTCGTCGACCCGCTCGACGGCACGGTGAACTTCTTGTACGGGTTGCCCCAGTGGTGCGTGAGCGTCGCGTGCGAGGGGCGGGCCGCGGCGATCTTCGACCCGATCTTGGACGAGCTCTTCACGGCGACGGCGGACGGGCCGGCGCGATGCAATGGCATTGTGTTGGATCCGTCGCCACCCGAGGATCTCGCCCACGCGCTCGTCGCCACCGGCTTCGGCTACGACACGCGGCGGCGCGAGCTGCAGGCCGAGGTCGTGGCGCGCGTGGTGCCTCGTGCCCGCGACATCCGCCGCGGCGGGTCGGCGGCACTCGATCTCGCCTGGACGGCCGCCGGGCGCTTGGACGCCTATTACGAGCGCGGCGTCAACCTGTGGGACGTCGCTGCGGGCGAGTTGATCTGCGCGCGGGCGGGTCTGGAGGTCTCCCGGCTGGAGCCCGTGGGCGAGCTGCCGTGGGGGACGCTGGCCGCGCCGGCCGCGATTGCCGGCGACCTGCGCGCGCTGGTGTCCTGACCTCCTAGGTCAGGCCCCGCCGGCCTCGGCCACGAGCGGCGCGGTCCGGTAGGCGATCGGCCGGCTGAGGGCGATGTAGCTGGTCGAGCGCCGGATCGCGGTGTTCGAGAGCAGGCGGTTGACGATCTCCTGCAGGTGCTCGGTGTCGCGTGCGACGACGCGGCACAGCAGGTCCGACGGCCCGCTGGTCGCTGTGGCCTCGAGCACCTCGGCGGTGGCGTGCAGTGCCTCGACGGCCTCGGCCAGACGGCCTTGGGCGATCTGCAGGAAGACAAACGCGAGCACGGGATAGCCCAGCGGCGCGGGGTCGACCTCCGGCCCATGCCCGCGGATGACGCCACGGGCCTCGAGCTTGGCGAGGCGCGCCTGGACCGTGCCGCGCGCGACGTCGAGACGGCGCGAGGCCTCCATCAGGCCAAGCCGCGGCTCGTCGCGCAGCAGGGCGATGAGGCGGGCGTCGAGTTCATCAATGGTCATCGTGCACAGAGAATACGGCGATTCGCTGGTCGTTCTTGCGCAGAATGCTTGCTCGCGCTGGTCGCCCTTGCCTCTCGGCGTCCGTGGTGGTGTCCTTGCTGTACGGCAGCAACGACGCGTGAGAAGGAGACGATCGCGATGTTCGAGGAAGCCCAGCTCTATTCGCCGGTCACCCAAGCCGACGACGGCCGCGTCGAAGTCCACCTCGGCGAAGACCATCCCGGCTTCAACGACCCGGCCTATCGCGAGCGGCGCAACGCGATCGCGGCGGCGGCGATGGCATGGATCCCTGGTGAGGGCGTGCCACAGATCGCCTACACCGATGTCGAGAACGATATCTGGCGCACGGTCTCGCGCGAGTTGCACGTCAAGCACGAGCGCTACGCCTGCCGGGAGTTCTTGGAGGCCAAGTCGGCGCTGGGGCTGCCGGAGGATCGGGTGCCCCAGCTCGACGAGGTGACCGATCGGCTCAAGCCCTTGACGGGCTTCGAGTACCACCCGGCGCCGGGCCTCGTGGCGTTGCGCGAGTTCTATGGCTCGCTCGGCGACCGGGTCTTCCACTCGACCCAATATGTACGCCATCCCTCTGAGCCGCTCTACACGCCCGAGCCTGACGTCATCCACGAGGTCGTCGGCCACGGCAACCTGCTGGCCTCACCGCGCTTTGCCGCGATCAAGCGCGAGGCCGGGCTGGCGGCCCAACGCGTCGAGACCGACGAAGCCCTGCAGGTGATCGCCGACGTCTTCTGGTTCACCATGGAGTTCGGCGTCCTGCACGAGGACGGCGAGCTCCGCGCCTACGGCGCCGGCATTCTCTCCAGCTACGGCGAGATCGAGGAGTTCCGCCACATGGAGATCCGCCCGCTGAACTTCGCCGAGATGGTGACCATCGACTACGACATCACCAAGTACCAGCCGGTGCTTTACGCGGCCGATTCGATGGATCAGCTCGAAGATGCGGTGGGCGGCTTCTTCCGCGAAGCGGACGACGACACGCCGGCGCGGCTGCGCGTGGCGGCCTCGGCGCGCGGCTAAACGGACGCGTCAGTCCTTTGGTTCGACGAAGGCGTCGATCGCCGCCACAGCGGTCCTGCGAGCAACCGAGATGTTCCAGCGGTTCATCCGACGCCAGGGAATGTCGAGACGGTCGAGGGCAGCGCAGAAGAGATCACGGATGTCGTCTGAGCGGTTGCTGAACTGGTAGCGCCCGTAGTTGTATGTCTTGTCTCCAGCGGTCACGCGGTTGATTCCCCGCCAGCCGTCGGAGTGCAGGAGACCACGGACGAGCTGGTCAGGATGGTCGGCGACGATCGGTCGCTGCCAATCGGCAAGCACGATCGGCCGTTCGTGCTTCGGTCCCGCGCCGTGTTGCGGGAGCAGGCAGGGCCAGCGCTTGGCGTACTGAGATGCGACGAGCATGTGATCCTTGCGCTGCCTGACCAGACTTGCCCGAGAGTCAGGAAGCACGAGTCCCATCGTCTCGACGACGCGTTCGGCTAGCCGCGGATGGCGGGCGTCGATGCAGATCCTGAGCCGGTAAACGCCACGGCGGTTGGCTGCCAGATACCCATCACCGAGATAGAGGCCGAGCAGATATGCGTAGGCCGGGCGGTCCAGCGTGAGCGGATCGTGTTCCGAGCCGCCACAGCGGCCGCAAGTCGCCGTCGGCATTTCCTCTTGAATCCCACCGCGTCGCCAGTCCCTCACGGTCGCGCGCGGAACGCCCGACGCACGTGCCACCGCGCTGTCGCTCATCCCGCTGTCCAGCAGTGCTGCGACCTCCGAACGTTGATGTGGAGGTCGCACGCGTCAAGCCTGCCGCGCCGTCCGGACGCTCAGGCGAGGCATCGCGTCAATACCCGGGGTGGGAGTCGAACCCACACGCCCTTGCGGGCAGAGGATTTTGAGTCCTCGGCGTCTACCGTTCCGCCACCCGGGCAGGTGGTGGGGATGCAGTCTAAAGCGCCGCGCGCCGCGCGTCAGGCAGGGTGCGGTGCCGCGTGGCTAGGGCCACGGTCGACCGTGCGCTCGAGCTCGACGTTCCAGGCCTGGTTGAAGGCGCGCATCGCGAAGCCGATCAGGAGGATCTGGACCGGGATGATGAGGGCGGTGACCATGGCGAGGATGCCGGAGTCGATCATCGGCTGAGCGAAGCCCGGCTCGTCCCGGTCCAGCCACCCAGGGACGGCCACGGCGGCGAAGATCACCAGGAGGATCGCGAGTGCGGCGGCGACCGGAAGGACGCCGCGGTTCCACTGGCTGACGAAGTAGGCCATGATCAAATAAATCAAGATGTAGGCGATCTGCACGGCCTTGGCGCCCTGCAGAACGTCCCAGCCGCCGATGGTGACGATGAGCATCAGCGCGACCGAGACGAGGAGCAACAGCAGGACCGTTGCCTTGGTCGCCTTGCTCGCCGCTTTGTCGCGGTTCGGGTGCTCGATGATGATGTCGTTGTCTCCCATCCCGCGCCGACCCTACAATCCCTTGCGGTCGCGCGCCACGGTCAACGTTCCGGGCGCGTGTCACCGCAAGCCCGTGCGGGCGTGGCGGAACTGGCAGACGCGCGAGGTTTAGGTCCTCGTGGCCTTATGGCTGTGGGGGTTCGAGTCCCTCCGCCCGCACTAGACGAGCAGGACCTGGAATCGCCGGCTCTCGGGCGCCGAGACCGTCCTAACCGGTAAAACTGGCGCAATGAGGGAGCAACAGCAGTGGGCAAATGACGCACGCCTGTCGCTCGAAGTCGCACGTGATCCGTCGCGCGGCGAGGTGTATCTGATCGGGGGTCCCGACGAAGCACGGGTGACGATCTATTCGCAGCAGTGCCGAGCGCTCAACCTCGTATGCGCGCTTCGTCAGCGGTATCCGGGCCTCGCGCGCATGAGGATCGGAGTCGTCGGCGCGGGCGCGGCGGGGATGACGGCGGCGGCTGCGCTCCGTGCCCTCGACGTCCCGGAGCAGAACCTCGTGGTCTACGAGCGCGCTGCGCGCCCAATGATCACGCAGTGGGCCTCGTATACGCGGTTTCTGCACCCGCGCCTGTTCCACTGGCCCGAGCCGGGATGGCGCGACGGCGACGCGGCGCTGCCGCTCGGTGGATGGACCGGAGGGATCGCGCACGAGGTACGCGGCAGGCTCCTGGCAAAGGTCGAGGGGGTCCCGATCCGCTTCTGCACCGAAGTGCTGGACCTCGCGCAGGCGAAGGACGGTCGGGTCGAGGTGACCGCCAGGCAGCTCGGCTTGCGTGATCCGGAGCGCGAACGGTTTGACATCCTGCTCGTGGCGACCGGCTTTCCGGTCGAGGAGAAGCTTCCCGGCATGTTGGGTGGCACCTACTGGCATGCGATCGACGGGCTCGCGACGTGGCGCGGAGACGTGCACGTCATCGGCGACGGCGACGGCGCGCTGACCGAGATCCTCATGCTGTTCATCGATCGTCTCGGCCACGGTGCCGTTGAGGAGCTGTGCTCGTGGCTGCGCACGGACCAGTTGCCCGAGCTCGACCGGGCGGACATCGAGGCGCAGGGGGATCCGACGGCCGACGCGAACCCGAACCCAGCGCACGTCCGGACCGGCGCGGTGACGACGGCGTTCGGTCTGCTGGCTCGGGAGCGCGGCGCCGGCCGTCGGGTCGTCATTCATGGGGTTGAGCCGGTACTCGGCGGCTCGAGCTTCCTGCTCAACCGCGTGTTGGTGTCGCACCTGAACTGGCTGTCGCCTCAGGCGGTCGAGTACCGCGCCCAGTCGTCTCTCGTGACGCCGAAGCAGGCTGGTGACCTCGGGAGCCACGTTGTGTGGCGGGTTGGCGTTGGCGGCAACCAGAAGAAGACCGCTCCCCTGGCCGTCGCACGGCTTACGAGCCGCGAGGCGGTCAAGATGCTGCGGGAGCCGTCGGAGCCGTCGGAGCCGGCGAAGCTCACGCCGTTCGACGCGGGGTTGATCGGTGGTCTCGTCGATCACCTCCGGCGCCCGCAGTGGACGCCGCTGGCCGAGGCCGCGCTGAAGGCGAAGACGCCATCTGGCTGGACGGCGGACACGATCGGCCACGTGATCGACGCGCAGTTCTGGCCGAGCGCCGCGGCGAGAAGGACGCTGGCGGACGTCGCGTGCACGCTGGCGACGCTGGAGCGCATCGGGCTCGGCGTCACGACGGAACGCATCGCCCGAGACGGGACGCCGGTGGTGAGCATCGACGTGTTGACCCGGGCGGCGTCGTGCGCGCCCGCGAATATGATCGGGGATGGCTACGGGACGCGCCTAAGTCGTCGACTGGTGTCCTGGCCACGCGGCTCCGGTCGCGATGACCGTGTCACGCTGCCCGCAATCGGCGCGCCGCCGCCGGCGGATGTCTTTCGAGAGCGGTCCGATGGGCGGCTGTGGTTCCGACTGCCCGAGGTGGCGGACGGCGACGCCGGGCCGATGCGTGGCGCGGTGAGCGCGCTGGTCGAGCGCACCGCGGTCCGGGCGTGGGCACGACAGATGAGGCGGGCCGGCGCGCGCGTTGTCGGGCGACCGCCGCACTTTGCCGAAGACGTTCCCGGCAGCGTGCTCGACGGGCTCGGCGATGTTGCGGGGCGGGATGCCGGGACGCACCTGTTGCTCGCGGCGCTGTTTGAGCAGCAGGGCGATTGGGACCGGATGTGTGCCGCCTATGTCCGCGCGGGGCGTGCGCCCGGCGAGAGGCGTCAAGCGCGCGGGGCGAGCGTCCTACGCCGGGTCTTGGGCACGTTCGCGCACGCGATGCGAAGAATGGGGAACGAGCGCTCGGAGGCCGTCGAGAACACGATCTGGATGTTGATCGTCGCGGCGGCGGCCGACGTCCAGACGCTCGATGGCGGTGGGGTGCTGGAGCTGCGCGCGACCGACAGCTACCTGCGACAGGAATGGGGCTCACGGGTGCGGCGGTTGCTCATGGGCGGCGGGCGAGGACGCCCGGACCTCTCCGCGCATCCTCCGCCCGATTGGGCGCTGCCCGTGGCGCGGCTCGGTTTGGAGCTGCGCCCGACGCGTCTCAAGGACTCGCCGGTCGACGAGGAGGTCGAGGAGGTCCGGCAGATCGCACAGGAGCGCTTGCTGGAGGCCCCGTCGGATCCCGAGGCGCCGGTGACGCTTGCCGACTTTGGCGTCTGGCCGGCGAGGCTCGGCGGTGACCTGGCCGCACACCGCGACGGGCACGGTTAAGGCACTACGCAGATGGTCTGACGTCTTCACCGCTCAGAATGCCGCGCGCCCAACGGTGCGCCCGAGCCAGACCGCCAGTAGGCCGGCGGCGAGGCTCACCAGGATGTTGGCGACCGCGCGGCCACGGTGGCCGAGGGCATTGGCGTGATGGGTCTCCAGCATCCAGGTGCTGAAGGTCGTGTAGGCGCCAACCAAGCCGATGCCGATGATGCGCAGCGCGTCGCCGGAGAGACCGGAACCGGCGATGACGCCGAGGGCAACCGCGCCCGACAGGTTGACGGCCAGCGTCCCGTAGGGAAACGCGCGGCCCGCGCGGACGTTGACGAAATGCGTGAGCAGCGCGCGGGCCACCGCGCCGCAGCCGCCGGCCAGCCCGACCGCGACCCATGCCTCGGCGCTCATGCGATCTCCGGCGTGGGTGCGGGTGCCGGCGCCGGCGCTGCGCGGACCCCGATCGCCACACCGGCCAGGCCCGCCGCGACGCTCCCACCCGCGTACAGGATCACCATGCCGACGCGCTCGGCGTCCAGCATTTCCAACACCTCCAGCTGCAGGGTCGAGAACGTCGTCAGCGCCCCGCAGAACCCGGTGCCGATCAGCGCGCGTGCACGGCTCGCCGGTGAGCGATGGGTGGCGACAAAGCCCAGCAGCAGGCTTCCCGCGACGTTGACCCCGAACGTCACCCAGGGCCAGAGGCCGGCATGGGTCGGCGCCAGCTCGAGCAGTCCGGCACGCGCCAGCGCGCCGGCGCAGCCACCGGCGAAGATCGCGAACAGAAGCCGTAACTCAAGGAGCACGCGGCGGCTTCTATCAGCGTCGGCGGTCGCTCAGCCGATCGTGAACCACACCGTCGCGCCGCCGTCCGGCGTCCCGCGACCCCACACGCGACCGCCGTGACGCTCGGCGATCCGGGACGCGATCGCCAGGCCCGAGCCGGTCCCCGCGAAGGCCTCGCGCCCGTTGAGCCGTCCGAAGATCGCGAAGGCCTGGTCGGGCAGCTCGCCGTCGAGCCCGATGCCGTCGTCGCGCAGCGCGTAGGCGCCGGCGCGCTCGTCCCACGCCAGCTCGATCCGCGCGCGCTCGTGGGGCGCGGTGAACTTCAACGCGTTGTCGAGCAGCTCTTCGATCAGCCGTCGCAGCAGCGTCTGGTCGGCGTGGCAGCACGGCAGCTCGCCGACGGTCCACGTGACGTCGCGGCCCTCGGCACGCGGCTCGAAGACCGCGTCGATCAGCTCGCGTGCCAGCAGCGCCGGGTCGACCTCGCGCGGTTCGAGCGGCACCCGCGTCATCCCGACGACGTCGAGGAGGTCGTCGAGCAGGTCGGCCAGCTCGGTCCCCGCGTCGCGGACGAGCGCCAGGTAGTGCTGGGTCTGGTCGGGCAACGTCTCGGCGTGGTTGGCGAGCAGGATCCGCGAGAAGCCGTCGATCGCCCGCAGCGGGGCGCGGAGGTCGTGCGCGAGCGCCGTCGCGATCGCATCGAGCTCCTGGGCGGCCGCTTGATCGTCGCGGTCGCGGAGGGAAGGGTCGGTTGGTTCTTCTGCCATCTGAGCACTAGGTCAACTACCGTGGGGCTGCGTGACGGAAACCCTTCGATCGATCGTGGTGGTTGAGGATCACCCCACCGTGCGCGAGGGGCTCTGCCTCGTGCTTGAACGTGAGGGCTTCTTCGTCGCTGCCCGCGTGGGCACCGCGGAGGAGGGCCACACCGCCATCGTCAAGGCCGAGCCGGACGTCGCGCTGATCGATGTCGACCTCCCGGATGGCAGCGGCGTGGAGCTCACGCGACGGCTGCTGCGGAGGGACAAGCGCCTCGGTGTCTTGCTCTACACGGGCATGGACGACCCCGCTGTCCTCGAAGACGCGCTGGCCAGCGGTGCCCGCGGCTTTACGTTGAAGACCTCGGATCCCGAGACGATGCTCAACGCCGTCCGGGCTGTCGCCGCGGGCGGCACGTTCGTCGATCCTAACGTCCGCCACCGGCTCGCCCATCAGGAGGCGCCGGTCGACCGCGTGCTCACGGTTCGCGAGCGCGAGGTGCTCGGGCGACTGGCCGAAGGGCTCTCGGTCGAGGACATCGCCGCCGAGCTCGTGCTGTCGACCGAGACCATCCGGACGCACGTGCGCAACGCGATGGGCAAGCTCGGCACCCGCACGCGCGCCCACGCGATCGTCGTGGCGCTGCGGCGTGGCGAGCTGGCGCTGTAGCGCGCGGATCGTCGGCACCGACGGAGCGGGGGACCGAGGAATCGAACCTCGAGTTACGGTTTTGGAGACCGCAGTGTTGCCGTTACACCAGTCCCCCAGCGGCGGTCATTGTAGGGCGGAGCGCGGTAACGGGGCGGTTCGCCCCGTGACGCTCCGGCGGTCTCGCGGAGGATGTCCGCGCATCGCTGCGCGGCCTGAACGTTCGGCGAGGTCTGGCCCCGGAAGACGGCGTATCGGTTGTCAGAGACCTTCTGACGCCTCTAAGGTGGCCCTCGCGCCAGAGAGGCGCCCTGAACGGATTCGAGAGTGTTGCCATGAAGCGCCTGTCTCGCCACACGGTTGTGGTCCTGCTCGTTGCCCTGCTGTCCAGCGCGGGCGGCTTGACGCTTGCCGTCGTCGCCTTCGGGCAGTCAGACGGCACGACGCTGTCGCCCTACGCGACGACGCCGACCACCACCACGCCCACCACGCCCGCGTCGACCACGCCCACCAAGACGTCGACCACGCCGTCGGAGGCCACGACGACCAACGGCGCCAACCCGGAGCGCAAGCACGGCAAGAAGACGGTGCCGTCCAACAACGGCGGCGGTCCGCCGCCGTCACGGGCGACGCGCAAAGGCCCGTCGCACCTGGCGTTCACGGGCGGTGAGCCGATCTACATCGGGTTCTTTGGCGCCGCGCTGATGGTCGGCGGGCTCATGCTGCATCGGCGCCGCCGGGCCGCGACGGACCGGTAGACGCCGCCGCGCCGCGGGGCGCGGCCTGCTCCAAGCGGGCGATCACCACGAGCCGCCTTGCGGCGCTGTAGAGCGGGTGGCACGCGCTCAGCACGAGGCGCTGGCGGTTGATGGAACGCAGGGTTGAGACGTCGTCTGGCTTGACGATCCGCGTGCCCTCGACGCGGTAGACGAACCGGCCGTAGGGCATCGTCATGGTGATGGGGTCGCCGCGGCGCAGCGCGTCGAGGTGGCGAAACGGCGCGCCGTAGGTCGTGCGGTGGCCGGCGATGCCGACCGTGCCGTCCTGGCCGGGGAGGGCGGTTCCGGAGTAGTGGCCGGGGCCACGGCGCAGGTTGCTCGTGTTCGTGCCTTGGACGACGACGAAGCGAGCGTCGAGACGGGGGATGCGCAGCTCGCCGAGCGGCTTGCCGCCGGCGGTGCGGGATTCGAGCGTGTGCGCGAGCGCGCGGATCCGGGCTTGGGCGGTGCGGCGAGGGTCGGCGGTCTTCGCGGCGGCGGCGGTCGCGGGCGGCGCGGGGGCAGGTGTGTCGTAGGCCGCGTCGAGGCGCGCGAGGTCGTCCTGAAGCGCGTGCTGCTCGCGGGCAGCCCAGAGCGCGGAGACCGGCTCCTGCCAGACGACGGTGGCAACGGCGTCGCCGAGCGCTAGTGCGCCGGTGGCGAAGAGGAGCGCGGGAAGGCTGGGGCGCAGCGCGCGCAGGCGGCTGCGGCGGGGAACAGGGACTGCGTCGGGGGCGGGCGCGGCGTCGGGGTCTTCTGGTGGGCGGACGGCGTCGACCGCGGGCGTTGGTGCCGCTTCGGCCTCGTCGACCCGCAGGCGCAGCGCCGCTAGCTCGGTGCCGAGCGCCGCCGCGCGGCCGGCCAGCTCATCGAGTCGATGGCGGTCGTGCGCCGTGTCGGCGACTTCCGGGCCCGGCTCCAGCCACCACGCACCGTCGCTCAATGCGAGATGCAGGGGGACCACGAACGCGACCGTGAATGCGACACCGTCCGGGGCTCCGTGCAGCAGCTCCGTTCCCGGAACCGTGGCCAGCCGCCGCCATGACGGTCCATCGGCGATCAGCAGCGTCGGCGGCGCCAGGCGGCAGGCGACCGCGGTGCGGGCAGCGCCGCTCAGGCGGACGCGCGCGAAGCCCGGTCCACCACCCGCGTATTCGATATGTGCGACGTCCAACGTCATGGCAAACCGGCGGCCATCCGGGCCGCCCGACGCGGGCAGTGTACGGGCCCGAACGGTCGTCGCCCAGGGCGCGACCTGGCCGTCAGGCGTGCTTGGCGATCAGGTAGTCGGCGACGCGCTCAGAGGCGGTGCGCAGGCGGCGGAAGTACGTTGCGCGGCTGACGTGCAGCTCGTCGGCGGCGAGCTCGTGGCTGCCGTCGGCATCGAGGTAGCCGCGCTGGACGATCCGGCGCAAGAGCTGTTCGGCGGGCGAGTTGCCGAAGGCGTTGGCGATGGCGTCTTGGACTTCGGCGCGCACCGAGGCGGCGCGTTGCTCGGTGGTGGTGCCGGTGGCCAGGGGGCTTGTGGCCAGGGTCAGCGGCTGGTGGAGGTTGCGTAGGGCGTCGCGGACGGCGTCGAGCGTGACGGGCTGGTTGTCGTCGTGGGTTTGCGGTGCCGTGTCGTCACGTCGCTGGATCGGCCCTGGCACGCCGAGGCCGAGCTCGCCGTAGACCGCGCTGCGCACGCCGCCGAGCAAGCCGTCGGCTGCGTGGTCGATCTGATGGCACTGGACGATCCTGGTGCCGAAGGCGATGTCGAGGTGGTCCAAGTGCGTGGTGTTGACCGCCCGTGCGAAGACGACCGCCGCTTCGTTGCTCGGATCAATCGGGATGTACGACCATCGTGGGTTGTTGAGGCCCGAGCGCAGGATCGCCGCGGTGTTGAGGATCGAGAGGACGGGCGAGCCGAGGTCACCGTGAGCGACGAAGTCGATCGAGTCCCGCCAGATCAAGACCTCCTCACCGGCGTGCGTCGCACGTGCGTGGGCAAGCCACGGGCCGAGGCAGATGTCCTGCTGGGTGATGGCGGGCGCGTTGTCGGGGGTGACCGCGATCGCGATGCCGCAGAGCGTGTCGTGCACGTCGCGGACGGTGACGACACGGTCGGGCGCCTGCTCGAGGATCAGCTGGGTCGAGTCCCACCACAGCACGCCGTCGGGCTTGGCCGTGATCCTGGCGCGGGCGACCGGGAGGTCTTCCGCGCGCCAGAGGTCCGGACGGTGGGTCGTCGAGCCGTCAGCGCCGAAGCCCCAGCGGACGGCCGGGTTCTCGACCAGCTCGGCGAGATCGACGACCGTGCGGGGTCCTGCCCGCAGACCACGCAGGAAGAGGTGGTCGGCGATCCGACGGCGCAGCTCGCGGTCACGTTCGGGGTCCCGCGCGCGGAGGTCGGCGCGCATGGCTTGGCGGACGATCTCGTGCAACGCGATGCCGCCGGCGACCGGCTCGGAGAACGTGCGCTCGCGCAGCCAGGCGTAGGCGGCTTGGTGATCGACCTCGGGCAGGACGTCGCGGAGCATTTGCTCGTCGCACACGCGCGCGATGGCTGCGACTGCTGCGACGTCGAGGTTGCCGCCATCCAGCTCGGTCCGCGCGATCCGGTGCAAGATCGCCTGGACCAAGTTGGGGTGCTCGTGGATGCGCTCGGGCGTCCAGGAGGTGCCGTCGCGCTGGACGGCGTCGGCGGCGAGGGCGAGCGCGAGCGGTGAGCCGGCGGCCCACGCGATCAGCTGCTCGGCGAGGTCGCCGTCGTCGAGGCCGTGGGCCTTGATGAGGTTGAGGGCTGCGTCGGCGGGCATCGGCTCGATCTTCAGCTCGACCGCCAGACGCTCCCAGCCACCCTCGAACCACCCGGGGTCGGGCGCTCTGCGACCAGCGAGCACGACGAGAGCGTGCGCAGGAAGTGAGGGCAAGAGGCGACCGCGCAGCCAGCCGTCGGCGGCTGACATTCGCTCGTAGGTGTCGAAGAGGATGAGTGGGCGGGGCGCCTCGGTGATGTCTTGGAGTGCGTTCTCGATCTCGCCCGGGACGGGAGCGAGGTCGCGGCCTTCGACGATCTGGGCGGTCCATCCGCGCTGCGCTCCGCGGCGGGCTATCTCACGCAGGAGCGTGCTCTTGCCGATCCCGCCCGGGCCGTGGACCAGCACGACCTGCGCGGGCGGGTCGTCGACGAAGAGCGAGTCGAAGAACGCAAGCTCACGCTCGCGGCCGACGAACCGCTGCTCGTCGCGGTCGGCGAGGCGTTCGGCGAGGGTGCTGGACACGGAAACTCTCGGCTTAAGCGTGCCATGCCTGTCCACCTTTGCGCGTCCGTCCATAGACTTCGAGGGCAATGGGCGGGGTATCGGAGATCTTTCGTGGTGGTTTGCTGGCCGGCCAGTCAGCGGTGGTCACCGGGGGTGGGACGAACCTCGGGCGCCAGGCGGCGGCGGAGCTGCTGGCGTGTGGTGCGCGGGTGATGATTGCGGGGCGGCGGGAGGAGGTGCTGGAGGCCGCTGCTGCGGAGTTGGGTGAGGGTTGTTCGTGGGTGAGCGGGGATATCCGGTCGCGTGACGATGCGGCACGGATCGTTGACGCTGCGGTCGAGCGCCATGGCGGGTTGGACGTGTTGGTCAACAACGCGGGCGGGCAGTACTTCGTGCCGGCGGAGGCGATTGGCGCGAAGGGCTGGCGGGCGGTGATGCGGCTGAACGTCGAGGGGACGATGACGATGACGCGCGCTGCTGGTGCTGCGTTGCGCGCGGGCGGGGGCGGTGCCGTTGTGAACGTGACGGTGAGCCCGCACCACGGGATGCCGGCGATGGCGCACACGGGTGCGGCGCGGGCGGCGGTGGAAGCGTTGACGGTGGAGTTGGCTTCCGAGTGGCGCGACGCGGGCGTGTCGGTGGTCGCGGCGGCGATCGGGCGCTTCGACACGGAGTCGTTGCGAAAGTACCCGGAGGTGGTCTGGCGCAGCGCGGCGTTGAGTGTGCCGCTGCAGCGGCTGGGGACGATGCAGGAGTTCGCGTGGTTGGTCGGGATGCTGGCGTCGCCGCTGGGGCGGGCGCTCAGCGGGACCGTCGTGACGCTGGATGGGGCGGCCGACAACTGGTGGGGCGCGTGGCCGCCTCCGGCGATTGCCGACGATGCCGGCGTCGTGCCGACGGAGGCGCGCAAGCCGGTGGGTGGCGCGTGAGCGCGGGGGTTCGCGTTGCCCGCCGGGGTTTGGACCGGGCCGGTACACTGCCGCCAGGCCTGCGGGCGAGGTGTCAACGGCTGCACGGGAGCCTTCCAAGCTCTAGGAGCGGGTTCGAGTCCCGTCGCCCGCTTGCTCGTTTACCCGCAGTTTTCATAGCCACGGGGAGTGGCGCAGTCTGGTAGCGCACCCGGCTGGGGGCCGGGCGGTCGCAGGTTCAAATCCTGTCTCCCCGATACGCACGAAGGCCCGCTTTGCGGGCCTTTTGCGTTGGCTGAGGCGGGTGTGACGCGGAGCTTGCGGATCAATTTGCGGACCAATTCTGCAGCTGGCCGTACGTCGACCGGCGTAGTCGTTGGCCGGTCCACTCGCTGAGGTGAGCGCGGTGTCGCCTTCACGCGAAAGCAGAAGCGCGACGATTACCTGTCACGCAACGCAGTAGCGGCTGCCCTGGGATCGGGCGTCTCCATTCGACCGGCCTTATAACGGTCGCGGGCAACTCCCGATGCTGTCGGATACGGCAAGTACGCTGTCGCGCTATGACCGGCTTTGGGGCTAGTCCTTGAGTGATTGGCGGAAGGTCGCGCCGTCTTTTTGCGACGGCGCGCCAGCTCGGCCTGCTCGAAATCAGAACACTTAGGGCCCCACCGCGCTCCCGCAGACGAGATAGCGAAAGTCGCGGCAGACCTGCGGAAGCGTCAGGCCGGCAATTCTGGCTGTACGCGACGCAGAGTCCGTTCAGCATCGACGACGCTTGCCGTGCTAGCCAGCGTCGAAGAGATCCGCCAGCTGATTGGGTGGCTCGCGGGTCTCCTCTGACTCGAGGTCAGCACCTCACTCGTCCCAACCCATTTGCGCTTTCGCTTCCGCGTGGGGGTGTCGTCAGTGCGCTAGCGGAAGCCGGCGCTGGCGGGCAGCACGGGTGCTGGGCGGGCGTGGACGGTGTCGATGATCTCGCTGCTGTCGATGCCTTGGAGGTAGATGGAGGTCACGCCGAGGTTGGTGTGACCGAGTTGGCGTTGGATGACGTTGAGCGGGACGCCTTCGCGGGCCATCTCAACGGCGGGGCGTGTCGGAGTTGGTGGGGTGCGAAGCGCGGGCGCACGCTGGCGTCGCCTGCCAGGCGTCGCAGCGTGTGGCGCACGGCGGGTGCTGACCAGGGTCGGACCGCTGATCACGCACAACAACGCGCCGATCGGCATGTCCACGCGCGTCGCGAGCCATCGATTGAGGTGCTTCCAGCCCCGCATCCATGCCGACCTCGCGACGCTTGTCGCCCATTCCGCGGCGCACGAGCACGCCGCCGCGCTCGCAGTCGAGGTCGCTTTCGGCCAGCGCCAGCGCCTCGCTGATTCTCAGGCCGGCGCGCCACAGCAAGACGATCAGCACCTGGGTCCGCAGGCCGTAGGGGTCGTCGCCGGCGCAGCGCATGACCGAGACGATCTCCTCGACGGTTGGCGGGTCGGCCGGGTAGCGGCGACCCATGTTGCGGGGCGGTCGTCCCGCGTGGTAGCCGGGCAACGTCACGGGCGACCGACGCCGCCCGCGAGCATCAACAAACATCGTGGAGTCAGCCATGCCGACAGCGTGGCCCGTGCCGCCCCGCATGGAGAGCAGTACTCGGTTGTAGCTTCGGTCAGGCGTGATCCGGCTCAAGGAACAGCCGCACGGCGCCAGTCTCGAAGGTCGTGCTGTCGGTGAGCCGCAGCCGGACGAGGTGGCCGGGGTCGTCGAACAGGCGCCGGCCGGTGCCCACCACGACGGGCGTGATCGACAGCACGAGCACGTCGAGTAGCCTGTCGGCCAGCAGATCCCGTGCGAGGCGCCCGCAGCCGTAGGTCAGGAGCTGCTCTCGCTCGCGCAGGCCGGCGATGTCGTCGTAGCCGACGATCGTCGTGTGGTCCCACTCGTCGGCGGACCCGAGCGTCGCGGATACGACGTACTTCGGCATCGCGTTGAGCCGCTCGGCCATCGGGCCGGTCTGGTCGCGCCACGCGCGGGCCAGGCCCTGCCAGGTCTCGCGCGCGAGCAGCAGCGCGTCGGCCGCCAGCGCGAGATCCAGCGCTCCCTGCCGGCCGGCGTCGCTCATGTACGGCAAGAGCGCGTCCGCGGGCGGGGCGTCGATGACGCCGTCGAGCGTCGCGTGCGTTTGAGCGGTAATCGAGGTCATGGGTGTAAGACCGCCCGCCGACGCGCAACTCATCGCAGCGCAGGAAACCGGCGTCCGGGCCGCACGTGCGGTCGAGGGCGCCGTACTCGAAGTACCCGTCGCCCTGGTACGGGCGAGTGCCATGAGCAAGGAGCGCACCGTCCTCCTGTGGACCACCAGCTTCTCCGTCGAGGCAGGTGAGGCGGCGGTCGGCGCCCGCCCGGCGACTGCCGCTTTGGACGACAAGCACCGCTGCGGACCAGTGCTGCTCTGCGCGAGAAGAGGAAGCGGTTGCCTGTCTTGCGCTTTGCGTGAAGCAGCATCCCGGTCTGAGCTGCGAGCGCGAGACCGGGCTCGTCGCACTCTCGCGAACCCGCCGGTCAGCCGATCACGAGTCCATCACCCGATTGATGTCGTGGATGAGCCCATTGAAGGTCCCGCCGCCCTTCCAGTCGTGGATCGTCCAGCGATCGGCCGCCGGGTCGTACACGGCCTGTGCGGCGTATTTCGTTCGACCAGACCGCGACACTTTCTGCACGGTGATCTCAAAGCCGGAAACGGTCACCTCTATGAAGCGGCTCTTCGCCACGGCCTGGACGATCGACTCGAATCTATCCGGCGAGATGCTCACCAACAGAGCGTAGCTTTCGCGGAACCGGAGTTCGCGTGCGCTCCGCGCCGCATGTCGTGATCGAGTGGATGGCCGCGGACTTTGCTGGACTCCCCGGGCCGTCTAACACGTATCCGAATCGTCGACGAGGGAGGGCCTTGGCACTCCGTGACTGTGGCGAAGTGGATTACATGCGTCGGTAGCGAGCCTGCTGCTTCGGACGAGGAGCAGCTATGTGGCGCCGACTCCTGCTTTGCGCGAAGTAAGAGTTTCGAACTGCTTCGGAGGCCAGGCTGCACGGACGTGCACTGCGTTCGCCAATGTCATCGACCGTGAGGGCGGTGGCCTCGGCGTTGTATGAAGTCACGGGGCGACCAACGAGGCGATGATCGCGGTGACGTCCCCGATCTGCACGGAGATCGACGCGCAGCGGGAACGGCTCGCGGGCATCGTCGAGGACGATACGCACGTGCTGCTTCACCTCGAGTTGCCGGCGATGATCCCGTGGCCGGCCGTGCTCAAGCAGCCCGCCGTCCGGCTGATCGTCCCGCTCCGCGTGGTCAAGGAGCTCGACGACAGAAGTACGCACGAAGCGACGACCTCGCCGAAAGAGCCCGCCGGATCCTCCCGCAGCTCGAGGGCTCCTCGGATCGGGCGACAAGCCAGGCGCCGTACGCGAAGGCGTGACGATTGAGGTGCCGGTCGGCGAAGGCCGCATCCGGCCCGACAACGCTGACGAGGAGATCCTCGGCGTAGCGCAGGAGTTGCGCCAGTTCGGGCCGCGCCAAGTGTCGCTCGTCACCGCAGACACGGCGAAGCGCATCCGCGCCCAGGCCTACGGGGTCGACGTCGCGCGGCTCCCGGCCGAGTACGAACGAGGACGGACGTCCGAACGCAAGGCATAGCGCGGGGAATCCAGCGACATGGAGTAGCCGCTTCGGTTGGGGACGCAATTGAGAGCTTCGCTCGCAAATCTCGAGCATCAAGGCCGGTGCGAAAGCTGTTGAGCGAGCTCGTTCCAGTCGTTGAGCGGCACGAAGATCTCGAAATCCTCAGTGACCGCGGTGCGGATGGTCATGTCGGCGAAGTTGATGGCGATCACCGCGCCGTAGACGTCGGCGCTGGCGAGTTGCAGGCTGGCCATCCCGGGGTTGTCGGCCTTGTCGATCCACGCCGCGCTCATCTGCAGCACCGCGCGACGGGACATCCGCGGGACGTAGCCAGCACGCAGCGTGGCCTTCACCTCGATCCCGATGACCCGGTGGTCGGGCGTGAGGACCACGAGATCAACGCCGTGTCTTCCTGCTCCGGTGCACTGCCATAACAACTCGTTGCCGCAGTCGACCAGCAGCACGGCGACGACCGACTCCGCCACGTGGCCGGTGACGCCGGCCAGAGCACCGCCGCGCTCGGCGCGAGGCAGCGCCGCGAGTGACCCGATCCATGCCCGATGGAAGCGCGCGTCGACCGGGTTCTTGAGGTCGAGGCATTCGGCGACAACCACGCGCTCTAGTTCGAGCGCGGTTGCGTTGCGGAGTGCCGCGTTGACCAGCACGGCGGCGAGCCTACGTCCTGGACACATGACAGTCCCGCGCGCGTCAATCCTCAGGGCGCCACGGCGCCGACCGGTAAGGTTCAGTCACGATTGTCGAACCGCCCGACGCGCAACTCGCCATCGACCACGACGCAGTAGTCAATGGTCTCAGGCACCCAGCCGTCGCCGTTGTAGGTCGGGCGCACGAGCAGCGGCGTGCCCGGTTGCGTGACGGTCTGGCGTTCCAGCGCGCGCCAGGCCCTGCCGCGCTCGCCGACGCCGCGGTTCAGGCCCTTGGCCTGTGGGAAGAGGTTCATGTCCAGGCCGCCGCCGGCGGCGTGGGAGACGAAGTGGCCACGGTCGTAGCCGGCCTTTGACCACTTCTCCGGGACGGGGATGAAGCCGGCCTGTCGCGTCTTGTCGCGCGGTGCGGTCGCAGCGATCGAGCGGCCCCATACGGCGACGACACGATCGTCGCCGACGTTGCTCATCGACGGCGCCATGTCGAAGAGGTAGGTCATGGTGGCTTGCGGAATGTCCAGCACCTGCGTCGCCCGCGGCGTGGCGGCGTCGTAGGCGTCTATCCACAGCGGTACGAGAGCGCCGTGCACGAAGTCGTCCCATCCATCAGGCGTAGGTCGGTGCTCGGCGAAAAGTGGCTCGTACGGCACACCTGGATCGCTGTTGCGCGGGTCGGCAGACACGGCAATGCCATTATCAATGATCAAGCTGATCGCCCCATCAAGACTAGAGCGCAGGCGGCGTATCGATCCAACCGTCAGCGGGGCGGGCATCGCGGCACCAGGGTGATCGATGTCCTCCAGCGTATGACTGGCGAGGGCGGAATGCTGCAGCGGGCCGGCCGGGCTGTCTATCGCTTGCGTCGCTTCCCCGGCTCGCCGAATGAGCACGTCGTCCCGATCTGGCTGGGTCTGTCGCGCGCTGACGCTGTGGTCTCGAATGTGAGCGCGTTGGAGTTGCTCGATCTCGCCGACGTGATCGCCGATGAGGTCCACGTGACGATGCCGCGGTCAAAGCGCGGCACCACGATCCCGGAGGGGGTTCGCGCGCACTTCACCGACCGGTCGATCAGCGAGGAGGACAGGCGTCTCGTCCTGGGCGTTCCCGTCACCGGTGTGGAACGCACGATCGCCGATGTCGTGCGCGGTGATGGCTGGACCGAGCAGGTCGATCTCGCGGTCCGTCAGTCGTTGGTTCGCGGGATGACGACCTTGCCGCGACTACGCGAGCAGCTGCCTAAGTCCTGGCAGGCACGACTCCGTGCCGCGGCCGTCAAGGCCAGCTCGTAGCTACGCGACGGCCGGTGCTTTCCGGACCGCGCGGCTCAAGGACGAGCAGTCGGATGGCGTCGGGCGGTCGCGCTGCGCAGCGGATCGTGTTCGGACGGCTGTAGGTCGTCGCCCCAGACGGCTGGGCACGGGAGGAGGTCATTTGCGCCGCGCCGCGCTGAGTGCGGCGTCGGACTGCCACGGCCAATTGTGCGGGCGAGGGGTGTTTGACCGGCTCGTCGACTAAGAGGTATGGCTGTCGTCGAGAAACTCGGTGAGGACGATCCGCTCTTGACGGCGGAGGAGGTAGCGTCGCTCATGCGCGTCACGACCGCTTGGGTGTACGCGGAGAGTCGACGCGACGCGCTGCCTCACGTGCGTCTTGGCCGCTACGTCCGGTTTCGTCGTTCGGCGATCGAGCGGTGGCTCGACGAGGTTCAGCGCGGGCCTCGAACCGGCGGACACACGGGGGGCGAGATTGGCCGCGCTCGGCCCTAGGTAGGAGATGGGCAAGAAACGGGACTACGGCACCGGCCATCTGTATATCGATCGCGAGCGCGACGCCTACTAGGGTCGCTGGCGTACGGCGGCCGGGCGTCACCTGCACCGCAAGGTGGGGCCGGTGCGACACCGCGGGGAGTCCGATGGCCTGACCCGTGCGGACGCCGAGAAGAAGTTCCGCAAGATGCAGGAGGACGAGGATCGTAAGCCGCGGCCCGCCGTCTCGGGCCGGCACACGATCGACGATGCGGCCGACTCACTGCGTCAGAAGCAGGTCATCGAGGGCGCGCGCAAGTCCTACAAGGAGAACTGCGAGTCGATGCAGCGCGTCCACATCTCGCCGGCGCTCGGCAAGAAGCCCGTGGACCGCGTCACGACGGCGCAGGTCGAGAAGCTCGCCGAGGACATGCTCGTCAAGGGCTTGGCACCCAAGTCGGTGCGCAACGTGATGACGTTCCTGCACTCGATCTTCGAGCACGCGATCCACAAGAAGTGGGCGACCGAGAACCCGGTCCGGCACGCGACGCGTCCGAAGCGACGCCGGCAGAACGACGCTGACCCCGACCTCAAGTACCTGACCTTGGACGAGCTCGATCGGGTTCTCAAGGCGATCCCGAATGAGGTTGTGCATCCCGCGCCGGCGCCGACGCGCCGTGGCCGCGGGGGTCCGGCGCCGCCGGTCCCGCCCGACGTCTGGGGTCCGGTCCTGCGTGTGATCGTTCTGATCGCGGCGATCACCGGGCTGCGGCAGTCTGAGTTGTTGGGGTTGCGATGGCGGCATGTTGATTGGGTCGCTCAGCGCATCCGCGTTCGCAATGCGTACGTGCGCGGCGAGCACTCGGGGAGGGCAAGTCGGACGAGTCGACGCGCCGGTCAGTCCCGATCGCCGACGAGGCGATGGAGGCGCTCAAGGTCTGGAAGGCGCGCAGCGCCTACAGCGCACCGGACGATCTCGTCTTCTGTCATCCAGAATCGGGCAAGGAGCTGGATGGCGCAAAGGTGACGCGCAAGTTCAAGCAGGCCTGCCGTGAGGCGGAGGGTCCGCGTCATCCGCTTTCACGATCTGCGCCATGCCTTCGGCACCCAGATGGCCGCGGCCGGGACGCCGCTGCGGTTCATCCAGGAGATGCTCGGCCACGCCGACGCCAAGACCACCCAGATCTACTCGCACTACCAGCCGTCGGAGCGCGAGGTGCAGATGGTCAACGAGGCGTTCGCGCGGCGACGGCCGGACGACGAACCTTCCGAGCCAGGGCCGTCGGAGGACGGATGAGGCCGAGCGATGCCACCATCCGTACTCCGACGCCGCAATATGCGGCGTCGGGCGCCTATACTGATGGCATGCCCGCTGCGCTCCCGCTCGTCACGCGTCAAGAGATCGTTCGCGACTTCCGTCTCGACGAGACCACGACGATCGACAACGGCATCCGCGCGCTGAAGGACAAGCACGCCCTGTCGCCGGGACTGAGCTTCACCACGCGCGGGACGGCGGGGCGGCTGGGTGGCCGCGTGCATCTCTACAGCGCCCTGAACCGCGACGCCGCGCGGGCCGCGCGGCGCAAGGACTTCGTGACGGCTGAGCGTCTCGCCAAGGCGGCGGCGCGGCTCGACGCGTCGCCGGAGGCTAAGAAGATCGCCGCGGCGCTGAGCACGATCGCCGGTGCGGGCGGCGTCAACAGTGCTGCCGAGCTGGCCCGCTTGCTGGCCGCGCCGCAGCTCTCGGCAGAGGTGACAGGGCTGCAGCGCAAGCTCGCTCGCGCCCGCCGCGGTCTCGATGCCGAGACGACGCCCGCGCAGTTCAGCGGGCGCATCGTCGCGATGAACGACGTCGCGGCGATGGTCGAGCTGCAAGGGCTTCCGGCTGCCGTTCCCGTGCCGGTGATGACCGTGCGGGCGGCGGGGATCGGAGCGATCGGTAGCCCGGTGATCGCGAGCTGGGAGATCCTCGCCGGCGGCCGCACGATGCTGTCGGTGGAACCCGCGATCGAGATGCCCGATGTCAACAAGCTCGGCGAGCGGCTCGTGGACGTGTACGGCACGCCGTGGGGGCAGGTGCTCAGTGGCGTCGATCCCGAGGTCCTGGTGGTCTCCGGGACGCCGACGGTGCGCATCCCGGCCGGGATCCCCGACGTGGAGTGAAGGCCGCCGACCTCCAGATCCGAGGCCTGCGACTGGGTGACCGGGAAGCGCTCGGTCGCTTCACCTGCAGCACGGGGGAGCCGTGGGAGGACCTCGTCGAGGAGCAGATCCGCGGTCCGCTTCCGCTTCGTTACCTCGACACGCCGCCCTACTTCGACGGGCGCATGCTGCTCGGCTTCGGACCAGCGGGCGACCTGCTGGTCGTCGGCGCCCACCACGTTGAGCCGTCAATGGTGCCCGACGTCGGCTACACCGAGGTCATCGCCGTGGCCCGCGAGGCACGCGGGGTCCTCGTCGATCTGCTCGAGGGCGAGCAGGTCAGCCTCGGCCATTTCATGATGTTGGTGATCTTCCAGCAGATGCGCCGGCTCGGCCGTCACGCACGCACGTTCGTGCGCGTCGACCGACGCAACGGGCGCAGCATCGCCCTGCTTGATCGTGTCGGGCTGGTCGAAGACCAGCGGGTGGGCCTGCTCCAGCGCTGGGGTGAGCTGCCGTGAGACTGAAGTACCGCCGCCCGAGGCTACGTTCTCGGGATGGCACGCGCGGTCACTGCGCGGGACCTGACTGATTTCGGCGACGAACGCTTTTGAGTCGCCAGCATTTGTCTTCGCAGGCGGTGCGCCGAGCGATGACCTCCAACGCCGGAGTAGTAGCGATGCGGCCCGGATCCCGGATCGACCCGAGCCGCATCTCGGCTAGTGCGCTGTCAGGTCAGCAGGATGGGACCCCGTCGTCGATCTGGTTGGCCTGCACATTGTCGTTGATGTAATGCGCGTTCAACCAGCCGCTGTTGGCGACCCCGGCGTTGGTCGGGCGAGAGACGTTCGTCACGAAGTACCACAACGAGTCGTTGTAGCGGCCGACCGAGTCGCCATAGCCGTAGCACTGGAGCTGCACCGACTCCCCCGAGTACACACCGTGACCGGTGACGCGGTCGGTATCGCCCGTGTGCGGGCTGTTGCGGAACCAGACGCCGTCGGGCGGGCTCTCGCTGGTGTTCATCACGCCGAAGACGGGCGTGCTGCCCGAGTCCGAGCTAGACGCGGTCCCCGACCCCGACCCCGAGCCCGACCCCGACCCCGTCCCCGAGCCCGACCCGGAACCGCTGCCGTCACCGCACAGCTCCTCGTAGTTGTCCTGACCGGGCTGCGGGCCGAGCATCTGCCCGCACTTGGGCGTGACGATGTCCTCGGACGGCGGCCCGTCGCTCGATGTCGGCGCCCAGTCCTCAGGCCAGGCGCTGTTGTACACGCACTTGCCCACGTGCGGCTGGTTGTTGAACGCCATGACCGAGATAAACCCGATCGGGTGGTTCTCCGGCGTCTGGGCGTACTGGATCAGGAACCAGCGCTGGCTCCGCCCGCCCTGGTAGGTCGCCGTCTTGCCGTCGCGGTAGCAGAACACCGGCACGACATCGCCGACCGCCGGCCCGCCGATGCCGCAGCAGTGCGGGTCGGTGTGGAGCCGGACCGTCAGCGACGCGGTGACCGTTCCGTCCTGCGCCGCAGCCGCCGGACGCGGCGCGGCCAGGCCGAGCGTGAGCGCCGCGGCCGCCAGCGCCAACGCGATCATGACGCGACCCCGGAGGTCGGACCCCATCCCCTTCACCTGCGCATGCGTCTTCATGCTGATGGCCTTTCGGTTCGTTGCGCACCCGGCGGGTGCGTCACCACATGAGGATCGAGCCAACGTGGGCCGCGAGGTGGCCTTTCAGGTGTACCGATCGCGCACCTGACGGCCGTTGCGATCGTCGCTCTACGTGCCGGTGACGGTGCCGGCCACCAGCTCCGCGCACGGCTTGACACCGAGGATGTCGGCTGCGTCGAGCGCGATGTCGCTGAAGTCCTTCTTGCGGAGGGCGGACACCAGGTCGGGCAGCAGCTCGATCACGTCCTTCGCGCTATTGGCCGCCTTGACGCGCTTGCGCACATCTTTCAGGCTGGCCTTCGCGGCAGGGGCGTCATGCGCGACGGTATCCCACAGGTCATAGAGGAACTTCGTGATCGCCTTGGCGTTCTCGGTCTTGGCGAGCTTGAGCGCGTCGGCCGCGGACTTCGCGTCCTTGATCTTGCTCAGGATCTTCAGCTCGGGGGCGAAGTCGCTGGCGATCCCCGCCCCGCACTGCGCCGCCTTCAGCACCTCGTGCACGCTCTTGCGGGCGGCGGCGCAACGCAGCGCCACGGTGAAGCGCTTACCGCTGAGGTCCGAGCAGTCGACCGGAGGGACCCACACGACGGAGTCGACCGCGACGATCACGTGACCTTGAAGGTCCGTTGCCCGCGCCGAGACGTGGTCGATCCCGGCGCCGTTGCGATCCTGGAAGCGCACGCCGGCGAGACCCTGCTGGTTGGTCGTCGCAGACAGCGACCGAGGGGAGTTGGGTCCGGTATCGATCCGGAAGCCGACCTTGACCCCTGAGACCGGGCTCACGACCGACCGGGTGACGCGCACGATCAGCTCCGCCGTCCCGTCCCGGGGCAGGCGTTGGGGCAGCGTCGGTTCGAACGTCACGGCCAGTTGCCCCGATGTGGCCGCGACAGGCGTCGCCGTCGCCGCGGCCGGCGGCCCGATTTGGCCCTCGGCGGCCGGATCCGGTCGTGCGCCTTCGGGGATGAACGCCAGCGCGTCGAAGGCGATGTCGACGCTGCCGTCGCCGCTGTCGCTGGTGTTGCGCAGCGACACCGTCGCGCCAGGGAGGAGCGGATACAGGCCGAGGTCGAGCCAAGCCTCCTTGGTCGTGCCCTGGTCGATCGTCGCTGACCAACGACGCCCGTCCGGATCGGCGACCGTGTATGTCGCGTCGTGCGCGTCCGCGCCGGTCGCGGGCACGTGGACCTTGATCCGGTAGTCCTGTGCCGAGGGCAGCTGCGGTGTCCACGTGCCCGTCGTGAGCAGTGACGGGGTGTCCGGCTTCTCGGTGTGCGTGAAGTAGATGTGCCCGCCGAACCCTGCCCCGAGCTGGTGTGTGTCGATGGCGCTGATGGGTTGGCCGGAGCCGTCGCTGCCGAAGTTCAGCGTGAAGGTGCCGCCGCCGCGGCGGCCGTCGTTGGCGCAGCCGACGACGTTGTACTCGGGGTCGGGAAGGTCGTCGACGATGACCGGTGAGCCGAAGGCGGTCGAGGGGACGTCGCTCGAAGAGACGGCGCAGGTGGGAGGGTGCGGGTTGTCGGCGCCGGGCTCAGGAGAGCCGGATGCCACGTGGGACTCGCTGGTAGCGCACCGCGTGGCGCAGTTGACCCAGCTGGCCGGCGAGTGCCACCAGCACTCGTCGTCGGCCAGGCCGCAGGTGCCGGGCGTCAGCGGCCCGGCCCCGGAGCAGCGGTTCTCGCTGGAGCAGAAGTAGTGGGCTGCCGGCACGTTCACCCAGGTGCTGTCGCCGTGGTACTCGGGGCCGGCGTAGCGTGGGCCGGCGCCGAAGCCCTGAAGCGGCGACGCCATCCACCCGAGCACGCGCTCCTGGTAGGGCCAGTCGGCGGGATGGCTCGCGTCGGCGTAGCTGCTCTCGAGGTAGTTGGGTCGGTTCGGCGGATAGGCGGGATTGTTGGGATTGTTGAGCCAGCCCAGTCCCCAGGTGCCGTCAGGACCGGTGCAGGCCGGCCCGGGGTCACACCCGCTGACGTTGCCGAACGCCGCGCTCGGTTGCAGCCCGGTGTTGTACGCCCACAGCGCGAAGTACCAGTTCTCCAGGTAGCGCGGGTTGCCGCCGTTGGCGATGATCCCACGGGCGTACAGGTCGTTCCACTTCTGCTCGAGGATGCGAAGACCCGCGGCGATGTTCGCCTCGTAGTCGACCGCGATCTTGGCCTGGAGGTCGGGCGCCTGCTGGCCCGCTCGCATGCCGTCGGTCACCTGGGTCAGGCCGTAGCCGCAGTCGGCCTCGGAGAAATCGATATGGTCGATGGCGTTCCCGCCGCTGCCGTAGTAGTCGGCGATGAGGGGGTCGCCGGCGATGCCGGGCAGGGCATGGAACGACGCCTGGTCCCAGTTGGACTCCTGCGCCTCGATGCCCTCCATGACTGAGCGCGGCACGGTGTCCCAGGTATCGCCGGAGGGGTGGGACAGCGCGATGCGAGGGAAGTCGCCGTTGGCCGAGTAGGCCGCAAGACCCATGTTGGCGTAGTCGGCCGGTCGCGCGTGGCCGCCGTCGAGCCACCCCCGTGCAGCCATCTGGGTCGCCCAGTCGATCTGCTGAGACGTCGGCTGCAAGACCTGGCGCCGAGGGTCCAGCCGGGCGACCGCGCAGGCCGAAGCGCTCTGGGCGGCATGCGCAGCGACGCGCGGCGGTCCTGGCATGGGAGACGGCGTCGCTGCCGATCCGGGAAGCCTCACAGAGTGAAGAGCGGTGCGACCGGCCACGTGCGGAGGCCGCTGCGGGGACGCCGGCGGCTGGACCGTGAAGCTGCCATCGGTCGCCAGCGCGATGCCGCCACGCGCGGGTTCCAGGCGAGCGCGCGGCAGGCCGGAGACGGCCAGGTGCCGTCCCGTGCCCAGGAGCGCGGAGCCGACACGTCGACCGGTCGCGATGCGGCGCAGCCCGTGTGCCGCGCTCCATTGCCAGAGCGCCGCGCCGGCGCTGCCGAAGCGCGTCGTCAGCCAGGACATCGAGCGTGACGAGGTCGCGCGAATGTCATAGGCGATGTCGCCGACCGTGGCGATCGTGGCGACATGGCCGCCCGCGATGCGGACGACGTCCGTCTCGCGTGCGCCGACGATGTCGGCGCCGGAGGGGACGGCCGAGGTCACCTGACCGCTCACGCGCACCTCTCGTGCGACGCCCGTCGCCAGGTCGACCCATCGCAGCGTCGTCTCCTGCGGCGCTGCGACGTCGGATCCAGAACGTTGGGCTTCACGAATCACTACGGCATCTCCGGTGCCGCAGCCGAGGACGTCGTACCCGAACGCTGCACGCGAGGTCAGCAGGCGCACCCGGCGCGACCGCAGGTCGACGCTGTACGCGATGGCCTGACGGGCCGGGTCGTTCACGGCAGAAAGCGGGAGCACGACCGCGGCGGCGTAACGGCCGTTCGGCGTGACGCACTGCTCACCGATCCAGCCACGGTCGCGCACCCCGCCAGGATCGAGCACCGCGACGTCGTGCCAGCGCACGACCTCTCCGCTGCGGATGCCGGCGAGGACGTGATAGCCGTGCGAGTCGCCGGCGCCGGTCACTGCGACGGCCGCCGGCGCAGCGCCGGCGGACGGCGCGCCGATCAGAAGGAGCATCAGGCCGCCGATGGCCATGGCCCAGGCGGCGCGGCACGTGGTTCGCGTCATGGGCACGAGCCTAGGTCCGCAGAGCGTCCGGCCGCCGCCGGGCAGGTGTGCGTCGCGTGCACCTGCACGCTGCTCGTCACCTACTCGTAGTCGGCTGCTGACAACACGCGCTCGCGCACCACGCGCCGGACCAGTTCGGCGCGCTTCCAATCGCGGTGGCCCTCCGTCATCCCGGCGCTGGCGTACATCTCGCGCAGACGCGCCTTGACCGTGTTCACCCGCGACCCGAGGTCCCGCGCGATCTCGGCGTTCGTCGGCAGGAACGGCCGGTCTTCCAGAAGGAGATCCCGCACGAGGGCGAGGACGATGCCCCGGTCCAGGTCGTCGGTGAAGGTTGGGAGGCCGGCCTTATCGTCGATGGTTGTCTCGGTGACGTCATCGGCGTCGTCGGATTCGAACGCGAGGAACGTCCGCCCGATCCGCAGGAGGTCGCCGTGGCGCAGCCGCGTGCTGGAGCGGATTCGCCGCTCGTTCACCCAGGTGCCGTTGGTCGCGCTGTCGAGCGCGCGCAGGTCCCAGCCGCCGTCGACGCGCAGCATCCGAGCGTGCTCGCGCGAGACCCGCTTGTCCCAACCGAGGCGCACCGCCGCGTTCTTGCGGCGGCCGATCAACCACGCATCCTGAGCTTCGAGCGCGAGGAGCTCGAGCCGCTGCGCGTCGTCGTGCCAGGCGAGGAACGGTGTGCCACGCTCACGGGCGGCGAGGAGCAACTGGAGGTCCGTGGGCGAGTTGGCGTGGCGTGCGGTCGGGCTGCTCATAGACGCTAGTGTGCTGCCACCCAGGGTTCTTGTCATCGGTCACCAGGTGTATCGAGCGCACACCTGACGCGACCCGAGGCGAGCAGATGCGCCGCCATGATGTGAACACATCACGATGTCTCACCCCGGAGGAGCAACATGACAGGTAAGAGAACGGGGGCGCTGGCCGCCGTCACAACGGCCCTGCTGCTGGCGACCGGAGGCGCGGCACAGGCCTCCACGCCGACGGTCAGGGTCTCTCCGAAGAACGTCAAGCCTGGCAGCGCCTTGCTGGTGGTCGTCGGCCGGACGCATGGCCGGCGTTGCACGCTGTCGGTGCGGGCCGACTACCGCGGTGCGATGGTGAAGTTCAAGCGCAGAGTGTCCGGCGGCAAGCTGTCCCTGATGATCGCGGCCTCCACCAGGCCGGGTCAGCGGGTTCTCACCGTGACGTGCGGCCGTCACCGGAAGACTGTGCGGTTCACGGTGCTGAACTCCGACCCGACGCCGGGTCCGCCCTCGCCCGATCCGGATTACGGTGAGCATTACACCGCCAACGGCCTGCCCGATGGTCAGGGCAACCCGTCCGACTACACGGTCGCCGGTCCGCCAGACGCCGGCGGCGCGGGCTTCTCGACGTACTGGCCGCTGCCCACCGGCATGCAGGCCAGGATCACCGAAGGCCAAGGCGGCTCGTACTCGCACAACACGATCTACACGCGCGACGCGGTCGACCTCGGCGTCTCGCGCGGCACCGAGATCCGGGCGGGGCTCAACGGCGTCATCGCGCGCGTCTCGACCGGGTGTGCCGAGGGCAATTACTCGTGTGGCAGCGGTTACGGGAATTATGTGTACCTCAAGGCGTCGGACGGAACGTGCGCGATCATGGCCCATCTGTCGGAGATCGACGTGGCGCTCGGCCAGCAGGTCGCGCAATACGCGCTGATCGGGCGTAGCGGCAACACCGGCAACTCGACCGGGCCTCATCTGCATTACGACCACGTCAACTGCACCAACAACCAGTCGATCGGGTGGGCGCCGACCGAGGGCGGGGCGTTGACCGAGGGCACGACGATTACGTCGCAGAACGCGGCGGCGCCGGCTTCGGGTCCTGGCCCCGGCCCCCAACCCCAGCCCGTCCCGCAACCGACGCCGGCCCCGACGACCTACGCCGAGACCGTGGGGGGCAACACGAACACCTGGACCAACTACTCGAACGCGGGCGGGACCCAGGGTCCCACGATCCCGTCGAACCAGACGGTGCAGGTTGCCTGCAAGGTGCAGGGGTTCCGGGTCCAGGACGGCGACACCTGGTGGTACCGGATCGCGTCGAGCCCGTGGAACGGTCAGTACTACGGGTCTGCTGACGCGTTCTACAACAACGGGCAGACCAGCGGGACGCTCCACGGCACGCCGTTCGTCGACAACAGCGTGCCCGACTGCTGACGCATGGATCGACCGGGCGGCGCGTGGCGTCGCCCGGTCAGCGGTTCTGATGGCAGCCTGCTTGACGGACGTTTAGCATTGCCGATACACAGGATGTCGGCACGGCCTCACCACGTTCTCAGCGGCACGCCGCGCCGCATCCTTCTTGCGGGGCTCGGATGCGCTCTCACCGCGCTGGCCCTCTTCGCCGTCGCGATCGTCGGCGGCGGCCCGGCCAAGGCGGCCCGTGCCGTGACCACGGCGACGGCAGCGAGGAGCGGCAGGAAGAAGCCGTATTGCATCGGCCGGATCAAGCACCACTGCGTGAAGGTCCCAAAGGCTGCGCGGCGTCCGGTCGGCGTCGACGAGCAGGGACCGGACAACCCGCGGCCGGATACGCCCGACGCCGGTGGCGTCGGTGGCGGCGGCGGGGAGCCCGGCGAGTTTCGTACGGGCGCCGTCGCGTGGGCCACCGAGCAGCTCGGGCGCAGCGAGTGGCACTGGTACTGCGAGCGCTTCGCGGAGACGGCTTTCGGGCAGACGGACTCGGTCTTCGCCAGCGCCGCAGAGGCGCAGGCCCGCCTTCAGCTTCACACCAGCGGCACGATCAGATCCGCTCCGGCGGGATCGCTCGTCTACTTCGCACCCGACGTCGCCAACCACCAGCACGGTCACGTCGGCATCTCGCTCGGTCACGGCAGGATGATCTCGGCGCTGAAGACGGTCACGATCACGAACTTGAACGCCAGTCCCTACTGGCGCCAGGCCTACGTCGGCTGGGCCGACGCTCCGACGACCTGGCCAGGGCGGATCCCGCCGGCACCCGTCCAGCGCCAGGTGTTCGACCGCACCGCCAACGTCATCATCACCGCTCCGTCGCCTGCGAGCATCCAGAGTGGCACGATCGCCTTGCGGGCCGATGCCGGTGACGTCGGCGGTGTGGCGTTCGACGCCTACTACGCCAGCAACCCGGCGGCCCCGTCCACCCGCGCCTGGCACGCGATCGGCCTCGCGAGGTCGATCGGCAACGGCGGTTGGGAGCTGAGCTGGAACACCATGGGCGTGCCCGACCAGGGCGACGCGGTGACGAGCACCGTGAACGTGGCCGCGATCGCGCTCACCACTGCCGGCCAGCGCACCAACGTGCAGGACTACCGTCGGATCGTCATCAACAACTCGGCACCGGCGCCGCCTCCTTCGCCACCGACCACAACCCCCAGCCCGCCGCCCGGGTCGGCGAGCTATCCGGAGACGACCGGCGGTGTGGCCAACACGTGGAGCAACCCCCAGAACGCCGGTGGGACGCAAGGGCCGACGATCCAGTCCAACCAGACCGTGCAGATCGCCTGCCGCCTGACGGGTTACCAGGTCCAGGATGGCAATACGTGGTGGTACCGCATCGCGGAATCTCCGTGGAGCGGGCAGTACTACGTGAGCGCCGACGCGTTTTACAACAACGGGCAGACGACCGGGAGCCTCCACGGGACCCCGTTCTTCGACCCGAGCGTCCCGATCTGCTGAGGTCGCCTCAGGCTACGAGTAGTCGTGCCGGGAGACGATGCCCGCCTGGAGCGCGCCGTCGACGAGCAGCTCGCGCTTGCGTCTGGTGCTCTCGTCGATCTCGAAGTAGCCGTAGAGCCGCGTCAGGCAGCGCTTGACGCCGTCGACCGACAGGTGCACCAACTCGGCGATCTCTTTCGTCGGGGTCGGCTCGCCGCCGGTCCTCAAGGCCAGCGGCCGGGACAGCTCGCGCAGGACGTTGAACTCGTTGTCGCTGAGGTCGCTGCGCCGCAGCGACGGGCCGGCGAGGTGTGTGCTGTCGTCCGCTGCGAGCGGATCGCCTCCCGCCACATGGAAGACGAGAAGCGTCCGGCCGACGAGGATCCGACCCTCGTGCTTCAGGCGCATGCGGCCGTCGACGCGGGTGCCGTCGACGTAGGTGCCGTTCTTCGACAGGCCGTCGTCGACGATCAACCACTCGTCGTCGATGGGGAGGAGCTCGGCGTGGAGCTTCGACGCCGCGCCATCCGATGGCAACGAGATGGAAGAGGACGACGCCCGGCCGATCGTCACACGCGGCAGGCCGCGGTCGAGGTGCTCGATGCGTAGCGCGCCGTCGCCGTCTCGCCATGTCACGTACGGGGTGCCGGCGCGCGCGGCGGCGTTCAGCGCGATGAGCTCGGCCGGCGTTGAGCCGTGGGGCTCATGTGGGTCTGGCGCCATCGGGCGAGAACCTACCCGAGCGAGGTCGAGGTCTCGGTCGGGTCAGCGGTGTCGTCAGGGCCTGGAGCCGGAGGCGGCTGGGGAGGAGGTGCCTCCGAGGGAAGGGGGGCGTCCTCGTCGCGGTCCAGGATGGCGAGCGCGGCGAGCGTGAGCTCCGTCGCCGTCTCGTAGCGGTCGTCGGGGTCGATGGCCATGGCACGCGCGATGACCGCGTCGATCTCCGACGGCAGCGCGGGATTGACTTTGCTCGCCAGCGGGCGCGGAGCTTCGCGGTGGGCCGCGTGCATCTCCGGGCGCGTTCCGGTGAACGGCGGCCGGCCGGTGAGCGCGAAGAACATCACCCCGCCGAGTGAGTAGATGTCCGAACGCGGGGTGATGGCCGAGCCGCCGTCGATCTGCTCAGGGGAGGCGTACTTGCTGGCTCCCTGGAATCCCGCGCTCCTGGGCCGGGTTGCGGCGGCTCTCGCGATTCCGAAGTCCGTCAGGTATGGGTGCTCGGGGTCCTCGCCGTCGAGGAGGACGTTCGCCGGTGTGATGTCGCGGTGCACCAATCCGGCCCTGTGCACCGTGTCGACGGCGCCGGCGACGCGGTGCAGGACCCGGGCGACAGCGTCGGGAGACAGCATGGCCGCGTCGCCGAGGCTCTGCCCGGAGACGTAGCGCATCACCATGTACAGCTCTCCGCGGTCCTCGCCGAAGTCGTAGATGGGCACGATGTGGTGGTGTTCGACACAGGCGGCGTTCTTCGCCTCGTCGAGGAAGTCCGAGCGGTGCTTCGAGCGCCTGGATCTCTCCTGTCGCATCAGCTTGAGCGCGACTGCGCGGGAGAGACGCTGCTGGGTCGCGTGGTAGACGATCCCCTGCCCGCCCTGCCGCCCGGTCTTCAGATCGAGCTCGTAGCCGGCGATCGCGAGACGGAGCTCGGCGTCACGCGTGCCCGGTGGCGCGCTGCGACCGCGGTCGATGATCTCGGCTTCCCCGGCGGCGAACCTCCGGCGCAGCTCGCGGTAGACGCGGCGCTCGAAGCCGACCACGGCTCCCCACGTCAGCACCGTGCCGGCGATGAGCGCGCAAGCGCCGGGGACGACCGCGACGGCGGTGCCGTGGTCGAACAGCAGTTGCACGGCGACGAGCCAGGCGACGAGCGCCGTGCCTCCGGCGACCGGGGCCAGGCGCCGCGGCAGCGGCGACCTCGGGTGACGCAGGCCGGCGCCGAGCAGCAGCAGCGGGACCAGGACGGCCAGGCCGAAAGTCGTCCACCGGGCGCTGGCGTCGGAGACTCGGCGCAGCGGGAAGCCCTGGATGGCCGTCGCGATCGACGCCGCCTGGATCTCCGGACCCGCCAGCTGGTGGCCACCGGGAACCGGGTGGTAGTCCTCGGCCGCGCCGGCGGTCACGCCGATCACGACGACCTTGCCGTGCACCTGCGCCGGATCAAACTTCCCGTGGTAGACGTCGGAGAAGTGCAGCCGGGTGAACGCGGGCTCGGTTCGGGGGTAGTCGATCAGCGCGGTGGGCGGGACGTCGAGATGCCCACGATTCAGATAGGCCGCGGCAGCGACCGCCGGGAAGGCGCGCAGCGCTCCGACCGGTGGGGTGAACGTGACCCAGTCGCCGAGGCCCCTCGGGTCATGCTTGACGTTCCCGGGCAGGACGTTCGTGTCGGCGTACTCGACCTGGCCGGCGAGGGCGTCGGGGCGGCCGGATCGGCTGAAGGTGTCGACGCCCACCACGGTCGGGTGAGAACGCTTGAGCGCTGAGACGAGCAGCGGGTCATCGGTGGCGTTGGTCAGACCCGACTCGGTGAGGTCGAGGGCGATCACCGCGGCGCCTGCCCGTTTGAGCTGCCGGATCGCCACGGCCTGGCGGTCACGCCCGACCGGGAACCGTGTCCTCAGGTCTCGGAGCGAGTAGGCGTCGATGGCGACCACGACGATCTTGTCCGACACGTGCCGGTGCCCTCGCAGAACGTAGCGCTCGCTCAACGACGCGCGCTCGAGCGGTCCGCCGACATGGCGCGCGGAGGCGGCGAGGGCGTAGGCGAGCGCGATGATCAGCACGGCGCCCAGGGCCAGGAACGGCCGGCGGGTCATCGCGCACCGCCACGGGCCAGAGCGCAGAGTCGGCGGCGAGCGATCGACTCGGGCAGCGTGGCGAGCCCATGTCGCGCGTAGAGGTCGGCGAGGTGGCTGCGTACCGTCGCCACATCGCTGCCGATGCGCGCGGCGATCGTGGTGTTGGTGGGTGGGAGGTCCGCCGTCTCGGCCAGGGCGACGAGGATGGCGGCGGTACGGCGCTCGGTGGCTCCGGTGTCGACGCAGAACACCATGCGGGTGTGTCCGAAGCACAGGCGGTCGCGGTCGGCCAGGACGCAGCGGCCGTGCACACGCTCGCCGTTGACGTAGGTCCCGTTGCGCGACGTCCCGTCGTCCTCGAGTAGCCAGCGGCCGGCGTCGTGGAAGAGCCGCGCGTGCAGACGCGAGACCTTGGCATCGTCGCGAAGTCGGACATCAGCGGCGCGGCCGCGTCCTATAACGATCGGGCACGCATGCCCGCTGAGCGTGTGCACGGTCGCTCCTGTCCCGATCAAGGACGAACGGTTGACGTCAGCCGACACGCGGGCGACGCGGGTTGAAGCCGGACGACATGAGCTGGAGCATCGCGGACACCGGGGCGGCGCAGGGGGCTGTCGGAGTGCACGTCCCGTCCACCGGCGATGCCGGTCTCTCATCCGCAGCCCACCACCGTCGGTCGTTCGGGACTGGGGCCGAAGCAACTGACATCGTGGCCTCCGCGTCGCCTCGGACGTACGTGGCGAGTTCGAGTTCGGTCACCGGCGGCATCTCGAAACCGGCATATGTCGGACGTGAGCGGCGGCAGTCCAGCGCCGCGCGGGCCGACCCCGAGCTTTTCGGACGCCAGGCGGGGCGACAATCACGTGGGTCATCTCCGGTGGCCGATCAACACCGCTGTGCAACGTACTCGAGGCTTCGGAGATCTCGGCAAGCTCTGCACGGTTCACCGGATGTTGCGATCACTCTGTAGTTGCGATTATCGCTGATCGGGACGTAACGCGCTGCCGGGACCGTGCGGCGGGAAGTCCTCACCCGACAGTTCGCGCTCGGTGGCGCGGCGGTGACTGACAGGGTCACTCCATCGGACTGCGGTGCGTTCCCTCTGCGGTGGGCGCCACTGTCCATCGTTCCGCGCCACGCACTCGGCCTTGTAGTCCGCCGTGAGCACCTCATGCTTTCTGCTTGCTCCCGTCGAGTCGTACTCGTAGACCGCGATCTCGGCGGCGACGAAGATCTGCAGCGTCTTGAGACGGTCCGGGAAGCGGATCTTGCTCCAGAACGGCGAGCGTGACCACTCCTCGATCTCGGGGTCGATTCCCATTCGCGGGTTGATCATGATGTCCATGTCGGGACTCCACGGCGTGACGACAACTCGCGCCGCGTCCGCGTAGCCGTCGTAGATCGTTCGCTCACCCCATTGCAGCGTCGCGGCGCACCCTTCGGGCGCCATCAGCGCTGGCTGTAGTTCGGCAAGGTAGCCGGCCATGCGACTCAAATGACGGTGCCGATCACTTCGGGCGATCCGGTTGATCCAGCCGAGGTAATTGGCGTCGGAGTCGCTGTTGAACGGTTGCATCGTCAGCAGCATCACGCGGTGATGGTCGGCGAGTGCGGCGAGGCGGTAGAGGTTCCGCTCCCACGCATCTCGCGCCTCATAGATCGGATACTGGAGTTGGCCTTGCTTCGGTGGCGGGACCCTGCCCGACGAATGCGCCGCCGTGGCCCAGATCGTGTAATCCAAGGCCGAGCGCAGGTGGTTGATCCACTCGCCTGTGGCTACCGCAAACTGCTGCGGTAGCGGGATGTCCTCGTGGACGCGGAGTATGTAGACGCCGTCGCCCTGCCCGATGAGCGATGCCGAGTACGGATGATCCGCGATGTACGCGTTCCAGATCTCGACCATGCGATCCGCGATTTCGCCAGCTCGACCGTGGCGAGCCCAAGCGTGCGCGAAAAGATCGTCGACGACCACGGGGGGTGAGCCTAATGCGTGACAGGTCCACACACGACACACTGCGCTGCTGGCCCCTGGAACGAGAATTCTCGCTGACGACTACGCGTCGCCCGTATCGGGGGCTGATGACTGCCGGGGCTACTTCAGCGCTGTGGGACGGGACAAACGATAAGCGTGCTCCGTGAGGTCGGCTATCGCCTCTGCGGTGTCGGCGGCGTTCGTCCACATGGCCTCTGGGCGCTCGTCCTCATAGAGGTAGCGGGCGCGATCCCACGCCCGGACGTTCTGTTCGAGTGTTCCAAAGTGCTGGGCAAGCACTGAGTCGCCGGTCGCGTAGACGCGCGGCGCCATCTCGCCAAAGTAGTAGAGCGGCTGCTTCACGGTGTTGTGGAGCCGGATCACGGCGGCTCCCGAATCGTGTTCGTGCTCACGCGCCCGGAGCGCCGTCGCGATTCGCCTCAAGCTGGCTGCGTGCCCGCCCTCAGGCAACACAGATGGAGAAGGGATGCCTGCTCGGCAGTCCTGAGCCAGGGCCGCATGAAGGTCAAACGCGGCTTGTTGCGCTAGCCCCTCGATGCTCTTCCCAGTCTGCGCCCGAACGAGAGCCCACTGCTCGTCGCGACGATTGTCGAGGATCCGCTGCACAATCACCACCGTCACCGGGATCGAAACCAGGATGCTTGCAGCGTTCGCCGCAACGCTCGCTGTGAATCCGTTCGTCCATAAGAATCCTGCCACCGTGATGACGGCGGCGGTGAGCAAACTGACCCATAGCCAGGCGGGAAAGCGGGTCGTCTCGCCTTTGTTGCCGGCTGCGCTCGTGGTCTCGTCGGATGATGCCATGCGAGCGACACGATCTACCTGCTGTCGGACGGAGCGGACGCAGTCTCGAGGTCGCTACAGCGATGGGAGCCGCTCGAGCGCTGATCGCGTCATCTCGTCCTGGGATGCGAAGCGCGGGCGGCGTCTGCGTTGCTGCTTTTCGATTACGCGCTCGCAGCGTCTGAGCCAGCCGGGCGCGCGCTCGGCCAGTTCTCGCTCCATGATCCGGCGTGCCTCTTGGGACAGCCTCATCGTCGGCTTCGGACCGCCGAACATCCGGTATGCGTCGAGCGGCTCGGTGTGCTTCATCAGCACGAGAGGACCCTTGCCTTGGAGCGCTTTGAGGCTTGAGTCCAGATGCAGCATGTACATGTTGAGTTCGTCGCCGATGCTCGTGACGTTCGTTGGCACCGCACGACGTGCCCGAAAGAACAGCGTCAGTTCCGCTGGGTGCTCTACGAGATCGCTGATGGCCAACAGGTCGTAGAGGCTGCCGATCCACGGGGGCCTTCGGGCGTCGGTGACGATGCCTGAAGTAGTCAAGAGGCTTCGGTCTTGCTGAAGCCACGCAAGATCACGCAACGTGATCACGAGCGCCTCGACTCGTTCAACTCCATCGAGATCTACGTGGACCGGCTTGCCCGTTGGCCGGTCAAAGAACATCGCGCGCTTAGCTGTGGCAGCCGTGGTGCCGAGACGCTGAGCCTGCTCCGAGGCCTTGCCTACCAACTCGTGTAGCACGCGTCCTACATCACGCGCTCGTCCTTTCAACGCACCTGCGCTGAAATCCCCTGCCTTGACCTCGACCACGAGCGCCGTGCGATCTACGCGCAGGATGATGTCGGCCTCGTACATCTTGCTGTCGCCATCGAAGCGGTAGGCAACGTTCTGCCATGTGTCATCTGCGTGGACCGCATAGCGGAGCGCGTCAGCGGCCATGGACTGAATCGTCGAAGCTCTGTGGACCTCGTACGTATGCCACTCGTTAGATCTCTTGAGCTCACGCTCGAGGGTGGGCCGCAGAGTCCACAGCAGGTCGAGCGGCACCGTGCACAGGTAACGCCCGTCTACGGTTCGGACGACGGGCTTCGCGCGGACGACGTTGTTGCCCCAGACCACGGCGCCGCCTTCGACCTTTTGACCGAACTCGCAGGAGATGAGATCCAGGAAGCGCCGCGTCGTGTCCAGGTCTCGGCCCGTTTCCCTGCTCAATACGTCTGGCGTGACAGTGAGCTTCTTCACGATGCTTGGTCGCAACAGGCCCGACGGATCGTCGATCTCGAGGAGGCGATGGCGTCGCTCAGCGATTGTGGTGAACCCCTCCTCGAATGCGAGCATGTCATCGATCGTCAAGCCAACGATGCGAGCGGTGAGGCGTGCTTGCTCCTCGGTGCCGAAGAGTCGGCGGAGAACAATCTTCTCGTCGGTTTCGTGCCCTGGACCCCGGATGAGCGCTTCGTGCAGCGTGAATTGGTGCGTCAGCTTCTTTAGCGCGTCATCTGTGCCATCAACTTCGCGCATCTGCATGGAGGTCGTGGCTGACACCGCGCGGGCTGAGCACTCCAACGCGGCGATCGTCGTCGTCAGAATGTCCTGGCTGGGTGACGGCGTCGTGAGGGACCCTTGCTCCTCCCGTTCGAGCAGCACGGACACGAGATGTTCCACGCCTAGGAGTGAGTCCGTCTCGGCTTCGCGCCAGTCCGAACCTGCGAACGCAGTCAGCGCGACGGCGCAGGCCATAACGTGCATGGCGTCGAACGGTGCGCAGAGCGTCGCGATGTCGGCGCGTGCTGTAGCCACGTCTGGCGGACCGACGGCGGGAGATCGGATCGATCATCACTGGTCGGTGGCGTATCTCGATGCTCCGCCCGTCGAGATCGTGCCCGACCACGCCTTCCCATCGAGAGGACGCTACGCCTAAGGGCGGCCGGACACAGGTGGACCAACCGGAGCTACATCCGGGGCCGGCCCTGCTAGTTGAGAGACGGACGCGCAGACCGACAGGTTGCGCAGTCGTAGCGTCCAAGCAACGCGATGGCCCAGTTCAAGGGCCGAGGGACGCTTCTCGCCCCATAACTCGCAAGTTCTCGACGCAACGAGCGCAGCACGCGATAACTCTGCCGGTAACTACTCACCGCCGCCGGCTGCGGCGAGCCGGAAGGAACAGGAATGCCTGCTGAGCTTCGATGGCTGTTGAAGGTGATCGGCACGACCGCTGCCCTTGCGAGACTGATTGACGATGGCCGACGCCGTGGATGGCTCTGAGGTGGCGATTCCGAACGTGGTCGACATAGACGAGGCCGTGGAGATCCTGGCGCTGTGGCTCGGCGACCAGCGGATCCCACCGGCCGACGTCCGTCGTGCCGGGCTGCAACTGATCGGCGCGTGGCATGAAATGACGACGTCGCTCGCAGCGACGATCCAAGGGGATGGATCGCTTGACGAGGTTGCCGCCACCATGGCGGCGATGCGCGGGAATGCCGCGATCCCGCGGGTGGTCCGCATGTCCCAGGGCGAGCGCGCCCGCGCGTACGGCTACCTGATCGCGCTCGTCACCGGGCTCGACGGGGAGTTGCGGTTGCGGGAGGCCGACTACCCGTCGCTCGAGCGGATGCTCGGCTTGCGCAGCGGCCGCTCCGGCGGCTTGGCCGAGGCGGCTGAAGTTGGCCTCGACTCACGTGACGTGGCGATGATTCGGCCGGACATGGACGCGACCCGTCGAATCTTGTGCAGCAGCGACGACGAGCTCGAGCACGCTCGGCTGCTCGCCCAGCTCCTCGTGGACTGGATGCCCGTGCTGGCGCCGGTGCTGCTCGCGGAGTTTGGCGCGAAGGGCAGGGCGTTCGAGGAGCTGGTCCGAGGTGCCCTGACCGATCCGCCGCCGACGCTCATCGCTCTGCTGGCAGTCGGACTGATCGGTGCGCTCGCCGTCAGTGGGCCAGAGCCTGTCGAGCTGCGCCGGCGTCAGGACGAGCTCGCCTCGGGAAGCGTCGACCTCGAGCTCCTTGAGTTGCTGCCCAGAGGTGACCGGCAGCGCGTGATCGACCATCTGCCGCTGCGCCGGCGCAAGCGCATCGAGGCAGAGGTGCGTCGTCGTGTCTCGACGAGCAGATCGCTGAAGCCATGAGCGACCTGTTCTCTCGCGCGGGCCAGCATTGGGGTGCCTGGCGTCGCTGATTCAGTGTCGGACGGCACGGCAGGTCTTTGAACCAACTCCTGAGCGCTTGCCCTCAGTCTTGGTCGACACGAGATCCTCCCCCTGCTGAGGCTGAGCATGGCGCCGGACTGCAACGCTCTGTTAAGACACGCGCCGCTCGCGGAACAATTCGCGGACCAAATTGAGCGCAACTCACAGCAACTGACCCACCACGAACCCGCATAGATACTGGGCGCAGCCCTCAGCGACACCCGTACTTGGTGGCTGGGGGCCGGGCGGTCGCAGGTTCAAATCCTGTCTCCCCGATTCAAGTCGCAGGTTCAATGGGTATCGGGCCTATGTATCGCGACCGGAAAGCAGATGGGGCAGTCCTTGATCGACTCTGCGTTTGCCGCTGCGGCCCAGCGGCCCCTCTCCGCGTCGCTGGCACTCGGGCGAGAGCAAGTCCGACAAATCGACGCGCCGGGAGGTCCCGATCGCCGACGAGGCGGTCATGTGCGCAGAGCTGCGGATCTCGTCTCCGCAACATGGACCTAGCCGCCGGTCCTCGATCTAGAGTGATGACATGAGATTTGCTTTATCGGTGTTGGGGGTTGTCATGCTCGGACTGCTACCTGGCGCCGCGGAGGCGCGGTTGCACCTCTCGCGCCGCAAGTCGTTCTGTCGGCAAGACTTCATCGTCGGCAACGTTGACGTGGGCGTGTACTTCAAAAACACAGGAAGCCGTAGGGCGAAGGTCGATACGGTCGCGCCGATCCGCTACTACACCAACGGGCAACGTGTCTTGAGCGCCTTCAAGGATCCGATGGTCGACATCAAGGTTCCGGCCGACCGGCGCTGGCACCTCTACTGGCAGTCGTACAGCGTTGGCGACGGCAAGGTTGTCGATCACTGCACCGTCAAGATCGACGGTCCCGGATTCAATCCAGGGCGCGAGCTACTGATCCTCGACTGAGCCGGCGGCTGGCTGGGCCCGCGGTCTATGAAGTGATTCGCCTTAGTTGGACGACTTCGCAAGGTGCACATGTGAGTTGGGACTCGCGAACATCACGTGCGCGTCATCGACTGGGGGCATGAGCGACGATCGACGCACGCCTTGGACACCCGCTCGGAGCTGGCACGCAGTGCCCGAGTGGGCCGATAATTTGCGGAGTTCGCCCCCTGGAGAGGGGCAAAGCCGTACACTTTTCGGCGCATGATGGACGGCAACGGCCGCTCGCGCGGCGCGGCGCGGCGGACGCGCGGCGGCTGTGGGTCGTCTCCGTGCAGCTCACCCGGTGTGTCCTACGCGTTGGCCACCGCGGTCACCGCCTCAGTCGCGTCTACTTCCTTTTCGCGCGCGCGACGTACGACTTCCCCTGCCGCAACGACACGCTCTTGCGCAGGACGTCGTCCCGCACGCTGACCACACCGCGGGCGACGCGGGTGAGCGTTGTCGTGCAGGTGTCCTCGACGAGCCACTTCGTGCCGCGGACCGTCGCCGAGCTGTAGCTCCCCTCCGTGCGGAAGCTGCCCTTGCCGTCGCCCCAGAGGCGGCGCTTCTTGAGCTTGGCGACGGCCGCGGCGCGGACCTGGCCGCGCTTGGCCGTCGTGCAGTCCAGCGGCGCGCTGAGCGTGAGGGTGGTCAGCCCGTCGCGCTGGCTGACCACGAAGCGGCCGCCGGAGAAGGTCGCGGTCTCGCCGGCGGCGGTCGTGATGACGATCGCGCCCTTCGTCGCGTCGACCTCCGTCCCGTTCGGGAGCAGGCCGCCGCTGAACGGCCCGAAGGTCCCGTTGGGGCGCTTGATCAGGACGGTGCCGGTGGGGGCGCCGACCACGCTGCGGTTGCGGACGGGCCTCGGCGGCGGCGTGAAGACCGCCGCGGCGACCGGGGGCGGGGTCGGCGCGGGCCGGCTGTCGGACGGCACGCCATCGCCCGGACCGGGCGGGACCGGCTCGCCGGGGTACTCCCAGGCGCCGGCGTCGCAGGTGGCGCCGAGGGGCCGCGGACTGTCGGTCTGGTCGAACGGTGAGCACGACCCGCCGATGTCGCGCGCGGGGCTGTCGGGATAGAAGGGGATGACGTCGGTCTCGCCGTCGGCGTCGACGGCGAGCGCGTCGTAGAGGCGAGCGTCGACGCTGGGCCGGTCCGATGACTGGATGAGGTTGCAGCTGGCGTCGTCGGCGACGTTGGAGCCCGCGCTCGCCACCGCCGCGCCCTCGCAGTTCGGCGCCGGGCCGGCGGCGCCCAGGCTGTCGGCGAGGATCGTGTTCAACAGCGAGGCGGTCTCGGTGCCGACGCTGAGGTTGCCCGGCCCGCCGCGGTCGCCGGTCTGGTTGAACGCCAGCGTGACGTCTCGCAGCGTGGTGGAGTCGCCGGGGTTGCCGTACTGGATGATCCCGCCGACGAGGCGCGCGGTGTTGGACGCGATCGTCGAGTCGACCACGGTCAGCTGCGCGGGGGCACCGGCGTCGCCGCCGAAGTTGATGATCCCGCCGCCGTCGCCGCCACCGGTGAGGGCCTGGTTGTGGTCGATCAGGCTGAAGGCGATCACCATCGACCCGTTGCGGTTGGCGACGCCGCCACCGCTCAGCGCCGACCCGCTGGTCACGCGCACGTGGTCGAGGATCACGGCGCTGGACTGTGCCTTGATGTTGCCGCCGTGCGGATCGGAGGGGCTTGCCGACCCGTCCCGGACCGTCAGACGCGAGATCGACGCTGACGTCCCCGCGATTTGGAACACGCGCGAGCCGGACCCGGCGTAGATCACGCTCAGCCGCGCGCCCGCCCCGGCGATCGAGACCTCGCTCGTGATCTGCAGCGGCCCGAGGCCGGGATCGAGGTGGAACTCCCCTTGCGGGATCAGGATCAGGTTTGACGACCCGGTCACCTGGCTCGCCGCGACGATCGCCCGCCGGATCGAGCACGCGCCCTGCGGGCACGTCGTCCCCGCCAGATCCGTGCTCGTATCGACCACGAACGTCTCCGCCATCGCGGGCGCGACGACGCCAAGCACCCCCAAGATCGTGCCAGCCAGAACTCCCTTCCAGTGCATGCGGTCTTTCTTACCTCGGCCTCGCGGTGCAGGATGTGCCTGCGCACCCTAGACGGCTCACGTGCGTCCACGCACGACCCGATCTCGATCGTCCGCGTGCGCTTCGGCGCGGCCGCGACGAGCTCGTCGTCGCTCGACACCATCGCCTTGCCCGAGTCCAGCTCGTAGGCGAGGCCGACGCCCTCGAGGCGACCTCGTCGTTCTTGCTGCAGAAGCACTAGAGCTGAGCTCGCCTGCTGGCCTTCGCTGTGGTCCGACGAGACTGGCGCATGCCATCATGCAGGAGTCCGTGCTAATATATTGCAGCGCATACCTGAAAGGATACGTCTGTGCCAATGAAAAACAGCACGTTCAAGCTGTCTGAAGAGACCCTGTCGGTGCTGCGAGAACTCGCTGAGGACCTCGGGACGTCTCGCACCGAGGCGATCCGGATCGCGCTCGACGAGCTCCAGCGAACCAGAGCCGCCCGTCGCGCTCACGCCGAGCGCTTCGTGGAGCGTCTATTCAAGAGTATTCCGGAAGGCTCAACGCTAATGATTGGTCTCAATGATGCATTGGAGCCGTTCGCGACGATCGACGCGCGTCAGCGCCGAGACGACGTCAAAGTCGTGGGGCAGCGCGTCATGTCTCAGAACGGCGAATTTGTCCACGTGTACGTCGTCGATCCAGGCAGTGAGCTGAAGTTGGCCGTCGGTGCCATACAAGCCCATCGCGGTGGTTGGCTTGCGTTGATCGAGCCGTTTCCCATCGCGCTGGGTTAGAGACCGCCGCGGCGTTACTCGGTGTCTCCGGCGCCGGAATCCAGCTGGACCGGGAGGTCCGGCGACTGATCCAACACGAACGGCGATCTTGTCGCGGGATCCAAAACCGCGTGGAGCAACGGATCGGAAGGTGGAAGCGATACGCATATGTCGCACCGCGCACGACTACGTTCGATGACCACCCGATTTTGAAGGTCGACCTCATCTGCATGATGCTCGGCTCGCTCCTGCGACCAGCCTGCGGCGAGATGCCGGCGGATCAGTCGAGGTCGCAGTACTGCCGTCGCGCCGTTGACAAACCAGAGCTCGGCAAAATGCTCGCCGGCATCGCGCCAAGGTGCTTCGTCGAGAGCGAGGTAGTTGCTTCGACGAAGACCAGCTGCACGGCTTCAGGCACCGTCAACGCGCCACTGATCGGGTCGTGAGTCACTCGGCTGTATTCGGGCCACGGCTGCTGACCGGTCCCCTGGCACACGCGAGCGAGAGACTCCACAAAGCCGGCTGCATCAAACGACTGCGCCGTACCCTTCAACGCGGTCAGTCCGCGGGCTTCGAGGATTGCGTTGGTCAGATGGAACCCATCCATTGGCAGACCGACCGAACGAATACCCGAGGTGGCCTCCACGGCACGGGCGAGCGCTTGACCGAGAAGCGACTTTCCCGCGGCCGGCGGCCCGGTGATGCCAATGCAGATGCGACCGGGAGCCGCGTCGAGGAGTCGGGTGGCCCGATCGACCAGCTCGGCTCCGATGGTGACGGTCAGCATGATGGGCGCCCGCCCACGTTGAACATCCATTCGCATCCTTGAATCGAAAGGTGCTGCATCGTGCGTTCACTCAAGGGATGACGTGGTGGAGGTCACGATCATCACGGCTTCGCGAATGCTGGCTGCGTGCCATCGTGCCTCGGCTGTCGTTCCTCCCCGAGTCAGAAGCACCGCGGGCAGTCCCACGCCCTCGGCTCCTCGGACATCGGCATCGAGCCGGTCGCCGATCATCCAGGCGACGGCCGGATCGCCGGCAGCCCGCAGAGCCACCTCGAAGGCTCGAACGTTCGGCTTTTCAAAGCCGGTTTCGGCCGAGTTGATCGTGGCGTCGATGTATTCGTCCAAGCCAAGGGCCTTCACCAAGCTCCCCAACCCTGGTACGTGGTTCGAGAGGATGTACTGGCGCCAGCCAGTCTCCCGAAGCGTTCGCAGACCATCGAAGGCATCCGGATACAACGTCCAAGCTGACGGTTCGAGAAAACATAGCCGGGCGTCGCGAGCGAGCGCGATTGCTCGCTCAGGCAGCAATCCCAGGCCGACGAATGCATCTCGCAGGTGCGGCTCGTAGCGAGTCCACCAGGCCGTGTGGTCGTGCAGCTCGCAGTGTGGCGTCTCGGGATGATGCCACGGCATTTCCGCAAGAAACGGTGACCAGTAGCTCCTCGGGGGCATGGCTGCTTCGGGCTCGTGACTTGCCAGGACTTCCTCGAGACACGTCCGTAGTCCGCCATGTCGATGCGCCAGGGTCCCGTCAAAGTCCCAAAAAACAACACGTGCAACCTGCTGATAACGATGTGACAATGGCTATCACACCTTGCGTTCGTCCCCGAACGGGTGCACCCATCTTTTTGTCACCCATGGCAGGCCGGTCAAGACTTTTGTCATCGAGCGCCGAGAGTCTCGTCCGAGGACGACAGCCGTGTATTTGGGTTCAAAAGAAGGGGATTCCACCGAATAGAGTGCCGCCGTGCGCACCTCCGTATCTGGTCCGAGCGCCTCGATTCGGTTCACTACGTACGCAAGCGAGGCGCCCGAGTCATTGCAGCAAATAAACACGAGAACCCTCTTGCCGGTCAGCATCGGCACTATGTGTTCGCTCATGGGATCCAGCTCGATGGTGCGCGCGCCGTTGCCGAGTCTCGTCTTTACGGTACTGAGGGACACGATTGCGGTCAGCCCGAACTGGCCGGCCAGCACCGATCCTGCCACGCCGCTGTTTCGGCCAATCGCAACGAGATAGTCAAACTTGAAGTTGTCACGCTGGATCTTTGATCCGAGTTGTTCGAGGAGAACCGTGATCGCGTGAAAGCTAAGTCTGAACCTCGCTCGGCGCGACAGAACGACAAGCGCGGCGAATGCGGCACTTGACAAAATGCCGACAAAGAAGCTGAGTGCCAGGTTAGACATACGCCCTGTCCGCGAGGAGCTCGCGTCGCGCTAGTGACAGTGAAATCTCGGCGGCCGCAAGACTCCGAGAATCGCGCGACGCTACCACCATCTCGCAACTCGTCCCGAGTCGCACACACGCGAACCCGTCCTGCTCTGCGCGGCTCACCGCTTCTGCGACGTCGTACTTAGCTTGCACATCGTGGAAGACCACGCAGGCGTGCTGTGAGAGATGAGGTACTACGCCTTGGTAGTCAAGGAGCGGCCGGCCGTCGTGGTGCTCAGCATCGATGAAGGCGAGATCGGCGGTGTCCGTAAGGGAGGCGAGTGCCTCAGGAGACCTACCGGGACGGAAATCCACAAACCGCTCTAGATGAGTCCGCGACCAGAGCGTCCGCGCGACCTCGATGCCGAGGCCACCCAGATCGCCCTCGGTTTGATCATCGAAGGTGATGACCGAGGCTGGCGCGGTGCATAAGCTGAGGCCTTGAGCCATCCACAGCGTCGAGTAGCCAAATCCCGTTCCAACTTCGAGGACGTTCTTGCAGTCAAGCAGCGTGACCAGATTCGCCAGCAGCCGTGCTTCCACTCGGCTGACCGAGACGGGCCTGTCGACATGACCCTTGAGGGCGAAATGGCCGCCGTCCCAGTCGATGCTCGGGTTTCGCCCATCTGGCCATATGGCTTCGAGGAACTCCACCTGGGCCGCTGCCAGCGTGCACCCGAACGCGTTCAGATCCATTGAGCGGAAGACTAAAGTCTTATGAGGCCAAGGGCATCCGCAGCAGGCCGCCACGCACGGCGGTGCTGATCTGAGCGGTCGGTTCATAGGTACCGCGCCGCCGCGTAGCTCGACGCCCAGGCCACTAGAGGTTGCAACCGCACAGGTGACCGTCCAAGGGCACCGATCCACCGGATCGACCGCGACTGGCCGGTGACGCGATCGCGTGGCTGGATTGGCATCCACTCGCGGCTATGACAGATTGCGAGCCATGCGCAGGCGGCTCGTGATCGTCCTTCTCGCGAGCGTCATGCTCGCGGCAACCCCGGTCGCCGCCTCGGCGGTGCTGCCGGTGGGCAACCTGCTGGTCAACCCGGGCGCTGAGGCGGGTGTCGGCGCGTCGGATAGCAATGGGGTCTCGGCGCCGGAAGGCTGGACGACCACGACGACGATGACGGCGGTGAAGTACGGGGCGCCGGCGTTCCCGACCACGGCGGACGCCGCGGCCATCCACGGCGGCGTCAACTTCTTCGCCGGCGGCACCAATGCGGAGGCCAGCTCGGCAACCCAGACCGTCGACGTGTCCGCCGCGGCTCCTGAGATCGACACCGGCGCGCTGCCCCTGACCCTCTCGGCGTTTCTCGGCGGGTTTGGGTCGCAGGCCGACTCGGCGTCGGTCACCGCGACCTTCCTGAGTGCGGCGGGCCCGTCGCTCAGCGCCGTCACGCTGCCGGCGGTTACGCCCACCGAGCGCGGTGGCGTCACCAAGCTGCTGCCGCGCGTGCTGACCGCGCGGGTTCCGGCCGGTACGCGCGCGATCGGAGTCCGGATCGATGCGGTTCGCACCGACGGTGCCTACAACGACGGCTACGCCGACAACCTCAGCCTCGTCCTCGGAGCGCCGCCGGTCTTCCACCGCTCGGTCACGACCGGGACCGTCAGCGGCACGATCCTCGTCCAGCGACCGGGCGCCAAGGGCTTCGTCACGCTCACCGGCTCCCAGACGATCCCGCTGGGCTCGACCGTCGACGCACGCAAGGGCAAGGTGGCGCTGACATCGGTGCCGCGGACCGGCGCGCCGCCACAGACCGCCACCTTCTACGACGGCATCTTCCGGGTCACGCAGTCGGGCTCGGTGACCGTGCTGACCCTCGTCGAGCCGCTCGCTCGATGCGTCAACGGCCATGCCGCGAGCATCGCCGCCAAGAAGAAGAAGCCCGCGTCCCGTCGCCTGTGGGGCGATGGCGCCGGCTCGTTCAGCGTCAAGGGCCAGTACAGCTCCGCGACCGTTCGCGGCACCCGGTGGCTGGTCGAGGACTCGTGCGCCGGCACGCTGACCCGAGTCGCGCACGGCAGCGTCTCGGTGCGCGACGAGGTGCGCAAGAAGACCGTCATCGTCCGCGCCGGCCAGAGCTACCGCGCGCGGCCCAAGAAGCGCCGCTGAGGGGTGGCGCGCCGGCGCCTGACCCCTGTACTGGTTGAACGAGTCGTTGACGGCCATGATGAGCGACGGCGTGATCGGCTCCGCGCTTGTCAGGCCTATGGACTTCTGTGGTCGATCAAGCTAGTGTCACGTATATGGCTAGCTTTGCTGGCGATATCAATGACATTAGGGTCGAAGATCGCTTGTACGCGCTCGGGGAGTCGCAGGGCGGTTACCTGACGGCGCAACAGGCGATCGATGCGGGCGTGGCGCGATCGACGCTGACGTATCACGCTCGCGAGGGTGGGATGCTGCAGCGAGTGGGCCGGGGTGTCTATCGCCTGCGTCGCTTTCCCAGTTCACCGTACGAGCACGTCATCCCCGTTTGGCTGGGTCTCTCACGCGCGCAGGCTGTCGTCTCGCATGTCAGCGCGCTGGAGCTGATGGACCTCACGGACCTGATCGCCGATGAGGTTCATGTCACGCTGCCGCGATCACAGCGCGGCAGGACCATCCCTGATGGGGTGCGACCGCACTTCACCGACCGACCGGTTCAGGGACAGGACAGGCGCAAAGTGCTAGGAGTACCGATCACCGGGGTAGAGCGCACGATCGCCGATGTCGTTCGCAGCGATGGGTGGAGTGAGCAGGTAGACCTTGCGGTCCGCCAGTCGCTTAACAGGGGCATGACGACCCTGCCGCGGCTGAGTGAGCGACTGCCGAAAACATGGCAGCGGCGGCTGACGGCGGCGGCCGTTGAAAGCAGCTCGTGAGGTACGCCACGGCCGGTGCCTTCCGTGCGGCCTTGGAGGCGCGGCTCAAGGGTGAACAGTCCGATGGTGTTGGCCTGTCGCGGTTGCGCAAGCGGATCGTCTTCGAGCGGCTGCTTGCACGCTTGAGGGTTGTCGCCTCGGACGGCTGGGTGCTCAAGGGTGGCTTCGCGCTGGAGCTGCGTCTTGGTGGCCGGGCGCGCACGACCAAGGACATTGACATCGACTGGATCGTGGGCGAAGAAGAGGCCACGGAACTGCTGCTGGATGCCGCCGCTCTGGAGATGGACGACATGTTCAGCTTCGACCTCCAGCGTGCAGTTGTCGATCATGAGCTCGCCGGTGGGGGACAGCGGTGGATGGTCCGGGCCGAGCTGGCCGGCCGAGACTTCGAGCGTGTCGTCATCGACGTTGGCTTTGGCAAACCGCCTGTCGTGGAGCCGGTGGTGCTCGAGGCGTCTCGTCTCCTTGAGTTCGCCGAGATTCCGTCGATCGCCGTGCCGGCGCTGGCTGTCGAGCAGCACCTCGCTGAGAAGTTGCATGCCTACTCGCGGACCTATGCCAGCGACCGGCCGAGCTCGCGGGTCAAGGACCTCGTTGACATGGTGGTCATCGCCCACACCACCACCGTCCACGGTGAACGGCTAGGGCAGGCAGTCGCGGCGATCTTCGAACGGCGTGCCACCCACGAACTGCCAAAGGCGCTCGCGCCGCCGCCACGTGACTGGACACGGCCCTGGGCGACGCTGGTGAAACACCTGCCGGCGGAGGCCGATCTGGCCTCCGGCTTCTCAGTAGCGGCTGCGTTCTGGAACCCGATGCTGGAGAGGGAGGACGGATTGGTCCGATGGGACCCAGAGCGATTGGCGTGGCGAGGTACGACGCAGGCGGGGCGGCGATGAGCGATGCGGGGCTCGTCCTCGTCGGCCTGGCGATCGTCGTGGGCATCGTCGGGGTCGTCCTTCCGGTCCTTCCCGGCGCACTGCTGGCGTGGGCGGCAATCGTGGTCTGGGCGCTGGCGGTCGGCTCCGCGACCGCGTGGGTGGTGTTGGCTATCGCGACGTTGTCGATCGGGCTCGCGCAGGTCGTGAAGCTCCTCGTGCCCGGGCGGCGCCTCCGCGATGCCGGCGTCCCGCGCGCGTCGATCCTGGCCGGCCTGCTGCTCGCTATTGCCGGCTTCTTCCTCCTCCCGATCGTCGGCTTGTTCATCGGGTTCCCGCTGGGTGTGTACCTCCAGGAGCGGCGGCGGTTGGGCCAGCACGAACCGGCCTGGCGATCTACCCAAGAAGCGCTGCGTGCGCTCGGTCTCTCGATCGCCATCGAGCTGGCGGCCACGTTGGTGGCTACGAGCGCGTGGCTGGTGGCGGTGTTGACCTGAGCGGTCGGTCACGCGTACTGCGCCGCCGCGTAGCCCGACGCCCAGGCCCACTGGAAGTTGAAACCGCCCAAGTGACCGGTGACGTCCAGCACCTCGCCGACGAAGTACAGGCCCGGGCTTTTCCGCGATTCCATGGTCTGGGACGACACGTCGCGGGTGTCGACGCCGCCCAGGGTGACCTCGGCGGTGCGGTAGCCCTCGGTGCCGGCCGGCACCACCTGCCAGGCGCCGAGTTTGTCGGCGATGTTGCGGAGCTCGGCCGGGGTGTACTGCTTCATCGGTTTGGACGTCAACCAGCTGTCGGCCAGAAGGGTCGCCATCTTCTTGGTGAAGACCTCGCCCAGCAGGGTCTTCAGCTCGCTGTTGGGGCGCGCGGATTGCTGGCCTTGCAGCCACTCCAGGGCGTCGTGATCGGGCAGCAGGTTGATCTCCACGGCATCGCCGGGGTGCCAGAACGAGGAGATCTGCAGGATGGCCGGGCCGCTGAGACCGCGGTGGGTGAACAGGAGGTTCTCGCGGAAGCTCTGACCGTTGCAGCTGACCAGGCAGGCCACCGACGTGCCCGACAGCTCGGTGCACAGCTCCCTGAGCGGCCCGGAGATGGTGAACGGCACCAGGCCGGCTCGGGTGGGCAGCACGGTGTGGTCGAACTGGCGCGCGACCTCGTAGCCGAAGCCGGTGGCGCCCAGCGTCGGGATCGACAGGCCGCCGGTGGCGATCACCAGCGACTCCGCGGCGACGGGACCCAAGTCGGTGTCCAACCGGTATCCGTCCTCGGCCTTCTCGATCTGTCGCACCGAAGTGTTCAGGTGAAGGTCAACGCCAACCTGTTGGCATTCCTCCAGGAGCATGTTGAGGATGTCCTTGGACTTGTTGTCGCAGAACAGCTGGCCCAGCTTCTTCTCGTGGTAGGGCACGCCGTGCTTGCTGACCAGGGCGATGAAGTCCCACGGCGTGTAGCGGGCGAGGGCCGACTTGCAGAAGTGCGGGTTCTCCGAGAAGAAGTTGGCCGGCTCCGCGTACATGTTGGTGAAGTTGCAGCGGCCACCACCGGACATGAGGATCTTCTTGCCGGCCTTGTTGGAGGAGTCGATGAGCAGCACCTGGCGGCCGCGCGCGGCGGCGGTCATGGCACACATCAGGCCGGCGGCACCTGCGCCGATGATCACTACCTCGGGAGAGCGCAAAACACATCCTCAAGCACAGGAACTTCGGGCGACGATCTGGGAGCTGGTTGGGTGGTCCATGTCGAGAAGGGCTGACCGGCTCCGCTCATCAGATGAAAGGCCGCGAGCGGCGCGGCCACGACACTAGGAGATCAAGTTCATGACCGTCCTGCGCCTGGAGCACATCGGCATCGTCGTCGACGACCTCGCGGCGGCGACCGCGTTCTTCGTCGCCCTCGGACTCGAAGTAGAGGGCGAGACGTCCGTCGAGGGCGACTTGGTGGACCGCATCAACGGGCTCGAGGGCGTTCGGGCGGACGTCGTGATCCTGCGGACCCCGGACGACCCCGCCACCAAGCTTGAGCTGGCCAAGTACCGCTCGCCTTCATACGAGGGCGACCACGGGCCGGCCCCGGCCAACGCTCCCGGCATCCGCCACATCCTCTTCGTCGTCGACGACATCGAGGCATCCCTCGTCGGCCTGCGAGCGCATGGCGGCGAGCTGGTCGGCGAGTTGGTCAACTACGAGAACATCTACTGGCTCTGCTACGTGCGCGGGCCGGCGGGGATCATCGTCGAGCTGGCGGAGAAGATCGGCTGATGGGCGTCCGCCCCGTCAGCGGATAGGGTTCCGCACATGGCTCGCCTCCAAATGATGAACGTCCTCAAGGGCTGGCGCATGGTGGGGGTGCTCCTCGCGGTGCTCGTGCCGCTCGCCCTGTCGCCTGCCGGTGCCGGCGCGCAGGAGGGCTTTGACGCGCCGCCGGTCGTCACCAACGTGACGGCCTCGCCGAACAGCCTCCCCGCCGAGGGTGGGCTCGTCACGATCTTCGCGGACGCCAGCGACGAGAACGGCGGTGTCACGTGGGTGCAGGCCGAGATCACCGGACCGTTCGGCGGTCCTGAGACCGTCCTGATGGACTTCACGGGAGTGGGGCAGACCTACAGCGGTTCGCTCACCATCCCGGCGAACTTCACCGACTCGCCGATGAGCTACTCGGTCATCGTTCAGGCGATCGACCTCGGCGGCAACAGCACCTGGGAAGGGGGAGCGGAGATCAACGTCGACGCGGCGCCGCAGTTCGACGAGCGTCCCATCGTGTCCGATCCCACGGTGGCGCCGCGCGACCTGCCCAGCGGCGGCGGGACCTCGACGATCCGGGTGACCGCTTCGGATGACCGGGCGATCTCCGAGGTCTACGCGACGATCACCGGGCCGGGCGGGAGCACGACCACCGTGCCGCTCGACGGCATCAGCTCCAGCCAGTTCGAGGGCGTCTTCACCGCGCCGGCGAACGCCGGGGCGACCTCCGCGCAGTATGCAATCGAGGTGACCGCGCTCGACGACATCGGGCAGGGCGCGTCGGCGGACGCCGGTCTAGTGACCGTGGCTGCTGCGGCGCCGTCGCCGAAGCCCGCGAAGCTGACCGTCAACCCGGGCAAGCTCTCCTTCCAGACGATCCGCGCCGGGGACAGGGAGCGCGAGTCGATCGTGGTGCGCAACACCGGTGGGAAGTCGGCGGGGACGGTCCGCGGCACCGTCGCCGTGTCGGGTGCCGGTTTCGCCCTCGTCGGGGGCGGCCCCACGGGCGTCGCGTTCACGTTGCGGCCCGGTGAGTCCCAGGCCATCAAGGTGGAGTTCCGGCCCACGAGTGCGGGACGGTACGCGGGCACGGTGAGCGTCCGTCGCAACGACGGCGCTCAGCCCGGCCTGGCGGTCCGCCTCTCGGGCCAGGCGAAGAAGCGCGGCCGATAGGCGACGCTCGCCGTCCGGCGATCTATACCCCGGATCGCCGGACTGCGGCGTTGACCACCGCCACCGTGACGTAGCCACCGTCGTTCGACGCTCTCACGAAGCACGCGATGTGGTGGCCGGCGTCGGCGCGACGGATGGTGTAGGTCTTGCCGGCCCCGACCGGCTTGGGGGCGCCGAAGTGGTTGGTTCCGGCGCCGACGATCGACCAGGCGTAGCTCAATGTGGTTTGCGGCCCGGCCGGGCGGTGGCCGGAGACCGAGCAGGTCAGCCGGTGCCCCGGCCGGGCGGTGCCGCGGATGCGGGCGGTGCCCGTGGTGCTCGTAGGTGCCCACGTCGGTGCGGGATTGGTGATGAAGTCGCGGTAGCGCGCGACGTCAGCAAAGACTGATGGCCGGCGGTCAGCGCCGCAGTTGCCGCCCCAGCTGACGACGCCGAGTTGCGCGGGCGCCTCGGGCTCACCCGTCCACAAGGGCCCGCCGCTGTCGCCAAAGCAGCCGGAGTACAGCGGCTCCAGCCCATCGGCGTCGATCGCGCACAGCATCCGCGGATCGAACTTCTCGCCGGACGGGTTCTTGTAGCTCTTGAAGAGCGCGGCGCACGCGCGGTCGCTGATCGTCCGCAGATCGGCGGTGCGTAGCGTCGAGTCATACATGCTGGCCTCGCTGTGGCCCGTCCCGGGCGCGAACGGGCGGCCCTGGCCGAGGATGCGCGCCTGGCCCGGGTCGGTGCCGCCGAGGGTGACGATGGGGACGCCGGGCACCGGTTGGTCGAGGCCGACGATCGCGACGTCGTCGAGGAAGTTGTCGCCGTTGCGCGCCCGCCAGTTGGGGTGCAGGGCAATGCCGGTCGGCGTGCGCGTCACGCCGCCGACGGTCACGGGGCCGAGCTGCTCGGGCGTCAACCCTGCGACGCAATGGGCGGCGGTCAGGACGCGGTCGGGTGCGACGAGCGTCCCGCCACATCCGCCGACGTTGGCGTACCACGGCACGGTCGTGCGGTCGACCGGCGTGCCGTTGACCACGGCACCGGCGGGTGCGGTCGCCGCGCAGGCGCCCGCGGACGCCAGCAGCGCGGCCAGAAGGGAGCGTCGAAATCGGAGTCGTCTCATCATGGTTACCAGCATGGGCGCGGCCGCCGCGCGGGACATCAGGGAGGGCCCCTGAGCCCGGGTGGCTCCGAGCAGTGGGCCTGTCTGGCGCGATGTGCTCGCGCCCAACAGGCCCACCCCGAGTGCCTCAGCCTTGCGCCGGCATCACCCCCATGCCAGGAGTCTCCCTTCCACACGCAGACCCCCATCTCAGGGATCCGTCTCAGGGACGCGCCCCGATGTTCGCAACCCCGAGGTGCAAGACGCTCATGCCATGTCACCCACCCCCCTTCAGGAGACCACCATGAGCCCCAAGCGCAACCTCGCAGCACGTGTCGGCGGCTGGTCCGCTCGTCACTGGAAGACCGCCGTCTTCGGCTGGCTGGCCTTCGTGGCCCTCGCCTTCCACTTCGGCGGCAGCGTCACCACCGACACCCTCAAGCAGTCCGAGCTCGGCGTCGGCGAGTCCGGCCACGCCGACAAGACCTACGAGAACTCCTACCAGCAGGAGCAGGGCGAGATGGTCCTGCTGACCAGCAAGCACGTCAAGAACACCGACCCGCGCTTCCGGGCCGCGGCCGCTGACCTGTCCAAACGGCTGAAGACGCTGCCGGGCGTCACCGAGGTCCAGAACCCTTACACGACCAAGAGCAAGGGCCTGCTCTCCAAGGTCCGCAACGCGGCCATGCTGCCGTACTCCATTCCCGGCGAGATCGACGACAAGAAGGTCGAGGACACCTCTGAGGCCGCGGCCGCCGCCGTGCGCGCCGTCGCCAAGGATCATCCGAACCTGCGCATCGAGACCTTCGGTGGAGCGTCGACCGAGAAGGCCTTCAACAAGATCTTCGAGGACGACATGAAGAAGGCGACGACAACGTCGCTGCCGCTCACGCTCGCGCTGCTGCTGATCGCCTTCGGCACGCTCGTGGCCGCCGGCATCCCCGTGCTGCTGGCCATCAGCGGCGTCCTGGCGACGTTCGGTCTCGTCGGCCCCGTCAGCCAGATCTCACCCGTCAGCGACGGCATCCTCGAGGTCATCCTGCTCATCGGCATGGCCGTGGGCGTCGACTACGCGCTGTTCTACCTGCGCCGTGCCCGTGAAGAGCGCGCCGCCGGCCGCTCCAGCGACGAGGCGGTCCAGATCGCCGCGGCGACCTCCGGCCGCTCGGTCCTGATCTCGGGCATCACGGTCATCACCGCGATGGCCGGCATGTACCTCGCCGGCGCGCCCGACTTCGTGTCCTTCGCAACGGGAACGATCCTGGTCGTCGCCGTCTCGATGATCGCGTCGCTGACGGTGCTGCCCGCCCTCATGTCCCGCCTCGGCGACAAGGTCGACCGTGGGCGCGTCCCCGGCCTCAACCGGCTCAAGGCCCGCGTCGCGAGCCTCGGCCTGTGGTCGCGCGTCGTCGACCGCGTCATGCACCGCCCGCTGCTGTGGGGCGGCGTCACCACCGCGCTGCTCGTCGCACTGACGATCCCCGCGTTCAGCATGCAGACCGGCACGCCCGACATGGGCACGCTGCCCGACAAGTACCCCGTCGCGCAGACCTACGAGCGCCTCACGGCCGCGTTCCCCACCGAGAACTCCTCGGCGAGCGTCGTCATCGAGGCCGATGACGTCACCAGCGCGAAGGTCCAGGCTGCGATCGTCGACCTGCGCGAGCGCGTCGGCGCCAATCCGGGCCTGTTCCCCGACAGCCGCAAGGTCGACGTGGAGATCAGCCCGGACAAGAAGGTCGCCACGCTGTTCGTCGGCATCGCCGGCGACGGGCAGGGCGCGCAGTCAGAGCACGCGCTCGATGTGCTGCGCGACGACGTGATCCCTGTGTCAACCGGCACGGTCGACGGCGCACGGACGTCGGTCTCCGGTCAGACCGCGATGGAGCGGGACTTCAACGACACCATCAAGTCGCACCTGCCGATCGTGTTCGGCTTCGTGATGCTCGCGGCGTTCCTGTTGCTGCTCGTCGCGTTCCGCTCGATCGTCGTCCCGATCAAGGCCATCATCCTGAACCTGCTGTCGATCGGCGCGTCCTACGGCGTCATGTCGTTGGTGTTCAATCACGGCTGGGGTAAGAGCCTGCTGGGCTTCGAGCAGACCGGCCCGATCACGGCCTGGATCCCGTTGTTCATGTTCGTGATCCTGTTCGGCTTGTCGATGGACTACCACGTGTTCATCCTCAGCCGTGTCCGTGAGGCCGTAGACCGCGGGATGACGACCGGCGACGCCGTCTCCTACGCCATCAAGAACACCGCCGGCGTCGTGACGGCCGCGGCCGTGGTGATGGTCGCCGTGTTCGCGATCTTCGGGACCCTGTCGTTCATGATGTTCAAGCAGATGGGCGTGGGCCTGGCCTTTGCCGTGCTGCTCGACGCGACGCTGATCCGCGGCATCCTGCTGCCGGCCAGCATGAAGCTCCTGGGCGAGCGCAACTGGTGGCTGCCGCAGCGGCTGAGCTGGCTCCCGAAGCTGAGCCATGAGCCGGAGGTGGTGCCCGCCTCTGCTTGAGTCACCCCGACATCCACGAAGACCATCGACCAACCCGGCGCCCGCTGCCTCGCAGCGGGCGCCGGTCGTGCGTGGATCAGGGACCGTCCCTGATGTCCGACGCGCCGCGGCGCGGCAACGTGTACGCATGCCCTTCTACGTCCTTGAACATCATCATGAACCCAGCGAGTGCGCCGCGGCCTACGCGGCCTGGCATGGGTTTCGCTCCCCGCTGCGCCGGCACGTCGCACCGTCGACGTGCCTGGCCGGTGACCACTCGATCTGGTGGCACGTCGAGGCTGATGACGAGTCTGCGGCGCTCGCACTGTTGCCCCGATTCGTCGCCCACCGCACGCGGCCGATTGCGGTGCGCGAGGTCGAGATCCCATGAGCGCGACGGCGAGGTTGTGCGTCCGCGCTCCACCCGCGTAGGGTTGGCGGACGGCCGCCTCGCACCACATCAGCCCTGGACCGCTCGTCGGGCGTGATGCTGAGCTCGAGCAGCTGTCGGATGCGCTCGACGACCTCGAGGCCGGCCGTCCCGGATGGCTGGCGGTCGACGGCGAGCCGGGCATCGGCAAGACGCGCCTGCTGGCGCAGCTGCGAGCGTTCGCCGACGAGCGCGAGCACCTCGTCCTCGCCGGCACCGCCGCGGAGTTCGAGCGCGAGATGCCGTTCAGCGTGTGGGCCGATGGGCTGGACGCCTACGTCGCCTCGCGCGACCTCACCACCTCGCCGCGCTGGGACGCTGAGCTCGCCGCCGAGCTGGCGGGGATCCTGCCGTCGGCGGGCCGCGCCGCCGCGAACGCCGGCCCGCCACTCGCTCCCACGCCCGGCGCCGCGTTCGCCGACGAGCGGTTCCGCGCGCACCGGGCCATCCGCGCGCTCTTGGAGCTCCTGGCTGCGGACCAGCCGCTGGTCATCGTCCTTGATGACCTGCAGTGGGCCGACCGCGCATCGGCCGAGCTGATTGCAGCGCTGGGCCAGCGCCCGATCGACGCGCCGGTGCTGCTCGCGCTCGGCGCACGCCGCGGGCAACTCTCAGAACGCCTGGCTTCCGCACTGGCCGCCCCGCGTGTGCGGCGCCTGGAGCTCGGGCCGCTCTCCGAGCGTGAGGCGAGCGCGCTGCTTGGGGAGGAGGTGGCCGACGCTGACGCCGCCGCGTTGTACCGCGCGGGAGGCGGCAACCCGTTCTATCTCCAGCAGCTCGCGCGCGGCGGTGGTGGCATCGCCGCGGGGAAGACGGCCACCGCGCACGCTCCCGGCGACCCCGTCGTCCCGCCCGCCGTCGCCGCCGCACTTGCCGACGAGCTCGCCTCGTTGACCCCGGCTGCGCGCGGCCTGCTCGAGGCGGCCGCGGTGGCGGGGGAGCCGTTTGAGGCCGACCTCGCCACCGCGATCGCGACCTTCGCCGCGCCCGACGGGCTTGCGGCACTCGACGAGCTGCTGGCCCGCGATGTGATCCGACCCACCGAGGACCCGCGCCGCTTCGTCTTCCGTCATCCGCTCGTGCGCCGTGCCGTCTACGACGCGATCCGCGGCGGGGCCAAGCTCGCTGCGCACGCGCGGGCCGCCGCGGCGCTGCAGGCGCGCGGGTCGTCGGCGAGCGACAGCGCACGCCACGTCGCTGCCTCGGCGGCGCCAGGCGATGAGATGGCGATCGCCGTTCTGCTGGAGGCCGGCGCTGCCGCCACCGCTCGCGCGCCGGCCACCGCCGCGCGCTGGTATGAGGCCGCACTGGCCCTCGTGCCGGCTGCCGACCGCGAGCGTCAGGTCGACCTCCGCGTAGCGCTTGCTTCTGCCCAGCGATCGCTCGGCGAATTGGAGCGGTGCCGCGCGACGCTGCTGGACGCCGCCGAGCGGCTCGCGCCCGAGGATGCCGTCCGACGTGTCGAGCTGACCGCGCGCTGCGCTGCCGTCGAGCACTGGCTCGGCCGCCACGCCGACGCGCACGACCGGCTGCTGGCCGAGTGGGAGGCGCTGGAAGAGAAGGGCGGCGCGGCCGCGGCGGCACTGCTGGTCGAGCTGACGGTCGACGGCCTCTACGAGCCGGTCGACTCCGAGCAGGCGCTGGCCATGGGGGCCGCCGCGCTGCGCACCGCGCGCCCGCTGGGCGACCATGCGCTGACGGGTTCGGCCGCCGCCGCGCTGGCGCTCGCCGAGGCAGCGGCCGGGCGGATGGAGGACGCGCTGGAGCACCGCGACGAGGCGGTCGCGCTGCTCGACCGGCTCTCCGATGCCGACCTCGCGCCGCGCCTGGAGGCCTTGTACTACCTGGGCTGGGCCGAGAACTACCTCGAGCGCTACGACGCGGCGATCGCCCGCTCGGAGCGTGGCATCGCGATCGCGCGCGCGACCGGCGAGGGACGGCTGCTGGTGCCGCTCATGTTGATGAAGGGCTACCCCTATGAGATGCAGGGTCGCCTCGCCGAAGCGGTTGCCGACTGCGCGACGGCGGTCGAGGTCGGGCGCCTGTCGGCCAATCGCCACGACCTCTTCTGGGCGCTGTTCGAGCTGGGCTGGGCGCACTACTTCTCCGGGGACCTCGACGCGGCGATCGCCGCCTGCCGCGAGAGCGCCGAGGTCGGCGGGCGCATGACCGGCGGGACGATGCCATCGGCCGGCGGCGGGCCGGGGTGGGCGCTGGGCGTCGCGTCCTTCGAAGCCGGTGAGCACGACACCGCATTTGAGATCCTCGACCGGCTCGGCGGGGAAGACCAGCAACAGCAGATCCCGGTCGAGCGCTGCTTTGACTTCGAGAACCTGGCGCTCGCCGCCCTGGCCCGCGACCGCCCGGAGGAGGCCAACCGCTGGGCGACGCTCGCGGAGGAGAGCGCCGAGCGCTTGCCGCTCCTGCAGCTCCCGCGCGCGCTCGCGGCCCGCACGCGCGCTGCCGTCCTGCTGGCCCAAGGCGACCCTGCCGCGGCCGCCGCGGCGTGCGAGCGCTCGATCGCCTGCGCGCAGTCCATCGGCGCCGGGCTGCAGGTCGCGTTCTCGCGCGCGCTGCAGGGTCACGCGTTGGTCGCTGCGGGAGAGCGCAAGGCGGCGATCACGGCCTGGCGTGCGGCCGAGCATGAGCTCGATGCCGTGGGGTCGGTGCGGGTGCGCGACGAGGTCCGCCGCGCGCTGCGCAAGCTCGGCGCGCGGGTGGAGCCACGTGGCCCGGCGACCGGTGAGGACTCGGGTGTGGGGGCGTTGACGCCGCGCGAGCGTGAGATCGCCGGTCTCGTCCGCGACCGCTACACCAACAAGGAGATCGCGGCTCGCCTGTTTCTCAGCGACAAGACGGTGGAGTCGCATCTGCGCAACATCTTCATCAAGCTCGGTGCGTCGTCGCGGGTTGAGGTCGCGCGGACGATCGAGCGCGAACCGTGAGCGCGGTCGCGGACGCTGCGGCGGCTGCCGGCGATGACGCCGACGCCGCCCAGCTCGCGGCGCTGGGCTACCCGCAGCAGTTGCGCCGGCGCCTGGCACCGCTCGACAACGCGGCCGTCGGCTTCGCGGCGATCTCGCCGGTCGTCGGGCTTTACGGCGTCGTCCTGGTCGGCACCGCCGTGGCCGGTCCGGCGTGGGTGTGGGTGCTCCCGGTCGCCCTGGCCGGGCAGTGCTTGTTGTTGGGGGTTTACGCAGAGCTGGCGGCGGACTTCCCGGTTGCCGGAGGCGCGTACCAGTGGACGCGACGGTTGATGGGCGGCGTCTACGGCTGGATGGCCGGCTGGGTCGCGCTGTGCGCCTACCTGGCGGCCAACACCACCGTCGCCTACCTGGGCGCGGCGTGGCTGCTGGCGGTCCTCGGTGTGGCGCCCACACCGGGGCGGATCGTCGCGGCGGGCGCGCTGCTGGTCGTCGCCTGCTCGGCGATCGGGGCCTTCGGCGTCGACATCCTGCGCCGTGCCATTCGCGTTGGCATCGCCGCCGAGATCGCGGCGTCGATCGGGATTGGCCTTGCGCTGTTGCTGGTCTTCCGCGAGCACGGTCCCTCGTTGTTAACGCACACGCTCGGCGCGCCCGCGCTTGCCGGCACGTCGGACGCTGCGGGGTTGCTGGCCGCGCTGGCGGTCGGCGGCTGGGTGTTCATCGGGTTCGACGCGTGCGTCGGCGCCGCGGAGGAGACGCGACAGGCGGCGCGCCACGTGCCCCGGGCGATCTGGATCGCGCTGCTGGCCGTCGGGGCGCTGGTGATCCTCAACGCGGTCGCCGTCGGGCTCGCGCACCCCGATCCGGCGGCGATTGTCGCTGGCGAGGACGTCGATCCGGTCACGACCGCGGTGACCGCGTCGTTCGGGACCTGGGCGACACGGCCGTTTGCCGCCGTGGTGCTCATCGCGTTCCTGGCCTGCGGTGTGGCATCGCAGGCGCTGACCGCGCGCACGATCTACTCCGTCGCCCGCGACGGCGTCCTGCCCGCTTCCCGGCTGCTCGGTCGTGTCGACCGCCGCCAGGTGCCGCTCGGCGCGACGGCCGTCACGACGGTGGTCGCGTGTCTCGGGCTGCTGCTCGGGCTCGACGCCACCGCGGTGGGCAGCTTGATCGCGTTCGGTACCGCGGCGATCTACTTGTCGTTCTTGCTGATCGCGGTCGCGGCGCTGGTGGCGCGGCTGCAAGGCCGCTGGACGCCGGGCGGCGGGTCGGTCCGGACGGCGATCAACGCCCTGGCGGTGCTCTGGCTTGCGTTCGAGACCATCAACATCGCGTGGCCGCGGACGTCGCTGGCACCGCCCGGCGCCCCGTTCTACCAAGTGTGGGCCGCGCCGCTGGTCCTGGTGCTCATCGGTGTGACGGGCATGATGTACGTGTTGGTTGCACGGCCGCAGCGGCGGCTAGCCGGTCTCCCGCCGGAAGCTGCCGGCAAAGAACCGCCACGTCCGCTCGGTCGAGCTGAACGGTCCTAGCGCGGGCCAACCGTGCTGTGCGTCGATGAGCCGATCGTGGATGACCACGACGCCGTTGCGGCAGGTCCATCGGAGCTCTTGGACCTTGTCGGCGGGTTCTGAACGACGCGCCGCGCCGGTGCAGTCGTTGCGTCGCCGCCAGCCGCGCAGCCATTTGCTCACCGCGCCCGCGCGGGCCGGGCGCTTGCCGCGGTAGGGCACGATCGGGTCGCGGAGACCGTGGATCTCGAGGATCGGCAGGCGGCGGCTGGGGCGGCAGGCCGGGAGCGACGAGTATCCGCCTGAGACCGGCGCCGCGGCGGCGAGGAGGTCAGCGGCGGCGCAGGCCATGTGCGCCGTCATCCCGCCGCCGTTGGAGCCACCGGTGAGGCCGACCCGCGCGGGATCTCCGCAGACCTCGTTGCCGGTCAGCGTCGTGATCACCTTGCGTAGGTAGGCCACGTCGTCGGGCTTGCCGGCTTGCTTGCCAGAGACGTTCCAGAACAGGCTCGCCCCTGCGGCCGTCGGGTAGGCAACCAGGAAGCCGTGCTGATCGGCCAGGGCGGAGTAGCCGGTGTACTGCTCGGCGTAGGCACCGGTCTGGCCCGCGCCCGGAAGCATCACGATCACCGGCCGGCGCGCTCGCGGCGTCCCCGGCGGGACGTGGAGGAGCACCGGCGGGTGATCGGCGCTCACCGGGAGTCGATAGGACCCGGGCGCGGGACCTTCGCAGCCCGCCCGTGCCGCTTGCGCGGTGACCGTGCGCGACGGCGCGGGCTCATCATCGCCGCGCGGCAGCAGGGCCCCCGCGACCGCCAGGACCACGATCACAGCTATCCCTCCCACGGCCATCACGCGCAGCCGGCGACCACGCCACCAAGGCATCGATGCGGGAGGGGGATCGCTGCTCATGACCGCTGGCCGATGAGTATCTCCCGCCTTGTGCTCGGAGGGCAGACGGGCTCCCGGCCGATTGTCATGACGACGGCGCCCGCGTCATGAATAGGAGCAGATCTGACCGACAATACTTGATCAGGTATGATCTCGCCCATGGACACCTCGGCTTTCCTTCGCGACGCACGCGAGCGCGCGGGCCTGTCCCAAGCCACGCTCGCGGCCGCCGCCGGCACGTCTCAATCGGCGGTTGCGCGGTACGAGACAGATGCAGCCCAGCCCTCATTGAGGACGCTTGAGCGGCTCCTGGCGGCGTGCGGCGAACGGCTTGAGCTACGGGCCGTACCGGCCCCTGGTCGCGCTGGTGTCAACGAGTCGGCTGTGCGACGTCATCGTCGAGAGCTGTTGGACGTCGCGCGCACCTACGGTGCTCGGAATGTCCGGGTCTTTGGGTCGACGGCGCGCGGGGAGGCCGGCCCAGCAAGCGATGTCGATCTGCTCGTTGACCTGCAGCCAGGTCGAACGCTGTTGGATCTCGTTGCGCTGCGTCGTGAAGTCAGCTCGCTGCTGGGTCGCGATGTCGATGTCGTCACACTCGACACCCTGCGGGACGCGGTCCGGCTGGAGGCCGAGCGCGACGCGGTGCCGGTGTGAGCCGCGATGAGCGGCAGCGCCTGCAAGACATCGTTGAGGCGCTGGGCGATTCAGGAATACGTTGGCGGCAGCCTGGAGGAGCCTACGATCAATGCTCCTGTCGTCCTCGACGCGGTCTTGTTCCGGCTGATCGTGATCGGTGAGGCGGTCAAGAACCTAAGCGCCGAACTGCTGGAGGCCGCAGCGGGCATGCGCTGGAGCGACATCGCGGGTCTCCGGGACATCATCGCCCATGAGTACTTCCGCATCCAACGGCAGATCATCGAGGACACGGTCAAGGGCGACCTCCCGCAACTGCTTCGGGCAGTAGAGAACCTGCTGGCCTGACCATCCGTGTGTGGGCAGGTCTCCTGATTTACGCGAGAGAACGCGTTCCTCAGCTGGGCATCACGTACGTGCCCGCGAGCGCGCGGACCTCGTCGTAGATGCGGTCGCTGCGGGCCGGGTCGACCTCGGGCTTGCGGATGCTGCCGATCGCCCATGCCTGCTGGTCGGCGGTGGAGGACGCTTTGCCGTGGAGCTCGATGGCGGTCGCCGAGAAGTCGCGCACGAGCGTCTCGAAGATCGTGTCGACGACGTCTTGCGGGGTACCGTCGAGGTGCGCCTGCTCGAGGATCAGCTGGGCGTAGGGGATGAGCGTGAACAGTTGCGCCATCGACTGCTGGAAGTCGAGGTCGTTGGTCATCTGGTCAGGCGTGAGCGCGGCGTCGCCGATCATGGCCACCAGCGCGTTGGCCTGCTCGCGGAAGCGCGCGACGTTCGGCACGCCGGCGAAGCTGTCGAAGATCGGCCGCCAATCGGGGAACGTGATGCGGCTCAGGCCGCGCGTCGGGCCTTGGTTGAAGAGGAACGCGTCGTCGGAGGCGTCGAGGCGCTGCTGCGGTGCGTCGAGCGGCGCGGTCCCGAAGAGGTAGCCGGGCAGGAACTTCAGCGTCAGGGCGCGGTTGACGTGGACGGTTCCCTCGAGCTTCGGGAGCCCGTCGATGATGTTCTTGGCGCTCTCGAAGAAGCTGTCGCGCTCAAAGCCCTTGGCCGAGATCACCTCAGCCAGCAGCCGCACGATGCGCTCGCCCTCGGTCGTGACCTGCATCTTGGTGATCGGCGTGAACAGCAGGTAGCGCCGGTCCTCGCGGTCGGCGCTGCGCACGTAGTCCACCGCGCGCGCCGCGTAGAGCTTGCTGGCCAGGAGTCGCACGTAGGCCTCGGTCAGGATGCGGCGCACCTGGCCGAACTCGGTCACGCGCTTGCCGAACAGGACGCGGCCCTCGGCCTGGGTGACCGTCTCGTAGAAGCAGTGCTCGGCCATACCCAGCGAGCAGAACCCCAGATTGAACTTGCCCACGTTGATGGTGTTGAGCGCCGCCTCGAACGCGGCGACGCCGGTGTGCAGAACGTCATCGGGTGAGACGGGGTAGTCCTCCAGGTCGAACGCGCTCACGTAGAGCTGGCCGTGCACGACGTTGGAGCGCAGCTTGTAGGCCGGATGGTTGCTGTCTGCCGCGAAGAACACATAGCCCTCGGGGCCCTCGACGTCGGCGCGGCGGCCGAAGACCGACACCATCCCGGCCACGTTGCCGTTACCGATGTAGTACTTGCCGCCGTTGGCGACAAAGCCGTCGTCGGCCTGGGGCTCGAGCACCATGTCGGTGGAGTAGATGTCGGCCCCGTGGTCGCGCTCGGAGAGGCCGAAGGCGAACACCGCGCCGTCGTCGAGCAGTGCCGCGGCCCGTTGGCGCGCGACATCGTTGTCGCTCTGCCAGATCGGGCCGAGCCCGAGGATCGTGACCTGCCAGGCATACCAGTACGAGAGCCCGTAGAACCCGAGGATCTCGTTGAACGCGGCGTTGCGCGCGGTGTCCCAGCGCTTGTCGGGATCGTCGCCACCGTCGCGTGCCGGGGTGAGCAGCGTCGCGAACGCGCGCTCGCGGGCGAGGAACTCGATGAAGTCGGCGTACCAGACGTCGGTGCGGACCTGGGCGGTCAGGGCGGTCTTGCCCTTGGCCTCGAACCAGTCGATCGTGGCCCGGAACAGCCGGCGCGTGGCCGGGTCGAACTCGACCGGGTCGTAGGTGCCGGGGTTCAGCAGCCGGGAGGTCGTGGACGTCGTCGCGCTCGTCATGGCGCGAAGCCTTTCATGCCGCGACCGCGACGGCATTCGCCACTGGTCGTCAAGCTCGAAGGCGGTACGGCGCGAGGCTCAGCGCCACGCGGTGCCGGTGTGAGCTGAGAGGGCTTAGTGTCAAGCACTTAGTCATGCTAATCGTCAGCCGAGCCGTACACCGACGGGCCGGAATGTGTAACACCTGTGCTACGATTGCTCGTCAAGAAGGAGCCATGATGAGCGCCGTCGCCGAGAAGAACATGCCCGCCAAGAAGCTCGATACAGACCGTCACGCACGCCGCCTTGCGAAGCGGCTCGCCGAGGACCCGGAGTTCAGGGCCGAGTACGAGCGCCAGCGGCGCGCCATCGCTGCGATCGACAAGATCGTCAACTCGCTGGACACTCTGCGGGTCCAGCGCGAGTACTCGAAGGCCGACCTGGCTCGCATGATCGACAAGAACCCGGCGAGCGTCCGACGGCTGTTGACGGCGGCGGCCAACCCCGAGCTCGGCACCATCGTCGCGATGGCCGACGCGCTTGACGCAGACGTCATCGTGGTGGCGCGGAAGAAGCAGCGCAGGAAGGTGCGGGAAAGGGCTTCAGTCTGAGCCACTAAGAGGTCTGTGGTCTGGACTGTGTCATACGATTGCCTGCTTGATGGAGTGGGGAATCGTCTTTTATGAACGCAAGGACGGAACTGTGCCAGGGGAAGAATTCCTGGAATCGTGTCCTATGAAGGTCGCGGCAACGATCGAGGCCGTCCTCGAAACGGTGCGGGAGTCGCCTCCGCCGGCGTTTAGCGGTGGCGGCAAGTGGGAGGCGATGCGTGGCTCCATGGGCGGCTACTACGAGATTCGGGTTACGGGACCCGGTCGGAAGCACTATCGCCTGTACTGCCTCCTGGACAACGGGAGTCCTCAGCAGCTTGCAGCCCGGGGCTTTGATGCGCCGCAGATCGCGGTCATCATGGCGTCTACAAGAAGCACGTGCGCAAGCTGGGTGCGGACTACCTGGCGAAGCTTCCGCGTCCGATCGCCGAAGGCGACGCTTAATCACAGTCGTCTCCCGCTACGACCAGGTCCGCGCGGTGGCGCGGAACCCGCAACCGGCAAAGGGTTGCTTGTTAGTGGTTGTCGGCGGCGGCAGGGAGGAAGACATCCAAGGCTGCGGAGAGCGCGCGGTGCGGGGTGGGCCTGTCCGACGCGATGACATCGCGCCGAACGGGCCCATCCCGCATGCTCTAGGCGGTGATCGTGGTGGTGTAGGCGTCGAAGATGCGGTTGAGGGCTTCGACACCGCGACGGTTGTGATGGATCTCGGCCGTAACGATCGCGTTTTGGTGACGGTCGGCGCCGATGTCGGTGAGGAGGTCGAGGTTGGTGTCCAGGAGGTCGCTGCGGCGGTGGTGGAGTTGTTCGATGTGGGCGTGGGTGAGTGGGACTTCGACGCTGTTGCGTGGTGGGTTGATGTCGGGGTCCCAGCCGAGGGCGTCGATGACGGCTGTTGCGTCGCGGAAGATGTCGGCGAGCTCGAGCTGTTTGACGGGGACGTAGTCGAGGAAGTCCTCGAACTCCTCGTGGTTGAACATCAACACCTTCTTCGCCTCGACGCGGAGGACGTCGGCGTCTGAGGGAGAGACGGTGATACGGCAGCCGTAGCTACCCTGGTGGGCACTCATGGGAGGTTCTTTCTCCTTGGGTCACGCCCCCGGGCCGTCTGTAGCGGTCGCGGGGTTGCTCCTATGTCAAGGGGGTGGTGGTTTGGGTGTGGTGCCAGATGGTGCGGGCGAGGTGGCGTTTGAGGGCGCGGAGGGCTTCTTTGCGGGTTTTGCCTTCGGCTTGGCGGCGGGCGAGGTAGGCGGTGGCTGGTGGGTGCCAGCGGCCTTGGGTGACGGCGATGCGGTGTAGGGCGCAGTTGAGTTTGCGGTTGCCGCCGCGGTCGAGTCGGTGGCGTTGTCGGTTGCCTGAGGAGGCGGGGATTGGTGCGACGCCGGCGGTGCGTGCGAGTTTGGCGTCGCTGGAGAAGCGGCCGGGGCCGGCGGTCTCGGCGATGATCGTCGCGGCGGTCATCGGGCCACACCCGGGCAGCGCGAGCAGTTGTGGGGCGCGCTTGGCGACCAGCGTTGCGATCTCGCGTTCGAGGCTGTTGATCTGACGGGTGGCGGATCGGATCTCGCGCACGAGGTCTTTGCAGACGCGGATATCTGCGGCCTGCTCGGCACGGCCCAACCGTCGTGTGATCTTGTCTAGCCAGCGCGGGCGATCCAGCCCTTGGGCGGGGATCTCGAGTTCTGGCCAGCGGTCGTGTAGCAGCCATCGCAGCCGGTTCTGGCGACGCGTGCGCTCCTGCACCAGGCACTCGCGATGCTCGTTAAGCAGCTTGATCGCGCGGGCCTCTGGGTCAAGAAACGCGGCCGGTAGCTTGTCTAGGCCCTCTCGTAGCGCGACGCGGGCGACCGTGAGCGCGTCGATCTCGTCGCTTTTGCCGCGCTCTCTCGCGCTGGTCCGGCTCCCGGCGGTCAGCTTGGGCGCGACCCTGATCACCCGTTCGCCACGCGCGATCAAGAACCGTTCCAGGCCGCCAGAGACATGACGGCAGTCCTCGATGGCCCATGTCCTCTCAGCATCCAGGCCCCGCGCCCACTTCAGCAGCGTGCCGAAACCTTCTTTTCGCGCCGGCACTGTCTTGGAGCCCAGCAGCTCACCGATCCCCGCCGTCACAGCGGCACAGGTGTGTGTGGCCTTGTGTGTGTCGGCCCCGATCACGATCATGACCGTCAGTCCTCTCGTTTTGGCTTGCTTAACGAAGGGGACCGTCGGCGGACATACCTCAGTCGGGGCGATGCCACGCTCCTATCAGGTCACGCCGACGGGTCCGGGACGGCGACGGGCGACACAACCCCGCCAAGTCAGCAATGACAGGTCTAATGCGAGTCAGCCCGCCGCCCTCCCGGAACCCAACAGCCCCGAGCGGACACCAACCACCATCCGCACCACAAGACTGACACTGAGGCTCTTGGGTTTGGTGTGAGGTGCGGAGCTTAGTCGGTGGGACGGACGGAATCTGCTGATTACGCAGAGCTGTTACAGGTCGTTGCGCTCTCGTTGCGGACCGGCCACACCAACAACACAGGAGCGTCGGTCGGGTCGGGTAGCGGACCGCCCAAGACTGACGTCGTGGAGCGCTGGCCGCGGGGCGGACCGGGTTTGGGCGAGCGCTTGGGTGGTGCGACTTGTTATTGGTGTTCCGCGCAGACGGTGGATGGAGTGCCAACGTGGTCCGTCCTCACCGAGGGGAGTGAGGCGGGGTCGGTGGTGCGTGGCGTTGGTCTGTCGTCCGCAGGGGTTGGGGTCGGTGATTCGCGTTGTCCACGGCGGCTCGGGAGGGTGGGCCTGTTTGGGGCCGATATACGTCGGCGTACGGGCCCACCCGGGTCGCGGGCGGTATGTCGTCAGTAGGTGGGCCTGTCGGCGGACGCCATATGTCGCCAAACAGGCCCACCCGTCTGGGGATCTCATCGCCGACGAGGATGGGGGTCGGTATGGACGTCACATCGACGTCGAAACCCGACCGCTCGGCCCTCATGGTCCGGGGCGGCTGGCCCCTCATGTGCGAGGGGGAGACGACCCGGACCGCGCGACGGTGCGATGGCGGCGCGAACGCGTCGGGAGGGCGGTGATCCGTGATGTCGCCATCGCGCGACGCCCCGTTCGGTGCCCACACCAACGAACGCCGAACCACGTCCCAACACTTTCACCCAACGCCCCAGACCACGTGAGCGCGATGGCGATCGTCACGGAGCGCCGACCATCCAGCCACGCCCAACGCCGAGATGCGAGCCGTCGCGGATGCTGCGTTGCGTCAGTTCTCTCGCTTGAGCGCGTGGTCGACGAACGGCCCCAGCACCTCTGCCAGCGACGCACCCGTGAGCCCGACTCGCCCATCGGGCAGCGCGGCGGTGCTGATCGCGAGGCGCACAACGACCTCGGACATCAGATCGGCGTCGGTGGCGGCGAGCTGCGGCCAGCTGGTCTGCATCACTGCCGACAACCGGTCGGTGGCCGCCGCGACGACGGGGCCGCCGCGGGTGGTGACGAGCTCCAGCAGCTCGTCGGCCCCCGGGTCGGTGGTGATCGCGCGGACCAGCGGGTTGTCGGCCGCCGCGGAGAGGAAGACATCGAAGGCCGCCGAGAGCGCGCGGCGAGGGTCCTTGACGTTGCTGGTGACCGCCGTCTCCACCTGTGCGACGAGCCGGGCGGCCTCACGCAAGACGTAGGCCTGGGCCAGCTCGTCGCGGCTGCCGAAGTGCTTGTACAGCGTCTGGCGGCTCACGCCAGCGGCCCGCGCGACCGCAGCCATCGTGACCTCCGGCCAGCCGACGTCGCTCAGCACGGTGCCGACGCCGTCGAGTAGGCGGTCGTCGGTGCTCGGCGTGATGACCTCGCCCTCGGCCGTGGTCACGCCGCGGCGGCGCTGTAGCGGTGCAGCAGCCGGGCGCGCTTGCGCGTGTCGAGGTTGGCGCGTGCCACGTCGCCGCCGTAGTGGGCCACGACGCGCGGGTCCATGACGCGGCGCCACAGGGGCGGGAAGACTGCGAGCAGGATCATCGTTGCGTAGCCCGAGGGCAGCTCTGGCGCCTCGTCGAAGTGGCGCAGGGCCTGGAAGCGGCGCGTGGGGTGAGCGTGGTGGTCGGAGTGGCGCTGCAGGTGGTAGAGCAGCACGTTGGACGACACGTTGTCGGAGTTCCAGCTGTGCCATGGCTGGGTGCGCTCGTAGCGGTCGGTGCCATCATCGCGCTTCTCGCGCAGCAACCCATAGTGCTCGAGGTAGTTGACCACCTCCAGCAACGAGAACCCAACGACCGCCTGGATCACCAGCCACGGCAGCAGCTCGACGCCGAAGACGAGCATGAGCGCCGCGAAGAGCACCACGGTCATCGCCCAGGCGTTGAGGATGTCGTTGCGCGGCGAGAGCCAGCGGATGCCGTCGCGTTCCAGGCGCTGCGCCTCAAGCTCCCAGCTGGAGCGCAGGCTGCCGGCCACCGTGCGCGGCCAGAAGCGGTAGAAGCTCTCGCCCATCCGCGAGCTCGCCGGGTCTTCGGGCGTTGCGACCCGGACATGGTGGCCGCGGTTGTGCTCGATGTAGAAGTGGCCGTAGCCCGTCGGCGCCAGCGCGACCTTGCTCAGCCAGCGCTCCAGGCTCGCGCGCTTGTGGCCGAGCTCATGCGCGGTGTTGATCCCGATGCCGTTGACGCAACCCAGCGTCAGCGCGAGCCCGAGCTTCTCGATGAGGCCGAGATCGTTGCCGGCCAGCAGCGCGGCGCCGCCGACCAGCGCGACGAACTGCAGCGGGATAAAGGCGTAGGTGCAGAAGCGGTAGTAGCGGTCCTGCTCGAGGTACTTGACGACCGAGTCGGGCGGGTTGGAGGAGTCCTTGCCGATGATCGTGTCGAGGATCGGCATCGCGCCGAAGATGAAGATCGGGCCCCAGAACCAGAACACGCCCACGCCGGTGAGCTCAACCAGGCCCCAGGCCATGAACGGCAGCAGCGGGACGAGGAGCCCGAGCAGCCAGGCGTAGCGCTTGGGATCTCTCCACGTCGCCGGGTTGATGTCGACGGCGTCGTGGTGATGGTCATGGGCGTGAGCGAGGTCGGACACAGGTCCCTTCGGGGAGCTTGACAGGGCGTCAAACGTCAGCGACGACGCAGGTTACACGGGACGCGACATGTGTCAACTGGACGGTGGGCGGCGGCTAGTGGCGGAACGCCGCCACGGGCGCCTCGCCGCGACCGGTGAGGCCACCGTGCCGTTCGAGCGTCGCGGTCTGCTTGCGCAGATCGTCGAGGAGCAGGTCGGCCATGTCGAGCGTCATGCCGGCACGCACCACGACGCGCAGCACCGACAGGTCCTCGCGGTTCTCCGGGAACGTGTAGGCCGGCACGAGCCAGCCACGCTCCCGCAGCCGGTCCGACACATCGAACACGTTGTAGCGATCGGTCTCCGGCGTGGTCGTAAACGCGAACACCGGCAGCTCGCTGCCGTCGGTGATCGTGCGGTAAGGCCCCATAGCCGCGACCTCAGTCGCGATGTGCTGGGCGACCGCGCTCGAGTTGGCCTGGACGGCCGTGAAGCCTTCGCGGCCCAGGCTCAAGAACATGAAGTACTGCGCGACGACCTCGCTGCCGGGCCGGGAGAAGTTCAAGGCAAACGTGGGCATCTCGCCGCCGAGGTAGTTGACCTTGAACACCAGATCCTCAGGCAGCGCCTCGGCGTCACGCCACAGCGCCCAGCCGACGCCGGGGTAAACGAGGCCGTACTTGTGCCCCGAGGCGTTGATCGACTGGACTCGCGGCAGCTGGAAGTCCCAGACGAGCTCGGGTTGCAAGAACGGGGCGATGAACCCACCCGAGGCGGCGTCGACGTGCAGCGGCACGTCGGGTCCGCCGCTGGCGGCCAGCGCGTCGAGCGCCGCGGCGATCTCCGCGACCGGCTCATAGCTGCCGTCAAACGTCGAGCCGAGGATCGCGACGACGCCGATCGTGTTCTCGTCGCAGGCGGCGGCGGCCTGCTCGGCGTCGAGGTGGAAGCGCTCGCCCTCCATCGGGACCAGCCGCGGCTCGATCTCCCAGTAGCGGCAGAACTTGTCCCAGCACACCTGGACGTTGACGCCCATGACGAGGTTCGGGCGGTCGGTCGGCGCGCCGGCGGCGCGTCGGCGCTCGCGCCAGCGCCACTTCAGCGCCATCCCGCCGAGCATCGCGGCCTCGCTCGAACCGGTCGTCGAGGTGCCCGTGGCGTCACCGTCACCCGGCGCGTGCCAGAGGTTGCCGAGGATGTTCACGCAACGCCGCTCGATCTCGGCGGTCTGCGGGTACTCGTCCTTGTCGATCATGTTCTTGTCGGCTGTCTGCGCCATGAGGTCCGCGGCGCGGCGCGGCATCGACGTGGTGACGAAGGTGGCGAGGTTCAGGCGCGCGCTGCCGTCGAGGAGCAACTCGTTGGTGATGAGGTCGTAGGCGACGTCGCTGCCCGAGCCGCGCTCCGGCAGCTGATGGAGTGGCAGCGCCGCGGCGCTGGCATCGCGGATGAGCGAGGAGGCGATGCTCGCGGCGTCGTCGTCGCTGGGTGGAGTGGTCACGATCCCATGGAACATCGATCTCCGCCGGATCGCATCACCCGGTCAGGGTGAGCTTCGAGCGCCTGCGCTCACAAGAAGCACTTGCCCTCGCCGCGATAGGTCGGGACCTCGTCGACGATCGCGTCGTCTTGCACCAGATAGAGGCTGTTGAAGCGCTCGCACAGCTCGCCGGCCTTGGTGTGGCGGAAGTAGACGCTGTCGCCGACGCGCAGGCCGTCGGCGGCCTTGCCGCGCAGCGGGGTCTGGACCTCGCCGGTGCCCTCCAGCGCGTCGAGCTTGAGGCGTTGCGGGAGATAGGGGGTGGGCATCCGGTCCTTGGCGCCGACGCCGGAGGCGAGGTAGCCGCCGCCGAGTGCGGTGACGATGCCGGGCCCGGGGCGCCGCGAGACCGGTAGGGCGAAGATCGCGGCCGGCTGGAGGTCAAAGCTTGAGTAGTTATCGAACAACGTTGGCGCGTAGAACCCCGACCCGGCGGTTGCCTCGGTCATCGCCGGCTCGGTCGCGACGCGCTCCAGGTCGCCGGTGCCGCCGGCGTTGACGAACGCCAGCGGTGCGACCTGCGAGACCGCGGCAACGGCCGCCGCGCGGCGCTCGCGCAGCTCGGCATACGACGCGCGCTGCATCCGTGCGATCGCCAGGCTCTTGGCACGCGCGCCGGCGATCTTGTCGCCCTGGCCGGCGATGTGACCCTCGTAGGACATCATCCCGACGAGCGTGAGCCCGGGCCGTTCCACGATCGCCTCGGCAAACCGTCGCGCCTGCTCGGGACTGTGAACCGGTGAGCGCTTGGCGCCGATCTTGATCCGCGAGCCCGCCGTCCAGAACGACGCGTCGAAGTCCAGGCACACCCGGATCGGCGCGGCAACCTCACCGACCGCCGAGGCGATCAGGTCGAGGTGCTCGATCGAGTCGACCATCACCACGGGCGCGCCATCGGGGTCCTCCGCGGTCAGCGCGACCAGCTCGCGCAGCGCGCCACGATCGCTCGTCGGATAGGCGACGACGAGATTCTTGAAGCCTTCGCGTGCCAGCCACAACGTCTCGGGCAAGGTGAAGGTCAGCAGGCCCTGGTAGCCGGCGTCACGCTCAAGAATCGTGCGCAACAGCGCCCGGCAGCGCACCGACTTCGACGCGACGCGGATCGGCTTGCCGGCGCTGCGTGTCAGCATGCCGGCCGAGTTGGACCACAACGCGTCGAGGTCGACGAACGCGAACGGCGCGTCGATGTCGGCAAACGCGGTTTCGTAGCGCCGCAGGCGCTCAGTCGGGGAGAGCATCAGGACCGCACCGGCGCGCTCACCGGGCCGAGGATCCGGCGGGTGTAGTCGTTGCTGAATACGCCGTCGGGGTCCAGCCGCGCGCGCACAGCCTGAAAGCGATCCCACTCTGGGTAGCGGTCGCGCAGCGTCGCAGCGGACTGGTAGTGGCGCTTGCCCCAGTGCGGGCGACCGCCGTAGGAGTCCATGATCTCCTCAAAGCCTCGGAAGAACGACTCGAACTCCATGCCCGTGTACTGATGGGCGGCGATGTAACAGGTCTCGCGCTCGTGCGCCGTTGACAAGAAGGCATCATCACCGGCGGCAAAGCGCACCTCGAACGGAAACAGGATCGGCAACGCGCGCCGTTCGACCAGCGCCAGCGCGCGCTCCAGCGCCTCGCGTGCGTGCACGCGCGGGATCGCGTACTCGGTCTCGGTGAAGCGCACGTCGCGTTGGCTCGCATAGACCTTGTACGCGTGGTCCTGAACGCGGGCTTCCGACATCGCCCCGGCCATCATTCGGTTCAGCCGCGGCACCAGGCTCGGGATGCGCCGCCCGGTCCCGCAGCTCAGCTTGAGCACTCGGTTCTCGATCACCTGCTCCTGGAGCGTGCGCTTCCACTGAGCTCGCGGCTTCGGTGCAGCGTCGCTCCGCACCGTCGACCGCGTCAACGCCGTGCGCGTGTAGGGCCAGAGGAAGAACTCGAAGTGATCGTTGCCGTCGACGTGCTCGTCGAGACGATCGAGCACGCCGTCCAGCGGTAGCGGCTGGTCGTGGCGGTGCAGCGTGTACAGCGGCAGGCACGCGATCGTCACTTGCGAAGCGATCCCCAGCGCTCCGAGTGATACACGGGCTGCGCGCAGCGCCTCCGGATCGGACGCATCGGTCACGTCGACGACGTCGCCCGACGCGGTCACCAAGCGCATGCCCACAACGCGCGTGGAGAGGTTGCCGAAGCGCGCGCCGGTCCCGTGCGTCGCGGTGGCCAGCGCGCCGGCGAGCGACTGCGCGTCGATGTCACCCTGGTTTTCGAGCGCCAGTCCGTGGCGCGCGTTCTCGAGGCCGAGGGCATTCAACGTGATGCCCGCCTGCACGGTCACCAGACCAGACTCGGCGTCGGCGGCGATCACCCGCTGCATCCCCGAGGTGTCGACGAGTACGCCGTCGGTGCAGGCGATGTCGGTAAACGAGTGCCCGCTGCCGACGGCACGCACGGATAGGCCACGAGCTGCGGCTTGTGCGACAACTTGCGCCAGCTCGTCCTCGCTGGTCGGTCGCGCGATCTGCGCCGGCGCGCAGTGCTGATCGCCCGCCCAGTTCTTCCAGGTCTCGGTCATCGCCTCGCTCTCGCCATCGCCATCGTCGGGCAACCGTAGTCGCTCGTTATGGCGACACGGCGATGCCGAGCGAGTCGGCGGCCACGAACTTGGGCGCGCCATCCTCGTAGAAGACGTCGAGCTCGGCGATGGTGAAGCCCGCGGTGCGCAGGAGGTCCACGATCGGCCGCGTGAGGTGACAGCCGCCGAAGAGCCGCTTCTGCACTGGCTCGAGCCGATGCTGCCAGCGCTGCACGCTTTCGTCGGGGGCCAAACCGTGCTCGACGAAGTGCAGGGTCGCTCCGGGCTTGAGGACGCGTCGCACCTCCTGGAGTGCCGTCGCGACGTCGGGGATCGTGCAGAGCGTCCAGGTCGAGATGGCGGAGTCGAAGCTGTCGTCGGCGAACGGCAGTGATTGGCCATCGAGGCCCGCTCGCTGCACCGCGACGGGCGACGACATGACGCGCTTGGCCGCCAGGCTCCACCCGGCGTCGGCCGGCTCGACCGCGGCGACCCGGGTGACAGCCTCCGGATAGAACGGGACGTTGAGCCCCGAGCCGAAGCCGATCTCCACGACGTCGCCTTCGAGGCCGGCGCAGACGCGGCGTCGCAGCGGGTCGTTGGCCTTCATCCCGCATGCGGCGTTGATGATCCGTGGGAGGACGTGGTCGCCGTAAAGTCCCATCAATAATCCTTCGCTTCCGCCATCGCTTGTGACACGGAAGACTCCGTGACCAGCGGCTTGATCATGTCAAGCGGCAGCGGAAGCAGGATGGTCGAGCCTTGCTGCCCGCTGACTTCCACGAGCGTTTGCAAGTAGCGCAGCTGCAGCGTCACCGGGTTGCGACTGATGACCTCCGCGGCGTCGCTGAGGCGGGCGGCGGCCTGGAACTCCGCTTCGGCGCCGATGACCTTCGCTCGCCGCTCACGTTCGGCTTCGGCCTGACGCGCCATCGCGTGCTGCATGCGCTCCGGGATCTCGACGTCCTTGATCTCGACGGTCGTGACCTTGACGCCCCACGGCTCGGTCTGGTCGTCGATGATCTGCTGCAGGTGCTCGTTGAGCCGCTCGCGCTCGGCCAGCAGCGCGTCGAGGTCGGCCTTGCCCAAGACCGAGCGCAAGGTCGTCTGCGCGATTTGGGAGGTCGCCGTTACGACGCTCTCGATCTCGATCACCGAGCGGGTCGGATCCACGATGCGGTAGTAGGCGACGGCGGTCACGCGCGCCGGCACGTTGTCGCGGGTGATCACTTCCTGAATCGGGATCTTGAGGGTCACGGTGCGCAGGCTCACGCGGACCATGCGGTCGAGTGCCGGCATCAGGAGGACGAGCCCCGGACCGCGGTGTGCGGTGACCCGGCCGAGGCGGAAGACGACCCCGCGCTCGTACTCGCGCAGCACCCGCACCGAGGCGGCGAGGATCGCCAGCGCCGCCACGAGCAGGAAGAGCACCAAGATGATGGCTGCGAGGATCATGCGATCAGCTCCCACTCGTCGGCGCGGCGAACGCACAGCGTGAGGCCCGCGAGTCGTTCGACGATGACGGCGTCGCCCTCCTGCAGATCGGCCTCCTCGTCGGTGCCCCAGCTGTGGCGTGCGCGCCACAGCTCGCCGTCGAGATAGACCTGCCCATCGGGCTCGCTCCACGCACGCACGACGCCGATGCGTCCTGACAAGGCCTCTGGCCCGGAGCGCCTGCGGGCGCGCTGGGTGTGCGAGACGCTCCGCGCGGCCAGCACGCCCCAGGCTCCGGCAGCCACGAGCAATCCGGCCGCGACCGGCACGGCGACGATCGCGTTGGCATCGACCGCGGTCGCCAGCACCGCCACCGCCGCGACGAGGACGACCCCGCCGGCCACGCCGAGCACGCCGCTGGGCACGTGCGCCTCGGCGACAACGAGCGCAATGCCCGAGAGCAGCAAGACGATGCCGAGAGCGGTCATGGGAGAGGCCTCGCGTTCGATGATACGCCGACGCAGCGGGCCTGCGGAAGCTTTGCCGCCAACCGATTCTCGGCAGGGCTCGAGGACCCGGCGTAGCATCGGTCCGGCACCCGGCAAGCACCCTTGCTCGGCTGCGAAAGGAGGCTCGTGACGCACGTGCCCCGGCAGTGCCGGATGTCCATGGTCATCCACGCACACTTCAAGGAGGAGTGGTGTTCACCACCATTCGTCAGTACCGCTGCAACCCCGACGACGCGCGCGACATCGCGCACCTGGCCGACGAGCACTTTGCCGATCAGCTCGCGCAGATGGAGGGCTTCATCGCCTATGAGCTGATCGACTGCGGCTCGGGCGACCTGTTCACCACCACGGTCTTCACCGACCGTGCCGCATCGATGGGGTCCAACGAGCTCGCGGCCGAGTTCATCAACGAGCACCTGGCCGACTTCCAGATCCAGCGCGTCGGCGCCTTCACCGGGGCGGTGCTGGTCAACCGCGCGGAGTCAGACGTTCTGAAGCTCGTCCACGCTTGAGGCCGCGGTGGCGTGAGGGCCGCTCAGGTGCGGTCCTCTACGCCGCGGCGAGATCTACCGCATACAGGCTGTAGTCCACGTCGAGCGATCTCACGGGCACGAAGCCAAGGTGGTCCACAATCGAAAGGGACTTCTGATGGTCGCGATGGACCTGGGCGACCATGCGCTGGTAGCCCTGATCGCGCGCGAAGCGCGCAGTCTGCTCGGCAATGGCCGCGGCAAGCGAGCGGCCGTCTGGCACGCGTGCGCCGTGAAGCGGTCGTGCAATGCCCATGACGATCCAGTCGCAGATGCCGTCGTTGGCGTCGCGGATGGCGGAGACTCCGACCAGGCGCTCCTCCGCCTTCGCGGCCCGGTCCTCGAAGAGCAGGCAGCGGAACCCGGACGGCTCGGCAACAGTGCCGGCGAGCACGCTGCCACAGCGACGAACCAGCTTCTGAGCGGTGTTGCCGTAGCGGGGTGTGCGACCGGCGCAGGTCAACGTGCGCACGGCCAGTGCGTCGCTGGCCGCCGCGACACGTGGCACAACATCGACGCTGCGCGGTGCGTTCCTCACGCCCAGCGCAGCGCCGGGCCGGTTGCGGTCAGCGGGCGCAGCGGCGCCGCGTCGAGCACTTCCGAGAGGTTGTCGGGCATCGCCGGACGCAGGTCGCCGAACGGATCGTCGCCGGTGTCGGCAGTATCGGCTTGCCGCAAGGTGTACGCCTTCTGTACATACGTCCACAGCACACCGTTCATCAGGTCGCTGCGTACGAGTACCGGCGCATGGTGAGCACCGAGTTCCAGCAGCTCAGGCGTTCGAGGCATCCACAGGCGTAGGCCGTCCTCGTCCCTGAGTTCCGCCCCGTCGTCGCGGATCACCTCCAGCCACGCCAAGAACGATCGTGCGCCGAGGGCGTTCAGCCGCTTGTCGAACCGGCGACGGTCCACGACGGCGCGCTCGGCCAAGGTGTCCAGCGGTTCGCGGTACTTGGCCTGGGCGATCGTGTACACGCCCTCGACGTCTGCGATCACGTTGGTCCCCTGATCGAACCCGGCAGAGGCGACCTTGGCCAGTTCGCGGGCAGCAGGGCTCCTCTCGACCTTCGCCGACTGGGTGGCGAGCTTCACGGCGAGGCCGTGGTCCCCGTGCCGATAGGCGATCGCCGCATCCTCGTTGAGGGCGTAGAAGGCGACGATGGTGCCGCGCTGCCGGCCGCCGCTGCGCGGCTTGATCGTGATCCCGTCGCTGATGACGCCCTCCCTGCGCAACCGCCGAAAAGCCGCCTCGGAGCCGGGCTTGGACGGGTTGTAGGCCCGCAGGATGTCGTCCTTGGAAATGAGGGGTCGGAGCGCCAGCACGACGAGAGGGTAGCAGCAGAGACGTCGAAATAACAGCTCTGCTCAGGGCGACCGAGCTAAGCTGCGGCTGTGGGAGAACGCCGCGCTGCGTGGATCGGGCCGTCGGAGTCCGCGAGCCGGCCGCCCGGCCGATGTGACCGTGCGGCCAGGATCTCGGCGAGGATCGAGATCGCCGTCTCGGCCGGGGTGCGTGCGCCGATGTCCAGCCCGCAGGGGGCGTGGATCCGGGCGAGGTCGGTGTCGGTGACGCCTGCCGTGCGGAGACGCTCGATGCGGGAGGCGTGGGTACGGCGGCTGCCGAGTGCGCCGATGTAGCCGGCGCCGCCCGAGAGCGCGGCGACTAATGCGGGCTCGTCGAACTTGGGGTCGTGGGTGAAGACGAGCACCGCGTCGCGCGGGCCGAGCGTGCGGCCAGTGAGATGGCGGTCGGGCCAGTCGACCACGACCTCGGCCTGCTCGGTCAAGCGCGGGTTGCGCGCGAAGGCCGACCGTGCGTCGCAGATCGTCACGCGATAGCCGACTTCGACGGCCGCACGGGCGAGCGCGGCAGAGAAGTCGATCGCGCCGAAGATGATCATGACCGGCGAGGCGGCGAAGGCCTGGAGGTGCACGCGCAGCTCGGAGCCCAGCACCTCGCCGCGTGCGCTGTAGCGCCGGACCGCGCTCATGCCCTCGTCCAAGAAGCCGCGCGCATCGCGGACGACCGAGCGGGTCAGCAGTGCGGGACCGTCGAGCGATCCGATCACGTCGTCCTCGAGCACCGCGATCTTGGCCCCGGCGCTCTCGCCGTCCAGCACGGTGGCCAGCGCGGCAGGGCGGCCCGCCGCGACGGCGTCGCGCACGGCGCGCAGCGCGTCACGATGCGCAGCCGCGCTGAGCTCGTGCACGAACAGCTCGACCGTGCCGCCGCACATGAGCCCCACATCGATCGCCTGCTCGTCGGTGATTCCGTAGCTCACCGTCTGAGCGGGCGCTCCGGCAAGCACCCGCGCGGCCTCCTCGACCAACGCGCCCTCGACGCAGCCACCGGTGACCGACCCTTCGATGCGGCCGGTGTCGTCGACCAGCATCTCGGCGCCCGGATCCAAAGGCGCCGAGCCGACCGTCTCGATCAGCGTCGCCGCGACCACGCGACGGCCCTCGTCCAGCCACCGCAGCGCGACGTCCTGGGAGCGTGCAAACGCGTCGGTCATGGCGACAGTGTCGGGCTTTGCAGCGGTGGTGGCGCGGATCGGTAGGTCGCTGGCGTTGCGCTCAAGGTGATGGGGTTGCGTGTCAGTCGCGCGACGCTGCCGTCGGCGCGGGGGAGCTCGACGATCGGGTCGAGCCCGAGCGTGTCGGCCAGCGCGAAGGCGCCGGCGATGTCGTTGACCTGCCCGGCGGGCACCCCGACGGCCGAGAGCGTGGCGACCCATGCCGCCGCGTCACGTTCCGCCAGGCGCGCGACCAGCACGTCGCGCAGCGTCGCGCGGTGCGCGACCCGTGCGCCGTTGGTGGCAAAGCGCTCGTCGCGGGCCAGCTCCGGGGCACCGATGGTCTCGCACAGTGCGGCGAACTGCTTGTCGTTGCCGACTGCCAGAACGAGCTCGCCGTCGGCGGTGGGGAAGAGCTCGTACGGCGCGATCGACGGGTGCGCGTTGCCCATCCGGCTGGCGACGGCGCCGGCCAGCGTGTACGCCGAGCCCTGGTTGACCAGGGCGGCGAGCAAGGACGACAACAAGTTGACCTCGACGCGCTGGCCCTCGCCGGTGCGGTCGCGATGGCGCACGGCGGCCAGGATGCCGACCGCGGCGAACAGGCCGCTGACGACGTCGACCAGCGCGACGCCGACCTTCTGCGGCTCGCCGTCGGCCTCGCCGGTGATCGACATCAAGCCGCCGAGCGCCTGGACGAGCAGGTCGTAACCCGGAAGCCCCGCACCGGCGCCCGCGCCGAAGCCGGTGATCGAGCAGTACACCAACTTGGGGTTGGCCGCCGCGAGCGTCGGCCAATCGAGGCCCAACCGCTCCATGACGCCGGGGCGGAAATTCTCGACGACGACATCAGCATCGGCGACCAGCGCGCGCGCCCGGGCGGCGCCGGCCGGCGTGGTCAGGTCGATCGCCTCGGAGCTCTTGTTGCGGTTGACCGCCTGGAAGTAGGTGGCGTCCCCGTGTTCGTCGAAGGGCGGGCCCCACGCGCGCGTGTCGTCACCGCCCTCCGGCCGCTCGACCTTGACCGCCGTCGCGCCGAGATCGGCCAGGACCATGGTGGCCAGTGGCCCCGCGAGCACGCGCGAGAAGTCGACGATCGTCAGGTCTTCGAGCGCTTGCGTCATCTGGTTGGATATTAGATCTTCGAATATTTGTCCCGCAAGGAGTCCTGCCGTGAGCACCGCCGCCGCCCCGCCCGAGATCCGCCCCAAGGACTTCCTGGGCATCGACCACCTCCTCTCCGACCAGGAGCGCGACATCCGCGACACGGTGCGCGCGTTCGTCGCCGATCGGATCGTGCCCGAGGTCGGCGAGTGGTTCGAGACCACACAGGTCCCGGTCAGAGAGCTCGCGCTGGCGCTGGGCAAGTTAGGGGTCTTGGGCATGCACCTCACCGGCTATGGCTGCGCGGGCGCCTCGGCCACCGCCTACGGCCTGGCCTGCCTCGAGCTGGAGGCCGGTGACACCGGCGTCCGCTCGCTGGTCTCGGTGCAGGGCTCGCTCGCGATGTACGCGATCTGGCGCTGGGGCAGCGAGGAGCAAAAGCAAGAGTGGCTGCCGCGGATGGCCGCCGGCGAGGCGATCGGCTGCTTCGGGTTGACCGAGCCCGACGCGGGGTCTGACCCCGGCGCGATGCGCACCCGCGCGCGCCGCGACGGCGAGGACTGGATCCTGCATGGCCAGAAGATGTGGATCACCAACGGGTCGGTGGCCGACGTCGCGGTCGTGTGGGCGACGACAGAGACGGACCCGCCCACCCTCAAGGGCTTCCTGGTCCCCAAGGGCGCCAAGGGCTTTACCACCCAGGACATCCACAAGAAACTCTCGCTGCGCGCATCGATCACCTCCGAGCTGCTGTTCGACGAGGTCCGTCTTCCAGCCAGCGCGGTGCTCCCCGAGGTCAGCTCGCTGCGCGGCCCGCTCTCCTGCCTCAACGAGGCGCGCTTTGGGATCGTCTTCGGCGCCGTCGGTGCGGCCCGCGCCTGCTTCGAGGCGGCGCTGGACTACGCCGGCGAGCGGATCGCCTTCGGCCGCCCGATCGCCGCGACCCAGCTCCAGCAGCTCAAACTCGCCACGATGGCCACCCAGGTCAACCAAGGCACGCTGCTGGCGCTACACCTTGGCCGGATGAAGGACGACAACCTGCTGCGCAACGAGCACGTCTCGATGGGCAAGCTCGCCAACGTCAACATGGCGCTCGACGTCGCCCGCAACGCCCGTCAGGTGCTCGGCGCCAACGGCGTCACGCTCGAGTACCCCGTCATCCGCCACATGAACAACTTGGAGTCGGTGGTCACCTACGAGGGGACGGCCGACGTCCACGCGCTCGTCGTCGGCGGCGCGCTGACGGGGATCCAAGCCTTCCGATGACGGCCGCGGCCGCCGGTGCGCACCCGCCGGTCCCAGGGACCGCGCAGCAGCACGCCGTCGAGGCGCTGCGCCGCTCGATCGTGGCCGGTGCGCTGAAGCCGGGAGAGCGGGTCAACCAGGAGGATTTCGCCGAGCAGGTCGGGCTCAGCGTGGCGCCGGTGCGCGAGGCGCTGCGCGTGCTCGAGCAAGAGGGTCAGCTGACCTATCTGCCACGGCGCGGCTACTTCGTGACCGAGCTGCGCTTCGACGATCTCGCCGAGATCTACGCGCTGCGGGCGCTCCTGGAGGCGCGCGCCGCGCGCCACGCGCTGCCGTCGCTCGGTGACGATGCGCTGGCGCGCATCACCGACGCGGCGCGTGCGTGCGCTGAGGCGGCGGTGGCCGGCGACGTCGCCGCTGAGCTCGCCGCCAACCGCCGCTTTCACTTCGCGATCCTCCAAGCGCCGGGGCAGCCGCATGTCCTGCGCCTGATCCAGCTGCTCTGGGACTCGACCGAGGCCTATCGCGCGATGTACTACAACTCGCCGACCGAGCGTGCGGCGACGATCGACGCTCACGACCGCATCCTCGCCGCGATCGGCGCTCGCGATGCCGATCGGCTGGTGGCCGAGCTCGATGCCCATCGCGAGCGCGCACTTAGCGTGCTCGAGGAGCTCCTTCGACCCCGCAGCTAGCCGTCTGGCCCGGCCGAACGTCCACTGCTTCGCAGCCGCCATCCAATGGCCAAGGTGACGAGTTTCGCTACAGCCGCCGTCCATATATCCGAAAACATGGACGTGACCTGTAGCCGTGCGCAGCCGGCGCGCATTGCGCTCGGCGTCCTAGGCCTGGGCCTGGGCCTGTACCTCGTGCGGACGGTGGCGGGCGTGCGGGTCGGGTTTGCCGCGGGCGCCGCCGACGATTGGCTCTACAGCGCGATCGAGCTCGTCGCGACCGCGCTGATCTGGTGGCGCGTAGCGGCCGCCCGCGCAGACCGCGGCGCCTGGAGCGCGTTGGCGGGCTTCGCGACGCTGTGGACCGTCGGCGACCTAGGCTGGACGCTGTCGCTCGACGGACAGGCCGATCCGCCGTTTCCCAACTGGACCGACGCGCTCTACCTCTCGGCCTACGTGCTGGCGTACGCCGGGGTGGTGCTGTTGCTGCGCAGCCGCGTGCGTGAGATCCGCCCGTCGGTCTGGCTTGACGGGCTCATCGGCGGCTTCGCGCTGGGCGCGGTCTGCGCTGCGGCGTTCTTGGAGCCGGTGCTCAACTCTGCCGACGGCACGAGCGCGGCGATGGCCGTGACGCTGGCCTATCCGGTGCTCGACGTCGCATTGCTCTGCGTCGTCGGCGTTGCGTTCGGGGTGGGCGACTGGCGGCCCGGGCCGCTGTGGATCGCGCTCGGCCTCTCGATGGCGATCTGCGCTGTGGGCGACGCGGCCTACAGCTGGGAGCGCGCGGTCGGTGACTACACCGCGCTGTCGTGGGTCAACGGCATGTGGCCGGCGGCCCTGGTCGTGCTGGCCGTGGCCGCCTGGCTGCCCGAGGAATGGCGCCGCGAGACGGTGCTCGTCGACGGGGTGTTTGCCGTCCCCGCGCTGTTTGCCGCGGTGTCGCTGGGCGTGCTCGTGTGGTCGCAGTTTCACCAGATTGGCGGGCTCGCGGTGGTGGCGGCCGCCGCGTCGCTGGTCGCCGTCGGCTTGCGCGCCTGGCTGACCCATCGCGAGAACCTCACGCTGCTGCGCCAGAGCCGTCAGGAAGCGCTCGAAGACGGGCTCACCGGCCTCGCCAACCGCCGGCAGCTGATGCTCGACCTCGAGCGAACGCTGCGGCGTGAGGTGCAGGAACCCGCGACGTTGGTGTTCTTCGATCTCGACGGCTTCAAGGGCTACAACGACAACTTCGGCCACGGTGCGGGCGACACGCTGCTTGCGCGCCTGGCCTCCGCGCTGGCCGACAACGTCGCCGGTTTGGGCACCGCCTATCGCCTGGGCGGCGATGAGTTCTGCGTGGTGTATCGGGCTGACGTGACACGCGAGGACGGGGCAGTTGCGCGCGCCGCCGCGGCGCTCGTCGAGATTGGTGAGGGCTTCTCGATCTCCAGCTCCTACGGCTTGGTCTCGCTGCCGCGCGAGGCATCGACGCCGAGCGCTGCCCTGCGCCTGGCCGATGAGCGCATGTACGGGCATAAGAGCTCGCATCGCGGCTCATCCGGAAGCCAGGGTCGCGACCTGCTGATGCAGGTCCTGCGCGAGCGCGAGCCCGAGCTCGAGGAGCACGTCGACGATGTCGGCCTGCTGGCGCTGGCCGTTGGTCGCCGGCTGGGTCTCGACGTCGAGGCGCTCGACGAGATCGCGCGCGCCGCTGAGCTCCACGACGTGGGCAAGATCGCCGTTCCCGAGGCGATCCTGCGCAAGCCCGGGCCGCTCGATGACGCCGAGTGGGAGGTGATGCGCCAGCACACGATCGTCGGCGAGCGCATCCTGGCCGTCGCGCCCTCACTGCGACCGGTCGGTCGCCTCGTCCGCTCCAGCCACGAACGCTGGGACGGCAACGGCTACCCAGACGGGCTCGCCGGCGAGCGCATTCCGCTCGGCGCCCGCATCATCGCCGTCTGCGACGCCTTTGACGCGATGCGCCAGGCCCGTCCGTATGCGGCCTCGCTCTCTGAGGACGAGGCGCTGGCCGAGCTGCACCGCTGCTCGGGCACGCAGTTCGACCCGTGGGTCGTCGAGGTCTTCACGGCCATCCTGAAGGACGGCGCCGGCATCACCCTGCGCGTGGCCTAGCCCGCGTCCGGGCTCAGCGGGTGACGGTCACGGGGACACCCGCGCCGATGCGGCGTGCCAGCCAGCTGATGGCGGGGGTGCTGAGCCGGACGCAGCCGTGCGATGCGGCGGTGCCGAGGGTGCCGGCGAGGTGGCCGATGCCGTGCAGCGCGATTTGGCCGGGCCCGCCATCGAACTCTTGGAGGACGTGCGAGCGGCCGCTGAGTGCCACAGCAAAGGGACCGCCGGGCGCTGCTGCGGAGAGGGCGAGCGACTCCTCGACGAAGAAGCGACCACGTGGCGTTGGCGTAGACGGCGCGCCGACGATCGCCCGGAAACGGCGCTGGAGACGGCCGTGGAGGAAGACCGAGACCCGGCGCTCTGACAGCTTGACCGAGATGTACCACTGCGTCGAGCTGCGGCGGGTGTGGTCGGTGGGGATCCAGCCGCTGTGGCCGTTCGGCCGTCCGGGAAGGCCGACGCGGACCCATGCGGTGCCGTCAGCGCTGGTCGTGCGGTCCAGCACGGGGAGGATGGTGTGGACGCGCGTGAGCGGTCGCCGAGCGGCGACGGACGCGATCCGGTGGGCGTGGACGCTCGGCCCCGTGCGGGCGAGGTGATCGCCCAGCAAGACGACGAGCGGCTGGTTGGCGGGCGCACCGGTGCTCGCGGCCTGCGCCGAAGTGGTGATCGAACCCAATGCGCCCGCGGCAAGCAACGCGAGCGCCGACGCGACGATCCCCCGGCACCGGCCGGGGGATCGCAGGGCGTCGTGGCTCATCCGGTGAATTGCGACGGCCCGTTGCGCGGGTGGCGCACGACGGCGGCGCAGGCGCGGTAGCCGAGCTTCAGCGTCCTGGCGCGCGTTGCGTCCTTGAACGTGACGCGGGCGGTGACGTTGTGGCGGCCCGAGAGCGCCGGCACGAGCACGCGAAACGGCGAGCCGCTGCGGCTCGCGATGCGCTTGCCGTCCAGGCGGAAGACGACGCGCTTGATCTGGCTTCCGGTGACCGCGGCGCGGAACCCGGTGGTACAGCTCGCGGCCGGGGAGCCGGGGCCGGACGCGGCGCGGCGGAGCGCCGCGGTGCCCTTGCGGGTGGCGACCGTGGTGCGGCTGGCGGGCGGGGACTGGTTGACCGGGCGAGCGGTAGGCGTCGTCGCTCCGCCCGCTGCGGTGCCCCCACCGGCCGGGGAGCCGCCACCGCCGGTGGTCGGCGTGCCGCCGCCGGTCGGCGGCGTGGTGGAGCCGGTGTTGCACGCCGAGGCGTCGAGGACGTTGTCGTCGAGCGTCACGGCGCCGTTGCGTGCCAAGGCTCGTCCGAGAACCGTCGCTCGGTTGTTCAAGGTGATGCTCGTGTAGGCCATCAAATTGCCTTGAAACGCCGTGGTGCTGCCCAGCGTGGCCGAGCTGGCGATCTGCCAGTACACGTTGCACGGCGACCCGCCGTTGATCATCACGACCGAGCTGGCCGAGGCGGTCGTCAGCGTCGAGCCGATCTGGAAGACGAACTGGGCGTTGGGGTCGCCTTGGGCATCGAGGACTAGCGCGCCGGTGAGCTGGGCCGACGTGCTGAAGGCGTAGTTGCCCGCCGTCAGCGTCAGGCCGCCGAGATCCTGGCCGGTGAGGTCGACGGGACTGGGCTGTCCCGCGGCGGTGTCGTAGGCGGTGGTGAGGCTCGCCTGCGCCTGGGCGGCGACGGCATCGTTGTTGTGCGTGGCGCCGTTGACGACCGCGGCGTTGAACCCGGGCAGCGACGTCCCAGGCGACAGCCCCAGCTCGCCGTTGAGCACCGATGGCCCGGTGTTCGTCGCGGTGGAGCCGGCGAGGACCACGAACGGGGCAGCCGTGCCGAGCAGCACGGCAGAAGCCTGGGCCGCGGAGGGGACCGCGGCGAACGCGAGTCCGGCCGCGACGGTGAGGCCGGCACGGCGGGCGCGGCGAAGATGCATGTGGTTGGACAAGAGCGTCCTCCCTGATGGGCGAGCGAGCCGACGACGTGACGAGGGTGCCGGTGTCGAAGATGCTGCTCTGGTGTCCGACGAGTGTCGGGTCTGCGGGGCAGGACCATTAATGGACGCCGTTGCGCTACCTCGGCAGTGGACGCAGCCCGATCAGCTCGCGCCGTGAAGCGACGCCCAGCTTGCGGAAGATGCTGCGGGCGTGCGAGCGCACCGTCTCGACGCCGATCTGCAACGTGAGCGCGATTTGCGCGTTGGAGCGACCCTGGCGCAGCAGCACCAGCACGTCGCCCTCGCGGCGGGTAAGTAGGGGATCGATGACGTGCCTGTCGCCGTCCTTGCCGCCAATTGGCATGAGCTGAAGGCCTCGCGAGGCGAGGTGGACGGCATTGCGCACGTCGCGCGCCTGGGTGTCTAGCGCCAGGCACGCGCTGGCCCCGAAGGCCAGCAACTGGGCCGCCTCGGTCGCCGACGCGATGTCGCCGAGCAGCACGAGGCGCGTCGCCGGATGCTCGATGCTCAGCACGCGAACGGCGGCGAGATCGGGCAACGCACGCGCGTCCAGGATGAGCACCGACGGACGGTGCGCGCGCAAGGTCGCGGGAATCCGTGCGTAGGCGATGTCCTGGGCGACGATCGAGACGCTGGGGTCGTCGGCGAGCACGGCCCGCAGACCGAGCGCGAGGAGGTCCTCGAAGTGGGCGATGGCGACGGTGATGGGTTCGGTCATGAGCGACGGGCATGGGCAGCCCGTGTTGCAGTCGTCGGCTCACGGCGGCAAAAGGGTGAGGCGGCCGTCACCCGCACTTCACCTGGCGCTTCCCCCCGGAAACCCCTCGTGGGGATGAGGGAAGGCAATGGCTTGGCCGTCAGCCTTCAGGCGTGCGCGTTGCCCGTCTCACTGCCGCGGTGGCCGTTGTTGTCGGTCTTGCGCTGCCGACGGTCGCGGAGGCCCGGTCCGCACGCGCGCCCACCAAGGCTTCTGCGGTGCTCAACGTTGCCGCCGGCATCGCGCAGCGCTACTGGGGTGCCGTCCCGTGTGGAGGTCAGGTCACGATCGCGGCTCAGCGTCCCCCGATGGTCGGCGCGGAGTCCGGGACCGACGCGTGGGTCACGTTCACTTCGCCCGCGGGTGCCAACAACCTCGCCGCGCCAACTGCCACCTACGCCGGCTGCATGATCGCCTTCGGCCGCTCCCGGTGGCCGACAGCGGCAAGCATGCGCGAAGACTGGGACATGCTCTGCCTCACGATGGTCCACGAGATGGGGCACCTGCTGGGACACGCACATGACGCCCTGCCGGGCAGCGTCATGGCCTCGGTCTTCACCGACTACTCCAGCGAGCCGTCGGCGTGTCGAACGGCCCGCTTGCGCTGATGTCGCGCTGGTGACGCCGCGCCGGCCGCCCTCGCCGCCGGCGGGAACGGTGACGACGAGGACGGCCGCCGCGGCGCCGGTTCTGCGGTGTTAGGGCGCCCGAAACATAGCTCGTCCGCGGGCTGATCCGCCTGAAGGGTTAGGGCGCCCTACATCGTGCCTCGGAATCGGTTATGTTGCCGCGTCGTTAGGGCGACCTAACTGTGGAAGCGCGGGAACGCAACCATTGAACTGGAGCAGCACATGACACGGACCATCACGAGAGGAGCGCGCCGCCGGACGAGCGTGCTCGTTGGCGCAGTCACCGTTGCCGCGCTTGCCGGATCGGCGCCGGCGCTGGCCGCGCCGTTTGACGTCGGAACGGCCAACCTCACCTGGAACGTGCCGCACGAGCCCGCCCCGGGCACCGGCACGTTGTCGAACTACGCCACCACCATCGGCCACGGCAACGTCGCCGCGACCGCGCCGGCCACCGGCACGACGATCACCGCCACGAGCCTCCCGCTGTCGGCTGCAGGCGCCAAGTACGCCTTCAGCTTCCCGGGCACGACGAGCGGCGCCCCGGCGACGCCGGCCGGCGCCACCGGCACCTATGACCCGGTCACCAAGACCGGTGCCATCAACTTCGCCGGCACGCTGACCTTCACCGCCCACGACGGCGTGTTCTTCAGCGTCGTCAACCCGCGCCTGCAGTTCGATGCGCCGCAGTCGATCCGGCTGATCGCCAACGGCAAGGTGGCCGCGGGCGCGGTCGGCTCCAGCGACCCGCCAGCCGACTACGGCACCGCGGCGACCCGGCAGACGGTCTTTGCCCTCAACGGCACCGCCGCGACGACGACCGAGAACCCGGATGGGTCCTTGACCATCAGTGGCCTCGCTCCGTCGGGCACGCCGGCGGCGGCGCCGGTCGGCTATCTGAGCACCTCGGGTCCGTTTGACGGCATCCGCCCGTGGTTTACGATCGACCGTCCGAACCAGCTGTTCTCGGTGACGTTCTCGCCCAAGGCGGCCGACCCGGAGCCGGAGCCGGAGCCCGTCGGCTCTGACCAGGGCCTGACCGTCAACGGCTCGGTCTCCGATGCGCTGAGCCTCACGCTCAACGCGACGAGCACCAGCCTCGGCAGCTTCGTGCCGGGTGTGGCCGCCAACTACGACGCGTCGGTGACCGGCACGGCGACCTCGACCGGCCCGTCGGTGCTGAGCGTCCGCGACGCTGGCACCAACCCGGGCTTCCTGCTCAACGACAGCACGCCGTTGGCCTCGGCGTTGCAGGTCTGCGCGACCAGCAGCACGTCGCCGGCCTGCTCGTACTCGTCGCTCAGCGCCTCGTCGCAGCAGTTGCTGGCCTTCGGGTCGAGCACCGCTGCCACGCCACTGACCGTCGGCCTGCGCCAGTCGATCGGCGCTGGGGATGCGCTGACCGCCGGCACCTACGGCAAGTCGCTGACGTTCACCCTCGCGGCCGGAACGCCGTAGCTGGGTGGCGGTCCGAATCGCACGTCTGACCCGGATCGTCGGGCTCACCGGGGCGGTGCTCGCGCTCAGCGCGGGCACCGCCCCGGCCCGTCCCGTTGCTCTTTGGGGCTGCCACGGGCCGCTCGGCCAGCCGCTTGGCGCGGCCGGACTGGTTGCCGCGCAGGCCGGCGACGGCTCAACCTTCGCGGCCGCTGGCGCGTGTGAGAGCGCGACCGGCCTGGTCGCCTCGTTCGCGCGTCCCGACCCGGCTGGGGGATCGGCGGCGAGCTGGCGTGCCGACGTGCCGGCGCAGACCACGTTGCAGGGCGCGCGCGTCGTGCGCGCGATCACCACGGCCGCGGCGCCCTACGGGGCGGGCACGCCGCAGCGCTACCTCTTCAGCGCCGGCGGTGCCGCGTTGGAGTCCATCAACTTGCTCGACGTCTGGGCCACGCCGCCCGGGACTGTCATCGCCTCTGCGAGCGGCATGTCGGCGACCGCCGGCGTCGATTGCCCCCGGCCTGCGGGCGAGCGGTGCAGCGCCGCCGCGCCTGGCGCGCTGACGATCGGCGCGCTCGTCCTCGACGTCGACGACGCGATACCGCCACGCGGATCGGTCGGCGGCCTGCGCAGTCCGGGGCGCGGGGTCCTCACGCTGGAGGTCAACGCGGCGGACGACGGTGTCGGGCTCGCCGTGGCGCGAGCGATCGTCGACGGCGCGCCGCTCGCGCAGGCCGCGCTCGACGCTCGCTGCGCGGCCGACCTCGACCCTGCCACCCCGACGCTCGATGTCCCGCTGGGCGGTTGTGCGCACCAGGCCTCGCGGGTGGCGCTGCCTGTCGATCTCAGCGGCCAGTCGGTCGGCACCCATCGTCTGCAAGTGCGCGTCGCTGACGCGGCCGGCAACGAGGCCGACGTCTACGACGGTGAGCTCGCGGTTGCGGGCCCCGACCCGGTCTTGACCCCAACCGTCACGCTGAAGATCGGCGATCCGCGGCCCGCAGTGCCGGGCGGCCGCGCGGGCGGCGCCGGTTCGACGACGGCGCCAGGCATGGTGCCGCAGTGCCTACGCCCGCAGCTGTCGATGGCGCTCGACCAGCGGCCGCTGCGCGTGTCGCGCGGCCGTCCGGTGCTGCGCGCCAAAGCCCGCTACCGCTTCCGCGGCCGGCTGACCTGCCGGGCGGGCAAGGTGCGCCGCAGCGCCGCGCGCGGTGTGCCGGTCGAGGTGCTCAACCGCGTCGGGCGCCGCACGTTCGGCGTCACGGGAGCGACGACGACCACGGGCGGGCGGTTGACGATGATCTTGTCTTACCGGACCTCGCGTACGCTGATCTTCCGTCATCGTTCGACCAGCGGCACTAGTCAGGTACGGATTGCGATCACCGTCGTCCCGCGGCGGGCGGGCCGATGAGGCGCCGGGCCATCACGGGCGCGCTCGTCGTCGCGGGTGCGCTTGCCGTGGTCTCGGCACCGACCGCCGCGCAGGAGACCGGCATCAGCGGGCAGGTCGAGAGCACGATAGAGCTGTCGTTGCGGTCCTCGGCGCTCGACCGCGTCCAGGCGACGGTCACCGCGACCGTCGGCGACACCCAGCTGAGCGTGTCTGAGCGAGGCCGGAGCCCGCGGACGCTGCGCGCCTTCCCGGGCCCGATCGTTCAGGAGCGGGTGACCGTGCGCAGGACGGGCAGCGACGCCAGCGTAACCGAGAAGACCATCACCTTTGGACCGCAAGGCCCATGAGGGCAAGGAGCACCACCATGAAGCGCATCCGCGTCACGGCGGTCACCGCCGTGCTGATCGCCTCGGGCGCGACGGCCGCCGCGAGCACCACCGCGGCCGGTGGGCTGTCGATCGCGCCGGCGTTCCTCGAGCATGAGGCGCAGCCGGGCGCTTTGGGGCAGATCCGTATCGCCAACGGCTCGGCAAAGGCGATCGCGGTCACCGTTCGCGCGCGACCGTGGATCCAGGAGCGCAGCGGCGCCGTCCGGCCCGATGGCGGCAAGACGCTGACGCAGGTCAAGCTGAGCCTCGCGGCGTTCACCCTCAAGCCCGGCGAGGCGCGCTCGGTCTCGGCGGCGCTGGTGGCGCGGCCGGGATCCGGCTCGCTGTATGGCGCGATCGACGTCCTCGGCACGCCCCAGGGTCCGCGGCCACGCAACGGCATCCTCGCTCGCTATCGCCTGCTCGGCGGGCTGCGGCTCAACCCGGCCACGGCGCAGCGGCGTCTGCGGGTGCGGGTGGGCGCGCCGCGGGGCGACGCCGAGGGCGCCGTGCTCCCCGTCCGCAACACGGGCAACACCGTCGAGCCGCTCACGGGGTCGGCACGGATCGTGGGGGCAACCGGGACGCTGCGCGCGACGATCGCCTCCCAGCGGATCCTGCCGGGTGGGCTCGTCGACGTTCGCCTGCGCCGCGGGCGCTTGCAGGCCGGTCGCTACACCGCGGCCGTGACGCTACGCCAGGGCGGGCGGCAGGTCGCCAAGGTCACGTGCGCGTTCCGCGTGCGCGGCTGACGAAATCACGCAGAAGTTCAGATCAGTGGGACGGCGCCGAGCGAGCCGGGCCCGGCGGGATCAGCAGCTGGTCGCGATAGGCGACCGCGATCGCCTCGGCGCGGCTGGTGACCCCCAGCTTGCGCCGGATGTTGCCGACGTGGGTGGCCACCGTCTTGGGGCTGATGACGAGGCGCTCGGCGATCTGGACCCACTTCAAGCCCTCGGCGAGCAAGTTGAGGACCTCGTGCTCGCGCCGGGTCAAGCGGCCGCTGGCCGTTGACGGCGGCGTGGGCGCGGCGCGGCGCGTTGCGGTACGGACGCGTGCCAGAACCTCGTCGGGCGCCGAGGGCTTGGTGACATAGTCATCGGCGCCCATCAGCAGCCCGGCGATGCGATCGTAGGTCTCGGTGCGCGTACCCGAGAGGAAGATGACGACGAGCTCTGGCCCGAGGTCGGCCTTGAGGGTCCGGCAGACCTCGTAGCCGCAAAGGGTGCCAAGCGGGATCTCGAGGATGACGGCGACGGGCCAGATCTCGCGGGCCAGGGCTAGGGCCTCGGAGCCGTCTGAGGCCTCGACGGTGCGGAAGCCGGCATCTTCGAGCACGCGGACGAGCGGCTTTCTCGCCTCAACATCCGGGTCTGCGATGAGCACTACGTCGGAGATGTCCGTGCCTCCTTCAATAGCTGCTGAAAGGTCCTGCTCGATGTCGTTTGGCGCCCAAAGCGCGCCATTCCATCCGTGATCACCTAGGTCATACCCGGAAAAGGTCGGTCGTGCTACGGAGGTTGTGCGAAATCTCCACCGGAGACGCTGAAGGGGACCGCGACAACGACCACAAGCACCGCGAGGCCGGAAATGCCTGATATCTCAACCACGCCGCAGACGAGCCCTATCGCGGACACGGTGGCCGGCGCGGGCGACGCAGCCACCGGGGCGGCCACCACCACGACCCAGGCGGTGACGGACGCGGCGGCGACCGCTGCTGCGGCGCCGTCCCCGGCACCCGCGCCTGATCCGGCACCCGCACCCGCACCCGATCCGACCCCGGCACCTGCAGCGGCTCCCGACCCGGCTCCGGCGCCGGCGCCCCAACCGACGGCTGAGGTGGCGCCGGCGCCCGAGCCTGCGCACGTGGCGCCCGCTCCGGCGTCGACGCCAAAGGTCTCGCACGTCGTCGAGGCGGTCAGCCAAGCCACCGCGTCACCGACCGTCGACTCGATCACCGAGCCCGTTGTGAACGCCGCGGCCGGCACGGGTCAGACCGTCGATCCCGTCATTACCGGAACCAGCGGCACCGCGAGCAAGGTGGTCGATCCGGTGGTCCATAGCGTGGCGGGCCCGGTGCTTGACCCGGTGACAAATGGGTCGGCCGAGACCCTGAGTCAGGTGACAGATCCGGTCGTCAACGGTGCCACCATGGCGATCAACCAGGCAGCCGACCCAGTTGTCAACGGCCTCGCGGGAACCGTGACCCAGACGTCGGAGCCGCTGGTCAACGGGACCGTGGGGACGGTGGCCAAGGCGACCGATCCGGTGGTCAACGGCACGGTGGGCACGATGACGCAGGCGACCGATCCGGTAGTCAACGGGACGGTCGGGACGGCGACGCAGACGGCTGAGCCGATTGTCAACACCGCTACCACGACGGTCTCGCGCGCGTCTGAGTCCGTCGCCCCGGTCACGGGCGGCACCGGTTCGGCGGTGACGCGGACGACCGACGCCGTCAGCTCGGCGACCAGCCAGGTCGCCAAGCCCGTTCAGCCACTCGCCGACACCGTCGCCGCGACGACCTCGAGTGCGACGCGCGCCGTCGAGTCCGCGGCTTCCGGGCAGGTCACGCCGGGCGCGTCGGGTCTGGCGGATGCGGTCTCCGGGTCGACGACCCAGGCCGCCCACCAGGCCTTGGCCTCGGCCAGCGGAGGAGGAGGCGGCGGATCGTCGGTCGCCGACGCCGTGGCTCAGGCCACGCAAGGGTCTCGGGCTGGACTCGCCCACGCGCTGGCGCCGCCCATCGACTCCGTTGCCTTCGCGGGACCTCCCGCACCGGATCCGACGACCTCGTCCCTGCTCGCGCACGTCACGCCCACGTCGGCGCCCACCCCCGGTGGCGCGGCGCACAGTGCCGCCACCGACACGCTCGCTCAGATCGCCACCGACCCGCGGCTCTTAGCGGTCACCGGCGTCACCGCGCTTGCCGGCACCGCCTATGTCGCCGCCCGTGCCGCGGGATGTGCAGCCGGCGGAGACTCGAGCGTCATCCTCAACAACGTCCGGCTCATCCCGTGTCTGGCCAGGAGCTCGATGGCCGCCGGCGGAACTGCGCTGGCCGGCGTCGGATCCGGCGTTCGCGGGGCGGCCGGCTCGGTCTCGCAAGCCGCGCGCGCCGAGCTCCACGTGCTCGCCGAGCACGCGTCAAGCGCCGCGAGCGACGCTCGCGACGGCCTGGCCGACCATGTCGTCGAACCCTTCCGCGACGGGGTCGCGCGGGCCATCGGTGACGAGCAAGGCGACGGCGATGCTCACGGAAGCGACCTGTTCTTCCTCGGCATCGGCATGGTCGTCGGCCTGCTGTACGCGACCATCCTTTCGTTGTGGCTGTTCCTCGTCCGCCCGCGGTGGAGCACGCGGGCATGAGGCGGCTTCTCGCACTGACAGCAGCGGTCCTCACCGGCGCGGCGGCCACCATGGCCGTCGCGCCGCGCGACGGCGCAGACGCGGCGAGCAGCGCATCGCAGCCCGTCGTCCTGAAGGTCGGCGATCGCGTCGCGGTCGAGGGGCAGCCCCTGGGCTGCCGTGTTGCGCGCCAGGACGGTCAGACCGTCGTGGACTGCCGCCGTGGCGGCAAGCTGGCCGGGAGCTACGGAACGATGCTGAGCGCTCGCAAGGCCATGGTCGTCCGCTATCGCAGCAACACCGTCGCCAAGGTGGTCTACACCGCCACCCACGGTGGCGGCGCCCGCCGCTGCAAGTAGCTGACCTTCCCTAGATCAGCTGCGAGAGTGAGAAGTCCAGCGGCTCGTCGAAGGTGCTGAGCATGCGCCGGCGCAGCGTCTCGTAGCGGCGCAGGGTCTCGCTGCGCCGACCGCGACGCAGCAGCAGGCTGAACAGCTCGCGATGGACGTCGATGTCGAACGGCTCGAGCTCCGACAGGCGGATCAGCGTCGCGGTTGCGGCCTTCAGGTCCGCCTGACGAGTCTCGATCTCGGCAAGCGTGCGCAACGCGCTGGCGACGAGGTCCCGCAGGCGGTCGCGCTCGTGCAGCGCCCACTCGGCGTAGGGCTCGTCGGCCAGGAAGTCGCCGCCGTACAGCGCCGCGCCTTCGCGAATGAGGTCGCGAGCGGTGGCGTCGTCGTGGCCGGCTGCGGCGCACCCCTCGGTGACCAGCGCCTCGAACGCGTCGGCATCGACCCAGACGTGCCGGCGGTCCAAGGCATAGCCGCCCCGTGTGGCAACGACGAACGACGAGGGAGGATGCACGGAGCCGCCAGGCTCGAGCTGGTCGCGCAGCTCGTGGATGAAGTAGCGCACGCCGCGGGTGTCAGGCGAGGAGTTGGGCGGCCAGAGCAGGCTGATGATCTCGTCGCTGAAGACGCTGCGGTGCCGTTCGGCGATCAGCAGCTTGAGGATCTGCCCGGAGCGGTTGTTGACCCAGCGTCCGTTCAGCATCTCATCGCCGTTCATGACGCAGGGCCGCCCGAGCACGAACAGCCGCAGCTGCGGCTCCGCCGACCAGGATGGCGAGCCAGGACGGTCGCGTGCCAGATGGCTGATCTCGCGCCGGAGCTCGGTGACGACGAGCCGGTCTTGCAGTGCCATGACGGTTGCCGACGCCGCATCGAGCTGGGCCCCCGGCGGCAGCTCGACGCGCAGGGGCGGCAGCGGGCCGTCGTGGCTCAGGGCAAGTTCATGAACACAGATGTCTTCCAACCGTGTGCCTGATGCGCGGCAGCCGAGGATGGCGCAGCCCAAGGGCGTGCCGACGCGCAGCGGCACAGCATCGCCGAGAAGTCGCGTGGCGGCGCGGTTGGTGGCCACGATCCGGCCCTCGGCGTCCTGGACGAGGATGGCGGCGGGATGGTGATCGACCAGCGCCGCCGCCAGATCCGCGTCGATGGCGTGACGGTTGATGCTGCTGAGTCCTTGCCGCTGCACCCGACCTCCGTTTGTGGCTGACAGCTCATGTCATACCCCTGCTGAGCCCGCGGCAGTGCGCAACTTGGCCTGAATTGCCACATTCCCACCCCAAAGCGCCACATTCCCGGAGTCCCGTCCATTGGCTAGGCGCCCAACATCTTCTTAACCGCCCTCCGAATTGCGGGCGGGCACCCGCCCTCTAACGTCGCACCAACTGCTCGTGCTCGGGTATCGCCGCCCGGGAGCACCGGCAGCGCAGAGCGGACCTAACGGACCTAGGGGATGCCCTGATGTTGACGTCTTGCCGTGCGCGGTCGCCGCGCACTGTTGTTCATCGCTGCACGGATGCGAGAAGCTTCCTCGGGGACACCGAGGAGGGCCGCACGCGCCGTGTCGTCGGCGCCGCGCGGGCAGGAGATCGCGAGGCGATGGGGGAGTTGTACGTTCTCCACGCGCCAGCTGTCCACGCCCATGTGCTGCGCGTGGTGCACGACCGCGACGACGCCGACGACGTCACCCAGCAAGTCTTCGCCAAACTCCTGACCGGTCTGGACCGCTACCGGCCGGGCGAGGCGCCGTTCATCGTTTGGGTGCTCCGTGTGGCGCGCAATACGGCGATCGATCATGTGCGCCATGCGCATGCGAGGTCGGTTGACCGGGTCGGCGACGTCGGCGCGGTCGACGACCGTGGGGCTGAGGAGCTGCGGTCCTCGCTGAGCGCGGCGCTGGCGTTGTTGCCCCAAGGTCAGCGTGACGTGCTGTTGCTGACGCATCTGGTCGGGCTGTCACCGCAGGAGATCGCCACGGTGCTCGGTTGCACCGTCCGGGCCGTTCACGGCCTGCACTACCGCGGTCGTGTCGCGGCACGCGTGACGCTGACCGAGCTCGGCTCGGCACCGGCCGTCGCCCGCTTGGCGCACAGCAACCGCCCTAACAACGAGATCCTGGAGCTGTCGGCATGAAATGGCGTCTGAGCTTGCTCGTCGCGATGGTCGTGATCGGCGCTGCCGTCCCGGTGGTGCTGGCCGCCCCAAGCCAGCCCGGCCAACGGCTCGACGCGAAGGTCCTGTTGCTGTCGGCCGACGGCACCGAGCCCGGCTTTGCCGCCTGGAAGTACCAGCTGACCCGCGAGGGCGTGCCGTTTGACGCTGTCGTCTCCTATACGGGCGCCACCAAGACGAGCACGCTGACCGACGCGCGCCTGGCCGACTACGGCGATCAGCACGCCAAGTACGACGCGGTGATCCTCGCCACCGGCGACCTTAGCCATCAAGTGGCCAATACCAACGGGACGAGCTCGTACCTCTCCGCGCTCACCGACGCTGAGTGGGCCGCGCTGGCCAAGCTCGAGCAGACGTTCGGGATCCGCCGGCTCAGCGACTACACCGCACCCAGCCCCGCGCACGGCCTCGTCGCCGTCGGCGGTGCCAGTCAGGACGGCAAGGTCGGCACCCTCACCGCCGCGGGCAAAGCGGTGTTCCCCTACCTGAAGGGGCCGATCCCGATCCCCAATGACGACCCCGACCCCGTCTCCAGCGAGGCCTTCGGATACGCGGCGTCACCCGTCGATCCGCAGCGCTGGCAAACGCTGGTCAGCGCGCCGGGCGGCGGCTCCTACCTCGGCATCTCCACCTACCCCGACGGGCGCGAGGAGATGGTCATGACGGTGGCCGCCAACGAGAACCAGAGTCACGCCCAGCTGCTGCGCCACGGGATGCTCAACTGGGTCACGCGCGGCGTCTTTGTCGGCTACCAGCGCAATTACCTCGAGGTTCAGGTCGACGACCTGTTCCTCGGCGACGACGCCTGGGACCCGGCGAGCAACACCACCAACTACGACCCGGCGGCCGCCAGCCGGATGAGCGCCGGTGACGTCACCAAGGCCGTGCAGTGGTCGGCAGCGCGCAACCTGCGGATCGATTTTGCCTTCAACGGCGGCGGCAGCGCCCTGTGGCAGGACCAAACGGGCGCGACAAGCGATCCGCTGGTCGGTGCCATCCAGGCCAACGCTTCCTCGTTCGGCTTTATCAACCACACCTTCGAGCACCCCAATATGGACTGCTCGACGGCACCGTTCATCGCCAAGCAGGTCAACGACAACGTTGCCTGGGCTAGCGCTCACGGGATTGCCATCGACAAGTCCGAGGTCGTCACCGGCGAGCACTCCGGCCTGGCCAACTCCCGACCGGGCAACCCAGGGACGATCGACCCGCCGTCGATCGACGAGGTCGAGCCCGGGGATACGCCGGCGCCCTCGGGCGGCGTCCCGGCGGGCACCTATGACTACGCGCTGACGGCTCACTCGGCAGCCGGCGAGTCGACCGGATCGATCGTGTCCGGCATCGTCGTGGACACGGCCGGCGCCGGCGTCGTCGTCTCCTTCGACGCGGTCTGCCACGCGGCCAGCTACACGCTCTACCGTCGCACCGCCACCTCCGGGGCGTGGAGCGTCGTCGGGACGCTCGCGCGGGCCGAGAACGCGCCGACCGACGACGGCGCCGCCCCGCTGAAGCTGACGATTACCGACAGCACGGCCACCGGGACGGCCGGCGCCCCGCCGGCGGCCAACGGCGCCGCGCTCGCGCCCTACCCGCAGAACCCCAACTACCTGACGGGGCTGCTGACCGCGGGCATCGGCTTCGTCGCCACCGACGCGTCGAAGACCTACCCGGTCGATCCCGCCAACGTCACCGGCACGCAGTGGCCACAAGGCGCAACCTTCACCGAAGGCACGCCGCCGGCGACCTTGCAGACCGTCCCGCGCTACCCGAGCAACGTGTACTACAACGTCTCGCGCCAGGGTCATCAGCTCGACGAGTACAACTGGATCTACGTCGCACCGGCCAGCGGGGGCGGCTGCGTGCCAATCCCGCAGGTGACCACGTGCCGCACCGCGCCGGCGACCTGGAGCGAGTACGTGGCGAGCGAGAACACCATCATGTTCCGCCACCTCATGGGCAACGACCCGCGGCCGCACTTCATGCACCAGAGCAACATGGCCGACTACAACCCGGCGCTGCCCGAAACCGACCCCAACCAGGGCGGCATCCTCTACCCGGTCGTCGACGGGCTGCTGGAGCGTTACGACACGACCGTCGACCGTGCCAGCACGCCGCTGGTGCAGCTGACCAGCGCGCAGGTCGCGGCGACGCTGGCCCGCCAGAGCGCGTGGGCGGCCCACGTCGCCGCCGGCGATGTCACCGCGTGGCTGCAAGACGGCAAGTTGCACGTCAAGAACGCGACCGCGGGCGCGGTCGAGGTGCCGCTGACCGGGACCACCGTCGGCGACCTCTATGGCGGGGACCGCTCCGGGTGGAAGACGATCGCCGCCGGGGCCGAGACGGTGCTCACCCCCGATGAGACGGTCACCAGCAAGGGACCACTGGTGACCGACCGCGGACGTGGGCGACCCGTAGCCGGTGGCGGTCAGCCGGGCGGCGGCGTTGCGGGCAAGAGCAAGCCGCCCGCGGCAAGCGTGCGGCTCAAGCTCACCAACCTGAAGATGAGCCCCAAGCGCTTCGCGGTCTCGCACCGCCGTAAGCCGCGCGGGACGCGCCTGGACGGGTCGCGCATCACGTGGAAGCTCACCAAGAAGGCAACGGTGCGGCTGACCTTCCAACGGCAGACCGGCTCCAAGCGCCACCGCCGCTGGGTCACCGTCGGCACGATCCGGCGCTCGGCACCTAAGGGCACGGGCGTGGTGCGGTTCACCGGTCGGTTCGGGACCAGGCCGATGGGCCCGCGGGCCTACCGCCTGACGGTCACCGCGACGGCCGGCCGGGAGAAGGCAGCGCCCAAGCGGCTCAGCTTCCGGGTGGTGAAGGGCTGACCGGACCGCGGCACGAGACGACAAGAGAGCGCGACGGATGCACGATGCAACGAACAGGGATGGACATGACAAGACGACCAGGACGGGCGCAGGCACCAAGGGCCAAGAGGGCGCGCGATGAGCGGCGAAGCGATCGACCGCGCGGCCGCCGAGGGCATCGACGAGCCGCGCCGGCGCTTCCGCCGCCGGACCGATCGCGGCGAGGCGATGGCAGGCGAGTCCGAGAGCCTCGACGCCGTGCGTGCCGAGCTGCTCCTGTTACGCGAAGAGAACGCTCGGCTGAAGGCCGCCCAGCACCAGCGTGCCGATGTCAGCCGGCTGATCGGTCGCGCCCGCTCGCTCGCGGCGGCCGAGCCCGACCGTGACAGCATCAGCGACGACGTCGAGCAGCTGTTGGTGGAGGGCCTGCTCATCCGCGAGTCGCTGCTGGAGATCTGCCAGGAGGTCGAGCGGTCGATGGTCGCCTTCGAAGGCAAGTTGAATGCCTTGGTCGCCGTGAAGGCGCAACGCGACGACCCAGAGATCGAGCAGGGCGATGGCTACGGCTCCAGTGTCCGCTGAGCTGCGCGATCCGGTCCGCATATCGGGGTCGCGTGAGCCCCTCACCCGCCCACCCGGGCGGGTGAGGGGCAGTGGGGGGCACGGGCCTCTCCGCGAGCGCGCCAAGATTCTGCTGACCACAGAGGGAACCTACCCATACATCATGGGTGGTGTGAGCTCCTGGTGTGACCTGCTGGTCAAGAGCCTGAAGGAGTTCGACTGGCAGGTCCTGCCGATCGTCGCGCCGCACGGGCGCCCGCCGACGTTCACCCTGCCCGACCACGCGACCGAGATCGGGCCGGTCGAAGTCTGGTCAGAAGATCTTCCCAAGACGGCGCGCGGACGCCGTGGCGACCGGCGCACAGGCGTCGAGCTGCCGTCGATCCTGGTGCGCAACCTGCTGGCGTGGGAGGGCAACACCGAGGCGGTGGTCGCGGCTTGGGTCTGGTGTCGTCGGCACCCCGCCAGCGTGCGACACGCGTTTCGCTCCACCCGTGGCTGGACGTCGTTCCTGGCCGGCCTGGGCGAGGTGCTCGCCGAGCGCGTTCCCGAGGCCGGCACGCCACCGGCGCTGGACCTCGTCGAGGCGGCGACGCTCTATCAGACGCTGTACTGGGTCGCGCGCACCGCGGCGGTGCCCACGCCGCCAACCGACGTGCTGCACGTCACCGCGGCCGGATGGGCGGCGATTCCCGCCGTCGTCCACAAGGCCTTGCACCAGACGCCGATGGTGCTGACCGAGCACGGCGTCTACGTCCGCGAGGCCTATCTGGCGGCCGCGCGCAACGGCGACTCGCCGGGCAGCCGGTTTGCCGCGACGCGCCTGGCGCGCGGGCTGGCGCGGACCGCCTATGCCGTAGCCGACGTGGTCTCGCCGGTCACCGACGCCAATGCCTACTGGGAGCTGGGGCTGGGCATCGACCCCGGAAAGATCTTGGTGCTCTACAACGGGCTGCAGCCACCCACCGAGCCGACCCCGCCGCCGGGAACCCAGACCGTCGTGTCGGTCGGGCGCCTTGATCCGCTCAAGGACACGCACACGATGCTGCGCGTGGCGGCGCAGACCACGACGCATCTGCCGGGCGCTCGGTTCCTGCATTACGGGCCGGTGCCACGCGGCGAGGAGATCTACGGGCGCTCGTGCGTGGCGCTGCACGAGCGGCTCGGCCTCGGTGAGCGCTTTCGCTTCATGGGCCCGACCGCTGATCCCACTGGCGTCGTGCGCGATTCCGACGTGGTGCTGATGACCAGCATCTCCGAGGGCTTGCCGATGGCTCTCCTCGAGGCGATGGGCCAAGCCCGGCCGGTGGTCTCGACCGGGGTCGGTGGTGTCCCCGAGGTCGTGCGCGGGTGCGGCATGGTGTGCGCGCCCGGCGACGACCACGGGCTGGCGACCGCGGTTGTCATGTTGTTGCGCAACCCCGAGCTGGCGTGGCGCCTCGGTCGACGCGGGCATAGTCGCCTCGGCCGCCTCTTCAACGAGTCGGCCTGCATCGATGGCTACCGCGAGCTGCTTGGCGCCCTGACCGGCAACGCCACAGGACACCGAACGGCTGGGGTGCGCGTATGACCGCACCGACGCTCGAACCAACCGACGCGCGCCTGCTCGTCGAGGCGCGCCTCGGTCGCGCGCCCCAGGACATGTTGGAGGCTGCTGTCGTCCTTGAAGCTTGGGCAGGCGTTCCGGCCCAGACGGCGCTCGCCGTGGCGAGCGCCACGATGCCCGTGGAGCCGGCCTCTCCTCAGCCAAGTGCGGGTCGGCTCCCGCGGCATCGCGAAAGCGACCGCGTGCTCGCCGACGGCGCGGCGTTCCTGGTCACCGTGGTGGCGATCGCCTGCTGGGCGGCGCCCTTGACGGCTGACATGGGCGTGACGGCGGTCGAGCACGGACTGGCGCTTGCGCTGCCGCTGACGCTGGCGCTTCAGCGCCTCCTCGGCAGCCGCTTCCTCGACCGGCCCCAAGGCATCGCGCAGCTCGCGCTGTATCGCGGACTCCTGCTGGCAGGCGCTGCCGCGGTGCTGCTGATCCCGACGCTCCTTTTGGGGTCTGGCGGAACGCTTGCTGGCCTGCTGACGATCAGCTGGACCGGCGGGACGATCCTGATCCGGCGCCGCTGGCCGGCGGTGTACGTAGGGATCGTCCTGGTGGCCACCGCCGCGATGGCGGCCGGCGTCGACGCACTGGATGTTGTCGCGCTTGCCGCTGCGGCGACGGGGATTGCCGTGGTCTTCGCGCTCATGCCACTGAAGACCGCAAGCGCGCCTGCTCGGCGGTCGCACGGGCGCGGGGAGCCCGTGGCGGTCGCCGCCGCGATCGGCGTCGGTCTGGGCGTCGTGCTCGTGTTGGATCGCTCGGTGAGCTGGACCGCCGGCGCCGTGCCAGCGCTGGCGCTGGTGCCGTCGACCGTCGCAGCCCTGCTGGCCGGCCATCGTCTGCGCCGCTTGGAGTGGGCGATCCCGCGGGCGCTGTCGGGCGTCGCGGCGACCGGCGCGGAGGCCGGGCGGCCCGGCAGCGCGCCGACGCGCGTGCTGCTCGGGGCATTGCTGGCGCTGCTGGTCGTCAGCGCGGCGCTGTCTGGCGTGCTGCTGTGGCTGTCGCCGTGGCTGGGAGAGAGCGCACGAGCGGCCGGCGTGATGGTCGGCTTCGCGCTGGTCGCGCTGGCAAGCATGGTGGTTGGCCTGCTCGAATCGCTAGGGCGCGGGCGCTGGGCGCTGGTGGCGGTTGCGTGTGGCGCGTCGGCCGAAGCACTCGTCGGGCTGAGCGATGTGAACCCGTTCGCCGGGGTTGGCCTTGTGGTCGGCGGCGGGGTGATCGTCTTGCTGGCGCTCCCGGTCGTCGGTGCGTTGCTGGGCCGTCCGGCGAGCACCCTGGCAACAGCTCTCTGGATCCCATGAAGATGGTGATGGCGCATCCGTTCATCGCGTTGGCCACGGCCGGCTTCGGCGTCGCGATCGTCGTGGTGGTGACGGCGATCGGCCGTGGCTCGGACCGCGCTGCCGGCACCTGCCGCGCGGCGTTGATCCCCGCCTATGTGCCGCCCCATGAGCTGGCCGCGCTGGCGGCCAGCGCGCGACGCCCGCGGATGGTCGTCCTGAACCCTGACAGCGGCCCGGGGGCGGGGGAGGGCCGGGCCTACGGCGAGGCGGTGCGCACGCTGCAGGCGGCGGGCATCCGCGTGCTCGGCTATGTCCCGACGACCTACGGGGGCCGCTCGCTGGCCAGCGTGCTGGCCGACGTTCGCCGCTATCTGGCGTGGTATGAGGTCGACGGGATCTTCTTCGACGAGACGTCGGCCGATGGTGCGCTGCTGCCCTACTACCGCGCGCTGAGCCGGCGGGCCCGGGGTGACGCCGGCCGGTTGGTGGTCTTCAACCCGGGCGTGCCGCCGGCCCCCGGCTACTTCGACATCGCCGACGTCGTGGTCACCTTCGAAGGCACCTACGCCGGCTATGGGGACGCGATGGAGGCGACGCCGGACTGGCTGCGCCGGATGCGTCCCGATCGCGTTGCCCATCTCGTCTATGGCGCGACCCGCGCCGAGGCGCTGGAGGCCGTGTCGGATTCGGCGGCGGGCTACGTGTACGTGACCTCGGGTGCGATGCCCAACCCCTGGCGGAGCCTGCCGACCTACCTGCGTGAGCAAGAGGAGGCGCTGGCGGCATGTTGATGCGGTTGCAGACAGGAGTCGCCGTTGCGCTGATCGCGCTGACGGTGAGCGTTTGGACGGCGCCGTCGGTCGCGGTGGGAGCGGATGCCCAGCAGCCAACGCGGCGCGGCGGCGATGCGGCGCGCACGACGGTGGTCGCGCAGCCTGCTGTGCGCGACGAGCGCTCAGCGCCCATCATCGTTCTGTTGGTCGGGCTCGGCGCTGCGGCCGGAGTGATCGTGGGGGTCCTTCCCGCGGTGGTCGCGGCGACGGCGCTCGGGTACCTTCCCCCGCCGCGACGTCGGCGGCGGCGGCCACGGCTGGTGAGCGGCGTGCTGGCTGAACCGCCGCCGCTCGCGTTTGAGCTCGAGCGCGCGCCGGTTCCCGCGCCCGGGCCGGCCGTGCCCGCCGCGCCCGCCGCGACCGAGGATCCGCTGCCAGGCGACACGCGGCGACAGGGCCAGCTCGCGATCCTCGCTCACGCGCGCCACCAAGACGTCTACGACACCGCCTACGCCGAGCAGCTGGAGCGCGTCGGCGCGCTGCGATCGGCGATTGGCGACCGGCGGCGCACGTCTCCCGCACCGTCGAACGACCCGGGTCCACGACCGTCCGCGAAAGGAACTTCATGATGTTGCTGTCGTCATCGTGCCGACGCCCTTGGCGACCACCCCTCCAACTGCCGGCGATCACGACGCTGCTCGCGCTCCTGGCGCTGGCTGCCTGGGCGCCGGTGGGCGCCTGGGGCCAGGCGCCCACCGCACCACCCGGGCCGCCGCCGGGCAACGGCGGTGACCTGCCGGTTCCGCCGGGTACCGCGCCGTCCTTCGTTCCGCCGGGGTCGCCCGGCGCGATTCCCGGCGCGACCACCGGTCCCGGGCTGCTAGGCAACGCGCCGGTCAACCTCAACCGCGCCCGCCGTACGTTCTCGATCGCGCTGGCCTGCCAGCAACACGGGACGGTGCGGGTCACCGCGAAGGTGGTGTCCAAAGGGCCGCTGGCCCGCGCCAGCTATCGCTGCGCGGCCAACCGCGCGACCGCGCGCCTCAAGGTCTCGGCCAAGGTCGCCAAGCAGCTCGTGCGGCGCAAGGTCGTGGCGGCGACGCTTGGGGTCACGCAGGCGGGCCGCTCCTCCAAGCTCTACTTCCAGCTGCGAGCGGGCAGCAGCGCCAAGGCGAAGACGGCCTTCTGGACCGACGGGCACCTGCAGTGCGCCGATGGCGCGGGGGCGCCACAGGCCTACCTCGTCGAGCCCGACTTCACGACCGCGACGCCGACGCCGGTGTCGACCCGTGGCTGGATCGCCTGGTACACGGCCGCGGGCGGCTGGCACTGGCTCGGCGTCAATGGTGAGGGCGCGGGCCGATGGAACAACTGGACCGCGTCGGTGAGCGGCATCGTCCAATTCCACCCCAACGGTCAGCCAACACCAGTGCCCTGGACCCAGGGACCGGTGGCCGTGCCGGCCGGCCAAGGCGTGAGCACCGTCGGCGTCTACGAGATCGTCTACTGGGTCGGCGGCAAGCCCGACTACCAGTGGCAGTACGTCAACGCGGGGACCACCGGTGCCGCCGCTGCCGGTGCGGGGAACCTCTATTGCTCCTACTAGGCAAGGACATCAACAGGCCTGGCGCCATGCGTCGAGCTCGAGGCGCTTGCGAATGACGACATAGCCGGCTGCGCGGGCCTGCGCGCAGACGGTCCGCGGCGAGCGGTGGTACTCGGCGATGAAGACCGCCTTGCCCGCACGCGCGAAGGGCTTCAGGGCGTCGCACTCGTCGTACTCAAAGCACTGCTCGCTCAATGCCCAGTCGAAGTTGGGCCGCAGCGCCCGTACCTGGTCGAGATCGTTCTTGAGGCCGACCGACAGGCCGCGGGCGTGAGCCGCAGCGGCCACGAAACGGTTGAACCGCAGCTGATCAGCGGCGCTGAGCGAGAAGCCGCTGTCGTTGGTGTAGGCGTCGACGTTGTCGGGCTCCACACCGTCAAAGCCCTTGCGACGGCAGAGATCCAAGCGTCGCTTCAGGATCGGGCCGAGCACGTCCAGGCGCCGAATGTCCAGCCAGCGCTCACCGGGCCAGCCCTCGACGCCCGCGCCCAGGACCGCGGCCGGAAACGACGCGGCATCCGGCCGGCCGGGCTCGTAGCTCCCGGCGTCGAGGTAGCAGACGACGTGGCGTCGCTGCCGATGCAGGCTCGCCACCGTCGCTGCTGAGGTGTCGAACAGGTCGATGTCATACATCTCGGCTTTCACGGACCGGTCGATGCGCCCGCTGAGCTGCCATTGCCAGGTGGTTCCCGGTTTCGGGACCCATGGCTTTGCCGACACCGATGCCGTCGGCGGTCCCATCACGAGGAGCGCGACGAGGGCCGCGAGCACGAGCGGACGGCTCATCCGGAGTCGTCGAAGGCGCCGGTGGGGTCGGGCTTGGGCGGCGTGTGAGCGGGCGCCGCCTCTGGGGACGGTCGCGTGCCCTTCGGCGCGGGCTCGGGTGCGCGCGCGGGCCGTTGCACGGGCGATTGGACAGGTGTCGAGCTCTGCGGGGTGGGGCTCACGCGTGCCGGAGGCGTGCCGGAAGCGCCACCGCCGCCGGCGGGTGTCTTGAGCCGGGTGACCGGGGTCGCGTGCTTGCTGGCCGGCGCGGAGCCGCGATCCGCACTGGCCCGCGGTGCGCTCACGGTCACTCGAGACGATGCGTGTCTGCGGATCGCGCGGTGTCGCTCGCCGGCGGCGCGGGCGGCCTGCGCGTCGGCCGCCGACCACGGCGTCGGTTGCCGCGAGGGGCTTTGGGCCGCCGCGGCCGCGACCTGCGTTGCGCGGCTCGACGGTGCGCCTGCCGGCTCGTCGCGCGCCACGGCGGCATCGACCTGGCTGTCGGTTGCGAGCTTGCCCACGATCGCCGCGCCGGCGACCCCGCCGACCAGGGCACCGATGCCGGCGAGGAGGCACAGGGTCGCCCGTGTCGAGAGGTAGGCGCCCATCACGTCGTCGGGCACGCCGTGGGCTTTGTGCGTCCCGGCTGCAGGCAGAGGTCGGTGCGCGCCGGGGACGCCCCTCGCCGCACCTGGAACCGCGTGTACTTGCCGATGTGCTGCGGCGCGGTGACGAACACCTCGATGACCGTCCCCGCGCGCAGCGAGCGGTGCTCGAACGATCGCACCCTCACGGCAGCGCGCGCTGCTTCGACGCGCACGTCGGGCTGCCGCGCGCAGCTGCCGCCGCGGCAGCGGACGCGGATCGACGCGCCGGGCGGCGCCTGCACCCTGAGCAGGCTGATGCGCACCGACCGCTCGTAGATGAGGCCGCGGATGCGGATGGTCGGGAACGGCACCATCAACGCGGGGCGGGTCGAGCTCGGCGCCGGGGCGTTGGGGATGGCCGCGCCCGACGCCGAGCCGATGGTCAACGGACCGGCCGCCGCCTGCAGCAGATCCGTCGGGTGCGGGGAGATCGGATTGACCACGATGATCGAGCGGAAGGCGATCGTGGCGACGCGGCGATCATCGGTCGCTCGCACCGCGACGCGGTGGCGGCCGGCGACGTCGAAGCTCCACGTCGCCCAGGGGCCCGCCGCGTCATCGAACTCGCCGTCATCGTCGAGGTCCCAGTCGATGCGGGTGACCGTGCCGTCGGCGTCGCCGGCGATCGCCGTGAACGTCACGGCGGCGCCGATGGTCGGACTGGCGGGGTCGTTGGCAAAGGAGACGGAGGGGGCCTGGTCGACCAGCACCGTGATCGACCCCTCGGCGGTGCTGGTGGCACCGTGGCCGTCGCTGACCTGGACGCCCACCCGGTAGCGCCCGGCAACCGGGTAGCTCACGGTCTGCAAGGCGCCGGTCGCGTCGCCGTAGCTGCCGTTGCCGTCCAGATCCCAGGAGAACGTCAGCGGATCCTGATTGGGGTCGGTCGACCGGCTGGCGTCCAACAGTACCGGGCTGTCGATCGCCGCCGGACTCGACATGATGTTCAAGTCCGCCACGGGCTGACCGTTGACGATGACCGGCCGCGAGATCGTGTGGCTCCCGCCGGGATTGCTGACCTCCAACGACACGGTCGAGGGACCGACCGGCAACGCCTGGGCCGGCGGCACGCGCCCCTTGAACGTGCCGCCGGGGAAGGTCCATGTCCAGCTCGTCGGCTCGCCGGTGGAGGTGTCGAGAAACTGGACGAGGTTGCCGGCGAGCTGCACGAAGCTGAAGTCCGCGGTGGGTTGCGCGTAGACGTGGAACACCGTCTCGGCGTGGGCTGGGGCGGTCAGCTCAGGGTCGTCGTCGGTCGCGTCCAGCACCGCGCGGTAGTCGCCCGCCGCTGGGAGCGTGACCGTCATGGGGTTGTCAGCCGACGTGGCGACGACGGTATTTGCCGCGTCGACGATCGCCCACGACCAGTGCGTCCCGGTGCTGGCGGTCAGTTGGATCATCAGGGCGGATGGCTGCTGGACGGAGACTGTGGGCGTGGCAGGTGTCGCTGCGGCTGCGGTTGCGAGGATCAGGCTCGCGGCGACCGAGCTGATCACAGCAGCGCATCTGGTCCTGAGCATGCAAGCGTCCTTGGGTCTTGAGCGCGACGTCCTGTCCCTTCATCAACTGAAACGGATGAGAAGGGCCCGCGTTCACGCGCGCGGGACAACCTGCGGGGTCTGCGCCATCCTGCGCTGTTCCTTCTTGAGGACCTGTGTGGCGAAGTCGTGGCCGGCATAGGGCAGCAGGAGCGTGAAGATCAGGCCCGGCAACAGGCCGGGCAGCTCGTCGTGCCGGCCGGCAAGCACGCGCGAGTAGACAACCTCGAAGATCCCGCCGACCAGCGCTTGGGCGATGATCGGCGATGGCGGTAAGGCATCGGGCATCGCGGCGGCGGCGGTCTCGTCGATGAGGTTGCTCAGCGTCTGCAGGTTGGCGTTGCGGTGCTCGACGACCATTGGGCCGGCCGCTAGCGCCTCGACAACGCACATGTCGGCAAAGGCGGGCTCGGCGGCCAGAAATCCCAGCAGCGCGCGGAGGCCTTCGCGCGCCCGATCGATGATGCCCTCGTTGGCGTCATAGGCCGTCTTGACGCGCAGCAGCAGCCGCGCGGTCACCTCGTCGTAGGCGTTGAGGAACGCGTCTTCTTTGTCGCGGAAGTTGTCGTAGAACGTGCGCCGCGAGACGCCGGAGGCGACGACGACGTCCTCGACGCTCATCGCCGCGTAGCCCGCGGTGCTGCACACCTCGGCCACCGCGACGATGATCCGCTCGCGCTGGTTGGACGCTACGAACTGCGGCGCCAGACCGTGGCGCCCCGAGGGAAGCTGAAGAGCCTTACGTGCATCCTTCTTGCGCGGCGCTGCCACGAAAGAAACATAGCCGTGTCAAATGGATTTGTCTGCTCAGCGGGTGAGCAATAACGCGTCGATGTCCTGCGCGGCGCAAAACGGCGTCAGCGTGATCGCCAGCACCTCGGGCAGCGCCTGCGGCAGCTCGGCGACGCGGTCCTCCAGGGCGTGGCGGGTGATGACATGCAGGACCGACGAGCCGATCAGCCGGCCGTGGAAGACCGAGAGGTCGGGCTCGATGAGCGCCTCGTAGCCGGGGGTGAGGAAGGCCGTGAAGGCCTCGACTGCCGTCTCCAGCCGCAGACCGCCATCGGCGCCAAGGGCCCAGACGCCGCCGAGTGCGGCACGCACATAGACCGGTGAGGAGCCTAGGAGCTCCAGGAGCGCCGCCAGCCCTTCACGCGCGCTCAGCGGCCATGCAACGTCTTGGGTCCGCTCCAACACGTAGTTGAACGTCTGATGGAAGAAGGCGCCGAAGAAGGCGTAGAAGCAGTCCTCCTCATCACCGACCAGGCGGCGGACCTCCGGGCTGCGGATGCCCGCTTCCAGCGCAATCTCGGGAACCGTCGTCGCACGGTAGCCACGGCGGTCGATGACGCGGGCGGTCGCCGCCAGCACCTCTCCCCGTGGCGTGGTGAAGACGAGTCCGTCAGCCATCGCGCAAAGATACACGTGAATGTTCCGATAGCGATAGGGCAAACCGCGGCGCCGGACCAGCCGCCGTCGAGGTGTGTGCCGGCATGAGGTTCTACGCCCTCGGCCGGCGCGGCCGGTTGGCGCACGCTGTGTCGACGTCTGCTCGGATACATCGCGGAGCGTCCAATGCGAAAGCTGCTTGAGCGTTAGGGAGGGTTCGATGTCATCCACCCGTCCAGTTTCCGGTAGGTCGTCCTTGGCCTGGGCAGCCCGGTCCCATGCCCTTCTCTCACCGATCGACGTGGCGTCGTCGGGCAGCAGCGACCGGCGCCGGCCTCACGCTTCTCGCAGCCGTAACGACCACCCACGCTGCCAGCGCCAACACCAGCCACGAAGGCTGGCCGCGGATCAACGGCATGTTGCTGATGAACAAGCTCGACCAGAGCCGTCCGCTCGACGCGATTCCGGGCCACGACCCGTTCGGCGGCCAAGACCCGGCCTACCGGTGCGACGGCCTACACAAGAGCCAGTCATGCCTCTCGGCGACGGCCCATCGCACCAGCACGGGATTCGTGGTCAAGGCCCACGGGCGCCACAACGAGCTGCTCGGCGGCCACGGCAACGACACGATCTCCGCCGGGCCCAACGGCGACGTGCTGTGGGCCGACTACAAGCCCTCCGGCCAGCCGGCCGGCCAGCACGATCGCATCACCGGCGGCGCGGGCAAGGACTTCATCTACGCCAGCCACGGGACCAACGAGATCGCCGCGGGCTCGGGCGACGACTACATCAAGGCCCACTATGGCCGCGGCACGATCGACTGCGGCGGCGGGCGTGACGTCCTCTACATCAGCCGCAAGGCGCAGCGCAATTACCGCATCGCGCGCTGCGAGACCGTCAGCCACCGCACGCTCGGCTACTAGCCGCCGCACCCGTCCATCGCAGCGAAAGGCTCATCATGCTTGCTCTCTCATCGTCAGTACGGCGTCGCGGTGGAGCCGCGCTCGCCGCCGGCACCCTGGTCCTCGCCCTCGGGACCGCCGCCTCCGGGGAGGCAGCATCGTCGTCGGTCTGCCGCGCCAGCGCGGCGCGCGTCGCCGCGCCGCCGGCTGCCACCGTCGAGCCCGCCGTGGCCAACGCGGCCGGCGCTCCGTGTGCCAGTGACGCCCAGCAGCTCGCGGGTGTCGCGCCGATCGGCCCGTTGTCGGTCACGGCGCCTCATGCGATGACGCGGTCGGCGCCGGGCGTCATTGCTGCCGCGGCAGGAGTCGAAGGCACGACCCTGGATCTCGGCGGCGTCCCGATCGCCGTGGGGGCCGTCGCTGTCGATCAGACGGCGAGCTGCGCCGACGGCAGCACGACGACGACGGGCTCTTCGCACGTCGACGCGTTGAGCGTGGGCGGCACGGCGATTCCCGTGATCGCCGGGCAGACGCTCGACCTCAACCTCGGTGCGGTGCGCGTGCGCACCAACCAGCTCGACGGCGACACCCGTCGTGGGCTGGTGCTCGACGTGGCCGGTGTCCAAGTCGTTCTCGGCGAGGCGCAGGCGTCGGGCGACGCGTGCGCGACGCTCGACGATGACGATGACGATGACGGCGAGGGCGATGGGGGCGATGGCAGCGGCGGTGCTGGCGGCGGTGGCGCCGGCGGCGGCTCGGGCACCAAGCCCGCTCCGAGCATTTGCCCGAAGGGCAGCACCTATCGCGTCGAGCAGAACCAGTGCGTCATCATCGACGGCGACGGCTCCAGCTCAGGTGCCGGCAACCGCGTGACGGTCGTCGGCCCGCCCTACGCCGGCTTCGGCGGCGGCTCGGTGGTCAGCCTCGCGGCGGCCCAGGGTCTCGTCAAGGCGGGCAAGCTCCCCGACAGCCCGTGCCTGTACGGCAAGGGCGCCGACTACGTCATCCTCGGCACGACCTGTGGCCGCGACCGCCTCACCGGCACTAACGGCGACGATCGCATCCTGGCCCAGGGCGGCAACGACGAGGTCGGCGGCGGCCGCGGCGCCGACTGCATCGACGGCGGCGCCGGCAGCGACACGCTGACCGGCGGCGACGGTGCCGACGAGCTCGTCGGCGGCATCGGCAACGACCACCTCAACGGCGGCCCGGCGGCCGACATCCTCAGCGGCGGCGCAGGCAACGACACCATCAACACCTCCTACGGCGCCGACCGCGTCACCGGCGGCACCGGCAAGGACGCGATCAACGCCGCGACCGCCGGCCCCGCCGCCCGCATCGACGGCGGCAGCGGCCGCGACACCGTCCGCATCAACACCAACGAGCGCCGCTACCTCAAGCACGCCGAGATCGTGCACACCTTGCGCTGAACGCGCACCAACCGGACGCCCCGCCCGCGCGCGCCCTCAGCGCGGCGCGGGGTCTCCGGCGGGCGGGCGCGGGTAGCTCAGCGGCGGCGCTGCCGTCTGGTCGCGCCCACCAGTGCGATCACCGCGATGATCGCGACCAGAGCCATGTTACGTCGCTCGTTGCCGTCGGAGACAACCGCACCGACCACCATCACGAGGAACAGGATGGTGAACCACACCTGCGCCATTCCGTGCTGTGTGGGCATCAGCAGTCTCCCTCGTCCTTGCGACCACCCGTGGGTTGCCAGCGCTCGCCCCGAAATCAATACCAACGAGCGCCGCTACCTCAAGCACGCCGAGACCGTGCACACCTTGCGGTGAGGGTACGCGCACTTAACTCTTTTGCCTGGTGCTAGCAAAGAGGGCGATCGCGGTGAGGACCCCGGCCAACGCCATGTTGCGTCGTTCGACGCCGTCCGAGACGATCACGCCGACAATCATCACTAAGAGCACGAACGTGAGCCACACCTGAGCCATTCCGAGCCGCGTAGGCATTAGCAGTCCCCTTCGTCCTTTCGGCCACCGGTGACGTGCCAACGCTCGCCCGCGGTCGCATCGGAGACCACGCCGTTAGCGGCTCCCAAGATGCCGGCAAGGGGCTTGACGCGCCCATTTCCCGACGCGCCCAAACCGACGAGTGCACCGCCGGCTGTTCCGCCTGCCACGCCTCCCACGGCCCCCAGAGCGATCGAGCTCGTGCTTGCGTCTGGATCGAGTCCGATTGTTGTGTACGCGCCGGCGCCGGCCCCGCCGACTCCGCCAGCGACTGCCGTCGCGCCGATGCCGGCGCCCTCAGCGACGATCGCACCCGACACGAGGCCACCTACGGTGGCGCCGGCACCCACGGCGCCCACAAACTGCCCGAAGGTGTGAGCACTACCCCAACAACGGGCTCCGAAGGCCTTGCTGGGCAGTCCCAGCAGCGCACCGTCGAAAAATCCCGCCGCGAAGTCGTTGATTGCGGCCAAGCCCATCGGGTCCACCCTGTTAATCGGGTCGCCTAGCGCGTATGCATAAAGGTTGAGCCCGCCCGCGACGCCTGACGGATCCTCGTTGATGAACGATCGCACCGATGGATCATAGAAGCGGTTCCGGCGATCGATGAGGCCCGTCGTGTCCTGCAGGCCCCCGGCCCAGTAGGAGCCCGCGGCGGTGCCTTCGCCTGAAGGACCGCGACCAGCGGCAGGAACGATTGCTCCGCTGACCACCGCGCCAGCCGTCGTGCCAATGGCATCCTCGATGACGGATTGGGTCTGGCTGCCGGTGGTGTTCGCCAGGACATCGTCCACCACGAGCCCTGCGAGAACGTCGGTCGTAGCTCCGGAGTCGACGCTTTGGCGGATCACGTTCCAGCGGTCGTAAGCGAAGTGCATGACGGTGCTCCCGGCGGTGGTGGTGCTGTGGCGCCCGAGCGGGTCATAGGCGTAGTTGGTCTCGTCGTTGCCGTCGGTCACCGTGCTGAGCTGGCCGCGGCTGTTCCACGCGAACGTGCGCTGGCCGTCACTGGTCAGGTTGCCCGCATCGTCGTAGGTGAGTACGGCGGCCCCACGTGACAGCAGGTGGTTTGCCTCGTCGAATGTTGACGAGGCCACCGTCGCGGGCAGACGTGTCACGTCGAGCTCGCCCCAGCTGGCGACGCGGCGATTGGTGGCGTCATAGGCATAATTCACGGTCGCCGGCGTACCTCCGGACGGTGTGTAGCGCCGGCTGACGAGGCGTCCGCCATCATCCAGCGCGTCCGCGAGGTCTATGCCCCCGGGCAGCGTGGCGCCGGTCCGGCGGCCGGCCGCGTCGTAGCTGAGGATGGTGCTCACCCCGCCACGGGAGAGGCCCACGAGGCGCCCGGCGTCATCGTAGGCGTAGGTGGTCGGTGGCCCGCTACCGACCTGCATCGACGTTCTGCGTCCCGCTGCGTCGAACTCGTAGGTTAGATCGGCGCCAGGGTTGCTCACCTGCGTCGACAGGTCACGACCGTCGTAGCCGATGGTCGTCGTGCCGCTCTCTGAGTCGTTGACGCTTGTCAGGCGGTTGGCCTGATCCCAGCTGTAGCTCTGCGTGCTGGCGAACTCGTCGTCGCCTCCACCGCCGGGATGAGCGCCGAAGCCGGCGAAGGTCTCACGGCCGAGCACGTCGTGGCGGAAGACCGTACGCACGCCGCGACGATCGGTCAGGGAGGTGATGCTGCCCTCGATGTCGCGCAGGACGCTCTCTGTTTCGCCATTAGCGTCGGTGTAGGTCGCGAGTTGCTCCATCTCGTCGTAGGTTGCCCGGATCTCGTTGCCGCGGGCGTCCGTTATCTTCTCGATGCTGCCGTTCTCGTTGTACTCGAGCTCCGTCGTGTTCCCCTTATGGTCTGTGGCGCTCAGCAGGTGTCCGCTGGGGGAGTACACGAGCTTGGCCGTTCGGCCGAGGGCGTCGGTGACGTGGCTGGTCCGTCCGGCCGCATCGGCGAACGCGGTGCTCTGGTGACCAAGGGGGTCGGTGACCGCCACTTGGTCACCATGCTCGTAGGTGAAGCGGGTAATGCTCCCGCCTGCGTCGGTCACGCTGCTCGGCCGAGCTTCGTTGCCGGTGTAGGCGAAATGGGTGGAGCGTTGCGTTGGGTCCGTCAGCGAGATGACGCGGTGCTTGCTGTCGCGCTGGAGTTGCGTGACCTTGCCCAGCGGATCGGTGATCGACGTTAGGTCATGGCCGCTATAGCCGTAGAGGACGGTGGCCGAATGATCGTCATCGATGGCGGTCGTCTCGGTCTCGACATCACCCAGGGAGTTGTAGGTGTACTTAACAGAACGCCCACCGCTGGTGCGCATCTCGGCGACACGACCGTCGTCGTTGAGCACCTGCGTCGCGGACCGTCTCTCGCTTGCCACGGTGCTTCCGATGTTGTCGTGCTTGGTCCAGCCACCGTCCTCGTTCCACTCGATGCGGTCAACGGATCCGTTCGGATTGGTGATCTCCGTGGCGAGGTACTTTTGGGTCGGCAGGCACGGGGTGCTCGCCCGCTCCTGCTCGGAGCCGCCGGTGCCTGGTGCGGGCCCGTCGGTCATCGGGCCTCCGCCTCCCCCGCCACCGCCGCCGCCCTCGGAGCCGTCGCCGGCTTCCGGCGGCGGATCAATGCAGATGTAGTTGTACGTGTACGTACCGCCGTTGGCGAGCGTCTGCTTGTGGATGACGTCGCCGGCGTACTCGTTCTGGAGGAACTTGATGCCGCGCGGATCGGTGATGGAGATGAGATTGTCCGAGGCTCCGCTGTACGCGTAGGTCGTGGTGTTTCCGTCGGCGTCTTCGACCTCTGTAAGACGCTGGAAGTAGTCCAGGGTGTAGTGGACATGGCGGCCGGCGTTGTCCCAGATCTCGTTGCCATCGAAGCGGATCCAGCGGCCGTCGGGGAAGTTAACCTGCTGCAGGCTGTTGACGATGTTCCGATATCCGCGGGTGACGGTCGTACGCAATCCGCTCTTGGTGATGAAAGCCGTGACGGGACCGCCTTGGTAGAACTCCATCGCTGATCCGTCGGGCTTCGTCACCAGCCACAGCGCGCGCTCCGGTACGAGCTTGGCGATCGTGCCCGACCACGCGTCATCACCTCTCACTTCATATATACCCGTGTTCGGGTCGGAGCCTGAGTTTGTCCGGACGAAGTCCACCGCCGTCCCTCCGGTCAGGACCAGCTTGAGCTTGACGTTGGTTCCGCTGAAGACCAAGCGCGTGTCGAGCACCGTGGTGAAGCCAGCGCCGAACTCGTAGGCGTAGGAATCGCCCTGACGGTAGGTCCGCGTGAGGTTGAAGGGCGTCGACCCGCCGATCGACAGATCGGTTTTGTTGTACGTGAAAAGGCCACTGTACGGATCGACAGGGTCCCCGACGGGCGGGGAGTTGGTCTTCCCGCCCCTCTCCGGATCTGCCGGGTTCGTTGCGGCCATCGCCCCGCTCAGCTTCCACACCCGCACGCCCTTGTCGGGGACGATCTGCTTGCCGTTGGCGGTGACGCGGCCCTTGCCGTACTCGAACCAGCCGCGGTCCTTGGCGTCGTAGTCCCAGAAGGTGACGCGCGAGCGCGGGCGGAGATGGTGGTAGTTGGGGTAGACGATCTGGGCGCCCTTGCTGAAGTATGCGCCGCCGGGCTGCACGGTGAAATAGGCCGAGACGGTGACGCCGGCCGGCAGCGCGAAGGGGGGACGGTCCAGCGGCACGGCCGAGAGGTTGAGGCGGCGCAGCGTCCGGCCTTGGCGGTCGGTGACGTGCGAGCCGGCGGGGATGCGGACCTCGAACCCGGGTATCTTCGGGTTGGTCATCCGGATCGCGCCCGTCGGGCTGGTGATCTTGCGATCGCCCGTCGCGTCCAGGCGCGTCATCCACAGCGTGTCATCGAGTGTCGTCGTCACGTTGGCCTTCAACGTCACGACGATCTCGTAGTCGCCGTAGCGGCGACCGCCCTTGCTCGCCGCGCTGCCCTCGACACGCAGCGTGTGCTTGCCGGTCGGGACACCCTCGAGGAGGAACCGGCCGGTCTTGTCGGTCGTCGTCGACGGATCAGCGCCGACCACCGTTACCCGCACGCCCTTGAGCGGTGCGCCGTCGAGTTTCAGCGCCTGGCCGGCGACCGAGGTCATGCCGAGGTGGCCTTGCAAGGCGGGGATCGTCGCCCACGGGGACGGCTGGCGGCCGGTCACCCAGCCACCCTGCGCGCGGTCGCCGCGCTTGGGGCGCCAGACCTCGGACTGGCCGCTGGGCCGGCGCATGCGCGTCGACAGCGGCGAGCGCTCACGCTTCTTGACCGGCGCAGGCCTGCCGCTGGCGGTGGCCGCGGACGGGGCCGGCATCGATCGCTTGCCCAGTGCCTCGGCGAGCGTCTTGGCTGCTACAGCCTCCTTGGGGAGCGCGGCGCGTGCCGGCGGGGTGCCGGCACGCAGCAGACGCGTAGCGGTCGTGCCACGGAGGTACTGCTTCAGCGTGCGCGCCGACCCCTTCGGCGAGCCGGCCTTGACGCGCGTCGCCGTCCTCGTGTGCTCGGTGGCACGGGCCGCCGAGCCGCCCGACGGCGTGACTGTCACGTCGATCTCGCCGGTGTCCTCCCACCATGGGTCGATGACGAACGTGTACTGGCCGTCGGCTGGCAGCGTGTTCGTCGTGCTGCCTCCCCAGCTGAAGCTGATCTGACTGCCGCTCGGCCCGTACAGCGTCGCGCTCCAATGCGGGATCGTCACGTTGGGGAAGTCGAAGGTGACGACATCGCCCTCCTCGCCGTCGAAGGTCACGAGACCGTTGCGGCCCGGCGTGGCAAGGTCGAGGTGCGTCGTGCCGCCGGTGCCAAGGTCGTCCACGAGATCCTGCGCGTCGTAGAGCTTGACGGTCGTGGAGCCGCCGGTCGACCCCGATGGGTCGGCGACTGCGGTCACGTCGCCGGTGGCGGGCAACGTCACCTGATCGACAAAGCCGCCGGGTGCGGTGAGCCAGCGGTCCTGGCCGAACCGGCTCCCCGCGGCGTTGAGCCAGTAGGCGTTGACGTACGGCGCCTCCTGATCGACGTGCATGGAGATCTTCTGGCCGGCTGTGCCCGCGACATGCAATAGGCCGTTCTGGAAGGGCGAGAGATCGAAATGCGTCGAGACGCCCGCGAAGGTTGGCGTCACCGTGGCGGTCTGGTCGGCCGGGACGTCATAGATCACCATCTGCGTGACACCGGTGTCCTCGAACATCGCCTGGGCGGTGATCGTGTAGGTCCCGTCCTGGGTCAGCGTCATGCGGTCGGTGTAGTAGCCGTTGCCGATCCCGACGTTGCCGACGCTGCTGCCATCCGGCGCATAGAGGGCGCCAAAGCCGAAGCCCCAGCTGAGGCCGCTGCTCACCGCGTTCAGGCCGATCCGCTGACCGGCGTGGCCGGTGAACGTCGCTGTTGCCGTCTGGCCCGGCACCGCGATGTTCAACGCGAACGGAGCGCCGGCCGCCGTCGGCGTCACCGCCACCGGTGCGGCGGTCGTCGCGTCGTAGAACTTCAGCTTGATCGAGCCGGTGCTGCCGTTCCCCGGTTCGACGCGGAGCTCATAGGTGCCAGCCGGGTCGAGCTTGGTTGCGCCGAACCAGGTGCCGCCCGTGCCGAGGTACTTGTAGCTGCCGAGGAAACTGCCGTTTGGCCGGTACCACAGCAGGCCGACTTGGCCGAACGTCGAGTCGCTGGCCGCGATCGACACCATCTGATTGGCCGGGGCATGGACCCGAAGGTGGGCAACCTGCCCTGCTGCGGGCAGCTCGATGGTCTTGGTCTCGCCCGTGGCGCTTGGTGTCACGTCTTGATCGAGGTCATCCGGGACGTCCCAGACCTTCAGCCCGACGACGCCGGATTGTGCCGTGGCAGGGTTGACCAGGATCGAGTACGTGCCATCCGCCGGCAGCTCGGTTGCCGCGCCGAACGCGCTCAGATCGGCGGTGTCCTGCAGATGGCCGCCGGTCGGCGAGAGCAGCGTCGCCGTGACGCTGCCGTACGACGTGCCGACCGTCGAGTCGTCGGTCCCCATGAAGGAGATCCGCTGACCTGCGTGGCCCGTGAAGGTGAACCGCACGTTCTGGCCAGGGACGGTCGTGGTGGCATGCCCGACGTCGCCGTCGGTATCTGGGCTGATTGCGGCCTGAAGCTCGGGGGCGTCGTAGAGCTTGAGATGGATCTGACCGGTGCTGTTGCCCTGGGGATCGACGCGCAGCGTCCAGCGGCCGGACGTTGGGATGCGCACGCTGTCCCACCACGCGCCGCCGGCGGCGAAGGCGTTGCTGGCGATGAGCTCGGTGCCGTCGGGGGCGATCCAGCGGAAGTTGGAGGATCCGAAGGTCGAACCCGAGCCGGCCACGGAGATTTCCTGACCGGCCTCGAGGTCCATGCGGACGCCAGGGTTCGTGCCGGCGATTGTGCTGGACAGGTCGACATCGGTGCCGGAGGCCGTCGGTTGTGCGTCGACGTAGGCGTTGCCGACGTCGTGGACGGTCACGCTCGCATGTGCGCCGCTGCTGTAGTAGGTCGGCGCGTAGATCAGCGTGTAGGTCCCGTCCTCGGGCAGGTGGATGGTGTCCAGCCAGTTGGCCAAGCCCTCGCCGGCGATGAACTCGCCGATCTTGGTCGCGCTGGGGGAGTACAGCTGCACCCAGGCGTAGCCGCTGGCGGAGCTGGCGTCGATCGAGATCTCCTGGTCGACGTGGCCGTCGAAGATCGCCATGGCCACCTTGTCGGCGGCGTTGGACGTGATCGTGCTGGCCTCGTCGAGCGCGACTCGCTGGGTCTCAGCGACGTTGCCGGTGCCGAGCCCGTAGGGCTCGATGTAAAGGTCGGGGCCGGTGTCGGTGCCCTCGGGCGTTGTCACCACGACACGGCCGCCCGCGGTTCCGGGCGGCGCCTTGATCTTTAAGGTGCCGGGCACGACGGAGACCAGCTCGGCGCGATGGCCGTTGACCAAGACGACATTGTCGGTCAGGTGCTCGGCGAAGTGCGAGCCGGTGATGGTGATCGTCTCGCCTGCGTCGGCGTCTAGGGCAATGCCCGTGACCGACGGCGCGACCGCGTCGATATGCGGCGCCAGCGAGGATGTCACCGTGAACGGCTCGGGGCTCGTCGTCGTGCCGCCCGGTGCGATCACTGAGACCGCGCCATCGGTGGCGCCGCTCGGCACGCGCACCACCAGCTTGGTCGGGCTGGCGTCGAGGATCGTGGCCTCGGTGCCGTTGAAGCGCACGGTGTCCTGGGAGATGCGCTTGGAGAAGCCGGTGCCGGTGATCGTCACCTTGCGACCGACCGTGCCCTGCTCGGGCGAGAGCTCGTCGATCACCGGGGTCATGCCGGTGCGGCGGTCGACGGAGAGCAGGTTGCCAACGGCGTCCCAGTGGTAGATGGCCGCCTGCAGCGGGTCTCCAGGCGCTGCGCTCGCATCGCGCCCGATGACCGACTTGAGCCGGCCGGCGGCGTCGTAGTCGTAGCGCGTCGCGGTATCGGGCGCGTCCGCCGAGGTCTCACCGGTGCCGACGACGTCGGTCGCGACGGTGGCCGCGCTGGTCGCGCCATCGCCGTTGGTCGCGGTGACGACGACGCGCAGCGTGGAGCTGACGTCGGCGTCGGCCAGGCGGTAGGAGCCGTTGATGGCCTGGGCGATGTCGTTGCAGTTGTCGCCGGCCTTGTCGCAGCGGCGCCACTGGCGGGTGTAGGCGATGTCGGGGGTGCCGGTCCACGTGCCGTCGTGGATGGTCAGGATCTCTCCGAGGCGCTCATTGCCGGAGATGGTCGGAGCGGTGGTGTTGATCGGTGCGGCAGCCTGCGCGGCGGCCGTGCTCGCACCGAGCAGACCTCCGATGGCGGAGAGGATCAACACGTATGCCTTGAAAGGTTTTGATCGCACGGCGGGGCAGACTGACGAGTCGACGATCGAAGCAACATCGAACAAACGTCCAGACGATCACCGAGAAGTGAGGATCGAACACTGGGTTGTACCTGAACAGACAGCGTCCGACGAGCGCTCTACACTTCTCGCCATCAATGGTCGATGCCTGCGCGATGGACCGTCCCATGTCTTCAGAGCCTCATTCCGGGCCGGCGGTCTCCCGGCGGAAGTTCCTCGCGCTCGGCGGCGTCGGAGCCGCGGCGACCCTCACAGCGACGGGGTGCGGCGTCCAATCGGCGGGTTCGAAGGCGGCGGCCAAACCTGCGGTTCGGGGCCGAGCAACCATCCCGTTTCACGGCGCACATCAGGCCGGGATCCTCACCGCACAGCAGCGCCATCTGCGCTTCGCGGCCTTCGATCTGCAGGCGACCCGCCGGGAGGATCTCCAGCAGCTGCTCCACGCATGGACCGACGTGGCGGCGACACTGACCGCTGGGCGCCGTGTCACCTCGTCCGATCCCGCAAAGAGCGACACGGGGGAGGCGGCGGAGCTCTCGCCGACCAACCTCACGATCACCTTCGGCTTCGGCCCGAGCCTCTTCGAGCACGAGGGCCTCGGCCTGAGATCGCAGCGCCCCGCGGCACTGGCCGCCATCCCGGCCTTCGGCGCCGACGCTCTCCAGGGGCGCCGCAGCGATGGCGACCTGGCGATCCAGATCTGCGCCGACGACGCGCAGGTCGCCTTCCACGCGATCCATGCGCTCACCGGTGCCGGGCGCGGAGTGGCCGAGCCACGCTGGCTGCAGAGCGGCTTCGTCGGTGAGCAGCCGGCCGGCGCGACGCCGCGCAACCTCCTCGGTTTCAAGGACGGCACGCGCAACCTCGACGTCCGCGACGCTCGGCTGGCCCGTCATCACCTGTGGGCAAGCGCAGGCGACGGTGCCCGCTGGATGGAGGGTGGGACCTACCTCGTCGCGCGCCGCGTGCGGACGGTCCTCGACGTCTGGGATGCCACGTCGACGGTCGGCCAGGAGTCCACGATCGGCCGCCGCAAGGCATCCGGGGCTCCGCTCGGCCGACAGCACGAGCACGACGAGCCCGACTTCGCTGCCACCGGCCCCGGGGGTCTGACGATTCCCGCCGACGCGCACATCCGGCTCGCTTCGCCTGAGACCAACAACGGCGCTCAGCTGTTGCGTCGCAGCTACAACTACGACGACGGCATCGATCACGACACCGGGCAGATCGACGCCGGCCTGTTCTTCATCTGCTTCCAGCGCGACCCGCGCCGGCAGTTCGTGCCGATCCAGCAGCGTCTCGCGGGCAACGACGCACTGGCCCAGCACCTAATCCACACCTCCAGCGCGGTCTTCGCCTGCCCTCCCGGCGTGGCGCCCGGCGGCTACGTCGGTCAGCAGCTCCTCGCGTCATAGATCCCCGGGTGACCTGACAGAGTCGCCTTGTGTCTCGGCGGCACCCGGACCGCCGGGCGGGTCGTCTTCGCCCGCCGGTCCGCATTCACCGGCTCGTGCGCCTGACACGATCGCGGCCTGACCAGCGCGGGTGACAGCGGGGAGACAGGCGGCCCGGTCCTCCTGGCCGGCGACGACGGTGTGCCCACGCGCGTGTGCGAGGAGCTGAACGGGGCGGACATCGAAGTGGTAGTCGTGTGCTCACGGCCCGACTGCAGCGCCGCGCTCGCCGCGACGGCCGCCGGCACGCGGCTGGTCATCGGCAACGCCGGGGAGGCCGACGTCTGGGAACGGGCTGGGCTGCGCACGGCGCGGGCCGTCGGGCTCCTCGGCGCCGACGATCTCCAGAACCTCAGCGCCGCGCTGCTCGTAGCCGAGGAGGCATCCGAAACGCAGCTGGTCGTGCGGATGTTCTCCGCCGAGCTGGCCGGTGGGATCTCGCGCGTGCTCGGCGAGCGCGCGACGGTCATGTCGGAGACCGAGGTGGCCGCGCCCGCATTCCTCCAAGCCGCGCTCTCGGGGAACACCGGTCAGCGCGTGACGATTGCCGGGCAGGTGCTGGAGGTGGCCGAAGTCGACGCCGACGATCCACGGCTGGTCGTCGCCTTGTGCAATGCGTCGACCCCGACCGACGTCCTGCCGCCACGCGCGGCGCTGGGGCCGACCGTGCTTGGCCTGATCGACCCCGATGGCCTGGTGCTCGGCACCCGCGGCGCGTTCCCACCGACCGTCGCCCTGCACCGCCAGCAGCGCGAGCGTCGGCGGGCCGCCTCGCGGCCCCGCTACTCACGACGTGCGCGAGCGGTCGCGGCGCTGCGGCTCATCCCGGGTCGCGCCCTTGCCTTGCTGGCCGCGATCCTGATCGTCGGCGCGGTGAGCACCGCCGTCTTTGTCATCAGTGACCACCTGCCGTTGCTCGATGCCATGTACTTCACGGCCACGACGATGGCGACCGTCGGCTACGGCGACATTAACCTGCTCGGCGCGCCGGACTGGCTCAAGATCTATGACATCGGGTTGATGGCCGTCTCGGCCGTGCTGTTGGCATCGGTGCTCGCGCTCATCACGGACATGTTGGTCCGCACGCGGATCGATCGTGCGCTGGGACGCTTCCCGCGCCCCGATCGCGACCACGTAATTGTGTGCGGGCTGGGCAAGGCAGGCTCGCGCATGCTCATGGGTCTACGCGCTTTGGATGTGCCGTGCATCGGCGTTGAGCAGGACGAGGGCGCGATCGGCGTCGCCGTCGCCCGCACGCTCGAGGTCCCAGTCGTCTTCGCCGACGGCCGTACGCCGGGCACGATGGCCGCGCTGCATGTCGACCAGGCGCGTGCGGTGATGGCGGTGACCAGCGACGACCTTGCCAACCTCCAGTGCGGCCTGACCGCCCGCGAGCTCAATCCCGACGTGCGCGTCGTTCTGCGCATTTTCGATCCCCACCTTGCGGAGCGCTTGGACCGCAGCGTCGAGCTCGACCTCACGCGATCCGTGTCGGCGTTGGCGGCGCCCGCGTTTACAGCCGCACTGCTGCGCCGCAATGTCGCGGAGCCGTTGCCGCTGTCCAACGTCGCGCTGCGTGTTCTGGAGACCGAGGTCGGGCCGGGATCGGAGATCGTGGGGGAGACGGTGAGCGCGCTGCACCATCGTCGCGACCTGCGCGTGTTGGCGCTCGATGGCCGCTGGCGTCCGCGGGAGGATCTGGTCATCGAGGCGGGGGCGGCGATCTCGGTGGTGGGTACGCGCGCGGCGTGCGAGGACGTGGGGTCGCGGACACCGCGCGCCGGCCGTCGCGATCGCGCCGCGACGGCACCGGTTGTCGTGGCGCCTGCCGCTCCGAGCCCGCTACGCCGTTACCGGGGTGCGGCGATGGGAAAGGAGAGTGAGTCATAAGATCTGCGCCCGTGACCCTCACCCTCCTGCACAACCCGCACTGCCCGACCTCCGTCCACGCCCTCGACGCCCTCGAAGGCGCCGGTCACGAGGTGACCGTGCGCAAGTACCTGCTCGTCGCCGAGCGGCTCAACGAGGACGAGCTGCGCTCGCTCGCGCAGCGGCTCGTGGGCGACCCGCCGGACGCGCTGATCCGCCGCGACAAGCAGTACGCGACGCTGGGCCTGGAAGCCGACGGCTGGGACATCGAGCAGGTCGTCGCGACGCTGGTCGAGCATCCGGCGCTGTTGCAGCGGCCGATCCTCGACGACGGCACCGCGGCGATGATCGGCCGGCCGCGAACGCGTGCGGCCGAGTGGGCGTCAGCCGGCCGTGTCGTCTGACGGCGGGCGCACGAGGCGGTAGGTCAGCCACAGCCCGAGGGCAAAGAGCGGGATGCCCATCGCGGTACGGGCCACGCCGAGGGCGCCGACCGCGCCGGCGAGATAGAGCGGAAGCTGGACCGCCAGACGGAGCAAGAAGAGGCCGGCCCACATCAGGCTCGCGCGCATGAAGGTGCGGACGCGCAGCGGATCCTCGCGCCAGGCTGTGCCCTCGCCGTCGAGCTGGCCGACGACGTAGCCGATCAGCGGGCGGCGGATCACGACCGAGGTCAGCAGCGCGGTCGCGTAGGCGGCGTTGGCCAGCAGGCCCGGCAGGAAGAAGTTCTCGGCCTTGCCGCTGCGGGCCGCGACGAACGCGGCGAAGCCGATGCCGACCAGCCCGGTCAGCGCGTGGCGCGGCGTCTCGCGACGGGCCAGCCGCGCGAGCGCGAAGACGAGCCCGACCGCCACGGCGACGATCGCGGCCACGTTGGTGCCCGTGAAGCCGTAGGCCGCGGCGAAGGCGACGGGCGGCAGCGACGTCTCGGCCATGCCGAGCGGGCCGCCCACGGCCTCCATGAGCCCCGGCGGCTCCTTGCGCTGCGTGCTGTCGGCCGCGGCCACGCGACGATGATGGCGTAGCGGGGGTCCAGGTGCCTTGGTGGGCGTCAGTTGCCGAGCGGGTGACGTCGCCGGACGACGCCGTGCGCGGGGCTTCCGGGCTCCAGGCCATCGATGCTCTCGGCCTCGCCGATCCAGCCGTCGACTCGCACGCGCAGGCGGCCGGCCTCGATGGTCGTGGCGGCGACCGTTCCAGTCAGCGAGCCCGCGGGTCCGGTCCCAGGACGCACCTCGATGTCCCAGGGATAGACGGCGACCTCGAGCTCACCACTCGCATCTAGTTCCACGCGCCCGTGATGCTGTGTGCCGCGAACGATGCTGCCGCCGGTCAGGGCGACGACGAAGCGGTCCGCCGGCGCGGTGAGCAGCTCGGCGGGCGCCGCCAATTGGCGCAGCGTGCCGTCGACGATCACCGCGACGCGGTCGGCCAGTGCGGCGGCATCGGAGAAGTCGTGGGTCACGAGCAACGTCGGGATCGCGAAGGCCCGCAGTTCGGCCGCCAGCTCATCCCGCACGACGCGGCGCGTGTGCGCATCGAGCGCGGCCAGCGGCTCGTCGAGGAGCAGGACCTGTGGCTGGCGGGCCAGCGCCCGCGCCAGCGCGACCCGCTGGCGCTCACCGCCGCTGAGCCGCGCCGGGCGCTCGGCCGCGAGCGGCGCGATGCCCAGGCGGTCCAGTAGCGAGTCGACCGTCGCCCCATCGGTCCCGGAGAACGCCACGTTCTCGCGCACCGTCAAGTGCGGGAACAAGGCATGGTGCTGCGGGACGTAGCCGACCGACCGTCGCTCGGGCGCGAGATCCACCGTCGGCGCGCCGCCGTCCTGACCGGCGAACCACGCCACGCCATCGCACGCGATCCGCCCGCGATCGGGACGGTGCAATCCCGCCACCGCTCGCAGCACCGTCGTCTTGCCGGCGCCCGACGGCCCCACCAACGCGACCACCTCGTCGCCGACGGCGAGGCTCAGCGCGACACGGATGGAGCGAAGCTCGCTGGTGATGTCGAGGTCGAGGACCGCCATGCGCCCAGCAGCTTGTAGGAAATCAGCACGGTTGCGCTGAGCGCGACCAGCAGGACGCCGAGCGCGAGCGCCACGTCGAGGCTGCTGTCGAGCTCTTGGTAGACGGCGAGCGTCAGCGTCGTGGTGCGTCCCTGCACGTTGCCGGCGAAGATGATCGTGGCGCCGAACTCGCCGACGCCACGCGCGAACGCCAGCACCCAGCCGGCTACGAGGCCGCCGGCGGCCAGCGGCATGACGACGCGCCAGAACGTCCTGGTCGGCGATGCGCCCAGCGTGCGCGCGACGTCGGTTAGATCACCATCGACCTCGCTGAAGGTCGCGACCGCCTGGCGCAGATAGAACGGCGAGGCGACGAACGTGATCGCCAGGATCACCGCCCACGGCCCGAACGGCAGGACGACGCCGATCGCGTCCAGCGTGTCCCCAAACAGCCCGCCCTGGGCGTAGGCAGCCAGCAGCGCGATGCCCGCGACCGCGGGTGGCAGGACGAGCGGGAGCTCGCAGAGCGTCAGGATCGCGGCGCGCCCCGGGAACCGCCGCGTGGCGAGCACCCAGGCCGCCGGCGTCCCGAAGAGCAACAACAACGCGTTGGCCGCCGCGTTGGTCTTGACCGTCACCCAGATCGCGTCGCGCACCTCCGGGCGCCGTAGCAGTGACGGCAGATCGCTCAGCGGCGCCTGGACGAACAGGGCGATCACCGGGATCGCCAGGAACGTGACGACAACCCCGAGCGCCACCGCGGTCCCGGCGCGCCGGATCATGCGCGTGGCGGCAGTCCAAACCCGAAGCGCTTGAGCAGCCCCCGGCCGCGCGAGGATCGGATGGCGTTCAGCAGCGCCTGGGCGCCTGCCGTGTCGGCACCGTCGCGGATGACCACACAGCCCTGGTAGCGCACCGCCGGCTGGGCCCACTGAGGAACGTAAAGCGGGTCGATGCGATTGGCCTGCGTGCGCGCGTCGGTCACGTAGACGAAGCCGGCGTCGGCGCCGCCGAAGGCGACCTGCGAGAGCACCTGGCCGACGTTGGACTGCTGGGAGACCCTGTTGGCGGTCAGCACGTTGCTCATGCGCAGCCGCCGCAGCAGCCGGCGCGTGTAGTCGCCGATCGGCACGGCCGCGTTGCCGATCGAGAGGTTGAGGCCGCCCTTGCGCAGGCCGTAGATGGAGCCGATCTGCTTCGGGTCGCCCTCGCGCACGACTAGCACCAGCTTGTTGGTGGCAAACGTCACCGGCCGCTGGCAGCGGCCCTCGCGGTAGAGCGCCTGGGCCTCGTTGGGCTCGGCCGAGAGGAAGAGATCGGCGGGTGCGCCGCGCTCGATCTGCAACTGCAAGGTGTTGGAGCCGCCGAAGGAGTAGCGGGCATCGCGCTTGATCTCTGGCATCACGTTGGTCAGCGAGGTTGCCGCGGAGACGTTCAGCGCGCTGGCCCCAGTTGGTGCGAGGAGGGCGAGCGCGGTGACCGCGGCGCAGCCGAGCGTCAGGCGCTTCATGACGTGGGCTCCTTGAGGTAGGCATCGAGCTTGAGTCCGGCGGCGTCGAGGTCGACGGGGGAGGGCAGCCCGCCCGCGGTCTTGCCGGCCCAGCGGGTCAGGATCGCGTCGTGGCTGGAGCACAGCGCGAGCAGGCGACCGAGTAGCAGGCGGGTGCCGTAGTCGGTCGCGGCGGCCACGCCGCCGAGGTAGGTCCTGCCGACCAGCGTCTCCAGCTCGCGGCCGAGCTTCAGGGCGCCCGCGCGCGAGCTCACGGTGACCTGGTGAGCGAAGTCCCCGGGCGTAATCGCGTTGTCAGGGCCGAGCGCAGCGTTGAGGCGCCCGACGTTGGCGCGGTGGCTCGCGCGTGCCTCGGTCAGGACCCGACGCTCGGCGGGCGACCACGCGCCGGAGATCGCCAGCGCCGCGTCGAAGTAGGCGACCAGGACGCCTTCGGCCACAGCGCCAAAGGCCAGGAAGCCGAGGTCGTCGCCGACTGGCGTTGCGGTCGGGAGCGCCGCGCGGGCGGCCGGGGCGGCGGTGGCGACGAGCCCCACGGCGGCGGTCGCCCCGGCGGCGAGCAGCTGGCGGCGGTTCGTGCCTAGGTTAAACCTATGCATTGGCGGCAATCTTGCCACAACCGGCGATCGCCGCCACCACCGCGGTCGCCCGCGCCGAAGCGGGGCGGGCGACCGCGGGCCCTACCTGGCCTCGGCTACGGCGCGGGGACGATCCGCAGCCACGGCCGCGGCGCGTCCCAGCCGTCGGGGTACTTCTCCTTGGCGGCCTCGTCGCTGACTGAGCCCGCGATGATCACGTCCTCGCCCTGCTGCCACTGGGCCGGCGTGGCCACAGCGTGGTTGGCCGTCAGCTGCAGCGAGTCGATGACGCGCAGGACCTCGTCGAAATTGCGGCCGGTGGTCATCGGGTAGATGAGCACCAACTTGATTTTCTTGTCCGGGCCGATGACGAAGACGTTGCGTAGCGTGCCGTTCTGGGCAGGCGTGCGCTGCGTCGGGTCGCCCTCGACATCGGCGCCGAGCATCCCGTACAACTTGGACACGTTGAAGTCGCTGTCGGCGATCAACGGGTAGTTGGGGGCGGTGCCCTGCGTCTCGGCGATGTCCTGGGCCCACTTCTCGTGGTTCTCCAGCGGGTCGACCGAGAGCCCGATGATCTTGACGCCGCGGCGGTCGAAGTCCGGCTTGATCGAGGCCATGTAGCCGAGCTCGGTCGTGCAGACCGGCGTGAAGTTCCGCGGGTGCGAGAACAGGACGGCCCAGCCGTCGCCGATCCAGTCGTGGAAGCTGATGCGACCCTCGGTCGTGTTGGCCTCGAAGTCGGGTGCTGTGTCGCCGATGGTCAACGCCATGGGAGCTCCTTGGGTAATGGCCTTAAAGGGGGTAGGGATTCCAGCTTAGTGGCATCGCGCCCCCGTTCGCGGTCGATTACTCCGGAGGGGCGGAACGTGTGCGGCGCAGCGCCGCCTCGGCGCGCCGCTCGGCGGCAGCCGAGCGGTCAACCGCGGCCTGGGCGCGTTCGGCCGCCGACTGCTGGCGCCGGCGTGCCGCCTCGACGATGTCGGCGGTCGTCGGCGCGAGCGCGGAAGTCTGCAGCTCCAGTGCGTCCTGGCCGAGCTCGAGCGTGTCCTGCAGACGATCGTGGCCGCCCTGGGTGTCGTCGATCTGGTTCTGATGGGCATCGCGACGGTCCTGCGTGCGCGTCAGCTCGGCCTGGCGGTGCTCAAGCGCGAGATGCGCGGCGAACTGGTCGACCGGCGTCTCGGCGCGCTCGAGGTCGACCAGCGTCTGACGTGCGTCGAGGCGCTGTTGCTCGCGGTCGGACAAGGCCTGCTCGCGGTAGGCGATCGACTGATCGAGGTCCGCGACCGCCTGCTCCTGGTCGAGATCTCGCTGCTGGGGGGTGATGAGGTCGTCGGTCATGATCGTGCGCTGCTCCTCAGGGTGTCATCGGCGAAGGCATCTTCGAGCGGTCCCGGACGTGCGATGTAGTACCCCTGGGCGTAGTTGACGCCCAGGGTCTTGAGCAGGCTCAGCGTCTCGGCGTCCTCGACGCCTTCGGCCACGGTGTGCATGCCGAAGCCGCGGGCGAGGTTGACCACAGCTTCGACGACGTGCAGGCTGGCCTCGCTCGTGCACAGGTCGCGCACGAACTCGATGTCGATCTTGAGGTAGTCGACGGGCAGCTGCTTGAGGTAGGTGAACCCGCCGTAGCCGGTGCCGAAGTCGTCGAGGGCCAGCTTGCAGCCCAGCTCGTGGACACGCTGGACGAAGTTTCGGCCGGCCTCCTCGTCGGAGACCAGGGCAGTCTCGGTGATCTCGAAGACCAGCAGTGCCGGGTCGGCACCGGTCTCCTGCAGGCAGGCTTCGATGTGGGTGATCAGCTCGGGGTCGCTGATCGACCCGCCCGAGACGTTGAGCTCGACCGGCAGGCCGCGGGCGGCCAACTGCGAGGCCTTGCGGATCACCCAACGGTCGATGTCGCCGATCAGATTGTGCTCCTCGGCGATCTGCAGATAGGAGCAGGGACCGACGATCTCGCCGTTGGGCTCGCGCATCCGCAGGAGCAGCTCGTGCTGGACGACCTCGTCGGTCGCGAGGTCGAGGATCGGTTGCGCGTAGAGGACGAAGCGCTCCTCCCGCAGCGCGTCCTGCACGCGGCCGGCCCACGAGAGCGCGTCGAGCTTGCGCCGCAGCTCGCGCTGCTCGGCCTGGCGCAGCGTCGCATCGGTAAAGACGATGACGCAACCCTCCAAGCCTTCTGCGGTGACCAGCGGCGCGGCCGTGTAGGACGTCGGCAGCTCGGTGCCGTCACGCCGCACGAAGATCTCATCATCGGCGCGGATCGTGGCGCGGCGCTCCAGCGTCTGCAGGATCGTGCTCGCGGCGGCGGGCTGGGGTGAGCCGTCGGGACGGCGGTAGTGGACGAGGTCATGCAGGACACGCCCGCGCAGGTCCTTCAACTGCCAGCCGAGCATCGTCTCGGCGGCCTCGTTCATCAGCGTGACGCGCCCGCCGCTGTCGAGGACGAGAAGGCCTTCGCCCATGCTGTCGGTAACCGCGGCCAGATGGTTGCGCGCGTTGAGCGCGTTCTCCTCCATGATGCGCCGCTCGGTGATGTCGTGGTGAGCGACGACGACGCTGACCGGCCCGGAGCCCGAGAAGCGCGTGGCGGTGAGGGCGAACCAGCGCTCTCCGCCGGTGCCGCGGGCGGCGTACTCCAGCGAGAAGCGCTCGCCTTCGCCCTGGAGTAGCGCTTCGACACCAGCACGGGCGCGTGCGCCAGAGGCATCTGGGTCGTCGGTCGATCCCAGCGCGAGGTAGTTCTGGCCGATCGTGCCGTTGCCGGTGCCGTTCTCCTCCTCGAAGCGGCGCCAGGCCTGGTTGACGGCGACGATCTCGCCGTTGGGATCCAGGACCGCGACGTGGGCGTCGAGCGAGTCCATCGTGCCCTGCCAGAACTCGCTGGCGCTCTCACGCAGCAAGGCGCGCTCCTGGGCATGGTCGGTCACTTCGCGGCCGACCACGCACCACACGTCGCCATCGGACGCTCCGCTCCAGGCGAGCGTGCAGTAGCTGCCGTCGCGGCGACGCCAGCGGTTGACGAGCTCGTCGATCTTGCTGCCGGTGATGTGCGTGCGAGCGAGCAGACCGACTGTGGCCGCGACATCGTCGGGATGCAGGAACGCGAGCAGCGATCGGGTGGTGAGCTCCTCGCGTGGCCAGCCGAGGAGGCGCTCCCACGCTGGGTTGAGGGCATACAGCATGCCGTCGCGGGCGTAGATGGCGAAGAGGTCGGTCGCCAGCTCCCAGAAGCTGTCGACGCCGCGTCGCGGGACGACTCGGGGGTCGATGACCGCGGCAGAGCCAGCGGGGCGCGCCGTGGTCCGACGGTGGCTCAAGGCGACTTCCCCTTTGTGGTCGTGTGCCCGGGAACGGGCAGGCCGGCGTCCGCGACGTCTCCTGGCAGACATCCGGCCTCGTCCCACTCTATCGGCCCCGAACGGTTCGAACTGTAGGACGGTGATCGATTTCTGACCAATGGAATATTCCGGGGGTAGGAGCCGGCAGGTATCAAGGTACCTCGGCCTTTTGTCGATACGGACCCGAGAACTTCATGCGTCACCCATGCAAACGGGGTCGCACGGCTGGGTCCCCGCCCGCCGACTCCTATGTCTTGAGGTGAGCATTTCCATGCTGTCCACGGTCAGCCGGTCCCACGCGCCCAAGGCGATCGTGCTGGCCGAGCACTGGCGCCGCTATCGCCGCGACGGTGAGCGGGAGGTCCGCGATCAGCTCGTGTTGGCCTACAGCCCGATCGTCAAGCACGTCGCGGGGCGGATCGCCTCGCGGATGCCGCCGCACGTCGACCTCGCCGACCTCGTGGCGTACGGCCTCGTGGGCCTGATCGACGCCGTTGAGCGCTACGACCCGGCGCGCGGGGTCAAGTTCGAGTCCTTCGCGGGCCTGCGCATCCGTGGTGCGATCATCGACGCGATGCGCTCGCTGGATTGGGTCCCGCGCGCGGTCCGCGACGAGGCCCGTGAGTTCGAGCGCACCAGCGCCGATCTCCTGGTTCGCCTGCAACGGTTGCCCACCGATGCCGAGCTGGCGGCTGCGCTGAAGCTGACGCCCGAGGAGTTCGATGCGCTGCTGCAGCGCATGGCGACCTCCCAGGTGGTTGCCCTCGACCAGCCGTGGGGCTTCAACGGCTCGGATTCGGCGCCGACCACGATGCTCGACTTCCTGCCCGACCCCGCCGCCGGCGATCCGGCCGATGCCGCGGACCGGGCCGACCTCGCCGATCAGGTCGCCGCCGCGGTCCTGCAGCTGAGCGGGCGCGAGCAGACGATCCTCGCGCTGCGCTATCACCAGGATCTGACCTACGCCGAGATCGCCGAGGTTTTCGACGTCACCGAGTCGCGCATCAGCCAGATCCACACCAAGTCGATGGTGCACCTGCGCGTGCTGCTGGGCGGCGCGGAGGCCTGATCGTCAGGCGCCGAGCTCCTGCATGGTCTTGCGCAGCGCGGCCATGAGGTCGGTCGGCGCCTGCGGCTCGTGGTCTTGCTCGGGCGCCTCGATCGTGCGGCGCTTCTTCTTATCGTCGATCACGGCGAGCAGGCGGTCGCGGTGCTCGTCGGTGTAGTCGGTGGGGTTGAAGTCCTGTGAGAGCGCCTCGATCAGCTTGACCGCCTCGGCGAGCGCGCGCTTTGACGGCTTGCGTCCGCCGTTGTCGATGCCCTTTGTCGGGCGCACCTCGTCGGCGAACAACATGGTGGTCAACGCGAGTAGGCCGTCACGGGCGCGGACGGCGACGAGGTATTCCTTGCTGCGCAGGACGAAGCGGCCAAGCGCGACGCGCTCCTCGTCTTCCATCGCGTCGACGAGCAGCCGGTAGGCGCGCTTGGGTCCGGCAGCCTCGCCGGTCGGCGCGAGCCAGTAGGGATGGTCGAAGAGGATTGGGTCAAGCTCGTCGGCCTCGACGAAGGAGTCGATCTCGATCGTGCGTGTCCGGCGTGGGGCAACCGCCTCCAGATCGGCGTCGGTCAGGATCACCTGCTTGCCGGAGTGCAGCTCGTAGCCGTGGCCGATGTCTTCATAGGCGACCTCGGCGTCTTCTTTGGCGCAGAAGCGCCGCACCTCGATGCGCGCGCCGTCCTTCTCGTGGAGCTGGTGGAAGTGCACGTCGAGGTCGCGGGCGGCGCTGTACAGCGCAACCGGGACGTTGACCAGGCCGAAGCTCAGCGAGCCGGTCCAGAGCGAGCGAGCCATCAGGCCTTGGCCTTCTTCTTGGCCTTGGCCTTCGTCTTGGTCTTGCGCGCCGGCGCCTTCTTCGTGCGCTTGCGCGGCTTTGACTTCTGGTCGCCGAGGCTCGCCTCCAGCGCGGCGATCAGGTCGTCAGACGGCTCGGTCGCCGGCTCGTCAGGTGCTTCGATCTCCTTGCCCTTGGCCTTGCGGCGGATCGCGGCCAGCACGGCCTCGCGGTACTCGTCATGGAGCTTGCCCGGCGCAAACGGCTCGTGCAGGGACGCGATCAGGCTCTTGGCCATCTTCAGCTCTTTGGCTTCGGGCTTGCGCGCCCGGCGTGGTGTGTCGAGATCCTTCGCGTCGACGAGCTCGTCGGCAAAGCGCATCGTGTGCAGCGCCAGCACGCCACCGTAGGGCCGGATCGCGACGAGGTACTCGCGCTGGTGGAAGCGCAAGCGGCCGATCGCGGCGCGGCCGGTGCGGTCCAGGGCGTCGTGCAGGAGGCGGTAGGCGTCGGGACCTTCGTCGCGAGCACCCAAGAAGTAGGACTTCTCGTAGTACACCGGGTCGATGTCGGCGACAGAGACGAAGTGCTCGACGTCGATGATCCGTGAGCGGGAGCCGCCGGCGGCGTCGATCTCCTCCTTGTCGAGGACGACGTAGCGCCCGGAGGCCAGCTCATAGCCCTTGACGACCTCCTCGCGCGGCACCTCCTTGTCCTCCTTGGCGCAGAACGGCCGGTGCTCGATACGCGCGCCGTCTTTCAGGTGCACCTCGTGGAAGTGCACCGTCTGGGTCTTCACGGCGGAGTAGAGCTTGACCGGCACGGCGACGGCGCCGAAGGCGATGGTCCCATTCCACAACGAGCGCGGCATCAATCGGGTGTGTACCCAGCTCGGGCTTCGGGGAGCACGACGCCATGGACCGAGAGACCAGCGAGCGACGCTTCACCCGCGACCGCGGGACCGCTGAGACCGCGCCCGACGATCCGACCGACCTGTCAGGTCGTTCCTGGTCGGCGGTGCTCAAGCGCACCATCAAGGAGTTCAAGGCCGACAACCTGACCGACTGGGCTGCCGCGCTGACCTACTACGGGGTGCTGGCGATCTTTCCGGCGATCATCGCGTTGGTCTCGATCATCGGCTTGATCGGGCCGTCGGCGACGCAGCCGATCCTCGACAACCTCGCGGCGCTTACGCCTGGCCCGGCCAACGACATCCTGTCGGGCGCGGTCAAGCAGGTCGCCGGCAGTCGTGGCAGTGCCGGCCTGGCGTTCATCTTCGGGATCGCGCTGGCGATCTGGAGCGCCTCGGGCTATGTGGGCGCGTTCGCGCGCGCCTCTAACGCGATCTACGAAGTGCCCGAAGGGCGGCCGTTCTGGAAGCTGCGCCCGATCCAGCTGATCGTCACCACCGTGATGATCCTGCTGATCGCCGCATGCGCGATCGCCGTCGTCGTGACGGGCCCGGTCGCCCAGCAACTCGGAGACGTCGTCGGCGCCGGCTCTGCCGCGGTGACCGCATGGGACATCGCCAAGTGGCCGATCATCGCGCTGGTCGTCAGCTTGATGTTCTCGGTGTTGTACTTCGCCGCGCCCAACGTCAAGCAGCCGGGGTTCAAGTGGATCACGGTGGGCGGTGTCGTGGCGTTGGTCGTGTTGCTGGTGGCCTCGGCGCTGTTTGCGGTGTACGTGGCCAACTTCTCCTCCTACAACAAGACCTACGGCGCGCTCGGCGGCGTGATCGCGTTCCTGGTGTGGTTGTGGGTCGCCAACTTGTCGGTCTTGCTCGGCGCCGAGCTCAACGCCGAGCTGGAGCGTGGCCGCGAGCTGGCGGCCGGCCAACCGGCTGAGGATGAGTTGCAGATCGAGCTGCGTGACGAGCCCAAGGCGTGACGCCTATCGTGGAGCGATGCTCGAGCTGGTCGCGATCCGCCACGGTGAGACGGTGCTCAACGCCGCGGGGCGCCTGACCGGGCAGCTCGACCCGCCGCTGACCGCGCGCGGGCGTGCGCAGGCCGTTGCGCTGGCGCCGGTGGTCGCGGGCGACTTCGACTTGCGACTGCATTCGGGGACGCAGCGGGCCGCCGACACGCTGCGGATCGCCTGCGAGGCCGCGGGGCTGCACGATGTTGAGTTGGTGGGCGACCCGCGCTGGCGCGAGCGGTCGTTCGGCGCGCTGGAGGGCGAGCCGAGCAGCTCATGGACCCAGCCTGCGGACTTGGACGCCGCGCCGCCGGGCGGGGAGAGCTACCGCGCGCTCGGGCTGCGGGTGCTGGCGGCGCTCGACGCGCTGGCCGCGGGCGGCGCGCCGCGGCGCGTCCTGCTCTGCGCCCACTCCGGGGTTCTGCGCATGCTCGCGGCGATCGCCGCCGACGCGCCCGACGCCGCGGCGATCCTGGGCCCGAGCACCGGCAACGGCGAGGCGCTGGAGCTGACCTACGCGGCGCCGGCCATACCGAGGTTCCTGGCCTCATCGGCCGCCATGAGCTGACGCAGCGGCGGCCGTTCGAGCACGGGCACGTCGCGGACCGCGCCACCGTCCCACGGCTGGACGAGGCCCGCCGGCACCGCGTCGCTGCCGGGCGCGATCCGCGCCTGGACCGCGCAGAGCACGGCGAAGGCCATCGCGCCGAGATCGCGCAGGGCTTGGTGGCGGTTCTGGCGCGTGCCGAGCTGTGCCTCGGCGAGACCGTCGAGGCCGACGTGGCGCAGCGCGTCGATCAGCAGTGCGATCTCGATCCCATAGCCGACCGGGAACGGCAAGGCCTCCAACAACGTTCGCCGCGCGGCAGTCTCCCCGGCCAGCGGCTGCTCGAAGCCGGCCAGCTCCGGGACGTGGAGGTTGAGCAGCGGTCGGGCCATGAGCTCGGTGACGCGGCCGCCCTCGGCGTGGCGCAGGACATCGCCGTCGCGGAACGGCCGAGCAAAGGCACCTTTTACAAGGTGGACATCTTGGTCTTCGAGCAGTGGTCCGAGCAGGCCGAGGAGGTGGCACGGGTCGGGGTCCTCGGTGTCGGCGTCGAGGAACGCGACGATGTCGCCGGTGGTTGCATGCAGGCCGCGCCACATCGCGTCGCCTTTGCCTTGGGCGGGACCGTGTTCGGGGAGGAGATCGTCCTGGGCGACGGCGCGCGCACCGGCACGCGCGGCGTGGGCGATCGTCGCGTCGGTCGAGCGGCCGTCGACCACCAGTACTTCGTCGACCAGCCCGAGCTCGACGAACGGCATGACCGTCGTGCGTAGCACGCCGCCGACAGTGGCGGCGCAGTCGCGGGCGGGCACGACGACCGAGATGGTGGTCTCGCCCTTGGCCGCCAACAACCGCTGGGCCGTGTATGCGCGGCCGTTGTAGCGGCGGCGCGCGAGCCAGTCGCCGAGTTGGAGGTCGCGCGCCAGCCCGCGGGGCGCCCGGCCGTGGGTGCGTGCCGAGGTGTGGACGCAGACGGCGTCGGAGCGGACGATGCGCCAGCCGCCGGCGATCAGTCGCCGCCCGAAGCCCTCGTCCTCCAGCGCGGTGACCGGATCGATCCCGCCCACGGCGCGGTAGGCGCGCGCGGTCACGCCGAGCGACGCGCCGGAGAAGAAGTGGTGCTCGGCGCTCGGATCGTCAGCGAGCACCGCCGACAGCCGGACATTTGCGCGCTGCTCGCGGCGCAGCAGTGCGGCGGTGGGGAGCGCGGCGGCGTCGGTGGGGTCGAGCTCGACGCGGCCGCCAATCGCGTCGGCGCCCGCGTCGACGAGCGCCAGCTGCGCGGCGAGCCAGTCGGGTGCGACCGTGCTGTCGGCGTCGGTGCACGCGATCAGGCCGTCGGGCTCGCGCTCCGACAGCCATTCGCAGGCGAGGTCCATTCCGTGACGGCGGGCGGCGCCGACGCCGGTGCCGGGGCTGCGCTGCACGTGCAGCGCGAGGCCCGCGGCTGCGGCTGTGGTGCGCGCAACCGTCTCGGTCGCGTCGGTGCAGCGATCGAGGACGAGGATGGTCTTGAAGCTGACGGCGGGACGCAGGCCGCGTTGGGCGGCCAGCGCGCGCAGGCAGCGCTCGATGTGCTCGGCCTCGTCGCGAGCGGGGATGACGACGATCGCGCGCAGGCGGCTCACGGCGCTGAGGCTCCCTGTGTGATCAGCCGCTGACCGGTCTCGTAGTCGGGGTCGCGATCGTGGGTGAGGACGCCGACGCACGTGCCCCGCGCGTCGGCATACCAGGCGGTGAACGCTCCGTCGCCGTGGTCGACGAGGTGTGTCGTCGTGTAGCCGTCGCCCCAGGCGGCGTACTTGATGGTGTTGGTGCCGATGGTTGACCAGAAGCCGGGGACGGTGTCCCAGGATGCGTCCTGCCCGGCGGCGCTCCAGCCGGCGACCTCGCCTTGTGCGAGCGCGTCGCCCCAGTGCTCGACGTGCAGCGGCCGGTGGGCGATCGCGTGCTCGGCGTGGCAGCAGTCGCCGCAAGCCAGGACGCGCGGGGCGCTGGTGCGCATGGCGGCGTCGACGGCGATTGTGCCGCCGTCGGCGAGGGCGAGGCCCGCCTCACGGGCGAGGGACGTGTCGGGTGCGACGCCGCCGGCGAGCAGGATGAGGTCGGCGTCGACGGTCGATCCGTCCGACAGCTCGGCACGGAGGTCGGGGCCGATGGTGGTGAGCTCGCGCTCGTACCGCGCATCGACCCCGGCGTCGGCGAGCCAGCCCGCCATGCGTCGGGCGACGTCGGCGCCGAGCCGCTGCGCTTGCGGTGCAGGCTCTTGGCTGACGAGCGTGACGTCGCAGCCGCGCAGCCGCAGGGATGCGGCGGCCTCGCAGCCGATGAAGCCGGAGCCGAGGACGAGGACGGTGCTTCCGGGGGCGGCGGCGTCGCGCAGCGCGAGCGCGTCGGTGACCGTGCGCAGCAGGTGGACGCCGTCGTGCTCGGCGCCGGTGATCGGCGGCCGCACGGGCTGCGCGCCGGTGGCCAGGATGCAGTGCTGGTAGTTGATCTCGCCCGCGCCGTTGTCCAGTCGCACCCTCCTGTCCTCGGGATGCAGCGAGTGCGCGGTGTCGTGACGGACGGTGATGTCGTGCTCGTTGTAGAACGCGGGGTCGTCGGCAAGCGGGAGCGCGTCGGGCTCCAGCTTGCCGCGCAGAAGCTCTTTGGAGAGCGGTGGGCGCTCGTAGGGCGCTCGTCCCTCGGCGGCGAGCAGCACCACCGCGCCGGTGCCGCCGGCTGTGCGGTAGGCGGTCGCGGCGCTGTGGCCGGCGGGGCCGGCGCCGACGACGAGCAATTCACAGGTGCTCATCGCGCGCGCTCCACGACGTCGAGGCGAAACCCCTCGGTGGAACCGGTGCCGTCCTCGATCATCCGCAGCCCGGGGGTCGCCGCGAGCGCGGTGCCGACGTCATCGGCGCTGCGGCGTAAGTCCGGTGCGCTGCCGGTCCAGTGCACGGCGACCGCGCGGCCGCCGTCGGCCAGTGCGTCTGGCAGCCATTGCAACACCATGCGGAAGGCGCCGTCGTCCAAGTAGTACAAGATCTCGCTGGCGACTACGAGGTCGAGCGGTCCGGTGGGGAGACCGTTGGGCAGCGTGGCGACGCGCGCCTCGGCGTGGGGGAAGGGCGCAAGCCGGCGCTGCGCTTCGGCGACGGCGGTCGGTGCGCCGTCGAGGGCGAGCAGCCGCTCGCAGCGCGGCGCGAGTGCCGCGGCGAGCACGCCCGTTCCGGCGCCGAGATCGCAGGCCGAGGCGAACGGTCCGGCGCCGCACGCCGCCAGCGTCCGCTCGCGCTTGTGCGACTCATAGGGGTCGGTCAGCGTGCGCCAGGGATCGGGGTCGGCGCGGTAGCGCAGTTCAAAGGCCTCGCTCATCGCCGCTCCTCCAGCGCTTCACGCCCGGCGCGCGCGACGATCGGCTCCAGCCGGTGCTGGAGCAGGAAGAGGCGCAGGTCGCGGGCGGCGCGGTCCAGTGGCGTGGCGGCGGCCGCAGGGCGCGAGCCCGTGGCGCGCTCGGCCTCGTCGAGGATCGCGCGGGCCGTGTCGGCGATCGCGATGCGCGTCTGGGTGGCCGTGCGCGCGGCATTGACGACGCTCGGCGCGTGAGCCAGCGCGCTCGCGGCGTCCTGCAGCCAGAGGTCAATCCCGTGCTGCCAGGTCAGCAGCCGTCCGGCCGCGAGCGCTTCGAGCTCTGAGGTCTGCGGCCGCGCGGCGAGGTGGCCCAGCGCGTCCTCTACGGCGGCGTCGGCGGCGCCGGCCCAGGTCGCGGCGGTCCGGACCGCGTCGCGCGCGAACCACGGCTGCTGGCTCAGCGCGCCCGGCGGCCCGAGGACCGCGAGCACCGGCGCGCGGTGGAAGGTGACGCGGTGGCTGGCCGAGGAGCGCATGCCGGCACCGCGGAACCAGCGGCGGTCGATCTCGACGGTGCCGGACACGGTGAGGTCGACCCACGCGGCAGACGGTGGCTTGGTGCCCGCCGGGTCGGCGACCAGCACCAGCGCGCGATCTAGCCCGCCGGCGCCCGAGCAGAAGAGCTTGGTCCCGGAGATGGTGTCGCCGTCCAGCCGCGCGGGCGTGCCCTCGTCGGGCCCGGGGTCGGCGCCCCACACACCGGCGCGCAGCTGGCCGGCGGCGATCGCCGTCAGCTCGCGGTGGCGCAGCGCGGCGGGCGCCTGCACGCGCAGCCGCTCGACCGCGTTGAGGTGGCCATCGAGGATCCGCGCGACGCCCGCGTCGGCGCGCGCGACTTCGCGCAGCAGGGCCAGCTCGTCGGGGTAGCTGGCGACGGTTGCGCCAGCGGTGATGCTCGTCAGGCCCGCGCGCTCCAGCGCCCCGAATGCGTCGTCGGGAAATCGCCCGGCGGTGTCGCGGTCGCGGTCGGCGGCGCCCGCGGCGACGAGCGCCAGCGCGTTGGGCCGGCTGAGCCGGTCGAGATCGGGCCCTGCTGTTCTCACGCCGGCACCTCCGGCTCCAGCCCGCGGCTGCGGGCCAGCGCGACGAGCGGCGCGATGAGGGCGACGGTCTCCCGGCAGTCGTCGCGGGTCGCACCGGGGCCGAGTCCGTCGTGGGCCAGGACGATCGCCCCATCCTCGATGGCGGGCTCGACCGCGGCGAGCATCGTGTCGGCCGCGTCGCCGCGCCAGTCGTGGGTGTCGGCACTCCAACCGACGACCCGCAGCCCGCGCGCCGCGGCGGCCGGCCGCGTCCAGTCCGCCTCGACGCCCCAGGGCGTGCGCCAGAGCTCCGGCTGCACGCCGAGCTGGTGTAACACGGTCAGTGCCCGATCGAGATCCGCGGCGCCGGTGTCGGCGTCGAGCTCGGTGTGGCGCACGTGCGCATAGGCATGGACCCCAATCGCGTGGCCCTCGGCGCGGGTGCGCGCGATCACCTCAGGGTGCGCCGCGGCACAGGGGCCGAGGACGAAGAACGTCGCACGGGCTCTGGCGGCGCGCAGCGCGTCGAGGACCGCGGGCGTCCACCGCGGATCGGGACCATCATCGAAGGTGAGCGCGACTCGGCGGTGTATGGCTTTGGCGCTACCCGGAGGCGGCGCAACGAACGCACGAGTGTGCTTCGTCGCAGTCTCGTGACCGTCCCGGGTACGTTGACCGGGAATCGCCCGGTCAACGTGCCCGCGTCTCGAACGCGCCAGACTCTCCGGGCGATGACGGCCCCCGACGCCAAGCAGGACCTCGTCGTCGTCGGCGCTGGCATCGTCGCCCTGGCCGCTGCGCGGGAGCTGCTGGCGCGCCGGCCGGGCCTGAAGCTCACGATCCTCGAGCGCGAGCCCGAGGTCGCGCGCCACCAGACGGGTTCGAACTCCGGCGTCATCCACGCCGGGATCTACTACGCGCCCGGATCCCTCAAGGCGCGGCTGTGCGTCGAGGGCGCGGCGAAGATGTATGACTACTGCGACGCGCGGGGGATTCCCTATGAGCGCTGCGGCAAGGTCATCGTGGCGCTCAGCGAGCGCGAGCTGCCGGGCCTTGATGAGCTGGAAGCTCGCGGTCGCGCCAACGGCGTGCCGGGCCTCAAGCGGGTCGGCCGGGGCGAGCTGGCCGAGCTCGAGCCGCATGCCGCCGGGATCGCCGCACTGCACTCGCCCGCGACGGGGATCGTCGACTTCGCCGCGGTGGCCCGTGCGCTGGCCGATGACCTCCGGGCGGCGGGCGCGACGATCGTCACGGGCTGCGAGGTGCAGGGCCTCGTGCCCGACAGCCGCGGTGTCGTCGTGCGCCACACGGGCGGTGCGTTGCGGGCGCGTCGCGCGCTCGTCTGCGCCGGCGCCTGGACCGATCAGCTCGCGCGGCGTGCCGGCGCACCGGCCGATCCGCGCAGCGTGCCGTTCCGCGGCGCCTATCTGCGCCTGAAGCCCGAAGCACGCGGCCTCGTGCGCTCGCTGATCTACCCGGTGCCCGATCCGGCGCTGCCGTTCCTCGGCGTGCACCTGACCAAGCGCGTCGACGGTGAGGTGTGGCTCGGCCCGACCGCGCTGATGGTCGGGGCGCCCGATGCCGGCAGGGTCACGCGCGTCGACCCCGCGAGCGTTCGCAGCACGTTGAGCTGGCCCGGGACCTGGCGCATGATGCGCCGTCACTGGCGCGCCGGTGTCGGCGAGCTGCATCTCGGCGTGAGCCGTCGGGCGTTTGTTGACGCGTGCGCGGCCTACGTGCCCGGGCTCGGCATGGACGACATCCTGCCCGGCGGTCGTGCGGGCGTCCGTGCCCAGGCGGTCGGCCGCGATGGGTCGCTGGTCGACGACTTCGTCGTGCACGACGTTGGCGCGGTGCAGTACGTGCGCAACGCGCCGTCGCCGGCGGCGACGTCAGCGCTTGCGCTGGCGGAGGTGCTCGCTGATCGTGTGGAGCGCGGCCTGGACTGAGCGCATGTTGCGTCTGGTCCCGACCGTGTTGAGCGCGCCCGGGCTGAGCGCCGCTGCGTCTCGTCTGGAGCTCTGTGACGTGGTTGCAGGTCGTTGCGGGGCCAGGCCCCGCAACGAACGTGCGACGGGCTATGTGGTGATCGTGTTGGTGTAGGCGTCGAAGACCTTGTTGAGCGCTTCGACGCCGTGGCGGTTGGCGTAGATCTCGGACATGATGATGGCGTTGGTCTGGTTGTCGGCGCCGATGTCGGTCAGGAGGTCGAGGTTGGTGTCGAGGAGGTCGCAGCGGCGCGCGTGCAGCTGTTCGACGTGGCCGAGCGTCAGTGGTACCTCGACGCTGGCGCGTGGTGGGTTGATGTCGGGGTCCCAGCCGAGGGCATCGATGACGGCTGTTGCGTCGCGGAAGATGTCGGCGAGCTCCAGCTGCTTGACGGGGACGTAGTCGAGGAAGTCCTCGAATTCCTCGTGGTTGAACATGAGGACCTTCTTGGCCTCGATGCGGAGGACGTCGGCGGTCGAGGGGTCGACGGTGATACGGCAGACGGAGTTACCCTGCGGGGTGCTCATGGGAGGTTCTGTCTCCTTTGGGTCATGCCCCCGGGCCGTTTGCGCGGTCGCGGGGTTGCTCCTATGTCAAGGGGGTGGTGGTTTGGGTGTGGTGCCAGATGGTGCGGGCGAGGTGGCGTTTGAGGGCGCGGAGGGCTTCTTTGCGGGTTTTGCCTTCGGCTTGGCGGCGGGCGAGGTAGGCGGTGGCTGGTGGGTGCCAGCGGCCTTGGGTGACGGCGATGCGGTGTAGGGCGCAGTTGAGTTTGCGGTTGCCGCCGCGGTCGAGTCGGTGGCGTTGTCGGTTGCCTGAGGAGGCGGGGATTGGTGCGACGCCGGCGGTGCGTGCGAGTTTGGCGTCGCTGGAGAAGCGGCCGGGGCCGGCGGTCTCGGCGATGATCGTCGCGGCGGTCATCGGGCCACACCCGGGCAGCGCGAGCAGTTGTGGGGCGCGCTTGGCGACCAGCGTTGCGATCTCGCGTTCGAGGCTGTTGATCTGACGGGTGGCGGATCGGATCTCGCGCACGAGGTCTTTGCAGACGCGGATATCTGCGGCCTGCTCGGCACGGCCCAACCGTCGTGTGATCTTGTCTAGCCAGCGCGGGCGATCCAGCCCTTGGGCGGGGATCTCGAGTTCTGGCCAGCGGTCGTGTAGCAGCCATCGCAGCCGGTTCTGGCGACGCGTGCGCTCCTGCACCAGGCACTCGCGATGCTCGTTAAGCAGCTTGATCGCGCGGGCCTCTGGGTCAAGAAACGCGGCCGGTAGCTTGTCTAGGCCCTCTCGTAGCGCGACGCGGGCGACCGTGAGCGCGTCGATCTCGTCGCTTTTGCCGCGCTCTCTCGCGCTGGTCCGGCTCCCGGCGGTCAGCTTGGGCGCGACCCTGATCACCCGTTCGCCACGCGCGATCAAGAACCGTTCCAGGCCGCCAGAGACATGACGGCAGTCCTCGATGGCCCATGTCCTCTCAGCATCCAGGCCCCGCGCCCACTTCAGCAGCGTGCCGAAACCTTCTTTTCGCGCCGGCACTGTCTTGGAGCCCAGCAGCTCACCGATCCCCGCCGTCACAGCGGCACAGGTGTGTGTGGCCTTGTGTGTGTCGGCCCCGATCACGATCATGACCGTCAGTCCTCTCGTTTTGGCTTGCTTAACGAAGGGGACCGTCGGCGGACATACCTCAGTCGGGGCGATGCCACGCTCCTATCAGGTCACGCCGACGGGTCCGGGACGGCGACGGGCGACACAACCCCGCCAAGTCAGCAATGACAGGTCTAATGCGAGTCAGCCCGCCGCCCTCCCGGAACCCAACAGCCCCGAGCGGACACCAACCACCATCCGCACCACAAGACTGACACTGAGGCGATGTATTTTAGTTGAAGGGCGGAGCCTAGTGGGGGAGGCGGACGGATTTGGTTGATTACGCAGCGTTGTTGCTGAACGTTGCAGTGTTGTTGCTGATCGACCACACCAACAACTCACGCGTGCCCGCCACGCCTGTGCTGGGGACGGGTAGCGGACCGCCCAAGACTGACGTCGTGAGCGCTGGTCGCAGGCCGGACCTGGTCTATGGCGAGCGCTGAGGTGGCGCGTCTGCTCGGGCGTTCCGCTCAGACGACGGTCGGGGTGCGGTGCGTGATCTGTCGGCACCGAGGGGAGTGAGCGGGAACGGTGGCTCGCAGGGTTGGCCGGTCGTCCGCCGGCCTCCGGGAGGGTGGGAACGGTGGCTCGCGGCGTCGGCTCGTCGTCCGCTTCGGCCTCGGGGAGGGGTGGGCCTGTTTGCGGCCGTCATGCGTCCCTCAACAGGCCCACGTTGGCCCGGACGGAGCGCATGAGGAGGGGTGGGCCTGTCTGGGGCCGTCATGCGTCCCTCAACAGGCCCACGTCGGCCCGGGACTTTGCGCGAGGTCGAGGTCGATTTCACCCCGACTATTGGGGCGGAAGCGACCCGGGTTCCTTGGCACGCGCGCGACGGCGCGTTGGCGGCGCGGGCGCATGGGGAGGGCGGTGATCCGTGATGTCGCCATCGCGCGGCGCCCCGTTCGGTGCCCACACAAACGAACGCCGAACCACGACTAACACTTTCACCGAACGCCGCAGGTCATAGGAGCGCGGTGGCGATCGTCACGGAGCGCCGACCATCCAGCCACACATCGCACCCCGACCCGACAAAGCACCGGGGCACAAGGAACCGCAAGGTCGGGCGCCGGCGTCACCGCCGGCGCCCGAAAGTACTAGCCCTTGACGGCGTTCTTGAAGGCGCTCGCGGCGCTGAACTTCGGTGCCTGGGAGGCGGCGATCTCGATGGTCTCGCCGGTCTGCGGGTTGCGGCCCTGACGAGCCGAGCGCTGGGCAACGGTGAACTTGCCGAAGCCAGCGATAGCGACTTCGTCGCCTGCCGCTACACGAGCGGAGACGATGTCGAAGACCGACTCGACTGCCCGCTTGGCGTCGGCGCCGCTCAACTCGGTCTGCTCGGCGACGAGCGCCGTGAGGTCCGTCTTGGTGATGTTGGCCATGAGGCTTCTCCTGTCTGTGCGCGGCGTGATGCCGGAAACGAGTTGGACAGGCTCGCAGACGGGGAGGCCGGAATCGGTCCCAAACGCCGTCTAGGCCGCTATTTCCGTCAGTGTGCGGGCCAAGAAATGCCCTTTTGGACGCGAAAAAGCCCGGTTTGACGGGCTGTCACCGACTTTCTGGCATGCCATCGGGTCCGTCCCCGGGCATCAGCCAGGCCGACATCCGGTCGTTTCGGCCCAGCAGCGTGGCCCGTTGTAGGGCGGTCGTGCCGAAGCGATCGCGGATCGCATCCATCGTCACGTCGAGCGCCGGTGGCGGTTGTCCGTCGACCGCGAGCTCGAGCTGAACACCCGCATCAGCGCGCTCCAGGTTGGTGATCGAGATCCCGAGCAACGTGAGTCCGCGGCGGCGGATCGTCTCGCGCTCGGCGGCCAGCAACGCGCGCAGCGTGCTGAGGATCGTCGCCGTCGCGGCGGTCGGCCAGGGCAGCGTCTTGGAGCGCGTGGCGCGGTTGAAGTCCGAGTAGCGCATCCGCAGGACGACGGTGCGCCCGACGCGGCCGCCACGCCGCATCCTGCGCGTGACGCGATCGACCAGCGCGATCGCCACCGCATCGAGCTCCTGCGGTGTGCGGCGGCGCGAACCCAATGCACTTTGCGAGCCGATCGACCGCCGCCCACGGCCGGGACGTACCCGCCGCGGGTCGCGGTTGTGGGAGATCGCGTGGAGCTTGCGTCCGGCCGCGCGGCCCAGGATCGTCATCAGCACGCTCTCGGGCAGCCCCGCGAGCTGGCCGACCGTGACGATGCCGTGCTCGCGCAGCCGCGCCTCGGTCGCGGCGCCGACGCCCCAGATCCGCCCGACCGGCAGCGGATGCAGGAACGCGAGCTCCTCGCCCGGTGCGATTGCCAACAAGCCGTCCGGCTTGGCTGCGCTGCTGGCGACTTTTGCCAGATGCTTTGTTGTCGCAACGCCGACGCTGATCGGCAGCCCGACCTGCTCGCGCACCTCGCGCCGCAGCCGTCGCGCGATGACCTCCGCCGTCCCGCTGATGCGCTCCAGCCCGCTGACATCCAGGAACGCCTCGTCGATCGAGAGCGCCTCGACCACCGGCGCCGTGCGCTCGAAGATCGCGAAGACCTCGCGGCTGGCCTGCACGTAGGCCGAGAACCGCGGCGAGACGACGATCGCGTCCGGGCAGAGGTGCCGCGCGCGGGGGCCACCCATCGCCGACCGCACACCGCGCGCCCGCGCCTCATAGCTGGCCGCCAGCACCACGCCGGACCCGACGAGCACCGGCCGCCCGCGTAGCCCCGGATCATCCCGCTGCTCGACCGCGGCGAAGAAGGCGTCGAGGTCGGCGTGGAGGATCGAGGCAACAGATGACACGAACGTATGTTCGCATAGCCGCCGGTCGGCGTCGAGGGACGATTCATGGTCCGTGGTGACACAGACGTCGTCCCTCGATGGCTCCGGTGGCATGCGGCGATACCGATCTGTATCGTCGCGCGCCATGCGCTCGCTCACCTACGCCGGACCGCGCCAGCTCGAATGGCGTGACGCTCCCGAGCCCAAGATCGCCGGCGACGGGGAGGCGATCGTTCGCCACGTCGCGGTCGCGACCTGCGACATCGACGCGATGATCGTCGCCGGAGCCTCGCCGTTCCCGGCGCCGTTTGCGATCGGCCATGAGGGCGTCGCCGAGGTGCTCGACGTCGGCGACGGCGTCACCACCGTCAAGCCCGGCGACCGCGTGCTCGTCCCCTTCCAGATCAGCTGCGGCAGTTGCGCGGCCTGCAGCGCGGGAAGGACCGGCAACTGCGAGACCGTCCCGCTCGGCCAGACCTACGGCTTCGGCTTCGGCCCCGACCAGACGCGCTGGGGCGGCTTTCTCTCCGACGCCGTCAATGTCCCGTTCGCCGATGCGATGCTCGTCCGCCTGCCCGATGGGCTGGCGCCCGAGATCGCGGCCGGCGCCTCGGACAACATCACCGACGCCTACCGCGCCGTCGCACCGCATCTCGCCGCCCGGCCGGGCGCACCGGTGCTCGTCTGCGGCGGCGCGCTGTCAGGCTCGATCGGCCTTTACGCCGTCGCCGAGGCGGTCGCGCTCGGCTCCGAAGATGTGCTGTATGTCGATACCGACGCCGGCCGCCGCGCGATCGCCGAGGGCTACGGCGCGCGCACGCTCGACCAGATCCCGGACCGTCTCGACACCCGCTTCCGGATCACCATCGACGCCAACGGCACGCGCGAGGGCCTCGCGCTGGCGCTCGGCAGCCTTGACCGCGACGGCGTCTGCACCAGCACCGCGATCTACTTCGACAACAACGCCGTCGCGCCGTTCCCGCTGCTGCCGATGTACGTGATGGGGTCGACCTTCGTCACCGGTCGCATCCACGCGCGCCGCGACGCGCCCGCCGTCCTGGACCTCCTCGCCGACGGCACCGTCGACGTCGCGCCGGTCACGACCAAGGTGGTGGCCTTCGACGACGCCGCCGAAGCGTTGACCGAGTCCTACACCAAGCTGGTCTTCACACGGTGAGCGCCGCGCGGGATCGCGTCCTGGCCACGGCCGCCAAGCTCTTTCACCGCGAGGGCATCCGGGCGGTGGGCGTCGACCGCATCGCGGCCGAGGCCAACGTGGGCAAGATGACGCTCTACCGCCACTTCGCCACCAAGGACGACCTCGTCGTCGCCGTGCTGCAAGCGCGCGACGGCCCGGCGCGCGCCGCGCTGGCCGCCGCGATGGAGCACGCCGGCGACGATCCTCGCGCGCGGCTCCTGGCGCCCTTCACCGTGCTCGAGCCGTGGTTGACGAGCCGCGGCTTCCGTGGCTGCCCGTTCATGAACGCCAGCCTCGAGCTGCACGATCCCGGCCATCCGGCCCGCGCCGTCGCCCGCCACCACAAGGCCGCCACGCGCGACGCGTTCGCCGACGCGGCCCGCACAGTCGACGGCGTCGACGATCCCGACGCGCTCGCCGACCAGCTCGCGCTGCTTTTCGACGGCGCGATCGCCCAGGCGCAGATGCGCGACCCAGCGACCGTTGCGCGCGCCGCGCTGGCGGCCGCCACGGCACTCACGCCTACAGCGCGCACACCGCTACAGAGCTGATCTACTGGGTCCTCTATGAGCGGCTTGGTGCGCGTGCTGGAGGTTGACCCCGACCTCGGACAAGGGCTTGACCAGCAGGGCTTTGCGGCCGCCAAGCGTGAGCTGGTCGCCGACACCCTGTCGGTCGCTCGCGGCGTGTGGGAGCTCGATCCGGCGTGGGCAGCGACCGGCGCGGTGCTCGGCCTCCTGATCCTCGCCGGCGTGCTGGCCCGCGACCTCATCATCGGCCGCCGCCGGAGCCTGGAGATCCTCGGGCCGGGCGACATGGTGCGGCCGTGGCCGAGCGACCGCCATGCGGGCGTCGTCGACGTCGATGTGCGCTTCACCGCGCTGGAGCCCGTGCGGTTTGCCGTCCTCGACGCGCGGTTGGCGGCACACGCGGTGCGCTTCCCCGCCGTCATGAGCCAGCTGACCGGACGCGTCATGGGCCGCGCGACGAGCGCGTCGCTGCGGCTGATCGTCCATCAGGTCGTCCGCATCGACGACCGCGTGCTGGTGTCGCTGTGGGGCCTGGCCGATCGCTTCGGCCGCGTCACGCCCGAGGGTGTCGTCTTGCCGCTGGCGATCAACCACACCATGATGGCGCGCTTCGTCGGCGCCCAGCGCCCGACGGTCAGCCAAGCGGTGGGGGAGTTGACGCGCCGTGGCGAGGTCCAGCGGCTCGATGACGGCGGTTGGTTGTTGAAGGGGTCGTTCCCCGGGCACATCCTGCCCGGCATCCGCATGTAGCGCAGGATGGTCGAAGGTCGGGAGGTTTGGTGCGGTTTGCCGTCGACGACATCGAAACACCTTGCCCTGCAATCTGTCCGATTGCGCTTCCAACGGCGCGTATGCGGGCAGTGACGGCATACGTTGACGCAGGTGGCTGGGGAAGGGGGCGAGCTGATGGACGACATTGCACCAGTGCATGTGCTGGTCGTCGATGACGTCGCGGCCTCGCGCGGGCTGGCGTCGATCTGGCTCAGCGACGGCCTGCGCGGCGGTGTCGAGGTCGTCGAGGCGGCGACGTTGGCCGAGATGCGCGCGGCCTGGGCGGCTCATCGCCCGGACGTCGTCGTGCTCGACCAGCGTTTGCCCGACGGCGAGGGCCTGGAGGGTGCCCGCGAGCTGCTGGCCGAGGATCCCGACGCCACCATCATCCTGCTGACCGGCATGGCTGACCCGGCCCTGGACCAAGAGGCCGAGCGCGTCGGCGTCGCCGACTTCCTGGTCAAGCACGAGATCGACGGGCCGATGCTCGCCCGTACCGTGCGCTACGCGCTGCGCCGCCGCGAAGATCGTCGCCGCCTGCGGCGTTCCGAGGAGCGCTACCGCAACCTCGTCAAGGAGCTGCCCGACACCGGCGTGCTCGTTGTTGATGATCAACTGCAGTTTGTGATGGTCGCTGGCGCCGCGATCGAGCAGGCCGGCCATGACACCGAGGCGATGGTCGGCCAGAGCGTGGAGGAGGTGCTGACACGCGCCGGGCGCCCCGAGATCCTTGACTACTACCGCGACGCGCTCGCCGGCACCGCGAGCCAGCTGGAGACCGTCTCGGCCAACGGGCGCACCTACCGCACCGCGTTTCGCCCGCTCGGCGCCGAGGCGATGGCCGTCACCTTCGACGTCACCGACCAGCTGGCCCAGGCGGCAGAGCTGCAGCGCGCACAAGCGCTGGCACGCACCGGCTCCTGGCGCTGGGACATCGCCAGCCAGCAGATGACGTGGTCGCCGGAGCTCTCCCGCATCTACGGCTTGGACCCATCGGATCCGCTGCCGACCTTCACTGAGTTCCTGTCAGAGCGCGTCGACCCGGCCGATCGCGAGCGCCTCTTGGAGGTCACGCGCGCGGCGCAGCGCGACGGTCAGGACGCCGAGCTCGAGATGGTGATCCTGCGTACCGACGGCACGCCGCGCACGCTGTACTCGCGCGTGCGTGCGGTCCGCGGTGCTGACGGGGAGCTCATCCGGATCGAGGGCATCAGCCAGGACGTCACCGAGGAGCGCGCCGCCGACCGGGCCCGCCGTGCCGCCGAGCAGCGCTTCGAGGTCGCCTTCGACCGTGCGCCCAACGGCATGTTCCTCGCCGACCACGAGGGGCGCTTCCTGCGCCTCAACGATGCGCTGGCGGAGTTGACCGGCTACTCGCGCGACGAGCTGATCGAGCAGGGGCCGCTGGGCGTCGTGCATCCCGACGACGTCGCGCAGGTCGTCGAGGCGATGGCGGCGATGGGCGACGGCGACATCCGGCTCGAGCACCGCCTTTGTCACCACGACGGCCACGACGTGTGGGTGTCGGTCAGCGCCACGCTGGTGCGCGACGAGCACGGTGCGCCGCTGCACGTCCTGGGCCAGATGCAGGACGTCACCGAGCGGCGCGAGTACGAGGCCCGGCTGCGCCACCTTGCTGACCACGACCCGCTGACCGGCCTGCTCAACCGGCGCGGCTTCGAGCGCGCGCTCGAAGCCCACATCGCGCGGACGCGCCGCTACGGGGCGGCGGGTGCGCTGCTGGTGATCGACCTCGACGGCTTCAAGTACGTCAACGACACCCTCGGCCACCACGCCGGCGACCAGCTGATCATCGCCTGCGCGTCGGCGCTGCGCGAGCGGCTGCGCGAGACCGACGTGCTCGCCCGGCTGGGCGGCGACGAGTTCGCGGTGCTGTTGCCGGTCGAGTCCGCACCCGAAGCGGCGACCGTCGCGGCGGCCCTGGTCGAGGTCGTCGGTCAGCGCGCACGCGGCTTCGGTGGCCAGCAGGCCGGCAACGTCACCGCGTCGATCGGCGTGGCGGTCGTCGATGCCGCGACGGTGAGCGGCGGCGAGCTGATGGTCGGCGCCGATCTGGCGATGTACGAGGCCAAGGAGGCCGGGCGCAACCAGTTCGCCGTCTACCAGGCCGACAGCAACCGTGAGCCGCGGATCCGCGCGCAGATGACCTGGCTGCAACGGCTCGATCGCGCGCTCGCCGAGGAGCGCCTGGTCCTGCACGCCCAGCCGATCGTGGACCTGCGCACGCGCGCGACCGTGCGCCACGAGATCTTGCTGCGCATGATCGGCGACGATGGCGAGCTGATCCTGCCGGAGAGCTTCCTGCCTGCCGCGGAGCGCTTTGGAACGATCACGGCAATCGATCGCTGGGTGGCGACGGAGGCGATCCGGGCGATGGGGAGGGCCGCTGCTGCGGGCGGACGGCTGTCGCTGTCGGTCAACGTGTCGGCGCGCTCGGTCGGCGACGCCGAGCTGCTTGCGGTGCTGGGCACCGAGCTGGCTGCCGCGGGCGTCCAGCCCGTCGACCTCGTCGTCGAGCTCACCGAGACGGCCGCGGTCGCAGACATCCCGCGGGCGGGGGTGTTCGCCGAGGCCGTGCGCGCGCTCGGGTGCGGCTTCGCGCTGGACGACTTCGGCGCGGGCTTCGGTTCGTTCTCGTACTTGAAGCACTTGCCCTTCGACATGCTGAAGATCGACGGCGAGTTCGTGGCCAACGCGCAGGACAACGAGACCGATCGGCTGGTGATCACCGCGGTGACGGGGATCGCGCACGGCCTCGGGCGCACGACGGTGGCCGCGCTGATCGAGGACGGGCCGGTGATCGACCTGCTGCTGGCCCACGGCGTCGACTTCGGGCAAGGACACCATCTCGGTCGCCCCGTGCCGCTGGACGAGCTGCTGGCGGCCATGGGCGTGCCGGCCGATCGGGCTCGTGCGAACACGCTGACGTGACTTTTGGGCCGCTGGGGCGTTTGGTGGTCATGTCCACGCTTCGCCGCCTCGTCCTTCCCGTCGCCGCCGCTGTCTTGGTGCTGGCCGCCGGCGCTCCTGCGTCGTTCGCCGACGAGCCGTTGGGGAACAGTGCTCGGGGAACCGCGATCGTCGCCGACGCCGGCTATGCCGTCTGGCGCGCCGACGACGGGCGGCTCGTCGTGCGTGCCGGTGGCGGCCGCCCGCAGGCGGTGGCGCTCAAGCCGCCGGCCAGCGCGATCTTCGACGTCGGCCAGGGCGCCGGTGGCGTGGGGGCGCAGCTGATCTGGACCGAAGGCTGCTCGACGCGCTCGGGCACGTGCACGGTGCGTGGCGGGCGGCTGCTGAGCTCGGGCGTCCGTGCGCCGCGGGTGATCGCCCGGATCCCGTATCGCGGCGGCGGCTCGCCGGCGGTGGCGATCTCCGGCTCGCGGCTGGTCTACGCCGTGCACGGGACGACGGCGTCGGGCCGCCGCAAGGCCTCCTGCGATGTGCCTTACGTGCGCACGCTGTCCTCGCGCGGCTCATCGACGCGCAAGCTCGACCGCGGCCATTGCAGCGCGATCACGCAGATCGACGCCGGCGACGGCTCCGTGGCGCTGCTCACGTACCCGGCCACGCCGTACCGCTCAACCGAGGCGCGCGTGGTCGAGATCGGCGGCGGCCGGTCGCGGACGCTGCAGCGCGAGGCCCAGGGCGAGGAGTCCAACTACATCGGGGCGGTCGCGCTGGACCACGGCGTGCTCTACACAGCGCGTGGCGGGATCCGGCAAGCCAACGTCTTCACGCGGTTCCGGCTCACCAGCGGGGCACGCACCGACGTACGCGCGTTCGTCAACCTCGCCGGCGCGTTCGCGCGCGACCGCGGCAAGAATTTCTACGCGCAGACCGTGTCGTTCGAGCAGAGCACCGAGTGCGGCTGCATCATCGTCGGCGGGGACGATCCGTTCGCGGTGGCCCAGCGGACTTTGGCGCCCGAGCTGCTGCTGAACGTCACGCAGCAGCCGGTCTACGTCGACTCCGCGCCCACGGTCCTCGTCAAGCTCAGGCGGCGCACGGTGTCGCGCACCGCCGTCATCGGGTACTCGCCGGTCGCCGGCGTGCCGGTCGAGCTGCTCTCGACCGACGTCGTCAGCGGTCCCGTCAACCAGCGCCCGCCGGCGCCGACCGGCGCGACGGCGACCACCAATTCCGACGGCGCCGCGACGATCCCGATTCCCGGCACGCCGCGCTGGCGCCTGCTGCTGGCGGCCGTGACGCGACCGGTCGCCGAGGGCGCCGTCTCGATCCCGACCAGCCAGAACCTCTACGTCACGACCTATGTCCACATGACGGCGAGCGCGGCGCGTCTGCCCGACGGACGGCTGCGGGTGAGCGGGACGATCAGCCCGGCCCAGCCCGGTCGCAAGGTGCGGCTGGACCGGCGGCTGGAGCGGATCTGCAACCAGCGCCAGTACGGACCGACGCTCGTGACCCCGTCTTCGGTCGGCGTGCCCGCGGGGTGCTTTGACCGCTGGACGCAGGACCCGGTGGCGACCGCGACGGTCAGCGCCGACGGCGCGTCGTACACGATCGACGCCGCCGCGCCGGCCGGGACCTACCGCGTGTCCTTGGACTTCGCCGGCGGCGCGGCGGTCTACGCGGGGGAGACGGCGGCGATCGAGGCGCCCTGACCTCCGCGATCCGGGTCGCTGCAAGCTGCGCACGGCAGCTCGCAGCGACCCAGAATCGTCGGACGCTAGGTTGACGATCTGATGACTGCCTCCTCGCAGCAGATCGAGTTGCACGGCCACCCCGTCACCTATCGCCAGATGGGCGACGGGCCCGCGGTCCTTCTGATCCACGGCATCACGTCCAGCTCACGGACGTGGCGGTCGGTGATGCCGGCGCTCGCCGAGCGCTACACCGTCATTGCGCCCGACCTGCTCGGCCACGGACGCTCGGCCAAGCCGCGCGGGGACTACTCGCTGGGCGGCTACGCCTCCGGCCTGCGTGACCTGCTCGTCGCGCTGGAGATCCCGCGCGCCACCGTCGTCGGCCACTCGCTCGGCGGCGGGGTGGCGATGCAGTTCGCCTACCAGTTCCCCGAGCGCATGGAGCGCCTGGTGCTCGTGGACTCCGGCGGGCTGGGCTCCGAGGTCAGCGTCGTGCTGCGGGCCGCGACGCTGCCGGGCGCCGAGTACGTGCTGCCGCTGCTGGCGTCAAGCCCGCTGAGGGGAGCCGGCGCCGCCGTTGGTTCTGCCCTCGGTCGCATCGGCATCCGCGCGTCGGCCGATGTCCGCGGCATGGCCGAGGGCTTCGAGTCGCTCGGTGACGGCGACGCTCGCCGCGCCTTCCTGCACACCGCGCGCTCGGTGATCGACCCGGCCGGACAGCGCGTTGACGCAACCGACCGCCTCTATCTCGCCGAGCATGTCCCGTCGTTGATCGTGTGGGGCGAGAAGGACCACATGATCCCCGTCAAGCACGCTCACGACGCTCATGTCCACATGCCCGACAGTCGCCTGGAGATCTTCGCGGGCGCGGGCCACTTCCCGTTCAACGACGATCCCAGTCGCTTCGTCGCCCTCCTGCACGACTTCATCGCCACCACCGAGCCGGCGGCCTTCGACGACGACCTCGTCCGCCAGCTCATGCTCCGCCACCGCTCATGACCGACCTCGCCGCCTACCCGCATCGGATGACGATTCCGACGCGGTGGAACGACAACGACGTCTACGGCCACGTCAACAACGTCGAGTACTACGCGTTCTTTGACACCATCATCAACGCCTTCCTGATCCAGGAGGGCGGGCTGGACATCCTGCAGGGGCCAGCGATCGGCCTCTGCGCGGAGTCGCACTGCAAGTTCACCGCGGCGGTCGTCTTCCCCGAGCCGATCGAGGCCGGGCTGCGCGTGGGGCTTCTGGGCAACTCGTCGGTCAGGTACGAGATCGGGCTCTTCGGCGATGGGGGCGAGACCGCTGCCGCGACCGGCTGGTTCGTCCACGTCTTCGTCGACCGCGAGTCGCGCCGCCCGCAGCGGATCCCGGACCCGATCCGCGTCGCGCTGGAGCGGCTGGTGTGAAGGTTCGCGGCGCCGTCCTGCGGTCGATGGGGTTGCCCAAGCCTTACGTCGACTCGCGGCCGCTGGAGATCGTCGAGCTGGAGCTCGCGCCGCCCGGTCCGGGCGAGCTGCTGATCCGCGTTGGTGCCGCGGGCTTGTGCCACTCAGATCTGTCGGTCATTGACGGTTCGCGGCCACGGGTCATGCCGATGGTCCTCGGCCACGAGGCCGCCGGCGAGGTCGTCGAGACCGGTGGCGAGACGCCGGGCTTCGTACCCGGCGATCATGTCGTCCTGTCATTCGTGCCGACCTGCGGGGGCTGCGGGCCATGCCGCGCGCAGCGGCCCGCGCTCTGCGAGCCGGGCGCGGCGGCCAACGCTGCCGGGACGCTGCTCAGCGGCGAGCGGCGCTGGTCGGGGGCGGGTGGGGTTGGCGTTGACGGGCACCTTCACCATCATCTTGGTGTCAGTGCCTTTGCCGACCATGTCGTCGTCTCGGCGCACTCGGCCGTCAAGGTCGACCCCGAGCTGCCCTACGACATCGCCGCGCTCTTCGGCTGCGCGGTCCTCACGGGCGTCGGCGCCGCGGTCAACAGCGCGCAGGTCGTGCCCGACGATCGCGTCGTCGTCTTCGGCCTGGGCGGGGTCGGGCTTGCCGCGCTGCTCGGCGCGCAGATGGCGGGCGCGGCGGAGGTCGTCGCGGTCGAGGTCGTGCAGGAGAAGCTCGAGCACGCCCGTCGCCTCGGCGCGACGCCGATTCACGCCGGCGACGGTGCCGTCGAGGCGATCCGCGAGGCCACGGGCGGTGGGGGTGACAAGGTCATCGAGACGGTCGGCAGCGCGCGCGTCCTGGCCCAGGCCTACGAGGCGACGCGCCGCGGTGGCACGACCGTCACCGTCGGCCTCCCGCATCCCGAGCAGCGGCTCGACATCCAGGCTGTCAGCCTCGTCACCGAGGAGCGCACGCTGAAAGGCTCCTACCTCGGATCCTGCGTCCCCGGGCGCGACATCCCGGTCTTCATCGAGGCCTACAAGAATGGCACCTTGCCCGTCCAGGAGCTGCTCACGCACCGCATCGGCCTCGACGACCTCAACGAGGGCTTCGACCGCCTCGCCGCCGGCGCCGCAGTGCGCCAGGCCGTGATGATGTGAAGCCCGCCCACCCTCGCCGCACTCCGCCGCGGTGCCATCGGGTGCGACCTCTAGCCTCCCGCGCCGATGCCGGACCTTCTCGATCTTCCCGGACCCTCGCGGCGCATCCGCGTCGAGCCGCTGCGGCTGCCCGTGCCCGCCCAGGCGCCGCGTGAGCGCGAGCCGGACCGCGAGCCTGTGCCCGAGCCGGCCACCGCGCCCGAGCGCGAGCCCGTCCCGGCGTAATGGCGGAGGAGCCCGCACCCGACTTCCTCCAAGCCGTCGTTGGCTATCGCGCCTGGCATGTCGAGGAGGACGGCCTGCTGCGGCCGTGGACGTTCATGGCGCTGCCGTGGCAGCCGGGCGCCAACCGCGCCGTCTGCGCGCGCGACGTGCGCCACGCGCCACCGGTTGCCGACTGCATGTGCGGCCTCTACGCGCTGACCGATCCGGCCGACCGGCGGCTGGACTTCCGCGCCGACCAGGCCGTCGGCGCGATTGCCGCGTGGGGTGACCTGGAGGTCCATCGCAGCGGCTTTCGCGCCGAGCACGCGTGCGTCACCGCGCTGGCGGTGCCCGATCGCGCTGGCTTCGAGCAGCGCGAGGCGCTCGCGCGCGCCGCTGAGCGTTACGGCGTCCCGCTGGTCGCGGCCGACCGCCTCAGCGACGAGGCGCTGCGCCACGGCGCGCCGCTGCCCGACGATCTCTGGGCGCCGTCACCGTCCTGGCCGCCGCCCCGCCGGCGCGCCGGCGGCGCACGCGAAGCCCAGGCGCTAGCACGCGTTCCCGCGGTCGATCCCGCCGCGTTCGGCACCGCCGCCCGGGGCATCGCGCTTGATGCGCATCTGTGGGTCGAGACGGCCCTCGGCGCCGTGGTGGTCGGCCTCACCTCCGCGCTCGCGCGCGACCTCGGCGCCGGCCTCACGCTCACGTTGCCCGAGCCCGGCGCGGCGCTCGAAGCCGGCGATCCCGCCGCGACCGTCAGCACGGCCGCTGGCACCTTCGGCATTTGGGCGCCGGTCGGTGGCTCGGTCCTGGCGGTCAATCCGCGGCTGGTCGAGGATCCTGACCTGCTCGCGCGCGATCCCGAGGGCGCCGGCTGGCTGCTGCGCCTGGCCCCACGCGATTGGGAGCGCGACGCGCCCGCGGTCACCTGGGGCGCCGCTGCTGACCGTCACTATGCCGCGATCGTCGCCCGGGACGCCGAGCGCGGCGACGCGTTCGCCGACGTGCGCCTGGAGCGTCTGCGCGCGCTGCCGCCCGTGCACTCTGCGGGCGACGTGCTGGCCCACCTGCGCGCCGAGCGCGCGGCGCCGCGCTTTGCGGACGCCGAGGCCGTAATGGTCGAGCTCGGTGGTCGCGTACGGGATGCGCTGGCCGTTGATGAGGCGCTGCGTGCGCGCCTCGGGCGGATTGACCTTGTCGTGCGCTTCGCGCTGCACGAGCCCGACGCCGAGCTCCTGCTCGACTTCCGCGGCAGGCAAGCGCAGCTGCTCCAGCGCGAGCCGAACCGGGCCCACCCACCCGTCGACCTCGAGCTCTCGTGCAGCGGCGAGGACGCCTACCGCTGGTTCATCGGCAAGCTCGACCCGGCCAGCGCGCTGCGCTGCGGCGACCTGCGTTCCTCCGCCGGCCTGGGGCCGACGTTGCGAGCGCTCGCGGTGCTCAAGCACCTGCGGATCCCGGCGTGGGATCCGGCGCCGATCTGGGCGCGCTGAGCAGCGAGCGCCGCGGGCGCGTCCGGCGCCGCGCCAGCACGGCGCGCGAGCACGTCGGGCAGGCGGGCGAAGACGTCGCCGTCCAGCGCATGCGGCACGTCGCCGCCCATGATTGCCAGGACCTTCTCGACCGGCAGCGATGCGCGGTAGGGCCGGTCGGCCGTCAGCGCCTCGGCGATGTCGGCGACGGCGAGGATCCGCGCCTCCAGCGTCAGGTCACCACCGGTCAGCCCGCGGCCATATCCCCTGCCGTCGAGCTTCTCATGGTGGTTGGCCGCGACCTCGGCGAGGTCGGCGAAGGCCGGGATGCGTTGCAGGATCTCCAGCGTCCAGGTCGGGTGGCGGCGCACCGCGGCCCACTCGGCGTCGTCGAGCTTGCCCGGCTTGTCGAGGATCCGGTTGGAGACCCCGAGCTTGCCGATGTCGTGCAGCAGGCCCGCGCGGCGCAGCCGGCGCTGAGCGAGCGCATCGAAGCCCAGCGCGGCGGCGAGCTCAACGGCGATCTCGGCGACGCCCTCGGAGTGGCGCGCCGTGTAGGGCGTCTTGGCGTCGACGATCCCGGCGAAGGCCTGGGCGATGCGGTCCAGCCCGTCGTCGTCGGCGTGCAGCAGCCGATCGACCGGCTCCAGCGAGGCGACGCGCGGCTCGTCGAGCGACGCCCAGAACGCGTGGTCGTCCTCGGTCGCGCACAGCGCGTCGACGAGCGCCGGGTCAAACCACGTGCCGCGCCGATCGCGGGCCACGCCGCACGCGCCGGCCGCACCACCGCCATCCTGCCAGTAGACCTCGGCCGTCTGGGCCAGGCACAGGATCCGGCCGCAGAGCGAAATCTGCTCACCCTCCAGCGACTGCGGGTAGCCGCGACCGTCCCAGTGCTCGTCGAGATGGCGGATCGCGGTCTCGGCCTCCAGGCTCAGCCCGACGTAGCGGGCGACCTCGGCGCCACGTTCGCAGCGCAGCTCGGTCAGCCCGCGCGAGCCGGAGGAGCCGTGAGCGACGAGCAACTTGAGGTGGCGAGCCTTGGCGAGCGGCGAGCGCCCCGGCGCGGTGGCGCGCACGAGGTGGCGGATCGACTGGCCTGCCACGAGGTGGTCGGTGACCTTGCGGTCGCGCTTGACGTCGGCGTCGTCGGCGCCGTAGAGCGCGGCGACCTTCGCGGCGTTGGAGGAGCAGCCGGCGTCCTTGAGTAGCGCGGCGTGAAAGAGCGAGGAGCGCGTCTGGTCGTCGAGGCCGAGCTGCGCAGCGATCCGCATGCTGATCAGGCAGGTGCGCTCGGCATGCCCGCGCGGCTGGCCTTCGGTGATGTCGAGTGCATGCGAGAGCGCGGCGAGCACTTCCGAGAGCCGGACGTCCATGTCCCGGATGTCGGTTGGCGCCGGCGGTCGGTTAGGCCCCCGGACGCATGGTCGAGACGGCGACGCGCCCACAAACCGGGCAGTCGGGGTCGCGCGGGACCTCTTCGTGGCTGACGGCGAGCGTCGTGAGGTCGATGACCGTCGAGCGCCCCAGACACGCGACCGGCGTCAGCCCGGTGATGTGCGCGATCGCCTCGTTGGCCACGAGCGAGCCGATGAGGCCACAGGCCGGGGCGTAGGTCGCGGCGGGGGAGTCGTCGGAGATCGCCGCGCGGGCGGCGTCAAAGAGCGGGAAGCGCCGGCGGTAGGCGGCCTCCTGGCAGGTCAGACAGCCCGTGGCACCGGGCAGGTAGGTCGGGCCGACGCGCACCAGCGGAGGGTGCTGGCTCATCCCCACATACGGGATGCCAGCCGCCCAGCAGGCGTCGTTGACCCAGCCCGAGATGCGATCGGCCGGCCAGTCGACGGCAGCCACGACGAAGTCGGCGCCGGCGATCGCGGCGGCGACCGCGGCGGTCGAGTCCAGACGCCGCGGGATGCCGATGAAGCGGCTGCGGGCATTGAGCTGCTGGAGACGCTCGGCGGCGGCGTCGACCTTCAAGCGGCCCAGGTCGTCTTGGCCGTAGAGGACTTGCCGCGCGAGGTTGCTGAGCTCGACGATGTCATCGTCGACGCCGACGATCGTGCCGACGCCGCAGACCGTGAGCATCGTCGCGGCCATGCCGCCCAGCCCACCGAGGCCGAGCACGGCGACGGTCGCCGCCTCCAGCCGCGCTTGGGCCGCGGCACGCGGCATGTCCGCGCCGGCAAGGTCGCCGAAGTACCGCAGCTGCCGGTCATAGCGCTCCAGGCCGGCGGGATCGAGATGGCGCGCGTCATCAGTGGCGTCCTCGATCAGCCCATCGGCCGCGAGCGCCTCCAGCGCCTCGGCGAGGTCCTGCTCGGTAAGGGTGGGGGCAACGGTGGCGCGCAGCGACGCCAGGATCGACGCGGGCCCCCGCGCGCCGTCGAGCTGCCGGAGCAGCTCGCCGAGCACGCGGGGATCGCCGTCGAGCGCGATGTCGCCGTTTTGGCGACCACTGCGCATGAGGATCAGGCGATCCCTGTCGGGGATCACCTCGATCGTGGGCTTCAGCCGCGGACGCTGACGGTCGTGGCCGCAACGGGGGGCGGTCACGATCGCCAGGTCAGCCGCTAGTAGCCCTTCGTGATGGCCAACGCCGGCAGCGTCGGCTCCTCGAGCTTCGTGATCTTGAGCATGGAGCGTCCTCCTTTCTGATTTGGTGGTCATCGAAGGCGTGCGAGGTAGATCCGCTTGGTGTGGACCGTCTCGTCGCAGGTGTCGTCGCGCGGACCGCCGTCGCGCTGGCCTTGGAGCAGCAGCAGCTCCAGACCCGCGGCGTCGAGGGCGGCTGCGATCCGCGCGTGCGGGTGGTGATGCTGCACGTGATGGCTGACGCTGCGGACCCAGCGATCCGGCCGCTCGGCGTCCTGCACGAAGGCGTGGAGGTCGGCCCGGTGCGTACCCGTCGCGGCGTCATCGCCGGGCAGGCTCTCCCACACGAAGAAGCGCTCGTCGTCGGCGCGGCAGAACGTCGAGCCGAAGAAGCCATCGTAGGTCCGGCGCGTGTTGGCGTCGAACAGCACGAGCCCTCCGCGGCGTAGGCGAGCCCCCAACGCGGCGATCGCCGCATCGAGCTCTGGGGGCGCGACGTAGTTGACGACGTCGTTCAGCGCGGTCACGAGGTCGACCGCGGCATGGTCGGGAAGGTCAGGAAGTCCCGCAGCGGTCAGGGGGACGTCGGGTCCGAGTGCCTTCCGGGCCTCACCCAGCATGGCGCCCGACGGGTCGCAGCCTTCGGCCGTGAAGCCCGCGGCCACGAGCGCCGAGAGGCTGCGACCCGTCCCGCAACCGACATCGAGTGCCCGTCCACCGGCGACCCCGTGGGCGGCCGCGAGGCCCAAAAGCTCGGTCAACCAGTCCCTGTAGCGGTCTCCGCCGACGAACGCCTCGTAGTGCGGAGCCAGCGGGTCGTACGGAGCCGGCAACGTTTCATTCGCCGTCCGAGGCGCATCCTCAATCAGGGTCATGTCATGTCAAGACCCTCAAAGCAGTCAAAAGCGTTTCACCCCGATGCGAAGTTGTTCTCCGATCGCAAGCTCGACTGGGACATCGTGGCCAGTCGATGCCTGCGCGAGGCCCGTCGCGTGGCCCCCTCCGACGACGCTCCCGATATCGCCCAGGAGGCATTGATCCGCGCTTGGCGGAGCCTGCGCTCAGGTGCGGTTCCCGACCACCCGATTGCCTGGCTGCGCACGATCGTCCACCGCGAAGCTCACCGTCACCGCGGACGCGGCGTGGTATCGATCAGCCTCGATGAGCACGGAGAAATTCAAGATCGGACGGCGACCGGATGCCTCGATCTGCTGCCGCTCCAAGTTGATGTGCGCCGAGCAATTAGGAATCTGACCCCAGAAGACCGTAAGCTGTTGCTCTTGCGGTACGTCGACGATCTCACCCAGCCGGCAGTCGCGCTCGCCCTCGGTATCCCCGAGGGCACGGCGAAAGTGCAGCTGCACCGAGCACGTGGACGTCTTCAGCGAGTCCTGTCCGAGCACGAAGGCGGCGATCAGCAATGAGCAAGACGACGACAACCACCGCAGAGCGGCGCAACGGCGGCGGCGAGCCGCACGAGCTCGACAGCAACATCGTCAAGGCGCTGTCGCACCCGCTGCGCATGCGGATCCTCACGCGCCTCAACGAGGGCGTGGCCAGCCCGAACGAGATGTCCAAGGAATTCGAGGAGTCGCTGCCCCTCGTCAGCTATCACGTGCGGATCCTGAGGGAGCTCGACTGCATCGAGCTCGTCCGCACCACGCCGCGTCGTGGCGCAATCGAGCACCACTACCGAGCGTTGACGCGCCCATTTCTCGACGATGATGATTGGGCGCAGCTGCCGCCCAGCGCGCGCAAGGCCGTATCGAACACCGTCTTGAGCAAATTGCTGGGAGACGTGCGTGAGGCGGTTGCTGCTGGCACGTTCGACGAGCGCGCCGATCGACATCTCTCATACGCGCCCTTGATGCTCGACGAGCAGGGATGGCGCGAGCTCGGTGACCGGCTCGGCGAGGTCCTCGCGTGGGCGATCGAGGAGCAGGCGGTGAGCGCGGGTCGCCTGCAGGACGACCAGAGTGGTGGCTCCGAGGTGCGGGCGCGGTTGAGCCTGCTCGCCTACTCGGCGCCTCCGGCGGGCTCCGAGGCCCCAGCGCCGAAGCGCCGTCGTTCGAAGCGGTAGCGCTGCCTGAATGACTCGGCCGGTCCGGCTCCCGACAGCGGGACTGCTGCTGTGCGTCCTTTTCCTGCTCGCGGCGTGCGGGAAAGAGGCGAAGAACGAACGTCCCGCCGGCGACCGCGGCGGGACGCTGACGATGCTGGCGGCCTCCGACGTCGACTTCCTCGATCCCGGCCACGCGTACTACGCGCTGGGCATCCAGATCGCGCTCGCCACCCAGCGGCCGCTCTACGGCTTCCGGCCCGGCGACCTTTCACGGCAGGTGCCAGACCTTGCCTCCGGACCACCGGCGATCTCGGCCGATGGGCGGACGATCACGGTGCATATCCGTCGCGGTGTGCGGTTCTCGCCACCGGTCGGGCGCGAGGTCGTTTCCAGCGACGTTGCCTATGCGTTCAATCGCTTCTTCAGTGTGAACGTTGGTGGTCAGTACCCCGGCTACTTCGCCGATCTGGTCGGCGTACCGGCCAAGCCGACCAGGGGCGTACACGCGATCAGCGGGATCACGACGCCCGACGCCCGCACAATCGTGTTCCGGCTGCGCAAGCCGTCGGCGGCCGCGTTTGTCGGTGCGCTCACGCTCCCGGCCAGCGCTCCGGTGCCGCCGGAGTACGCAAGGCAGTTCGACGCCGAGAACCCGTCGACCTACAACACGCACGTCGTGGCAACGGGGCCCTACATGGTCCGCAACGACCGTCAGGGCACGACCGTCGGCTACCAGGCGGGCCGTCAGATCGAACTCGTGCGCAACCCGAACTGGAACCGCGCGACCGACCGCCGCCCGGCACATCTAGACCGTGTCCTCGTCCGCACCAACGCGTCGGACTCCAACATCGCCGCCCGTCAGGTCCTGAATGGCTCACACAAGGTGCTGGACGGCACCCCGCCGCCGTCGATCCTCAAGGACGTCTCAGAGCGACACGACCCGCAAGCCGTGCAGCTGCCAATGGGCGGTTACCGCTTCCTGCCGATCAACACCACGATCAAGCCGTTCGACAAGCTCGACGTGCGCAAGGCGGTGCTTGCCGGCTTCGATCGCCAGGCGGCTCGTCAGGCGCGCGGCGGCCCGATCACCGGTCCGCTGGCGACCCATCTCCTCCCGCCAGGCATCCCTGGCTTCGAGGAGGCCGGTGGCGCGGCCGGCCCCGGCTACGACTTCGTCTCGCCCAAGAGTCCGGGCGGCAATCCCGCGCTTGCGGCTCAGTACATGCGGCGGGCGGGCTACCCGACGGGGCGCTACACCGGCAAGGAGCAGTTCCTCGTCGCCGCCGGCAACAGTCCGTCGGAGAAGTCGGTGGCCCAGGTCGTGCAGGCGCAGCTCGAGAAGCTCGGGTTCCGCATCCGGCTGCGCTTCGTGCCGTCCGACGCCCTCTTCACCAGCTGGTGCACGGTCCCGTCGCGCAAGCTCTTGACCTGCGGCAGTGGCTTGGCGTGGCTGAAGGACTTTCCCGATCCGCAGCCGATGCTCCAACCGGTCTTCGCCGGCAACGCGATCAAGTCGACCAACAACAGCAACTACTCACAGCTCAACGACCCTGCCATCAACGCGGCGATGGCCAAGGCCGTCTACCTCCGCGGCGCCGCCCGTCGCCAGGCATGGGCCCGGATCGATCGCATGATCGTCGCCCAGGCGGCCGTCGTCCCGCTGCAGTGGGAGGTCAGCACGTTGATCCGCGCCAAGGACGTCGTCGGCGTTCCGAACGTGTACTTCGGCAGCTGGGACCTGTCCTACACGTCGCTGAAGTAGGGCGTGAACGACAAAGGCCCGCCACCGGGGCGGGCCTTCGCGCGGCATGCGGATGAGAGGACTCGAACCTCCACGGGATTGCTCCCACGGCGACCTGAACGCCGCGCGTCTACCAATTCCGCCACATCCGCTGGCGTGGAGCGAGCATATCGCTCACCGGCAGCTTGAGGTCCAGACGTGGGCTCCCGCACGCTTGCTAGGCTGAACGTCCCCGAGCCGCCATCGTCTAGGGGACTAGGACGCCGCCCTCTCACGGCGGAAACCGGGGTTCGAATCCCCGTGGCGGTGTCTCGCGAGCCCTTGATTATCAAGGGCTCGCAGTCGTTTTAGGGCACCGTGGGGAACGATATGGGGAACGGACGCGGATTCGAACCTCAGGCTGAGCGCATGATCGTGCGCTCAAATAGTCCGGATAGGCACGAACCCTTGCCTATCCCTTCCGGAAGCCTTAGAAGCCGATTACGAGGCTGCTAGAGCCACGTCCTGATGCTTCAGGCAGCGGCCATCTGACGACGGTGGGGCCTCACAGTCATCTAAGGCACATTGAGGTACCGGAGGCTGTCCCGGCTTGCACCGGAAGCATCGGCGGCGGTTTGGCCGGTGTATCCGGCCGCATCCGCTGGCGCACAGCCCAGCGGCTACCTGCGCATCCTCTTCGGTCGGCTCAGGCGCAGCAGGTTCAACAGCCTTCGGCGGTTCCGGCAAAGACTTCGCTGATCCATTGCAGCGGGCGAGAGGCTCCGCACAGCTTTGGCACCATTTGCCTGACGACAGGCCAAGCGCTGCCGCATCATCGCCTAGAAGAACTTGGCCATCGCAGACCGATGGCCCGTGTAGGACAGCGCCACCTCTACAAGCTGGCATCAAGTTCCGCCTGATGCGCAGGGCAGTAAGCAATACCACCATGTTGCTTGCCATGTAGTAGCTCGCAACCAATACGGCCGCAAATGTCCTCGCCTTGCTTTTGGCGATCCGCTACCGGCTGGTGCTTGCGACACTTGAAGCAATGCTCATGGACGCGACTGTTGATTTGCCTTCCGCATGGACAAGTCCGCCGAACCCCACGGTCCTGGATTGGGAGTTCGCCCCTTGGGCCTAGCGTTGGATGCCAAACGTCCACGCCAACCTTTGCTAGGTCCCCCTGATACCTCCGCATCTCTTGGATGGCGTGCTCTCGTGCCTCATCGGCACCTAGGATCGCCTGCTGCGCACATATGGCCGTTACGACTGCCCAGCCTGGATCAGCCGGAGGATTCGCCATCTCCTGCTCTGCAAGGGCAATGTCTTCCTCAGCCTGCCGCAGAGAATCAACCGCTGCATCAAATGCCTGCTGCCGGATCTCGTGGTCGATCTTCTGTTGCTGGAGACGCTCAGCTTCAAGCTGCGCAGCGCGAATGCGCTTTTGCTCGGGTGATGACTTCATCATCAACTAGTCCGAACATGCGCCATTCATGGCGATTCGATCGAAGTATTCCGCTGGAGATTCCGTCTCATGAATGGGATCGTTTGGCTTGATGTCTTCGGCCGCTGGTAAGCGTTGCGGCCGTCCATTAGCGCGCGCTTCAGCTAGGAGCCGATGTTGCTCTCTTCGCTGCCGCTCCAGCGCCGCCGCAATCCGATCATGATCATGTAGACGACGACCGCCAAACGCATCGTTGTTATGCGACATCGGCCGTCTCCTGAACCCGCGCGAAGAAATCTTCTAGACGCTCATTGGGTTGTGGCTGTTCGTGAGCTTGCTTTCGCAGCGGAGATGTTGGTGTGGATGCCGTAGAAGTAATTTCCACGATCTCCTCACGGATCTTCGGTCGCCTTGCGGAAGCTGCACCCGCATACTTCGGTTGTGGTCCCTGAGCGCGAATCAACTCCTTGGCCTTGCCCTTGGCTTTCGCTGCGAAAGTTTCCTCAGGGGTTAGCTGCGCTTCGCGCTGAATGGGTGCTAGGGGTTCCTGCTCTACGCGTCGATAGGTCGATGCTGGCTTCAGAAATTCCTTTGGCATCGTCAGCGGCAACGGTGCCCACTGGGGAGCATCCACTCCCTCAGACAACGCAATCTGTGTCAGGGCATGACGTTGCGCCATAACTTCTTTGCGAGCCTCAATCCAGCGTTCCTGCCTTTCAAGGTCAGTCAACATGGTTATCTTGCCTCCGCTGCAAGCGAGACAGCCAATAGAGACGTGCGATCCATGCGGATTTCCTCAAGCGCTTTAGCCGCACGATTGAGCCGGTAACGAAGTTCTCCTAGCTCTAGCTGATCGCCATCTGCGAAAGCCTTCCCAGCGACTACACGGAAGAGGCTTCGGGCGTTGATGGGAACAGTCGCAATGCTGATCTCCATCAGGTCCACCTTGTGGATGCGTGGGCCGTCCTTGTGGAAGCGTCCCCCAATCGAAAAGCTGCGCAAAGTTCCCGACTTGACTTTGTTAAGGATGTCGGCCTGCCAGCTTGTGGGATCGGTAGCCGCGTCAAGGCGCGCCTTGACGTGTAGTCCTAGGTGATCGATTCGTGCGGCGACAACCTGTCCGACTGCCTTTTCCCATTTGTGCATGAACAACACAATCGGGTTCGTCGCCATGTAGCGCTGAAGACCTTCACGCATGGCGTCGCGATCAACCCATTCATCGTCTCTATCCGGCAGATAGTCGGAGGCCAAACCCTCGATGTAAACGGAGCCGTCGAAATCCGTTGTGATCGACTTGTGCTGTAACTCGAAATCCCATACGAATGGTGCTGTAGCGGCTGACATCAGACCAATTCCTCCGCTGGAACGTCTGCCGGACGCAGCAACGCAAAGGGCTTGATACCTAGAGCGCGAGCAATGCGAAAGCGTAGGTTTGCGCTAGGTCTTCGGGAGCCTGTTTCAAGGCGCTGTATTGCACTGAGGCTGCACCCCGCTTCGTAGGCGAGGTCGCTACGTGACCAGCCCTTTTCCTCGCGGCAGTGCTGAAGGTTTGTTTTGCTTTGATCCATTGACTAATGGTATCAAGTGCCTATGACAAATCGTGACGATTTATGACACCGAAACGCCTTCTGGTGTTGCAGACTACCTCCGCGCTCTTCTGGAAGGTGTAGTTATATGACTTGATATTGAGTAGTGATGCTCAATGCGGCATGCGAATGCTAAGTGACACTGACTATGTTATACTGTAAGCATGAATGAATTTAGAAGACGAAGACTCATGCTAGAACTTACTCAGCATCAGTTGGCCCTTGCTGCCCAGACGACTCAGGCAACGATCTCACGCATAGAACGTGATCGGCCGGTGAACCGAGTAGCGGCGTTATGGGTCGATGCGACCCTGACGACCCTTGAAGCCAAAACCAACAACTAGAAAAACGAAGGGCCTCCCGAAGGAGGCCCAATGGACATATACGCAATGTGCAACGATACGAAGTATACCAAAGTGGTGCGTCAAAATGGTGCGCCTAAGCGTCCGGAGTGGGGTTCTCTAGAGCCCCTGACTGTCCGCCGACGAAGACAGATATGGGCGGAATACGTGCGTCTGCTCTCAGCTTGGCAGCGTCAGCAGGAGATGGGCGTATGAGTACTGCGACGACGGACGCAGCAGTAACCGCCGAAGCCAAGCTGACAGCAGGATCGGCAGCGAAGCAAGCGTGTGTACGCATCATCGAGGAGTCGGCTTATCCCGAGATTGCAGCGGCTGAGATCCATGCCCTAGTTGGGGCACATGCCGACGACCTAGACAAGGCAGTGCATCGAGAGCGCACAGTGCGTACCGCCAGACGAACGATTGATCGCGAGGATGCGGAGGCCGATCTACGGCTGCCTCCAGAACGCGATGACTACACGCTGAAGGCCTATCTCAGCGACCCCAAGATTGCCAAGGTCGAGCGCGTGGAGAGCCTCCAAAGGGAAGCACACCGTACGTTGTTGTATGCCAGCTATAAGACTGGCAAGACGACGCTACACGCCAACCTAACGCGCTCACTCACGGAGGGAAGCCAATTCCTCGGACGCTTCGCCGTAAAGCGTGTAGATGGCCGTGTGGGCGTCTGGAACGCAGAGATGGAAGCCGACGACTACGAAAGCTACCTTCAGCAGGCTGGGGTTACGAAGACCAATCGCGTAGTCATCTGGAACCTACGCGGGTACCGGGTACCACTGACTTCCGATGCCGCTGCTGAAGCGGCCGTCGAATGGCTGAGATCCAACAACGTCAAGTACTGGATCATCGACCCATGGTCGCGCATCTGCTCATGGTCTGGGGCAGATGAGAATGTTAATTCTGAGGTCGGACCGCTGCTGCAACGGGTAGACGAGATCGCTAGCGACGCAGGGGTAGCCGAGGTTCTCATCGTCCATCACGCTGGCCACTTGCGAGGACGGCCACGTGGTGCGTCCGTCCTGCCTGATTGGGCAGACGGCATCTGGTCCTACATCCGTGATGAGGAATCAGACAAGCGCTATTTCAAAGCCGAAGGGCGAGGGGTAGGCCTTGATGAGGGGCTCGTGGAAATTGACGAGGACGGTAGGACGGTCTACAGACAGGTCAGCCGCAAGGCCGTGAAGGTGCAGGGCACGGTGAACGATCTCGTGGCGTTCGTAGCTGCGCACGATGGCTGCACAATCGGAGACGCCAAAGAATCCTTGGCGGTAGGCAACTCCCTGAAGGATCAAGCGGCCAAGAAGGCAATCGCACTGGGCATGGTCCGGCAGGAACAAAACCCTGATGACGGCCGCGAAAAGCTGCTGTTCTACGTATCGTCTGAATCGGTAGCAGGGGCAGTGGCGTAGCGGCCGGTACGAATATGGTTCGAAGTCTCGAAATACTCTCCCCCTGTCTTTAGCGGGGGAGAGTATTTCTATTGCATCTCTGCGGAGGAGATGTCCCCCGAATCGGCTGGGGACGCAATCGCGACAACTGATAATCGGACGGCGATAGTGCAGGTGTGGCCCTTGCCGCACTCACCTTCGATTTTCTCGCTCCCGTGCTTTCGCTTCCGGGGGCATGGCTGGCCTACGTCCAGCTACGGGATCGATGGCGTGGCCGCAAAGAACCCCAACATGCCCCATCACCTCCAGCGGTCTGGCCGCTCGCGGCCGGATCAACGTCAACGCCCCTGCAAGGCGGCAGGGGTCGGCGGCCACAATTCAAGCCTATCTGAGTCGGTAAGGCTTGAAATTTAGGCTTCAGTGCCTTAGGCTTGGCCGTATGAATCTCGCGGGTCTGCCAGAACCACGGAAGCGGCGGCGTCGAGGGACCGTTGCGCCTGCTGCTGAGGGAAAGGCTGCCATCTACTGTCGCGTGTCTACAGACGAACAGGCCGATCCTGGTCTCAATGGCGGATCGCTGGAGTCTCAGGAGGCGCGCTGTCGTGCATTGTGCGAAGCGCGTGGGCTAGAGGTCGTGGGCGTGTACGTCGATCCCGGAGTTAGCGGCGGCTCACTTGATCGCCCAGAGTTGACCAAGCTGCGGGAGGCTGTTGCCCGTGGAGAGGTCTCGGCCGTAATCGTTTACGCCGTCGACCGCCTCTCTCGACGGCAGGCAGACACGCTGGCCTTGCTGGAGGAGTTCGAGAGCGCTGGTAGCGGCCTCATGGCAGCGTCGCAAGACTTCGACACCACGTCCCCAACAGGCCGTGCCATGTTGGGGATGCTGGCCGTATTCGCTGAGCTACAGCGTGCGGAGATTCGGGAGCGCACCAAAGTAAAGCTGCGTGCCAAAGCTGCCCGTGGGGAGGCCGTAGGACGCGCTCCTTACGGCCTCCGTCGTGCCGGTGCAGGGTTCGAGACCCACCCTGCCGAATGGCCGGTAATCATCGACATCTTGGGGCTACGGGCTGGCGGTGACTCCTGCCAGTTCATCGCTGATTACCTGAACCGGGAAGGCTTTCCAACGCCTACGGCCGCGCGCGGCGAATCACGCGGGTTGGTCACCTCTTCCGGCAAATGGCACGCAGCTACGGTCGCGAAGCTTTGCCGGAACCCCAACATTCTCCGTATCGCGACGGGAGAGAGCAGGGACGGCCTTCCAGCCTGACCCACAACCCAAACGACCCCCGGATTCCGGGGGTCGTTTGGCGGTCAGTCGATGCCTTCGAGTAGGTCGGCCATCGAGATGTCGAGTCCGGCCGCTATCTGCTCTAGCGTCGAAATCAGCGGGTCAACTTCCCCACGTTCGATCCGGCTGTAGTGGGCAGAGTCCATACCGATCGCTTGCGCTGCTTCCGACTTCGACCAACCCTGAGCGACGCGAGCGGCCTTGATGTTGTCGCCAAGGCTAGGCACCAGGGAAGCTCACCCTCACGTCTACGGCCGTTGCTTCTTCGCCAAGCACGCCAGATGATTCGGCCGAACTGCGTGCAAGCTCGTGTAACTCGCTTAGATCGAAGTCGCCTCGTGGTAGCTCCAGCCGCAGCATGCGCTTACCGGTAGGGCTATCGGTCTCGACTTCTACAACAACGCGCCACGTCGGATCGGTGGTCATCCTCCGGTCCCATCGCGGAGCTTGATTAGGTCTCTCGTCAAGGCAAGACGCTCAAGCGTGCCGGAGGACTCTTCCAGCGTTGTCGGCCACGCCGGTTCGTTTGCCTCGACGGCATAGCGCGTCATCTCAGCCTGCATGGCGATCGCACGTACTGCCAGCGCATGGATTTGCTCCCGAGTAGCGGTCGCATCCTCTAGAGCGTCGAGCACATGAACGGTCGCACGAACGTTCTCTAGTTGTACATCTTCGCCCCACTCGCCATCACAAGCCATCTCGATTTCGAGCACTGCCGCTGCCCGTAGCGCAGGCAACAGATGGTCTGAGAATTGCGGCCGCTGACCCGCAGCGGAGCTAGTGTGGTCCTGGTCCATGGGAGTCCGTTTCTCTCGTGGGCTAGGGGTCGTCGTCTGTCTTCCGCAGATGGCGACCCCGCTTCCATTTTCGGACGTAGAAGCCAGTTCAGGATGGCTCCCGTCCAGTGCCCTCAAGTTTAAACGATTTCTAGGGCGAGAGCAACGGATTGCTGCGCTTTTCAACGCAATTTCTCAGGCTTCGCACCAGCCGATCTATATCTGTAAGCAATGCTCATATTTGAGCATGATTGTCAGCGTCCGTATGGGTGGTTACTTAGTTGAACGCTAACGTACAGACAAGAATATGTGAGGCATGACATAGGGACCTAGGGACCCCAACAAACCCAACAACTCAAGCCGAGTTTGGCAGCCCCGCACAATGCGGGAAGCTACTTCCCAGCAACGAACTTTTCGAGCAAGCGGCCGACTTCAGCCTCACCACCAGGCATCAGATGTCCATACCGATCAAAGGTGATCGTGATGGACGCGTGACCCATAACGACGCTGAGCGCTTTGGCATTACAACCGGCCGCAATCATCATGGAGGCAAATCCATGTCGCAGACGATGGAGACCTACCGGTGTAACCCCAGCGTCCTCAAACGCGTCTACGGCGCGATTGCGGATCGTGGAAGGCGTGAACGGCTTATCGGCCTCACGACCAAATACAAGATCATCACCAGAGCGGCCGGTCGCCTTCTGGTGGGCACGTAGCGCCTTATCTAGGGGCTCGATGATGGGGACACGACGGCGGCCAGCTTTGGTCTTAGCCGATTGCTCGCCTTCTTCGTCATCCCACGATCGAACGACGTAGATATGGGCTCCATGCTCGGCGCTATCGAGATGTACGTCTTTCCATCGCAGTGCCCGCAATTCGCCACGGCGTAGGCCTGCCCATGCGGCTGTTGCCCAGAGGGCTTGATCGGTACTGGGAATCGTTTCAACGTATGTAGCTGCCTCGGCCGGAGACATTGGCCGGATTTCCGCATCATCGGTTTTCGGCATCAGCGGGGATTTCTAAATCCTTGGTGGGATTGACGGGGACAATTTCCCTAGCGACCGCCCAACGATAAATTACTCTTAGCGGATCAAGTGCATTACGAATTGTGGAAGGGGCGACGGGGTGATGATTCCCATCCTCATCAGCCATTCCGACGCTAATCCATCCATCGATTACCGCTTGGATATGACGACGCTTTACGTCGGTCAGCCGGTGGGCACCTAGTTCAGGATCGATCCTGGCCCAACCTCGTTCATAGCCCCGTAGCGTCGCTGGCTTGAAAGGTTTCCGGCTACGACTGTTGATCGTGCCTGCCTTAGCTCCGGCAAGGAACTCGTCCCATGCTTCACGCAGCGTCGTGGGGAGGGACTTGGCGGCGGTACCGGCAGCAATCTCTCCGTGTGCCTTGGCCCGCCATGCCTTGGCCTCGGAATGGGTGCCCCACGGGCCGTATTTCTTGCCGGTTTCCTTGGAGGAAACCATGCCCCGGTACCGACGTCCTCCCTTGGCGTCGGTTCGCCATTCAATTCCATCCTTGGAGCCCGTGCGCTTGGCGGCCATCAATCCAGCGCCCGCGCTGAGTTGTTAATGACGTATGCCTCAAGCTCACGAACAGGAATTACCTGGCGCGTGCCAATTTGCAGCGCCTTGATCTTCGGGAGGACGTGACGGCGGAAGTGGTCTAGAGAAATGCCTAGCAAGGCGGCAGCGTCTGCTCGGCTGACGGTGATAGCTACGTCCGGGAGCTTTGTTGATGATGGTGCTGTGGGCAGTGCTGGAGTGGGAGGGAGCCCTTCGCTGGCCCGCCATTGATCGACCGGGGGTGAGCCTGCCTCCATCCACCGGTCGAACTCCGCTTCTTGATCCCAGAATCTGGAATCGTCCCCGTCTACGATTACCCATGCCCAGCTTTCTACGTCCATGCGGGCAGATTAGTGCTCCATGGGGAACGCGTGGGGAATCGACCAGCCATCTGCTGCTATCTGCTGCTGCCTGCGAGCCTCCCCCGGAACCCCGGGAGCCCTTGAAAACAAAGGGTAGAGCCCGAATCTACTGGCTAGCCGGAATCAGGGCATACAAGATTCGAATCCCCGTGGCGGTACTCCAGAAACCCCCGGCCTTCCGGGGGTTTCGTCGTTGCGGCAGGAGTGATGCAGGAGACCTGCGCTCAGACCCAGATGCGCAGGCTCGTCGGCTCCTCACCGCGACGGGCGTTCAGCAGTCGGTCGAGCTCCGTGACAAGGCGCCCGATCGTGCGCGGGTTGCCGCGGGGGTACTTGCCAGGGTCGATGAGGATAAGGCCGTGGTGGGCCTGACCACGGCGGTCGGCAGCATCGGCGATCGCACTGAAGTCCGCGATGTTCTCAGTGGCGACCGCTCGGCGCTCTTGATGCGCTGCTGCGAAGACGTCGTCGTCCGGGAGCGCGCGCATCTCGCTCCGGGCCGTCACGGCGATCACGTCGTGCCCCCGGGCTTGGAGCTGGGTGGCTATAAACGGCGGGTACATCTCGTCGAGGAGGAGCCTCACGGCAGCGCTGCCTGCGCGCGCTCCCAGGCAGCGCGTTGACGCTCGGCCTCCTGCCGGTTGAGGAGGATGCGACCGTCGATCTCATCGCGGTAGTCGGCGTAATAGCGCACGGCGGCGCGCACCGAGACAGGCGTGAGATTGGCCCACTCGGCCGCGGCGGCGATCGCCTGCTCGCCGCTGGCTCCCGTGCCGTTCAAGGTCTCGATGACCTCCCAGACGTCGGGCCCTGCGGCGAGCGCGGCACGGCGTCCGCTCGGGCCGTCACGGAAGACGATGCCGGGATGATCCTCCATGCGGAGACCCTCGTCGATGAGGCGCTCGGCGGTCCGAGCCTTGGCTTCCCCGCGGCGGCGGGCGCCGAGGTCGAGGCGATCGAGCGTTCGCTCGCTCATGCGGATCGAGAAAGGCTTCTGGGCCGAAGAACGAGCCATGTAGTGCAGTGTAGTCAGTGCAACTACAACCGTCCAGGGCACGATCTGCGGACGTCGGTCTTGACTTCCGGCCAGTAGCGTGCTCGTGCCAGAGCGGCAAATATGGCGGGCATGTCACGGATGAACCTGAACCGTCTTTCTTTCCGTCCTGCCGCAGCGCGCATGCTTGCGGCCGGCGTGCTTGCCGCGGGTCTCGCGGTGCCGGCCACGGCTTCTGCTGGGGTCCTGGACTCCGTGTCAGGCTGGTGGCCCATGTACGAGGGCTCCGGCCAGATCGTCCATGACCTGTCGGGCAAGGGCAACCACGGCACGCTGGGCTCGACGCCGGGTGTCGATGCCAACGACCCGACGTGGATTAAGGGCTTCTTGTTCGGCTCAGCGCTGCGCTTCGACGGCAACGACTACGTTCGCATCCCCGACTCGGCCGCGCTCGAGTCCCAGCAGCTCACCGTCTCGGCCTGGGTTCGCAGCAGCGGCTCGCCCGGCACCAACCGGTACATCGTGGGCAAGGGCGCCACGGGCTGTGACTCCAGCTCCTACGGTCTCTTCACCGCCTACAACGGCGGCCTGCACTTCTACGTGACCGACACGAGCGGGACGTACCGCTGGTCGGGCCCCGTCGAGCCGGGCGCGATCTGGAACGGCAAGTGGCACCACGTGGCCGGCACGTTCGACGGCGCAACGGCCAAGCTGTTCGTCGATGGCAAGCTGATCGCCAACCCGACCGGCGGCAGCAAGCCGATCGACTACAACACGCCGACGACCGGCGACGCCTCGTTTGGCGGCTTCCTCGGCACCTGCGATTTGTTCTACACGGGCGACATCGACGACGTGTCGATCTTCAGCCAGGCGCTGCCGATCGACAAGTACTGGTCGGCGCTGTCGCTCCTGTTCCCCAAGCCGCTGCGGTAGGTCCACCCCCCGACCGCGGCGGAGGCCGCGGCGACGGCACCCGACGGGCCGCGAGCCCTCGGGTGCCGTCTGCCGCGCCTCCTTCACTCCGGACAGGTCGTGCCTAGGCGACCGCGGTCCGGGCGGGGTCGTGCGTCTCCAGCCAGGGGACGAGAGCGAGGCTCTCAAGCAGCGCGAATCGCGTCCAGAGCCGGTCCGGCAGATCTCGGGAAGGCGGGCTTGATCGAGCGTTGATCGGCCCGGGCTACCGTGCACGGGACCATGCTGCGCCGTCCCGGACCACCGCTCCTGCTGGCCACGCTGACCGCGATCGCGCTCGCGATCACCGGCGTGCTCGCCAAGCTGGTCCCGCTGACCCGCGCAGGTGACGCCCAGACGCTCAACGGCTTCGTCGACCTCAACGCGCCGCACCGGACGCCGGCGCTGAACACGATCGCGCACCTCGCCGACCCGGTGCCCTACGCGGTGGTCGGCCTCGTGCTTGCGCTGGGGGCGCTCATCCGAGGCCGCGCACGTGTCGCGGCCGCGATCCCGCTCCTTTTTGTCGCGACCGGCATGACCACCGAGTCCCTGAAGCACTTGCTTGCCACCCAGCGTTTTGATGAGTGGCTCGGCCACGCACAGATCGGCGCCGCCTCCTGGCCGTCGGGCCACTCGACCGCGGCGATGACGATGGCGCTGTGCGCCGTGCTGGCCGCGCCGCCGCGCCTGCGGCCGACGGTCGCCGCCGTCGGTGGCGCCTTCGCGATCGCGGTCGCCTACGCGATCCTCACGCTCGGCTGGCACTTTCCGTCCGACGTCTTCGGTGGCTACTTGGTTGCCGCGACCTATGTCCTGCTCGCGATCTCGGCGATCGCGTTCAGTGAGCGCCGGTGGCCCAGCCGGCGTGGGGCAGAGGGAGGCAGCCGGCCGGTGGATGTCGTCCCGGCGCTGGGCGTCGCGCTGATCGGTGCGGGCGCGGCCGCCGGCGTGGCTCTCGCACGCCCGCAGGCGCTGATGGATTACGCCTCCGCGCATACGACCTTCGTGGCGGGCGCGTTGGCGATCGCGGCGCTCGCCGCCGTGCTGGCGGGTGTGATCGGCTCCGGGTTCCGGGCGCCGCCGCCTAAGCCTTGGTAGCGCCCGGCTCCCACAGCGGCTCCTCGCCGCCGTTGGCCGCGCGGCTCAAGATGAAGAGCAGGTCCGAGAGCCGGTTGAGGTAGCGCACGACCTCCGGGTTGCCGTCCTCCACCAAGATCGCGCGGCGCTCGGCGCGCCGGCAGACCGTGCGGCAGACGTGCAAGTGGGCGGCCGCGGGCGTCCCGCCCGGCAAGATGAAGGACTTCAGCGGCTTCAGCGTGGCGTTGACCTCGTCGCACGCCTCCTCTAGCCAGGTCGTGTAGCCCTCGTCGACGCGCAGCCGCGCGCGGTTGCCGCCGTGGGGCACGGCGAGATCGGCACCGACGTCGAAGAGGTCGTTCTGGACGCGCCGCAGCCACGTTGCCTGTTGCTCGGGGAGGTCTCCCAGCGTCAGCGTGACGCCGAGCTGTGCGTTGAGCTCGTCGACGACCCCGTAGGCCTCGATGCGCGGGTGGGTCTTGGGCACCCGGCTCATGTCGCCGAGGTGCGTCTCGCCGCCGTCGCCGAGCTTGGTGTAGATCCGGGTGAGGTTGACGGTCATCGTGGCTCGGAGGCTACCGCTGCCAGCCCGCCTCCGAGGCGCGCGGAGCGCTAGGATCGTCGAGCAAATTCAGGGTCGGTGGTTAAGGGAAGTCGGTGCGAATCCGACGCGGACCCGCCACTGTGACCGGGCGAGTGCCTCGCCGCACGTGTTGCGTCAGCGCGACACAGCCACTGGGATCGCTCCCGGGAAGGCGCGGACGAGGAGAGGCCCGGGAGCCAGGAGACCTGCCTCCGACCGACAAGGACTCGACGCCCTCGTGGCAAGGGTTGGTTCCCACATGAAGAAGAAGATCCTCGGCCTCCTGGTGGGAGGCCTCACGCTCGCGGCAACCGCGAGCCCGGCGATGGCGGCGAAGGTGACCGTCGAGATTTCGGGCCAGTCGGTGATCAAGGCGCCGACGACGGTCGACACCGCCGCCTCGGTCGCGAAGGCGGGCGGCGCAAGCTGCTCGGGCGCGGTCCCGGCAACCGCGCTGGAGGCCGCGGTCGCCGGCAATTGGGATGGGCCGGCCTTCGGTGTCACCCGTATCGAGGGCGAAGAGCATCCGTTCGTCTTGGGCGGCTCGTCATGGGCCGTTTATGTCAACGGTCAGTTCATCAACGATACGGCGTGCGACCACACGCTGGCCGACGGCGACAAGGTTCTGTTCTGGTGGAGCAATGCGTTTGCCACCGAGGGCTACAGCGAGCCGGTGCTGCTCGACGCGCCCGCCACGGCGACGCCCGGCGTGCCGTTCACGGTCAAGGTGAGCGAGTCGACCACGGACTTCAACATCTACCCGTCGACGACCGTCATCGCCCCGTCGGCCGGCGCGAGCGTCGCGGGCGGCAAGGCCACCGCGACGACGGGCGCTGACGGCAGCGCGCAGGTGACGGTCGCCACGGGCGGCCGGTACACGCTGGTCGCGACCAAGGGCAACCGCGCTCCGGCCCGAATCGTCGGCTGCGCGACCACCGGCAGCGACGGCTTCTGCGGCACGACGGCCAAGCCCGGCACCCCGCCCGTCGGCCCGTCGCCGCCCTGCGTGACCAACGGCAGCGACGGGTTCTGCGGCTCGCCCGACAAGGTCGTGGCCAACGCGGCGATCACCGCGGTGTCCGAAGGCAAGAAGTACAAGAAGGGCGCTGGTCCGCGTGAGCTGGCGGGCAAGGTCGCCAACGACGGTTCCGGCATCGCCGACGTGCGCCTGCGCCTGACGCGCACCGACGGTCGCAAGTGCGCGACCTATGACAGCAAGACCGAGAAGTTCAAGGCGCTGAAGAAGTGCGGCGCCGCACACGGCGTGTGGTTCTCGGTTGGCGCCAAGCAGGAGTTCACCTACCTGTTGCCGTCCAAGCTCGGCCGTGGTCGCTATGTCCTGGACGTGGAGGTCACCGACAAGGCCGGCAACACCACCAAGTCGCTGGCCCGCGGCACGTCGCGGGTGGTGTTCTTCGTTGCCTAGCCGGTTCCGCGCTCAAGGGCGTACGCTGGCGATCGCCGTCGCTGCTGTGGTAGCAGCGGCGGTGGTCGCCGGCTGCGGCTTGGGCGCGGGACCGAAGGCGAGCGAGACCCAGCTGTTGGTGTCCAAGGGCTTCGGCGCCGAGCCGATCGTCCAAACCGACCAGCCCAAGACCGGTGGCTCGGACACCGTGATGCGGCTGCTGCAACGCAACGCGCCGAACGTGGAGACGCGCTTCGGCGGCAACTTCGTGCAGTCGATCGACGGTGTTAGCGGTGGCGGCAACGGCGGCTCGGTCGACTGGTTCTTCTACGTCAACGGAATCCTGGCCGACAAGAGCGCGACCTCGATCAAGGTCCACCAGGGCGACCGGGTCTGGTGGGACTACCACGACTGGGGTGCCACCGACGACATCCCGGCCGTCGTCGGCTCGTTCCCCGAGCCATTCCTGCACGGCGTCGATGGCCATCGGCTGCCGACGCGCGTGGAGTGCGCTGAGCCGCAGAGCGACCCCTGCGAGGTGATCGCCGACAAGCTCTCTGATCTCGGTCAGGTCGCCGCACGCGGTGGCGTGGGCAACAGCTTCGTGGTCGACACGCTGCGGATCCTCGTCGGTCCCTGGCGCGCGCTGCGCAACGAGTCGACGGCCAAGCTGCTGGAGCGAGGTCCGGCGGGCAGCGGCGTGTATGCCAAGCCCGCCGTCGACGGCAAGTCCATCGCCTTGCTCGATGACGCCGGACACGTCACGCGGACGCTCGGCGCGGGCAGCGGCCTGATCGCCGCGACCCAGGTCCGCGACGTCAAGGACGAGGTCAGCGACCCTGTATGGATCGTGACCGGGACCGACGACGCCGGCGTGGCGGCAGCGGCCGCCGCGCTCGACGAGGGCGCGCTGAACGGCCGCTTCGCCGTGGCGGTGTCGGGCGGCAAGCCCATAGGCCTCCCGGACCGCGGCCAATGAGATACCGCCGCCGCGCCAGCCCGCTGCACGCGGCACGCGCCGCGGCCGGTGGCGCGTGGTGTGCGGCGCTGGCGGCGGCGGCGCTGGCGGCCGAGCATCCGATCGTGCTGGTCGGCTTGACGCTCGTGGTGTTGGCGGGCGCGGCGGGGGCCGGTGTTGCGCGTGAGGTCGGCCGCGTCGTGGCGTGGATGGTGCCGTGGGCGTTGACGATCGCGGTCGTCAACATGTTGGTGGTGCGTGAGGGCTTCACGATCCTCGCGCGGCTGGGGGAGATCCCGCCCTTCGGGCAGGTCGACGTGACCCTCGAGGCGTTGGTGTACGGGTTGCTCTTCGGTCTGCGATTGCTGACGGTGGCCGCGGCGTTTGCGGTCTTCACCGTCGCGGTCGATCCCGACGACCTGCTGCGCCTCATGCGCCGCGCGTCGGTGCGTTCGGCGCTGGCCGCAACGCTGGCGACACGGCTGGTGCCGGTGCTGGCGGTTGACGCGCAGCGCATTGAGGAAGCGCGGCGCTGCCGGGCCGACCACGGGGGCGAGGGCACGGCCGCACGGCTCGCGGTCTTGCGGGCGGTGGCGGGCGGCGCGATGGATCGCGCACTGGACGTCGCCGCGACGCTGGAGGTGCGCGGCTACGGCAGCGCGCGTCGGGGTGGACGGTCAGGGCGTCCCTGGTCGCGCCATGACCGGGCGTTCATGACGTCGGCCATCGTGCTGATCGCGCTGACCGTGGTCGCGCGCGTGGCGCCGATCGCGGCTTTCGACCCGTATCCGGAGATCACCGGCGCGGGGGTCGGGGAGGCGCTGCTGGCGGCGGTTGTGTTCGCGGTGGTCGCCCTGCTGCCGTTCGCTGACCGGCGGGGGATCGCACCGTGACCGCGCCGCCGATCCTTGAGCTCGACCACGTCACCTACACCTACGCGGGTGCGGCGGTCCCGTCGCTGCGCGACGTCTCGCTGTGCGTCCAGGAGGGCGAGATGGTGGTCTTGGCCGGCCGCTCGGCTGGGGGCAAGTCCACCCTCTTGCGGACAGCGTCCGGATTGGTTCCCCATTTCCACGGCGGCACGTTCGGCGGGGTGGTGCGCGTCGGCGGCATGGACACGCGGGAGCACGGGCCGGCCGACCTGTCGCGCGTCGCCGGCTCGCTCTTTCAGGACCCCGAGTCCCAGGTCGTGCTGACGACCGTGCGCGCCGAGCTGGCTTTCCCGCTGGAGAACCGTGGCCACGGGCCGGCGGCGGTGGCGCGTGGGGTGGAGGAGGCGGCGCTCGCGCTGGGGATCGCGCACCTGCTGGACCGTGCGACCAACGAGCTCAGTGGCGGCGAGTTGCAGCGTGTGGCGCTCGGCGCGGCGCTGGCCGGGCGACCAAAGTTGGTGTTGTTGGACGAGCCGACCTCGCAGCTGGACCCTGTCGCGGGCGACGAGCTGATCTGGCTGTTGCGCCGGCTGAACGAGGAGTGGGGGACGACGATCCTGCTCGCCGAGCATCGGTTGGAGCGCTGCCTGCCCGCCGCTGACCGCGTCGTGGTGATGGCCGATGGCGCGATCGCTTGTGACGCGCCGCCGCCGGAGTTCCTCGCCTGGGCCGGCGATGCGGCGCCCGAGCTGCAGACGCCGGCCGCGCGCATGTTCCGCGCGGCGCAGATCACCCCGCCGCCCTCCGGCGTCAAGGAGGCACGCGCGGCGTTGCGAGCACGCGGCATCGACCTCGACGCCACTGGAGGGGTCGACGGTGAGGATGCGAGCGCGCCGCGGAAGCCGGGGCGCCGCGAGCGGCGGGATGCTGCGCTGAGCTTCGACGGCGTTTGGCACGAGCGTCGCGGTGGCGCGGTGGTCCTGCGTGGCGTCGACCTGGCGATCGCGCCAGGGGAGCGCGTGGCGCTGATGGGCCGCAACGGCGCGGGCAAGTCCACCATGTTGCGCCACGCCGCCGGGCTTATGGCGCCGACGCGCGGCAAGGTCCGTGCTGCGGGGAGGGTCGCGCTTCTGCTTCAGGATCCCAACGACTACCTGCTGCACGAGCGCGTCGGCGACGAGGCCTCGCTCGGTGCGCTGGCCGCCGTCGGCCTCGACCAGCTGCTGGACCGCCATCCGCGCGACCTCTCGGGCGGTCAGCGTCAGCGCCTGGCACTGGCGATCGTCCTGGACTCCGAGGAGCCTGCCGCGGTCATCGGACTCGATGAGCCGACGCGCGGCATGGACCGCGCCGCCAAGGCGGCGCTGACCGAACGCCTGGCCGGCTTTGCCGTCGGCGGGGCCGCCGTCATCGTCGCCACGCACGACCCGGAGTTCGCCGCCGAGGTCGCCGACCGCGTCATCCTGCTCGCCGACGGTCGCCCGATCGCCGACGGCCCGGTGGGTGCGGTCTTGGCCGGCGGTTGGTACTTCGCGACCGAGACGGCGCGGGTCACCGGCGGCCGGGCGCTGCTGCCTGACGCCGGCGCGGCGCTCCTACATCAACATGAAGGCGTCGCCGCGCGATGACCTGGCAGCTGACCACCTTCACGCTGCTGGCGCTGGTGCTCGCGCTCGGCTTTGCCTGGTATGAGCGCACGCACCCGTCGAGCAAGGTGTTGGCCATGGTCGCGACGCTCGCCGCGCTCGCCGCGCTGGGCCGGATCGCGTTCGCACCGCTGCCCAACGTCAAGCCGACCACCGACATCGTCTTCCTGGCCGGCTTCGTGCTCGGCGGCGCCCCCGGCTTCGCGGTCGGCGCGCTTGCCGCGTTGTCTTCCAACCTGGTCTTCGGCCAGGGGCCGTGGACGCCGTGGCAGATGGTCGGCTGGGGCACCATCGGCACCATCGGGGCCGGCTGGGCGGTGCTGATGCGCGGCCGACTGCCGCGGATCCCGACCGCGGCGCTGCTCGTCCTGTGCGCGCTGTTCTTCGGCGCGCTGACCAACCTGTCCACCCTGACGGCGGCGGGCGGGACGCCGTCGCTGAGCCTGTGGCTGACCGTCTGCGCCGCCGGCCTACCATTCGACCTCGCGCACGCCGTGGGCAACGTGGTGTTCTTCCTCGCCTTTGGCCCCGCGCTCGTGCGCGTCCTGCGGCGCTATCGCGCGCGTCTAGAAGTTCGCTGGACCCCGGCGCCGCCAACGACCGTGCTCCCAACCCTCACGGACCCTCCTCGATGACCAAGTTCAAGTCCACCATCTTGCTGACGTCGCTCATCTTGGCGCTCGCGCCCGCGGCGGCCAACGCCTCCGACCGCTCCGCCGCACAGGCCGGCGCCGCCTGGCTGTCGTCGGCGGTCAAGCCGGGCGCCGACGGCATGGCCGCCGACGCCATCGTCGCGATGCGCGCCGCCGGCCGCCTGCCGGCCGCCGAGGCCGCTCGGCGTGCCCGTGCCCTGCGCGCCGGCGCCAACAGCTATACCCGCACCGCCGGCGCGACCGGCAAGACGATCCTCGCGCTCGTCGCCGCGCGCAGCGGCAGCGCTCGGTGCGCCGGCAACGTCGACCTCCTCGTGCACCTGCAGTCCTCCGGCCGCGCGGGTCGTTACGGCAGCACGATCTTCGACCAGACGCTCGCGATGCTCGCGGCACACGCGCTCCACGCGGGTCCGTCGCAGCGGTCGGTCAACGTGCTGCTGAAGGCGCGCGGCGCCGGCGGCTGGAACTTCAATATGACGCGCTCCGGTGGCCGTTCCGACGACGTCACGAGCACCGCGATGGCGATCCTGGCCGCGCGTGCCGCGGGCGTCTCGGCCCGCAACGGCACGCTCCGCGCCGGCCTGCGCTGGCTGCGCGCCAGGCGCACGCCGGCCGGAGGATTTGCGCTGGGCCGCCGCGATCGCAACGAGGCCAATTCGACCGCGCTGGCGATCCAGGCGGCCGGCGCGATGGGCAGCCGCGACACCCGCGCGACCCGCGCGCTCGCTTCCCTTCAACGCTCGGGCGGCGCCTTCCAGTTCACGCGCAATGACGCCGGCAGTCGTGTCCTGGCGACCAACGACGCCACCGTCGCCGTCAGCGGCCGTCGCCTGCCGGTGGCCACGCTGAACCGCACGCCCGGCCGGTGCTGAACCTGCCGCGACGGCATGTGCGGACTGGCTCATGAGCCGTCGTCGCGAACGCCTGCTCGTATAGGGTCCGGCGCTCTTATGCGGATCGGTGTCCCGAAGGAATCGATCGCGGGTGAGCGGCGGGTCGCGCTGGTGCCCGAGGTCGTCAAAAAGCTTGTCGCGAAGGGTCATGAGGTCGTGGTCGAAGGCGGGGCCGGACAGGCTGCGCTGGTGCCCGACGCGCTCTTCACCGACGCCGGAGCGACGATCGGCGACCCCTGGGGCGCCGAGGTGGTCGTCAAGGTCGCACCCCCGGCCGATGGGGAGCTCGGGCGCCTGGCCGCGGGCCAGACGCTGATCGGGTTCCTGAACCCGCGCGGCAACCCAGAGGGCCTACAGGCGGTGGCCCAGACCGGTGCGACGGCTTTTGCGATGGAGGCGATCCCGCGGATCTCGCGCGCACAGTCGATGGACGCGCTCTCCTCCCAGTCCAACGTCGCGGGCTACAAGTCGGCGCTGCTCGGTGCTGACCACGCGACGCGGTTCTACCCCATGTTGATGACCGCGGCGGGCACGATCCCGCCGGCCAAGGTCCTCGTCCTGGGCATCGGCGTCGCCGGACTGCAGGCGCTGGCCACCGCACGCCGCCTCGGCGCGCAGACCACCGGCTACGACGTCCGGCCCGAGACGGCCGAGCAAGTTGAGTCCCTTGGCGCCAAGTGGCTGGACCTCGGCATCGAGGCTGCCGGCGAGGGCGGCTACGCGCGTGAGCTGACCGAGGAGGAGCGCGCTCAGCAGCAGCAGGCGCTGACCGACGCGATCAAGGGGTTTGACGTGGTCATCACCACCGCGCTGGTCCCGGGTCGCCCGGCGCCGCGCCTAGTCACCGCCGAGGCGGTCGAGGGCATGAAGCCCGGCAGCGTGATCGTCGACCTCGCGGGGGAGACCGGCGGCAACTGCGAGCTGACCGAGCCCGGCGAGACCGTGGTCAAGCACAACGTCACGATCGTCTCGCCGCTGAACCTCGCGGCGACCATGCCCGAGCACGCCAGCGCGCTGTATGCGCGCAACCTGCAGGCGCTCATCGAACTGCTGGCCGACGATGAGTCCGGGGCCTACACGCCCGACTTCGAGGACGAGATCGTCGCCGGCGCCTGTGTCGTCAAGAACGGAGAGGTGCAGTCATGACATCGACCCTCGTCACAAACCTCGCGATCCTCGTGCTCGCGGGCTTCGTCGGCTACGCCGTCATCTCCAAGGTCCCCAACACGCTGCACACGCCGCTGATGTCGGGCACCAACGCGATCCACGGGATCGTGGTCCTCGGCGGCATCCTGCTGCTCGTTGAGGGTCTGGCCGACGGGGCGCTCAACAAGTTCCTGCTGGTGATCGCGGTCGTCTTCGGAACGATCAACGTCGTCGGTGGCTTCCTGGTCACCGACCGGATGCTCGAGATGTTCAAGGCCAAGCCGAAGGACCAGATCGAGGCCGGGGGCAAGGAGGCCTGATGCTGGCGTCGAGCTTCATCACCGACCCCGACTTCACGGCGGTCCTCTACATCATCAGCTTCTCGCTGTTCATCTACGGCTTGAGCGGCCTGACCGGCCCGAAGACCGCCGTGCGCGGCAACCGCATCGCCGCCGTCGGCATGGCGATCGCCGTCATCGCGACGCTGCTGGTCCCCGACGTCAACAACATCGTCTTGATCATCCTCGGCGTGGCGATCGGCACCGCCATCGGCGTGCCCGCGGCGCGCCAGGTCAAGATGACCCAGATGCCGCAGATGGTCGCGCTGTTCAACGGCGTGGGCGGCGGTGCGGTCGCGCTGATCGCGTGGGTCGAGTTCCGTGAGTCCGGCGGCTTTGCCCACGTCCCGACCTACGTGGCGATCTTTAGCTGCTTTGCGGCGATCATCGGCAGCGTGTCGTTCTGGGGCTCGAACATCGCGTTCGCCAAGCTCCAGGAGCTCATCGACGGCAAGCCGGTCAAGCCGTTCGGGTCGGCCCAGACCGTGATCAACGGGCTGCTGCTGGCGATCTCGGTGGCCTGCGGCGTGGCGATCGTCGCCGGCTCGCACGACGAGATCCTGATCATCGTGCTGCTGATCAGCGCCGCGCTCGTCGGCAACTTCCTCGTGCTGCCGATCGGCGGCGCCGACATGCCGGTCGTCATCTCGACGCTGAACGCCTTCACCGGCCTGAGCGCCGCCGCGACCGGCGTCGCGCTCAACAACACCTCGCTGATCGTCGCCGGCATGATCGTCGGCGCGTCCGGCACGCTGCTCACCCAGCAGATGGCTGTGGCGATGAACCGCACGATTACGTCGGTGCTGCTCGGCGGCTTCGGCGGCGAGGTCACCGCCGAGGCCGGCGCCACCAGTGCGTCCGGCGGCACGGTGCGCAGCACCTCGGCCGCTGATGTCGCGATCCAGATGGCCTTCGCGCGCCTGGTCGTCGTCGTCCCCGGCTACGGCATGGCCGTCTCCCAGGCCCAGCACGCCGTTCGCGAGATGGCCAAGCTGTTGGAGGCCAAGGGCGTCGAGGTCAAGTACGCGATCCACCCGGTCGCGGGCCGCATGCCGGGCCACATGAACGTGCTGCTCGCCGAGGCCGACGTGCCCTACGAGCAGCTCAAGGAGATGGACGACATCAACGGGGAGTTCCCGCGCGTCGACGTCTCGCTGGTCATCGGCGCCAACGACGTGACCAACCCCGATGCCCGCAACAAGGCCGATTCGCCGATCTACGGGATGCCGATCCTCAACGTCGACGACTCCGCCAGCGTCATCGTGCTGAAGCGCTCGATGAGCTCGGGCTACGCCGGCATCGACAACCCGCTGTTCGTCAACCCCAAGACGAGCATGCTCTTCGGCGACGCCAAGGGCTCGGTCTCCGACATCACCGAGGAGCTCAAGGCGCTGTAGCTCGGGAGGAGCGAGGCCCACCCGCCCCGCTCTCCCGCCCGGATCCGGTGCCGACTCGGCATCGGATCCCCTTTCCGAAGTGGCCTGAGGTGGGTAGCCTCGGTGGTGTGAGCGCTGTGCCGCTCGAGATCAAGGCCATCGTCGCCGTTGCGCTGGTCCTCTCCGTCGCCCGGGCCTTCCTCGGTGTGCCTGCGCGCCGCGCGCATGATCGCCTCGCTCGGACGCTCGTCGGGCTCTCGATCTGCCTCTACGTCCTGGCCGGCGAGGCGCTGCTGGAGAACGAGGACGGCATGGCCGGCGCGTTCGTGATCTGCGGCGTCGAGGCGCTCTGCCTCGCGGCCTGGGTAGCTCGCCGCCGCAACGACGATGACGGCTGGGATGACGGTGGCGGTGGCGGCGACGGCCCTGACGATGAGCCACCGACGCCGATCGACTGGGACGCGTTTGACCGCGCCCGCGACAACTGGCGCCCGCACGAACCCGTCGCCTGAGCGGACGGAAACGACGAGGGCGGCGCCACCACGCGCCGCCCCCGTCAAGGCGTGACCCACTCGGCATAAGGGGCCACGCAGCTTGGTGGCCTCTTGACCTAAGCGGGGTGCGGCAGCGGCTCGCCGCTGCGCGCCGCGGCGACCTGCTCGCGGCTGTCGCGCGAGGAGATCAGCACGGCCGCCAGGATCGCGCCGGTCACCGCGAAGCCAGCACCGACCAGGAACGCGGTCTGAAAGCCCTCGGTCAGCGCGGTCGCATCCGGCCGCGCGCCACCGGCGACCGTGTTGGTCCGGCTGGTGGCGATCGAGGACAGGATCGCGAGCCCGAGCGCGCCGCCGACCTGCTGGGAGGTGTTGATCAGCCCCGAGGCCAAACCGGCCTCCTGCGGCTTGGTGCCCATCACCGCGCCGATCGTCACCGGGACGAACGAGAAGCCCAGGCCGATGGCGGCAAGGATCGAGGGGAACAGGACGTCGCCGAGGTAGGTGCCGTCCGGCGAGACGCGCGAGAACCACAGCAGGCCGGCGGCGATGAACACCATCCCGAGGATCAGCGACGGTTTGAAGCCAATTTTTGTCACCAGCTGCGACGCGGCCCCCGCCGAGAAGATGATGACCAACGCCAGCGGCAGGTAGGAGAAGCCCGCCTTCAGCGCGCTGTAGCCCAGCACCTGCTGGAGGTAGAGCGAGATGAAGAAGAACATCGAGAACAGCGACATGCCGATCAGCAACCCGACGATGTTGGAGCCCCGCAGGCTCCGCAGCCGGAAGATCGAGAACGGCACCAGCGGTGACGGCGAACGGAGCTCGACCGCCGTGAAGACGGCCAGCAACGCGAGCGAGATCGCGCCGAGGACGAGCGTCTGCGTCGAGGTCCAGCCGGCGTCGTTGGCGTCGACCAGCGCGTAGACGCCGATCGACAGGGCGGCGGTCACGGTGAACGCGCCGGCGGCGTCGAAGTGGCGGACGCGGTCGATGTCGCGGCTCTCGCCGAGCAGGCGCGGGGCCAGCAGCGCGGCGACGATGCCGATCGGCACGTTGACGAACAGCACCCACTCCCAGCCCGCCCACTCGGTCAGCATCCCGCCGAGCAGGACGCCGGCTGCGCCGCCAGAACCGGCGACCGCGCCCCAGACACCGAGTGCCTTGTTGCGCTCGGCGCCCTCAGCGAAGGTGGTGGTGACGATCGACAGCGCGGCGGGGGAGACGAGCGCGGCACCGAGACCCTGGACGGCGCGGGCGCCGATCAGCCACATCTCGCTCTGGGCAAAGCCGCCCGCCAGCGAGGCGAGTGCGAAGAGCACGAGGCCCGCGATGAAGAGACGGCGGCGGCCGAGCAGGTCGGCGAGGCGTCCGCCGAGCAGCAGGAAGCCGCCAAAGACCAAGGTGTAGGAGTTGACAACCCAGGAGAGGTTCTCGGACGAGAAGTCAAGGTCCTTGCCGATTGACGGCAGGGCGACGTTGACGATCGAGGCGTCGAGGACGACGACGAACTGGGCGGTGGCCAGCAGCGCGAGCGCGAGCCACTTGTTGGTGCTCTGGGGAGGAGCGGTGGACACGAGTTGGACCTCCGGGATCGTGTCGGGGAAATGGAGGGGTGATTCCGGTTCGCTGACGACCATACGGAGATGCGGTTCCGTTTGTCAAGTCTTCGCGCTACAGTGCGACCGTGAGCTCGACGGAGCCCAAGCCCCAGCGGGCGGATGCCGTCCGCAATCGCGAGCGGATCGTCAACGCTGCGCGCGAGCTGTTCGAGGAGTGCGGGCAAGCGACGCAGATGGACGACGTCGCTCGGCGCGCCCAAGTTGGCGTGGGGACCGTCTACCGCCACTTCCCGACCAAGAGCGCGCTGCAAGGCGAGCTGATGGCGACGAAGTTCCGCCACCACGCCGAGGTCGCGCGCCGATGGACCTCAGAGCCCGACGGCTGGACCGCCTTCGAAGGCTTCCTGCGCGAGACGTTCGCCGCGATGGCCACCGACGCCTCGCTGCGCCAGCGCGTGACCTGGAGCGAGGACGCCGACGCGCTGGCGCTTGCCGAGCCGGAGCGTCAAGCCTTGTCAGCCGTCGTCGGCGAGATCATCGAGCGTGCCCAGGCCCAAGGGCGGATGACGCCGGACTTCACCGTGGCCGACATGCCGGCGCTCATGTGCTCGGCAGGTTCGGTCATCGCCGCCCAGCAGGCGTCGCCGGTCGTGCTCGCCGATCGCTTCCTGGAGTTGCTGATCGACGCGCTGCGCGTCTGTCCGCAGCGCGCCTAGCGCTCGTGTGCGCGCTTCCTCACTAGCGCTCGTGTGCGGGGCGGTAGGCGTCGTCGTCCTGATGCGCTGAATAGAACTTCACCATCGCGCCGACGTACTCCGCAAAGCGCGGACAGCGCAGGCCGTTGCGCCCCAGCACCTCGCCCGCCTGGGCGGTGTCGAAGGTCACCGGGTGGTTGAGGTAGACGATCGACTGGCGCGGCGTCCCGCCGAACATCTTGCGTACCGCGCCGAACCTCAGCGAGCGGTCTACGAGGCCGGGCGAGAGCGGGATCTTCGGCTCACGCCCCGCGTACTCCAGCGCCAGCAGCCGCGCCAGCTCGTGCGAGCTGACCGGCTCGGGGTCGACGAGGTGCAGCGTGTGGCCGGCGGCCTGGGCGTCGCGCGCGCCCGCGGCGATCGCGTCGACGACGAAGTCGACCGGCACGACGTTGAACGGCGCGTCGCCGCGGCCGATCTGCAGCAGCGCGCCCATCGGGCTCGCCATCGAGCGCAGGAGGTAATACGGCCCGTCGAACTTCTGCGTCTCGCCAGTCTGGGAGTCGCCGACCACGATTGCCGGGCGGTAGATCGTCGTCGGGACGTCGTCCATCGACGCGCGCACGACCACCTCGGCGGCGAACTTGGTCGACTCGTAGAAGTTCTTGAAGTCCTGGCCCTTGGCGAGGTCGTCCTCGAGCACGAGCCCCGAGCGCGTGCCCGCGACATAGGCCGTCGAGATGCAGTGGTGGCGCTCCAGCTGGGAGGCCTTGCGGCAGAAGTCCACCACGTGCTGGGTGCCTTGGACGTTGACGCGCTCGGCCAGCTCGGCGCCGACGGCGAGGTCGTAGACGGCGGCGAGGTGAAAGACCTTGATTGTCTCGGCCGCCAGCCGGTCGTAGGTGCGCGCGTCAAGGCCTAGCCTCGGGTCGGTGATGTCGCCGGGCTGGATGTCGACGCCGTCGGGCGCCAGCTCACGGGCGCGCTGGACCATCCGCGGCTCGACGAGCGCGACGATCCGCGCCTGCTCGTCGTCCTCCAGTAGGCGCGGGACGAGCCGGCCGGCAAGGAAGCCGGGGTAGCCGGTGAGCAGGTAAGTCCGGGGCATGGGATCGGGGAACCTAGAGGTTTTTAGTCCACGAGACGGCGTTCGACGGCCCAGCGGCTGAGTTCGTGGCGGGTCGAGAGCTGGAGCTTTCGCAGCACCGCGCTGACGTGCGCCTCGACGGTCTTGACGGAGATCCCGAGGCGCTGGGCGATCTCCTTGTAGAGGTAGCCGCGAGCGATGTGGCGCAAGACCTCGCGCTCGCGCGGGGTGAGCTGGTCGAGCTCGGCATCGACCGCGCCGATGTCAGCCCGCCCACCCGCTGGGCTGCCGCTCGACGCGCCGCTCGAGAACGCGTCCAGCACGAAGCCCGCCAGCCGCGGGGAGAAGACCGCGTCGCCCTCTTGGACGCGGCGGATCGCGTCGACCAGCTCGGTCGGCGAGATCGTCTTGGTCACGTACCCGCGTGCGCCCGCGCGGATGACCGCGATGACGTCCTCGGGATCGTCGGAGACCGAGAGCGCGAGGCACTTGGCTTCTGGCGCCTCGGTGGTCAGGCGGCGCAGGATCTCGACGCCACCGCCGCCCGGGAGGTGGACGTCGAGCAGGACGACGTCGGGTGTGCGCTCGACGATCGCGCGCACGGCGCTCTCGACGTCGCCGGCCTCGCCGAGGATCGTCACCAGCCCGTCGAGCTCGGCGCGCACGCCGGCCCGGAAGATCGCGTGGTCGTCGACGAGCACGACGGTCGGCAGGCTTTCAGTCATCCAGCACCAGCTCCACTTCCGTGCCCTCTCCGGGCGTGCTGTGCACGGCGGCGGTGCCACCGTGGCGGGCCATCCGGCCCATGATCGACTCTCGCACGCCGCGCCGGTCTTCGGGGATCGCGTCGGGATCAAAGCCTTGGCCGCGGTCGCGGACGAAGACCTCGGTGCGGCCGCCGGCGACCTCGATGTAGAGCGAGATCGGCTCGTCGCTGGCGCTGTGGCGCACCGCGTTGGCCAACGCCTCGCGGGCGGCGGCGACCAGGGCGCGGTGGCGCTCGTCGAGATCGTGGTCGCCGACGGCAATGACCTCGATTGGGACGCCGTGGGCCTCCTCGATCTCCTCAGCGGCGGCGCGCAGCGCGTCGGCCAGGCAGTCGTCCGGGCGGGCCTCGGGCGCACCCGAGAGCCAGCCGCGCAGCTCGCGCTCCTGGCGGCGGGCGAGCGTCGCGACGGCGCGCGGGTCGTCGGCGCGCTTCTGGACGAGCGCCAGCGTTTGGAGCACCGAGTCGTGCAGGTGTGCCGCGACCTCGGCGCGCTCCTGGGAGCGGATCCGCTCGTTGCGCTCGTCGCGCAGTCCGCGCGCGAGGCGCAGCCAGAACGGCGCCAGGATCAGGCCGAGGCCGAGCGCGACGACGACGAAGGCGAGCACGAGGTCGCGCGCGCCGCTGAGCGCGCCGTTGGCCTGCAGGAACAGCAGGCCGGCGCCGACGACCAGCGCGATGCCGAAGCCGCCCTGGTAGATCGAGCGCAGCCGCTGTGGGATCGCGGAGCCCAGCGGCGGACGCGCCGCGGGGTCGGTCGCGGTCTCCTCGACGGCGGCGACCGGAACGGGCTCCTCGATCGTCTGCACGCCGTCGCGCGGCGAGCGCGCCGGCTCGGGCGCGGCGCGGCGGGCCGAGGTCTGACGCCACAGCATCGCGGCGCCCGCTGCGGCGAGCACGAACGGCCAGACGATCGCGTCGCTCCACCACAGGCCGAGCTCGCGGATGGTCAGCAGGCCACCAAGCGTGAGGCAACCGACGCCGGCGCCGATCTGCCAAGCGCCAGGGCGGGCGCGCAGGCGGGCGGCGATGGCCGGAGAGCCGTCGGCCGGTGGCAGCAGCAGCCAGCCGGCGATGTAGATGGGAAGGCCGACGCCGGAGGCGACGGTGGCGATGACGATCGCGATGCGGATGATCAGCGGATCGATGCGCAGCCAGCCCGCCGCGCCCGCGCAGACGCCGGCGATGACCTTGCGGTCGTCGTCACGGCGCAGCGGCGGTCGTCGCGGCTTCTCCATCAGGCTCCGTCGCGCTTTGCCAGTCCTCCGACGAGGAGGACGAGCCCCACGACCGTCAGGACGACCGGCGCCAGCGAGCCGAAGTCGAGGCTGAGCTGGCCGGCTTGGTCGAGCAGGAGCACGGTGCCGAGCGCCAGGATCGAGAGGCCGCTGATCAGCGTCGCGAGGTCGGGGCGGCTCACGCTCGCTCCCCGGCGCAGCCGGCCGCGGCCAGCGCGGCGTTGATCTCGTCCGGCCCGTGGCGGTCGTGATCCCAGTGGCCGTTGTCGGTCCGCGTGTGGCGGACCTCGATGGCGCCGATGCCGACGTCGGCATCCAGGATCAGCTTGCGGGCCGACCGGCTCCGCGCGATCGTGCCGCGCTGATCGTCGATGTCGGCGCCGCCGGTCTCGCTGCCGAGCAGGTTGAGGTAGCCCAGGCCGGCGTGGGTGTCGGCCTGGAGGCAGACGTCGGCGGGGACGAGAACCAGCGCGTGGCCGGTGCCGACGTCGATCTTGAGGTTGATGGCGGCGTTGCGCGGCCACCGCGTGGCACGGAGATCCACCTCCAGCTCGCCGACGCCGAGCTCGTAGCCGCCGGGCTTGAGGTCGGCGATCGTCGCCGGCGCGTAGTCGCGGTTGCCGACGCCATGGTCGACGTCGACGCCCGCGGCGGCCACGACCCCGGCCGGGATCGCCAGCACGAGCGCGGGCAGCGCGAGCCAGCGGGCGCGCCGGTCGCGGAAGGAGAAGGCCACCATCAAGACGCCGAGCACGATGACGACACCGGCGATCACGGCCCCGCCGCCGGCCGCGGTGGCCACGGCGGCGCCGGCGGCGGCGACCAGCGCGCCGGCCAGGATCGCGCTCAGCAGCAGCGCGGCGCCGGCGATCCGGGCGGCCGCGGGTTGGTTCTCCCCGCGGTTGGCCAGCAGCCGTTGCCCGGCGACGGCGAGGATCGCGACGATCAGGACCGTCGGCGCGAGCGCGCCGAAGACCCAGCCGAAGCCGACGCCCCAATGGCCGTCGAGCAGCGCGACGCCAGCCAGGACGATGACCACGGCGCCGGCGATCGTCGAGAAGCGGCCGGGCTTGCCGGGGACCGGTTGACCGGTGCCGTCGTCCTCGGGCACGAGCAGCAGCGCGGCGATGTAGGCGATGACGGCGAAGCCGCCGACGAAGATCAGCGCGACGGCCGCGATCCGGATGATCAGCGGGTCGATGTTGAAGTAGCGGGCCAGGCCGCTGCAGACGCCGCCGAGCACACGGTCGTCGCGGGTGCGCAGCAGGCGGCGGGGCGCCGGCGGCGTGGGCTGCTGCGACGTGGGGGCGTCGTGCGGATCGGGGGAGGAGGGAGGGGTCTCAGACATAGGACCAAGATCGCGCGCCGCGGCCCCGCGCACCATCCGGGATGACCCTAGAGCGGCTCGGGGATGTCCCGGAGGGGGAGTCGGGCGCGCAGCGCCTCGTCAGGCTGCCCGTCGATCAAGTGCCCCAAGATCTCCTCGCGGTACTGGACCTCGATCCGCGCGGCCAGCGCGAAGGACACCTCGGCCACCGCGGCGACCAGCGCGAGCCCATCGGCCAGCTCCTCGGTGCGCAGGTACGCGCCCACGGTCCGCGTGTCGCCGGACCCGGCCCCACCCACCCCGTCGAAGAACCCGGCCTGCGGGATGTCGCGTGCGGCATCTCGCAGCGCGTCGGCGTGGCCGTCGTCGGCGGGGTCGGCGACGAAGAGGACGAGGTAGGGGTCCGGCATAAGGGCATCGACGCTAACTGACAGACTCCGGCCCCGATGATCGACCGCGCAACCGCCGTGACCGCCCTTGCGGCAGAGGAGTTCGATGTTGTCGTCGTCGGCGGCGGGATCACCGGTGCCGGCGTGGCGCTCGACGCGGCCACCCGCGGCTACAGCGTCGCGCTGGTCGAGCGCCACGACTTCGCGTCGGGCACCTCATCGCGGTCGAGCAAGCTCGTCCATGGCGGCTTGCGGTACCTGCAGAACTTCGATCTCGGCCTAGTCCGCGAGGCGCTGATCGAGCGCCAGATCATGGTTGGGCTGGCGCCGCACCTCGTCAAGCCGTTGCCGCTGATCGTCCCCGCCTTCGACGGCGCGCGGCCCGACCGCATGATGGGCATGGGGCTCAACCTCTACGACGTCATGTCGGTGGACAAGCTGCGCTCACCGCTGCGCCGGCGCGGACGCAACAACACCGGCAACGACGCCACCGAGGCCGCGGCCGCCACGACCTCCTGGTCGCCCGACCGCCATCGCATCATCGACGCCGGCGAGGTCGCCGAGGGCCTGCCGGCGCTCGCCGCGCGTGAGCCGACCTCGGGCTACCTCTTCTATGACTGCCAGACCGACGACAGCCGGCTGGTCTTCACCGTCCTGGGTGAGGCCGAGCGTTTCGGTGCGGTATGCGCCAACGGGTTGCTGGTCACCGAGCTGGTCGAGGAGGGTGGGCGCGCGCGGGGCGTTCGTGTGACCGACAGCGCGTCGGGGGAGAGCTTCGTCGTCCGGGCCCAGAACGTCGTCAATGCCACCGGCGTCTGGGCCGATCGCCTGCGCCCTGAGGAGCTCCACAACGAGGCCGAGGTCCCGATCATCCGGCCCTCGCGCGGTACCCACATCACCTTCGCCCGCGAGGACCTGCCGCTCAACGTTGGCGCGATCGTCCCGGCGGGCGGCGGGCGCTTCATCTTCGCCTTGCCGTGGCTCGGCGGCTCGCTGGTCGGCACGACCGACACCGACTACGACGCGACCGACCTCGACCACGTCCGGCCTGCCGACGACGACGTCGAGTACCTGCTTGAGGCCGTCAACGCCTTCTTTGCCACTGAGCTGACGGCGTCAGACATCACCGGCGCGTTTGCGGGTGTCCGGCCGCTGATCAGCTCCGCCGACGCGGGCAAGTCGGTGGACATCTCGCGCAAGGCTGAGCTGTATGAGACCTCCTCGGGGATGGTCACGATCACCGGCGGCAAGCTGACGACGTGGCGGCGGATGGCCAAGATGGCCGTCGACCGGCTCGTCGAGCGCGAGGCACGCGACGCGCCCTGCCGCACGCACGAGATCCCGCTCGGCCAGGCGATCGAGGCGAGCGAGCTGCCGCGGGTCGAGGGCGTGCGCGAGGACGCCTACGCGCCGCTGGCCGCACGCTATGGCCATGCCGCGCATGAGGTCTTGGCGCTTGCCGCGCAGCGCGGTGAGTTGGCCCAGCCGGTCGTCGAGGGCCGGCCCGACCTGCTGGCCGAGGTCGTCCACGCGGCTCGGCACGAGCAGGCGCGCACCGTCGGCGACGTGCTGCTGCGCCGGACCCGTCTGGGGCTTATCGCCGCTCGCGACGTCGCGGCACCCGACGGTCAGGTCGCGCGCCGCGTCGCGGCGGCGATGGCGCCAGAGACCGGCTGGGACGGCGCCGCCCAGAAGGCCGCCGCAGCCGCGTTTGCCGACGAAGCGCGGGCCGAGGGCATCGTCCCCGGCTGACCGTTGTGACGACGACCGTCGGCCGCGCACCGTAACTTCCACGGCTGCAGCGGTTTCCCCGAAACGATCGCCGCAGTCTTCCATCGTCCCCTCCGAGGAGCAGCTTCGCCGCCCATGCGCCGCCGCCTGGCCTTCATCGTCACGACCATCGCCGCCCTGGCCGCCGTTCCCGGCGCCGCGCAGGCCGCGTTCTTTGCCGGCGAGCCGGTCGACGGTCCTAGCGCCGACGTTCGCTCGGTCGGCGATGTCGACATCGCGCGCGACGGAACGGGCGCCGTCGCCTACGTCCGGCGTGACGCCGGCGTCGACCACATCTTCGTCTCGCGGCTGGCCGATGGCGTCTGGCAGGCGCCCGAGCGTGTTGACGTCGGCCTCGACGCGCCGGCCGCGACGCCGGCGGTCGCGGCATCTGACGGCGGCCGCCTGGCGGTCGTGTTCATCGCGGGCGGCTCTTCGTTTGCCGTGGTGCGCCAGGCGGGCGCCCCGGCGTGGGGCGCGCCGCAGCTGCTGGCCAGCGGCGCGGCCGACCCGTCGGTCGACATGTCGTTCAACGGTGCGGCCTATGCGACCTACACCGTCAACGGCGGTGATGTCGCGGGCGCCCGGATGGACCGCACGGCGACGACCTTCGTCGGCATTCCGGCGCCGCTGGATGCCGTCCCGGCGGCGGTGGCTGGCGTCGGCAGCAACCGCTCGCGCGTGGCGATCGCCGCCGACGGCACCGGCGTCGCGGTCTGGGGGGAGTCCGGTCACGTCTTCGCGCGGCGCATGTACGGGGCCAACCCGTCGAGCGTCTATCAGGACTTGACGCTCGGCAATCTGGACGGCCACGCGGGCGGTACGGCCGATGCGCCGTCGGTCGACATCGAGGACGACTCGTCCTTCGCCTGGGTGGTCTTCCGCCAGCAGTTCGACGACGGCGGAGCCGCCAAGCCGCGGGCGATCGGCGTCCGGTTGCGCGGCTCGCGCTCCGATCCGCCGGTGGCCTTCGACGGCCTCGGCTGGGGCGGCCAGGGCGTCGAGGCGCCCGCGGTCGACCTCAACGGCAAGGGCCAGGGCACCGCGACGGCCGGGACGACGGGTGGCTCCGCGCTCGCGAGCGTGCTCAAGGACGACATCCTGAACCCGGCCCGCGTCCTTGGCGGCGCGGGTTCGCCCACCCAGCCGATCGGCGCGGTGGCCGAGACGACCGATCGCGTGGTCGGCTGGCTCAGCCCTGCTGATGGCACCGTCCACGGCGTCTTCTACGACGACAAGGCCGCCTCACGTCTCATTCCCGGCCCGGGGCCGGACACGACCCTGACCAGCGCGGCCCTCGGCCCGGTCGACCCGGCTGCCGGCTTTGATGTCGCAGGCAACCGCACGGGCGACTTCGCGTTCGCGTTCATCCAGGGCAGCGGCGACGCGCGCCGGCTCGTGCTGGCCGAGTACGATCGGCTGCCCGGCGCGTTTCGGATCAGCACCAGCTCGAAGCTCTGGCGCAACGTCATCAAGACCCCGCTGGCGTGGGGGACGGCGCTGGACCTCTGGGGCCCGCTGACCTACACCGTGCTGATCGACGGCAAGCCCGTCGCCCAGACACAGACCACCAAGGCGACGCTGCCGGTCGGCGCGCTGTCGGAGGGGCTGCACAGCTGGCGCGTCACGGCGACCGACCGCCGCGGGCAGAGCGTCACGACGACGGTCAAGCCGCTGAAGGTCGACACGATCGCGCCGACGATCTCGTTCTCGGTCAAGCGCAAGCAGCGCGTGGCAACCGTCACCGCCAAGCCGGCCGACGTGATCCCGCCCAGCGGCAACGCGGCGGGCATCAAGTACGTGCGGATCGACTGGGGCGACGGGACCGGCTTCGAGCAGGCGCGCAAGGCCAGCCACGCCTATCGCCGCAAGGGCGCGTTCACCGTGCGCGTGAGCGCGACCGATCGCGCCGGCAACGTCGCGGTCGCCGAGCGCCGGATCCACATCGGCGGCAAGTAGGGGTCGTTGGGCGACGAGGCGCTCCAGCGGCTGGATGGAGGCGCGCTCCGCGCGGCGCGCGACCTCGTCGCCGGCCTGGGCCTGGCCGCGCCGGGGATGCCATCGCCCGCCCACCGTCGTCCGCGCGTCGTGGCCGACATGGTCGCCACCGTCGACGGGCGTGCGGCCGTGCGGGGGCGCTCGGTCGCACTCGGCCATCCGGCCGACCGCGCGCTCCTGCGGGAGCTGCGCACCGCGGCCGATGCGATCCTCGTCGGGAGCGCCACCCTGGCCGCCGAGCGCTACGCGAACCTGCTCGACGACGAGCAGCGCGCGCGCCGGGTTGCCGATGGACGGCCGCCGCATCCGCTGATCGTCACGCTCTCGCGGGCGCTTGTGCTCCCGGAAGGGGTCCCGCTTTTCGACGAGCCGGGCGTGCCGATCGCGGTCTACACGTACGCCGGCGAAGAGGTAGCGGCGCCGGTGCTCCGGGCCGACCTCGAGGTTGTCCGGCTGGGAATCGACACGCCGCTGCTGGCGTCGGCGCTGGTCGCCTTAGGTGAGCGCGGTGTGCGCTCCGTGCTCTGCGAGGGCGGTCCGACGCTGCTGCGCCAACTGGTCGCCGACGGCGCGCTAGACGACCTGCTGCTCACGGTCTCGCCGCTGCTGGCGGCCGGCAGCGCGCCAACGATCCTGGATGGGGAGCCACTCGCCGTCCCGGCCGGGCTGGCGCTGCGCGACGTCCATCGCGCCGACGACCACGTGTTCCTGCACTACGGTCTGGCCCGGTGAGCACACCCACGACGCCCGCACGCCTGACGCTGCGCGACCGCAGCTTCGATCTGCGGCCCGGCCGGCCGTTGGTGATGGGGATCGTCAACGCCAACCCGGACTCGTTCTCCGACGCGGTGCGCCATACGACACTCGACGCGCAGGTGGCGCTGGCGCTGGAGCTGGTCTCCCAAGGCGCCGACCTCATCGACGTCGGCGGCGAGTCCGGCGTCACCTACACCGACGTGACGGCCGCCGAGGTCGAGCGCGGGCGCGTCGTGCCGTTGGTGGAGCGGCTCGTCGCCGAGGGCATCTGCGTGTCGGTCGACACCTGGAAGCCGGAGGTCGCCGGCGCGGCGCTGAACGCGGGCGCGCACGTGCTCAACGACGTCTCGGGGCTGCGCGATCCGACGCTGGCCGATCACGCCGCGCGGACCGGTGCGGCGCTGGTCGTCATGCACACCCGCGCCGCGCCCAAGCAGGAGCACTTCGCCGATTACGGCGGCGATGTTGTGGGTGACGTGGTCTCGTTCATTGAAGAGCGCTGCGCGGTGGCGCGGACGCGCGGCGTGGCCGACGCGCAGCTGATCGTCGACCCCGGTCCGGACTTCGCCAAGTCCCCCGCCGAGAGCGTCGAGACCCTGCGCGCCATCGACCGGCTGGCCGCGCTCGGCCATCCGTGGCTTGCCGCGGTCTCGCGCAAGTACTTCCTCGCGGCGGTCACCGGCCGGCCGCCCGCCGAGCGCCTGGCGGGCACCTTGGCGGCCGTCGGCTACGCGGCCGACCACGGCGCGGCGATCGTCCGCGTCCACGACGTCGCCGAGACGGTGGACTACCTCGCCGTACGCGAGGTGCTGGCCGGCGGGGCGCAGATCGGTGCCTTCGACGCCGACGATGACGGCCTAAAGTGGATCCGCGCGCGGACCGCCGGCGACACGCCGGCCGCTTCCTGACCGGCGACTCCGCTACGGTCCCGCGCACGAGAAGCTGTTTCAGAGCGAAGCCGGTCTCACGGCTTCTTATTCGGAGACAGCTTCTGGAGAGTCGCCGTCTCGCTGCCAGACAACGCGAGCCGGGCGCCCACCGACACCCGAAATGTCCGAGGAGGACCAAGATGTCCGTCATCACCCGCTCCGCCCTTGAGGCGAGCCCGCTCGCCGACCTGCACACCATCGCCTCAGAGCTCGGCATCGACGGCTACCGCCGTCTGCGCAAGGCCGACCTCGTCGATCGCATCATCGTCCAGCAGGGAGGCGAGGAGGCCGTTGCGTCCGCCGCTTCCAACGGGGACGGCGGCGACGAGGCCACCGAGGCGCCCAAGCGCCGCTCGCGGGGCGGCCGCAGCTCACGCTCGCGCCGCAAGGATGCCGACGAGGATGTCGTCGCGACCGAGGACGCGGTTGTCGAGGAGGAGATCGAGGCCGAGGAGGCTGCCGCGGTCGACGTTGACATCGAGCCCGTCGGCGATGCTGACGTGGAGACCGAGGCCGAGGCGCAGGAGCGCCCCAAGCGCCGCTCGCGTGGTGGCCGGGGCGGTCGCGATCGCGACCGTGGCGGAGACCGCGAGCGCGGGGGAGACCGCAATGGCGACCGCGACCGTGATCGCGACGAGCGTGATGCCGCCCCCGCCGAACGCGAGGATCGCATCATCGAGGGCACCGTCGAGCTGCTGCCCAACGGCTCCGGCTTCGTGCGCCTCACGCCGCCCGAGCCCTCCGACGACGACGTCTACGTCTCGGCCGCGCAGGTGCGCCGCTGCGAGCTCGTCTCCGGCGACAAGGTCGGCGGCCCCGTCCGCGAGCCGCGCCGCTCCGAGCGCTACCCGTCGCTGATCCGCATCGACACCATCAACAGCCGCCCGGCCGACGAGGTCGCCGAGGGCACGCACTTCGACGACCTGCCGTGCACGCTGCCGACCGAGCGCCTCGCGCTCGGCTCCGAGGACGCGACGCTCAAGGCGATCGAGTGGCTGACGCCGATCGGCAAGGGCTCGCGCGTGGCGATCGTCGGCGAGGCCCACGCGGGCAAGTCGGAGGCCTTGAAGCGTCTCGCGGGCGCGTTGAAGTCGATCGAGGGCCTCGAGGTCCACGTCGTCCTTGCCGCCGTACGGCCCGAGGAGTGCGCTGAGTGGCGCGCGGGCGAGATCGAGCCCGTCGCCTCGCTGTCGCTGGCCGCCAGCCCGGACGCCGCAGCCCAGGCCGTCGAGCGCGCGGTCGATACCGCCAAGCGCATCACCGCCCGCGGTGGCGATGTCGTCGTCCTGATCGACGGCCTCGACAGCGTCCCGCCCCACGCCGCTCGCCGCGCGCTGGCCGCCGCCCGCAACGTGGTCGACGGCGGCTCGCTGACCATCGTCGCTACCGCCACCGCGCCCGTCGGCGGCGAGACGACGATCATCGCCTTGGATCGCACGCTGACGCGAACGGGTCGCTTCCCGGCGCTCGACCTCGTGGCCAGCGGCACGCTGCGCCCGGAGCTCCTGGTCGGCGACGCAGGCGCGGATGCGATCGCCCAAGCGCGGGCCCAGGCCCTGGGCTAAGACTCGCCCAGAGGGCTCGCTTAGCCTTGCGGGTGTCGGCCCAGAGGGCCGAACCCGCGGGGCGGCTGGTGCTAGCGCGGCACGTAGGCGACCCGGCCCCACGAGGGCTCGGGTGCCAGCTCGACGGGCTCGCCGTCGCGGTCCGGCTGGACGTACATGAAGGTCGAGCTCTCTTCGTCGAACTCGACGTCGAGCTCGTTCTCCTTGACGCGCTGGTCCAGCCAGGCGGAGCGGAAGACGAGGCGGCGCAGCCAGTGCACGAGCGAGCGATCTGATGGGCCGACCAGCTCGGGCCAGCAGTCGTTGACGTGCTCGCCCAGGGCGGACGCGGGCTCCTGGATCTCCCCGTTGACCGACAGGGTCACGAGGTCTTCCAGCTCGGGGTCGTCCAAGCGGCCGGAGACGAACCCCAGCTTGTTGGCGGCCTGCTCGCAACGCTCGCGGAAGTCGCGCTCGTTGAAGGTGAACCGGAGTTCGCCGTATTCGAGGACAAAGTCCTCGCCGCTGTCGTAGTTGCCTCGGCGTGCGTCGTTCATGAAGGTGATCAGTTCGAGTCGCGCCGAGGTAAGACGGCTGCTCCCGAAGTCGTCGGCATCGTATGCCCGATCCCTTCGCGTTCGCAGGTCATGGGATGGATCTTGCAGTCCGTCCGCGTCCGGCACATCGAAGTGCCAGCCGATCTGCGGCTCGCCGTTCCGGTGGTTTCGGGGTGTCCGGGCGGGCCCCTGCTTCTGGATGCAGGGGGGCGAATTCTGCAACGCCGCGCCCTAAGGGGGCATGACCCACGACACGCCCGCCACCATCCTCGTGGCCGAGGACGACACCACGACGCGGACGTTCCTTGCCGACGAGCTCACGGCCGACGGCTGCGAGGTGCTGATCGCCGAGACGGCGGCAGACGCGCTGCGCTTGCTGGAGACCAAATACCCCGACATCGCGGTGCTCGATGTGGGCCTGCCCGACGGCTCGGGGCTGGAGGTCGTCCGCAGCGTCCGCGCGGCCGACGGGCTTGCGAGCCGCATCGATCCCGAGACGCCGCTGCTGGTGCTCAGCGGTCGCTGCGGCGATACCGATCGTGTACGGGCCTTCGAGGCGGGTGGCGATGATTTTCTGGCCAAGCCCTTTGTCTATGCCGAGCTCCGGGCGCGCGTGCGGGCGTTGCTGCATCGCTCTGAGGGTCGTCGTCGCGGCGGTCGCGTGCGCGTCGGGGCGCTGGAGCTCGATCCCGCCTCGCGCACCGTTCGCGTTGGTGAGCGCCAGGTCGAGCTGACGCAAACCGAGTTCTCGCTGTTGCGGGTCCTGGCGGCAGCGCCGACCACCGTGCACACGAAGGCCGAGCTGTTGCGAACGGTCTGGGGCTATCGCTCCGCGCATGAGACGAGGACCTTGGACAGCCATGCTTGTCGACTGCGCAGCAAGCTTGGCGTCGGCGGTGACCGCTACGTCCTCAACGTCTGGGGTGTTGGTTACCGGCTCGTGGATGATCTGGGCCTGGATGGCGCCCTCGGCGGCCAGGTGGCGGCATGACCGGCCTGGTGATCCTGACGGGTGTCGTGATGGCGGCGCTCGTTGCCGCTGCGCACGGTCGTTGGGTCATGCAGGGGTTGCGCGAGCGTGCCGCTCGGGTCGCTCACGAGGTTCGGGGTCCGCTGTCGGCCGCCCATCTTGCGCTGCACGGTGCCGCTCGCCGTGGCGAAGTCGGGCCGCTGCTGGTCGCCGCGCTGGAGCTGGAGCTGCGTCGGGCTGCCCTTGCGCTGGAGGATCCGTCGGCGGCGCGTCCCGACGACGTCGACCTCCACGCGCTGCTGACCGTCCACCTGCAGACCTGGCGGGACGTCGCAGCCATCCACGGGCGGACGCTGGCGTTGCAGCCCGGCCCGGACACGGCCCTCGTCCATGCGGATGCGCTCCGTCTCGGCCAAGCTCTGAGTAATGTGATCGCCAACGCTATCGAGCACGGCGCCGGCGAGATCGTGATCCGCACGGTGCAGGCTGGTGATCGCATTCGCGTCGAGGTCACCGATGATGGCCCGGGCCTGCCGGCGTCGGTCGCCGAGCTGTCGCGGCGCCCGCGCGCGGGTCGTGGCGCTCGTGGCCGCGGCCTGGCGATCACTCGCGCGGTGCTCGTCCACTGCGGCGGTCGGATCTTCGCGCTGTCGACGGCGCCGGGCGTCGCCATCGACCTGCCGCTCGGTAGACGGTCTGCATGATCCGCCGCCGTCGTGCTGCCGCCTTGCTCGGTTTGGCGCTGCTGCTCGGCGGTCTTGCCGCCTCTGATGTCGCTGGCCGCGAGGCGGCGCTGCGGCGGGCGGTCGGGCCGACGGTGCCCGTCGTGGTCGTTCGCAGCCGGCTTGCGGCAGGCCAGCCCTTCGATCCTCGCCACCTCGCGATCCGTCGCGTGCCCGCACGCTTTGCGCCCGCGATGGCCTATCGGTCGACGAGCGCGCTGGCCGGTATGCGCACTGCCATCGCGCTGGAGGCAGGGGAGGATGTCGGGCCGTCCTCGGTCGACGACGGAACGCGCGCCGCCGGCGCGCCAGTGCGTGCCGGTGAGCGTGTGGCCGAGCTTCTCGCGCGCGGCTCCGCTGGGTTGATCCGCGCAGGCAGCCGCGTGGACGTTCTCGTGACGCGCGAGCGCGGCGATGGCAGCGGTGCGACAACCGTGGCGCTCGAGGACGCCGAGGTGCTCGCTGCACACGCCGTCGCCGATGATGATGGCGGCGGCGAGGCGGGCGATCGGGTCGCCGCGTCACTGCGCGTGACCGCGCGCCAGGCCGTCTATCTCGCCGCGGCCCAGTCCTTTGCCCGTGAGCTGCGCCTGCTGCCCCGGGCGCAGGACGATCGACGCCACGGGTTGGCGGGGACGACCGTGGGCTCCGACCTGCGGTGAGCGGCGGCGACGGGCGTCGACGTTCTTCGCCGGACGTCAGCACGCCATCGGTTACCCGTCCATGCGGGGGTCCCCACCTCAAGGGAGGCCCCACGCGACCGATACCCCGGGCCGAGGCTACTCATGCTGCGATCTCTTCGTTCCCTTTCTCTCGTCCTCGCCGTGGCCAGTCTTCTGGCCCCCGCGGTTGCCAACGCGGCTTCCAAGAAGAAGCCCGTCTACCCGACGATCTCCAGCATCTCTCCGCGCAAGCTGACAATCGGGGAGAAGCTGACGATCAAGGGCGCGCATCTCAGCGCCGGAAAGACCAAGAGCAGCGTCGCCTTCTATCGCCCCGGTAAGCCGGTCGTCTTCGTCAAGGCCGATTCGGTGACGAGCACCAAGCTCGTCGTGACGGTCTCGACCAAGGTCGGCGCGCTGTTGGCCCAGCGTGACGGTGGCGGCGTCGCCACGCAGCTCCGTCTGCGGGTCGTCGCGACGAAAATGAGCAAGAGCTGGACCAAGAACAGCCGCTCGCCCGTCGTGTCCCCGCTGCCCGGTGCCCCGACCGCGCCTCCCGGCTCGGCCGCGGCCGCGGCGCAGGCTGCCGCGCTGGCCTACAAGACCTGCCAGGAGCAGGCCGCCGCTGCCCCCGCCGCTGACGCCGATGCCGACGGCATCGCCAACGGCACCGAGCTCGGCTACAAGCTTGATCCTTGCACCGCCGACACCGACGGCGACTCCTTCGTGGACGGCTATGAGTTCTGGTCGGCGATCGATCTCAACGGCAACGCGGTCCCGTACCCGGGCAAGCGCCCGTGGCCGAATCCGCTGGATCCGACGGACGCCAACTACGACTTCGATGGTGACGGCCTCCGCCTCTGGCAGGAGAACAAGCTCTGGAAGGCCTCCGGCGGCACGTTCCCGCTGACGCAGTACAGCGACGGCACCCAGAACACCGGCGGCACCCAGCCGGTCACCACGGTCGCACAGCGCTACCTGGACCTCGACGGTGACACCAACCTCACCGACGACGAGCGCGACTTCGACGCCGATGGCCTCTCCAACATGGTCGAGTTCAACTACACCGGCACGCAGGCCTGGTGGAAGGGCATCGACTGGAAGTACAAGCCACATGGCGCTGCGACCAGTGGTGCGGTGAGCTACATCGAGCCTGCTTACACCCTGCGCGCGTTCTCCGATCCCGACCCGGTCGATCCCGACAGCGATGGCGACGGCATCCGCGATGGCGCCGATGACCAGGACAATGACGAATGGTCGAACTTCGTCGAGATGCAGCTGGCCCGCGCGCGCTCCGGCTACCGCGTCCAGCCGTTCAACCCGTGTCTGCCTGATCCGCACGCCCGGACCTGCAGCCGTTGGCTCCTGTTCGGTGAGGGCGAGCGCTTCGCGCCGACCGACATCGTCGATTCCCAGACCGGTGCCACGTCCGGCATGGCCGGCGACGCGATCCCGTTTGCCTGGCCCGCGCCGGTGAACTACGGCGACTGGGTTGCCGATGGCTCGCACGCGCCGAGTGAGTACAACCCGTTCATCGAGGTTGGCCCCTGGGACATGAACCCGTGGTACACGGAGGAGTGGGACGGCTTTACCGGACCGCAAGGCTCGTAAGAGATCTGAGCGAGTCACCAGCTCTCGGCATGCGGTCGGGCGGATCCTTCCGCCCGGCCGCTGTCGTTCTCGGGGCCGGCGCGCGTTGATGTCCGTGACCTGACATCAAGGGGGCGAGTATTGCCGTCTCGCGCCCTCAATGGGTGTGGACCAAGCCCTGGATGACCTCGCCGAGCGCCTCCGCGACCGCCTGCTCAACGACGCAGGCGGCGGGGCCTCCGACGGGACACCCCTGACCGAGCGCATCCGCCGGCTGGTCGATCGCGAGGCGGGGCTGCTCGACGCATCGACGCGCGCTGACCTCGTCGCGCGCGTCGCCCGGCGCTCGTTCGGACTTGGTCCGTTGGAGCCGCTGCTGGCCGATCCCGAGATCGACGAGATCATGGTCAACGGCGCTGGTCCGAGCGGCTCGGTCTGGGTGGAGCGCGCCGGGCGCCTGGAATCGACGGAGGTCGCGTTCGCCGATGAGGCTGAGCTTCGCCACGCGATCGAGCGCATCCTTGCGCCGCTGGGCCGGCGCGTCGACGAGGCCGAGCCGATGGTCGACGCAAGGCTGCCCGATGGATCACGAATCAACGTCGTCCTGCCACCGCTGGCAGTCGACGGCCCGCTGCTGACGATCCGCCGCTTCCGTGCGACCCCGCTGGACGCGGCTGAGCTGGTCACGCGCGGCACGTGGTCGCCACCGCTGCAGGACTTCCTGGCCCGTGCGGTGCGTGCCCGGCTCAACATCTTGATCAGCGGCGGCACGGGCTCGGGCAAGACCACCACCTTGGGGGCGTTGTCTTCATTCATCGCCGCGGGCGAGCGGATCGTCACGATCGAGGACACCGCCGAACTGCGTCTGCAGCAACCCCATGTTCTTCGTCTGGAGGGCCGTCCGCCCAACGTCGAGGGCCGCGGCGAGGTCACGATTCGCCACCTCTTGCGCAACGCCTTGCGGATGCGGCCAGACCGGATCGTCGTCGGAGAGTTTCGCGGGGGAGAGGCGCTGGAGATGTTGTCGGCGATGACGACCGGCCACGACGGCTCGCTCTCGACCGTGCACGCCGGCTCGTCTGCGGAGGCCCTGCGCCGTGTCGAGACGCTCGCGCTGATGGCCGACGTGGACCTGCCGCTGGCGGCGATCCGGGAGCAGATCGCCGATGCGCTCGATCTCATCGTTCACCAGGCGCGCTTGCCCGATGGGCGTCGCCAGGTGACCGCCGTGACCGAGGTTGTCCGGATCGCCGCCGGCCCTGCCACACGCGACATCTACACCTTCACCTCCGCTCGGCCGCGCTGGCGTGCCGCGCTGTCGGAGGAGCTCGCGTCCCGGCTGGAGGCCGCATGACGCGTCAATCCCGTGCGAAAAAGTCCATCGTCATGCGGTCCGCCGCATGATCGGTCCGCTGCTTGCCGCGACAGCAGCGATGCTGGGCGTCTTCGGCGCGTGGGAGGCGCTGGTGGTTGTCGAGCAACTGCGTCCCGCGCAGGCCATCGGTCGTGCGCTGGCACCGCTGCGGCTGGCGGGCAGGGTCGGTCGCTCGCCGACGGTGCCCGAGCGGCGTCGGCTGGCGATGGTCGGGGCGGGCGCGCTGCTGGCGGCAGGCTGGCTGCTAGCCGGCCCGCTGCTCGGATTGCTGTTGGCTGCGGCGGGCCCGGCTGCCGTCGGCCCGGTACTCGCCGCGCGCAGGCGCCGCTGGCGACGGAAGCTGGCCGACGGCGTGCCTAGTGTCGCGAGGGCCTTGGCCGACGCGTTGGCCGGCGGCTCCTCGATCCGCGGTGCGCTCGAAGCGCTCGGCGCTGACGATCTCCCGGACGCGGTCGGTGCAGAGCTGCACACCGTCGCGCACCGGCTTGCGCTCGGCGTGCCGACTGAGGCGGTGCTGATCGGCCTGCGGGATCGCGCGGCCCATCCCGTGTGGGACACGCTGGTCGCTGCGATCCTCCTGCAGCGCGAGGCCGGCGGTGATCTCGCTGCGTTGCTGCGGTCGATCGCCGAGTCGGCCGAGCACGCCCGCCGTGTCGAGGCCGACGCTCGCGGTCTCACCGCGCAGGCGCGCGCCACGGCGCGCCTGGTTGCCGGCTTGCCGTGTGCTGCCCTGGCACTTGGTGAGCTGCTCGCGCCCGGCAGCCTCAGTGCGCTGGTTGCCGATCCGCGCTCGCGTGTCCTGCTTGTGGCCGGCGTTGCACTCGCTGCGGCGGCATTGGTCGCCATCAGCCGCATCGCACGGGTAGGCGTGACATGACGAAGGCCGCGATCGCGCTCGCTCACCACACCCGAGCGGCGGCGTCATGACCGTCGCGGTGGCCGCGCTCGCCGGCGTGCTCCTGGCGGCCGGGCTCGCCGATCTGGCCGCAGTTGTCGTGGCGCGCCGCGCGGCAGCATCAACGCGGACAACAACTGCGAAGAGCGGCCGCTCTTACGTCACTCGCGGCATCGTGGTGCTCGCACATCTCGGTCGGCGACTCGGCGTGCCGACACCGCCCGGCGACCTCGGCGCGCGGTTGGCGGCGGCCGGCCTGGGCACGAGCGTGCGCACCGCCGATGCGATGGCGGTCAAGGGCGGCGCCGGGGCCGCCGCAGCGCTCGCTGCCGCGCCGGTGCTCGCCACCCTTCCGCCGCGCCTCACCCTCGTCGCGCTGCCGGCTGTCGCTGCTACCGGCTTCCTCGTTCCAGACCTGTGGCTGGCCCGCCGCGGGCGTCGGCGCGCCGCCCACGCCGGGCTGGAGCTCGCCGATGTGCTGGATCTCCTCCGTGTCGCGATCGCCGCCGGATTGCCCATCGGGCGCGCCCTGTCAGAGGTCGGCCGGCGCCGCGAGGGACTAGTCGCGACAGAGCTTCGGGCGGTCGCCGAACGGCTGGCGCTCGGTGTGCCGCGCGCTGAAGCGCTCGCCGGCTTGCAGCGCAGCCTTCCGCTCCCGACGATCGGGTTGCTCACTGCTGCGATCACGCGTGCCGATCGCCACGGTGCGCCGCTGGCGCCGGCGCTCGCCGCGCTCGCCCGCGAGGCGCGGGCCGATCGCGCCCGCGCCCTGCACGAGCAAGCCGCGCGCGCCGCACCGCGAATCCAGCTGGCGGTCGCGCTGCTGCTCGTCCCGGCCGTCCTGCTGATCGTCGCTGCCGGGCTCGTCCATGGGCTCGCGTAGGCGTTCCACACCATCCACTAGGTTCGGACCGATGGCCTCGGATCCGCAGCGGCTCGACCCCGCCACCTTCCAGTTGCCCGTCGGCCGGCTGCGGGCCGGCTATTACAGCGACGCGTACTTCACCTCCACCAAGGAGCTGCTCGAGGCCCAGGATCGCCACCCGCGGGTGCTCATGCAGGTCTTCCAGAAGCAGGAGTCGCTGCTCGGCGGCGTCGACGAGGCGATCGCGGTGCTGAAGGTCGGCGCTGGGCACGTCGGTCCGGACGGCGTTTGGCTGCCGGCGTGGGACGATCTCGTCGTCCACGCGCTCCACGAGGGCGACGCCATCGCGCCGCGCGAGACCGTGTTGACGATCGAGGGCGATTACGCCCAGTTTGCCCATCTGGAGACCGTCTATCTGGGCTGCATGGCGCGCCGGTCGTTGGTGATGCGCAATGTGCGCGCCGTCGTCGACGCCGCGGGCGGCAAGGCGATCCTGTTCTTCCCGGCACGCCACGACCACTGGCTCGTGCAGACCGGCGACGGCTGGGCGGCGCACGTCGCGGGCGCGATCGGCGTGTCGACCGACGCCCAGGCCTCTTGGTGGGGCGGTCGTGGCGTAGGCACCGTGCCCCACGCGCTCATCGCCGCCTTCGGCGGCGACACGGTCGCCGCGGCACGCGCCTTCGCCGAGCGCTACCGCGACCGCATCAACGTCACGGTGCTCGTCGACTTCGAAAACCACTCCGCGCGCACCGCCGTCGAGGTCGCCGACGCGCTTGGCGACGGGCTGTGGGGCGTGCGGCTGGACACCGCCGAGACGCTGGTCGATGAGGCACTGGCCGACCTTGGCGACGCCGCGCCGCGTGGGGTCAACGTCGAGCTCGCCCGTCGCGTTCGCGCTGCGCTGGACGATGCCGGCCACCAGCGCGTCAAGATCGTCGCCTCTGGCGGCTTCGACGCCGAGAAGATCCAGCGCTTCGAACGCGAGGGCGCGCCCGTCGACGCCTACGGCGTCGGCTCCTCGCTGTTGCGCGGCCAGAACGACTTCACCGCCGACATCGTCGCCGTCGACGGCGCCCCGGTCGCGAAGGTCGGCCGCGCGCACCGGCCGAACCCGCGGCTCGTGCGCGTGCCCTGACCCGCCGGCACGCGCACGAGGCAAGCCGATCGCTACGGCACCGCCACCGCGATCTTCAACCGCGTCACGTCGCCCTCCGACGACATGCCCGCAGCTGCCGGCCCGAAGGCGTCCAGCGTCGGCTTGGCCTTCTGGAAGTCCTTGTCGTCGCCGGCGAACGCGGACACTAACTTGACCACCTGCGGCGTGTCGACAAACAGCGATGGCTTGGCGCCGTCCAGCAGGCCCGCAGCCGTCTTGAACGGCTCCGAGTCGCCGAGGGTGCTCGACGGGTCCAGCGCGTCAGCCAACGCGTCCTTGCCGTAGGCAATGACGAACTTGTCGTCCTTGGCCGCGACCTGGATGCCGGCGGGCAGCGGCCCGACATCGATCGAGAAGCCGTCGGCGCCCGACGTGCCCGCGCCGCTCAGCGCACCCGTCTTGACGTCGACCCCCGCCAGTAGCTTGCGCAGCGTCCCGATCGCCTTGCGCGAGGCCGCCGGATCCTTGGACTTCACGACCAGCGCGCCGCCGAGCTCGTCCATCGAGGTGCCGCGGATGAACAGCGCCGCATCGCCCATCCACGACAGCAGGTCCTTCTGGACGTCGACGCCCAGCTGCGACTGCAACCCCTGCAACAACGTCGCCGGATCCACGCCGCCGGTCGCGCCGGATTCACCGAGCGAGGTGATGGCCTTGTTGATCGTGGCGCCGACATCACCGACGCCGATGCTCAGCCATGAGCCCGCCGGTACGGCGGCCGCCGCACCCGGACCGTCGCCGCCGCCGACCTTCGTCTTGAGCCCGATCGCCGCGGCGTCGATCTTCAGCGCGTTGCTGGCGACATCGAGCTTCGCGGCCACCGACTGCAGCCCGCTGCCGGTCAAGAAGCCCTTGAACATCTTCAACTGCGCGGCATCGACGCCCGGGGTCTTCCCGGACGCGGCGCCGACCGCCAGGTCGAAGAACCGTCCCGGATCGGCATAGGCGAACCCGAGCCCGTCGGTGCCCACGGTCTCGCGGGCCTTCTTGAAGGTGGCAGAGCTCGCCAGCGTGTCGCCCGACCGCGCGTCGATCGCCGACTTGAAGCCCCGCTCGGTGCCGAGGATCACGGCGTGGTCGACGACCGCGGCCGCCAGATCGTCATCAGCCTTGTAGCGGTACTTGACGCCGCGGTACTCGCGGTCGCTGCCGCCCTTGCGTGCGTCGACGAACTTCTGTGCGGCATCATCGTCCTTGCTGCCGATCGCCGCGACGAGGTCGGGGTCCTTGCCACCCGCACCGATGCCCGTGATCGCCAGGCCCGCCCGCTGCCCGAGCCAGGGTGCGATGTCTTGCGCGTAGCTGGCGCCGTCGTCCTTGAGGCCCTTGTCGATGAGCCCGACGATCTTGCCGCCCGGGTCGGCGGTCCGCAGGATCTTGCCGGCGACCGTGGTCGCGTTGGCCTTCAGGTCGCCCGTGGGCTGGACCTGCGCCTCGACATAGACCGGGGCGGTGGCCGGCAGGAACGCGGCGGGGTCGGCGCCGGCGTTGGTGGCGCTGCCGGAGCTGGAGGAGCTGTCGCCACAGCCGGCGATGGGGATCGCCACGGCTGCGAGAACCGCCAACGCGGGCACGAAGCGGGGCAGGAAAGAGGTGCTCATAGCGCGAATCCTACGGCGGTCGGCCGCCGCGGGAGCCACGCCATGGACGGCTGTCGGCGCCGTCCCACCAGCTCCCACCGTAGGCACACCCCGCGGACGGAACCACGCGAATCCTGCAATCGCTCCTGCGGGCGGCCGAGTTGCAACGCGGCGTGCGCTGCTGGCCGAAAGTTCTCCCACCGCGTCCCACCGCCGAAAAGCCCGTCTCCATGCGGGTTTTTGCCCGTTCTTGGCGCGTTAGAGGTCCGAAGGTGGGGAAATGTGTGGGATAGGTGTTGCATCGTGGGGGAGAGTGGGATAGAACGCCACCTACGGACCGGGGTGGAGGAGCTCCTCCCACTCCTCCACCCCGGCCCTTCTTCTTTCTCCACGCGATGCGCCCGTCCTCATGGACACCTCGTTCACCGGTCAAGCCGACTACACCCTCGACGCGAAGAACCGCCTCACGGTTCCCGCGCGCTACCGCGGTGCGCTCGAAGGTGGCCTCGTCCTCGCCAAGGACATCGAGCCCTGCGTCGCGATCTGGCCGACCGCCGGCTACGACGAGTTCCGCCGCGCGGCGCTGCAGGACGTGCACCCGATGAGCCAGCGCGGGCGCAAGATCATGACCTTCCTGTCTGCCAACTCGACGCCCGCGGGCCTCGACAGCGCGGGCCGCGTGCCGCTGCAGCCGTTCCTCATGGATCACGGCAAGCTCACGCGCGAGGTGACCGTCGTCGGTGCCGGCGACCACCTGCAGCTCTGGAACCGCGACGCCTGGACGGCCTACAACGACCAGCTCGCGGCCGACATCTTCGACATCTCGGCGGCGTTCGACACGCCGGGCACCGCGTGATGCTCACTATCCCTTATGACATGACCGCCTCCCACGTCCCGGTCCTCGCCGGCGAGCTCATCGAGGCGCTGGATCCGCAGCCGGGTCAGGTCGCCATCGACTGCACCTTCGGCGCCGGCGGCCACGCCCGGCTGATCGCCGAGCGCATCGGCCCGACCGGCACGCTGATCGCCATCGACCGCGACCCGGTCGCCGCGTCGCACTTCGACGCGCTCGCCGCCGAGGTGAGCTGCACGACGCGCTTCGTTCACGCTTCGTTCGCCGACGGGCTAGGAGAGCTGCTGGCCGAAGGCATTCGCGCCGATCTGGTCTACGTTGACCTCGGCATCTCCTCGATGCAGGTCGACACCTGGGAGCGCGGGTTCTCCTACAGCTACGACGCGCCGCTGGACATGCGCATGGACACCGAGCAGGAGCTCGACGCGCGCACGATCGTCAACACCTGGGAGGAGCGCCGGATCGCGCAGCTGCTGCGTGAGTACGGCGACGAGCGCTACGCGGGACAGATCGCTCGCGCGATCGGGCGCGTGCGCGCCGAGCAGGAGATCGAGACGACCAGCCAGCTCGTCGACATCATCAACAACGCGATCCCCGTGAAGGCGCGCTTTGCCGGCGGGCATCCGGCCAAGCGCAGCTTCCAGGCGATCCGCATCGCGGTCAACGACGAGCTAGGCCAGGTCGACGCGGCGCTGCCGCTCGCCTGGCAGATCCTCCGGACCAATGGTCGCTTTGCAGGTATTTCGTTTCACAGCGGCGAAGATCGGCGCGTGAAGCGCTTCCTTGCCGCACGTGCCGAAGGCTGCACGTGCCCGCCGCAGCTTCCGGTCTGCGTCTGCGGACGTACCCCCGAGGCCGAGCTGATCGGCCGGGGCATCGCCCCGTCGACCGGCGAGATCGCCAGCAACCCCCGTTCGGCGTCCGCCCGGATGCGCGCCGCTCGCAAGCTCAGGGAAGAGGCCACATGACCCCACCAGCCGCCACCGCCGCAGGCCGCGCGCTTCCACGTCCGGTCGCTCCCCGTGCGCCACGGCGGAAATCGGGCCCACCCACCCCGGCAGCTCGCCCGCGCCGCGGCGGGGACGGGCGGGCGGGGCGGGGTCAGCGCGTCGCCGCGCCCGACCCCTTCATCTTGCGCGCGCTGCATCGCACGCGCGCCTTGGCCGACTCCCGCTTCCTGGACCGCTTGATCCGCGGCCGCCTGTGGATCCCGATCGTCGCCGCCGGTCTCATGGGCATCGTCTTCATGCAGGTCTCGATGCTCAAGCTCAACGCCGGCATCGGCCGCGCGGTGCAGAGCGCCGCGACGCTTGAGCGCCAGAACACCAACTTGCGCGCCGCCGTGTCGGGCATGGAGTCGGGCACCCGGATCGACGCCGCCGCACGCCGGCTCGGCATGGTCGTACCGGTCGACGGCAGCACGCACTACGTCACGGCCGCGACCCGCGGGCTGGCCACCACGGCCGCGAGCCGGATGACCGCGGCCGACCCGGAGGCGATCGCCCGCTCCAAGGCCGCGACCGCGCTGGCCGCGGGGCAGACGGCGGGCGCAGCGCTGACCGCGGCGGCGACTGGTGCCGCCGTGACCCAGGCTGCACCAGCTGGCGCCACCGCCACTGCGGCGCCCGCAGCGGCGACGATAACTCCGCCGCCGCCCGCCACGCAACAGCCCACCGGCGCCACCGCGGCGCCGGCGACCCAGACGCAAGCCCAGACTCCGCAGGCCACCAGCACGCCCACCGTCGCATCCACCTCCGGCGGCGCGGTGGCGCCCCCGCAGGGGTAGTTCCTGATGGTCTTGGTCGAACGCCGTATCGGCCTTCTCTTCGCGTTCTTCTTGTGCTTGATCCTGCTGGCGGGCCTGCGCTCGCTGCAGCTCGGCACGCTGCAGGGCGGCAAGCTCGCCGCTGCTGCGACCAGCCAGCAGGTCAGCGAGCCGGTCGTGCCCGCTCACCGCGGCACGATCGTCGACCGTCACGGCACCGAGCTCGCCGTCTCCCAGGCCGCTGACGACATCTCGGCCAACCCCAAGTTCGTCACCGACCCGGTGAAGGCGGCCCAGCGGATCGCGCCGCTGCTGGACGTCGAGGAGGACGTCGTCCTCAAGCAGCTCTCACGTCGCGACACCGGCTTCGTCTACCTCGGCCGCCACGTTCCCGGCGACACCGCCGACAAGATCCGCCGGCTCGAGATCCCGGGCATCGACTTCACGCCTGGCCAGCGCCGCACCTACCCACACGACTTCCTCGCCTCACAGGTGCTCGGCGGCGTCAACATGGCCGGCAAGGGCTACGCCGGCGTCGAGTACTCGCTGGACTCCAAGCTCAGCGGTGCCGACGGCCAGCGCCGGATCGTGCGCGACGGCGTCGGTGATGACGTCCAGGTCCGCGACATCAAGCGCGCGCAGCCGGGCAAGAAGGTCGAGCTGGCGCTGGACGCCAACATCCAGGATGACGTCGAGTCCGTCCTGGGCGGCATCGGCAAGACCTATCGACCCAAGGGCGCGACGGCAATCGTCACCAACCCGCAGACCGGCGAGATCCTGGCCCTGGCCAACTGGCCCCAGATCAACGCCAACGACCCGTCGGCGGCACCCGACTACGCGCGTCAGAACCGTGCGGTTGGCATCACCTATGAGCCCGGTTCCACGTTCAAGGCCATCACGGTGGCCGGTGCGCTGGAAGACGGCAAGGTCACGCCCGACACCTCCTTCAACCTGCCGCCGCAGATCGTCGTCGCCGACCGCACGATCAAGAACGCCGAAGAGCGCGGCTGGGCGACGATGACGACGAGCGACATCCTGGCCCAATCCGACAACGTTGGCGCGATCACGATCGGCCAGCGGCTCGGCAAGCAGCGCTTTGACTACTACGTCCGCAAGTTCGGCTTCGGCAAGCTCACCGGCACCGACCTTCCGGGCGAGGAGCAGGGCATCGTCCCGCAGCTCAAGAACTACTCGGGCTCCTCGATGGGCAACCTCCCGATCGGCCAGGGCGAGGCGGTCACGCCAATGCAGATCGCCCAGTTCTACGGTGCGATCGCCAACGGCGGCGTCCTGCGTACACCGCACCTCGTGCGCCGGATCGACGGCCGTTTGCAGCCGCAGACCACGGCGCGCCGGATCATGTCTGCGGCAACCGCCACGTCGCTGCGCACCATGCTCGAGGGCGTCCTGGCGCCGGGCGGCACCGCGTCAGAGGTCGCGCCGATCAAGGGCTACACCTTGGCGGGCAAGACCGGCACGGCGAACAAGATCGACCCGGTCACCCACGAGTACTCACAGTCAGCCTATGTGGCGTCGTTCGTGGGCTTTGCGCCCGCACAGAATCCGAAGCTCCTGATCTCGATTATGGTCGACGAGCCCAAGGGCGGGATCTACGGCGGGCAGGTCGCGGCGCCGGCGTTCGGCAAGATCGCCAGCTTCGCCCTGCGCTACGAGAAGATCCCCCCGTCGAAGTAGCTCGCTATGGTCGCCGCGATGCTCTTGGGTGACCTCTTCGCGGATCCCGCGCTCCCGGACGTCGACGTCGCCGCGCTGGCCTACGACGCGCGCGCCGTGAGGCCCGGCTCGGTCTTCTTCTGCGTGCGCGGCTTCACGGCCGACGGGCACCGCTACGCACCCGACGCGGTCGCCAACGGCGCGGTCGCGCTGGTGGTGGACCACCCGCTCGGCCTCCCTGTTGCCGAGGTGCTCGTCAAGGACGTTCGTGGGGCGATGGCGCCCGCCGCCGCGCGTCTGGCGGGCGATCCGACCGCCGCGCTGGCGATGGTCGGGATCACGGGCACCAACGGCAAGACCACCACCTCGTATCTGACGCGTGCGCTGCTGGAGGCCGCAGGGCGCCAGACGGGGCTGATTGGGACCGTCACGTCGTGGGTCGGCGGCGTCGAGGAGCCGGTCGAGCGGACGACGCCCGAGGCGATCGACCTGCAGCGGATGTTCCGGGCGATGCATGACGGCGGCGATACCGCGGCGGTGATGGAGGTCTCCTCACACGCGCTATCGCTGCATCGCGCCGACGCGATCCACTGGGACGTCGCCGCATTCACCAACCTCACGCAGGACCACCTCGACTTCCATGCCGACATGGAGGACTACTTCCTGGCCAAGCGGCGGCTGTTCGAGGTGGCTGCCGAGCAGGGTGCGACGCTGATCGCCTGCGTCGACGATCCCTACGGCGCGCGGCTGGCGCGTGACTTCCCGCGGGCGGTGACGATCGGAATCGACGCGGCGGACGCGGCCGTGCGCGCGACCGATCTGCGCGCCGGGCCGGCCTCGACCGACTTCACCGTCGACGGTAAGGTGTTCCGCGCGCCGCTGCCCGGGCGCTTCAATGTCCTCAACGCGCTCGTCGCGCTGGCCGCGGCGCGGGCCCTGGGCGTCGATGACGCGACGATCGCCGCGGCGTTACCCGGTGCGGGCGGGGTGCCCGGACGCTTCGAGCCGGTGGACGAGGGGCAGGAGTTCGCGGTCGTCGTCGACTACTCGCACAAGCCCGACGCGCTCGACAACGTCCTGCGCACCGCGCGCGAGCTGGCCACGCGCCGCCTGATTGTCGTCGTCGGCGCGGGCGGTGATCGCGATCGCGGCAAGCGCCCGCTGATGGGCGCGGCGGCCGCGCAGCACGCCGACACCGTCGTCATCACCTCCGACAACCCGCGCAGCGAGGATCCGGAGGCGATCATCGCGGCGATCGCCGAGGGGGCGCCGGAGGCGGTCCGGATCGTCGACCGCCGCGAGGCGATCGACCATGCGATCGGCCTCGCGGGCCCCGGCGACGTCGTCGTCATCGCCGGCAAGGGCCACGAGACGTACCAAGAGATCGCAGGTGGCGTGAAGCTGCCCTTTGATGACCGCGAGGTTGCTCGGGAGGCGCTGCGTGCGCGGCTGGGACGCTGAGCGCATCGCCGCCGCGGCGGGTGCGCGGCTGGTCGTGCCCGGCACTTCGTCGAGTGGCCCGACGCGCGCCGTGATCGACTCGCGCCACGTCGGTCCGGGCGACCTTTTCGTCGGGTTGCCCGGCGAGCGAGTCGACGGCGGACGCTTTGCCGCCGACGTGTTGGGCGCCGGCGCCTGGGGCGTGCTCGTTGGGGACGGCTGGGCCGGTGCCGAGGATCCGACCGCGAGCGGCGGCGCGGTGCTCGTCGCCGCGGACCCGCTGGCGGCGCTGCAACGGCTGGCGACCGCCTGGCGTCGCGAGCTGGGCGCGCAGGTCATCGGCGTCACCGGCTCGACCGGCAAGACCTCGACCAAGGACCTGCTGGCCGCGATGATCGACCAGCAGCGCCGCGTGGTCGCCACGCCGCTGAACCTCAACACCGAGATCGGGTTGCCGCTGACCGTCCTCAGCGCACCTGCGGGCACCGAGGTGCTCGTGCTGGAGATGGCGATGCGCGGCGCCGGCCAGATCGCCGAGCTGGTGGCGATCGCCGAGCCCGACGTGGGCGTGGTCGTCAACGTCGGGCCCGTGCACCTGGAGCTGTTGGGGACGATCGAGGCGATCGCGGCCACCAAGGCCGAGCTGATCGAGGGCCTGCAGCCCGGCGGGACCGCGATCGTGCCGGCCGACGAGCCGCTGCTCTCGACCCATCTGGAGATGCTGCCCGAAGGCGTTGCGACCGTGACGTTCGGCCCGGGCGGCGACGTGGACGAGCTACCCGAAGGGCTGGAGCTTCGGGTGAGCGGGGATCGTCTCAGCGCCCATATGCGCTCCAACGCGCTCGCCGCGCTGGCTGCCGCGCGGGCCGTCGGCGTCGAGCCGACCGGCCGCCTGGAGGTCGCCCTCAGCGCGTTGCGCGGTCAGCGCCGGGAGCTGCCCGGCGGGCTCGTCGTCATCGACGACTGCTACAACGCCAACCCGATGTCGATGCGCGCCGCTCTCGACGACCTTGCCGCGTCCACGTCTGGACGTCGCGTCGCCGTGCTCGGCGACATGCTGGAGCTGGGGCCCGACGAGATCCGCTTCCACGAGGAGATCGGTGCTCACGCCCGCGGCGCCGGGCTCGATCTGCTGGTCACCGTCGGTCCGTTGGCTGCTGCGATCGGCCCGGCGTTCGGCGGCCAGACCGTCGCCGTCGAGCGTGCCGACGAGGTCGTCAGCGCGCTGCGCCCGCTGCTGGCATCCGGCGACACCGTCCTGGTCAAGGCCTCGCGCGGCGTCGGCCTCGAGGTCGTCGCCCAGGGGTTGGCGGCCTAGATGGGCGAGGTCCTGATCGCCGGAATGGCGTCGCTGCTGATCTGCATCTTCCTCAGCCCGTCGTTCATCTCCTATCTGCGACGCCGCGAGTTCGGCCAGAACATCCGTGAGGAAGGCCCTGAGGGCCATCACGAGAAGGCGGGCACGCCCACGATGGGCGGCATCATCATCTTCACGGCGATCTCGGTGCCGTTTTTGTTGTTGAGTGACTATGACTGGCGCTCGGTCGGCGTCTACGCGGTCGCGATGCTGTCGGCGGCGCTGGGCTTCGCCGACGACTTCACCAAGATCATCCGGCGCCGGTCGCTGGGGCTCAGCGGCAAAGCCAAGCTTGGCGGCCAAGTCGCGATCTCGTTGTTGTTGTGGTACATCGCCACGCAGAAGGCGGATCTTCCGGCGACGCTGCGCTTGCGGACGATCGACGCGACGGTGGACCTCGGCGTCTTCTACCCGCTGTTCATCTACTTGGTGGTGGCGGGGACGACCAACGCGGTGAACTTGACCGACGGCTTGGATGGCCTGGCCGCGGGCTGTGCGGCGATCGTGCTGCTGGCCTACATCGGCATCACGTTCATCACGTCGGGTCAGGATGACCTGTCGCTGCTGGCGGGATGCCTGGTCGGTGCGTGCGTCGGCTTCTTGTGGTTCAACGCGTTCCCGGCGACGATCTTCATGGGCGATACCGGCTCGTTGGGCTTAGGTGGCGCGGTCGCGGGGCTGGCGGTGATGACCAAGACGGAGGAGTTGCTCATCCTCCTGGGTGGGATCTTCGTCGTCGAGGCGTTGAGCGTCCTGATCCAGGTCTTCTCGTTTCAGACCTTCCGCAAGCGCGTGTTCTTGATGGCCCCGATCCACCATCACTTCGAGATCATGGGGTGGTCGGAGACCAAGATCATCCTGCGCTTCTGGATCATCGCCGCGGTGTGCGCGGCGAGCGGGTTCACGATCTACCAGCAGTCGATCTCCTAGACGGCGATGTCGCCGCGCCCGCCGCTGCCGCCCGGTCCCTACCTCGTCGTCGGCCTCGCCCGCTCCGGCCAGGCCGCCGCAGCCCTCCTCCACACTCGCGGCGAACAGGTCATCGCCGTCGACTCCGCGCCCGCTGAACGCTTCCAGAACATCGAGCTTCCACCAGGCGTCGCGCTCCACACAAGCACCGACGGCCTTGCGCTCCTCGAACGCGCGCGCGCCGTCGTCAAATCCCCCGGCGTCCCGACCACCGCACCAGCCATCGCCGCCGCCCGCGACCGCACCATTCCCGTCCTCGGTGAGCTCGAGCTCGCCTGGCGCTGCGTCCCCAACGAGGTCATCGCGGTCACCGGGACCAACGGCAAGACGACGACCGTCGAGCTCCTCGGTCACCTGCATCGCGAGGCCGGCATTCCGGTCGCGGTCGTCGGCAACGTCGGGATCGCGTACTCCTCACTCGCCCTCGACAGCGATGGGCGGGCGGGTGTGGACCCCAACGCCATCGTCGTCTGCGAGGCCTCGTCCTTCCAGCTCGAGGACACCATTGCCTTCGCCCCCGAGGCCGCCGTCCTGCTCAACCTCGACAGCGACCACCTCGACCGCCACGGCTCGATCGACGCCTACCACCAGGCCAAGTTGAAGGTCTTTGCCAACCAGGGCAATGACGACATCGCGGTTGCACCAAGCGATCTCAGCGTCCCCGACCTCGGCGGCTGTGCCCGGCGGGTCTGCTTCGGCGACTCGCCCGCCGACGAGCTCTCATTGCGCGCCCGCACGTTGTGGTGGGACAACGAGCCGCTACTGCGCACCGATGAGCTCGCGCTGCGCGGACCCCACAACGTGCGCAACGCGATGGCCGCCGCAGCGGTGGCCCTCGCGCGCGGGCTGCCGGTCGATGCCATCCGCGCCGGCCTCAAGAGCTTCGCCGGCGTGCCGCACCGCCTCGAGGAGGTCGCGGTGAGCGACGGCGTCACCTACGTCAACGACTCCAAGGCCACCAACGTGGCCGCGGCGCTCGTCGCTCTCGCGTCGTTCGAGGTACCTGTCCACGCGATCATGGGCGGCCAAGGCAAGGCGGAGGACTACGCGCCGCTGCGCGACGCGGTCGCCCGGCACTGCGCTGGGGTTTACCTGATCGGCGCCGAGGCGTCCGCGCTCCACGCGATCCTGGATGGCACCGCGCCGCTGCACGACTGCGAGACGCTGGCCCGCGCGGTCGCCGCCGGACGCTCCGCCGCCAAGCCCGGCGAGGTCGTTCTGCTGTCGCCCGCCTGTGCCTCGTACGACCAGTTCGACAACTTCGAGGCTCGCGGGGAGGCTTTTCGCCAGCTGGCGCGAACTAGGGCCTGATGGCTCGCCGCCGCCATCCCCACCCGATCGAGCACAGCATCTTGATCACCGCCACCCTCTGCCTCTTGGCAGCAGGGGCGGTGATGGTGTTCTCCGCCTCGTCGGCACGCACGCTGCTCTCCGGGCAGGGTGACGGCACGTCGTTCATGGTCAAGTACGTGACCTACGGCGCGGTCGGCTTCGTGTTGATGCAGCTCATCGCGCGTCGGGGACTCGATCTCGTCCTCAAGGCCACCGTGCCGCTGCTGGCGGGTGCGTTCGTCGCGCTGGTGCTCGTCAAGGTCCCCGGCTTCGGCGTCGAGGTCAACGGCGCCCGCCGCTGGCTCGGCGCCGGCCCGCTGGTCTTCCAGCCGTCGGAGGTGATGAAGCTCGCGCTGGTGCTCTACGCGGCCAAGCTGCTGGCCGAGCGCCCGAAGCTGCTGCGCCATCCGCGCAACCTCGGCCCGCTCGCCCTGGTCGCCGGCGGTGCTGTGCTGCTGATCGCCTCCCAGCCCGACCTCGGCACCGCGCTGGTCATCTCGTTCACCATGGCCGCGATGCTCGTCGCCGCGGGCATGCCGATCCGCTGGCTCGGCGTCGCGGGCGGTGGCGGCGCGATGCTCGTCTTGCTGTACGCCATGACCGCGCCCTACCGGCGCGACCGGCTGATGACGTTCCTCGACCCTTGGGCGCACGCGGGCAACGAGGGCTTCCAGTCAGTCCAGGGCCAGATCGCGATCGGCTCGGGCGGCCTCTTCGGTCGTGGCCTTGGTGAGTCGCTGCAGAAGAACTTGTTCTTGCCCGAGGCGCACACGGACTTCATCCTGGCCATCGTCGGCGAGGAGCTCGGGGTGGTCGGGATCTGCGGGATCCTGTTCCTGTATGGGTTGCTCGCCTACGCGGGGCTGCGCGTCGCCAAGAACGCCCGCGGCACCTACGCCAAGCTGCTGGCGGCCGGCATCACCTCGCTCTTCCTCAGCCAAGCGATGTTGAACGTCTTCACCGTCCTGGGCCTCGCGCCGCTGACCGGCGTGCCGCTGCCGTTCATCTCCTACGGGTCGACCAACCTCATCGTGTTGCTCGTCGGGATGGGCATCCTGCTCAACGTTGCCAGCGGCGGGAACGTCAAGCTGCGCGCCGTCCCCGATATGGCAGGGTCCCGGAGGAATGCCACCAACGATTCTGATCGCGGCCGGCGGGACAGCCGGGCACGTGGTTCCAGCGCTGGCAGTCGCCGACGCGCTGCAGGCTGAAGCCGGCGCACGCGTCGTCTTCGTCGGCGGCGAGCGCGCCGAGAAGACGCTGGTTCCCCAGGCGGGCTACGAGCTGCGGTCGATCACGGTGGAGGGGCTGTCGCGGACCAACCCGCTGAAAGCCGCCCGTGGCGCGGTGCGCGCCGCCGTTGCGCTGCGCACCGCGCGGAAGATTCTCCGCGATGTGCGCCCCGACGCCGTGATGGGCGGGGGCGGCTACGTTGCCGGGCCCGTTGGCGCGGCGGCGGTGGCGAGCCGGATCCCGCTCGTGCTGACCGAGGCCGACAGCCACCTCGGGCTCACCAACCGGCTGCTGGCGCGGTTCGCGCGCCGGGTCTGTCTGGCCGTTCCGTTGGCGGGGCGCGACGGGGAGAAGTACCGCGTGACGGGCCGGCCGGTGCCGCCGGCGTTCGCCGACCGGACGGCGGCACGTGCCATGTTCGGCCTGCACGCGGACGAGCGCTGCGTCCTGGTCTTCGGTGGCTCGCTCGGTGCACGGTCGATCAATGAGGCCGCGATCGAGGCCTTCGGTGAGCCGATGCCCGTCCGTGACCCCGCCACCTCGCGCGAGACGCCACTGCGGATCCTGCACGCCTGCGGGGTCCGCGACCACGACGTGCTTGCCGCCCGCCTTGGCACGCCGCCACCGCGGCACTACGACCTGCGCGCTTATGTCTCGCCGTTCGGCCCGGCGCTCGCGGCGGCGGACCTGACGGTCGCTCGCGCGGGCGGCTCGATCTTCGAGGTCGCCGCCCACGGGCTCCCGGCGATCCTCGTGCCCTATCCGCACGCGGCCGCCGACCACCAGACCGCCAACGCGCGCTGGATGGTCGACGCGGGCGCGGCAGTGGTCGTGCCCGACGGCGAGGTGAGCGCCGAGCGCCTCAACGACGAGGTCGGCGCCCTGCTCGGCGACCCGGAGCGGCTGGCCGCGATGGCGGCAGCGTCACGCGGCCTAGCGCGGCCGGACGCGGCGCGCGACATCGCGCGCGAGGTGCTCGCTGCCGCGGGGTCACGAGCGTGACCGCGGGGCCGTGGGCCGGCCGGAAAGTCCACCTCGTCGGCATCGGCGGGGCGGGCATGTCCGGCTGGGCGCGCGTGGCCGTGCAGCTCGGCGCGACCGTTAGCGGCTCAGATCGCGCGGAGTCGCCGGCCCTCGACAAGCTGCGCGCGCTGGGCGTGATCGTGACCGTCGGCCACGACGCCGCCAACGTTCCCGATGACGCCGACGTCTTCGTCTCGACGGCGATCCCCGCCGACAATCCGGAGCGGGTCGCCCGCGCGCTGCCGCGGGCCGAGCTGCTCCGTGAGCTGACCGCGCTCAAGAAGGTCATCGCGATCGCCGGCGCGCACGGGAAGACGACGACGAGCTCGATGGTCGCCCACTCGCTGCTCGGCGCCGGGGCACAGCCGGGGTACCTGATCGGTGGCGCGCTGCGGACCACGGGCGAGAACGCGGACTGGGGGGCGGGGGAGTGGCTCGTGGTCGAGGCCGATGAGTCCGACAAGTCGATGCTGGCGCTGGACGTCGACGTAGCGGTCGTGCTGAACATCGAGCTCGACCACCACGCGACCTACGGGTCGCTGGCGCAGCTCAACGAGGCGTTCGACATCTTCCGGGCCGCCGCGCCCGTGCGCGTGGTCGCCCCGGAGCTGGCGCGCGACGAAGACACCGTCTTCGCGCCCGAGGATCTCGTCTTGGAGCCGGGTGGCTCGCGCTTCACCTGGCGCGGCCACGAGGTCGTCCTGCAGGTCCCCGGCGCGCACAACGCGCGCAACGCCGCGGCGGCTTTGGAGGCCATCCGCGTGGCCGGCGCGGCGGACCCGGCCGCGGCGGTCGCCGCGCTGGCGACCTTCGCGGGCGCCGGGCGGCGGTTCGAGCGATTGGGGGAGACGGCATCCGGCGCGCTGATCGTCGACGACTACGCCCACCATCCGACCGAGGTCGCGGCGACGATCGCCGCGGCACGGTCGCTGGCGCCGCGGCGGCTGATCGCGATCTTCCAGCCCCATCTGTTCAGCCGGACCCAGGAGCTGCATCGCGAGTTCGGCGCGGCCCTGGCGAGTGCCGACGTCGCGGTCGCGCTCGACGTCTACCCGGCACGCGAGCGGTCCGAGGACTTCCCGGGGGTATCCGGAAAGCTCATCGCCGAAGCCGCCGCCGACGCGGCCTCCGGCCGCCCCGTCTTCTGGCTCCCAACCTTCGACGACGCCCGTGCGGTCCTCCAACCCCGCTTGCGGGCCGGCGACCTCGTCCTCGTCATGGGCGCGGGCGACGTCGACGCCCTAGGCCGCGCGCTCGTCGGCTGAGTCCGTGAGTTTGGCGAGGTCCGACACGGATCTTCCGACAGGCGTTGCAGGTAACCCGCCCCCCACGGCGAACCCCCACCCGGATGCACCGCGCCGCCGCCATGCCGCGGGTCCGCAGCGTTCCGCGCCTGCCGCGGGCCGCCGTCTGGGCCCTTGCCCTGATCGCTTTGCTGATCGCGGGGTTCGTGTGGTTGCGCGACTCGCAACTGGTCGCGGTCAAGCACGTCACGGTGACCGGCCTCTCCGGGCCTGAGGCCGGGCGCGTCACCACGCAGCTCGAAAGCGCCGCGCGCGACATGACCACCCTGCATGTTCGGACCGACCAGCTGCGCTCGGTCGTCGAGCCGTACCCGGTCGTCAAGGACCTCAAGGTCGCCGCCGACTTCCCACACGGCTTGAAGATCACGATCATCGAGAACACCCCGGTCGCGGTCGTCGTCGCCGGCGGTGAGAAGACGCCTGTCGCGGGCGACGGACGGCTCCTGCGCGGTGCGGATGAGCGCCAGCTTCCCAGCGTCCCGATGAGCGTCGCTCCCGGCGGCGATCACGTCGTCGATCCGGTTGCTCGCCAGGCCATCGTCGCGCTCGCGGCGGCGCCCGCAGCGCTGCGCGATCGCGTCCTGCGCGCGTCCTCGACCAAGCAGGGCGGCCTCACGCTCGTCCTCCAAGACGGTCCGGACCTCCGGTTCGGCGGCGCCGATCGGCTCGCCGCCAAGTGGGCCGCGGCCTCCGCCGTCCTGGCCGACAGCGGCTCTGCCGGCGCCACCTATCTCGATCTCCGCTACCCCGAGCGGCCTGCCGCCGGGGGCTTAGAAGATCCCACCCTGCAGCGCGATCCGGCGGCCGTGAACGCGGCCGATCCGGCGCAAACGACGACGTCGGCCGTGCCGCCGGCGGGCACCACACCATAGCCAACCTCAACCTCAGCTTGAGCCTACGGAACGCCGTAAGCCTCAAGGGCAACTACAGACTTCCGCAAACTGCAAGCAAGATTGCGCTCTAGACTTGGCGTTGACACCCAAGAATGCCGATGCAACGGTGCATCGGTCGGGAGAGGCGCACACGCGCTAGAAACTCTCGACGCTACCTAGAGGGTCGGACAGGAACTTCAAGCACATGGAAAGCGGCAGCTACCTCGCGGTCATCAAAGTCGTCGGCGTTGGCGGCGGTGGGACCAATGCGGTCAATCGCATGGTCGACGCCGGTCTGCGCGGCGTCGAGTTCGTGGCCGCGAACACCGACGCGCAGGCGCTCGCAATGTGCGACGCCGACATCAAGCTCAATATCGGCCACGAGCTCACCAAGGGGCTCGGGGCGGGGGCGAACCCCGACGTCGGCTTCGGCGCGGCGGCGGAGTCACGCGACGACATCAAGGAGGCGCTGAAGGGCGCCGACATGGTCTTCGTCACGGCCGGCGAGGGTGGTGGCACCGGCACCGGTGCGGCGCCCGTCATCGCCGAGATCGCCAAGAACGAGATCGGCGCCCTCACCGTGGGCGTCGTCACCAAGCCGTTCGAGTTCGAGGGCACGCAGCGCATGCGCCAGGCCGAGGAAGGCGTTCAGCGCCTCCGCGACGTGGTCGACACGCTGATCGTGATCCCGAACGAGAAGCTGCTGGCGCTCGTCGAGCGGCGCACGACGATCCTCGAGGCGTTCCGCGAGGCCGACAACGTCCTGCGTCAGGGCGTCCAGGGCATCACGGATCTGATCACGATCCCGGGCCTCATCAACCTCGACTTCGCCGACGTCCGCACGATCATGGCCGATGCCGGATCGGCACTCATGGGCATCGGGCAGTCCGGTGGCGAAACCCGCGCGGCAGACGCCGCCAAGGTCGCGATCAGCAGCCCGCTGCTCGAGCAGTCGGTCGAAGGTGCCACGGGCATCCTGCTCAACATCACGGGCGGGCCCGACATCGGCCTGTTCGAGATCAATGAGGCAGCCGAGATCGTCCAGGGCGCGGCCGACGCGAACGCCAACATCATCTTCGGCTCAGTTATCGACGAGTCGCTGGGCGACGAGGTCCGCGTCACGGTTATTGCGACGGGCTTCGATCACGGCCGCGCGCGGCCGCGTCAGGCCCGCGAGGAGACGCGCGACAGTGCGCGCCGTCGTGATCGCTCACCGCGGGTCGAGCGCGAATCGCTCGAGATTCGCGACGACGAGATCGACATTCCGCCGTTCTTGCGGTAGCGCGTCCGGCGGTCAGTGGCCGGACACGCTGAGCGTCGCGAGAGGTTTAACCACGACGGAGGACCAGGTTGCGGGTCCTCCGTCGGACGCAAAATCCCAAGAACCGGGGATGGCGCCGAACACCGGAAGTGACGACAATGTGTCTGGGACGTCTCCGTCCCGGCTCCGTCACCCCGCAAGGACGCACGCAATGCAAGACATGACAACGGATGAGCTCGCGGAGCTGCTGGCCCAGCTTGAGTTGAGCACGGAGGAGTCGCGCGACGAGCTCCTCACGGACTTCTTGGTCCGTCCGTATCCCACGAAGAGCACGCAGGACAACTAGGACGCAGCAGCGACCGCGGAGCCGCGGCGCGCGGCGTCCAGCGACTCGAGCGTGCTGATGACCGACTCAGGCAGCGTACGGCCAGGAAGGCCAACACCTGCGAAGACCTCGTCGACCAGGGAGCTGAGCGTGGCCGTCTCACGCCGGCGGGCGCGAGCGGTCGCGGCGACGAGCACGGGGCAGTCGTCACAGCGCGGGCATGAGCGGCAGCAGCGCGTCGAGGGCATCAGCACGCGAAGCGTAGCAAGCTTCGTAGGGTGCCCTAAGACTTCGTAGGCGCTCCTAACCAGGGCGTCCTAACGTCAAAATAGACCCACCTAACACTCTGGAGTGGCGGGTTTTGGCGTTGTACTGTGCAAATTCATGCCTTCCGAGCGCTTCGTTGATGCCCTTAACTCCCAGGTCTCCCGCGAGTTCGCGGCAGCCCACCAGTACACCGCCATCGGCGCCTATTACGCGGGGGAGACCTACCCGCAACTGGCCGCGTTCTTCTATAAGCAGGCCGAGGAAGAGCGTGAGCACGCGCTCAAGATGGTCAACTACCTGTTGGACACCAACTCGCCCGTGAACTTCACCGGGGTCGACGCACCACGCACCGACTTCGAAGACCACGTCGCTCCAATCCGCCTCGCGCTGGACCAGGAGAAGTCGGTCACGGTCAGCATCAGCGAGCTCTTCGAGGTTGCACGCGAGACCCGCGACTACCGCAGCGAGCAGTTCCTGGACTGGTTCTTGGAGGAGCAGACCGAAGAGGAGTCCTCGATGTCAGACCTCCTCGCGGTCGCCGAGCGCACCGCCAGTGTCCCGATGCTGCTCGAGGAATACCTGGCACGCGAGACGCCGGGCGACCACAAGGACTGAGGGGTGGCGGGGCGGGGTCCACGCGGCGCGCTGCTAGCCTCGCCGCGTGGCCGCCGCTTCCGCCGATACCGCCCTCAAGCGCACCCCGCTGTATGACAGGCACGTCGCCGCCGGGGCCAAGCTCGTTCCCTTCGCCGGCTGGGAGATGCCCGTCCAGTACGGCGATGGCGTCAAGGCCGAACATCTCGCCACGCGCGCGACCGCGGGTGTCTTCGACGTCTCGCACATGGGCGAGATCGCGACGTCTGGCCCGCAGGCCGAGGCGTTTCTGCAGCACATCCTGAGCAACGACCTCACCAAGCTCCAGACCGGCGGTGCGCAGTACTCGGTGCTCTGCCGCGAGGACGGCGGCGTGCTCGACGACCTCTTCACCTACCGCCTGGGTGCCGAGTCGTTTCTGACGGTCACCAATGCCTCCAACCACGACAAGGACTTGGCGTGGTTTCTCAAGCAAGCGGAGGCCTTCGACGTCACGGTGACCGACGCCCATGACCAATACGCGATGCTCGCCGTGCAGGGTCCGCAGGCGCGCGAGATCGTCCAGGCGCTCTCCGACGGCCCGCTGCCCGATCGCTTTACCTGCCGCCACCGCCTGCTGCGCGGTCAGCGCGTCCTGGTCTGCGGCACCGGCTACACGGGCGAGGACGGCGTCGAGTTGCTGATCGACCCTGCCGACGCGCCGATGATCTGGGATGAAGTCGTCCGTCGTGGCGCCGTACCCGCCGGCCTCGCCGCCCGCGACACGCTGCGCCTGGAGGTCAACTACCACCTCTATGGCAACGACCTGATGGAAGAGCGTGGGCCGATCGAGGCCGGCCTCGGCTGGGCGTGCAAGGAGGAGACCGGCTTCATCGGCTCAGACGCTGTTGCCGCGAGACGATCCGCCGGCCCGGTCGAGATGCTGGTCGCGTTCACGATGGCCTCCGGCATCGCTCGCCAAGGCAACGCGATCATCGGCGGCGGCGAGGTGACGTCGGGCACGATGTCGCCCTCGTTGGAGATCGGGATCGGCATGGCCTACGTACCGCCAGCGATGGCAGCGGAAGGAACCGAGATCCAGATCGACGTCCGCGGCAAGCAGCGCGCCGCGACCGTCGCGAAGAAGCCCCTCTACAAGAAGTAGGCTGCCGCGCCATGGCTGACGCGAGCTACCCCACCGAACTGCTCTACCACCCCGAGCACGACTGGGCCAGGATCGACGATGGCACCGCCGTCTTCGGGATCACCTGGTTTGCCCAGGACGCTCTGGGCGAGGTCGTCTTCTTCGATCCGCCTGAGGTCGGCTCGACGGTGACCGCCGGCGAGTCCTACGCCGAAGTCGAGTCCGTCAAGGCGGTCTCTGACGTCGTCGCGCCGCTCAGCGGCGAGATCATCGAGGTCAACCTCGGCCTCGGCGACACGCCCGAGAACATCAACAACGACCCCTACGGCGACGGCTGGATGGTCAAGGTCAAGCTCTCCGACTCGTCGGAGCTCGATGGCCTGCTCGACGCCGGCGCCTACGAGGCGACGCTCTCCTAATCCCCGAAGGACGCTCTTGACGCAGTACACCGCCGTCACCGATGCCGACCTCGCAGAGATGCTGTCTGCGATCGGCGTCAGCTCCGTCCAGGAGCTGTTTGACCGTCAGATTCCCGCCGACGTGCGGCTCGGGCGGGCGCTGGACCTGCCTGCCGGGCTGCCCGAGCAGGAGGTCTATGGGCACCTGCGCGAGCTGGCTCGTAAGAACGTCAGCGCCGAGGACGAGATCACGTTCCTGGGCGCCGGGATGTATGACCATTACGTCCCGGCGGTCATCGACATGCTGCTGGGACGGTCGGAGTTCCTGACGCCGTACACGCCCTACCAGCCCGAGGTCTCCCAAGGGAACCTGCAGGCGATGTTCGAGTACCAGACGGCGATCTCTGAGCTGACGGGGCTGCCGGTCTCCAACGCGTCGGTCTATGAGGGGCCTTCTGCCGTCGCTTCGGCGGGGTACCTGGCGCGGCTGGCCAACGGCAAGCCGAAGTTCGTTGTGTCGCGCGGGCTGCATCCGCATTCGCGCGAGACGCTGGCGACCTACGCGCACGGCTTCGGCGCGGAGATCGTCGAGGTGCCGCTCAAGGACGGCGTCACCGATGCTGCGGCGTGGGCCGAGGCGATCGACGGCGAGACCGGTGCGGTCTTCTTCCAGCAGCCGAACTTCCTGGGCGCGGTAGAGGATGCGGCGGCGCTGGCGGCCGCGGCGAAGGACTCACCGGCGGTTGTGGTCGGCCAGTACGACCCCATCCCGCTGGGGATCATTAAGCCACCCGGCGAGTGCGGGGTGGACGTCTGCGTCGGCGAGGGCCAGACGCTCGGCAACCGCTTGGACTTCGGTGGCCCGTCGTTCGGCTTCTTCGCCGCGACCGAGGCGTATTTGCGGCGCATGCCGGGCCGGATCGCGGGGGAGACCGTCGATGCCGACGGCCGTCGCGGCTTCGTGCTCACGCTGCAGACGCGCGAGCAGCACATCCGCCGCGAGAAGGCGACGTCGAACATCTGCACCGCGCAGGCCTTGAATGCGCTGGCGGGCGTCGTGTACCTGACGTGGCTGGGCAAGCAGGGGCTCATCGACCTCGGCGAGCTGCTGCTGCAGCGCACGCACTACGCGCGCGAGCAGTTGGTGGCCTTGGACGGCGTAACCGCGCTGCACGACCAGCCGGTGGTGCGCGAGTTTGCGGTCTCGTTGCAGGGCGTCGACGTCGGCGCGGTGATTCGCCGCTGCCAGGACGAGGGCGTCAACCCCGGCTACGCGCTGGGCCGCGACTACGACGAGTTTCCGGACGGATTGCTGGTGGCCTTGACCGAGCAGCGCTCGAAGGCCGACATCGACCGGCTGGTCGAGGTCCTTGGCACGGCCGTCGCTATTGAGCGGTCCGCGACTGTTGGAGCGTCGGCATGACAGCCTTCAACGACAACAAGCTTCATGGTGATCCGGGGATCGAGGCCCACGCGTTGCACCACGAGATTCCGGTGACGTCCGACGGCGCGACGCCGATGCAGCGCGATCGCGCAACGACGATCTTCGAGAAGGGCGCCGCGGGACGCCGGGCGTTCGTCGCGCCCGCGGTCGACGTGCCCGCGGTTGAGTCCACCAAGTTGCTGCCCCCGGCGTTGCGCCGTGACGCCGCTGCGCGCTTGCCCGAGGTCTCCGAGCCCGAGTTGGTGCGCCACTACGTCAAGCTCTCGCGCCGCAACTTCGATCTCGACACGGGCTTCTACCCGCTCGGTTCGTGCACGATGAAGCACAACCCGCGGCTGCATGAGCGGGTTGCCTCGCTCTCTGGGCACGCCCGGCTGCATCCGTTGCAGGCGCCCGAGCGCTCCCAGGGCGCGCTGGAGTTGATGTACAACCTGGAGCGGGCGCTGAGCGAGGTGTCCGGCCTGCCGCACGTCTCGCTGCAGCCGAGCGCCGGATCGCACGGTGAGCTGGCGGGCGTGCTCTTGACGCGCGCCTTCCACGAGGACCGCGGGCAGGTGCGGACGAAGGTCCTGACCCCCGACACCGCGCACGGGACCAACCCGGCGACGGTGACGATGGCGGGCATGACGGTCGTCAAGGTCGGCACGAACCCCGACGGCGGCGTCGACCTCGACGATCTTCGGGCCAAGGCTGACGACACGGTCGCCTGCCTGATGCTGACCAACCCCAACACCTTGGGCATCTTCGACCCCAACATCACGGAGATCGCCAAGATCGTCCATGACGTGGGGGCGACGTTGTATTACGACGGTGCCAACCTGAACGCCATCATGGGCAAGGCGCGCCCGGGCGACATGGGCTTCGACATCGTGCACTTCAACCTGCACAAGTCCTTCACCCAGCCGCACGGCGGCGGGGGCCCCGGCTCGGGCCCGATCGCAGTTTCCGAGCGGATGAAGCCGTACTTGATGAACCCGCGGATCGTGCGCGGTGACAACGGGGTCTTCGACCTCGACGACCACGGCTACGAGAAGTCGATCGGCCGCCTGCGCGGGTTCCAGGGCAACTACGGGTGCTTCGTGCGCTCCTACGCCTACATCTGCTCGCTGGGCGGCGAGGGGCTGACCGATGCGAGCGAGACCGCCGTGCTCAACGCCAACTACCTGCTGGCGAAGCTGACCGAGCACGGCGTGGCCGACAAGCTTCCTCTCGCTTTCGGCGACGGCTGCATGCACGAGTTCGTCCTGTCCGGCGCGCCGATGAAGAAGGACTTGGGCATTAAGACCCTCGACCTCGCCAAGCGCTTGCTCGACCACGGCTACCACCCGCCAACGGTCTACTTCCCGCTGCTGGTCGACGAGGCGCTGCTCGTCGAGCCCACCGAGACCGAGACCCGCGAGACCCTCGATGGCTTCGCCGAGGCCATCGCCGCGATCCTCAAGGAAGCCGACGGCGACCCCCTCATCGCCCAGAACGCGCCCTACACCACGCCGGTCCGCCGTCTCGACGAGGCACGGGCAGCTAAGACGCCGATCATTCGTCAGCCGCTTTAGGCGCGCGGCGTTCGAAGCGGGTGACGTTGGCACCGTCCCCGGCCTCGGCCGGCATCTGCGTGCGCTTCTGGACGACGTTGGCCTCGGCGCAGAGCGTCGTGAAGCCGGTCTGCAGCCAGTCGTTGGCGGCGGCGAGCGCGAGGACGGGAAGGACGACCTGCGCCTCGCGCGGGCGCAGCAGCCGCATCCCGACGAGGCCGAGCGCGCTCCACGAGCCCACGCAGCGCGTGCAGCTCAGCAACTCGCCAACGGCGTAGCGCATGCGCTTGCCCTTCGGCCGCCGCTCCCCGTTCGGCTTCTCCTCCAGGAACGGCTCGCGCACCCACGAGTCGACCTTTTCCTTGGCGATCAGCTTGGCCAGCGCGAACGTCGCCAACCCCATCACCGGGAGTTCACTCGCCCGGATCGCCTGCGCCTCCTTCGCCCGTGCCGCCACGAGCAATGCTCCGGTCAGTGCGCTGTAGCCCGCGCTCAGCGCGGCATAGTCGATCGGCTTGGTCGGGGTCTTGCTGACGGGATCCACGTTCTCACGCGGCTACCCGCCCTGGCCGCTTCATAGACTCCGCCGCGATGCGCATCTTCAGCGGGATTCAGCCCACCGGTCGCAAGCACCTCGGCAATTACATCGGGGCGATCGTGCAGTACGTGGAGGGTCAGCATCGCGCGGCGGCGGCCGGCGACATCGCGATCTTCTGCGTCGTGGACCTGCACGCGATGACGGTGCCGTGGCAGCCGGCCGAGATGCGCGAACGGGTCTACGACACCGCCGCGATCCTGCTGGCCGCCGGGCTGGACCCCGAGCAGTGCATCTTCATCCGCCAGAGCGACATCCCCGAGCACACCGAGCTGGCGTGGCACATGGGCGCCGTCACGGCGCACGGCGACCTCAACCGCATGCACCAGTTCAAGGAGAAGTCGGCCAAGCAGCGCGACTTGGTCTCCGCCGACCTCTTCACCTACCCGGTGCTGATGGCCGCTGACGTGCTCGCCTACCGCGCTGACGAGGTGCCGGTGGGTGACGACCAGCGCCAGCATGTCGAGCTGATGCGCGACGTCGCCCAGCGCTTCAACGATCGCTTCGGCGAGGTGCTCGTCGTGCCCGAGCTGAAGATCCCCGAGGTCGGGGCGCGGATCATGGACCTCCAGGACCCGACGTCGAAGATGTCGACGACGAGCGGCTCGCCGGAGGGGACGGTGTACGTGCTCGACGACGCCATGGCGGTCGAGAAGAAGTTCAAGCGCGCGGTGACCGACTCCGACGATCCGCCGCGGATCGCGCGCGACCCGAGCAAGCCGGGCGTGTCGAACCTCATCGACATCCTCGCGGCGGCGCGTGGCACGTCGTTTGCCGAGGTCGAGGCGTCGCTGGCCGACGCGCGCGGCTACGGCGACCTGAAGGTGGCGACCGCCAATGCCGTCAACGCCCTCCTGGACCCCGTGCGCGAGCGCTACACGGCGCTGCGGGCCGATGAGGACGCGCTGGAGGCGATCTTCGCGGCCGGGGCCGCCAAGGCGCGGGCGATCACGCAGGACACGCTGGCCGACGTCCGCCAGGCGATCGGCGTCGGCCCCCGGGGCTGAATCTGCGCATAGTGCGGGGATTGCGCCCGAGGCCGTCGGGACCGGCCGCTACGGTCTTGCCCGTATGAGCACCCTGGTCGCCGAGCTTGAGCTCGACCTCGAGGTCTTCACCGGCCCGTTCGACCTCCTGCTGACGCTGGTCCTCCGCGAGGAGGTCGACCTGCTGGAGGTGGAGCTGGCCGATGTCGTCCTCTCCTACATCGACGTCCTGGAGGCGCGCGGCGAGCTCGACCTCGAGGTCGCCACCGAGTTCCTGGTGCTCATCGCCGCGCTGCTGGAGCTGAAGTCGCGCCTGATGCTCCCGCGCGAGGACGAGGAGCTGCTGGACTTCGAGCCCGACATCGCGGCTGAGGAGCTGCTGGCCCGGATGCTCGAGGCCAAGCGCTACCGCTCGGCCGCCCTGCACCTGATCGAGAAGCTGCGTGGCGAGGACGGCGTGCGCTTCCGCAGCGCGCCGCTACCCGAGCACTTGCGCGTGACCGAGATCGTCGACATGGAGGGCGTCTACAAGCCCGCGCGGCTGGGCCGCGCCATCGGCAGCATGCTCGCGATGCCACCGCGGGTGGACATCCGCCATCTGACGATCCCGCGCGTGTCGGTCGCCGACCGCCTGGCGCACCTGCGCCGGCTGCTGCGCTCGGGGTCTCGTACGACCTTCGAAGAGGCCGTGCGCGGGGCCGATCGCGTGACGGTTTGCGTCACGCTCTTCGCGCTGTTGGAGCTCTACAAGCAGGGCGAGGCGACCTGGTGCCAGGACGAGCCGTTCGGCGAGATCGAGATTCGCCCGGGCGCGGCCGAAGGCTTGGTGCCTGCAGCGGTCGGCACTGCTGCGGCGTGAGCGATCTCGCGCGCACCGTCGAGGCGCTGCTGTTCCTCTCGGCCGAGCCGGTCACCGCGATGGAGCTGCTCGCCGCGTGCGAGTGCGAGGAAGAGGCGCTGAGCGAGGCGCTGTCTGAGCTGGGCGAGGCGTTTGCGCCCGGCCAGCGCGGCCTGGAGCTGCGCGAGCTCGCGGGCGGTTGGACACTGGCCACCGCCGCCGATACCGAGCAGGCCGCGCGGCGGCTGCTGTCCAAGCCGCGTACGCCGCCGCTGTCCCCCGCTCAGGCCGAGACGCTGGCGATCGTCGCCTACTTGCAGCCGGTCTCGCGCCCGGAGATCACGCGCATTCGCGGCGTCAGCGCCGATTCGGCTGCCGGCACGCTGCTGGAGCGCGGGCTGATCGAGGAGTCCGGCCGCTCGCCGTTCGGCGCCGTGCTCTACCGCACGACGTCGCTGTTCCTCAAGCTCTTTGGCATGACATCGCTCGACGATCTGCCCGACATCGAGGAATGGGATCCGTCGCCCGAGGAAGAAGCCGACCTGCGTGAACGCCTGCTGCGCGCGGGCGAGGCGCGCGCCGGCGCGACGCCGCCGACGCAGGGGTCGGTGGAGGATGAGGTAGCGGGCGAGGGCGAGGGTGGCGAGCCCACGGACGAGGTTGCGTCCGGCGAGGGCGAAGACGACGAGTCGCCGATCGAGGGCGATGGGGCGGACCCGGCGGCTGCCGGGTTGACGCCGGTTGCCGACGTTGAGGCCGAAGAGGCCGAGGCGGACATCATCTTCGAGGATGACGAGCCGCCGGTCGCAGACGACGAGCAGCCGACCCACGACGAGTAGCGCTCGGCGTCGTTGGCGCTCAGCGCGCGGCGCGGTGGGTGCTCCGGTGCGTGGTGTGTCGGCAGCGAGGAGAGCCGGCGAGGGAGGAGGCTCGGGGCGCGGCGGGTCGTCCGTCGGCGCCCTCGGAGCGGGCGGGCCTGTACGCGGACGCCACACGGCCGCTTACGGGCCCACGGACCCGCGGAGGAGGCGGACACGCCGACGTGGGCCCGTATCGGGACGGTATGTGGCCGCGTACGGGCCCACCCGGGTTCGCGTCGAGTCGACTGGTGATGTGCTCACTCCTCGGTGCCGGCGAACCGCGCTGCACAGCGCGATCGACCGTCGCGCTGAGCGCCGTCAGCGTGTGCGGTGCCCTACCCCTCGCGCTCGCGCAGGAACTCGGCCAGCGCAGCGTGGCCGCCCTGCGCTGCCCACCCCGACGCCGGACCGTCGTAGAGCGCGTCGCGGAGCGTCGGGTCGGCGCCCGCCGCCAACAACGCTTCAACCGCTGCTGCCTGCCCAGCCTGTGCCGCGATGTGCAGCGCGGTGACGCCTTCGCCGTGACTCGGACCGCCAAAGGTGGCGCGGGCGTTGACGTCGGCGCCCAGCTCGACCAACCGCTGCACCGCCGCCACGCGGCCGTTCGTCGCCGCCCAGGTCAGAGCGGTGCCGCGGTAGACAGCGGTGTCTACTTGCGCGCCGCGCTGCACCAAGAGCGCGAGCGCATCGACCCGATCAGCGCGCGCGGCCCACGACAGCGCCTCGTCGACGATCTCCTGCGGATCGTCAGCCGGGGCCCAGGCCGGGAAGCCGCCGTGTGGGCGGTAGAAGCCGCGCAGCGCGCCTGCGGCCTCGTTGACCACGCCATCGGCCGACACCATCGCGTCGATCGTCTCCAGATCACCGGTGCCTGCCGCGACGCGCAGGTTGCCCGGATGGCGCCCGGCGCCGAGCAGCACATCGTCGACCACCTCGCGATGGCCCCAGAACAGCGCGACGATCAGCGGCGTGCCGCCCGGGCCGCGGGCCGAGACATCCGCCGGCGCGCCCGCGGCGAGCAGCAGCCGGGCCAAGTCACCGCGGTTGCCGTAGGCCGCCTGGTGCAGCGGCGTCCAGCCATGGGCGTTGGGATGGGCGACGTCGGCGCCCGCATCCAGCAGCAGCTGGAGCGTCTCGGCGTCCGAGGTCATATTGATCAACGCATTGCCGTTGGTCCCGCGCGCGGTCGCCAGCTCCGGGAACTGCCCCAACAACGCGGCAAGATCATCATGTCGGCGCTCTTCCAGCGCACGGTAGGCACGCGCGAACGGCTCGCCGCTCTCGGCCAGCCCCTCGACATGGCGGCGCAGCGCCGACCAGCTGGCAAAGCCGTGGCGTTGGGCAACGACCACGCGCGCGCCCTCCGGCGTCATCTCGACCCGCTCGCCCTCGAACGCCGCGGCGGCGCTCGGCGTCCGGTCCTGCGCCGAAGCGAGCAGCCCCTCGGCGCGCCCCTCGTAGTACTCCATGTCGTCGTGGAAGGCGTGCTCCAGCCCTTCACCGCCGACGTCGAGCCGCTCGACGTAGGACTGCAACTTGACCCACGTCGGAAAGCCGCGCTCGCGGGCGATCACCAGCAACGCGCCGGCGGACTTCAGCGGTTTGGCCGGATCGGGACGGAACGGCGTGACGCGGGCCAACGCGTCCGGATCGCCGCGCCGGTGGGCGCGCTCTAGCTCTCGGGCCTCGCGATGAAGGGCGTCGAGGGTCAGCGCGGGCATCGCGCTCAACCTAGCGACTAGGACGCAGAGGCCAGTGCCTTGGCGGCCAGCTGGCCGCACGCCGCGTCGATGTCCTGGCCGCGCGTCAGCCGGACGGTCGCGCCGATCCCGTGCTCCTCGAGCGCGGCCTTGAACGCGCCGATCGCCTCGCGGCCTGAGCCGTCATACGAGCCGGTCGGGTTGTAGGGGATCAGGTTGATCTTGTACTTCTTGGGATCAAGGACATCAGCGAGCTGCACGGCCTGCGTATATGAGTCGTTGACGCCCTTGAGCATCACGTACTCGATGAAGATCATGCGCTTCTTGGCCTCGTAGAAGCGGTCGCATGCCGCCAACACCTCCGACAGCGGGTAGCGGTCGTTGACCGGCATGATCTGCGAGCGCAGCGTCTCGTCGGCGGCATGCAACGACAAGGCCAGCCGGATCGGCATGTCGCTCTCGGTCAGCGCCTCGATGCCGGGCTTCCAGCCGACCGTCGAGATCGCCGTGCGTCGGTGCGTGACCCCGACATCGGGCAGGCGCCGGCAGGCTTCGAGCACGTTGTCGAGGTTCATCATCGGCTCGCCCATGCCCATGAAGACGACGTGGTCGACCTCCTCGATGCGGCGGAAGTGCAGCGCCTGGTCGAGGATCTCGCTCACGGTCAGGTTGCGCCCGAACTTCATCGTGCCGGTCGCGCAGAACGTGCAGGTCAGCGGGCAGCCCGACTGCGAGGACAAGCACAACGAGCGCCGCCCGTCGCGGTAGCGCATTAACACGGCTTCGACCGGTCGACCGTCCTTGCGCGTGGAGAACAAGGCCTTGATCGTGCCGTCCTTGGAATGCGCCTCGTTGGTGACCTCCAGCGTCGAGAACGGCACGCGCTCGGTCAGCTCGGATCGCACCGCCGCCGGCAAGTTGGTCATCGCCGCATACGACGCCGTCCCGCGAGCCGTCCACTCCCACACCTGCTTGGCGCGGAAGGGCGGCTGGTCGAGGTCGGCCAGGGTGCTGTCGAGGAGCTGGAGGTCCATAGGGGCGCACACAGGCTAGGGCCAATGCTCGCCTAGCGGCTCGCATTGCCTCGCGCATTGGCGCTACGTTGCGCTCGCATGCGCCTCGCGAAGTACCTCGCCCACGCCGGCGTCGCCTCCCGCCGCGCGGCCGAGGCGATCATCGCTGACGGCCGCGTCACGGTCGACGGCGCGATCGTCACCGACCCCGCGCGCGACACCGACGACACGCACCTGGTGACCGTCGACGGCCGCGAGATCGCCATCGGCAGTGCTGTGCAGGAGCGGGCGGTGTGGCTGGTCCACAAGCCGCGTGGCGTCGTCTCCACGGCCAAGGACACGCACAACCGTCCGACCGTGGTTGACATGGTCGACGCGCCGGGCGCGCGGCTCTATCCCGTCGGCCGCCTCGACGCCGACACCACCGGCTTGATCCTGCTGACCGACGACGGCGAACTCGCCAACCGCCTCACGCACCCGCGCTACGAGGTCCCGAAGGTCTATGTGGCCGACGTCGGCCGCGGCGGGACCGCGGTGCCCGAGGATGCGCTGCGCCGGCTGCGCGACGGCGTGATCCTGGAAGACGGCAAGACCGCGCCGGCCGGTGTGCGCCAGCTCAAGCCCGGCGTCTTGGAGATCACGCTGCGCGAGGGCCGCAAGCGCCAGGTCAAGCGGATGTGTGCGGAGGTCGGCCACCCCGTGGCGCGCCTCAAGCGGGTCGCCTTCGGCCCGCTGCGCCTCGGCGACCTGGCCGAGGGCCGCACCAGGCGGCTCAGCCCCGCGGAGGTCCAGCGGCTGCGCGACGCAGCGGCACCACCTGCGCGCGCGCCGGGCTGACGACCTGGTCGCGCCCGTGGGCCTTGGCCTGGTTGAGCGCCAGATCAGCAGCGGCAAGTGCCTCGGCGATCGCCTGATCGCCCGCGCCGACCATCGCGATCCCGCCCGAGGCCGTCGTGCGCACGTCGAAGGCCCAGGTCCCGACCTTTTGCTCGCGGATCCCGTCGACCGCGCGGTCGACGGCCAGCGTGACGCCGTCGGCGTCGGTGTCCGGCAACAAGACGAGGAAGCCCTCCTCGCCGGCGCGGCCGAGCACGTCGCGGTCGCGTAGCAGCGCGCGCAGCTTGCGAGCGACCGACATCAGGACGGCGTCGGCGGCCAGCGGACCGTGCTCGTCGCCGATCGCCTTGAGGCCATCGACATCGATGAGCGCGAGGCCCAGCGGCGCGCCAGGGGCGCGGGTCCGGTGCAGGTGCTCGGCGGCGACGAGCGTGGCAGCGCGCGTGCGGACGCCGGTCAGCGCGTCGACGGCGCCGGCACGGGCGTCGGCGGCACCGCCGAGGGTGCCAAGCCGTCGGACCCCGCCGAGGACCAGCGTCAAGAGCAGCATCGAGGTGGCGAGATCGAGGGCACCCGCGGCGTACCAGCCGACGGTGTAGCGCGCGAGCGAGGTGACCATCAGCGCCGTGGCGGCGACGATGCAGGCGACGACGGCCAACAGGCGCCGCTCGATCGGCGTGCGGCGCCCGCGGCGAGCGACCACGACCAACGCGAGCAGGTCGCAGCCGAGGACCAGCCCGGCGCCGGCGGCGCCAAAGTCCGACAGGCGGCCATCGTCGATCACGGCTGGCAGCGTCTCTCCGGCGTCGATCAGCAGCCAGGCGAGCGCGGCGACCACTACGACCACGACCAAACACGCCAGGACGGTCGCGCGCGTGCGCCGGGCCGTCGGTCCCGCAAGGCGGCGACGCACGCTCGGCGGCCCGCCCCAGAGGGCGACGGCAAGGGCCAGCGGCAGCCCGCCGTGGCCGATCGCCCAGAGCCAGAGCGCCGCTTGCCCATCGCCGGCGCCAAACAGGCCGTCATGGGTCAGCACGTCAGGGGCGACGAGGATCGCCGCGACCGCCAGAAGGCCCGCGCCGAGGTAGGCGGCGGTGAGCCCGAGCAGCTGCGACGAGCCGCGACCGAGGAACTGCGCGGCCAGTAGCCCGGCCGTCATCAGGTTGAACACGGCAAGTGCAACGAGCCATATCGACAGGAAGGCAGTGCCGGCGCCGAGGCTCTGGCGCAGGAACGGCAGCACGGCGAGACATGCGGCCAGCAGGCCGAGCACGCATGCGCGTCTTGCGGCGGAGGGCGCCATCGCCTCGGTAGTCGGCTGGTGACGCTCCGGGGCGTAGCGACGTGGACAAACGAGCGACGGCCCTGCCACCTGGCATGATGGCGCGCCGATGCGGCTCTTTGCCCTCAGAGGTGCCACCACCGTCGAGCGCAACAGCTCCGACGAGATCCTCGGTGCGACCGAGACGCTGATGCGCGAGATCATGGCGCGCAACGACCTGGAGCCCGAGGACGTCGTCAGCTGCCTGTTCACCCTGACCGAGGACCTCGACGCGCAATTCCCTGCCGTCGCCGCCCGCCAGCTCGGGTTCGCCCAGGTGCCGCTGATGTGCGCCCGTGAGGTTCCGGTGCCAGGCTCGCTGCCGCGCGTCATCCGCGTGTTGATGCACTACTACGCCGCCGAAGGTCACGTGGCCAAGCACGTCTACCTCGGTGAGGCGCGCAAGCTGCGCATGGACCTCGAGTCCGCCCAGTAGCCTGGGGCGCGATGGCGATCGAGTTCTCCGCGGCGGTGAGCCGCATCCCCGTGTACCCCGCAGCCGCGGCCTACGCGCTGCCCGAGGACGTTGCGCTGCTGGCATCCAACGAGTCGCCCGAGCCGCCGCTGGAGCCGGTCGTCGCCGCGATCGCCGAGATCCTCACCGGCGTCAACCGCTATCCGGATCCGACCAACGCCAAGCTGCGCGGCGCGCTCAGCGACCGCTACGAGGTGCCCGCGTCGCGGATCGCGATCGGCAACGGCTCGTGCGACATCCTGCTGGCCGCCGGCGAGGCACTCCTGGAGCCGGGCGCCGAGCTGGTCTACGCCTGGCCGTCGTTCAGCGTCTACCCACACCTGGCCGCCGCGACCGGCGCCACGCAGATCCAGGTGCCGCTCAACGATGCCCAAGAGCACGATCTCGACGCGATGCTGGCCCAGATCACCGCTGCCACGCGGCTGGTCGTCGTCTGCAACCCCAACAACCCGACGTCGACGGCGGTCGCCTTGGCGGACATCGCCGAGTTCGTCGCCAAGGTCCCTAAGCACGTCTGCGTCCTGCTCGACGAGGCCTACTGCGAGTACAACACGCTCGACGATCCCGACGCGTCGCTGGACCTGCTCAAGAAGCACCCCAACTTGGTTCTGCTGCGCACCTTCAGCAAGGTGTATGGGTTGTGTGGGCTGCGCGTTGGCTACGCGCTCTGTGGCTCCGATGCGTTCGTCACCGCGGTCAACCAGGTCCGTCAACCGTTCTTCTGCAATGCCGCCGCGCAAGCTGCTGCCGTCGAGTCGCTCAAGCACGGCGACGCCGTCGCCGCGCGGGTCGAGCGCGCGATCGTCGCCCGCCTGGAGATCGAGGACGGCCTCGGCGAGCTGGGCATCGTCCCGGCGGCCTCGCAGGCCAACTTCGCCTGGTTCGACCTGCCCGTCTGGGACGGTCAGGAGCCCGTCGAGGTCGAGGCCGCCATCGTCAAGGGCCTCGGCGAGCGCGGCGTGCTCGTGCGCGCCGGCGCTGCGCTCGGCCGAGCCGGTGCGCTGCGCGTGACCTATGGCACGCCGCAGCAGAACCAGCGTTTCCTGGACGGCCTGCGCGAGCTGCTCCCGTAGCCAGGCGGCACGGGCGGGGTGGGCGGGAGGGTTTCAATTGCCCAGCCTTCTGCATACAATGGTCGCGGTTTCATGTCCCGCATGTCCCTCACCAAGCGCACTTCCGACGGCCTGACGGCCGGCGTGCGCATGCAGGTGGGCAGCGGGACCTCCGCCGCTTGGTATTGGCGATTTAGCTAGGCGCTCGGCCGGCCGTGAGGCCGCGTCCCTGCGGGCCGTTCGTGTCCGCATCGGACCCTCGGGTCGAGCGCCGGAAAGCACTCCTGCGTGCACGTGCTGTTCACGTGCTCGCCAACTCGCCTCTTTAGACTCCACCACCAAGCCGCAGAAGGAACCTCCAGATGATGATCGTGATGAAGCCGACGGCCACCGAAGACCAGGTGCAGGCCGTGATCGAACGGATCGAGTCCGTTGGCGCTCAGGCGCACCCGAGCCGAGGCGAGGAGGTCACGGTCATCGGTGCCGTTGGCGACCGCGAGCACGTCGCGCGCCTGGGCCTCGAAGGGCACGACGGGGTCGAGAAGGTCGTCCCGATCCTCAAGCCCTACAAGTTGGCTTCAACGCAGTTCAAGGGCGATGTGCGCACTGTCCTGGACATCGGCGGCGCAAAGATCGGCGGCGAGCACTTCGCGCTGATCGCCGGGCCGTGCACCGTCGAGACCCGCGACCAGACGCTCGACACCGCCGACGCGATGCTGGCCGCCGGCGCGACCATGTTCCGCGGCGGCGCCTACAAGCCGCGCACCTCGCCCTACGCCTTCCAGGGATTGGGTGCTGAAGGGCTGCGGCTGCTGGCCGAGGCCAAGGAGCGAACCGGCCTGCCGATCGTCACCGAGCTGATGGACGCCCGCGACATCGAAGCGGTTGCCGAGGTCGCCGACGTCATCCAGATCGGCGCGCGCAACATGCAGAACTACCCGCTGCTGTCGGAGATCGGGCGCAGCGGTATTCCGGTCCTCATCAAGCGCGGGCTGTCCTCGACGCTGGAGGAGCTGATCATGGCCTCCGAGTACGTCCTCAAGGAGGGCAACGAGTCGGTGATGCTCTGCGAGCGCGGCATCCGGACCTTCGAGACCGCCTACCGCTTCACGCTCGACCTCACCGCGATCCCGGTGCTCAAGGAGATGACGCACCTGCCGGTCGTTGTGGATCCCAGCCACGCTGCCGGGCGCCGCGTCCTGGTCGAGCCGCTGTCGCTGGCCGCCGCCGCCGCGGGTGCTGACGGCATCATCGTCGAGACCCACCCCGAGCCCGACGAGGCCATCTGCGATGGCCCGCAGCAGTTGCGCGTCGATGGCTTCAACGAGTACGCCGCCAAGGTCGAGCAGGCCGCGATGCTTGCCGGCAAGCTGCCGTTCGGTGCAGCCGCGACACAGACCGCGTGAGCGACGAGGCGTCGACACCGCGACCGCGCCTCGCGCTCCTGGGCCTCGGCCTGATCGGCGGCTCGGTCGGCCTGGCGGCGCGCGAGCGGCTGGGCGCGCGCGTCACCGGATTTGACCCGGACCCGCGCGTGCGGGAGCTGGCGCTGGAGCGCGGTGCCGTCGACGTTGCGGTCGACGACCCCGCCGATCTCGGGCCGGCCGACGTCGCGCTGGTCGCCGCGCCCGTCCAGGCCCTGGCGCAGCGGATCGCCCAAGCGTGCGAGCACGTCGATGGCGCCGTGGTGACCGATGTCGGTTCGACCAAGCACGCGCTGGTCGAGTCGATCGAGGCCACCAACTACATCGGCGGCCACCCGCTCGCGGGCGCCGAGGTCGCGGGCGTCGAGCACGCGCGCGCCGATCTGTTCGCCGGTGCCACCTGGTACCTCACGCCGCAGGCCGACAGCGAGGGCATCCTGCTGGAGCGCCTGCACCGCTTCGTCACCGGCATCGGGGCGGTCCCGACCGTGATCGACCACGCCGACCACGATCGCCTGATGGCCGCTTTCTCCCACGTGCCGCACGTCGTCGCCAACGCGCTCGTCACCCAGGCGACTCGCGCGCTGGGCGACGAGGCGATTCCGGTCGTCGGCCCGTCGTTTCGTGACGCGACGCGCGTCGCCGGCGCCAACCCGCCGCTGTGGGCGGGCATCTACGGGGCCAACCGCGACGCCGTCCTCGACGGGCTCGACGCGACGATCGAGCTGCTGGCCGAGGCGCGGGCGCTGCTGGCCGCCGGCGACGGTTCGGCGCTGGAGTCCTGGCAGGCGACTGCCGGTACGCAGCGCCGCGCGCTGCTCGACGTCGGCATGACCGGCGGCCCGCTGTGCGAGCTGCGCGCTGTCGTGCCCAACCGCCCTGGCGTGATCGCCGATCTCGCTCTCACCCTCTCCCGCGCAGGGATCAACATCCACGACATGAGCCTCTCGCCCCAGCCCGACTTCCGCAGCGGCGAAGTCGCCCTCTGGGTGGCTGAAGACCACGCCGAGCGCGCGCGCGAGCTGGTCGAGGAGGTGCTCGCGTGACGACTATTAAATGGTCGCCTGCCAAGCGCCTGCGCGGCACCGTCGCGCCGCCGGCCGACAAGTCGATCTCGCATCGCGCCGCGATTCTCGGCGCGATGGCCGCCGAGCCCGTGCGGGTCCACAACTACCTGCACGCCGAGGACACCACCTCGACGCTGAACGCCATGCGGGCGCTCGGCGCGCTGGTGACCGTCGACCAAGACGTCGTGACGATCCGCGGCACCGGCTTGCGCAACACCACCGAGTTGGACACGCCGATTGACGTCGGCAACGCCGGCACGCTGATGCGCCTGCTGCCCGGTTGGCTGGCGGGGCAGGAGGGCAGGTCCTACACCTTGGACGGCGACGCCTCGATCCGCACGCGCCCGGTCGACCGCATCGCCGAGCCGCTGCGGCGGATGGGCGCGACGGTCGACGCGGTCGACGATCGCCTGCCGCCCTTCACCGTCCACGGTGCGCACCTGCGTTCCATTGCCTATGACTTGCCAGTGGCCTCGGCGCAGGTCAAGTCCTGTGTGTTGCTGGCGGGCTTGATGGCCGACGGCGCGACGACCGTCGTCGAGCCGGCGCCGTCACGCGATCACACCGAGCGGATGCTCGCCTCGGCGGGCGTCACCGTCCATCGCAACGGCCGTCACGTCACCGTCACCAGCGTCGACGAGCTCGTCCTCGACGACATCACCATCCCCGGCGACCCGTCCTCGGCGGCGTTCCTGATTGCCGCCGGTGTCCTCGTCGGCGGCTCGCGGATCCAGGTCGTGGGCAGCGGCACCAACTGGACGCGCACGGGCTTTCACCGGATCCTCGAGCGGATGGGCGGCATCGTCGTCGGCGAGTTGGAACAGGCGCCGGGCGACGGCGTCGTCGGCACCGAGCCAGCCGGTGACCTCGACGTCGCCTACGGTCCGCTGACCGGCACGACGGTCGAGGCCGACGAGGTGCCGCTGGCGATCGACGAGCTGCCGCTGGTGGCGCTCCTGGGCTGCTTTGCCGAGGGCGAGACGATTGTCCGCGGTGCCCACGAGCTACGGCTCAAGGAGTCTGATCGGATCGCGACCGTCGTTGATGGCCTCAACGGCCTGGGCGGCGATCTGGAGGCGACCGACGACGGCTTCATCGTACGCGGCACCGGCGGGCTGAAGGGCGGCACGATCGCCTCCCACGGCGACCACCGCCTGGCGATGCTCGGCGCGGTTGCCGGCCTGGCCTCCGACGAGGGCGTCACCGTTGACGGCATGGAGGCCGCCGACGTCTCCTACCCGACGTTTGCCGAGGATCTCGGGACGTTGCTGGCAGGCTGAAACTCGGCCGCGGCGGCGCGCGCGATGCCGCCGTCCTCGGCTCGCAGGCCCGGGACCGCGTAGAGCATCACCACCGTCAGCGCGCCTGCGACGATCCCCGCGACCAGCAGGACCGCGTCGCCGCCGAAGGCTGCGGCCGCCGGACCGGTCAGCGCGAAGGAGACCGGCGTCAGCCCGACCGACACCAGCCAGTCCAGCGACGCGACGCGGCCGCGTAGGGCGACCGGCACGCGCACCTGCATCAGCGTCGACCAGATCGGGTTGCCGGCACCGCTGAGCAGCCCGAAGGCGAAGCTGAAGAGCACGAGCTCCCAGATGGTCTGACCCAGCGCGTAGCCACAGAGCGCGAAGCCCGCCAGGCCCCAGACCCAGTAGAGCACTGAGATCTCGCGCTTGGGCATGCCGACATGCCCGAGCACGAAGGCGCCCACCGTCGCGCCGACGCCGCCGGCGGCAAGGACCAGGCCGAAGCTGCCGGCCGACCCGTCAAGGTCGCCCTCGATCCGGATCGGCAGCAGGACCTCGGTCGGGCCGAGGAAGAAAAGCAGCGCGATCGCGGCCATGATCAGCGTCGCCCACAGCCACGTCTCGCCGCGCACGAACACCGCGGCTTCGCGCACCTGCGCGAGCAGCGGCTCGTGCTCACCCACGTGGACGGGAACCCGCGCGCGCATCGCCAGCAGGCAGGCCATCGAGATCGCGAACGTGGCCGCGTCGACCAGCAGCGCGCCGCCGGTGTCCAGCAGCGCGACGGTGACGCCGCCGAGCGCGGGCCCCGCCAGGCGCAGCGCGATCGGTCGCAGCGAGCTCTGCAGGGCGTTGGCTTGCACCAGCAACGGGCCAGGCACCAGCTCGGGGACGATCGCGCCCATCGCCGGCCCCGTCAGCCCCTCACCCGCGCCGAAGACAAAGCCCAGGGTGACCATGTGCCAGATCTCCAGCACGCCGGCGAGCGAGAGCCCACCGGCGGTCCCGACTGCCATGAGGCGCAGCGCGTCGGCGATCAGCAGCTGGCGGCGCTTGTCATAGCGGTCGGCCAGCAGGCCGCCCGCCAGCAGGAAGCCGACCATCCCCAGCGACCACGCCAGGCCGACGAGCGACAGCGACCCAGCCCCGCCGCCGAGGCCCAGGACCGTAAAGGGGAGGGCCACCAAGTAGATCCCGTCGCCCAGCAGCGATACCAGCGTGCCGGCCCAGAACAGCGCGAAGTCTCGCTCCCGAAGCGGCCCGATCAAGCGCACGATCGCCGAGGACGATGCCACACCGTCGGAGACCGCATACCCTCCCGCCCGTGCTTGTCGCCATTGACGGACCTGCCGGAGCCGGCAAGTCGACCGTGGCGCGCGCTGTTGCGCGCGCGCTCGGCTTCACCTACCTCGACACCGGGGCCATGTACCGCTGCGCCGCGCTGGCCGCGACGCGGGGGCTCGACGAGGTCACGGCGCTGGAGATCGCCTTCGATGGCGATCGCGTCCTGCTGGGTGGAGAGGACGTCTCGGAGCTGATCCGGACCCCCGAGATCAGCGAGCAGGCATCGGTCGTCGCCAACGATCCGAGCGTCCGTGAAGCGCTCGTCGCCCAGCAGCGCGCGCTGATCGCCGCCGGCGACTACGTGGCCGAGGGGCGCGACATCGCGACCGTCGTCGCACCGGACGCCGAGGTCAAGGTCTTCCTCACCGCCCACCCCGCCGAGCGCGCGCGCCGCCGCGCGGCGGAGCTGGGTGCCGATCCCGAACACGTCGCCGCCGAACTGCTCTCGCGCGACGAGCGCGACTCCGGCCACGGCCGCACCACGCTGGAGCCCGCGCAGGGTGCCGAGCCGCTGGACACCACGGGCCTCAGCGTCGACGAGGTCGTCGCCGAGATCGTCGCGCGCGTTGAGGCGGTACGCGCATGAGCATCGCTGGGCCCAAGGTCGCCGTCATCGGCTACCCCAACGTCGGCAAGTCCTCGCTGGTCAACCGCCTCAGCGAGTCGCGGATCGCCGTCGTCCACGAGGCGCCCGGCATCACGCGGGATCGCAACGAGGTTCCATGCGAGTGGAACGGCCGTCAGTTCACGCTGATCGACACCGGTGGCATGGACTTCTTTGACGAGGACCCGATGGCCGGGTCGATCCGCGAGCAGGCCCAAGCCGCGATGGCCGACGCCGATCTCGCGGTGTTCGTCGTCGACGGCCAGGCGGGCGCGCGCCCAGGCGACGAGGAGCTCGCCGACCTGCTGCGCCGCTGGGACAAGCCGGTGATCGTCGTGGCCAACAAGATCGACTCGGTCAAGGACGTGCCGTCGGCGACCGAGTTCTACAGCTTGGGTCTCGGCGACCCGGTGGCCGTCAGCGCCACGCAGGGACTCGGGACCGGCGACCTGCTCGATCGCGTGACCGCGCTGCTTCCTGAGGGCGACTTCGAGCCCGAAGACGACGAGACGATCCGCCTCGCGCTGATCGGCCGCCCGAACGTCGGCAAGTCCTCGCTGGTCAACAAGTTCCTGAAGTCCGATCGCGTGATCGTCAGCGACGTGGCGGGCACGACGCGCGACGCGATCGACCTCCCGATGGAGGTCGACGGCCGCCGCGTGATCGTCGTCGACACAGCCGGCATGCGCCGTCAGAGCAAGGTGTCGGAGTCGGTCGAGTACTACACCACCTTGCGGTCGCAGCGGGCGGTCGAGCGCGCTGACGTCGCGCTAGTCATCTGCGACGCCCACGATGGCGTCACCGCGCAGGACCTGCGGATCGCCGAGCTGTCGATGAAGGCGGGCTGCGCCACGGCGTTGGTGCTCAACAAGTGGGACATCGCCCCGATGGAGGAGGCCGACCTCGACCACGAGCGCGCGCGGGTCAACAACAAGATCCGCCTGCGCCCGAAGGTCCTGACGGTCTCGGCGCTCAGCGGCCGTAACGTCGAGCGGCTGCTCAAGGAGGCGATCATCCTCGGCGACCGTGTCAAGACGCGGATCCCGACGCCCCAGCTCAACCGCTTCATCGCCGAGGTCGTCCAGGAGCGCCAGCCACCGGCCAAGCAGGGCTCGCGGCTGCGGCTTCTGTACATGGCCCAGTTCGAGACGCGCCCGCCGCGCTTCGCGATCCAGGTCAACAGCCGCAACCGGGTGACGCGCGACTACGCCTACTTCGTCGAGAACCGGCTGCGCGCGCGCTTCGGCATGGACGGCATCCCGTTGATCATCGACTTCAAAGAGCGCAAACAGCGCGATGACAAGTAGCTGTGCCAATTGGCAAATGTCGGTCGGAAATCACCCTGATCTGCTTTCCTCGCTAGTCTCCTGGACGCCATGAGCTACGCCGACAACGAGTACCTCTTCACCTCAGAGTCCGTCACCGAGGGTCACCCCGACAAGGTCGCCGACCAGATCTCCGACGGGGTCTTGGATGCCTGCCTCAAGGACGACCCGCTCTCGCGCGTCGCCTGCGAGACGCTGGTCAACACGGGCCTGGTCGTGGTCTCCGGTGAGATCACCACCGACACCTACGTCGACATCCAGGAGATCGCGCGCCAGACGATCCACAACATCGGCTACGACGATGCCGAGCTCGGCTTCAGCGCCAAGAGCGCCGCGGTCCTCAACGCGATCGACAAGCAGTCGGCCGACATCGCCCAGGGCGTCGACAAGGCCGACGAGGTTCGCGAGGACGGCTCGACGGATGCTCTTGACGTCGCCGGCGCCGGCGACCAGGGGATGATGTTCGGCTACGCCTCCAACGAGACGGCCAACCTGATGCCGGCCCCGATCACGTTCGCCCACCAGCTGGCCGAGCGCCTGGCTGCGGTTCGCAAGGACGGCACGCTGGACTACCTGCGCCCCGACGGCAAGACCCAGGTCTCGGTCCGCTACGTCGACGGCAAGCCGGTCGCGATCGAGAAGCTGCTGATCTCCACCCAGCACGCCGAGCGCGCGACGCGCGAGCAGATCACCAACGATCTCTGGGAGAACGTCGTCCTGCCGGTCCTGCCGGCCGAGCTCTACGACGCCGATCAGCTGCGCAAGGAGTTCCTGGTTAACCCGACCGGGCGCTTCGTCATCGGCGGTCCCGTGGGTGACGCGGGCCTGACCGGCCGCAAGATCATCGTCGACACCTACGGCGGCTTCGCTCGCCACGGCGGTGGCGCGTTCAGCGGCAAGGATCCGTCGAAGGTCGACCGCTCGGCTGCCTACGCGGCGCGCTGGGTCGCCAAGAACCTCGTCGCCGCCGGCATCGCCGATCGCGCCGAGGTCCAGGTCGCCTACGCCATCGGCGTGGCGCACCCCGTCAGCGTGATGGTCGAGACGTTTGGTACCGAGAAGATCGGTCGCGGCAAGATCGCCGAGCTCGTCAATGAGTTCTTCGACCTGCGGCCGGGCGCCTTCCGCGAGGCACTGGACCTCCACCGCCCGATCTACCAGAAGACCGCCGCCTACGGCCACTTCGGCCGCGACGACCCCGACTTCACCTGGGAGCGCACCGACAAGGCTGCCGCGCTGGCCGAGGCCGCAGGCCTCGCCGTGCCGGCCACGGCGTAGCGCTCCAGGCGCACAGCACCTGCCCGGCGTGGGGCGGCCTTCGGGCCGCCCTTCGGCGTTAGGGGGACTGATTCAGAGCGGCTGCTGGTCGCCGCCGCGCTGCGCGGCGACCGTGCGCTCGATGCGCTGGGCGCGATCCACCGCGGCAACGATCCCGGCCGGGTTGGCCACGCCGCGGAACGTGAAGTCCGAGTCGTCGGTGCCGGCCGTGTCGAAGTCGACAGCGCCGACGCGCAGGAGGCGGTCGATGAACGTCTGCTGGGTGTTGACGTTCTGCACGCGGTTGATGTTGGTCTGCTGCACGTGCTTGGCCAAGATCCCCGTGCGGATATTGAGCCGCTCGGTGCTGATGACGTACCGCGTGGCCATGCGCTTGATCAGGCCGGCGGCGATCACCAAGGCCATGACGATCGCGAACGCGAGGATGCCGATGCCGGTCGAGACGGCGAACAGCAGGATCGCCCCGATCGCCAGCGCGATCGCCAGCCCCTTTAGGTAGAAGCTCAGCACGCCGCGCCACGACGGGTGGCCTTCGAAGACGATCTCTTCACCGGGATGGAGGTCCATGGTCTGCTCAGCCTATCCTCGACGGCCCCGGTGTCTGCACCTATCGTCCAAGTCGAGCCGCTGACGACGGCCCGTGCGCTGCGCGGGCCGTTTGACTATCTGCGACCCGACGGCGTCGACGTCGGCTCGCTCCTGGAGGTCTCGTTCGGGCGTCAGCGGCTGACCGCGGTGGTCACCGGCTTGGCCGAGGAGTCCGAGCACAAGGTGGTCGCGCCGCTGTGCGTGCTGCCCGATGCGCTGCCGGCCGACCTCGTCGATCTCGGGCTCTGGCTCGGACACGAGTACGCCTCGACGCCCGCGCGGGCACTGTCGCTGATGCTGCCGCCGCGCGGTGCGCGCGAGAAGGTCCAGCTGTGGGCGGCACGCACCGACGAGGGCGAGGCGGTCCTGCTGGGCTCCGATCAGAATCCGTCCCGCCCGCCCGGGACGGCGACCCGTCTCACCGCCAAGCAGCTCGGGCTCCTCCAGCAGCTGCCGCGCTTCGCGGGCACCGACCTCGGGTCGCTGCGGCGCCTGGAGGCCCGCGGGCTGGTGGCCATCGGCCCGCGCGGGCGCCGGCGGGCGCCGACCCACCACGCGGTCGGCGCCCGCAAGCCCGCGCCGGCGCTGACGCCCGACCAGCAGGCCGCGCTGGACGCGGTCCTCGCCGAGATCGGCACCGATCCGCCCGCGCAACTGCTCCTGCACGGCGTCACCGGCTCGGGCAAGACCGAGGTCTACCTGCGCGCGGCTGCCGAGACGCTGGCCCAGGGGCGTGGCGTGCTGATCCTCGTCCCCGAGATCGGGTTGACGCCGCAGATGATCGACCGCTTCGTGACGCGCTTCGGTGACACCGTCGCGGTCCTGCACTCCAAGCTCGGCGCGGGGGAGCGCTACGACGAGTGGCGCCGTTTGCGCTCCGGCGAGGCGCGCGTCTGCGTTGGGCCGCGCAGCGCGGTCTTCGCGCCGATCGCCCACCTCGGGCTGGTCGTCGTCGACGAGGAGCACGACGGCTCCTATAAGAACGAGGGCGACCCGCGCTACGACGCGCGGCTGGTGGCGCAGCGGCGTGCCGCCCAGCACGGCGCGGTGCTGGTCTGCGGCAGCGCGACGCCGCGGCCGGAGTCTGTCCACGAGCTGCGGCGCATCCGGCTGCCGCGGCGCGTCGACGGCTCGCCGATGCCGCCGGTGGAGATCGTCGACCTCAAGGCTGCGGCTGGGGCCGTGCACCCGCGCACGCACGAGGCGCTGATCGACGCGCGCAAGGCGATCGTCCTGCTCAACCGCCGTGGCTGGTCGAACTTCCTCACCTGTCGCTCCTGCGGGCGCGTGTGGGAGTGCCCGGACTGCGACGTGGCGCTGATCCTGCACCGCGACCAGGGTGCTGTGGCCTGCCATCACTGTGGCCATCGCGAGCCGATCCCCAAGACCTGCCCGGACTGCGGCTCGGTCTCAATTGCTCGCCACGGCACGGGCACCGAGCGTCTGGAGCACGACCTCGCGTCGCTGGGCAAGCCCGTCTTGCGGCTCGACGCCGACATCCGTGACGCGGGCGCGGTGCTGAGCGCTTTTGAGCGGGCCGAGCGCGCGATCCTCGTCGGCACGCAGGTGGTGGCCAAGGGCCACGACTTCCCCGACGTCGACCTCGGCGTCGTGCTCGACGCCGACAGCACCCTGCGCTTCCCGGACTTCCGCGCGGAGGAACGGACCTTCGCGCTCGTGACCCAGCTCGCCGGTCGCGCGGGTCGGGGAGGCCACGGCCGCGTGATCGTCCAGACGATCGACCCGACCGCCAGCGCCATCGTCCACGCGGCAACGCACGACAGCGACGGCTTCCTGGCCGAGGAGCTGGAGCGCCGTCGCTTCCTGCGCTACCCGCCGTTCTCGACGCTGATCCGGATCGTCTGCGCCTCCGAAGCCCCCAGCGCAGCGCACCTTGCCGCCACCGAGATCCAAGCGCGCCTGCCCGGTTCGCTTGGTCCCGCGCCGCTCTTCAAGCTCCGCGGCAAGGAGCGCAGCCAAGTTGTCGTCAAGGCCGCCGAGCGCCGCTCCACGATCGACCAGGTCGACGCCGCCGTCCGCGAGGTCAGCGCCGCCAAGGCCCACAAGACTGTCGCCTTCTCTGTGGACGTCGACCCGCAGTAGCGACACGGCGGCGCCGCGCTGTGCCCGGCTAGCATCCGAGCCGTGGCGCACCACCACGAAGAGCTTGAAGAGGCCCCGGACCCCGCGACTGTCCTCGATCCCGAGACCGCGGCGCGGCGCCGTGCCGCGCTGGAGCACGTCCGCAAGTTCGGCGACCCCGTGCTCCGTTCCAAGGCACGCGCCGTCGATCGCTTCGATGATGAGCTGCGCGACGAGATCGCGAAGATGGGCCTGCTGATGCACGACGCCTACGGAATCGGCCTCGCGGCCACCCAGGTCGGCATCCTGCACCGCGTCCTGGTCTACCGCGTCGAGTCCGACAGCCCGATCAACGCGCTGGTCAACCCCGAGATCGAGTGGTCCTCCAAGGACAAGGAGTACGCCGAGGAGGGCTGCCTGAGCCTGCCCGCCGTCCACGTCGAGGTCGAACGCCCTGTCCATGTGCGGGTCAAAGCGCAGGACGAGCAGGGCGAGCAGATCCTGGTCGAGGCATCGGGCCTGGAAGCGCGGGTCATCCAGCACGAGATGGATCACCTCGACGGCGTCCTGATCCTCGACCGCACGTCGCGCGATCAGCGCAAGGAGGGCATGCGCGCCCTGCGCGCCGCCCTTGAAGCGGCAGAGCAAGACGACGCGGCGTAATGACGAGTGGGCCGGACGCCGCCTAGTGGGGGTCGTCTATCTCGGCACCTCCGAGTTTGCCGCGGGCGTCCTCCGCGACCTCGCCGAGGGTCCGCATAAGCCGGCGCTCGTCATCACGCGGCCCGACGCCAAGCAGGGGAGAGGGCGCAAGATCGGCCCGCCGCCCGTCGCCGTCACCGCCCGCGAGCTAGGCATCGAGACCATCCAGCCGGGGTCGGTCAACGACGAGGAGACGAGCGCGCAGGTGGCGGCGGCAAAGCCGGACGCACTGATCCTGTGCGCGTTCGGCGCGCTGGTCAAAGCGCCGCTGCTGACCGACCACGACATCTTGAACGTGCACCCGTCGCTGTTGCCCCGCTGGCGTGGTGCCGCGCCGGTCGAGCGGGCGATGATGGCCGGCGACGCGCAGACCGGCGTTTCGATCATGCGGCTGGTCGCCGAGCTCGATGCCGGGCCCGTCTACGCCCAGCAGCCCGAGCCGATCCTGCCGACCGACGACTACGCCTCGCTCTCGGCGCGGCTGCGTGACGTCTCGGTCAAGCTGCTCGAGCTCGTCCTGGAGACCAACCCAGCGCCGACGCCCCAGCCCGAAGACGGCGTCACCTACGCTGAGAAGCTGACCGCTGAGGACCGCACGTTGGACCTCACGCGCTCGCCGGAGGAGAACGTCCGGATCGTCCGTGCGTTGCACCCCCACATCGGCGCCCGCATCGCGCTTCCCTCCGGCGAGTTCCTCGGCGTGCAGGAGGCGAGCATCAATCTTGATGGCACGCTGGAGCTCGTCACCGTCCAGCCCGCGGGCGGGCGGCCGATGGCCTACGCGGAGTATCTGCGCGGTCATCCGCCGGTGCTCTGAGCGCGGTGCCCGTCATCGGACATCGAGGCGCGTCGGCGTTCTCCTAGTCTAGGAGCGGTGCCAGCCAGCCCCGCCCGCCGCACCGCGCTGACCGTCCTGCGGCGCGTCGAGGAGCAGGGGGCATACGCCGATCGCGCACTGCACGGCGACGCCCGCGACCTCGACCCCCGTGACCGCGCCCTTGCCAAGCGGCTCGTCTTCGGCACCGTGCAGCGGCGGGCAACGCTCGACTGGATCATCGCCCGGCACGTCGACCGCCGGCTGGAGCCGCAGGTGCGCGCGGCGCTGCTGCTCGGCCTCTACCAGCTGCTCTACACCGACGTCCCGGCGCACGCCGCGGTCGCCGAGTCGGTCGAGCTGGCCAAGCCGAGCCCCGGCGCCAAGCTCGTCAACGCGGTTCTGCGCAAGGTCCAGCGCGAAGGCGTGCAGCTCCCGGAAGACGACACGCCTGAGGGTGCCGCGATCCGTCACTCGCACCCCGAGTGGCTGACGCGACTGTGGTGGGACTGGCTCGGCGCCGACGAGACCCGCGCGCTGCTGGCCGCCGACAACGAGCCCGCGGAGCTGGCCCTGCGCATCAACCCGCTGGCCAAGATCGACGTCGAGCTCGAAGGCCGTCGCGAGGACGATGCGCTCGTCGTCGACGGCCCGCTCGACGTGCTCGCCCACCCGCTGTATGCCGCCGGGGCGATCACGCCACAATCGCGGGCCTCCCAGCGCGTTGCTCGCGCCGTCGATCCGCAGCCTGGCGAACGGATCCTGGACCTCTGCGCCGCGCCCGGCGGCAAGACCACGCACCTGGCCGCCCTGATGGGCGACGGTGGCGAGATCGTCGCCGTCGAGCGCCACCCGCGGCGCGCCCAGGCGCTGGTGGCCCAGGCCCAGCGGCTGCACGCGACCAGCGTGCGCGTCCAGGTCGCCGACGCCAAGGAGATCACGCCCGAGGCACTCGGCGGCCGCTTTGACCGTGTCCTGGTTGACCCGCCGTGCAGCGGTCTGGGGACGCTGCGCTCCCATCCGGATCTGCGCTGGCGCGTGACGCCGGAGTCGATCGAGGCGCTGCGCGTCGAGCAGGAGGCGATCGTCGCCGCGGCGCGTGGCGCGCTGGCTCCCGGCGGCCGTCTTGTCTACTCGACCTGCACCCTGTCGCCGCGCGAGGAGATCGTCGGCGGCGAGATCGTTCGTACGTTGCCGCATCGCGACCGGACCGACGGCTTCTATATTGCCATTGCACAGGTATGAGTAAGGAGTTAGGCCTCAAATGCCCCGGATGCGGGGAGCCGTGGCTGCGGCCGACCACGCTCGCCGGTCGCTACCGCTGCGTGTACTGCCTGCACCGCTACGAGCTGCGCTCGGTCTGCCCCGACTGCGGCGAGCACGGCACCATCGTCCGCATGTCCTCGACTGCCACGACCGTCTGCAATCACTGCGGCGGCTCGATGCTCATCGAAGTCTAAGGCTCTAGGGTCCGCGTTCGATGAAGCCCCGCCGCATCGCCCCGAGCATCCTCGCGGCTGACTTCGCCCGCCTCGGCGCGCAAGTCGCCGAGGTCGTCGACGCCGGCGCGACCGTCATCCACGTCGACATCATGGACGGCCACTTCGTCCCGCCGCTGTCGATGGGCCCACAGGTGCTCAGCGCGCTGGTCGACCTCGGTTTCGAGGGCGTCGAGTACGACGTCCACCTGATGATCGAGGCGCCCGAGCGCCACGTCGCCGACTTCGCCAAGGCCGGCGCGCACACCATCACGATTCACGCCGAGGCGACGCCGCACGTCAACTACGTCGTGCAGCAGATCCGCGAGCTGGGCTGCGCCGCGGGCGTCGCGGTTTGCCCGTCGACGCCGCTGGCGATCTTCGAGGAGGTCGACGTCGATCTCGCACTCTGCATGACCGTCAACCCCGGTTGGGGCGGCCAGAAGTTCATCGGCTCCTCACCGGAGAAGATCGCTCGACTACGCAGCATGCTTGCCGATGGCGTCGAGCTGGAGGTCGACGGCGGCATCGACGTCGCTACCGCCGGCGTCGCCGCTGACGCGGGCGCCACGCTGTTCGTTGCCGGGAGCGCCCTGTTCGGAGCGCCCGACCCGGCCCAGGCCTACCGCGACATCGCTGCCGCGGCGGGGTGTAGCCAGCCGTAGATACTCGGCCCTACGCAGGGCCGATCATTGTGACTAAGCCCGTGAGCACGAAGGTCCTCATCGTCGACGATCACCCGACCTTTCGGTCGACCGCTCGCCTCCTGTTGGAGAGCGAGGGATTTGACGTAATCGGGGAGGCTCCCGACGGTCTGAGCGCCATCGCGGCTGCAGGGGAGCTGCATCCCGACCTAGTGCTGCTGGACGTCAACCTCCCTGACCTCGACGGCTTCGACGTCGCGGCGCGCATCACCAGCGTGCTCGGCGCACCCGCCGTGGTGCTGACCTCCAGCCGCGACAGCTCGGACTTCGGGCCGCTGGTGCACCGCAGCGGTGCCCGCGGGTTCATCCCGAAGGGCGAGCTCTCCGGCGCGGCGCTGACCGAACTGATCCGATGAGTTCCCTGCGGGCCGCGCTGATCGCGCTGTTCGCAGCTTCGGTCGCCATGGCCGCGGTGATGGTGGCGCTCGTCGTCTCCAGCGACCACGAGAGCTCCAAGGAGCTGGCCGCGACGCTTGGTCCGTTCATCGGCCTGAGCTTCTGCGGGACCGGCGTCTTTGCCTGGCTGCGCCGCCCGCACAACCGCTTCGGCGCGCTGATGACCGCCGTCGGCTTCGCCTGGTTTCTCTCGGCGCTGACCGAGGCCAACGACCCATGGGTCTCCACGCTGGGTGTCTACCTCTCGCCGCTGTATCTCGTCCTGGTCGGACAGATGCTGCTCAGCTTCCCCTCCGGGCGGTTGGAGACGACGGCGGCCCGCACGCTGATCGTCATCGGCTACCTCGACGCGCTGCTCGTCCAGCTGCCGTACTTCTTCCTCAACGGCGACATCTCGGGCACCGACCATGCGCCGGCCAACGCGTGGGGCATCATCGACAACCCCGACAGCGCGCAGGTCTTCGCGACCGTCGCGCAGCTGGTCGCCGTCGCGCTGATCTTCTGGCTCGCCGTGCTGTTGTTTCAGAAGCGCAAGGTCGCCACGCCGCCGCAGCGGCGCGCGATGGCGCCGGTGCTGTGGACCGGCGTCGCGCTGATGTGCACGCTGGCGCTCGCGAGCGTCCAGCACCTGATCGACGCCTCGAACCTCACCGTCGCGGGCCCGAGCGTCGCGTCGCTGATCGTCTTCGCGGCGCTGCCGTGGGCCTTCGTCATCGGCCTGCTGCGCACGCGCTACAGCCGCGCCGGCGCGGTCGGCGACCTCGTCGAGCGGCTCAACGCCCAGGGCGTCGAGGGCGAGTCGCTGCGTGATGCCCTCTCTGACGCGCTTGGCGACCGCTCGCTCGCGCTGGCGTTCTGGTCGCGCGGCTCCGAGCGCTACGTCGACGCTCACGGCCAGCCCGTCGACCTGCCGCCGGCGACGTCGCGCTCGCGCGCGGTCACCGAGATCGAGCGTGAGTCGGTCCCGGTCGCGGCGATCGTCCACGACGCGGCGCTGCTCGACGAGCCGGGGTTGGTGCGCGCGGCGGGCGCCGCGGCCGCGCTCGCGCTGGAGAACGAGCGTCTGGAGGCCGAGCTCAAGGCCCGCGTTGCCGAACTGCAGGTCTCCCGCGCCAAGGTCATCGAGGTCGGCATGGCCGAGCGCCGCGCGCTCGAGCGCAACCTCCACGACGGCGCCCAGCAGCGGCTCGTCGCGCTCTCGCTCCAGCTCGGCCTCGCCAAGAGCAAGCTGCGTGAGGATCCCGACGTCGCCGAGCGCATCCTCGACGGCGCGCGGACCGAGCTGGCCTCCGCGCTGGAGGAGCTACGCGAGCTGGCCCGCGGCATCCACCCGGCGATCCTGACCGACCGCGGTCTGGCCCCGGCGCTGGAGGCGTTAGCCTCGCGCGCGCCGGTCCCGGTCGAGATCGACGAGGTGCCCGAGGGCCGGATGCCGACGCCGGTCGAGGCCGTTGCGTACTTCGTGGTGGCCGAGTCGTTGACCAACATGGCCAAGTACGCCAACGCCGAGTATGCGAGTGTCCGCGTACTTCGAGAGAATGGCTATGCAGTGGTCGAGATCGAGGACAACGGCATCGGTGGCGCGGATCCGTCCGCAGGCTCAGGCCTGCGCGGGCTTGCTGACCGCCTGGCTGCCCTCGACGGACGGCTTGAGGTCGACTCCCCACCGGGTGTCGGCACAACAGTGAGGGCGAGGATCCCGTGCGCGTAGTGCTGGCTGATGACTCCGTGCTGCTCCGCGAAGGGCTCGCGGCGCTGCTCGAAGGCAAGGACTTCGACGTTGTGGCCCAGTCGGGCGACGCCGAGGACCTGTTGCGCAAGGTCGGTGCCCACAAGCCCGACGTCGCGATCGTGGACGTCCGTATGCCGCCGACGCACACCGACGAGGGGCTGAAGGCCGCGCTGGAGATCCGTGAGCGCTTCCCGGACACGGGCGTGCTCGTGCTGAGCGCCTATGTCGAGGAGACCTCCGCGCTGGAGTTGCTCTCCGACGACGCCGCCGGCATCGGCTACCTGCTCAAGGACCGCGTCAGCGACGTGGATCGCTTCACCGAGGCCGTCCGGCGCGTGGGGGAGGGCGGCAGCGCCCTGGACCCCGAGGTCGTCTCGCGGCTGCTCGGCCGTCGCCGCCGCGAGGATCCGCTGGAGGCGTTGTCGCCCCGCGAGCGCGAGGTGCTCGGGCTGATGGCCGAGGGCCGCTCCAACCACGCCATCGCCGAGGCCCTGGTCGTGACCGAGCGCGCGGTCGAAAAGCACGTCACGAGCATCTTCACGAAGCTCACGCTGCCGCCCACGGTGGTCGATCACCGCCGCGTGCTGGCGGTGCTGGCCTACCTTCAGCCATAGGGTCTGCATGACAACCCTTAGGGGGTAAGCGGGGGATAGCCGTACCCCGGCCAATTGGCTGCTCTGGGAGGGTTCTGAGCATGACCTCCATCGTCTCTGCCCAGGATCTGCGCCGTGTCTACGGCGAAGGTGGCGCCGCCGTCACGGCGCTGGACGGCGTCAGCGTTGATTTCCCCGCCGGGGCCTTCACGGCCATCATGGGTCCGTCGGGCTCCGGCAAGTCGACGTTGATGCACCTCCTTGCCGGGCTTGACCGTCCCACGGCGGGCACCGCGGTGCTCGACGGCACCGACCTCACCTCGCTGTCAGACGATGCGCTGACCCAGCTGCGTCGCGATCGCGTCGGCTTCATCTTCCAGGCCTTCAACCTGCTGCCGGTCCTCAACGCGCGGGAGAACATCGTCCTGCCGATGTCGATCGCCGGTCGCGAGCCCGACGCGGCATGGGTCGACCAGCTGATCGACCTCGTCGGCTTGGGCGACCGCATCACCCACCGTCCGAGCGAGCTCTCCGGCGGCCAGCAGCAGCGCGTCGCCGTCGTGCGCGCGCTGGCCAGCCGCCCGGCGGTCGTCTTTGCCGACGAGCCGACCGGCAACCTCGACTCCACCGCCTCGACCGAGATCCTGCAGCTGCTGCGCCGCTCGGTCGACGAGTTTGGCCAGACGATCATCATGGTCACCCACGACGAGGACGCCGCCGCCTACGCCGACCGGCTCCTCATCTTGCGTGACGGTCAGATCGTCGAAGATCGCGCCACGACCCGGACCGCCGCCCCGGCGTCGGTCTAGCGACCCCTCTCCTCCTCCGAAGCTCCCCGAACCCATGCGCAAGATCGCCATCCGTGGCCTGCTCGCCCGCAAGGTCCGCCTTGCCCTGACGGCCTTCGCCGTCGCGCTCGGCGTGACGCTGATCGCCGGCACCTACATCTTCACCGACACCATCAACAAGTCGTTCGACAACATCTTCGTCGAGTCCAACAAGGGCACCGACGTGGCGCTGTCGCCCAACAACGACCTGTCGGGTGACGAGGACCCGCCGCCGATCCCTGGATCGGTCCTGCAGAAGGTCCAGCAGGTCGACGGCGTCGCGCAGGCCGAGGGCTCGGTCTTCAGTGCCGGCGGCTCGTTCCGCAAGGCTGACGGCTCCAAGCTCAAAGGCCAGGGCTTCAACGCCATCGCCGGTGCGCACAACATCCAGCGCTTTGAGTCCTTCGCGCCGACCGAGGGCCATCTCCCGCAGACCGCTGACGAGATCGCGATCCCCAAGGGCACGGCGGAGACCAACGGCTTCAAGCTCGGCGACAAGCTCCAGGTCGCCGACGAGGCGCCCAAGAAGCTCTACACGATCTCGGGCATCGTCAAGATCTCCGGCGTCGACTCCTTTGGCGGTGGGGTGATCGCGGTGATGACGCTCCCCGAGGCCCAGCGCATGACCGGGCACGGTGACGCCTACGACGAGATCGAGGTCGCCGGCAAGCCGGGCATCACACCCGAGCAGCTGCGAGAGCGGGTTGCGCAGGTGGCCCCGCGCGGCGTTGAGGTCCGCACCGGCCAGCAGCAAGCCGAGAAGCAGACCAAGGACATCCACGAGGACTTCCTCGATGGTCTGCGGACGATCCTGCTGGCCTTCGCCGGGATCTCGCTCTTCGTCGGAGCGTTCTTGATCTTCAACACGTTCTCGATCACGGTCGCTCAGCGCACCCGCGAGTTCGCGCTGCTGCGCGTACTCGGTGCCAAGCGCAAGCAGGTCATGCGCTCGGTGCTGGCCGAGGGGTTGACGATCGGTTTGCTGGGCTCGGCGGTCGGGCTCGGGCTCGGCGTGCTGGTCGCCGGCGGCCTGCGCGCGTTGTTCAAGGCCTTCGGCGCCGACCTGCCGTCGACCGGCACGGTCATCGGGACGCGCACGATCATCGTCTCGCTGGTTGTCGGCACGGTCGTCACGCTGATCTCGACGATCGCCCCGGCGATCCGGGCGACGCGCGTGCCGCCGCTGGCCGCGCTGCGCGAGGGCCTCAGCAGCGAGCACAAGCGCTCGCGCTGGGCGACGCCGCTGGCGCTCACGGTCACCGTCGGCGGTCTGGTGATCATGGGGCTGGGGCTGTTCCTCTCGCTCAAGCCCAACGCGGCGCTGTCGCTGGTGGGGCTGGGCGCGGTGCTGACGTTCCTGGGCGTGGCGTTCCTGAGCCCGCGCTTGGTCGGCCCGATCGCCGACGTCGTCGGCGCGCCGTTCCAGCGCTTCCGCGGAGTCACCGGGCGCATCGCCCGCGAGAACACCGTGCGCCAGCCCGGCCGCACGGCGGTGACCGCGGCGGCACTGATGATCGGGGTCGCGTTGGTGACCTTCGCCTCGGTCTTCGCGGGCAGCGCGAAGTCGACATTCCGCGACGCGGTGACCAACGGCTCCAAGGCCCAGGCCGTCATCCAGAACACCGACGGCTTCAGCTCGTTTACGCCCCAGGCGGCCAAGTCGGTCGCGCAGCTGCCGGGCGTCAAGGACGTCGCGTCGGTGCGCTTCGGCCAGGGTAAGCTCGACGGCAAGAAGCAGGGCGTCACCGGCATCGACCAGGCGACGTTTGCCGACCTCTACCACCAGGGCTGGAAGCAGGGCAGCGACGCGACGCTCCAGCAGCTCGGCCCCGGCACCGTGATCGTCGGCAAGAAGTACGCCGAGGACAACGGCACCAAGGTCGGCGACGTGCTGACGCTGCAGACCAGCCTGATGCCCGCGCTGAAGTTGAAGGTGATCGGGATCTCTTATGACAAGGGCGGGCTGACCGGCAACCTCACGGTCGCCAACAGCGTGTTGGAGAAGGACTTCGGGTTCCGCAAGGACGGCTTCGTCCTGGTCGGCTACGACGGGTCCAAACCCGACAACGTCGTCAAGACCGAGATCGACAACCTCCTCGATCAGCGCTATCCCGAGGCCGAGGCCAAGACCAACTCGGAGTTCATCGACTCCCAGGCCAAGCAGATCGACCAGGTCCTGTTTTTGATCTACGCGCTGCTGGCGATGGCGATCATCGTGTCGCTGTTCGGGATCGTGAACACGCTGGTGCTCTCGATCGCCGAGCGGACCCGGGAGATCGGCCTGCTGCGGGCGATCGGCATGTCGCGCCGTCAGGTCCGGCGGATGATCCGCTACGAGGCGATCATCACCGCTCAGATCGGTGCGGTGATCGGGCTGGTGCTCGGCATCGTCCTCTCGATCCTCGTGACGCGGGCGATCGACGACTTCCAGCTCTCGATCCCGATCGTCACGTTGATCCTGCTCCTGATCGCCACCGCTATCGCCGGCGTCTTTGCGGCGATCCTCCCGGCCCGTCGCGCCTCCAAGCTCGACGTGCTCGAGTCGCTGGCCTACGAGTAGGCTTGAGCCCGTACCATTGGGCGTCGTGCCGCCTGTCCGTGAGATCTATCGCCGCGGTCAGGAAGGCTGGCCGTCACGCTTCGTCCTCCTGCAGCTCCCGAACGCCCCGCTGTGGGTGGGGTTGGGCGGTAGCGCCGTCGCGGCAGTGACCGGCGACGGGGTGATCCACGACGGTGCGCGCATCGTTGCGACCGCGGGCTTCGCGGTCTGGGCGATCATGGAGCTGACACAGGGCGTCAACTGGTTTCGCCGCGCGCTCGGCGCAGGATTCCTGGTGTACGTGATCGTGTCGAGGCTGCGCTAACGCGCGCCGATGAAGAGCGCGATCGCCTGCTCAACCAGTGGGCGCGGGAGCGGGCCGAGGCGGATCGTCCAGCCGCCGTCGAGCTCCTGGCGCAGGGTGCAGCGGATGTCACGGAGGTGCAGGACCGCCTCGTGGAACTCGGCGTGGCGGTAGCCGGTCGCGCCCTGGAAGGTCGCGTCGATGCCGAAGGTGCCGTCCTCGATCGGCCAGATCGTGATGCGGTCCGGTGGCGGCCCGACCGGCTCGGGGTCGGGCTCGGGGATGCGGTCCAGCGCGCCGGTCATCCGGTCTAGCGCGCGGCTCGGGTGGCGGCGCGAACGGCCTGAGCAGTGAGGGTCATGTCCTCGAGGGTAGGGACCTCGCCACCAGGTCGGCATTGCCGAGACTCTGAGGATAACTTCTCAACTGGTCCAGTAGACAAAGCCGAAGCGGTTAGGGTGCGGCGCATGGCCAAGGTCAAGCTGCATCGCTGCTCGTGGACGTTCCTGCATACCGAGATGGACGCCTGCTGGCGGGTGCAGAAGGCACTCGACGAGCAAGGCGTCGAGTACGAGGTCGTCAAGCATGGCTTCGGCAAGGGCAAGCGCCCGTCCGTCGAGGATCTCAGCGGTCAGAGCAAGCTGCCGGTCCTCGAGCTCCAAGACGGTGAGGTCTACCGCGAGGAGTCCAAAGAGATGGCCGCGCGCGTGCGCGCTGGGCACATCTAGCCACCGCAAACGGTCCGCACGACGGGCCGCTGACCAGGACTAGGACATGCGCTTCACCACGAGCGCGATGACGCGGTCGGCAGCTTCCGTGTCTTCGGCGACCCAATCTCGATTTACGGCATCCTGAACGCCGAACGTCGCGTTGACGATTGCAGGGCCGTCTGAGGACGGGAAGGTGACATAGCGGCCGCGCGTCCCTGGGGGCTTGACCATGAAGGCGTCCTTGCCGAGATCGGGACGATCCGTGAACGGGTCACCGGTGGCCCTAGGGATGCCCTTGCCTAGCAAGTAGTCGTCTCTTTGCTTGGTGACGCTGTCCGCCATGCCGGCAGTGACGTCGATGTCGACCGCGGAGTACTTCGTGGGGCCGCATGGGCAGTCGGCCTTCGAGCGGAAGGAACATGACACCTTGGTGGATCCTTTAGGACGAATCGCGCGAAGCGCGAGGCCGAGCTGCTGTGACACCTCGCTGGCCGCGACGGGACAATTGCGGTCGGGGCGCTCGGAGGCGGGGACGGCAGCGGCGGAGGTCGAGGCGCTCTTGGACTGGGCCGCGTCGTCGTCGCCTCCACAGCCCGACATCAGCATGGCGGCCAGGGCAGCGGCGAGCGCCACCTGAGGTAGCACACGAGCGGGAGCGAGATGGCTGGGCATCGCGCGACCGTAGAACCTCCTAGAACCGTGGGCAATACGACGCATTGCCTATCCGGCAAGGAGCCGCACCAGCGCTTACGAGGACGCAGCCACCGGACGCCGCTGATAGAGCACGTACAACAACGCGCAGAGCAGCCCCGCTGCGCCTGCGTAGCCGACCTCTGCTCGCACGAGCTCGTCATCGACTACGGGCAGCACCATCCACACCACGAACGCCACCGCGGCCACCAGCCAACACGCCGCCGCCTGATGCGCGCGGCCGCGCGCTAGCGCCGCCTGGTTGAGCGTTCCGGCTGTCAGGTGTAGCCCCATGCCCAGGGCGATCACGGCCAGACCCACGCGGCCGTAGTCGGTGCTCGACGGAAAGAGCACGTCCATCACGAACGGCCCGATCGCCAGCAGCCCCAAGGCCACCGCGCCCGCAAAGCCCACGATTGCCAGGATCGTGGTCCTGATGGCCTTCGCGAAGGCCTCATGCCCCTCGGTCGCCTCCAACCCCGCCAGGTGCGGTAGCAGCGACGTCTGCACGGCCTGGAACAGCTGCAGCGGCGCGCGGGCGATCAGCAGCGCGCTGAAGACGACGCCGGCCTTCGTGGAATCCGCGACCAGCAGCACCGCGGCGTTCAACAGCGTCTGCTCCGCGAGCTGGATCGCCGCGACCGAGCCGGCAAAGCCCGCGCTCTCGCGAAGCTCGCCTCGATCGCGAGGTGCCGCATCAGGCGCGCCCGCCTCCGCTGCCTCATGGCGTTGCAACGCCCACGGAATCACCATCAGCGACGCCAGCGGCGCCGCCACGATGCCCAGCGCTACCGCGGTCTCACCGCTCGCAACACCCACCGCCACGGCGACCGGGAAGCAGAACCGCGACAGCGACTCGAACAGCACCAGCCCGCCATACAAGCCGAACCACTGATGGCCGGCCAGATACCCCCGCGCAAAGTACGACGCCGCGTAAGCCACCGTCGCGGCGATCAAGATCCAGTACAACGCCGACTCGCCGTCGAACAGCCCATCCTCGATCGGTCCGCGCAACGCGAACGCCACCACCAGGAACGCCGCCGCGAACGACGCCTGGATCGTCGCCGGCACCCGCAGCGGGTGACCACCTTCCAGGCCCCGTGCACGCCGATCGGCGATCGTGCGCGACAGCAGCTGCTCGACCGGCCGGTAGATCACCGACATCGTCACGAACAGCACCGACCACAGCAGCGACACGCGCCCGTAGGCATCGTCGTCCAGCACATGGCTGGCGACCGAGAAGTAGGCGAACGTGAAGAGCCCGGTCGCCGCGATCCCGATGCTCAGCAGGCGCGCGCCGGACCCGTAGGACCGCTTGCCACCCGTCGCGCCGGCGTCGCCCTCGGCGGACGCCGGCAGATCCTGCGCGCTAGCTTCCAACGCGGACGAGGAGCATCGTCCACGGGAACGGCGAGCGCGCCTCGACGACGGTTCCGTGCCGTCCCAGCAGCGAGATGAAGCTGCGCTTGGACCAGTGGTTCAGGTGACCTGGGGTGTTGCCCAGGTCCTTCCAATACGCGCCGCGGGCCATGTTCAGCCCGCGCCACAGCGGCTCGCGCGGCACGGAGACCAGCAGCCACTTCGACGCGCAGCGCGCCATCTCGGAGACCGTGTGCTCAGGATCCGGGACGTGCTCGAGCACCTCGATCGCCGTGGCGACCTCGAACTCGTTGTCGGCAAACGGCAGGTTCTCGGCCTTCATCACCACGTACTGCAGGCACGGGTGCTGGCGGCCCTTCCACGCCTCGTGCAGTTGCGGGTCATCGAGGTCGAGCCCGACGATCCGCTCCATGCCCGGGGTTTGGGCCCACTGGTGGGTCAGCACGCCCTCGCCACAGCCGACGTCGAGCAGGGTGGTGGGCGCCGCCTTGGCGTACAGCTCCTCCAGCGTGCCCTCAAAGCGCGCCATCAGCCGCTTGACGACGGGGTTGGTCGAGCCGTACTTGTCGTATGTGTTGCCGGTGACCGTGCCTTCTTGGTCGACGGTGACGGTGGGGGGCGTCATAGCTTGAGAGCCTCTCGTTCCTCGGTGCGGCCGGCCTGCGCGCCGGTCGTGGCGGGCTGGTCGGTCTCGGTCGCTCCGGGCTCGTAATGGGACGGCGGGACCTTGAGCTGCAGCTCGATGCGGCGCACGCGCTCGAAGATCCGCTGGGACATGATGCGCTGGCTGTAGAGCAGGTCGCCGATGATGCCCAGCGTCCCGACCACGACCGCGGCGTTGAACAGCACCGCGCCGAAGATCAGCGACTGGACGTGGCCGGCGCCCTCACCGTCGATGTAGGCGACGACGAAGCGCACGAACGGGATCAGTGCCAGGACGAAGAGGAAGGTCGCCATGTAGGTGAAGACCTTCAGCGGCTCATACTGCGTGTAGATGCGCGTGATCGCCACGGCGTTGCGCCGGACGTAGGAGCTCATCGACGGAAAGAGCCGCGACTCGCGCGTCTTCGGGTTGGTCCCGATCGCGACGTGGTCGGTGGCGACCAGCAGCTTGCCGGCCTGGATGATCGTCTCGAGCGTGTAGGTGTACTTCGAGACGACCGCCATCTGGATCGCGGCCTCGCGGTTGTAGGCCCGGAAGCCCGAGGTCGTGTCGGGCACGTCGGTGTCTGAGGCCTGGCGCACGACCCACGAGCCGGCCTTCTGCAAGCGCTTCTTCAGCGGCGAGAAGTGCTCGATCGAGTCCGTCTCGCGGTCGCCGACGACCATGTCGGCAGTGCCCGCCAGGATCGGCGCGACGAGCTTGGGGATGTCGTGGCCGCTGTACTGGTTGTCGGCGTCGGTGTTGACGACGACGTCGGCGCCCAGCTTCAGCGCGGCGTCGAGGCCCGCCTGGAACGCCGCCGCAAGGCCCTTGTTGTTCGTGAGCTTGACGATGTGGTGCACGCCATTGGCGCGTGCGACCTCGATCGTGCGGTCGGTCGAGCCGTCGTCGATGACCAGCACTTCGATCACGTCGAAGCCCGGGATCTCACGGGGGAGGTCTGCCAGCGTCGCGGGCAGCGTCTCCTCCTCGTTGAGGCAGGGGATCTGGATGATGAGCTTCATGAGAAGAGGGGTGGGGACGGCGCGCGAAGGGAGGGATGCGTGCCGTACACTCGCGGGCCCAGTATCTCAGAGGTGGGGGACGGTTGACGCCGCGCGCAACACGTCCTAACCGGGGCTGCTGAACCTCGACCCTGTATGGAGAGCGCGACGCTCACCTCGCCGCGCGGGAAGCCCGGCCTGCTCGCGCGGCTACGCGCCGTGCCAGAACCCGCCTGGGCGCGTTTGGGCTTTGCGCTGCTCTGCATCGGTGCGGCCATCGGGTATCTGGTGTACCCGACCTATCCCAACTACGACTCGGCCTACTCGCTGATCTGGGGTCGGGAGCTGTTGGACGGCGCGCTGCCGTCCTTCGACGCCTACCGCGCACCCACCGAGCATCCGCTGGCGGTGGCGTTTGGTGCCGCGCTCGCCCCGCTGGGTGATGCGGCGCCGCGGGTCTGGCTGGTGGCCACGGTCATTGCCTTCTGCCTGCTGGTCGCTGGCATCTACCGCCTCGGCCGCGCCGCCTTTACGCCATGGGTTGGCGCCATCGCCGCGCTGCTGGTCCTCAGCCGCCTGGACTATCCCTTCCTGGCCGCGCGGGGCTACATCGACATCCCGTATCTGGCGCTGGTCGCCTGGGCCGCTGCACTGGAGACCGAGAAGCCGCGCCGCGGCGGCCTCGTGTGGGTCCTGCTGACGCTTGCGGGCCTCCTCCGCCCCGAGGCCTGGATCCTTCTCGCCGCTTACTGGCTCTGGTGCCGGCCGAGCGTGAAGACCACGCTGATCGCCGCGATCGCGCCCGTGATGTGGGCGCTGAGCGACCTGCTCGCCACCGGCGACGCGCTTTTCTCGTTGCGTCACACGTCATCGCTGGCCAACGACCTGCAGCGCACCAAACCGGCCTCCGAGGCGCCGGGGTTCGCCCTGCACTCGCTGACCGGCACGCTGAAGTGGCCGGTGCTGGTCGGCGCGCTACTCGGGCTTGTCCTCGCGCTCGTCTTCGCCCGGCGCCGCGCGGCGGTCCTGCTCGCGCTGACCGCGTCTGGCCTGGTCACCTTCGGCGCGATCGCCGTCGCCGGCCTCTCGGTCATCGACCGCTACCTCGCGGTCACCGCGCTCGGGTTGCTGGTCTTCGCCGGCTTCGCGATCGCGGGCTTCACCGTGTTGCCGGGAAACCACCCCGCGCGGCGTCCATGGATCGCCGCCGCGCTCGCCGTCGCACTGGGTGGCGCCGCGTTCACGGCCACGCATCTTCATCCTGGGTACATCGACCGCGAGTTGACCACCCGCCGCGAGCTGCGCCAGGAGCTCGCCCGTCTCGTGACGACGCCGGCCTTCGCGCTGGCCAACCGCTGTGGGCCGGTCAGCGTCCCCAACCACAAGCTGATCCCGGATACGCGCTGGGTCCTGCACGCCGACGCGGACGAGGTTTTGGCCCGCAGCAACATGCCGTCCTTCGGCCGACACAGCCGCGGCGTGCAGATCTTCGTGACCGGCCCGGCGATGCTCATCAACCCCACCTACGGGCCATTCGTCCCCGGCTCCCGCGACGATGCACTGATCCAGGTGCCCGGCCCAGGACTCCGCCTCATCGACCGCAGTGCCCATTTCCTCGCGTATGCCAGCTGCTGAGACCGCGGCGCGCAGCGGCGGACGTAGCCGCGTGCTCGCGCGCGCTGCGGCGCTTCCGTGGCCCGCCTTGGCGCTCATCGCGCTCGCCGTCGCCACGTTCGTCGGCTTCCTCGTCTACCCGACCTATCCCAACTACGACAGCTGCTACTCGCTGCTCTGGGGCCGGGAGGTTCTGCACGGCCACCTGCCAAGCTTCGACGAGTACCGCTCGCCGACCGAGCATCCGCTGGCGGTCGCCTTCGGCGCCGTGCTCTCGCTGCTGGGCCGCGGTGGCGACCGCGTCATGGTCTTCTTCACCGAGGCGTCGTTCGTGGTCCTCTGTGCCGGGATCTACCGGCTCGGGCGGTTGGCCTTCACGCCGCTGGTCGGCCTTGCGGCCGCCGGCATCCTCTGCACGCGCTTTGACTTCCCGTTCCTGGCTGCACGCGCCTACATCGACATCCCGTATCTGGCCTTCGTGATCTGGGCGGCGGCCTTCGAGCTAGCGCGCCCGCGCCGCGGCGGGATCGTCTGGGTGCTGCTGGCCTGCGCCGGCCTGCTGCGCCCGGAGGCGTGGCTGATCATCGGCCTGTACTTCCTGTGGATGTGCTCGGGCGAGCTGCAAGCGCATCACGACCCGCGCGAGCGCCTCCTGCGCTGGGCCCGCTACGCCGCCTACGCGGCGATCGGCCCCGTCGTCTGGGTGCTCACCGACTTCGTCGTCACCGGCCATCCGCTCTTCTCGCTGCAGCACACCAGCGGCCTGGCCGAGGAGCTCGGGCGCACGCAGGGGCTCTCCGAGGTCCCGGAGTCGACCAAGAAGTTCTTCCTCAACTTGGCCAAGGCGCCCGTTCTGTACGCGGGCATCGCGGGCTTCCTCGCCGCGGTCTGGCTGGCGCCGCGGCGCGCGCTCATGCCGGCCGCCCTGTGGCTGATCGGTACCGGGACCTTCGTTCTGGTCGGCGTCGCGGGTCTGTCGGTCATCGACCGCTACCTGCTGGTGCCCACGTTGATGGTGATGGTCTTCGCGGCCGTCACGCTGACGGGCTGGACGATGCTGCGCGAGGGCTTGCTGATCCGCAAGCTCTGGGCGCTGGCCGCCGCGGCGATCGTCATCTACGGCGTCGTGTTCACCGTCACCCGGGTCAGCTTCCACAACTTCGACGGCGAGCTGAAGCTGCGCGGCAACTCGCACCGCTCGCTCGTGGACCTGCTCGATCAGCCCGCCGTGCGGGCCGCACGCCGCTGCGGGCCGGTCTCGACGCCCAACCACAAGCTCGTGCCCGACGTGCGCTGGATCCTCGGGGCGTCGGCCGACGAGGTCACCCCGCGCGCCGATGACACCGAGGCACAGCACATCAAGAAGGGCGTCTCGATCTTCGTCGTCGACCGCGGCGCGCTCCTGCGCCAAGCGCTGGTGGCCGAGACCGACGACCCGTTCGACAACCTCCCGCTGCCCGGCTTCAAGCGCCTCGCGTTCACCGACTACTACGCCGCGTATGTCCGCTGTTGAGGAGGCCGTGACCGCCGCCTACGCCCATGACGACGTGCCGGTGACCGAGGACGCCGCCCGCGCGGCGGTGCGACGAGGGCAGCGGCATGAGCGTTTGCGCTGGGCGCCGGCGGTGCTCCTCCTGCTCGCTGTCAGCTTCGCCCTACGCGTCTGGGGCGCCAAACAGGGCCTGCCCTACGCCTACAACGCGGATGAGAACGCGCACTTCGTGCCGAAGGCCATCGGCCTCTTCGGCCACGGCTGGAATCCGCATTACTTCGTCAACCCGCCTGCCTACACGTACCTGCTGCACATCGTCTTCGCGGTCTGGTTCGGTGGCCGCGAAGGGGTGTCGAACTCCTTCGCCGCCGACCCGACCGACGTCTTCTTCGTCGCGCGAATCGTCGCGGCCGCCTCCGGGACGATCGCCGTCTGGCTGCTTTACCTGACCGGCACGAAGCTGTTTGCCGACCGTCGTGTGGGGTTCCTGGCCGCGGGCCTGCTCGGCGTCGGCTTCCTGCCGGTCTTCTACTCGCACTTGGCGCTCAACGACGTCCCGACGCTCGCGCCGATCTGCCTGGCGCTCTATGGCACCGCGGGCATCGTGCGCCAGGGGCGGCTGGTCGACTTCCTGCTCGCCGGGGCAGGTCTCGGCCTGGCCTGCGCGACCAAGTACACCGCGGGCATCGCGCTGCTGCCGATCCTCGCCGCGGCCGGCGGCTGGTTTGTCGGTCGCCGGCGATTGCGCGCCTCGACGGTCATCGCCGGCTTGGCGATCACCGCGTTCGCATCGCTTGTTGCCTTCCTCGCGTTCAACCCCTATGCGTTGCTGGACTTCAGTGCCTTCCGCGATGGTCTGCAGCACCAGACCTCGGTCGCCGACGACGCGCTGGGCAAGCTCGGGCTGACCGAGGACAATGGGCTGGCCTACTACCTCTGGACGTTGACCTGGGGGCTGGGCTGGGTCCCGGCCATCGCGGCGGGCGTCGGCGTCGTGTTGGTCGTGCGCGACAACTGGCGGATCGCCGCCGTCCTGGTCCCGGCACCGCTGCTGTTCCTGCTGTTTATGGGCACCCAGGAGCGCTTCTTCGGTCGCTGGCTGATGCCGGTCTTCCCGATGATCTGCCTGTTGGCGGCCTATGCCGTCTTGCGGGTGATCGGCCTTGTCGGGCGCCGCCGGCCCGCGCTCGTCCCGACGCTGATGGTGCTCGCCACCGCGGCGATCTGCGGACAAGGGCTGATCGCGTCGTTGCACATCGGTCAGGTGCTCTCGCAACCCGACACGCGCAACCTGGCCCGTGCGTGGCTGGTCGCCAACGTGCCGCCCAAGACCAAGATCGTCGTCGAGCCCGTGGTGCCCGATGGCTGGGCGCAGGACATCGGCCATCCGTCGCCGCTGACCAGCAACGGCAACCGCTGGGTCAAGTTCCCGACGAGCCGCTCGAACATCGCCAACGACGGCTCGGAGATCCTGGGCCCGGGGCGGATCGTCAACATCGAGGACTACGAGCGGACGCTCTATCCGGGGCTGGTCGACCGCTACGAGGACCAGGGCTACTGCTGGGTCGTCGTCGGCTCCACGCAGCGCGGCCGGGCCGAGGTCGAGCCGGAGGCGGTTCCGGGTGCCCTGGCCTATTACCGCGAGCTCGAGCGCCGGGCCGACACGGCTTACATCGCCTCGCCGTATCGCTCGGGTGCCGACCCCGTCGACTTCAACTTCGACTGGTCGTTTGATTTCTACCCGCTGGCCTTCCACCGGCCGGGCCCGATGATGTGGATCTACCACCTCCGCGGCGGGGCATGCAGCACGAGCTAGAGCGCGCCCGCGCCCTATCCTCCTGAAGCGGTGCAGCGGACCGAGAACGACCACGAGTATCTGGCACGCGCGATCGAGATCGCGGCACGCGGCCGCGGCCGCGTGCATCCCAACCCGGTCGTCGGCGCGGTCGTCGTCAAGGACGGCGCGGTGCTGGGGGAGGGCTGGCATGCCGAGTACGGTGGTCCGCACGCCGAGGTCAACGCGATCGCCGCCTGCAACGGCGCCGATCTGGCCGGCGCCACGATCTACGTCTCGCTGGAGCCGTGCTGCCATCAGGGCAAGACCGGCCCCTGCACCGAGGCGATCGTCAACGCGGGCATCACGCGGGTCGTCGTCGCCTCCGATGATCCGACCGAGAAGGCCTCCGGCCGCGGCCTCGGCATCCTGCGCGACGAGGGCGTGACCGTCGACGTCGCCGGTGGCGAGCTCGCGGCGCGCGCCCGGCTTGCCAACCAAGCGTTTCGCAAGCACGCCCGCAGCGGTCGCCCGTGGGTGCTCTTCAAGTCCGCGATGACGCTCGACGGCAAGGTCGCCACGCGCACCGGCGACTCCAAGTGGATCTCCTCGGAATCCAGCCGCGAGCTGGCCCACCGCTGGCGCGCCTCGGTCGACGCCGTCGTCGTCGGCATCGGCACGGCGCTGGCCGACGACCCCCAGCTGACCGCGCGGATCGAGGATCCCGACCCGACCGTCCCGCAGCTGCGCCAACCCCGGCGCGTCGTCTTCGACTCGACCGGCCGCCTGCCACTGGACTCCCAGCTCGTGGCGCAGGCGCCCGAGATCCCGTTGACCGTCGTCGTCTCGCGTGCCGCGCCGCGCAGCGCCGCCGACGCGCTGCAGAACGCCGGCGCCGACGTCATCGTCGCCACCGGCGAGCACGAGCCCGCCCGCGTGCGCTCGGCGCTGGATCAGCTCGGCGAGGCCGGCATCCACGCCGTCCTGCTGGAGGGCGGGCCGCATCTGGCCGGGGCGTTCCTGGACGCGGGCGAGATCGACGAGGTCCGCCTCTTCCTGGCGCCGTTGCTGCTCGGCGGCAGCAAGGCCCGCGACCCGTTGGAGGGCGAAGGCGTGGAGAAGATCTCCGAGGCGCTCAAGGCGCTCACGCTCGACTGCGAGCGCGTCGCCGACGATGTCTTGATCAGCGCACGGCTGCGGGAGTGGTGAATGTTCACCGGACTTGTTGAAGATCTTGGGACCGTCGTGGCGGTCGAGCGCAACGACGGCGGTGCCGTGCTGACGGTGGAGTCGCGCCTGGCGCCCCAGATCGGTGAGGGCGACAGCGTCGCGGTCAACGGCGTCTGCTTGACCGCCACGGCCATCGCGGGCGACCGCTTCGGCTTCGACGTCATGTTGGAGTCCTTGCGCCGCTCGTCGCTGGGCGAGATCGACGCGGGCTCCAAGGTCAACCTGGAGCTGGCGCTGCGCGCCGACGCGCGCCTGGGCGGCCACATCATGCAAGGCCATGTCGATGGCGTCGGCACCGTCGCCGCGCTGCGCGATGAGGGCTTCTCGCGGATCGTCACGATCGATGCTGGGGGCGGGCGGGACAGTCTCCTGCGCTACGTGGTCGAGAAGGGCTCGATCGCCGTCGATGGCGTGAGCCTGACGGTCTCGCGGGTCGATGACACTTCGTTCGACGTGTCCTTGATTCCCGAGACGCTGGAGCGGACCAATCTGGGCGCCACCACGGTGGGGCGCACCATCAACTTGGAGGTTGACGTGGTCGCCAAATATGTCGAGAAGCTCGTGAGCGGAGCGCGCACATGAAGGTCGAGCCGCAGGCCACCCGTGACGAGATCCAGTTCGCGACGATCGAAGAGGCGCTGGAGGACATCGCCGCCGGCAAGATGATCGTGGTCGTCGATGACGAGGATCGCGAGAACGAGGGCGACGTCGTCATGGCGGCGGAATTCGCCACCGCCGACGACATCAACTTCATGACCCGTCAGGCGGGCGGTTGGATCTGCCTGACGCTGACGCCCGAGCGCTGTGAGGAGCTCGGTCTCGAGCTCATGTCACTCAAGAACGAGTCCGCGCACGAGACGCCGTTCACCGTGACGATCGAGGCGCGCGAAGGCGTGACGACGGGCATCTCGACCGCCGATCAGGCGACGACCATCCGCACCGCGGTCGATCCCGCCAAGGGCAAGGCCGACATCGTGGTCCCCGGCCACGTCCATCCGCTGAAGGCGCGCAGCGGCGGCGTGCTGGAGCGCACGGGCCACACCGAGGCCTCGGTCGACCTCGCGCGCCTGGCGGGCTGCACGCCGGCCGGCGTCATCTGCGAGGTCCAAAACGAAGACGGCTCGATGGCGCGCGTCGGCGATCTGGCCGCCTATTGCCACAAGCACGGCTTCAAGATGATCACGATCGCCGATCTGATCGCCTACCGGCGCCGCCACGACAAGCTCGTCGAGCGCGTCGTGTCGACCACGATGCCGACCGGCTTCGGCGACTTCACGGTCGTCGGCTACCGCTCGCTGGTCGACGACAAGCACCATGTCGCGATGGTCAAGGGCGAGGTGGCAGGCAAGGAGGACGTGCTGGTCCGCGTGCACTCCGAGTGCCTGACCGGCGATGTGTTTCACTCCTTGCGCTGCGACTGCGGCGAGCAGCTGGAGTCGGCGCTGTCGATGATCGAGGCCGAGGGCGAGGGCGTGCTGCTCTACCTCGCCCAAGAGGGTCGCGGCATCGGCCTGCTGAACAAGCTCAAGGCCTACAAGCTGCAGGAGGAGGGCTATGACACCGTCGACGCCAACCTCAAGCTCGGGCTGCCGGCCGACCTGCGCGACTACGGCATCGGGGCCCAGATCCTGGTCGACCTCGGCCTGTCGTCGATCCGGATCCTGACCAACAACCCCAAGAAGATCCGCGGCCTGGAGGGCTATGGCCTGCGGGTCACCGACCAGGTGCCGATCGCCCACGCGCCCAACAAGCACAACGAGGCCTACCTGCGGACCAAGGCCGAGCGCATGGGCCACACGCTGCATCACCAAGGCCTGGCCTTGGATGAGGAGATGCTGCACGACGAGGCCCTCAACGACAGCAAGCGCGACGCGGAGGCGGGTTCGTGAAGGTCGCGATCGTCGTCGCGCGGTTCTACGAGGAGCTCGCCGATCGCCTGGTCGCCGGCGCCCGCGGCACGCTGGCTGAGGCGGGGGTGACCGACATCGACGAGTTCACGGTGCCGGGCGCCTATGAGCTGCCGCTGGCCGCTAAGTACGCCGCCGAGTCGGGCCGCTACGCCGCGGTCGTGTGTCTCGGTGCGGTGATTCGCGGTGAGACCACGCACTATGACTACGTCTGCGGCGAGTCCGCGCGCGGCATCCAGGACGTGCAGCTGTCGACCGGCGTGCCGTGCTCGTTCGGCGTCCTGACGGTCAACAACCTCGATCAGGCGCTGGCGCGCTCGGGCGGCGACAAGCGCGACTCGGGCCGGCATGCGGCCGAAGCGGTCCTGGCGTTGTTGCAGGTCAAGGCGCGGCTGGCGGATGCGGCTGCCCTGCCGGCTGGCTGACCTTCGGCGCAACGGCGGTCGCGGCCGCCGCTAGGCTGGCGTTCGTGAGCCTGGAAGTCATCGCGATCGCGCTGACGGTGGTCGTCCATTTCGTCGGGGCGATCGTGCTCATCTGGGCGGTCATGGGCGACGAGCAGGTCGACTGGCGCGGCATGCTGTGGCCGGGCGACGATGACGGCGGCGGAGGTGGTGGGCCGGGCTTCGAGCCACCGCGCAGTGGTGATGGTGGCGGCGGTGGCGGCATGTTGGCCCCACCGCTGGCTGATGCCGCACCATCGCCCATCCGCCTTCGCGCGCCAGGCCGCATCGCTGACGCGCATCCATGGCCGTCCCGCCGCCCGGCCCACGCGCCGCAGCGCACGCCGGACCGCCAGCCCACCGAGGTCTAGGACCGGGGCTCCAGCGTGTCGGTCTCGCGCAGCCGCCGGACCGACTGAGGATCGTGGCTTGGGAGGTACACGGTGGGGTGCGCCTTGGCGTGGGCCAGGATCGTCTTCATGGTGGCGATCGCGACGTCGTCCTTGGGGCTGACGCCATCGACCTGAAGGTCTTGCAGTTGCGGTTGGTCGTAGGCCGTGTCGCCGCCGAGAAGGACATGGTGGTCGGGCTGGACGATGAGGATCGCGATGTGGCCGGGGGTGTGGCCGGGCGTGGGGACCGCGACGATGCGGCCGTCGGCGGTGAGGGCCTTGGAGGTTGCGAACGCACCAAGGGCCGGGCCGTCGAGGGTGATCGGCCGGGGGTCGAAGTTCGGTGGCAGCGGCTGGCGTGCGACGGCGCGCTGCAGGCGGCCCATCGGGGACTTGGCGGTCGCGATCTCGCGCTCGTTGGCCAGGACGGTGGCGTCCGGGACGTGCGGGAGGCCGTCGATGTGGTCGCCGTGGATGTGGGTCAAGACGACGGTCTTGACGTCTGCGAGGGCGACGCCGGCGGCCCTGAGCTGGTGATCGAGCTCGTCGGTGCGGCTGACGTGGAACTCGGCGAACGTCGCGCTGCGGGCGGTGTGGGTCTCGCCGGCGTCGATGAGCAACAGGCCCTCGGGATGCTCGAGCAGCCACGCGTGAATCGGGACCAGCTCGCCCATCGGGCCTTTGCGCAGGATCTTCGCGCGACGTCGGAGGCCGGTGCCCTCGCCGCGGTGCATCTTCTCGTGGATGCGGACCTGGCCGGTGGTGAGCGGGCGGATGGCGAAAGCGTCGGACATGGGTCGTCTGGTGGTGAACTATTCACCATCAGGCGACCCGGATCGCCGAAGCTCGCTCTTCAGCCGTTCTTCAGCCGCTCGTCGCCGCGGCCTGCTCGGCCGTCTTGAGCTCCTTGCGCACGATCCCGCGCTTGTAGTTGGAGATCTGCAGACGCTCTCGCAGCAGCGGGATCGCCTCGGCCGGGCGGCCCGCGAGGCGCAGCGCCCAGCCGTAGTTGTAGAGCGAGAAGGCGTAGTCGAGGCTGCGTGTGTCGCCCTCGGCGCGGAACCTCTCGACGGCGCGCGCGAGCAGTGGCAATGCGCCCTGCGGATGGTCCGGCAGCATCGCGTAGCCCGCGTTGTTGATGGCCGCGGCGGAGCGACCGTCGTCGGGCGTCGCCGGCGTTGCGGGACCTGGCGTCGCGGCACCCGTTGACGAGGAGGTCGTCTGCGCGCGCCGCGGTGACGGCGCCGCTGCGTGCGGCTTCGAACCCACCGCCCGCGGCGCGGCGGCGTCGTGGCCACCGTTGTTGCCGTCATCGCTGATCAGCGCCGCGCCGGCGCCCGCGACGAGACACACCGCCGTCAGTCCAGCTAGCAGGAACGCCCGGTAGTGCGGGCTGCGTTGGCGGGCCACTGGGTCAGGCGGCGGCGCGCGCCGCACTGCCTCGCGGGGCGCGGCGCCATCGGCTTGACGGGCAAAGCGCGGCTCCCGCACCGGCACCGTCTGCGACATCACCGTCGTCGCGTGCGTCGCATCGCCCAGCGCGTCCTCCAGCGCGCCCACGAACGCCGTGGCGGTTGGTGGCCGGTCGGCTGCCTCGCGCGCCAGCCCCCAGGTCAGCACGTCGCCGGCCGCCGCGCAGGGCCCACCGGGCACAGCGGGCTCCTGCTCAACCCGGGCACGCGCTTGGGCCATCGGCGTGTCGCCGTCAAACGGGCGCCGCCCGCACAGCAGCTCGAACGCCACCACCGCGAGCGAGTAGCGATCCGAAGCCGACGTGGCCGGCTGTCCGCGCGCCTGCTCGGGGGAGAGGTAGGCCGCGGTCCCCAGGATCTGCCCAGCTGCGGTCATCGCCGTCTCGCCCACGATTGACGCGATGCCGAAGTCGCCGACCGCCAGGCGGCCGTGCTCATCGAGCAACAGGTTGCCGGGCTTGACGTCGCGGTGGACGATGTCGGCAGCGTGCGCAGCATCCAGCGCCGACGCCGTCTCACGCAGCCAGCGCAGCGCCAGCGGCACGGGGATCGTGTCGCCGGCCTTGAGTCGATCGGCGACGGTTCCGCCCGCGAAATGCTCCATGACGATGAACGCCTGCGTGGGCTCCGACGACAGCTCGCCGATGTCGAAGATCGTCACGACGTTGAGGTGGTCGGAAACCCGTGCCGCCGCACGTGCCTCGCGGGTGAACCGCCGGCGCGCCGAGGGGTCAGCCGCATACCCGGCCGCCAGCACCTTGACCGCCACCAGCCGCTGCAAGACCGCGTCCTCGGCGGCCCAGACCGTCGCCATCCCACCGTTGGCGATGTGTCGCACGACGCGATAGCGCGGCGGCAGGTCGACCTGCTCAGAAAGGGCGGACATCGAGAGCCGGTTACCCTAGGCCAGCAAGCGCGACACAGCCGCGCCGCCCTGCCGCCACGCTCCCGCTACACTCCCCGGCCGAATGTCGAAGGTTTGCCACAGCTGCGGGCGCGGTCCCGCTTTCGGACAGAGCCGCAGCCACTCCATGCGCGCTACCAAGCGCCGTTTCGATCCGAACCTCCAGAAGGTCCGGATCTTCGTTGGCGCTGCTCCGCGACGCGTGTACGTCTGCACGCGCTGCCTCAAGGCCGGCAAGGTCACCAAGGCCGCTTAGCGGTAGCGACGCCTTCGCGTCGTTACCAGCCGCCTGACGCGCTACGGTCGCACCGTGTCCGATCCGAGTCTCGTCCGCTTCCGCGTGGCGGTCCAGGGCGCGCTCGCGCACCTCGAGTCCCGCCGTCAAGAGATCAACGATCTCAACGTCTTCCCGGTTGCCGATGGCGACACGGGCGACAACATGGCGCTCACGCTCCAGGCGGTCCTCGCCGAGCTCGATCGCCTGGCGTTGCTGCATGACCGCTCGATCGACGAGATCGGCCGCGACGAGATCGTCGAGACGGTCGCTCGCGCCGCCCTGCTCGGCGCGCGCGGCAACAGCGGCGTCATCCTCTCCCAACTGATCCGCGGGGCCGCCGAGGAGCTGGTCTCACGCCCTGGTGAGCTGGTCGATCCCGTCCTGCTCGGCGCGGCCTTTGCGACTGCCGCCCAACGGGCCTATGCGTCCGTGCGCGAGCCGGCCGAGGGCACGATGCTCACGGTGATGCGCGACATGGCGACCTCGATCGCCCACGATCTCGCGCATCTGCCCGAGGACCAGCGTCGTTTGGCCGCAGCGGCCGATCCCGAGCAGCAGAACCTGCTGATCGCCGCCGCGCTGGAGCGGGCGATCGTCGCCGGTGAGGCGTCGGTCCAGCGCGGTCCCGAGCTGTTGCCCGCCTTGCGCGAGGCGGGCGTCGTCGACGCCGGCGGCTATGGCGTCATCATCATCTTCGCTGGGATCGTCGCTGCCCTGAAGGGCACCGACGCGCCCGAGCTCGACCACTACGCGCCCGCGCGGATCACCCATCCCGAGCATGCGAGCGAGACCTACCGCTACTGCACCAACTTCGCCGTCACCGGTCAGGGGCTCGAAGCGTCACGATACGTGCCCGAGTTGGAGGAGATCGGCGACTCGGTCCTCGTGGTCGGTGACCACGCGACGCTGAAGGTCCACGTCCACACCGACGATCCCGAGCAGGCGACGCTCATCTTCGCCGGCGCCGGCGAGGTCTCGCGCCTGGACGTCGCCGACATGCACGTCCAGGTCGTCGAGCGCGAGGCGCGCCTCAGTGCCATCGGGTCAAACGGCAACGGCAACGGCGCGGCCTTTCATGGCGGCGCCACGGCGGTGGCCGACGTGCAGCATCAGCAGTGCTGTGGTGCGCTGGCCGTCGCGACAGGCACCGGCCTCGTCACGCTCTTCGAGAGCCTTGGCGCGCGCGTGCTCGACGGCGGCCCGACGCTTAACCCCTCCACGATGGAGATCCTCGCTGGCATCCACGACGTGCCCGCCGAGGAGGTCGTCGTGCTGCCCAATAGCCCCAACGTCTTCATGGCCGCCGAGCGCGCGGCCGAGCTGTCAGAGAAGGTGGTGCGGGTCGTCCCATCGCGCTCCCAGCAGGCCGGGCTGTCGGCCGCTTTTGCGCTCAACGCCGAGCGCAGCGCCGGCGAGAACGCCGAGGCGATGCAGGCGGCGTTGGATGCTGTGCGCACCGGCGGCGTCGCGCCCGCCGCGCGCCAGGACCCCGACGGTCGCTTCAGCGTCGGCGACGCCGTCGGCTACGTCGGCGAGGAGCTCGTTGCCTGGGGCGAGCCGCGCGCCACGCTGGAGGCGGTCCTCGGCCAGCTGGCGACCGACGCCGAGCTCGTGACCTGCATCGAGGGCGAGGGCGCGCCGCTCGACGATGACGCGGTCGCGGCGCTGGCCCCCGCCGGCGTGGAGCTCGAGCTCGAGGACGGCGGCCAGCCGTCCTGGTGGTGGCTGCTCGCGGCCGAGTAGCCCGGGACCGCCGTCGTGTCACCAGGAGCCGACAGCGGGGTGGGTGGGGAGGTCATCTTCGGCCCAGGCCTGACGCCGCCGCTTGCGTTCGCCGAGGCGCGCGAGCTGACGGCCGACGACCTGTGGCGCTCGCCCGCGCGCATGCCGCGGCCCTCCCGTCTGCGCGAGCCGTTGAACATCAAGCCGCCGACCGCGGCAGCGGCGGCCGAGTCGATCGGCCTGGAGACCGTCGGCGACCTCCTGGCCCACCTGCCGCGCGCGACCGGCGAGGCACGGACCGTCGGTGAGCTTGCGCTCGACGAGACCGCCACGGTCCTCGTCGAGGTCAAGTCCATTACCTCGCGGCCCGTGCGCCGGCGCGGGATGAAGCCGCTGGTCGAGGCGACGGTGACCGACGGCACCGGGATCATGAAGGCCACGTTCTTCAACCAGCCGTGGCTCTCGGCGCAGTATCCGGTCGGTACGCGGCTCATGCTGGCCGGCAAATACCAGGGCAACGGGCGCTTTCGCGTCAACGCCCACGCCAAGACCGACGCGGTCGTGGCGATCGGCGAGGAGGCCGGGGTCGCGGGCCAGTACCCGGCGACCAAGGGCATCAGCTCGACCCAGCTGCTTGCGCTCGTCCAACAGCACCGCCACGCCGTCTTTGACGTCACCGATCCGCTGCCGACCGCGCTGCGCCAAGACCTTCAACTTCCCGATCGACCTACCGCACTTGCCGCCGCGCACTTCGGCGACCACGAGGGCGGCCGCCGCCGTCTGGCCTTCGACGAGCTGCTGATCGACCAAATCGTCCAGCTGCGCCTGCGCCACGAGCGCCGCGCCGACGTCCGCGCGGCGCCGCTGACCGAGCCGCCCACGATCACCGCCGCCTGGCGCGCCGAGACGCTGCCGTTCACGCCGACCGGCGACCAGGAGATCGCGATGGCCGACGTCGACGCCGACCTCGCGCGCGCCCGCCCGATGCAACGGCTGCTGATGGGGGAGGTCGGCTCCGGCAAGACCGTCGTCGCGCTGCACGCGATGCTGCGCGCCGTCGAGCATGGCGGCCAGGCCGCGCTGATGGCCCCGACCGAGACGCTGGCCGACCAGCACTTCGCGACGATCCAGTCGTTGATGCCGGGCTCGCTGCTCACCGCGGCGCTGCTCACCGGCTCGACGACCGCCGCGCGGCGCCGCGAGATCCTCGCCCGCCTGGCCACCGGCGAGCTACAGCTGATCGTCGGAACCCACGCGCTGATCGAGGATCCCGTGATCTTCAACAACCTCACGGTTGCCGTCGTCGACGAGCAGCACCGCTTCGGCGTCCGCCAGCGCGCCGCGCTCGACGCCAAAGCGGGGCGGGCGGGACAGGATCTGGTCCCGCACCTGCTGCACATGACCGCGACGCCGATCCCCCGCACGCTCCGACTGGCCAACTTCGGTGCGCTCGACGTCACCGCGCTGCGCGAGCTGCCGCGCGGGCGCCAGCCGATCGCCACGCACGTCTGCTCGACCGAGGCCGAGCGTCACCGCGCCTACGAGCGCATCCGTGAGGAGCTGCGGGCCGGCCGCCAGGCGTTCGTCGTCTGTCCGCTGGTCAGCGAGTCGGAAGCCTTGAACGCCCGTGCCGCCACCGCGGAGTACGAGCGGTTGAAGACCGGCGAGCTGGCCGACTTCGAGGTCGTGCTCCTGCATGGTCAGATGCGCCCGGCCGAGAAACAAGCAGCGATGGAGCGCTTTGCCGGCGGGGAGGCGCACGTGCTCGTCGCCACGACCGTGATCGAGGTCGGCATCGACGTCCCCAACGCCACGGTCATGCTCGTCGAGGATGCCGAGCGCTACGGCATCTCCCAGCTGCATCAGCTGCGCGGGCGCGTCGGGCGCGGCGAGCATGCGTCGCTCTGCCTGCTCTTCGGGCCGCGCGAGTCCGCGCGCCTCAAGGCGCTAGCCATGAACGACGACGGCTTCCGCCTGGCCGAGATCGACCTGGAGCTGCGCGGCGAGGGCGAGCTGACCGGGACCAAGCAGTCCGGCCTGGCGCGCTTTCGCTTTGCACGGCTCCCGGACGACGCCCTGGTCCTCGAATCGGCGTTCGCAACGGCAGAGGCGCTGCTGGAGCGCGACCCCGAGCTGCAGGCCCCCGAACACGACCTTCTGCGGGCCGAGTTGGAGCGCGCCGAGGCGGCTCCCGTCGCCGCATGAGTACGATCCCGCCCCCGTTGATCTCCTCCACACCCCCAAACGCATGACCGTCGAGAAGCGCGTCGCTGTCTGTCCGGGCAGCTATGACCCCATCACCAACGGCCACCTCGACATCATCGGGCGAACGGCCGCCCAGTTCGACGAGGTCGTCGTCGCGGTCGTCAACGTCTCGGTTCGCAAGAACCAGCCGATCTTCACGATTGAGGAGCGGCTCTCGTTCATCGAGGAGGCCACGGCCAACCTGCCCAACGTCCGCGCGGAGCCGTTCAGCGTCCTGGTCGTGGACTTCGCCCAGGCAATTGGGGCGCGCACGATCGTCAAGGGCCTACGCGCCATCTCGGACTTCGAGTACGAGCTGGAGATGGGGCAGCTCAACCGGATGCAGGCCCCGAACGTCGACACGCTCTACCTGATGGCCAGCCCGCAGTACAGTTTCCTTAGCTCTAGTGGAGTCAAAGAGCTCGCTACGTTCGGCGGCGACATCGACAGCCTTGTCCCGGAGCGTGTCGCCCGCCGGCTGAAGGAAGAGCTCACCCGATGACGAAAGACGCTTAGCCATGGACGTCCTGGTCCTCATTGACAAGCTCGACGACCTTGTCCACAACGCCAAAAGACTCCCTCTCACCGACGAGGTGCGGGTGGATCGCGACAAGATCTACGACATCTTGGATCAGATGCGCGCGACCATCCCTGAGGAGATCAAGCAGGCGCGGTGGATCGTCAAAGAGCGCCAAGAGATGCTCGCTGAAGCCAAGCGCGAGGCGGAGCGGATCGTCAAGGACGCCGTCCGCAAACAGGAGGAGCTCGTCTCCGATCAGGAGGTGACGCGCGAAGCAGAGCGCGCCGCCGAAGAGATCGTGGAAGACGCGCGGGCCCGCGAGCGCGAGATCCGTCTCGGCGCCGAGGACTACGCCGACGAGATCCTCAACACGCTCGAGGTCAACCTCTCGAAGTTCATTGCCGCTGTGCGCCGCGGTCGCGAGCGACTGCAGGGCAAGGAAGAGGAAGACTCCGTCGAAGCGGCGTAAGCCGTCGCGGCGCCCCTAGCGGATCTCTCCGCGCAGGAAGCGCCAAGCGCCGATCGCCATCGGCAGGGCGAGCCAGAGCAGGAGCGTCGTGGCGACGCGTGCCCACGCGTGGGCGCTGTAGACGTGGTCGGTGAGGTCGGGCAGCGTCCTGCCGGAATCGAGCCAGCGTGCCGCGCCATCGAGGCCCGGGATGAGGTTCGTCGCGACGCTGAAGCCGATCGGCAGGACGAACGACGCCACGATCGCCGGTGCTGAGAGCAGGATCGCCGCGCCGAGCGCGACCCCCATCAGTGTCGAGACTACGATGTAGAACGCGGTCTGCACGAGCACGCCCGCCGATAGCGACCACGCGCCGTCGCTGGCAGGGTCCAACGCCGTGCCCACGGCCGCGAGCACCAGGGCGAGTGCGAAGGCGATCAGCGCCAGGACCACGCTGGCACTGATCTTCGCCGCAAGCACGCGGCCGCGCCGGGGCACCAGCGTGAAGGTCACCTGCGCGGTGCGCTGGGACCACTCCGAGGTGACCAGCAAGATGCCGACGATCGGCAGCAGCAAGGTGACCACCTGCGACGTGCCGTTGAAGATACTGCTCAGCGTGTGCTTGTCGGTGTCGTCGAAAAGGCCGCTGAGGACGGCGACCAGGAGCGCGAGAAGCACGCAGATCAGCAGCAGCCAGAAGCCGGCACGCGTGTCATACATCTTGCGCAGCTCGACGCGGGTGAGCGTCGCGAGGCTCGGGCGGTGCTCGCGCGCGGTGTCTGCGGAGCGCGGCGAGAGCGGGTCGTCGAAGCGGGCGGCGGCGGTGCTCATCGGACGGTCTCCTGCAGATCGGCGGGTCCGGACGCGGGATCCGGTCCCGCCCGCCCCGCATTAGGCGCGCCGCTGGTGAGGTCGAAGAAGAGCTGCTCGAGTCCGGCGCTCTCTGAGGGTCCTAGGCGCGCGAGCGCGACGCCGCCGGCGAGCGCGGCGCGCCCGACGTCCTCGGGCTCGGCGTCGACGATGAAGCCGCCCTCGGGATGGGCGCGGGCGGTGAGCCCGGCGGTGCGCATGGCCGCCGCCAGCGCGGCGCTGTCATCCGCGGCACGCACGAGCGTTCCTGCGCCGGCCAGCAGCTCATCGCGCGTGCCCGCCGCGACGATCTTTCCGTTGCCGATGATCAGGAGCTGGTCGGCGACGGCCTCGACCTCGTGCAGCAGGTGAGAGGAGAGCAGCACGGTGCCGCCACGGTCGGCGAAGTCGCGCAGCAAGCTGCGCATCCAGCGCATGCCCTCGGGGTCCAGGCCGTTGGCGGGCTCGTCGAGGATCAGGATCTCCGGGTCGCCGATCAGCGCGTTGGCGATGCCCAGGCGCTGGCGCATGCCCAGCGAGTAGGCCTTCACCCGTTGGCGGGCGGCGCGCTTCTCCAACCCGACGCGCTCCAGCAGCTCGCCGACGCGCTTGGGGTCGGCGCCCATCGTCAGGGCCGACAGCGTCAGCGTCTCCTGCCCGCGGCGGCCGGCGTGCTGGGCGCTGGCGTCGAGCAGGATGCCGACGCGGCGGCCCGGATTCGGCAGCGCGCGGTAGGGCCCGCCGAGGATCTCGGCATGGCCGGCATCCGGGTCCGACAACCCGCACAACATGCGCATCGTGGTGGTCTTGCCTGCGCCGTTGGGACCGAGGAAGCCGGTGACGGTTCCTGGCGCGCAGGCAAAGCTCACGTCGGAGACGACGGTGCGACCGCCGAGGCGCTTCGTGAGGCCGTGGGACTCGATCATGGCTGCAGCATGGTCGGTCCGGCGGATCAATGCGACGCTGAGCGCCGTTGGCGTCCGCGCTTCAGCGCGGTCGTAGGCCGAGCACGAGCCGCTCGATGACCTCGTCGAGCGTCTCGGGCAACAGCGTGCCGTTGAGCATGCCGTTGTTGGCCAAGGCGACGAGGCCTTGGAGGGCGGCGAAGGCGACGATGGCGACGCGTTCGGGCTCGCCGCCGACGACGGTTCCCGCGGCCTGGCCGTCGGCGACGGTCGTCAGGGCGGGGGCGAAGGCGCGCTCGCCGGCCGCCGCCAGCTCGGGCGAGGCATCGTCGGCGTGTTTGGTGGCGAACATCAGCTCGATCAGCGCGGGATGGTTCGTCGCGAAGGCGACGTAGGCGCGGGCGAGGCCGAGCATGCGCGCGTCGAAGCCCGCGCCCGCATCGGCGACCGCACCGGCCAGCGCGGCGCCGAGGCGCTCCCAGCCGCTGAGGGCCAGCGCGTCCAGCAGCGCTTGCTTGTCGGAGAAGTGGCGCCGCGGGGCGGCGTGGCTGACGCCGACCTCGCGCGCCAGCTCGCGCAGCGACAGGTTCTGGGCGCCGGCGGCCTCCAGCGCCTGCTCGCCGGCGAGCAGGAGCGCTTCGCGGAGGTTGCCGTGGTGGTAGGGGCGCGCGACGGTTGTCACGTGCACAAGCGTACCGGCGGGAGTAGACGCTGCCAGCATTGTTGTCGTTGACAGCTTTGTCGGCAGCGACTACATTGCGGCGCATGCCTGCTTCCTCCTCTCGCTGGACCGCCGCCGACCTCCCCGACCTGTCTGGCCGCACCATCGTCGTGACGGGCGCGTCGAGCGGCCTCGGCGCCGTGACCGCGCGCGAGTTGGCGCGGGCCGGCGCCCACGTCGTGCTCGCCGTCCGTGACACCGCCAAGGGCGAGCGGGTCGCCGCGGCGTTCACCGGGGATTGGGAGGTACGCGAGCTGGATCTCGCGTCGCTGGCCTCGGTGCGGGCGTTCGCGGACGGCTGGAGCGGCGACCTCGACGTCCTCATCAACAACGCCGGGATCATGGCCGTGCCGCAGTCCAAGACGGTCGATGGCTTCGAGGCGCAGATCGGCACCAACCACCTTGGGCACTTCGCGCTGACCAACCTGTTGTTGGGGCACATCACCGATCGCGTCGTGAGCGTCTCTTCGGGCGCGCACCGGATCGGCAAGATGCAGCTCGACGATCTCAACTGGGAGCGCCGTCGCTACGACCGCTGGCGCGTCTATGGTCAGACCAAGTTGTCCAACCTGCTGTTCACGTCCGAGCTGCAGCGGCGCTTGGAGGAGGCGGGCAGCGCTGTCCGTGCGGTCGCCGCGCATCCGGGCTATGCGAGCACGCATCTGCAGAGCCACACGGGCAGCCGGATCAATCACCTGCTCGTCAACACGCTCGGCAACCGGCTGCTGGCCCAGAGCGAGGAGATGGGCGCACTGCCGACGCTGTATGCCGCCACGCAGGACATCCCGGGCAACTCGTTCGTCGGGCCGGACGGCTTTATGGAGCAGCGCGGCTATCCGAAGCTCGTCGGCCGCACGAAGGCGGCCCAGAACGCTGATGACGCGCGCCGGCTGTGGGAGCTCAGCGAGGAGCTCACGGGCGTGAATGCCGGCCCGCCCACCCCGACGGCGGCCACGGCGTAGCACTACAACAAGGTCTGCTGCTCGCCGAAGTCGTCCGGCGGGCCGCCGCCGACGAGCGCAGCTTCGAGCTCGTCGGCGAGGGTGGGAACTGCGGTGGGCGTCTCGACGACGGAGCCGTCCATGGGTGCGGGGTCGGTTGCCGTCGCCACCGTCTCGCTCAGCTCGATCACGTCAAGCCGGCGCTTGGGCAGCGTTGCGCGCGCGATCTCGACCAGGTGACGGTGATGGGTGAGGACCAGCACTTGCGTCTGGGTCGCCAGCTCGGCGAGCGTAGCGAGGATTCGCTGGGCGCGCTCGTCATCGGACTCCAGCAAGACGTCGTCAAAGAGGACCGGGACAGCTTCGGCGGTGGCGACGTGGCACTCGATCGCGGCGAGGCGCAGCGCGAGGAAGAGCTGCTCACGGGTGCCGTCGCTCAGCTCTGCGACGCGGCGGCGTGCCCCGTCGGCGGTGATGGCGATCAGCACGTCCTCATCGCGTTCGTCGACGTCGGTCTCCAGACGGGCGTAGCGCTCGCAGGTCAGGGCGGGGAAGAGCGCGTTGGCGCGCGCCAGCAGCGGACCCTCGTGGGCGGAGCGGTAGCGGGCGATCGCGTCGCGCAGCACGCGCTGGGCGAGACGAGCACGGGCGTAGCGCTCGGCCAGCTCCTGGATCTGGGCCTCTAGGCTCGCCTTGGCCTGCGCGGCCTGCGCCGCCTCCTCGGAGCGCTCCAGGCGCGCGAGCTCGTCGCGGGCGCGGGTCAGCGCCTCACCGGCCTCGTCGCGCTCGTCGCGGCGTGCGACGGCGAGCGCTTCGAGCTCCTGCACGCGCGCCGGCAGTGCGTCGGCGTCCAGCTCGGCAACGGCGGCGGCGACCTCGGCGGCGGGCGCGCCGCCGGCGCGAGCCAGGTCGCCGTCCAGCCCGGTGATCTCGGCGCGAAGCTCGGCGGCCCGGAGGTTGGCCTGCTCGCGCAACTGGAGCTCGGTGTCGTCGGCGGCACCGGCGGCGGTGCGCAACGCGGCGAGTTCCTCCTCGGCCTCGGCGACGATCGCGGTGGCCTCGGTCTGCTCGGCTTCCAGCTCGGCCAGCTCGGCGGCCAGCGACTCGCGCTCGGCGGCGGCGGCGCGTGCCTCGGTGGCGCGGCGATGGAGGACAGCGGCCGCCGAGGTCGCTGGCTGCTGGGTGAGGTCGGTGGCGTCAGTGGCGGTGACGAGTTGGGCGATGGCGGCTTCGAAGGCGTGGCGGCGGGCGTCGATCGCGTCGATGTCGGCGGTGAGCGCGTCGAGGCGCTCCTGATCGCGCGTGGCCTGCTCGATCGAGCGCAACGCGCCGAGCGCGCCATCGGGCTCCAGCGTCTCGGCGAGGCCGCAGGCCGCGCGCAGCGACGCCCACTCGCGCTGCCACTGAGCCAGCGCGGTCTCGGCGCGTGCCAGGCAGACCTCCGCGTCCTCGCGCTCGGCGATTGTCCGCGCGACGGCCTCCGCGGCCCGGCTCGCGTGCTCGACCTCGCTGCGCAGCGCGTCGAGCCGCGCGTCGGCGAGCTCGATCAGGGCGGAGAGGGGGAGATCGACGTCGTCGTGGCCGAGCGCGGAGCGCAGCGCAGTGCTGTGCTGGGCGCGCAGCGCCTCCGCCATCTCGGCCTGCTTGGCAGCAGTCGCGGCGTCGGCGAGGTGCGCGAGGGCGGTGTCGCGAGCGGCCAGCCAGGCGCCTGCCTCGGCCGGTGCGGGCGCGTGGGCGCCCGCGGGCTCCCAGGCCGACGACCAAGCGGCGGCGGCGCGTGCGACGACGGCGTCGTGGCGCTCGCGCCGATGCGCAAGCTCCTCGACATCATGGGCGAGGACCGACAGCTCGCGCTCGACGTCGACCAGCCGCGCGACGTCCTCGGCGCGCTGCAGGCGGGCGTCGGCGATCTCGTCGGCGGCGAAGGCCGCGCGCTCGTGTTCGGCGACGATGGCTGCGGCGTCGTCACCGACGACGCCCGAGGCCAGCGCCTTGCGTACGGCCTCCCATGCCTGCGCCCGTACCGCCCGTGCGCGCTCCAGCGCGCTCGCGTCGAGCACCGGCGCCTCGGCCGCGAGCTGATCGCGCTGGTGCTCCAGCAGCCGCACGCGGTCCTCGATGCCCTCGCCTTCGAGCACCAGCCCCGCCGTGTCCTGCTCGGCTTCAACGACATCAACCAAGAGCCGCTCGACTGTCGCCCGGTCGGGCACGGGCAGCGCCGCGAGCGCTCGCGCTGCGCTGGCAGCCGGGCCACCGGCGCCGGTCGCTGGGCGCCCCTTCGCTCGCTTCCCCACGCTCGCCGCCGCCGCGGCCGGCCGCACCTGGGCCGCGGCCTGCTCAGCGGCCGCGAGCGCGCTGCGCTCCTCAGCGCGTGCGCGCGCGGCATCCTCGTCGACTGGTCCGACACCGCGTGCCGCCCGCAACGCCGCCGCCAGCGTCGCGTCGTCGATCTCCGCCGGCGCCTCGCTCGCTGCGCGCTGCGCCCGCTCGGCAACGCGCACCGCCTCCGCCAACCCCTCGCGCGCAGCGCTCACCGCCTGCTGCACACCTGCCCGCGCCTGCAGACGCTCCTCCAGCCGCGCGCGGGCATCCTCGTCCAGCGCCAGCTCGCGCAGCGAGCGGTCGCCGAGCGCGGGTGCCAAGGACCCCAACAATTCCTCCAGCCGCGGCGCCAGCGCCGTCCGCTGCGCCGCGAGGTCCTCGCGCCGCGCCGCGTCTTGTGCCACCGCGGTCCCCTGCGCGTGCAACTCCTCCAACTCGGTCACGAACGGCAGCAGCCCTTCGTCGACCGCCAGCGCCGCAAAGCGCGTCCGGCGCCGCTCCAAATCACGCTCGGCCGCCGCGCCGCGCGCGCGGGCCGCGTCGCGCCGCTCCTGCGCGGCGCTCCGTCGTGACGGGGCATCGGCGGCCAGCGTCGCCACGTCGCCCAGTTCCTGCAGCTCGCGCGCCCGCGTTGCCCGCAACGCCGCCAGCGGGAGTGCGCCCCGCAGGCGCTCCAGCCGCGCCCGCTCGTGCTCGACCTCGTCCAGCTCGGCGCCCGCCCGCGCGTACGCCGTCTCCAACCCCTCCAGCGCGCGAGCCAGCGCCTCGTGCTGGGGCGGCCGCAGGGCGGCGTCGCGCAGTGTGCGCACCGCCTCGGCGTGCTGGGCCAACAACACGTTGAGGTCCTTCTTGCGGCCCAAGGGAGTGAAGACCGCGTCCGCGTCACCCTCAAGGCGTCGGAGCAGCGCGTGCAGGCGGCTCGTGCCCGCGGCGGCGGCAAAGAGCGCCTCGCCGACCGCGCCGCGGCCCGCCAACAGCTCGTGACCGCCCGCGACCAGCGAGTCGTGGGTGATCTCGAAGAGCCCCGCGTGGACCTCGCCGCTCAGCCCACCCAGCGCGCGATCCAGCGGCGCGGGGTCGAGCACCTCGCCGTCGGCGTCCAACAACGTGTTCTTGCGACCCTTGCGCCGGAGGACCTCGATCGCCGTTCCGTCGAGCTCCAGCAGCGCGGCGACGCGCAGATCGGCGCCCGCGCGCCCGAACGTGTCGACCGTCCGCTCCGGCACGCCGAACAGCAGCGCGCTGATCGCGCGCCGCGTCGTCGACTTCCCGGCCTCGTTGGCGCCGAAGACGACATGCAGCCGTCCTGCCGGGCCGAAGGTCAGCCGGCGCCCGTCGAAGTGCCCCCAGCGCTCGAGGTCCAGCCGCGCGATCCGGATCACGAGTCGCCACCGCCGTCCAGCAGCAGTGCGGGCAGCTCGCGCTCGACGTCGGCCAGCAGCGAGCGCACCGTCGCGGGCGCCAGCGGATCCCAACCCAGATCGACCGGCAGCTTGGCCGCCAGCGGCGCCAGCTCCTGGGCCAGCGTGGCCACCGCGTCGTCATCGCCCGACGCGGCGCGCACCGCGCGCGACAGCTCGGCGAAGACATCGTCGGACTCCAATTCCGAGCCGGCGCGCTCCGGCTGGGTGCGCACGACGACCTTCTCGACCCACGCTCGCTCGCCCGCGACCTCGCCGGCGGCGCTGCGCACATCCCACGCAAAGCGCCGCGCGTCGCGCACCAGCGCGCCATGGGCCGCCGACGCACCGGTCACCCGCACGCGCGCGGCCAGCAGGCGCCCGTCGGCCGCCTCGACGGCCGCCGCCAGCGCGTCGCCCGCCGCCGCGACCACCGCATCGGCGTCGGCCAGCTCGCTCGCATCCACCGAGCAGACCGCCCAGCGCACCACGTCGAGCACGCGCTCTTCGAGCATCGGTCGGCCGTCGGCGCCGAACGTCACGACCGTCGCGCCCTTGGGCCCGGTCTCGCGCACATTGCGTCCCTGCAAGCAGCCGGGGAACAGGATCGGCGGATCCTCGTGCAGCAGCACGCGCTCATGCACGTGCCCGAGGCCCCAGAAGTCATAGCCGTGGGCGGCCAGCCGATCGACGCGGCATGGGGCGTAGGGGGCATGGTCGAAGCGGCCGTCGGCGCTGGTGTGCAGCAGCCCGACGTTGACCATCCCCGACAGCGCGCGCGGGTAGCCCGCCGAGAGATCCTCGGTGACTGCTGCCGTCGCGTAGCCCTGGCCGTGGATGGCCAAGCCGAGCTCTTCGAAGATCACCGTGCCCGGCGCGTCGACCGGCAGCGCATGCACGTTGTCGGGCAGCCGCAGCGCCTTGGTGATCCGGCTTGCTGCGTCGTGGTTGCCGGTGACGAGCACGATCGGGATGGACGCCTCGGCCAGACGCTGGGCCTCGCGGACGAACTGGGCGCCGGTCGCGTAGTCGTGCCAGTCGCCGTCATAGAGGTCGCCGCCGATCAGCAGCGCGTCGGCGTGCTCGTCGAGGCACAGCTCGACGAGGTTGTGCAGCGCGGCCCGCGTCGCCAGCCGCAGCTCGCCCACGGGCGCGGTGTCATAGGCGGCCAGCCCGTGCATCGGGCTGTCGAGATGGATGTCGGCGGCGTGGACCAGCTTCATGGACGATCGCTCAGTGTGCGGGTGACCACGGACAGACGAGCCTGCCGGTCCCCATAGGCTGCGCGGAGATGCGGCCAACGGTTACCGGCATCGAGCAGGTTCTGGCCGATGCGGGCGGGGCGATTGCGCCGCGGGACCGTGTCGGTCAGCTGCGCACGCTGCTGGGACGGGAATTGCAGCACGGGGCCCAAGAGCTCGTCGCGGCGCGCTCGGGCTACGAGCATCCGGTCGTCGTCGCGGCGGCCGTGCACACCGACGGCCTGGTCGTCGTGGCGCCGGTCACCCCCGAGCTGCGGGCCGACCCCGACGCCGTCGACGAGCGCGCCTGGCTGCTGGCCGCCGCGCTGGTCGGCGCGTTGGAGGAGTCGGTGAGCGTCTCGGGCGAGCTGACCGCCGGGAGCTTTGACGGCCACCTCGCGCTGCACCTCCATGCCCCCGTCGCCGATGCGGTCATCGAGCTCTTCCCGCTGGCCTTCGAGGAGCACGTCGAGCCCGTCGACCGCCTCAAGGCGATCGCGCTCGCCGTGCCCGAGGCCCTGCTGGAGGACGTCGTCGACCTCAAGGCGCCGATCGGTCCGGCCCATCCGCTGCGGGTCGCGCTGGAGGTCGCGCGACTCGGTGGCCGGCCGGCCGACCACGATGCCCACACCGAGCACGAGGACGCGATCATCGCCGTCCTGGACGCCGCCCACGATGGCGTCTGGCGCCCGCATGACGACCCCGATCCCTCGCGTCGCGTGGCCCGCAGGATCCTCCAGCGGCTCGACGGGATGGGCAAATGGGGCGGCTACCACACCGCGTTCACGCATGTCGCCCGCGGCTTTGCGGGCAACGACCGGGCGCTGGCCGAGGAGGTGGGAGAGGCGTTGCTGCTCTCAGGGTTGCTGGCCGAGAAGCCGAGCGTGGGACAGCGCCACGTCTTCCTGAACCCGCGACGCGCCGCCGACATCCGCGCGCTCATCGAGCGCGGCGACGTTCCGGACGACCTGATCCTGCCCTGATCTAGGACGCCAAGCGGCATGCCGTATCGCCACGAGGAGCCCCGTTAGTGCCATATTCCCCGCCAATGTCCCAGGTGCAGCACGTCCTCGACCTGGTCGGCAACCGCGCGCAGGCCGTCAAGGTCCTCGCCGAGGCCGGCGTCATCCGCCCGATGCGGCCCGACAAGCTCATCAGCATGGCGACGACGATGCTGCGCTGGGGCCCGACGCCTGCGGCCGGCTACTCGGTCTCCGCGGCGCGCCGTCCCGACAGCATCGGGATCGTCGACGAGCTCGGGACGCTGACCTTCAAGGAGATCCACGAGCGCACCAACGCGCTGGCCAACGCGTGGAGCGACCTGGGCATCGGCGAGGGCGACGGCGTCGCGATCCTCTGTCGCAACCACCGCGGCTTCATCGATGCGACCGTCGCGTGCTCCAAGCTCGGCGCCAACGCGTTGTACCTCAACACGATGTTCGCCGGCCCGCAGATCACCGACGTCTGCAAGCGCGAGAAGCCCAAGGCGATCGTCTATGACCAGGAGTTCGCCGAACTGGTGCAGGAGGCGGGCAAGCGCCGCAAGCGCTTCGTGGCCTGGTTCGACGGCGAGGACGGCGCCCCCGCCGCAGACCCCTTGTTGGAGGACTTGATCGCACGCGGCGACACCTCCGACCTCGTCCCGCCGGCCGAGAAGGGCCGCGTGGTGATCCTGACCAGCGGGACGACCGGCACGCCCAAGGGCGCCAACCGCAGCCAGCCAAAGTCGCTGCTGCCGGCCGCCGGCTTGCTGTCGAAGATCCCGCTGCGCTCCGAGCAGCCGTGGATGATCGCGGCGCCGATGTTCCACTCCTGGGGCTTTGCGCACTTCACGCTCGGGATGGCGCTCGGCGCTCAGCTGGTCCTGCGCCGCCGCTTCGAACCGGAGGGGACGCTGAGCGCCATCGCCCAGCACAAGTGCACGACGCTGGTCGTCGTCCCGGTCATGTTGTCGCGGATCCTCGAGCTGCCGGCCGAGACCATCGACCGCTACGACACTGGCTCGCTGCAGATCATCGGTGCCAGCGGCTCCGCGCTGCCCGGCCCGCTGGCCACCGAGGTGATGGATCGCTTCGGCGACGTGCTCTACAACCTGTACGGGTCGACCGAGGTCGCGTGGGCGACGATCGCCCAGCCCAGCGACCTGCGCGCCGCGCCTGGCACCGCGGGCCGCCCGCCGTTCGGCACCGCGGTCAAGCTGCTCGACGACGACGGCCGCGAGGTCCCCGACGGCATGACGGGTCGGATCTTCGTCGGTAACGAGCTGGTCTTCGACGGCTACACCGGCGGCGGCAACAAGGCCGTCATCAACGGTCTGATGTCGACGGGCGACGTCGGCCACTTCGACGACGGCGGCCGCCTGTTCATCGACGGGCGCGACGACGAGATGATCGTCTCGGGCGGCGAGAACGTCTTCCCGCGTGAGGTCGAGGATCTGCTGAGCCATCACGACGCGGTCGAGGAGGCTGCGGTCGTGGGCGTCGACGACGAGAAGTTCGGCCAGCGGCTGAAGGCGTTCGTCGTGCTCGGTAGCGCCGGGGCAGCGTCGGAGGATGAGCTGAAGGCCTACATCAAAGCGAACCTCGCCTCCTACAAGGTGCCACGCGACGTGGTGTTCTTGGACGAGCTGCCGCGCAATGCGACGGGCAAGGTCTTGAAGCGTGAGCTGGCGGCTGATGGGGAGCCGGCGAACTCATAGGTATTGAGCAGGCGCCGAGGGCGTTCAGCTCGCGGTGTCGGTCGCGGCGCGCGGCGTGATTCGCTGGCACCGAGGAGAGCGAGCGCAGTTGGCGTTCAGGGTCGCCACTCGTCGTCCGCGGGCGCCTAAGGCCGTTGTTGAGGTGGTCGACATTAACGACGGTGGTTGTCGTCACGATCGACCACCCCAACAACAACCCGAGTGGCTCCGTGTCTCCCACCCGAACGCCAGCGGACGATCGCCCGCGCTCCGAGACGCGATTGCGCTCGCTCTCCTCGGTGCCGACAGACCACGTAGCGCACAACGACAAGCGCTACGAACTGATCGCCAACAGCGCCCGCGGCGCCGTCGAGCGCCACTAGGGCACGATGACGGCCGCGCCCTCCAAGGCGCCGGAGCGCAGGTCATCGAGCGCGCACTGCGCGTCTTCCAAGACATAAGTCGTCACCTGCGGGCGCAGCGGCACGCGTGGTGCGAGCGCCAGCAGCTCATGGCCGTCGGCGCGTGTGAGGTTGGCGACCGAGCGCAGCGAGCGCTCGCCCCACAGGTCGGCGTAGGGGAAGGCGGGGATGTCGCTCATGTGGATGCCGCCGCAGACCACGGTGCCGCCGGGCCGGACCGCGCGCAGGGCGAGCGGCACGAGCTCGCCGGCCGGCGCGAAGATCAGCGCGGCGTCTAGCTCGACCTCCGGGCGCTCGTCGGTCGCGCCGGCCCAGATCGCGCCCTGCGCACGCGCGAACTCCTGCGTGCGTGTGTCACCCGGCCGCGTGAAGGCATACACCTCGCGTCCTTCCCAGACGGCGATCTGACAGATCAGGTGTGCCGCGTTGCCGAAGCCGTAGATCCCGACGCGCGCCGGGTCGCCGCCGGCGCGCAGCGTCCGCAGGCCGATCAGCGCCGCGCACAGCAGCGGCGCCGCGTGAACGTCGTCAGATCGTGTCCGGCAACGGTAGGCAGAAGCGCTCATCGGCGACCGTGTACTCGGCATAGCCGCCGTCGAGGTCCTTGCCGGTGAAGCGCGCTGCGACGCACAGGTTCTCCTGGCCGCCGGCGCAGTACCGGCAGGTCCCGTCGGTCCAGCCCAGCCACGGGACGCCCACTCGCTCGCCGGTGTCGACACGCTCGCCCACGATCTGGTGGCCGAGCACCAGCGGCGAGCGCGTCGCCTCCACCTCACCGTCGAGGACATGCAGGTCGGTCCGGCAGACCCCGCAAGCGCGCACCTTCAACAGCACTTGGCCGGGCGCCGGCTCGGGCATCGGCAGCTCGGCGAGTCGCAGGGACCGCTTCGGGCTGTCCAGGACCATCGCGCGCACCGACCCATCTTCTACCCTCAACGGCGAGATGTCTGCGCGTACCGACACCTTCGACCTGGGCCCCCTGCACCTGCGTGCCGGCGAGGCCCGCCATCTCGAGCTGGAGGTCCCGCTCGATCACTTCGAGCTAAGCAACGAGCGCTACGACGTCCGCCCGACGCCGATCCCCATCCAGCTCGACGCGTCCAAGATGACCGGCGGCGGCTGGTCGCTGCGGCTGCGCCTGCGCGCCGAGCTGCACGGGCCGTGCATGCGCTGCCTGGAGCCCGCATCGCCGGCCTTCGAGGTCGACGCCTACGAGGTCGACCAACCCGACAGCGGCGAGGAGCTGGACTCGCCCTACGTCGAAGGCGAGGCCGTCGACGTCGCCGCCTGGACGCGCGACGCGCTCGCGCTCGAGCTGCCGGCCAACATCCTCTGCCGGCCCGGCTGCCTCGGGCTCTGCCCCGAGTGCGGCATCGACCTCAACAACGCCGGCCCCGAGCATCACCACGAGAAGGCGCCCGACCCGCGCTGGGCGGCGCTGTCGGAGCTCAAATTGGACAACTGAGTCCCGGCTGCGGCCGTCGCCGGCCGGTGCGTTCTCAGAGCGTCTTGGTGTAGGCCACGATCGCCAGGCCCATCGGGGGATAGACGTCGCGGCGGCCGTCGCGGGCCCAGCCGAGCGCCGAGTAGAGATGCTCGGCGGGAGAGCCTTCCAGCGTCCACAGCTGTGCGCGGTCATAGCCGGCGGTGCGCATCTCGGTGTCGGCGGCATCCAGGAGCTGCCGGGCGATCCCGCGTCGCCAGCAGGCGGGATCGACGAAGACCGCGTTGACGTGCGCGAGTCCGGCAACGAGCGTGCGATCCTCCCGCGACACCTGGCCGCTGGCGAACGCGATGACGCCGGCGATCGTCCCGTCCTCATCCTCGGCCACCCGGATCCACGCGCCGCTGCGCGCGAAGCGCAGCTCCCACTCCAGCTCCTCGCCGGCCAGCGGCGGGATCGGCACCGCTCGGCCCAGCCACTCGGGCACGGTCTCGTCACAGCGGCGCACGAGGCCTACGATCACCGGGATGTCGGCGCGTGTGGCGACGCGCAGCCTCATAGGTAGGCCCCGCTGGGGAGGTAGGGAGCCAGCGGGCCGAGCTCACCGCGCACGAACGTGGGGCCGTCGGGCGTGAGCGAGAGGCCTGCGTCCAGGGCGACGGCAACCGCCCAGTCATTGCCCTGGGTGATGAAGTCGATGTGTGTCGGTGCGCCGGCTTCGCCGGAGGCCAGACACGACCACGTCAGGTCGGTCGCCGCCTTCTCGTCGAGCGCCGCGACGACCGCCGGCGCGCCGTCACGCGCGATCGCCCAGCCCCGGTCCGGGATCACGAGCAGTCGGCTGCCGGAGGCGATCATCACGCCGACGTCCTCCAGGTGCGAGGCGCTGCGGACGAACCGCGAGGCGGCGTCGATCGTCGCGCGGTCGACCTCGGAGTCCAGATCGCCCGGGCGAGCGCGCAGCCCGGCCGGGATCCGCGCGCGGTTGATCTCCCCGGCGGCCGCGAGGCACGGATGCACGCGAAACCCCGCGCGGAAGTAGCGGCGCATCGCGCGCGGGTCAGACGAGCTGAGGATGATCCCCGCGCGGCAGCCTTCCGAGGCGCGCAGCGCGCCCTCCAGCAACGGGCCGCCGATGCCCTGGCCTTGCAGCTCGGGCTTGACGCCGAAGAGCGAGAGCCCCCAGACGCCCTCGCGCACGAGCGCCAGCGCGATCCCGACGATCTCGCCGTCGAGCTCGGCGACCCATGCACCGGCGGGGTCGCGGTCGCGGATGTGGGCGACCCGGGCCCGCGAGCGTTGGGTGAACGCGGCGCGTGTCGCGGCGTCGTCGGGCCGGAACTCGACCGGGTAGAGCACCTCCAGCGCCGCGGTGCCCACGGCGGCGGCGCCGTTGACGTCGGTCGGCAGCATCGGGCGGGTGATGGCGGTCACAGACACGCCCGCCGCAGTCAACCACGCCCGGCGGACCCGCACGGCGGTGCGGTCCGGCGTCCGCTACCCTTCGGCGTCGCCCATGGCCGTCCCGAAGCAGAAGCAGTCGCACAGCCGCACGACCAAGCGTCGTTCGCAGCACAAGATCAGCTCGCCCGCGATCAACGCGTGCCCGCAGTGCCACAGCCCGCGCCGTCCGCACCGGGTCTGCCCCGTGTGCGGCACCTACGCCGGCCGTCAGGTCCTCGAGCCTGACACCGATCACCACGGCCACGAGCACTAGGCCGATGGCTCCGGAAGGGGCCAACGTCGTCGTCGCAGTCGACGCCAATGGTGCCGACCTCGGTCCCGCCGAAGTCGCCGCCGGCGCCGCGATCGCCGCGCGCCAGGGCATCCGCACGCTGCTCTTCGGCCCGGCGGACAAGTTCGGGGAGATCGACGCGCCCGCGGGCCTCGTCGAGATCGTCGACGCTCCCGTCTCGATCGCCAAGGTCCCGGACCCCGTCGCCGCAGCGCGGTCGACCAGGGACGCCTCGATCGTCCTGGCCGCCAAGGCCGTCGCCGAGGGTCGTGCCGACGCGCTCGTCTCCGGCGGCTCGACCGGCGCCGCCCTCGCCGCGGGCCTGCTGAACGTCAGGCGCGCCCAGGGCATCTACCGTCCGGCGCTGGCGATCCCGCTGCCCGTCCCCGGTGGCCGTCAGCCCGTCACGCTGCTGGACGTCGGCGCCAATGCCGAGGTCCGTCCCGAGCATCTCGTGCAGTTCGCCTTCATGGGCGCCGCGCTGGCCTCGACCGTCCTAGGCATCCAGCGCCCGCGGGTGGCGCTGCTGTCCAACGGCACCGAGGCGATCAAGGGCACGCCGCTGGTCCAGGAAGCCCACAAGCTCTTAGCCGAGCGCGCCGCGTCCTCGCCGCTGGTCGACTTCGTCGGCAACACCGAGGGCAACGTCGTCATGGACGGGGTCGCCGATGTCGTGGTCGCCGACGGCTTCACCGGCAACGTCGCGCTGAAGCTCATCGAGGGCGTCTCCTCAGCAACGCTGCGCTCGATCCGCGAGGCGGCCGAGGGCTCGACGCGGGGCAAGCTCGGCGGTCTGCTGCTGCGTGGCGACCTGCGGGCGCTGCGTGCCGAGATCGATCCTGAGGCCCAGGGCGGCGCCTATCTACTCGGTCTGCGTAAGCTCGGCGTCGTGCCCCACGGGCGTTTTACGCGCATCGGCTTCTCACAGGCGATCTTGCTGGCCGCGCGCGGCGTGCGCAACGACGTCGTCGGACGCACGCACGGCGCCCTTGAGGAGGCGGGAGCATTGAAGGGTGCCGCGCCAATTGCCTCAGCGTCCGATTCGGACACTACCGTCCCACCTACGCCATGACCCGCGAAGCTGTCTTCACGCTGATCCGCAACCACCTTGCCGACGAGCTCGACGTCGATGCCGGCCGGATCGAGGAAGGCACCCGCTTCAAGGAGGATCTGGATGCCGACTCGCTCGACTTGTACACCTTGGTCCAAGAGCTCGAGGACTCCTACGGCGTCAAGATGACTGACGAGCAGGCCGCGCAGATCCTCTCCGTAGGACAGGCGGTTGACTTCGTCCTCGCCCACGCGCCCAGCGGCGCGGCCTAGATCAGGAACCGGATCCACTGCAACAGCTGCAGGCACTCCTCGACGAGGTCCCCGCGGACCTGGCTCGCCAGGTCTTCACCCACGCTTCGTGGACCGCGCGACGGTCAGACTCCTACGCGCGCCTCGCGTTCCTCGGCGACAGCGTGCTGGGGCTGGCCATCACCGCGCACATCTACCCACTGCTGGAGGCCGAACGCTACGGCGCCGGCCGGCTGACCAAGATCCGTGCGCAGACGGTCTCCGGACCGTCCTGTCGCAACGTCGCCGAGCGCCTCGGCGTGCCCGAGCGGCTGCGCGCCGCGGCGCCCGAGGGGGCCGAGCAGACGACCGCGCTGATGGAGACCGAGCGTGTGCTGGCCTCGATCATCGAGGCGGTGATCGGCGCGTGCTTCCTGCACGCGGGCTACGAGCGCACGGCCGCGGCGGTGGTGGAGGCCTTCGCGCCAGAGTTGGAGAACGCGCTGGAGCATCCCGTCGATTACAAGTCGACGCTGCAGGAGCGTTTGGCGCAGCGCGGCGAGGTCGTTGCCTACGAGGTGACCGCCGAGCGCGGCCCACCGCACGACCGCACCTTCGAGGTCGCCGCCGGCGTGGAGGGCAGCGTGCTGGGAACCGGCTCCGGACGCTCCAAGAAGCACGCCGAGCAAGAGGCCGCGCGCGTCGCGTTGGAGTCGCTGGAGCCAGAAGCGGCTGCCGAAAGCCCTGCATAGCGCGGACGGTCCACGCTTCGGTACCGAACGTCCGGGGCAACCGCCACCATGTGGGCGTGCATCTGAAGTCGCTGACCCTGAAGGGCTTCAAGTCCTTCCCCGACCGCACGAAGCTGGAGTTCGGCGAGGGCGTGTCGGTCATCGTCGGGCCCAACGGCTCCGGCAAATCCAACATCACCGACGCCGTGCTGTGGGCGATGGGCGAGCAGTCACCGCTCGCCGTGCGCGGCCAGTCGATGCAGGACGTCATCTTCGGCGGCGGCCGCGGGGTGCAGGCGCGCTCGTCGGCCGAGGTCGAGTTGGTATTGGACAACTCCGACGGGACGGTCGATCTGCCGGTGGGGGAGATCTCGATCCTGCGGCGCCTGGATCGCAACGGCGACGGGGAGTACCGCCTCAACGGCGCGCGCTGCCGGATGGTCGACGTGCTGGAGGTCCTCTCCGACACGGGCCTGGGCAAGGAGTCGCATTCGGTCGTCTCCCAGGGACGCGTCGAGGCGATCGTCACCTCCAAGCCCAAGGATCGCCGGCTGCTGATCGAGGAGGCCGCGGGACTGGGCAAGCACCGCAAGCGCCGGCGCCGCGCGCAGCTCAAGCTGGAGCGCACGCAGGACAACCTCGATCGTGCGCTGGACGTCGAGCGCGAGGCGCGCTCGCGATTGCGGCCGTTGAAGCGTCAGGCCGAGGCGGCTGAGCTGCATGAGCGGCTGGAGCGCCAGACCATCGAGGCGCGGTGGGAGCTCGCGCGCGAGACCGTGCGCGCCCGCCGCACCGAGATGGCCGAGGCACTGGAGACGGCGACGTCGGCCAAGGCCGCGCGTGAGGAGGCCCAAGCCGAGCTGCGCGAGGTCGCGGCCCGCCGCCAGCTGGCCGAGGAGGCGCTGGCGCAGCGCTCCGAGCAGCGCGAGGCGCTGGCCCGGCGCGTTGAGCGGGCGCGCAGCGCAGCTGAGCGGATCGAGCTGCGACTGGAGCGCACGCGCGAGACGGCCGAGCAGGTGGCCGAGCGGGCCGAGGGTCGCGAGCGCCAGCTGGGCGCGCTGCGCCTGCAGGCTGCCGAGGACCAGCCCGACGAGAATGGCCTGGAGCGGATCGAGTCGATTGAGGCGCAGCTCAAGGCGCTCGACGAGGACCGTCAAGGCGCGCTGGAGCGCGAGCTGGCAGCGCTGGAGGAGCAGCGGGCTGCCGCGGCGGCGCGGGTCGAGGAGCTGCGCGCGGTGGTGGACGCCAAGCGCGCCGCGCTGGCCGATGCTGACGCCGCCTGCGAGTTGGCTCGCCAGGCACGGCGAGCGGCCGAGACGTCGGCGGAGGCCGCGCGGCGTGAGGCGGCCAAGATTGGCGCCGAGCTGGCGCGGGCTAACCAGTTTCTGCGCTCGGCGGCAGGGCCGTCCGGCGGGGCGCGGTCGTTGAGCGATGACTTGGAGGTCGAGGCGGGCGCCGAGCTGGCGCTGTCGGCCGCGCTGGGCGCGCGGCTCTCCGCCGCCGTCGTGGAGGATCGCGCCGCGGGCGGCGTGCTGCTGGATCGCGCCAAGCGCGACGGCGGTCGCGCGCTTGTCACCAGCGATGCGCCGGATCTCGCCGGGGCCTCTACGCCACCGGCTCCCGGCGCGCGGCCCTTCACCGACCTCATCCGTGGCCCCGAGCCCGCGCTCTCGCTCGCTCGCCGCCTGCTCTCCAACGCTTGGCTGGTCGACACCCTCGACGACGTCCCCGACTCCTTCACCGGCGTCGCCGTCACGCCTACCGGCCGCGCCTGGCTCGGCGCGACGCGCGAGCTCCAGCAGGCTGCCGAGGGCGGGGCCGAGCGCGTCCTGGCGATGCGCAACCAGCGCGACGCGCTGATCACCCAAAGCGAGCAGCACGTCCAGGCCGAGCACGAGGCCGGTAAGGGCGTCGAGTCGGCGTCGCAGGCCGTCGCCGCAGCCGATGCCTCACGCGACGAGTCCGAGCGCGACCGCCGCGATGCCGAGCGCTCCTATGCCGAGGCCAAGGAGTCTGAGCGTCAGACGGCCTGGCTGATGGAGGAGCGCCGCAAGGCGCCCGAGCAGGGCGAGGCCGCCGTGCGCCGCGCGCAGCTCGAAGGCGAGTTGACCTCCGAGCGCCGCGTCGCCGAGCAGGCCGCCAAGGCTCGCGCTGAGCGCACGCAGCGCATCGCCCACCTCGAAGCCCAGCTTGCGCGCGACACAGCGCTCGGCCCGGCCGCCGGCCGCGTCGCCGACGTGCTCGCCACCGTCCACGAGGCGGTCATGGAGCGGATGCGCGAGATGGAGGCGGCGCTGGCCGCCGACCGCGCTGAGGGCGAGGGTGTCGCTGCCGAGTTGCGCGCCTGCGCGGCCGCCGAGGCCGAGATCCAGCAGCGGCTCGGGGAGCGCAACGAGCTGGTCACCCGCGCCGAGGTGCGCGCCCAGCAGCTGCGCGACCAGGAGGCTGAGGCCGCACTGGAGCTCACCGCGCTGGCCGAGAAGCTCGAGCTGCCGGCCGAGCCGCGCGAAGAGCCGCTGGATCCCGAGGAGGCCTCGCAGCTGCGCCAGCGGGTCGAGCGGCTGATCAAGCGCCGCGAGCAGCTCGGCCCCGTCAACCCGCTGGCCAAGCAGGAGTACGACGAGGCGGTCGCCCACGTCGATGAGCTGGAGCGCCAGCGCACCGACCTGGAGACCGCGCTGCGCGAGCTGCGGGCCTTCATCCGCGACACCGACCGCCAGATCCGGACGACGTTCACTGAGACCTTCGAGGCCGCGGCCAAGAACTTCGAAGAGCTGTCGCAGACGCTGTTTCCGGGTGGCAGCGGGCGATTGACGCTTGTACGGGAAGAGAACGCACCGCGTGCGGTGCTCGGCGGCGCGAAGCCCGACGACGGTGGCGACGGCTCATCCGAGGTTGAGGCCGAGGCGGCGGCTGAAGCAGCGGCCGACGCCGAGGCCGAGGCCGCCGAGGGTGGGATCGATCCCGACGACGACCTCGGCGTCGAGATCGAGATCACGCCCGCGGGCAAGTCCATGAAGCGCTTGACGCTGCTCAGCGGCGGCGAGAAGACGATGACCGCCATCGCCTTCCTGTTCAGCGTGTTCTTGGCCAAGCCGTGCCCGTTCTACATCCTCGACGAGGTCGAGGCCGCACTCGACGACCTCAACATCACCCGCTACCTCGACTTGCTGCAGGCCCACGCCGACCGCGCGCAGTTCATCGTCGTCACCCACCAGAAGCGCACGATGGAAGCGGCCGACACGCTCTACGGCGTCTCGATGAGCAACGACGGCGTCTCGAAGATCGTGTCGCGCAAGATGCCCAAGGATTACGTGGCGGATGCGGAGGCGGTTGCCGCCGGCGCGGGCGGGTAGCGTTAGGCCCATGGACCACGGCGCACCCGCCTCATATCTCACGCTCACGCCCGGCACCGACGTGGTGTCCAGCGACGGCGAGACCGTCGGCAAGGTCGAGCACGTCCTGGCCGATGAGGGCACCGAGATCTTCGACGGCATCGTCATCGACACGCGGCCCGGCCCCGGCGGCCTGCGCTTCGTCGACGCACCGGAGGTCGACGCCATCTTCGAGCGCGCCGTCATCCTGAGCGTGACCGCCGCAGAAGTCGATCAACTGCCCGAGCCCACCGCCTCGCCCGGCGTGATCGAGAACCACGGCGTGGAGGACTCCGAGAGCCCGCTGCAGGGCAAGCTGCGCCGAGCCTGGGACCGCATCTCTGGGCGCTACTAGCGGCTCACAGCGCCTTCTCGCCCCAGAAGCTCGCGAACGGGTTGGCGTTGAAGTTGCCGATCGGCTGATAGCCCGCGCGCTCGTACATCGCTTGCGCCGCCGGCTGGTGCACGCCCGTGTCGAGCCGCGCGATCGCGTAGCCCAGGCGCCGCCCCTCGTCCTCCAAGGCCTGTAACAACCGCGAGGCGTGCCCGTGCCCACGCGCCTCGGGTACCACGTACATGCGCTTGATCTCACAGGCCTCATTATCCAGCCGCTTGAGCCCGCCGCCTGCGACCGGCATCCCATCCTCGAAGACCACCAAGAACACCCCGCCACGCTCGGGCGAGAAGTCCTCCGGCGTGGCGCTCGGTGCACCCGGCACGTCGATGCGGCCGTAGAGCTCGGAGACCTCCTCGACCATGGCGGCAACGAGGTCGGTGGCGGGCGGTTGATCCGACGGGACGGTTCGCGACTCGATCACCCCGCTATCTTCGCGCGCCATGGCCCGTGACTGGCGCGACCTCTTTTTGACCGGCACCCCCGGTGACGCCTCGATGCCCGGCGAGGACGGCGAGCAAAACGAGGAGCGCCGCGGCGGCTTCTTCAAGCGCCTGCGCCAGAACCTCTCCAAGACCCGTGAGGCGCTGACCTCTGAGATCCAGGCGACGCTCTTCGACACGCTCGATGACGAGACGTGGGAGCGGCTGGAGGAGGCGCTGATCATGGCCGACGTCGGCGCGCGCACGACCGCTGGCGTCGTCGGCCAGCTTGAGCAGGAAGCGACGGCCGGCAGCGTCGAGGGCGGGCCGGCGCTCCAAGAGCGCCTCGTCGAGCTGCTGGCCGGCATCGCTAAGACCGGCACCGACACCATCGACCTGCGCCACGAGCCGACCGTGATCATGGCCGTCGGCGTCAACGGCACCGGCAAGACCACCACGATCGGCAAGCTCGCCTGGCACCTGCGCCAGGAGCTTGGCAAGACGGTCCTGCTCGGCGCGGCCGACACGTTTCGCGCCGCCGCCGTCGAGCAGCTGGCCGAGTGGGCGCGACGCGCCGACGTCGAGATCGTGACCGGGCCGGAGAACTCCGACCCGGGCTCCGTCGCCTTCGAGGCGGTCAAGCAGGGCCGCGAGCGCGGCTTCGACGTCGTGATCATCGACACCGCCGGGCGCTTGCACAACCAGGACCAGCTGATGGACGAGCTCGCCAAGATCCGCCGCGTCATCGCCAAGCAAATGCCCGACGCGCCGCACGAGACGCTGCTGACGATCGACTCGACGACCGGCCAGAACGGCGTCCGCCAGGCCAAGCTCTTCTCGGAGGCAGTGCCGGTCGACGGCATCGTCTTGACCAAGCTCGACGGGACAGCCAAGGGCGGCATCGCGCTGGCGATCGCGGGCGAGCTGGGCATCCCGGTCAAGCTGATCGGCATCGGCGAGGCGCTGGAGGACCTGCGCCCGTTTGACGCCGACGACTTCGCCCGCGCCCTGGTCAGCGCCTAGGCATCGACCCTCGCCGCCGTCCCGGCCGCCTGTGATACTCGCCGGGCAATGGACGCTTGGATCATCTGGCTGATCGCGGGGGTGTTCGCGGCCGTAGGGGAGATCCTCACCGCGGGCTTCTTCCTCGCCCCGTTTGCCGTCGGCGCCTTCGCCGCGATGCTCGTGGCCGTGGTGGGCGGTGGCGCTGCGGTCCAAACCATCGTCTTCGCCGCGCTGACGCTGGCGAGCTTCGCGCTCATCCGGCCGATCGCCAAGCGCCACATGTACACGCCGCCGCGCATCCGCACCGGCGCCGCCGCGCTGATCGGCACGTCGGGCATCGTCCTGGATCGCATCGCCAACGACGAAGGCGTCGGCTCGGTCCGTCTCGATGGCGAGGTCTGGACCGCCCGCGCTTACGACGATCACGTCGTGATCGAGGCGGGTACGAAGGTCGAGGTCGTCGAGATCCGCGGCGCGACCGCGCTCGTCACGCCATGACCATCAACTTCGCAGTGACCCGAATCCCCTCACCGGAGGTATCCACGTGGCCGCGCTGATCGCGCTGATCGTCATCCTGCTGTTCGCGCTCTTCGTCGCGTCGCAGACCATCCGCATCATCCCGCAGGCGCGCGCCGGCGTGGTGGAGCGCCTCGGCCGCTACAGCCGCACGCTCGATCCCGGATTGACGATCGTTCTGCCGTTCATCGATCGCGTCAAGCCGCTGATCGATCTCCGTGAGCAGGTCGTCAGCTTCCCGCCCAACGGCGTGATTACCGAGGACAACGTGACGGTCAACATCGACACGGTCCTCTATTTCACGATCACCGATCCGAAATCGGCGTCCTATGAGGTCGCCAACCCGCTGCAGGCGATCGAACAGCTGACGGTGACGACGCTGCGCAACGTCATCGGCGGCCTGACGCTGGAGCAGTCGCTGACCAGCCGCGATCAGATCAACACCCAGCTGCGCATCGTCCTGGACGAGGCGACGGGGAAGTGGGGCATCCGGATCAACCGCGTCGAGCTCAAGGCTGTCGACCCGCCGGCCGGCATCCAGGAGGCGATGGAGAAGCAGATGCGCGCCGAGCGCGACCGTCGCGCAGCGATCCTGACCGCAGAGGGCTCCAAGCAGTCACAGATCCTCGACGCCGAGGGCGAGAAGCAGTCCGCGGTCCTGCGCGCCGAGGGCGCCAAGACCGCCGCAATCCTGCGCGCCGAGGGTGAGGCGAGCGCGATCGCCACGGTCTTTGACGCCATCCACAAGGGCGACCCGGACCCCAAGCTGCTCAGCTACCAGTACCTGCAGATGCTGCCGAAGATCGCTCAGGGCGACGCCAACAAGGTCTGGGTCATCCCGTCGGAGTTCACCGCCGCGCTGTCGCAGGCCACCCAGGCGCTCAGCGGCGCCGATGTCGACAAGGAGCCGCCGCATGTCGGACCTCGTCCGGTCTGACGTCGAGGCCTACGCGGCCGCCCACACGACGCCGTTCGGTCCGTCGATGGAGCGGCTGCACGCTGAGGCGACCGCCGAGCTGGCCTACCCGCAGATGCTCAGCGGCCCGGTCGTCGGGCGGCTGCTGGAGACGCTCGTCTTCGCGCTGCGTCCAAAGCTGGTCGTCGAGGTCGGCACCTACGCGGGCTACAGCGCGCTGGCGATGGCCGCCGCGCTGCCGCCCGGCGGGCGCGTCGTGACGCTAGAGATCGACGACACCAACGCCGACTTCGCCCAGCGCCACATCGACGCCTCGCCGATGGCTGATCGGATCGAGATCGTGCGTGGCCCGGCGCTCGACTCGCTTGCCGCGCTCGACGGCCCGTTCGACCTGGTGTTCATCGACGCCGACAAGACCGGCTACCCCGACTACTACGAGGCGGCGCTCGCCAAGCTGGCACCGACGGGCCTGATCGTGGCCGACAACACGCTGCGCGGCGGCGGCGTCCTGGCCCCCGACGGTGAGAGCGATGAGGTACTGGCACAGCTCAACGACCGCTGGGCGGCCGATGAGCGCGTGATCGCCACGCAGCTGACCGTGCGTGACGGCGTAACGCTCCTGCGCCGCGCGCTCCCATAGAACGCGCACGTAACCAATCGGGCGCGCGGCACGTTCGAGTGTCCATGGCCATTCGTCGCATCCCTGCCGTCCTGATCACCGCTGCCGTCGTCTCGCTCGGCGCCTTCGCGGCGGGCGCCACCGCCGCCGCGCCTTGGATCGACCCCGTCGTCACCTCTGGCGCCGCGCCCACGCCTGCGCCGCTGCTGATCACCAAGAACGGCCACGCCCTCGCGTTCCCGGCCACGACCCTCGACCCCGCCTTCAACCCGGCCACCAGCGTCGTCGGGCTGAACCCCGCCACGGGTGCGGCCACCGGAGCAGCGCGCGGGCTCGCGCTTGCCGGTGTCTTCGCCACCGCGTATGCCCGCGACTCCTGGGTCGTCACCGGCCAGACGCTCGTCAACGGCCGACTCGGCCCCAACAGCCGCGTGCAAGTCGCCTTCGGCAAGGGCGACGGCAGCTTCGGCGCGCTCAAGGGCCTCTCCGGCTCGACCGGCGAGCGCCTGTTCGGCGTAGCTGCCAACGACGATGGCGTCGTCGCGATCCTCGTCGGCGACACGACCCGCCGCCTGCTGATCCGCCGTCCCGACGGCCGCGGTTTCGTCCAGGCGTTCAGCGTCAAGGTTGGCGCCCATGCCCGCGGCGCGACCGTCGCGGTCGGTGCTGACGGCGACGTCCTGGCGGTCTGGGAGAACGAGCACCACATCTATGCGCGCCACGTCGGCCCGTCGCGCAGCGTCGGCGCGGTGCACCACGTCGGCGATGGCGTCCAATCGCATTTGCAGGCTGCAGTCGAGGCCGGTGGCCGCCTGATGGTTGCCTGGGCCAGCCAGCGCGTCGACGAGGGCGAGGCCGCGACGCCCGCCACAGTCTTCTACGTGACCGCTGGGGCGGGCAAGACGTTCGGGAAGATCCAGCGGCTGGAGGATGTCGGCCCGACCGGCACCGGCCGCTACGTCTCCGACCCGGCGGTCCGGCTGATCTCCGGCGGCGCGTCGGGGATCGCGTGGACCGGCTACGACCAGGCGTCGTCGCACTATGTCGTCCGCTTCGCACAGATCAGCGGCGGCGTTGTCAATGACGTGGAGAACCTCTCCGGCACCGCAGCCAACGCGGTCCTGGGCGACCTCGCCCAGGGCGACGACGGCCGCCTCGCGGTGATCTGGCGCACCGGCGTCGCGGGCGCCGACCCCGATGGCGGGCCGCAGGCGATCGTGGCCACCACCCGCCCGACCACCTACGCGCCCTTCACCGCGCCCGAGAGCATCGCCTCCGCGCCCGCCGCCGTGCCCGGCGCGAGCACCAACACGTCGTTCCCGTTCCCGCCCCGGATCGCCCTGGCGCCTGCCACCGGCGCCGCGCTGGCGGAGCTCGGCACCTTCGCCGGAACGTCGAGCCGCTTCTCGGTCGCGGCGCGTCCCGCGCCTTAGACTGGTGGGTCACCGTGTTCGACGCCCTTGCCGAGAAGCTCCAGGAGACCCTGTCTGACGTCCGCGGCCGCGGTGCGCTGACCGAGGACGACGTCAACAAGGCCATGCGCGAGATCCGCCTCGCGCTGCTGGAGGCCGACGTCAACTTCAAGGTCGTCAAGCAGTTCACCGCGACGGTCAAGGAGCGCTGCCTGGGCGCCGATGTCCTCGGCCAGCTCAACCCCGGCCAGCAGGTCGTCAAGATCGTCAACGAGGAGCTGACCGCCCTGATGGGCGGCTCCTCGGCCGGCATCACCTTCGCGCCGCGCCCGCCGACGGTCGTCCTGATGGCCGGCCTGCAGGGCTCGGGCAAGACGACCGCCACGGCCAAGCTCGCACGGCTGCTCAAGGAGCAGAACGGCTCCTCGGTTGCCGTCGCCGCCTGCGACGTCTACCGCCCGGCCGCGGTCGACCAGCTGATCAAGGTCGGCGGCCAGGCTGGCGCGGCGGTCTACGAGCAGGGGACCGACAAGGACCCCGTCGACATCGCCCGCTGGGCGCTGGATCGCGCCAAGCAAGAGGGCAAGGACGTGTTGATCGTCGACACGTCCGGTCGCCTGCACGTCGACGAGCGCCTGATGCAGGAGCTCAAGGACATCCGCAAAGCGGTCAAGCCGACCTCGATCCTGCTGGTCGTCGATGCGATGACCGGTCAGGACGCGGTCAACGTCGCCCAGCAGTTCTCCGAGGCCGTCGACTTCGACGGCGTCGTGATGTCCAAGCTCGACGGCGACGCCCGCGGTGGCGCTGCGCTCTCGGTCAAGGCCGTCACCGGCAAGCCAATTCTCTTCGCGTCCGTCGGCGAGAAGCTCGACCAGTTCGAGGCCTTCCACCCGGATCGGATGGCGCAGCGCATCCTCGGCATGGGCGACGTCATGTCGCTGATCGAGAAGGCCGAGCAGCAGTTCGACGAGGACGAGGCCAAAGAGCTCGAGCGCAAGCTGCGCAAGGACGAGTTCACGCTGGAGGACTTCCTCAAGCAGCTACGCCAGATCCGCAAGATGGGTCCGCTGACCTCGCTGCTGGGCATGATGCCCGGGTTTGCCGGCCAGCAGATGAAGAACATGAAGGTCGACGAGAAGGAGCTCGATCGCGTGCAGGCGATCATCCTCTCGATGACCCCGGAGGAGCGCAGGCGACCCGAGCTGATCAAGGGCTCGCGACGCCTGCGGATCGCCAAGGGCTCGGGCACCAACGTCCAAGCCGTCAACCAGCTCGTCAAGCAGTTTGGCCAGATGCGCAAGGTCATGAAGCAGATCGGACGCGGCAAGATGCCCGACCTGCAAGCCATGATGCGCCAGGCTCGCTAACCTCCCACGTCGCTTTCCCGCGGCAATACGCTGCGGGTTCCGACGCTCTCTCAGGACCGACGCAAGGACTTTTATGGCAGTTCGACTCCGACTCACGCGCGTGGGCGCTAAGAAGAACGCGATCTGGCGCATCATTGCCGCCGATCAGCGCTCGCCCCGCGATGGGCGCAACATCGAGATTTTGGGCCAGTACAACCCCCAGACCGAGCCCTCGACCATCACGGTCAACGAGGAGCGCGTGCGCTACTGGGTGTCCACGGGCGCTACGGCGACCCCGCAGGTCCGCAAGCTCCTGCGCACGCAGGGCATCGACGTCTCCAACGTCTAGCGCTCGATGAAGGAGCTGCTCGACTATCTGGCGCGGCAGCTCGTCGATGATCCGCACGCCGTCGCCGTCGAGCAGTTCGACGAGGAGGACGGCACGGTCGTCCTCGAGCTGTCGGTCGGCGACGAGGACTACGGCCGGGTGATCGGCAAGGGCGGGCGCACCGCCAACGCCTTGCGCACGGTCGTCAAGGCCGCGGCGGTCAAGGAACAGCGCCGCGTCCTCGTCGACATCGTCGACTGAGATGGCCGACGCGGATCCGGCTGCCGCTCGGGCCGCCGGCGCGCTGATCAGCGTGGGCCGCATTGGCCGGGCGCACGGCCTCGACGGGTCGTTCTATGTGACCCGGCCGCGCGAGCGGGTGCTCGGCGGGGCGGTGGCGGTGATCGTCGATGGCGTCGAGGTGGCAATCGTCCGCCATGACGGCACACCGTCGCGGCCGATCCTGCGCCTGGCGGGCGTCGCGTCGCGCGAGGCGGTCGACCGCCTGCGCGGCACCGACCTCTGGATGCGCCGCGCCGACGCACCACCCCTGGAGGAGGACGAGTGGTACGCCGAGGATCTGATCGGCTGCCGCGTGGTCGATGGGGAGGTGGCGGTCGGCGTCGTCGCCAAGTTGCTGCCCTATCCGTCGTGCGACCTGCTTGAGGTTCAACGGCCGATGGCCGGCGCCAAGGCCTTGTGGGTACCCCTGATCTCCGACGCGGTGCGCACCGTCGACCTCGACAAGCAGACCATCGACGTGGATCTGTCCTTCCTCGGAGAGGACGCCTAGCTTCTTATGCAACTTGATGTAGTGACGCTGTTTCCCGAATGGTTTGAGTGGTTTCAGACCCAGCGCCACGTACGCAACGCAACCCAGCGCGGCGCGGAGCTGCGGACCTTCAATCCGCGCGACTACACGCCGTTGAGCGGCGGCCAGGTCGACGACACGCCCTTCGGCGGCGGCGCCGGCATGGTGCTGCGCGTCGATGTCATGGACAAGGCACTGCAGGGGATCTACCACCAGGATCCGGTCGACCTGCGGCGTGAGCGGCGGGTGATCGCGCTGACGCCCGGTGGGCGGATGCTCGATGACGCGCTCGTCGATGAGCTGGCCGCCGAGCCGGCGATCACGTTGCTGTGTGGTCGCTATGAAGGCTTTGACGAGCGCATCGTTCAGCACTTCGCCTCCGATGCGATCTCGGTCGGGCGTTTTGTCCTCAGCGGCGGCGAGCTGGCCGCGATGGTGGTCATGGACGCCGTCTTGCGCAAGCTGCCGGGCTCGCTGGGCCACGCCGAGTCCGCGCTGGAGGAGTCCTTCAGCCAGGCGCTGGGCGGTGACCCCGAGTACCCGCACTACACCCGCCCGGCCGAGTACCGCGGCTGGAAGGTCCCGCCGGTCCTGCTCTCGGGCCACCACGAGGAGATCCATACGTGGCGGCGCATGCGCAGCCATGAGCGTGGGGTGGTCGGCCCGACGGCACGGCCACCGGATCCCGAGCCGAACGAGACGCGCCAGGGGGCAGGACCGGATCCCTTCGGTCCCATGTCCGGAGGGGACGAGCCGCGAAGCGGCGGGCCAGACCCATTCGGCCCCATGTCGGGCTAGAACGCCCTCCAAACAGGCCCAAAGGCGCCGCGGCGGCCCCTTCGCTACCATCACCCAGCCGACGCGCGGAGCCGATCTCCGCGCCTTCTCTTTGCCATGAGCACTGTCATCGAATCCCTTGAGCGCGCCCAGCTGCGCCGCGTCCCCCGCTTCCAGGCGGGCGATCGCGTCCGCGTCCACTTCCAGGTCGTCGAAGGCACGCGTCGCCGCACGCAGGTCTTCGAAGGCGTGGTGATCAAGCGTCAGGGGCACGGTGCGCGCGAGACCTTCACGGTCCGCAAGCAGTCCTTCGGCGTCGGCGTGGAGCGCACGTTCCCCGTGCACTCGCCCAAGATCGAGAAGATCGAGGTCGCCGCCCGCGGTGACGTCCGTCGCGCGAAGCTCTATTACATCCGCGATCGCGTCGGCAAGGCCGCCCGCGTCCGCGAGCGCCGCTACATCGGCCCCGAGGAAGTCGTGGAGGCAGGTCTGCTTCACGATCCCGCCGCCCAGCTTGAGGCCGAGGCAGCCGCCAGCGATGGCGCCGTCGACGCCGAAGGCGTGACGGCCGAGGAAGTCGTCGTCGACGCCGAGGGTGTCGAGACGGCCGACGCGAGTGCCGAGGCAGCTGCCGAGGCTCCGGCCGAAGCAGACGCCGACTCCGAGCAGTCGTAAATGAGCCCCGCCGCCGGCGGAGCCAACAAGGAGAAGTCGGCAGGCAGCTCGTTTGTCGAACTCGTCATCATCGTGGTGGTCGCGCTGGGTTTGGCGTTGGCCATCCAGGCGTTCCTGATCAAGCCGTACCGGATCCCGAGCGAGTCGATGGTCCCGACGCTCAAGATCGGCCAGCGCGTGCTGGTCAACCGCCTCGGCAACCGCTTCAACACGCCCGAGATCGGCGAGGTCGTCGTCTTCCATCCACCCGCCGGATCTGACAGCAACACGTGCGGGGATCCGAACAAGAAGCCTGACCAGGCCTGTAGCCGTCCCACGGCGACCAAAGCCAAGGTCAACTTCATCAAGCGCGTCGTTGCCGGTCCAGGCGACACGCTGTACATCAAGGGTGGCCACGCCTTCGTCAATGGCAAGCGCCAGGCCGATGGCTTCACGGCGCCGTGTGAGGGTGGAACCGGCTGTGACTTCCCGCGGCCGATCAAGATTCCCGCCGACCATTGGTTCATGATGGGCGACAACCGTGGCCAGTCCGACGACAGCCGGTTCTGGGGTCCTGTCCCGCGCAAGTGGATCATCGGTGGTGCCTTCGCCACCTACTGGCCACCCAAGCGCATCGGCCTCCTCTAGCACCATTTCGGCCGAGCCGACCAGCCTGACGCTCGCGCAGGAGCTCGCCGTCGCAGTCCCGGAGGTCGTCGTGCCCGACCTCGCCGAGGACGTGGATCTGGCCGTTGCTGTCGACGCGCCCGCTGGCGACGCTTCGCCGAAGAAGACGACCAAGCCGCGCAAGAAGAAGGGCAAAGGTCGCACCGGGCGCAAGCTCTTCCAGCACGACCGCGCGCTCGGCGTGCGCTTCGTCGCCGGCGCCGACGAGGCCGGTCGCGGCTGTCTGGCCGGCCCGCTGGTCGCGGCGGCAGTGCTCTTTGACTACGACCGTCTCGGCCCGCGCGAGGTCCGCGCACTCTCGCTGCTCAACGACTCCAAGCAGCACACTGAAGCGGCGCGCGAGGCGCTTTACCCGGTCGTGTTGCGGATTGCCACGCGCGTTGCCGTCGTCTCGCGCAGTGCCGGGGGCATCGACCGCCGCGGCCTGCACAAGACCAACCTCGCCGCGCTCCGCGAGTCGCTGCTGAAGGTCGCGGGTGGGCGGGATGAGGTCATCTGTTTGAGCGACGGCTTCCCGGTCGGCGACCTCGAAGGCCACACCGGCCGCGCGATCGTCGAAGGCGACGCGACCAGTGCCGCCATCGCCGCCGCGAGCATCATCGCCAAGGTCACCCGCGATCGCTTCATGCACCGCGCGGATGCGCGCCACCCTGGCTGGGAGTTCGCGACCCACGTCGGCTACTCGACGCCCGAGCACCGCGACGCGATCCAGCGCCGCGGCGTCTCGCCGCTGCATCGCATGTCGTTTCAGAGCACGGCCTATCAGCAGCTCGCGCTGTAGCGCCACCATCAGAACGCATCCTCCAGATGCTCCAGGCGCGTGAGACGCCCGCGCAGGTCGATGACGACACCGATCGCGTCGAAGCGGACCAGTCGCGTCCGCGGCCGGTCGGTCGCCTCCGTCAGATAGGCCCGCGCCATGCGGCGAACCTGCGCGCGCTTGGCCTCGTGCAGTGCATCCCATGGATCGCCGCGGCCGCGTCGCGTCTTGACCTCACAGAAGACCAGCGTCTCGCCATCGCGGGCAATCAGGTCGATCTCGCCAAAGCGGGTGCGGTGGTTGCGGCACACGATCGTGTGGCCGAGACGTTCCAGGTGCTCGGCGGCGAGCTGCTCGCCGAGGCGGCCGAGGTGCTGGCGGGGGTCGGGGGACACGGCCTCGAACCTACGGACGGATCTGCGCCGTGTCTGGCCAAGAACGTGACGATCTTGCGCGGTCACCGTTCCGGCATCGATGAGGTCCCACGACGACCGCTCGAGCACGCCGGGTGCTGCGACGCTGCGCCTGCTCGGCGACCGGCTGCGCCGCGCCGTCGGGCGGCCCGCGCGCGCCGGAGACCTTCCGGTCCTCGTGCTGCCCGCTGCCGCGTCCGGGACGCAGATCCTGCTCGGTCGCTCGCGCTCCAGCGACGTGCGCTTTCTGGAGCCGTCGGTCTCTCGCCGCCATGCCGCGCTGCAGCGTGTCGAGGGCGGTTGGCTGCTCGTCGATCGCGCCTCGACGCACGGGACGTGGGTCAATGGGCGTCGGATCGACCGCGCGATCGTCGCCGACGGCGACGAGATCCGGCTCGGCCAGGCCCGGATGGTGGTCCGGATCTGACCGCCACGCGCCCTAGGCCATGCGTCCATCTCGCCTGCAATCCCTGCATTCGGTGCCGTTCCACGGGGGGTGCGGCGTCTCTTGGGAGCCCTGCTCGGCATGCTCGTGGCCTTCGCCGCGCTGCTGACGCCTGCGGTCGCCCAAGCCGGGGGCCCAGGAGTCGACCTCCGCGCCCTGTTCGTCAACGACGCGTCGCCGGCCAGCGGCCCGCCCGTCGTCTTCGCGTCGCCGACCGTCTCGGGGAGCCCGATCGAGGGCCGTCTGCTCATGGCGTCCTCCGGCTCCTGGAGCCCGTCAGCCACGGGCGTCACCTATCAATGGCAGCGCGACGACGGTGACGGCTTCAGCGATATTTCCGGCGCGACCGGCACGTCCTACATCTTGCTCGGCACCGATGTCGACGCGCTGTTTCGTGTCCACGTTGTCGCCACCAACGCCTACGGCAGCGCGCAAGCCGACTCCGCCGCTGTCGGTCCCGTGATCGTAAGGCCAGCCAGCCAATACCGCAGCGCCCGTGATCAGCGGGAGCTTGCAGGGCGGCAAGCCGCTGACCGTCACCGCCGGCACGTGGTATCCGACCGCCACGAGCTACAGCTATCAGTGGCAGCGCAACACCGGTTCGGGCTTTACCGACATCGCCGGCTCGACCAACCCCACGTACTTCACGGTCCCGGCAGACGTCAGCGCCACGATTCGCGCGCGCGTCACCGCGACCAACACCTACGGGTCGGTCACCGCAAACGCCGCGGCCGTTGGCCCGATCACCTCGGGCGCGCCCGTCAACAGCGTCGTGCCGATCATCAGCGGGACCGTCAAGCGCGGCGTGCCGCTGGCCGTCAACTCCGGCACCTGGAGTCCCTCGGGGACCTTCAGCTTCCGGTGGCAACGTGACGAGGGCGACGGCTTCGACGACATCGCCGGCGCCGCCGGCACGAGCTACAGGCCAACCGTCGACGATCTCGGCTTTCCGCTGCGGGTCGTCGTCAGGGCCACCAGCGCCTTCGGCTCGGCGACCGCCACCACCGTCGCCACCGGCAACGTCGCCCCGGACCTCCCGCGCAACGTGGGCGCCCCCGGTATCGCCGGAACCGCCAAGCGGACGCTGACGCTTACCGCCTCGGCGGGGAGCTGGACGCCGGCTGGAGCCACCTTCGCCTACCAATGGCAGCGCGATGAAGGTGACGGCTTCGAGGACATCACCAACGCCACCGCCGCGTCCTACGTCCTCGCGACCGCCGATGTCGGCGCGACGATCCGCATCGAGGTCACCGCGACCAACGTCGACGGCTCCACAGCGGCAGTCTCCGCGCCGACTGCGACGGTGGTCGCTGCCACGCCCGGAAACCGGATCGCGCCCGGAGTGGCTGGTGGCTCGCGCGTCGGTGACATGCTGACAGGCACCGACGGCGCTTGGAGCCCGGCCGCGGAGAGCTTTGCCTATCAATGGCAGCGGCGCGTCGTCGGCGACACCTACACCGACATCACCGGCGCGACCGCCAAGACCTACACCTTGGTCAGCGCCGACGCAGGCGCCACCGTGCGCCTCAGGGTCACCGCGACCAACGACGACGGCACGGGTGTTGGATATTCGGCGGCCACCGCTACGGTGGTCGCGCCGCCGGCGCCACCGAGCACCATCGCCGCGCCGACCGGGACGCTGCAGGACACCGCGACGCTGTCGATCGACCCCGGTCAGTGGACGCCCGCCGATGCGACGTTCACCTACCAGTGGCTGCGCTGCCCGTCGGGCGCGACGGCGCTGGGTGGCTGCGTGATCGTCGGCTTTGGCCAGGACTACACCTTGACCGGCAACGACGTCGGTCACGCGATGGCGGTGCGCGTGACCGCCACGGCCGCCGGCGTTTCGACGGTGGCGACATCGACCTTCACCAGCGATGTCGCCGGCCGCGCGCTGACGCTCACCAGCGCGCCCACGATCCAGGGCACCGTGCAAGTCGCCCAGACGGTGCGGGCACAGCCTGCCGTCTGGACCGTGCCAACCCGCAGCGAGAAGTACCAGTGGCGGCGCTGTGACGCCGACGGCGCTGATTGCGTTGACATCCCGGGCGCCGCACTGCAGACCTACAACATCACCGTCGCCGACAAGGACCACACGTTGGTCGTCCATGAGACCGCGACCTCACCGGGACGGACCGCCACGGCCGTCAGCGCTGCCGCAACGGTCGCCGATCAGCCACTGCCGGTCGCCAGCATCCTGCCCGCCATCTCCGGGACGCCGGCGCGTGCGGCCAACCTGCAGGCCACCCGCGGCAGCTGGGCCAACGATCCGACGCACTACGCCTATGCCTGGATGCGCTGCGACAGCGCCGGCGACAACTGCGCGGCGATCCCGGGCGCCACGCGCACCAACTACGCCCTAGAGGCGGCCGATGTGGGCTCGACGGTGACGTTTGCCGTGACCGCGACCAACACCGAAGGCTCGACCGTCGCCGTCGCGGACCCGACCGCTGTTGTCGCGGCGGTGCTCCCGCAGGTGGCGACCGTCGGACCGATCATCGGGACGCTGCAGGTCCCGAAGACCCTGCAGGTGATCCGTCCGACCTGGCACACGACGATCGACACGCGCTACGGCTATCAGTGGCAGCGCTGTAACGCGACCGGCGTTGCCTGTGTCGACATCGCCGGCGCGCGCAACCTCTCCTACCGACTGCAGACCGCCGACGCCCGCGCGCGGCTGCGGGTCGTCACCATGGCGACCAACGTCGACGGCTCGACGATGGTCGCGACGGCGCCCACGGCAGCGATCAAGCCCGCACTGCCGGGGGTTCAGGTCACCCCGCGCCTGACGGTGCAGGGGCGCGCGGACGTCGGCAAGACGCTGACGCTCACGCCCGGAACCTGGAGTGCGAGCACTGAGATCGACACCAAGGTGTTGCAGTTCTGGCGTTGCAACCCGCGCTGCTCGGCGCTGTCGACCGACGGCGCCGGGGCCTACGTGCTCGACGACGCCGACGCCGGCGCGATGATGCGTGGCTCTGAGACGGCAACCGGCCCAGGCGGCAGCACCGTCGCCTGGGCCGCGGCATGGCTCGGGCCCGTGCGGTCAGCCAGCGCGGGATTCGCGTCGATGTCGGCGCGGTCGAGCGCGACGATCCGGACGTCGCGCGGCGTGGCGCTGGGGCGAGCGAGCGTGAGCGCGGTGACGGCGCTCCCCCGCAGCGCGTCGGCCGCGTCGGCTAAGGTCGCCGCCGTGCCGCGGCGCGATCGCACCGTTCGCGTGTCGCTACGGCGGGCCCGCGACGTGCCGGTCGGCAAGCTGCGCGCCTGGGTCTGCCTCGCGACGCCGTCGGCGCTGGAGAGCGCTCCGTGCTCGAAAGCGGTCGCACTGGGCACACGGGCCACGCTGCGGCTGGCGATCACCAAGGGTCAGCGCGTGCGCGTCGTTATCGTGCGCGCGCGTCATCGGTAACGCACGGGAGATCACAGCGGGGCTGGCCTCACGCGAGTTGTAGGAGTCGCTGCGCAGGATCGTCACGGTTGCGCTGTCCTATGGCACACCTTGGCGCATAGCGTCGCCGGGCATGTTGGCCCACGTCACCACGTTCGCGATCCAGGGCGTCGAAAGCCGCCACGTCACCGTCGAGGTGGACATCCGCCCCGGGCTGCCGGCGTTCACGATCGTCGGGCTCGGCGACCGCGCCGTCCGGGAGTCTCGCGAGCGCGTCCGCTCGGCGATCCTCAACTCGGGCTTTGAGTTTCCCGCACGCCGGATCACCGTGAACCTCGCACCGGCTGCGCTGCGCAAGGAGGGGCCGGGGTTTGACCTGGCCATCGCGTGCGGCGTGCTCGCCGCTGGCGGTCAGGTCCCGGCATCGGTTCTGGAACGTGTTGCCGTCTTTGGCGAGCTCGCGCTAGGCGGCGAGTTGCGTCCGTGCCGCGGTGTTCTTGCGGTGGCTGAAGGGACGGTCGCGGCTGGGCTGAGCGGCCTTGTGCTGCCCGCCGTCCACGGACGGGAAGCAGCGCTGGTCGACGACCTGGGCGTCTTTGGCGCCATCGGCCTGGCCGAGGTCGTGGCGATCCTGCGCGGGGACAGCGACGGTCAGCCGCCGCCACCCGACGACGGCGAAAGGCCGGCGCCTGCCGGGCGCAAGCGTGACCTCGCCGACGTGCGCGGCCATGGCAGCCCGTTGCGGGCGCTGTCGGTTGCCGCGGCCGGCGGCCATAACCTGCTGCTCGCCGGTCCGCCCGGCACCGGTAAGACGATGCTCGCGCAGCGGTTGCCGTCAATCCTGCCGCCGCTGTCGCGGGCCGAAGCGATCGAGGTCACGCGGATCCAGGGCGTCGCCGGCGTTCGGCCGGGCGCCGGCCTCGTGACCGAGCGACCATTTCGCGCGCCGCACCACACCATCTCGGCGTCCGGGCTGGTGGGCGGTGGCTCACAGCCGCTGCCGGGGGAAGCCACGTTGGCCCATCACGGCGTCCTCTTCTTGGATGAGCTAGCGGAGTTCGGACGGCCGGCGCTGGAGGCGCTACGCCAGCCGTTGGAGGATGGGTGTGTGGCGATCGTGCGCGGTCAGCGCCGCGCGCTGTTTCCGACGCGCTTCATGTTGGTGGCCTCGACCAACCCGTGCCCGTGCGGCTACGCGGGCACGTCGCGCTGTCGTTGTGGCGAGGCCGAGATCGCACGCTACCGACGCCGGCTCAGCGGTCCGCTGCTGGATCGTCTCGATCTGCTGGTCGATGTCCAGCGTCCGACGCCCGCCGACTTCGCGGCCGGTCCGGTATGCCACAGCGCCACCGAGCGCGAGCGCGTCGTCGCCGCCCGCGAGCGCCAGGCGGCGCGCTTGGCCGGTACCGGTGCGATGTGCAACGCGCACCTCGATGGCGCGCTCGTCCGTCGTCACGTGGCGCTGGAATCGGCCGGTGCCGCCGTCCTGCGCCGGGCCTACGACCGCGGGACGCTGAGTCCGCGCGGTCACGATCGCGTGCTGCGCGTGGCGCGGACGATCGCCGATCTCGATGCGGCCGACATGGTGGGGGCGCAGCACCTGCTCGAAGCGCTGGGGTTCCGTCAGGACATTGCCGACGGGGCCGAGGAGGACGCCGCATGATGACCCGCTACCGGACAGCGAACGAGTCTGACATCCGGCGGTCAGCGACATGAGTGTTGAGGACTGTTGCGCGGCATGCCTGCGGCGCTCATGGCTCCTATCCAAGGTCGCCGGTGGGCTGGAGGTGGCCCATCGCCAGCGCCGGCCTATCCGGTCGGTGCTGGCGCTCAACGACGATGCGTTGATCGATGCGGTCTGTGGTGCAACGGGGCTGCGCGAACAGGTGGCGAACGCGGAGCCATCAGAGCTGCTGGCGGCGGCCGCTGATGTGGGCCTGGAGGTCGTATGTCGCCACAGCACTGGATACCCCACACGCTTGCTCGACGATCCAGCGCCGCCCGCGGCGCTGTTCGTCCGCGGTGGCGGTGACGCGCGCGCTCGACTCACCCACCTGGTCGGCGACGCCCGCGACCCTGATCAGACCCAGCACGCGGCCGGTCCGCCGGCGGTGGCTGCGATCGTCGGCACCCGCCGCGCTTCGCCCGAAGGACTGGAGATCGCGCGTACCCTCGGCCGCGGGTTGGCCGGGTGTGACGTGACGGTGGTGTCGGGTCTGGCGTTGGGAGTCGACAGCGCCGCGCACGCCGGTGCCGTCGAGGTCTGCGGACCGACTATCGCGGTGCTGGGCGGCGGTGCCGACGTGCCATACCCGACGCGCAAGACGCGACTGTATGAGGCGATCATCGCGGCGGGCGGCGTGATCGTCTCCGAGATGCCACCGGGCTTCCGTGCGTTTCGATGGAACTTCCCGGCGCGCAACCGGATCATTGCCGCGCTAGCCCCCGCGACGATCGTGGTTGAGGCTGCGGAGCGCTCCGGATCGCTGATCACCGCCGACCTCGCGCTCCAGCTCGGTCGCGATGTAGGTGCTGTGCCGGGGCCGGTGTTGAGCTGGCGCTCGCGCGGGACCAATGCGCTGCTGCGCGACGGTGCGACGCTGATCCGCGATGTCCAGGACGCGCTCGAGCTTGTGCTCGGCATCGACGGTTCCGCCGCAGCGATGAAGCGCGCGGCGGTGGAGACGATCGGAGCACCGACGACATTGGCGCCCGAGCTGCGGGCGCTGCTGGCCGCGGTAGACGACGGTCATAACAGCGTCGCGTCGCTGGCATCTGACACGGCCGGCGCGGCCATCGTCCGCGCCGGCCTGACAGAGCTCGAGCTGCTCGGCCTCGTGCACATCTCGGACGGTCGCGTGCTGCGGACCACCCGAGCGCAGGCGCTACGAGGGTCGTGACAGATGCACTTGGCTGGTGGTGTCGGCAAAGCCGGCGCGGGCGTACACGCGGTGCGCGCCGTCGTCGCCAGGTGTCAGCCAGACCGTCGTCGTGCCGGCGGCGTGCGCAGCGCGAGCCAAGCCGGCGGTGATTGCCGCGGCAATACCCCGCCGGCGGTGGCTCGCCAGCACCCCGATGCCGCCGATCTCGGTGACGCCGTCGCAGGGCACGGTGGCGACGCCGCCCGCGACGACCGCGCCGGTGGTGCGGTCGCGGGCCAGGAGCGCGAGGCCGCCGTCGGCGATGCGCTGGCGCTGCCGCGCGAGCTCACCGGGGTCGTCCTCGTCCCCGTCGTCGTGGCCTTCCATGAACGCGCTGAACGCTGCGTGCTGCGCGGCGCGCATCGCACGGAAGTCCTCGTCGGTAGCCGGTGCCGCGAGGACAATGCTGTCGTCCGGTGCGAGGTCGACGGCTGCGCCGGCCTCGCAGGTCATGACCGGCAGACGGGCCTCGACGGCGAAGCCGCCGGCGAGCAGTGCGGCCTCCACGTCAGGCGCCGCGACCGGCAGGTACTCCAGCCGCGGCACGCGATCGTGGTGGGCATAGGCGTCGATGAGCGCCGCGACGTCGGCGTGCGTGGGCCGGGCGCCGTCGTCGGGAATCGCGTAGCTCAGGTACGGAATGGTGCTGTGCGGATCGAACGTGGCAAGAAACGGGCCGATGCGCTCGACATCGCGGTCGCGCGACGCGGCGCCGCGCAGGTACTGCTGAAGCTGCTGGTCCAGCTGGGAGCGCGTCGTCGTCAGAGGCTTCGCGTCGAAGGTACCAGCCGTTCGCGCCGGCGGCCAGTACGTCGAGGAACGACTCCACCGCGCATACGGGGGTTCACTCGTCCCTCGATGTCGCTCGTGCGCGGACTAGCATCGGCCGTGATGTCGACCGCCACCGATCCCGCAACGGCGCCGCTGCCCGCGCCGCACGTGCCCGTCTGCCTGGCCATCGCCGGCTCGGACTCCGGCGGCGGCGCCGGCATTCAGGCCGACCTGAAGGCCTTTGCCCGTTGCGGCGTGCACGGCACAACGGCGATCACGGCACTGACCGCGCAGAACACGGTCGCGGTGACGCGCGTCGCGGCCACCGTGCCCGCCATGGTCGTCGCGCAGATCGAGGCCGTCGCGAGCGACTTCGCGATCGGCGCCGTGAAGATCGGCATGGTCGGCGGCGCGGACGTGATCGCGGCCGTTGCCGCGGCGCTCGACGCCCTGCCGGCCGGCACGCCGGTTGTGCTGGACCCCGTCATGGTCGCCGAGTCCGGCGCACGGCTGCTACCCGGCGAGGCCGAGCGCGCCCTGATCGAGCTGTTGCTGCCGCGCGCGACCGTCGTCACCCCGAACGTTCCCGAGGCGCGCGCGCTGGCCGGTTCCCAAGCCGCCGACCTCGACGGCGCGGCGCTGGCCCAAGCCGTCCAAGCGGTCGGCGCCAACGCGGTCGTCGTGACCGGCGGCCATCGCACAGAGGCGACCGACATCCTCGTGATGGTCGACGGCACCACCGTCGAGATCCCGGGCCAGCGTCATCCCGATGGCGCGGCGCACGGCTCGGGCTGCACACATTCCTCGGCGCTGGCGGCCCATCTCGCGCTCGAGTTCACGCTGGCCGATTCGGCCCGCGCCGCGCGGGCGATTGCCGCCGAGGCCGTCCGCTACGGCTTACGCGACCTTGGTGCCGGCGCCGGACCGGTCAACGTTCTCGGCGTGGGCTACGGCGACGTGCATGCCGTCGCCAACACCGGGCGCCTTGGCGCGCCTGTTTGAGCGGCGACGCGCCCAGCCTAGGCCAGCGGGCAGCCCGCCGTGGTCTGCCTGCCTGGTTACGCCGAAGCCCTTTGCCATAATCCCGACCGTGAGGTTGCTGCGCATGAAGCCCGGTCACGGCGAGGTCCTCTTGGCCGAGGGCGACGTCGAGGTGGCCGCCGACGAGCAGATGCTGGTCGACGAGTTCCGCCGCCAGCTCGACGAGGGCATGTGGGCCGCGGTGCCCGTCACCTCCGTCGCCGGTCGTCGCGAGGCGCGCATGGTCAAGGCTTTCGAGGACGTTCCGCGCGACGCCGATCGCGTCATCTTCTTCCCGCGCGCTGCGGGCGGCCGCTGAGTCCGCCGCGGAGATTGGCGTCGCGATGCTCCTCGCCCTCAGCGCCACGATCATCGTCATCGTCGCCCTGTTGTGGGAGGTTGCGGCACCGAAGGTCACCGAGGCCTGGGAGCGCCATCGCGCACGGCGCGCCCGCGTGCCCGTTGACGTCTATGACCCCGGGCGCGAGCGCCGCGCCGAGCAGCGCGCCCGCCAGCTGCTGCGCTCCTGCGTCAACGACGAGGAGTGGGATATGTACCGCGAGCTCGGCTTCATCCGCGTTTGGGGTGCGCTGAGCGCGGGTCCCGAGCAGGGCGGCACGCAGGCCACCCGCGCCGGCGCGCCCTACGCCTACATCATCTACCCGCACAAGCCGATCGTGGCCTACCTTCCGCAGACCCGCGAGCTGCTGGCCGAGTACTGCGTGGCCTTCCCGGATGAGACGCGCCCCTACGGCAGCGCCCGCCTGCCGGACTCCGACGACGCGCTGGCCAAGTGGATGGCCTTGACCGGCGACGAGCACCATCTTGTCGGCCAGGCCAACATGCATCTGCCTGGCCGCCAGATCGACCCCAAGCAGGTCCGTCGCGACCTTTGGCGCCTGACGCAGTGGGAGCAGTCGCGCCTGCGTCGCCTCGCGCGCGAGCAGCGCACCACGACTTCCTAGTCCTCTAGGAAGTCCTGGAGCAGCGCGTTGAACGCCACCGGGCGCTCGAGCATCGCCACGTGGCCGGTGTCCTCGTAGACGACGACCCGCGCATCGCTGATCAGCTCGCCGAACGCCCACGCATCGCGGACTGGCACGAGCATGTCCTTGGTGCCCCAGACCACGAGCGTCGGTGCCGTGATCGCTCCGAGTCGATCGCGGATCGGGTAGTTGGTCAAGGCGTCGAGCGCATCGATGAAGCCCGGCTTGCCAGCACCGCGCAGCTGCTCGGCGACCAACGGCGCCGGGAGTCGATCGGGATGCGCGACGACGAGCTCGAGCATCGCCCGGCGCGAACGCGGGCGGCGCGCGAGCGTGTCGGACTTCGACGCCAACCAGCCGGTCCATAACGCCAGCACCCTGGAGCCGCGCCGCAGCAGCGCCAGGACGTGCTCGTTGCGCTGGCGCTCGATCGTCAAGCCCGCGGCACTGACCAAGACCAGCTTCTGCACCCGGGTACCGAAGCGGATGGCTAGTTCGGCGCCGATGAAGCCGCCCATCGAGTTGCCCACGACCGTCGCCTGCGTCACGCCCAGGACATCGAGCAGCTCGTCGACCGCGGCCGCGTAGTCGCTGATCGAGATCTTCGCGACGGGCATCTCGGACGCCCCGAAGCCCGGCAGGTCCATCGCGATGCAGCGATGCGTCTGCGCGAAGAGCGGCAGGTTCTCCAGCCAGTTCTGCCAGGACCCCGACAGCCCATGGATCCAGACGATCGTGCCCGCTGTCGGCTCGTCATCTCCCGACGGCCCGATGTCGATCACGTTCATCGATCGGCCGCCAATCGGCACCCAGCGCTGGTACCTGCGCCAATCGATGTCGAGCCATGCGCTGCGCCCCACCGGTCCGTATAGGTCTACGGCGGTGGTCGTCCGGTCAGACATCGCGCCGGTCGTCATGGCCCTACGATAGGAGCGCGGGCTGGTGGGGGAGACGGCCGCCCGGACTGACCATGCGTATCGCCATCGACATCGACTCCACCTTGCACCACTACTGGGACGTGCTCTCAGCCGCCGCCCAGCGTCGCTTCGGCATCGATCTGCCCTACGAGGAGCAGTTCGACTGGGGCATCACCCGCCTTAAGCCCGAGCAGCTGACCTGTTGCATTGATGAGACCCATTGCGATACGGCGATCCTCGCCAGTCGGCCGTATCCGGGTGCCGTCGAGGCCGTCAACGGTTGGGCCGACGCCGGCCATTTCATCCACATCACCTCGCACCGCTCCGAGCGTGCCCACACCGCGACCGCGAAGTGGCTCAACGACATCGGCCTGCGGTTCGATGAGCTCTACTGCTCACAGGACAAGGTCACACGCTGCGCCGAGATCGGGATTGAGCTCCTGATCGACGACAGCCCGCACAACATCGAGACTGCGCTGGAGCGGGGGATTGCCGTGGCGACGATCCGCCATCCGTGGAACGCCGACGTCTGCGAGACCGAGGACGTCGTCTGCGGCCACGATTGGGCCGAGCTGACGCGCAAGCTCGGTCCGCTGCTCGCTCGCGAGTCGGTCGCGCGCGGTTAAGCAGTAGGTCCATAGCTCAGAACGCGCCCGCCTGGGACAATCCCTGACGGGATGGCCGACACGACACGCAGCACGCTGCGCCAGGCAGACCGCCAAAGCACGCGGATCGATGACGACGACCGGCTCGCATTGGTCGATGAGGCACGGGCGCAGACGGGGCCCGCTTCGAGTCGCGATGTCGCCGAGCGCGAGCCTGACCTGCGCGAGTACCTCGCGCCGATCGAGACCGAGCGCCAAGTCACCGACTGGGGTCGCTCCGAGCGTGTCGAGGGCTTCTTCGACAAGACGCTCGTCGACTTCTACTACAACTTGTGGTTTCGCTGCGAGGTCGAAGGCATCGAGCACGTTCCGGCCGAAGGCGGCGCCCTGCTGGTCTCCAACCACTCAGGCGCCCTGCCGCCCGACGCGCCGATGATCGCCAAGGCGATCAAGGAAGAACACCCACAACCGCGGCCGCTGCACCTCACCGTCGAGCACTTTTTCAAGGGCTATCCGGGGCTGAGCATGCTGATCCCCAAGATTGGCGGCGTCCCCGCGCACCCAGCCAACGTCCACCGCCTGCTGGCCGACGAGCAGCAGCTCGTGCTCGTCTTCCCCGAGGGCCGCAAGGGCACCGAGAAGCTCTACAAGGATCGCTACCGCCTGCGCCGCTTTGGCCGCGGCGGCTTCGTCGAGGCGGCGATGCGCGCCCGCGCGCCGATCGTCCCGATCGCGCTGGTCGGCGCCGAGGAGGCGATGCCGGTCTTCGCCCAGCTCGGCGCGCTGCAGAAGCTCACCGGCCTCATCTACTTCCCGATCACGCCGACCTTCCCGCACTTCGGCCTCTTCGGCGCGCTCGGCTACCTGCCGGCCAAGTTCAAGATCCGGTTCCTGCCGCCAGTCCCGACCGACGACCTCGGCGTCGACGAGCCGTGGGAGGACCAGGCGCTCGTGCAGACGATCGCCCACGACATCCGCGCCACGATCCAGGACGAGCTGCTCGACATGCTCGGCAAGCGCCGCTCGGTGTGGTTCGGATGACATCGCGCCGCGTCCTCATCACCGGCCTGTCGACCTATTGGGGCGGGCGCCTGGCCCAGGCGCTCGAGCAGAACCCCGAGATCGAGACGGTCATCGGCATCGACCGCCGACCGCCGAAGTTGGCGCTGGAGCGCACCGAGTTCGTCCAGGTCTCCGACGCCCACTCGCTGATCCGCCGGATCGTCGAGGCGGCTGAGATCGACACGATCGTCGACACCCGCCTGGTCGTCGACTCGATCGTCACCTCGCGCACCCGCGCCCACGAGAACAACGTCATCGGCACCATGAACGTGCTTGCCGCGGCCGGGGGGCCGTCGTCGCCCGTGCGCAAGTTGGTGTTCAAGTCCAGCGCCCGCTACTACGGCGCCGAGCAGGACGACCCCGCCTTCTTCACCGAGACGATGCGCCGCCCGCATACGCCCGGCACTCCGATCGAGCGCGACATCTGCGAGGCCGAGGCCAATGTCTCGGACTTCCGCCATAAGAACCCCGACACCACCGTCACGGTCCTGCGCTTCGCCAACGCGCTGGGCCCCGACCTCAAGACCTCGTGGCAGAGCTACCTGAACCTGCCCGTGATCCCGACGATCCTCGGCTTCGACCCGCGCGTGCAGTTCATCCACGAGGACGACATGGCCAACTGCCTGGAGCACGCGGTCAAGTACGACCTCGACGGGACGTTCAACTGCGCGGGCGACGGCGTGCTCGTCCTCTCGGAGGTCGTCGACCTGCTGGGCAAGACGATGGTGCCCGTGCTGCCGCCGTGGGGGACAGGCCTGGCCACCCAGGGGCTGCGGCGCGCCGGCGTGCCGATCCAGTCAGAGATGCTGCCCCAGCTGCGCTTCGGACGCGCGCTGGACAACCGCCGCTACAAGGCGACGGGCTTCGTCTACCAGCACACCACGCGCGAGACGGTCCTGCGGTTGCGCGAGCAGCAGCGCCTGGAGCCGTTCCTGCGCGGCGCGGCCGGCACGAGCTACCGCTATGAGTCGGCGGTCGAGGAGTTCCTGCGCTTCAGCCCGAGCGTGCGCCAGCCCAACGTCCGGCCGTCACCGCTGCCGCCGGCCAACTCGGCACCCGGTGAGCGCTCCGAGCAGGAGCAGTTGGAAGTCTCGTCCTCGGCGACGCCGCCGGCGAGCACCGCCTACGGCTCGCTGCCCGCGCGCGAGATCCTCACGATCTTGCCCTCGCTCAGCCACGAGGACCTGCGCGCGCTGCGCGCTCACGAGGCCAACCACGCCGCACGGGCGACGGTCTTGCGAGGCATCGATCGTCTGCTCGGCGCGCCGGCGGCGTCCGCACGCTGACAACGAAGCTGGCGCGCGCCAGCTCGCCCGCCCTCACCCGCCCGGCAGCAGCCCTTGCAAGGGTTCTCGGCCGCCGCCCGAGCCACTACGCTGGACGCGGACTCCTTCCCCTCGGTTTCCCTCACCATTGCTTGCACGCCCCGTCATCGCCGTCGCCGCTCTGCTGGTGGCGATCGCCGCCATCGCCGCGGCGATCGTCGTCTATGACCATGGCCAGCAGGACAAGATCGGCAAGGGCGTCACGATCGGTGGGGTGGACGTCGGTGGCCTCAAGCGCGATGCCGCCGAGGCCAAGCTGCGCCAGGAGATCCTCGCGCCTCTGAACCGCGAGATCACCGTCGACCATGGCAGCCGGCGCTGGCGCCTGACGGCGCGCGAGGCGAAGGTGGCCACCAACTTGGACGCAACCGTCACCGACGCACTCGAGCGCAGTCGCGAGGGCAACCTGTTGCAGCGCACATGGCGCGGGGCCACCGGCCAGAAGCTCGACGCCCGCCTGCAGCCGGAGGTCACGTTCTCCGACGCGGCGGTCATCCGCCTGCTCGACCGCGTCCGCAAGGCCATCAACCGCCCGGCGATGAACGCGACGATCAAGTTCGCCGTCTCGGGTCCGACGGCGACGCCCAGCCACGACGGCCTGGCGGTGGACGCGACGTCGCTGCACGACAAGATCAAGGTGGCGCTTGGCTCGCCGACGTCGTCACGGCGCTTCAGCGCGACGACCCATCACGTCAAGCCGGCGGTCGACACCAAGAAGCTGATCGCCCAGAACTCGACGACGCTGGTCGTCAACCGCGAGGCGTTCAAGCTCGTGCTCTTCAAGAACCTCAAGCAGGTCAAGAGCTACTCGGTGGCGATCGGCGCGGTCGGCCGCGATACGCCTGAAGGGCTCTACCACATCCAGAACAAGGCAGTTAACCCCGCCTGGACCAAGCCCAACTCCGATTGGGTGGCCGAGGACGAGCGTGGGGAGGTCGTGCCCGGCGGAACGGCGGCCAACCCGCTGAAGTCCCGCTGGCTGGGGATCTTCAATGGCGCCGGCATCCACGGGGTCGACCCCAGCGAGTACGGCTCCATCGGTCACGCCGCATCACACGGCTGCGTGCGCATGCGGATCCCCGACGTCGAGGATCTCTACGACCGCGTCCCGGTCGGCGCGCCGATCTTCATCGCCTAGCCGGGCTGAAGGTCGGCACTGCGAATCTCGTCGACGTCGACCTCCTCCCAGCCTTCGGTCAGCAGGGAGGCATGGTGGTTGGAGTGGCGAAAGACGAGCGTGCCAATGAAGATCCCGTTCGTCTGCTTGCGCATCACCGCGTACCACATCGTCGAGGAGTCGAGGTTGCCGCGCACGCGGTGCCACGGCCGCGGCGGGTCGTCGCTTTCCGGAGCGATACCGGCGTCGATCAGCTGCCGATGCGTGGCGACCTGACCGGAGTTGGTGTCGATGAAGAAGAGTCCCACGGTGGATGAGGATAGGGCTGGTGAGGCGACGCGCGCCGACGCGCTGAGCAGCGCGTGGCAGGAGGCGCTACGCCTCTTCGACGCCGACCTCCTGCGCCGCGGCGCAGCGGCGCGCACACGGCGCGCCTACGCGTTCGATTGCGCACAGTTCGCGCTGTGGTGCACGACCAACGGCCACGAGCCGACCGATGTGACGACGCGCGTCCTGCGCCGCTACGCCGCGGCGCTCGGTGAGCGCGACGTGGTCGCCGCCACGGTCGCGCGCAAGCTCGCCGCGCTGCGCTCGCTCTACCGCACGCTGCGCGAGCACGGCCACATGGCCGCCAACCCGGCCGACCTCGTGCCGGCGCCCAAGCGGCCGTCCAAGCTGCCGCGAGTCCTGAAGGCCGATGAGGTCGCCGACCTCCTGGACCGGATCCCGCAGACGACGCCGCTGGACGTGCGCGACCGGGCGCTCTTCGAGTTGGCCTACGCCTGTGGCCTGCGCGCCGAAGAGCTCGTCAACCTTGATCATGGCTCGCTGGACTTCGACGCCGAGGAGGTGCGCGTCGAGGGCAAGGGCGGCAAGACCCGTATCGTCCCGATCGGCGAGTCGGCCGTCCAGGCCTTGGCCCGCTATGTCGAGCGTGCCCGTCCCGCCTTGCAGGTCGACCGTGCCGAACAGGCCTTGTTCTTGTCCAAGTCCGGCCGCCGGCTGTCGACCAGCGATGTGCGGCGGCGCCTGCGTGTGTGGTCCCGGCGTGCCGCGCTGCAGGGCGGGGCGCATCCCCATGCGTTGCGCCACTCGTTCGCCACCCACTTGCTCGACGGCGGCGCCGACCTGCGCGCCATCCAGGAGATGCTGGGTCACAGCAGCATCTCGACGACGCAGATCTACACCCGTGTAGAGTCCGCCAGGCTCAAGTCCGCGTATGCGCGTGCGCATCCGAGGGCGTGAGGAACTCCGATGGAGACCAACGTCAAGGCCATTGAGCTGCGAGACCTCTGGCGCCGGTACAAGGCGACAGGTGACACGCACGCGCGTGAACGGCTCGTCATCGCCTACTCGCCGCTGGTCAAGTACGTCGCTGGGCGCATGGCCTCTGGCCTGCCCGCGCACGTCGACGAGGGCGATCTCATCTCCTACGGCTTGGTCGGCCTCATCAGCGCGATCGAGCGCTTCGACCTCGAGCGCGAGATCAAGTTCGAGACCTACGCGATCACCCGCATCAAGGGCGCGATCATCGACGAGCTGCGCTCCCTGGACTGGGTGCCGCGCTCCGTCCGCGCCAAGGCGCGCGAGATCGAGAAGGCCAACACCAAGCTCGAGCACCAGTTGCAGCGCGCGCCCACCGACGAGGAGATGTCGGCCGAGCTCGGCGTCAGCGTCGACGACTTCCAGGAGTCGCTGCTGCAGATCTCCAACTCGACGGTCGCCGCGCTGGACGAGCTCTGGACGGTCGGCGACTCATCAGGCGACGCCGTCTCGCTGCTGGACACCCTGACCGACGAAAACGCGCCGGATCCGGCCGCGGTCATGGACCAGACCGACCTCAAGGATCGCGTGGCCGACGCGATCGCCCGCCTGCCCGAGCGCGAGAAGCTCGTCGTGGCGCTGTACTACTACGAGAACCTCACGCTGCGCGAGATCGGCGAGGTTCTGGGCGTGACCGAGTCGCGCATCTCGCAGCTGCACACGAAGGCCGTGCTGCGCCTTCGCTCTCGCCTGCTCGAGACCGAGTAGCTCTCACACGCACCTCGCGGTTGCAGGTTTGTGCGCTTCAGCGCTAAGTTCGGCATCAATCCGAACATCAGGCTGCGTGCCTGGCATGTGGCCTCCGAGGAAAGGAGTCTGGCATGCACAAGGCTGCGGACCGCATCCGCAATGTGGCCCTCGTCGGCCACCGCGGCAGTGGCAAGACCTCGCTGTTCGAGGCGTTGCTCTTCCAGGCGCAGGCGACCACGCGCCTCGGCAGCGTCGCGGACGGCACATCCCTGTCGGATTCCGAGCCCGACGAGCAAGCGCGCGGCATGTCGATCGGCGCCGCGCTGAACTCGTTTCAGTGGCAGGACCGGCGCATCAACCTGCTCGACACCCCCGGTGAGCCAAGCTTCGTGGCCGACGCGCTCGGCGCGCTGCGCGTCTGCGAGTCGGCCGTCTTCGTCGTCAACGCGGTGATGGGCGTCGAGGTCTCGACGGTCCGCCTGTGGGAGCGGGCAACCGAGCTCGACCTCGCGCGCATGGTGTACGTCAACATGCTCGACCGCGAGCGCGCGGACTTCTTCCGCTCGCTGGAGTCGCTGAAGGTGGCCTTCGGGCCGCACGTCGTCGCGGTCGAGATCCCGATCGGCGCCGAGCACGAGGTGCGCGGTGTCATCGACCTGGTCGACATGAAGGCCTATGAGTACAGCGACGCTTCTCGTGACGGCTGTCGCGAGATCCCGATTCCCGACGACCTGCTTGCCCAGGCCGAGGAGTACCGCGAGAAGTTGATGGACGAGGTCGCCGAGGTCAGCGACACGCTGATGGAGCGCTACCTCGAAGGCGTCGAGATCGCTCACGACGAGATCGTCGCCGCGCTCAAGGACGGCACCAACCACGGTGGGCTGTTCCCGGTCGTGTGCGGCGTCGCCACGCGCAACCTCGGAACCAATCGGCTGCTGGACGCGATCGTCGAGGACTTGCCCTCGCCGGTCAAGCACGGCGTCATGGAGGTCGCCGATCACGGAGCACTGGAGCCGGTCGAAGACAATGAGCTGTTCGCCTATGTCTTCAAGACGCGGGCCGACACGTTCGCCGGTCGCATCAACCTGTTTCGCGTCTACCAGGGCGTCATGAGCCACGACAGCCACGTGCTCAACACACGCTCACATCACAAGGAGCGCGTCGGTCAGCTGCTGCGCTTCAGCGGCAAGGAGACCGAGACGGCCGACGAGTTCGGTCCCGGCGACATCGGCGCGGTAGCCAAGTTGAAGGAGACGCGGGCCGGCGACTGGCTGGCCTCTCGCGACGAGCCGATCGTGATGCCGCAGATGAAGTTGCCGGCGCCGGTGATGGCATTTGCCATCGAGCCCAAGGCCAAGGGCGACGAGGAGAAGGTCTTCACCGCGCTGCGGCGGCTGCAGGAGGAGGATCCGACGATCGACCTGCACCGCGATCAGCAGACGGGCGAGCAAATCGTCGCAGGCCTGTCGCAGATGCACGTCGAGGTGATCGTCGACCGCCTGAAGTCGCGCTTCGGCGCCGAGGTCGCCCTCAAGCCACCGCGTGTGCCCTATCAAGAGTCGATCCGCAAGCCGGCCAAGGCGCACGGCCGTCACAAGAAGCAGACGGGCGGCCGCGGGCAGTTCGGCGACTGCCACATCGAGATCGCTCCGCACCCCGACGACTTCGACTTCGTCAACGCGATCAAGGGCGGCGTGATCCCGCAGGGCTTCATCCCGGCCGTGCAGAAGGGTGTGGTTGAGGCCATGGCCCATGGGCCGGTCGCGGGCTATCCGCTCAAGGGCGTGCAGGTCCGGCTGGTCGACGGCAGTTATCACTCGGTCGACTCGTCTGAGCACGCCTTCAAGGCCGCGGGGACGATCGCGATGCGCCAGGCGATGGAGCAGGCCGCCGCGGTCCTGCTGGAACCGATCATGCATGTGACGCTGTCGGTGCCCGAGGACTCGGTCGGCGATGTCATCGGCGATCTGAACTCGCGGCGCGGGCGGCCACAGGGGATGGAGCCCTCAAACGCCGGCATGACCGAGGTCCAAGCCGAGGTGCCGATGGCCGAAATGCTCACCTACGCGCCGGACCTGCGCTCGCTCACCGGCGGCCAGGGCGACTACACGATGGAGTTCGCGCGCTACGAGGAGGTGCCGAGCCATCTCGCCGCCAAGGTGATCGCGTCAGCCACCCAGCAGGAGGAGGCGGTCCGCGCCTAGCACCGATGCGGCGGATCGACGCTTGCGGTCAGTCGTTGCCGGCGGCCACGTTGCTACCCTCGGCGACGGCTTGACCCGCAAGTCGATCACGACCAATCCTGCCGTCGTCACGTGCGACGTCTGCGGCCGCACGCTGCTGCGCGGCGAGCATCACGATGTCTTCATCGGCAGCGGGCAGCGTCGGAGCGTCTGCGAGCTCTGCACCGGGCGCGCCGTGCATGAGGGTTGGATCCGGGAGGGCCTCGACGACGTTGTGGCTCGCAGTCGGGAGAACCGCCGTGGGGGGTCGCTGCTGTCGCGCCTGCGCAGCCGTCGCTCCGAGCCGCTGCCCGACCAGCTGCCGCACGATCCGTTTGCCGACGACGGCGCCCATCGGAGCCCGGAGCCGGTCGGCGGCTATCCGCCCGACGAGTACGCCTCAGAGCCGGAGCCCGTCGTTACCGCCGCTGAGCCGAGCTATGCGGCGCCGCCCGAGCCGCGGCCCGACCGCGGCGAGCCGGAGCCCGAGGTCGCTGAACCGACCGACCACACGCTCTATGAGTCGCGCTCCGTCCGCGGCGTGCCCACCAACGCGGAGCTGAAGGTCGCCCGCGCGATGGAGCTGTTCAATACCTCGCCGCAGGTCCGCACGGTCGCTGGCGTCGCGCGCTCGTTGGGCGCGCCGATCGTCAGCGCGCGGCCGTCACGCACCGAGGGCAGCGTCGTGACGATCGTCGTCGCGTGGGAGCTCTCTTGGTATCGCTTCGAGGTGGACCTCGGCAACGAGGCGGCAGGCGTTCGCGTCACCGCTCAGGGCTCGGAACTCTCCGAGCTGGACACGATCGACCAGACCCCCAACGCGGCGGCTGACGATGGCGGCCGTTTGCACCCCGCGGCGTCACTGGCCTAGGGTTCGCTGCGCCGATGATCTTCTGCGTTGTCCCCGAAGAGCTGGCGCCCGACCTCTACGACCGTCTGTCGTCGTACTACGCCGACGATCCGCACGTCGAGGTCATCATCGACCGGCGCAAGTCTGAGCGTCGCGACAGTCAGGCCGAGAACGGCGCGCACCGGCGTGAGCTTCGCGACCGGCGTCGCTCGCGCGTGCCGGGCGAGTTCCCGCAGCTCGACCCGGAGTGACGGCGGCGTGCCTCGCGTAGGGCGTTCGCAAGCCGGATGAAGGTCGTCGTCCACGTCGACGGCGGCGCGCGCGGCAACCCGGGTCCCGCAGCCGCGGCCGCCGTCCTGTCGGATGCTTCCAGCGGCCAGGTCGTCGACGAGGCGACCGAGTTTCTCGGCCACACCACCAACAACGTCGCTGAGTACCGCGGGCTGCTGCTCGGCCTCGCCCGAGCCGCCAAGCGTGGCGCCACAGCGGTCGACGTCGTCAACGACTCAGAGCTCGTCGCCAAGCAGGTCAACGGCGAGTACAAGGTCAAGCACCCCGACATGAAGGCCTTGCACGCCGAAGCGCTGGCGGCTTTGGCCGCGTTCGACAGCTGGGCGATCCGCAGCGTCCCGCGCGCCCAGAACGCCGACGCCGACGCCTTGGTCAACCAGGCGCTCGACGCGGCGCGCGAATAGTCCGGCCCAGCTTCCGGGCGGCCCGGACCGGCAGTGAAATCGGCTTCGGGGCGCGGTGGAAGGCGAGCTTGCGGACGTAGTCCGGGACATGCCACACCGAGTGGCTGTGCAGCGCGAAGTGGCCGACGTCACCGACGCCCAAGACGACCATCTGCCCGTGGTCATCGGTGACGTGGACCTCGCCATCGAGGATGTGGACGATCTCGTCGACGCCGAAGTACCAATGAAAGCGCCCGGCGGTGCAGTCCCAGAGGTGCGTGGAGACGAGCCCGTCGGCTGACTCAGTGAGCTGGACGCTGCGGGCGACCGGTGCGCCCTCGATCACATGGTCGGGTGTGATCGGCGCGCCTTGGAGATCTGTCCGCGCTGCGTTGGCGGTGAGGATCGTGGGGGTGGCCACTGTCATGTGACCGCCATGATCTCTACGCCCGCTGCCTCTAGCACGTCACGCCCGTCGAGCACCGCGTAGCCGCGGCGGTAGTAAAGCTTGGCGATGCCCGCGTTGGCGATCAGCTTTGCGCACGGCGGGCAGGGGAAGTCGGTGACGTAGATCGTCGCGCCGGCGGTCGCGCGGCCGCTGCGTGCGGCCTGGGCGATCAGGGCGGCTTCGGCATGCGTGGCGGTCGAGAGCTCCAGCTCGACACCCTGGGTGAAGTTGCTGCGCGGATCGCCGGCGATGTAGGGCGCCAGCTCGTGGGGGTGATGGACGTTGGTCGCGACCTCCAACGTGCCGTCGGCAAAGCGCAGCGCGGCCCCGACCTGGCGCCACCAGTCGATGCTGCGTGCGGCTGCCCCGTTGGCGGCGTCCTCCAGCTCGGCGACGAGCACGTCCTCGGCCACAGACGCCACCGGCTGCGGTTCAAGCATTTGCACCGTCTTGCTCTTGTCCCAGCGTAGGAAGACCGGGTCGTAGCGGACGGCCGCGCGCGGGAAGAACCGTTCGACGACCTGGTAGCTGATGTCCTCGGCGGGGAGGATCAGCGACGGTGCGTCAGACGCCAGGGCTTCGGTGCCCGCAACATCGAGCACGGCGACCGACGACGCGATCTCCCAACCGGCGACGGCCGCGGCAGCGTCAGCTGCCGGGAGCGCGCGCACGTCCTTAGCCAGCGGCCGGTAGTCGGCGTACAGCTCGGGTCCGATCAGGTACAGCGCGCGATCCCGCGCGTGGCGCTCAAAGAAGCGCCGGTAGCCCTCGTGCAGGACCGGCACGTAGGCGAGGACGACTTCCGTCATCCCCGGCGAATCGTCTCGTCGATCAACCCGGGGAGGATTTGTGCGAGCTTCGGGCCCAGCTTGTCTCCCAGGTTCATGTACATCTGCCGGATGCGCTCCGACGTCGTCACCGACGCCTGGCGCTCGATGACCGCGATCTCGCCGACGATCTCGCCGAGCTGGGCCAGCTCGCCGTCGGTGTAGGAGTGGTCGGCGGTGAGGACCAGGACGTCGGGCTCGACCGCCTTGATCAAGCCCCACGCCGGATCGTCGTCCTGCTTGAGGTAGATGAGGTCGACGGGCCTCTGGTGGGCCAACAGCTCCAGGCGCTCGTCCTCGGGCACCATCGGCCGGTCCTCGCCCTTGCGGCGGCGGATCTTCGCGTCGCTGTCAACGCCCACCACCAGGATCCCGCCGAGTTCCTTCGCGCGCGCGAGATATTTGACGTGGCCGAGGTGGATGAGGTCAAACGAGCCCGACGTGAGCACCACGCGGTAGTCCAATCCCTTGAGGTGCGACACGGTGCGTGTCATCTCCTCCAGGGATCCGACGAGGCGGTCCTCGAAGTTGACGCCCGGGCTCAGGACGCCGCTGGTCGACATGGGGTGCAGGATAGAGGCGGGCACGGCGGATCGTTCGGGCCTTGAGGGTCTGTCCGCCGCGCGCTGCACCATCTCCGGTCCCCGTATGCCCAACTACCTGCCCTACGACGAGCGCCGCCCGAGCACCCAGTACCAGGATCTCTTGCGCACGATCCGCGACGACGGCGTGCGCGTGGACACCAAGCAGGGGGAGGGCGCGCTCGCTGTCGCGGGCATCCAGATGCGCTTCCCGATGGTCCACGGCGCGGCGGTGATTACCGAGCGCTCGATCGCCGGCTTTGCCACCAAGGCGATCGGTGAGCTGTGCGCGTTCATCAACGGCGCCCGCACGCTGGAAGAGCTGGCGGCCTTCGGTTGCGACTGGTGGGGCGCCTGGGCGACGCCGGAGAAGACAGGCCCGCGCGGCCTGGCGCCCGGCGACCTTGGTCCGGGCTCTTATGGCCACGCCTTCAAGAACTTCACCACCAACCTCGACGACCCGGAGGACCCGGGCTTCGATCAGCTGCCGCACCTGATCCAGAAGTTGAAGGACTTGCCGCTGGACCGCACCGCGGTGATGAGCCCATGGATCCCGGTCGCCAACCATCGCGAGGCAGGGGTCAAGTCACGCAACACGATCGCGCCGTGCCACGGATGGATCCACGCGTTGGTGTTCAACGACCAGCTGCACCTGGTCCACAACCAGCGCAGCGGTGACACACCGATCGGCGTCCCGTCCAATATGGCGCAGTACACGGCGCTCGGGTTGATGATCGAGCAGCTCACGGGCTATGAGTTCGTCGAGTACGTGCACTGGATCCAGTACGCCCATATCTACGCCAACCAGTTCGCGGCCGTCGACGAGCTGCTGTCGCGCGAGCCGCGCGCCTTGCCGACGTTGCGCCTGACCGAGGCCGGCCGGCGCATCACCGACATCCACGACTTCCGCGCCGAGCACTTCGTCTTGGAGGACTACGACCCGCATCCGGCGATCCGCGACATCCCGGTGCTCACCTGATGGCGGTGTCGCTCGTAGTCGCCTACGCGCGCAATCGCGTGATCGGCCGCGATGGTGGTCTTCCCTGGCACCTGCCGAGCGACATGCAGCACTTCCGCGAGCTGACGACCGGCGGCACCGTCGTGATGGGGCGCAAGACCTATGCCTCGATCCCGGACAAGTTCCGCCCGCTGCCGGGACGACGCAACATGGTGCTGAGCCGCGACGCGCGCTACCACGCCGCTGGCGCCGAGGTCTACCCGAGCCTGCCCGCGGCGCTCGATGCCTGCGGGCGCGACTGCTTCGTCATTGGCGGTGGCGCGACGTACGCCGAGGCGCTGGCGCATGCGGGGCGCGTCTACGCGACCGAGGTCGCTGAGGACGTTGACGGCGACACGTACTTCCCGACGCTGGCCGACGATGAGTGGGCCTGCGTGAGCAGCGGCGAACCGATCGCCGAGAACGGCCACGAGTTCCGGATCCGGATCTATGAGCGACGCTGATCCCCTGTACTACCTACCGGCGGCGCGCAGTGAGGACCAGCGCGCCTACATGGAGCAGCTGGAGGCCGCTGGTGTCTGCGTGTTCTGCCCCGAGCACTTCGAGGCCCACCATCGCCTCCCGATCGCCTTCAGCGGCGAGTACTGGTACGTCACCGAGAACGACTACCCCTACGCGGGCGCGGCGGCCCACTACCTGATCGTGCCGCACCGTCACGTCACCTCCTTCGACGAGCTGCCCGACGAGGCCGGCGCCGAGCTCTGGGCGATCAAGCGGCGTCTGCGCGAAGAGCTGGCGCCGCTGGCCACGGCGACCGTCGAGCGCTCCGGCGACATGCGCTACAACGGCGGCTCAGTGGCGCATCTGCATACGCACTTCGTGGCGCTGAAAGCGTCGCCGGAGTCGACGGTGCGCTTCAAGGTGAGTGCGCTGGGCGCCGACGAGGTACGCGAGTAGCCCCCGGCCCAACTGCTGGGACGGGAAGGGCGGCCCGCCGATCGGGGGGATAGCTGCAGTGCGCGCGGAGAGGACGCAGGCCTACCCTGGGTGGCGTGGCTTCCGTGCCCGACGAGGAGCGGCATCGCAGCGCCGGCGTTGCCGCCGGCCGGCTGGGTGCGGTCCTCGCACGTGCCCGAGGTGGGTTGCAGCGTCGCCGGCGCCTCGTAGCGGTCGTCGGCTCGATCGCCGCGGCGGGGGCACTCGGGGTGGTGCTCGCCGGCCACCGCGATGACTTCGCGACGGCGCTGTCACGGGCCTCATTGGGCGTGCTCACGCTTGCCGCCGCGCTGCAGGTCGTCGCGCTGCTCGCGCGCACCGAGGCGTGGCATCGGACGATCGAGGCCGCCGGCGGCACGGTCGCGCGGCGGCCGTTGTACCGAGCCTCGAGCATGGGCTACGTCGGGAGCCTGCTCAACGCGCAGCTCGGCACCGTCGCGCGGATCACCGCGCTGCGGCGCTCCAGTCCTGCCGACGCGCCGGGCGTCGCGACGCTGCTGGCGGCTGAGCTGCCGATCCTGGCGATCGAGGCCGGCCTCGCCGCGCTGACCTCGGTGACGCTGATCGGGCCGCTCGGACTGCCGTGGTGGTGCCCGATCATCTTCGTGGCGGTGGTCGCCGCGATCACGTTCGGACTGCGACGCTTGAGCGTGCGCGCCGCGCGCCCACTGTGGCAGGGGCTGGCTGTCTTGCATCGTCTGAAGGATGGCCGCCGGCTGTTCCTATTGGTGTTGATCGCGGTCTTCGCGCAGATCGCACGCAACTGGCTGTTGTTGCACGCTGTCGGCGTGAACGCGTCGATCTTCGACGCGATCGCCGTGTTGATTGCCATGGTCGCGATCGGCCAGCTGCCGGTCGGCCCGAGCGTCGGCGCGGGGGCGACGGTGCTCATCTTGGGGCACAACGGCGTCGCTGCCGCGGCAGCCGCCGGCGTGCTGGCGACCGCGACCGGTCTCGTCGGCGGCCTGTCGTTCGCGGCCTGGGCGGCGGGAGATCGCTTGTGGATACGGCGTGGACGCTTTGCAGCAGCAGGGCCGAACGGGGTACAGTCGCCCTTCAGGGTTGAACATCAGGTTCGACCACCAGCGCCAGCGCCCGCAGTCGTTGCCTTCACCAGCACCCTCCGCGTCTCGCAGGACAACCAACAGGAGGGCCGCTCTATGGCCACCGGCACCGTCAAGTGGTTCAACGATGACAAGGGCTTCGGCTTCATCACCCCCGACGACCAGGGCAAGGACCTGTTCGTCCACCACTCCGGCATCGCCGGCGACGGCTTCAAGTCGCTCGCCGAGGGCGCGCGCGTGTCGTATGACGCCGAGCAGGGCCCGAAGGGGCCGGCTGCGGTGAACGTGGCGCCGGCGTAGTCCAGCGCCAAGCTCTTAGCCGTCACGGCGGCCCGTCTCCAGGCTTGGAGGCGGGTCGCCGTACGTTGTGGGTCAGCTACTCAGCGTCGTCGCCACGCGCGGGTCAGCGCTGGCTTCGAAGACAAACGTCGAGCCGATCTTGTCGTGTAGGCACTGCTTCCTCGGATCCCAGAGGCACCAGAGCGCGTCGATGAGTCCGTAGAGCCCGCACGTGACCAGGTTGATCAGCGACCGGCCGACGGCATCGCGCAGCAGTCCGTTCGCCAGGGTCATCGGCTGGCCGCTCTGGTGGACGACCCGCAGGCCGGTGACTTGCTTGCCGAGGGTCTGACCGTTGTTGGCTCCTTCACGCATCATCAGCAGCGGGGCGTAGAGCGCGAGCGCAGCTAGGTACAGGATCCCGGTGAGCGCGCTGCCCGCGTCACTGTCGCCGAGTGCGATGACGACCACCACGATTGGGATAACGATCACGAAGCCGTCGATGAGCGCCGCACCGAACCGCGTGGCCCGGGATCCGAGCGCAGCGTGCCCTACGGAGCTTTGCTGCCAGGTCGGCGGCGGCGTGAACCCTGTCGGTGGGGGTCCCGACGGCGGCGGGGGCGCAGAGGGCGGCGGTGGCATGGAGGCGCGATCATCGGGAGGCAGGCTCACGGGACCCTTTCGGTAACGACGGTTGACGAAGGCACGCCTGATCGGTGCGCCGTGGTCACCCTAATCGTGTGGTCAGATGGCTACGCACCGCAGTTTGATCGAAGAACGTCCGCTTTGTGGACTATCGCTCGATCTGGACGTGACGCCTGCTAGGGGCGATCGTCTATGGTCACCGTCCGAGTGTCGGTGACCACCCTTCACCAGGGCCTGCGCACGGACGTCCGGATGGCGACGCTCCTGGCGCTGTCCGCTGCGGCGCCGTTCGCGGTCGGCCGCTTTGCCGGAGACGTCCTTGTCGGTCGTGACGCGGCGCTTGATGGGCACGTCTTGTGTCCGTTTCGCGCTGCCACAGGGCTTCCGTGCCCGCTCTGCGGCGCGACACGATCGGTAGTCCTCGCCAGTCACGGCGACATGAGCTTCCTGAGCTACAACCCGGTTTGGGTCGTCGTCCTGGCGGCTCTCGTCGGCCTTGGTGTGCTCACGGCCCTGGCTGGGCCGAGGCTTCCACGGCCACCGTCGATGGTGGTCCGGGTGCTTGTGGGCATCACCCTCGCGGTCGGCTGGGGCGTCGCACTCGCACACCGCCAGGCGATCGCCGGCATCTGATCCGAGTCCAGCAGCGTACGAAGGAGACGTCTTCCGATGGCAGCAACAACCAGCATCGTCCAGGTGCACTCCGCGCAAGAGCTCGAGTCGGCGGTGACGAACTACGTCGCGCTGGGTTTTGCCGTGAGCAACCGCACGCCCGACTCCGTCGTGATGTACAAGCGCAAGGAGTTCAAGGTGGTCTGGGCCATCGTCGGGCTAGTGCTCTGCCTGCTGCCGCTGCTGATCTACCTCGTCGTCTATGCCGTTGAGCGCGATCAGATGGTGGAGATCCGTCTTGCGGGCTCGGGCTCGGGCATGCCAGCCCAGATGGGCTCAGGTACGAGCGATCCGCGGATGTCTGACGATCGTCACTACTGGTGGGACGGTTCGTCATGGCGCAGCGCCGAGCAGGAGACGCCGCCCAGTGCACGGCGTTCTGACGACGGGCACTACTGGTGGGATGGGACGGAGTGGCGGGCTGTGCCTGCCACCGAGCCGTCGGCGTCGAGCACAGCTGAGACCGGCCTGTGGGCACCGCCTGAGTCAGGTTAGGTCGATACCGGGTCGGGGCTATTCGCGGGGTGAATGTCGCTCAGACGACTAAGAAGCGATTGAGGCCGCTGAAGACATGGCCTGTCTCCACGGAGTCTTTCGTGACTAGCGCGTCCGAAGCTATCTTCAAGATCACTTGCTCATGCCGAACGCGCGACCAGACCTCTATATCTCCGCCGATGTTGAGACCGATGGTCCGGTGCCCGGCCCCTTCTCGATGCTCTCGTTTGGACTAGTAGTGATCGGGAGCTTCGACGGCCGTCGACTTCGTCGACCTGAAGACACCAGCCAAACGACGTTCTATCGAGAGCTCCGTCCTATCGCAGAGACGTTCCAGCCGGAAGCTCTTGAAGTCAACGGACTTGATCGGGAACGACTGTTGACTGAGGGCGAAGAGCCGCAACAAGCAATGACTGAGGCTGCAGCCTGGGTGCAGGAGAAGGCACTTGATCATCGCCCCGTTCTCGTCGCGTATCCGGTTGCGTTCGATTGGTCCTTCCTCTACTGGTATTTCAATCGGTTCTCAGCTGTTGGCTCGCCGTTCGGGCATTCGTCCTGCCTCGACATTCGGACGCTCTATCAGGCGATGGCCGGTACGGTCTTTGATCGCTCGGCGAAGCGATACATGCCTCCATCGTTCATTCCGCGCGCGCCGCGCACGCATAACGCGTTAGATGACGCGGTAGAGCAAGGCGAGTTGTTTGCCAACGTGATGGAGTGGGTTATCCGTCGGCGGACGTCCTTCGCTCGCGACCGCGACGCACCAGGTGTGCCTTCATGGTTCGACGGCCACCTCATGCCTTTGGCTTGACGCTCTGCGTCACAGACGTTCGTGACGGAGAACGTCGGTGACGATCTCGCCGATGTCGCGCCCTTCACGGGTTGCACGGTCGCTCAGGTTCGACAGCGCGATGGGGTCGAGTGCGACCTCGAGGATGGTCTCGATGTCGTTGCGTGGTGCCAACCACTGCCCGCCGTCCGGGTCTTCCTCGATGAGGCGGTTCCGATCGTCGCTAGTCGGATCGTCGTGCATCGTTTCTCTCCTCATGATGAAGGAGCGGGAGCTACGAGCGGTAGCCCTCAACACCGGGCCGGTGGGAAACGGTCTCCCATAGAACGACGGAAGCCCTGCGATCGCAGGGCTTCCGGAAGAGCGGCTGAAGAGACTCGAACTCTCGACCTTCTGCATGGCAACACCTATAACAACTCGTAGATTATCACTATTTGCAGGTAGTTTCGAAGTTGTAGTTGAAGTCAGATCAAGCCGGGTGAGGTTGCGTGGAGATCTGGTTCGAGACACGATGGAGGGGTGTCTTGCCCCTTCGTCGACTAAGCACCATGAGCTATCTCGATCCAGTCCGTCCTCCGGCCATCAGCGGCCACGTCCGTCGCGTCGAGCGCAAGCGGCGCGTCGTCTGGTACGCCAAGTACCGCGCGCCCGATCCCACCGCGCCCGGCGGCGTGCGCCAGGTCAACAAGCTCCTCGGGCCCGCGTGGCCCGAGGGCGGCCCGCCTCCTCCCGGCTACTTCGATCGCCGCATCGCGCAGGCCGCGCTGGAGGCGATCCTCACCGACGCGCGTCGTGGGCACATGGAGGTCGTGCGCACCGGCGTGTCCTTCGAGCAACTCTCCCAGGAGTGGCTGGCGTGGGGCGAGCACGAGCGCGGCTGGCGACCCTCGACGCTCGGCGACCGCCGCTCCTGCGTCCGCCTGCACCTGCTGCCGGCGTTCGGACGCCTGCGCGTCGAGCAGGTCACCACGGCTCGCATCGAGCGGTGGAAGTCCGAGTACCTGGTCCGCACCGGCAAGCGCCGGCAGGCCGCCAAGTTGGTGGCGTTGATCCACTCGATGTACGAGCGGGCGCGGGTGCTCTACGGCATCCAGCGCAACCCCGCAGCCGACGTGTCGCGGATCCTCCTGAGCTATGACGCGGCGTCGTTCGACTTCTACTCGCCCGAAGAGGTCTGGCGCTCGTGCGGGCCGCGGGCGACGAGCAGGACGCGGCCATCTTCCTGACGGCCGGCTTTGCTGGCCTGCGCCGCGGCGAGATCTGTGCTCCGCGCTGGCGCGACATCGACTTCGAGAAGCGCGCCATCCGGGTCGAGACGAGCGTCGTCGCCGGCCACGTAGGTACGACCAAGGGCGGGCGGGGGAGAGCGGTGCCGATGGTGCGCGAGGTCGCCGAGGTCCTCGCGCGCCTCGGCCAGCGCGGCTACCTGCTCGACCGCGACGACCCGGTCTTCCCTGGGGACGGTGGCTGGCTCGACGGCTCGGCGCTGCGTCGGCGGTTCGTCCTCGCCTGCAACAAGGCGGAGCTCCGCGTGCTGCGCTTCCACGATCTCCGCCACACCTTCGGCTCCAACGCGATCAACCGCGCCAGCCTGATCCAGGTCCAGGCCTGGATGGGCCACGCGGACTCAAGGACCACGATGAGGTACTTGCATCACAAGAGCCTCGACGCGGAGGCCGACCTGCTCGCCGGGGCGTTCGAGGTCAACAGCCCGAGCGAGGTTGAGCAGTTGTTGTTGAACGTCGAGGAGAACGAGGAAAACTGATGACTGATGAGGCCGCTCCAGTCAGCGCCGGTCGTTGGGGTTCGGGCCGGCTCGATCGACGTCGATCGGACACTGTCGAGCAAGTCAGGGGAGGGGGTTTGTGGCTCTGCCACGACTGAGTAGCCATGAGCACCATGCGGAAGTACGAGAAGCCCGTCGACCAGCTCGAGCTCACGCCGAGGGTCGACTTCAGCAAGGAGACGCTGCTGAAGCCGGCCGAGGCGGCGAAGTTGCTGGCTGTCCGGCCGTCGTGGATCTATGACGCGCTTCGTAATGGCCGGCTCCCGGCGATCCGGGTCGGCCGCCACCTGCGCTTCACCCGCGCGCAGCTTGAGGAGTGGGTGGCGGATCATGGAGTCGGAGGGGATAGGCGACGCTCTTGAGTTCCGGGTGCGGTCGCGGCACACACCACGATGCCAGCGGGGTGCTGCCACGGTTGCCGGAAGGCGGTGACGAGGGCGCCACTGCAGCCTTTCGGCGGGCTGGCGGCGAGGGCAATTCGCGTAGGACGTGATCGCGACCGGCGTCCATGATGGACTTCCCCGGTGGCATCTGATCATCCGTCGGCTGAGGGAAAGACCGGGACCCAGAGCCGGTGGCTTCATGGCCTTCGTCGGTGCGCGGCCTTCCTAGTCTTCGTCGGCGCCGTCGCCGCCTACGTCGCTAGCCGCTCCGACCAAGACCTTCGGCTCTGCAGCGATGTGGTGGCCAGCGTCGGGACCAAGGCGTTGGTCGAGCAGTGCAGGCCGCTCAGCCTGACTGACCTTGTGCCGCTGGTCGCCCTCTCGCTCGTGCTGCTGGTTCCCGATATCTCGGAGCTGTCGATTCCAGGACTGGGCGGAGTGAAGTTCCGTATGGAGCAGCAGGAACGCCGGCAGGACGACCTGGAGGCTCGTCTCGTGGAGGTAGCGCAGACCACGAGCGTGACGCAGTCGATGAACGTGTCGGCCCCGAACGTCATCGTCGTCAACCCGGCTGCTGTCGTCGAGGCGCTTCCAGGCAAAGAGGAGGCGTTCCGGGCAGAGGTCGAGGAAGGCCATCGTCCGTTCGACGTCTATCTACAGCGCGTGCCCGCGCCGCTCGACGCCGAGGACGCGGCCGCAGTGATGGAGCTGCTGGCGGTGTGGTCGCGGGACCTGGAGCCGTGGGCGGAACTCGGCCGGCGCCTACAAGGTCGCCTGTGGCGTGGGCTGACGCGCTCCTACGTGGCGGGCACGCTGAATGCCGCCAACGAGGAGCGCTACGGCCAGACGCTGCGGCGCGTCGTGCCGGACGGGTTGAGCGAGCGGGATCTAGACGTCGTGCAGCGCTGGAACTCGGTCTTCGCCGAGGAGCTCGCGTTTGTGCGGGGCACGCGCAACGCTGTCGCTCACCCGGGCGCGGTCCGGGGCCCCGAACCTGGTGCCATCCGCGATGCCATCGTCGTCGGGCGGCGCTTGGCGGACCTACTGGCGAGTGAGCTACGGACTATGCGAGAGCGCGAAGACGTTGCCTGATCAGATCGTCGATATGCCGCACGTCGGCGCTGACACGGGCTGGCCGCGGTCGCCGCCAGGTCTCTATCCCTGAGTCGGTCACGAGTTCGATTTGTCAGTCCCGCAAGCTGCGAACTATGCGGAGGGCGGCTGGTGACCGCTAACTGTTGTGACGTAGCCGGGGCGGGCGTTGAGGCTGCAAAATTCCGGCACACGAAGTGGTCATGACGTTTTGTGTCCGCCGGTCCGCGAGGGCGACCTGACCGCCGGTTCTGCGCGAAGCACAGCTGCGCGCTATTTCGGCCGGGACCAATTGCGACGACTCACGCCTACTCGATCTCTCCGGCCCGACGAAGTTGCTCGGCATATACCTCTGCCTCGACTGCCTCGTTGTAGCCGTCGTAGTCGAAGTCTTCGGCGTCACCGAACGGCCACAGCCGGCGCGCGGCAGCCTCCTCCGGTTCGGACAGGCGGGTCGCCTCCCGCCCGACTGCTTGCCGGTCCTCCAGAACCAAGATGGCCTGACGGACCTCCCGCCAAGCGGCACGGGTCCCGTCGTGGGGACCAACGCGGAACCCCAGTCGGTGTCCGCTGGTGTCGGTGTCGGTCTGCCGTCGGTGATTGACGAGATGGTTGAGGTTGTTGATGGCATCGTAGCCTTCCGTGATTTGCCGCCAATCGAGATTGGACTCGATCGCGGCGGCGATCTCTGTCCGATAGAGGTTCCAGGTGTTGGTCGGTAGCTGACGAGCGCCGACCCAGTAGCGGCGGCGCTCCGCGGCTTCCTCGATGAGCGCCAACGACTCAGCCAGTTCCTCCACGACGAGACGGGCCGCAAGCCGGACTTGACGGGCAACAGTCCGCTCCTCGGCTTCGGCCTCGCGATTGGCCCGTGCGCGGTCGGTGAGTAAGGATCCGCCGATCGTCAGTAGGCCCCCGATAGCGACACTGGCAATTGTCCACACGGGTGTCCACGAAAAGGACGCGGAATATCACGCACTGAGCTTAGTCGCGCCGAACCCCAGGGGGGTCACAGCTCGACGAAGTTGTTCTCGTCGCCATAGCGCAGGAGATCTTCCACGGGTCGTAGCTCGACCGCGCGCCGCACCTAGGCACGCTGCGTGTCAATCCACGCGCCCCGCAGAATGACTCTGTTCGGGTGGGCGACCGGGTCGCATATTGACGGCTCGAGCAACGCTTATCGAGCTAAGCGGCGGAAGCGAGCAGTGGAGACCCTGCCAAGCGTTCGTTGGCTGGACCACGGTTCCGCTTCGCGTGGCAGCGACGACGGCTGTGGATACACGTCCGACCACTATCAAACTAAGACCAGGGCTAAGCCGTCGGCTGCTCGGGACCCTGAGTGCGCAGCGCGTCCCGCTAGAACCGTAGTCCGGCGAACCCGCGACGGCGTCGCACGGTGACTGAGCCCAACCTCGTGCGCCCTCGGACCAGGAAATGCGGCTTCCCAGCCGTGGGCTGCGAGGCGACGGTGCTCTTGACCGAGCCCATCGTTGCGACGAGGGCGTCGACGTTGGCGGTGGCGTCGTCTGGCACGAGCAGCTTGGCCGAACCGGTACCGAGCACGAGTTCGATCTCCACGACCGGGTGCGCAATCGCGGTCTCGCAGAAGTCGAGCACCACCGACCCCATGGCGCTCTTCACCCGCATCCGAGCTGGCACGCTCCACTCGCCGGTGCGCTTGATGCCGGATGCGCCGGCGCGCAGGACCAGAGGCTCTGCGGCAGGGAGCGTGCCGACTACGGGCAGCGCGACGACATCGTCGCCGGGAAGGTCGGCCAGCGGCGGACGTAGCTCGGTCGCGTAGAGCGCGGCGTAGACCGCGGCGACGCGCTCCTCTAGCTCCGCAACCGTGATCCGGCCCTCGGCGAGTGCCTCGTGGAGCCGCTCCGTGGCACGCTCCCGATCGGAGTCGGAGATCCGGACACCGGGCGGATCGGGAAGCGGCGGACTCACGGCTCTGAGGATAATGCGGGACGCTGGTTCGCGGCCGCACTATCGAACGTGCCCATCGTCCCGTAGAGCCCCGGCACTGGGTGGGGAAAATGCGAACGCTCACAGTTCGAGTCCGTTGTCGTAATCCAGCGTCGGCGCTTCCGTAGGTGGCTCAGGCGACAACTCGTCTCCGTTGATGAGCTGGCCCGCCACGCGCGTCCAGCGTTCACGCTCCCCGATGGCCGAGGGGCGAGCCCCGAGGGCCTCGCGAACGTGCTCGGCCGGTGACGCCAGCTGAGTTCTCAGCTCGTCGCTGTCGATCCGAGGAAGGTGATGCACGGTCATGCCCTCTGCGGCCGCGTGCACCTCTCGAGTTGAGCGTTGGAGCCGTTCCATCGCTTGCTCCTGATCGTTTATCAGGCTGTCGAGCTCCGACCGACGCCCTCGCTGCCAGAACCGAAGCTGTGCGCGCTCGCGTGCGAGTCGGTCGACCCGCTCGCGGGCGTCACGGGATGCCCGATCATCCGCGGCGATGCTGTTGGCCATGGACTTGCGTCGGCTTGTCGCGAGCGAGCGGCGTAGGTCGCCGAGCATTCGGCGATCGTCCTCGAGACCGGGCAGTGCTCGCTCGACGGATCCAGAGGAGACGAGGTAGAAGGTTGCCGCCTCGCGGTGGCGCGTCATCGCGGTGTACCCCCACTCGCGGTAGAGGTCGTCGCCACCGAGCACGAACGAGCGATCGACGGTCGCGCCCTGCGCCGCATGGGCCGTCAACGCGTAGCCGTCGTCCAGCCAGCCCGCGTCGAGGTATCTGGAATCGAGGTCGCGGTCCTCGCCGCGTCCGGTGCGGAGCGTCAGGCTGCGCGCGTCAGTGTCCACGTTGACGACGACCCCGCGTGTCCCGTTCACGATCTCGCGGCGGCGGTCGTTGCGGCGTGCGATGACGCGGTCGCCAATCGCGTAGGAGCGGCCGGCGGCCTCGAGCTCGGCGCCGAGCCGGCCCTCTTCTCGCATTCGGTCGCGGGCCGCCTCGTTGAGCTCGGCGACGTCGCATCGTCGGTGGGCGATCATCACGCTGTCGCTCTGGTCCGAGTTGGCGGCTGCCCACCAGTCGTCGACGAGGGCGGTTCTCACAGCGGTAGGGTAGGCCGCACGACGAGTCGCCCTCGCTCGGCATACGCGGCCGCCCAGGTGTCGATGTTACCCGCGCGGAGGTCCGCCAGCGCTTGCCGGTCCCACCCGTGCTTCTGGCGCTGGACCTCTCGGAGCTCGACCGTCCCAAGTTCGTCGCCAAGTGCCCAGAAGGCCCTGCCCGCTTCGATCTCGGGGAGCTGGTGGTCATCACCGACGAGCAGGAGCTTCGCCTCGGAGGCCTGGGCGTGCTCGGCGAGGCGTCCGATGGTGCGCGTGCCGGCTATGCCGGCCTCGTCGACGACCAGGACTGAGCCCGGGGCGAGGCCGTAGCCGCGATTGAGGTCGATGAGCAGGCTCGCGACCGTCGAGCTGTCGATGCCCGCGGTCTGCTCGAGCTCGGCTGCTGCGCGCGCTGGTGGCGGCGCAACCGTAGACGCGGATCCCCTCGGCTTCCCAGATGTCTCGAGCCGCTGCGAGCGCCCGAGTCTTGCCGGCGCCGGCGGGGGATCGCACGACCTCGACGCCGTGTCCTGACGTCGTGATCGCCTGCACCAGCGCCTCCTGCTCCTCTGATCGCAGCTGCGCAGCGGGCAGGCGCGCCTCGACGATCTCGGGCTGCACCTGCGCGACCCCGGTTGCCCGACGCTCGGCGGTATTGCGCATGAGGCCCGTCTCGACACGGAGCAGATCCTCGGTTGAATGTTGGGCCCCGCCGAGTTGTTGTCGTCCTCGTCCGGTGTCGAGGCGAATGACGTCGGCTCGGCGCAACCATTCGTCGGCCTGGTGCTCGACCTCGCTGACGCGAGCTCCTTCACGATGGGCTTCGGCCCACGCACGGATCACGTCGCGGCGATCGAACGCGCTGAGCTGCTCGGTCAGGCCGGCTGGGCCAGCGAGCGATTCGGCGACGGCGCGAGTGTTAGGCGGCGGTTGAGGCCGTTGATGGCCAATGACCTCGGCCACTCGTTCTCTGTCGAGCCCGAGCTCAGCGGCGCGGGCGCGCCATTCGTCGCGGAGGCGGGCGGCGGGCACGTTGTAGTCCTTGGCCCGTCGGGTCTCCAGCGTGGCGATCTGCGCCGCGCGTGCGGACCACGCGTCGCCGCGAGAAGTGGCGGCGGATCGGCTCACCAATCCCCTTGATCTCGGCGATGCCCTTGTCGACGGGGGACCACTCGACGCCGAGGCGCTCGGTGAGCTGATGGCGAAGGGAGGCTTGGTAGAGGTAGCTCGCGGTCTTGGCGTGGGCATAGAGCGCGCGGCCGTCGAGGGTTGTCGCTCGTCCGTCCGCGGTCGTGGTGTTCGCGACGACCGCGTGGGTGTGGAGCTGCGGGTCGCCGGCGCGCGAGCTGCGGTGACGGAACGCTGCGATTGCGAGCCCATCGCCCCTGAACAGATGGACGCCGTTGCGGCCGCGGCGGGTCCAGCATGCCTCTCGCTCCAGGTAGCCGAGGGCGTCGCGGACGGCGGCGTCGTGGGCGGCGCGCGCGAGCCGAGAAGTCTCGTCGTCGGATACGCCATAGAGGATCGAGACCGACTTCGGTGCCGAGAAGGTCAGGTCGTAGGCGAGTACCGACTTGTTGTTGTTGCCGTCGATTGGGTCGAGTACGCGCAGGAACGTGTCGTCCTCGACGCGGCCCTCGAGTCCCCGTGCCGCAGCGCCGCGACCGACCCAGGCGCCCGGCGCCTCGCCGCTGCCGGTGTAGTAATCCTCCTGGGCGCTGGCCACTGCGTCCAGGTAGTAGCTGGGGTCGCCGTTGCCGCCGCCGATCTTGCCGATGGAGAGCACCGCTCCTATGTCGACGAGGCGGCCGATCACCCCTCGGGCATCTTTCGAGATGCAAGGGTGTGCCTCGCTTTTCGCTGGCTACGTACCGCGGAACGGTGGTGGGGGAGGAGCGTTAGGACGCGATCCGGTTAGCCCGGGGCCGGCGCTCGTTCCATATTTGCGTTCCTGAGGTCTCGTGAACCGATCGATAGCGGCTGATCGCGTTGGCCTGACTGACTGCAAAGTGGTAGAAAGCCTCGTGCCCGACGACGCATCACAGGACTCAATCGACGTCCGCGAGTGGCTGAAATACGAGGCCCTCGACGGGTTCGGCTTCGCTGCCGAGCAGTGGACAGAAGGAAGCCACGGGCGCGCGCAGGTGCTTGCTGCCCTTGGCCGTGAGATCGTGGATAGCTACGTCGATCGGCTCTATCTGGAGCGCCGCCTGAGGACGCTCGGCTACGAGCGTCTCGCGGATCACGTTCGTGAGCACATCCTGCCGCCCCCCGGGACGACACGGACCGGTGACTTCGGTGAGATCGTCTCCACGCTCGTGCTGCGGCGACACCGGGGGTTCCAAGTTCCGGTCCTGAGGCTTCGGTATAAGGACTCTCCCGGCGGAACTCAGAGGCTCATCGATGTTGTCGCGTTCAAGTTCAGGAAGCCGCCGGCGCAGACTGTCATCGCGGTCAGTGAAGTCAAGACCCGTACCGGCTCGGCTCCGGGTATCGGCAAGACCGCGGTCGAGCAGCTTCGTGATTCTCTGGACGACCTCCCGCTATCACTCACGTTTATTGAGCGACGGTTGACCGAGGAGGGCAAGCATTTTCTGGCTGACTTGGTTCTCGAACTGCTCGACGCAGACGCTCAATACGACGTGGAGGAGAAGGTCTTCGTCGTGACCGATAAGGCTGCCATCCACCCCGACACCTTGACGCGGATCGAGGACGCCGCACTCGGGACGCCAGCCCTTACCGCCGCGTTGGTATTGATCGATGACCTAGCGGGCATGATCGGCAGCGCTTATGCCAGTGCCGGGCGGCTTGATGAATTCGCGACTTGACTACGAGCCCGCGGCGATCGCGCGGGCCGATGCAATGCTCGACCGTCGCCGGTTCGAGCTCGACCGTCGGCGTCTGAATGCGGAGGATCTCCTACGCGAGGTCAACCCAGCAGAGCGCGAGGTGCTCGACACTCTCGCCGAGGGCAGGCGGCATCGCATAAAGGGGGCGGCGTACTTGCTCCGGCAGACTGCGTTGTCTCTTCCCTACGAGGACGAGCGCCGACGCCAGTACCTAGAAGTCGCGGCCGAGCTGTTCGAAAATCTTGCCGGTGAAGCGGCTGAACGTGCTGACCGCCGGCTGATCTTTCAGGCGCTCTCGCAAGCGGCTACGTGTTGGAGCCTGGCGGGATACCAAGCCAACGCCGTAGTCATGGGTCGCAGGCTGCGACAGCACTTCTCCGAATTCGATGTTCTTGCCCCGGCCGCCGCCGTCGGGGCGCCAGGGCCATTCGATTTCTATGCGGTCGCGGCGGGCGTTCTTGAGCGTGACGTCGACAGGCTAGAGCGGCTCGTGTCCGTGCGGGAGTCGTTTCGTGAAGAACTCGAGACCACGGCTCTTGCCTCCGTCGGCGTCGATGCCACTACCTCGGACCTCGTTGAACTGCTCGCCTTAGGCGAACTGCTGAACGCCGTAGGCGACGCGCTGGTGTTTTGGCGAAGAGGCGACGAAGCTGCCGGCCATAGAGCGTCAAAGAGCTTCGCCGAAGCAGAACGTCTGACGATTGCCGCTGAGACGCCGGAAACGTGGTTGATTGCGAACTCGGCCCACGCCATCTTCGAACAGAGCATGAGAGTGTCGACGTGGAGAGCTTTTCGTCGTCACGTCTCTCAGTGGAGCGGACTCTGGCGTAGATATCTGCGCTCGCTGGCGTCGCAGTCGCCGGCGGTAGTTGAGCTGTGGCCGTCCCAGCGCGTCGCGCTCGAGGCGGGGCTATTGGACGCCGCGCGCTCCGCTCTGGTCGTACGGACGCCGACGAGCTCCGGCAAGACCCGCATGGCAGAGGCGGCGATCATCGAAGCAATCAGTCGTGATCCATCCGGATGCTGCGTCTACATCGTGCCGTTCCGGGCCTTGGCGACGGAGGTTGAGGCGACGCTAGGGACGACGCTAGGGCAACTCGGATTGCGAGTGTCATCCCTGTTCGGAGGCTATGAGAGCTCTGACCTGGAGGACTTCCTCCTGTCAAACAGCAACGTTCTCGTGTTGACGCCTGAGAAGTTGGACCTCGTTCTACGATCCGAAGGCGACTTTCGTTCGAGGGTACGACTCGTCGTGGTTGATGAGGGCCAGTTGCTTGGCGACGAGAACTCGCGTGCCGTCCGAACCGAGATTCTCCTCGTACGGATGCGTCGGGCGGCGCCGACTGCGCGTGTGCTGTTCCTATCCGCCGTTGTTCCCAATGTCGAACAGGTGGCGGTCTGGCTTGGGGCTGGCCAGGGCGGAGCCTTGACCCAACCGTGGCGTCCAACGCGGCTCCTTACCGGTGTCTTTCGGTGGCAGGGCGACCGTGGGCGCATTGACTATCAAGGGCAGGACGAGTTCTTTGTCCCGTTCGTCCTTCGGCGCGGACTGCGGTCAGTTGGACTTACGCCGGTTCAGAAGAAGCCTAGGAAGCCCCGGCGCTGGCCAGACACCGTCTCCGAAACGGCTGCCGAACTAGCTCTGCATTTTCAGGCAATCGGACCCGTTGTGGTCTTCTCGGCACAGACACGCACATGCACGTCCGTCGCGAACGCAATCGTTAGCGCGCTCTGGATCCGCTCTCAAGATGGAGGATCTGGAACGGTTGTGCCTCCCGGCCGCGAAAGAGAGACGGAGGAGCTGGCCGGCTTCGCTGCACGTCTCCTCGGGGCTGATCACGAGCTAGTTGGTTGGTTGAAGCTCGGAGTCGCCTATCACCACGCTCGCGTGCCCGAGTCGGTCCGAGTTCGGATTGAAGACGCGTTTCGGGCTGGAGTACTGCAGATCGTCGTTTGCACGACGACCTTGTCGCAAGGAGTGAATCTACCGGTAAAGACGCTGATCGTAAGCCATACACTGCGCGGCGAGAAGGACTACGTATCCGTTAGAGACTTCTGGAACATCGCGGGTCGGGCGGGGCGCGCCAATCGAGAGACACGAGGCCAAGTCATCCTCGTTGAAAGCCCGACCGGCAGTGAAGCGAACCGCCAAAGGGCGTATCTCGATCCCGAAAATATCGAGCCTCTGCGCAGTCGACTGCTAGAGCTGTTCGCCTGGCTCGCGCACAAACGCTGCCCGACCGTGACGCTCCGCAAGATCGAAGATGTTGCCGCCGTCACAAGTGAAGACGTTCTGGACCCTGATATCGACGAGTTGTTCGACGATGAGTCAGCTGGGGAAGACGTTGTAGAGCTCGAAGCGCAAGTGCTTGCACTTCTCGTAGAGGAGGTGATTGACACCGAGGATGTGGAGCGCGCCGAGGCCCTCCTCGGTGACTCGCTGGCCGGAGTGCAGCTGATTGACCTTAAGGCGAGTCTGAGGCCGTTCGCACGCTTTCTCGCCGCACGCGCCATGCGGGCGACAGAGATCGTTCCGGAGCCAGCGCGGCGACTGCTCTACTACCGCACTGGGTTGTCCGTGGCGAGCTGCGTCCATCTGGATAGCGCCACCGAGCGGCTCCTCGAGGTTTTCGGCGATCGCCTGTTTGCCGACGAGTCAGCCCTGGAGCTCCGAGAATTCGTCATCGAAGCCGCGCTCTCGGTTGTTGAAGCCCGCCCGATTGAGGATGTGCCCCTTGAGCTTGCGGTAGAGGTGGCGCTCGACTGGATCGGGTATTTCGGGATGGACGAGCTGCGCGGGCGGTACGGGACGCGCCATGAGGCGCTAGCTAACGCAACGCAGCTCAACCTCTTCGTTCAGGACACTCTCGTGCGCGGGGCTCCGTGGGCGGTGTCGGCGTTTCTTGTGTTCCTCCGCGCGCGGTTGGGAGCTGACGCGGAGTTGCCAGCGCCGCTACGTGCGCTGCCTGCGCTGCTCAAGTTTGGTGTTGACTCGCCGGAGGCGGCCTACGCAAGCACGCTGGCTGCGGAAGACCGTGGGTCTGCGCGGAAGCTCGCGGAGGCGTCACGAGGAATGGGTACGGCGAATGGGTTCAGACCGTTCACGGCGTGGCTATCAGAACTGCTGATCGATGATTTACGCCTAATCGTCGGTGAGGGGGAGGAGACCGCGCGGCTAGCTAGACGCGTTTCGCGGCTGTCGTCTTCAGACGTCGCACTCCGCATGATCCTCGGCGAGGCGAGTGTCGACGCCTACGTCACGGGGCTCCGATTTGACGGCCGTGCCGAGGCGCTGCGGGAGTTGACGGTTGGTGACCGGATCACGATCCGGGCCGACGCGCACAACCCATACGATCCGAACGCCGTTCGTGTCTATAGTGCGGATGGTCGCGATCTCGGCTACCTGTCTCGCGACGTAGCTCGGGGCCTCGCGACACGTCTAGATGATCAGGCGCCCACCGCCGTGTGCACAGTCTCGGCAGTCGATCCAGACGCGCCGTCCCTCCATCTGCGGATTGAGCTCGAGGACGTCGCGAGCGGGTCGTAGCGAGCGGTCGCTGGATGCGTTCGACGTGGGCAGCAAGAGGTTCGTCGTTTCTGTCTCCGGCCCCTGGACCATCACAGACGTGCCTTCGCCAGTGCCACCCACGGAACGCCTCCGTCTGGAGCTCGAGCCTCTCTGGGCCGCCGCATTGCGAGACGCCGGCATTGCCGAACATGAGGTGCGTCTGTATCCGTCATCCGGTGCCCCGGCCGGCCGCGATCCTTGGGCGGTGTTCGTCGACCCCGGCGACGACATTTACCGGCTCGCAGGCCATCAGTTTTATTTCACGCCGACGGACGCCGAGGACTCTCGCCGCCATCGGCACCTCGGTCAAGTCGCGATCTGGAATCGGGCGGAGCCGGCCGAGCTGCTCGGCATTCTTCGCCACGAACTTCAGCACGCGATTCAGAAGCGCGACGATCCCGCAGCTGCGCTGGTCAATGGGATGGTCGGCGTAGGCATCGAGCGAGCCTTTGGAAGCCCGACTCGTCGTGCGATTCACGACCTGCTCCCCGCCGAACGTGATGCAAATCACCACGCCGGCAAGCTGGCGGCGGCTCAGTTTGGCGAGCCGACGCTTCTCGCGAGGTCCGGGCCTCACGCTGTGGTCTTGAACCCTCCACCGGATCCACCTGACTTCGCGGAACTCGGGCGGCGCAGCCTGGCATTGGCAGCCCTCGCTCCGATTTCGTTTGGTGCTGCGTATCCGCATCCCGTACCACCCGAGGTGACAGCGGAGCGTAGGGCGGTAGCGATGGCACGAATAGTGATGGAAAGCAGCGCGACTTCCTCGCGCTGGACCGACATGGTCAATTCAAATGGATGGCGCCAGCGGCGCGAAGATTTGCTTGCCGCAGCGGTTTTCGCCGAACAGTCTGGCCGCCGGGAGCCTTGGGAAGAAGTCCGGGGGATGGTGCTGGACGCCGAGCGTGCGGGCCTCGAAACCCTGCAGGGGCGGTAGGGCGTCGACAAGTCAACCCATTAGAGGCTGGGCTCGAATCGTGCGCTCGTCGCAGCCTTTACCTGGCAGCCCCTCCTCAATGCCTCGGGACCGCATTCCGGGACATACACCCTGCACGCCTCGCCCTTAAACGCCGGAAGCCCCGCGATTTGCAGGGCTTCCGTGTAAGCGGCTGAAGAGACTCGAACTCTCGACCTTCTGCATGGCAAGCAGACGCTCTAGCCAACTGAGCTACAGCCGCGTAAGGCGGCAGTCTAGCGAAGGTCTTGGCCCGGATGCGTTCTCATTTGTGGCGCTTCGTCGAAGCCTGACTCAACCCCAAGACGCCGCGCCGTCCGCCTCGTCCCATCCAGCTTCGGGATGGTCCTCGGCATACGCCGCGCGCCCATCCCATGATGCTGCCGACGAAGGCCCCGGCATCCGACCACCGTCGTCCCAGCCGATGCGCAGCGCAATCCCCGCCAGGAGCAGGAGCGCACACGGCACGCCTACGAGCAGCGTGGTGATCGAGAAGCCGCCGGCGTCGACGACGACTGCGGCCACCGAGACAACCAGCGGCAGCAGCACCGTCCACCAACGGGGCACGATTAGGCCGAAGCCGAGATGGACGACCGCCATGGCGGCGAGCAGCGGCAACCACGGGTCGTCACCGATCGCGAGCAGCAAGGCGCCGACGACAGCGCCCACGACGACCGCGTAGGTCGCCACGATCGCGAGAGGCTTGAGCGTTACGCGCACAAGCTGGAGTATCGAGATCGGCCCGGACAGCGGTCGCCAGGGCGGCGGTCCGACGTCGGCACGATGCCTGAACCCCAACATCGCGAGAGGCGCCGACCAGAATCGAACTGGTGTAGACGGCTTTGCAGGCCGCTGCGTAGCCACTCCGCCACGGCGCCGGGTGGATACGCAAGGGTAGATGGTCCGCCGGTCGCGCGTCCGGCCGAAGGTTGCCAACGCGTCTGACCGCAACGACCAACGACCCAAGGAGGCCTGCATGCCCAACATCTACGAGCCGGAGTTTGATGTCGAGCAGGACACCGAGCCCTACGTCTGGCAGCGCGCGCTCCTCGGCCGGGCCGCCGGTGCCGAGCGCCTCGGCGCGTCGCTGTTCGTCCTGCCGCCGGGCGGCACGACGTTCCCGCTTCATGCTCACCTCCACAACGAGGAGCTGCTGATCGTCGTCGCCGGTTCGCCCACGCTGCGTACGCTCGAGAACGAGCGGACGCTCACACCCGGCGAGGTCGTCGCCTTCCCCGCCGGCCGTGCGGGCGCGCATCAGCTGCGCAACGACTCCGACCAGCCCGTCTCGCTGCTGATTGTCTCGACGATGGTCGCGCCCGAAATCAACCTCCTCCCGGACACCGACGAGATCTGGGTTCGCGACTACATCCCGGGCACCGCGGCGCCTGACGGTGCGTTCGAAGCGAAAGCACCGCTGCCGCGCGGCGGTTGCTAATCTTCCCGAACCCCAGGGGCGATTAGCTCAGCTGGGAGAGCGCCTGCTCGACAAGCAGGAGGTCACTGGTTCGAGCCCAGTATCGCCCATGACAAAGGCCCCGGAAACGGGGCCTTTTTCGTCCTTGTGGGGCCAATTTGTGTCGGCATCATTACCTTGCCGCGGTGCTTGTGGACTCGCGTGAATTCGAAGGCCACTCCGGCTCGAGGGCATCGGCTGCGCCATAGCCGGGCGGTACCGTTGTGCTGTGAGCGAATCGCGCGACGAGGCGACCGCCCAGCTTGAGGAGCAACTCGATGGTGTCTCGCGGACGCTGTCGAGCATGGAAGAGCTGAACGTGCGACAGGCAAAACGCGTCGGGGCGCGCATGGACCGCCTCGCGTCACAGCTGGTGGATCTCAGCCCACCGCCCGCTATGAACGGGGTTTACCAGCGGCTCGGCGTGGTCCCCGCGACAGACCAGGAGTTCGCGTCGCTTGTGGACGAGATGGGCTCGTCAGACGGCGAAGGCTGATTGACCTCGGCCACGCGCCGGCGGCCTCTGGGCGTCGGAGCTGGACCAACGCCGACCTATCGATGAAGCCAAGGCCGCTAGCTCGCCCGCCGCTGTCACGACCAAGCCTGGCGCATGACCTCATGATCCTCGAGGCCGGCGAAGCGAGCGGCGAACCGCTGGAGATCAGCCGCGGTCACAGGCGACGAGGCGTGGGCCGCCATCTGGTGAAGCCGACGCCGCAGGTACTCCGTCCGCGAGATCTTCAGCCGCGCGGCCAGGGCGTCGATGCGGGCAAGATCTCCGGCGGGCACGTCTCGGATCAGCACGTCAGGCATAGAGGAGTGATAACGGCGCCACCACGTTTGCGAATCACGGACCGAAGGCGTGCGACCTAGCGACGACCTCTGCTAGCTCGTCAACGCGATAGCCCACACGCAGGTGCCTAGGACCGCCGCCGCGATGACCCGGAGGCTGCGACGACGGTCGCCGGTCACCCAGATCTGCAGCGCAAGGACCACGCCGGCGAGTGGGACGACGATGGCGATCACCAGCGGCAGCAGCTCGGGAGCCATCTCCTTGATCCAGCGCATGGCGCGCATCCTGTCAGGAAGCTGGACCAACCGGGTCCGCGCGAGAACGGAGCGTGAAAGGTTCCGGCCGCGTCGACGTCGGGCAGGTGAACACCGTCACGTTCTCATCGTCAAGGCCACCCCGGGAGGGTCACCATGAGGATCAGGTTCGTCGTTCCGCTGCTCGCGAACTCGCACCGGCCTAACCTCTGCGCCCGTGTCGCCCTCCGTCGCCCTCGGACTGCTGCTCGCGCTCTGCTGCTCGGTTGTCGCCCTGCTCGGCTTCCTGTTCAAGCAGCGGGGCGCCGTCAACGCGCCAGCCGTTCAGTGGCGTCACCCGGTCCGCTCGACCGGCGCGTTGTTTGCCAACCGCTGGTGGACGCTCGGCATCATCGTCGCCACCGGCGCGTGGGTCTTCCACGTCGCCGCGCTCTCGCTCGCGCCGATCAGCCTCGTGCAATCAGTCATCGCCGGTGGCCTCGTCCTCCTGACGCCCCTGGCCAGCCGTGTCTTCAAGCTGCCGGTGACAATGCGCGACTGGATCGGCGTCGCGATCACCGCCGCAGGCCTCGCGCTGCTCGCCGCCACGCTCGGCAACTCGGGCGAGAGCGCGCACCGCTCGTTCACGGCGCCGACGCTCTGGCTCTACGTCGGAATCCTCACCGTCGCGGCACTCGGCTCCTGTGCCGCGGTCCTCAACGACACCCGCCGCGCCGGACCCGTGCTCGCGCTGGCTGCCGGTCTGCTCTGGGGCGCCAGCGACGTGACGATCAAGGCCGGGTCGGGCGACCTCATCGACCGCGGGCTGCTCGTGCTCCTCACGCCCGAGGCCGCAGCCGTCACGATCCTCTCGCTCGTCGGCCTCGTCGTCAGCGCGCGCTCGCTGCAACTGGGCCCGGCGGTGGCCGTCATCGCGATCACCAGCGCGGCCGCCAACGTCGTGACGATCGCGGCGGGGCCGATCGTCTTCTCCGAGCCACTGCCGGACGGGACGCTCTCGCTGATCGCTCGACTCGTCGGCTTCACCGCGGTGATCGTCGGCGCCGTCCTCACGCCGGGACCGGAGGTCGAGGAGACACCGCTGCCCGCCGCGGCCCCTGAGCCGGCACCCGTCTGACCGGACGCGCCGCGCGATTGGACACGAACGCCCGTATCGTCCTCCCGTCCAGGGCCCTCCCAGACGTCCGTAGCCTGACAACCATGCGCAGGCTCATCGCCCCGCTGACGCTCGCTGCCGCCCTTGCGGCAGCCGGCCCAGCTTCCGCCGCGATCACGGTCGCCAAGACCGCCGCGGACACGATCACCGTCACGTCAACCGCCGCGGCACCCAACGACGTCATCGCCTACAAGTTGACCGCCGGCAAGCTCGGGATCGACCGGACCTCGGGGGAGAGCCTGGCGCCGGGCCTCGGCTGCACGGGCAACGGCAACAGCGTGACCTGCGCGGTCGACTTCATCACGCGCGTCATTATCGACCTCGGCCCCGGCGACGACCAGATCGCCGCCCAACCGACCGTCCCGATCGGCATGCACGCCGAGATCCACGGCGGCCCCGGCCGCGACACCCTGCGCGGTGCCGACGCCAGCAACGATCTGCTTTTCGGCGACGAGGGCGATGACATCCTGGACGGCGGCTTCGGCGACGACAAGCTCGACGGCGGCGCCGGTGACGACACGCTGACCGCCAACCTCGGTGTCGACACCTACCGTGGCGGCACCGGCATCGACGCCCTGAGCTACGCGGCCTATACCTCGCCCGTGCGGGTGACCGTTGGCGCGGGCGGCGCCGACGACGGCTCGGTTGGAGAGACCGACGACGTCGGCGGCGACATCGAGCGCGTCGACGGCGGCACGGGCAACGACACGCTGATCGGCTCGGCCGGCAACGACCAGCTCTACGGCAACGCCGGCAGCGACGTCCTCGACGGCGGCGCGGGCGCCGACCTGCTCGCCGGCGGGGCAGATGACGACACGATTGCCGCGCGCGACGGCGTCGCCGACTTGATCTCCTGCGGCGACGGCGCCGACGCGCTCACCAGCGACCAGCTCGACGCCGCGGACTCCTGCGAGTCGGTGCAGACCGAGTCCGTGGTGATCGGCGGTGGAGGGGGCGGTGCCGCCGCGGCGGCCGTCGACGCCGACGGCGACGGTAGCCCCGTGGGCGCCGACTGCGACGACCGTGACAAGTCAGTCCATCCTGGTGGGACCGAAATCCCCGCCAACGGCAAGGACGACAACTGCGACGGGCTGGCCGCATCGTTGCTCTCGCCGGCCTTCACCGTCACCATCGCTCAGACCGCCGGCGCCAAGGCCACCATCTTCCAGAAGCTCGCGCTGGCCGGGGCACCCGCCGGCGCGACAGTGACGCTCACGTGCAAGGCCCCCAAGAAGGTCAAGGGCTGTCCGTTTGCCACCAAGAGCGCAAAGGCGCGTAGCGGCAAGGTGGTGTCTTTTGGCGCAGCGCTCAAGACCGCCAAGCTGCCCGTCGGCACGGTGCTGGAGCTGCGAGCTGAATCCGGTGCAGCGACCGCGATCCGCGTCGAGAAGCTCACGATCCGCGCGCGCAAGGCACCCAAGCGCCAAACGAGCTGCGTCAACCCTGTGACGGCGACGCCGCTGCCCGCCTGCTGAGCAGCCAGCGCACGGGCGTCCGCCACGTCGACGGGCGCAAACCACGGCGTGTCGTCGTCGTGGCGGCGCGTGCACACGCGCGCGGTCAAGCCATATAACAAGCGCGCTGCGCCGAGCTCGTCGAGCGGCCCGGTGACGAGCGCGAGGTCCAGCTGCGGATCGCCGGCGAGGCCGAGCTCCTCGGCCAGCGCGGCGATCCGAGCGGCGGCTTCCTCGGCGTCAAAGGTCGAGGCATCGATCGCGATCGTGACGTCGGTCAGGTCACCAAGCGCAGCCGCGCAGGCGGCCAGGATGCCGGGATCGCGGACGACGTCGTCGGCGTCGAGGCAGGCGACGAGTGGTCGCGCACCGCGCAGGGGATAGGGCCCAAGACCATCCGGCAGCGCCGCGCGGATGGCGATCAGCGCCCCGCGCGCGGCGTCGGAGAACGGGTCGGTCGCCGCGGCGCGGACGGCCACCGCGAGCGCCTCGTGCGGTGAGGCGCCGTCGTCGAGCAGCGATTGCGCCTCGGCGCTCAGTGTCCCCGCCTCGGTCGCATCACTAGGCGACACCTCCACCAACGCCACGAAGGGCGTTCCCGCCACCTCCAGCGCTTCGCTTGCCAGCCGCACGAACGCATCCCAACACTGCTCAAGCTCGCTGACCGACATGTCCTCGCCTGTGACCCGCCGCAGGAACCACCGCTGCAGCGCCAGCCCCTTGCGCAACTCCCGCAGCTTGGCCGGCCCTTCGGCCCCAAGCGACATGTTGGTGGCGTGGAAGCGATAGAGCGTCCGCGGGATCGGCAGGTAGGCGATCTCCGAAAACTGCGCTGCGCGCGCCGCCAGCCACCAGTCCGCCCAGGCCATCTCATCCGGGATGGGGAACAGCACGTCGCGCAGCCTGCCGCGCACGACAATCGACGAGCCGGTCACGAGGTTCTCGCGCAGGAACGTCGACAGCCCGCGACCGGTCGGCGGGCGCGCATCCGACAGCCACGACTCCTGCAGCACGGTGCCGTTGGCGTCGATCACGCGCATATCGGTGTAGACGAGCCCGACCTCGGGCCGCGCCGCGAACACCTCAGCTTGGGCGGCGAGCTTGCCTGCCGGCCACGCGTCGTCGGCATCCAGGATGGCGAGGAGGTCGGCCTCGACGGCCACGCGCTCGGCCGCCGCCCGATTGACGGCGCCGACCGACCCGAGGTTCTGCTGGCGCACCAGCGTGACGCGGCCTGGATGGTCTTCGGCGAGCGCCGCAACCACCGCGGCCGTCGCATCGGTGGACCCATCATCAACAACGACAACATGGAGCCGCTCGGCGGGATAGTCCTGCGCGAGCGCCGAGCGCACTGCCTGCCCAATGAACCGCTCGGCGTTGAACGCGGCAACCAGAACCGCGACGCTGGAAAACCCGTCGTCCGTCATGACCTACACCAACGCCGTCAGCAGCCGCTGCAGGTCATCCTCGTCGTTCCATGCGCCGACCGACGCGCGCAGCCGTCCGGTCCCCGGCAGGTTCCGGATCGTGATGCCGCCGGCATCCAGGCGATCGCGCACCGCGACCGCCGCCTCGTCGCCGTCCTCCACCACCCAGGAGACAAGCGTCGTGTCGCCGCGCGGCACCACCTCGAAGCCGGCAGCAGCGAGCGACGAGGCCAACGACCCCGCCAGCCCGATCGCGCGCTCCTGCACGGCCGCCAGCCCCGCCTCGGCGAGCACGTCGAAGGCTGCCGCGGCGGCCACGACCGTGGCGAGATCCTGCGACGGCACGTCATAGCGGCGCGCGTCCGCCACCAAACCCGACGCAAGCCCTACGTCATGGTCGGCGACGCCGCGGTAGGCCGGCGCCAGCGCCGCGATCCGCTCGGCAAACGCCGGCGCGACCCACAGCATCCCGCACCCGACCGGTCCGCAGAGCCATTTCTGACCCGAGCCCGCGTAGGCCGCCACGCCGAGCGCGCCGACGTCGACCGGCACCGCCCCGACACCTTGGGCGCCGTCGAGCAGCACCGGGATGTCGTAAGCGCCCGCCGCGGCGACGATGGCCGCCACGGGCGCGACCGCCCCACTATGCCACGACACATGCGAGCACGCGATCAACTTGGTGTTCTCGCTCACGGCATCCGGGATCTCGGCCAGTGGCACGGCGCGCAGCGTCACGCCACGCTGCAGTCGCGCAGCGATCAGCGGGCCCTGCAGGCCCGGGTGCTCGTCGTCGGCCGTCAGGATCTCGTCGCCCGGACCGAGCGACACACCTGCCACGACGCGCCCGCAGCCATCGCTGGTCCCCGACGTCAGCGCGACATCGTCGGCCAAGGCCCCCAGCGCGCTCGCATATCGCGCCCGCAGCTCATCCGACAGCCCCATCAACCGCTCGTAGAACGCGCCGCTGCGACCCTCCTCGGTCCCGAACTTCCACGCCTCGACCGCCGCACGCTGCGCGGCGGCCGGCAGCGGCCCGCAGGTGCCCGCGTTCAGGTAGGCAGTGCGCTCCAGGACCGGGAAGGCGGCGCGCAGGCGGGCGGCGTCCATGCACCGCACCTTACGAGAGCGCTCGGAAGCCTCCGCCTTTGTGCCCACGCGCCGGGACCTGCCAGCGGGCAGCACGGCCACAGCGCGCCTACGGGCTCTCTCCTAGGATGGCCGCATGAAGGTCACCCTCCCGGACGGCAAGGAGCTCGAGCTCGCCGACGGCGCCACTGGCGCCGACGCAGCGGCCTCGATCGGACCGGGGCTCGCCAAGGCGGCCCTCGCGGTGAAGGTCGATGGGGCGACGCAGGACCTCTCCCAGCCGCTGCCCGACGGCGCGGTGCTGGAGATCGTCACCGACCGCTCCGGCGAGGACGCGCTGGAACTGATCCGCCACGACACCGCCCACGTGCTGGCCGCGGCGATGATGGAGCTCTATCCGGGCGTGAAGATCTCGATCGGCCCGGCGATCGAGAACGGCTTCTACTACGACTTCGACTTCCCGGAGGGCGCGCAGTTCACCGACGCGGACTTCGAGCGCGTCGAGGCCAAGATGAAGGAGCACGTCGCCGCCGACGAGGCGTTCGTGCGCGAGGTCGTCTCGGTGCCCGACGCGCTGGAGCGCTTCCGCGCCCAAGGCCAGGACTACAAGGTCGAGCTGATCGAGGACCTGGTCAAGAACGAAGGCGTCGACACCGTCAGCCTCTATACCAACGGGCCCTTCACCGATCTGTGTCGCGGACCGCACGCGCCGACGACCAAGCGCATCGGCGCCTTCAAGCTGCAGTCGGTCGCGGGCGCCTACTGGCGCGGCGACTCCGAGCGCCAGATGCTCACCCGCGTCTATGGCACCGCGTTCTTCAAGCAGAAGGAGCTCGACGCCCACCTGCACATGCTCGAGGAGGCGCGGGCACGCGACCACCGTCGCCTGGGCAAGGACCTCGGGCTGTTCACGTTCTCCGAGCTGTCACCGGGGATGCCGCTCTGGCAGCCGCCGGGGATGACGATCTGGAACGCGCTGACCGAGCTGTGGCGGACCGAGAACCGCAAGCGTGGTTACTCGGAGGTCAAGACGCCGATCCTGTGGGATGTCGAGCTGTTCAAGGCCAGCGGCCACTGGCAGAACTACCGCGACAACATGTACTTCACCGATATCGAGGACCGGCCGATGGGCCTCAAGCCCATGAACTGCCCGGGCCACGTCCAGCTCTTCAAGGACGTGCGGCGCTCCTACCGCGAGCTGCCGATCCGCTTCAGCGAGCAGGGCCTCGTTCATCGTCACGAGCCCAGCGGCACGCTGCACGGCCTCATGCGCGTCCGCCACATCACCCAGGACGACGCCCACATCTTCTGCACCGAGGAGCAGATCGAGGACGAGGTCGTTGGCTGTTTGGACTTCGGCTTTGACCTCTACCGGCTGTTCGGCTTTGAGCCCAAGCTGGAGCTCTCGACCCGGCCCGCCAAGCGCCTGGGCTCCGATGAGACGTGGGACCACGCCGAGCAAGCGCTGGAGAACGCGCTCAAGCGCCAGGGCCTGGAGTACGAGATCAACGCTGGCGACGGCGCGTTCTACGGGCCCAAGATCGACCTGCACATGCGCGATTCGCTGGGTCGCTCCTGGCAGCTGGGCACCGTCCAGCTCGATTACCAGATGCCCGAGCACCTGGACGCGACCTACATCGGCAACGACAACGCGTTGCACCGGCCGGTGATGATCCACCGCGCGCTGCTGGGCTCCTTCGAGCGCTTCATCGGGATCCTCATCGAGCACTACGCCGGCGAGTTCCCGCTCTGGCTGACCCCGGCCCAGGCGATCGTGTTGACGATCGCCAGCCGCCACGAGGATGCGGCCCGGACGGCCACTGAGGCGCTACGGGCTGCCGGCCTGCGCGTCAAGCTCGACGACCGCACCGAGTCGGTCAACCGCAAGATCCGCGAGGCGGAGCTGTCGAAGATCCCCTACATGTTGATCGTCGGCGATCGCGAGGCAGAGACGGGCTCGATCTCCGTCCGTCGCCATCGTGGCGGCAACGAGGGGACCTTCACCGTCGAGGAGTTCGTCGCGCGCATCGAAGCCGAGATCGCGGCCGAGCGCAGCGCCGAGCCTGAGCTCAGCTCCCAGACCTAGCCAGTCCTCGGTGGGTCAGACGCGCGTGCCGGCCTTGGCGGCCAGCAGCGCACCGTCGGCGACCGCCAGCAGGTGGCTGGCGGCATGGCCGGTGGTGTGCTCGGCGCTGCCGATCGTGATGCCGATGGCGGTGCCGTCGGGCGCAAAGCAGCGCGCGGCGATGGCCATGGCGACGCGCGCGGCGACCTCTTCGGCCTCGGCGAGGTCGGCCTCTGGCAGCAAGATCACGAACTCGTCGCCGCCCCAGCGAAAGCAGCTGTCGGGCGTACGGACGACGTCGCGCATGACCGTGGCGACGTCTTCGAGGATGCGGTCGCCGCCGTGGTGGCCGAAGCGATCGTTGATCTGCTTGAAGTTGTCCAGGTCGCCGACCAGCGCTGAGAGTGGACGCTCGGTGCGCGTGGCCAGCGCGACTTGAGCGACGAGCGCCTCGTCGAGCGCGCGGCGGTTGCCCAGACCGGTGAGCGCGTCGACCCGCGCGAGCTCGTCGGCCTCCACGCGCTCGTCGACCAGCACGCGGCGGATGCGTCGCATCCGCTCGGCATGGATGGCGCAGACGCACGCCAGCGTCCAGACGATCCCGATCGTCGCGATCTCCTGCGTCAGCACGTCAGGGTGCGTGCTGTAGAGGCGGGGGAGAAAGACGACCGCGGCATCGAGGCCGGCGATGACGGCCAGCCGCAGCGGCGGCAGCACGGTTGCCGACCAGAGCACCGAGAGGATGAGCAGCTGGGCGTAGGCCGGCTCGCCATCGGTCAGCCACTGCAGCGTGCCGAGCATCACCGGCCCCGACAGCCCGGTTGCCATCAGCTGGTTGGTGCGCATGGTGCGCCGGTTGACGATCATCGCCAGACCGCTGATGAAGGCCAGCAGGATGAGCAACGCGGGCGGCAGCCAGCCGCCGCGGCCGGGTGCGTTCGGCGGGTCGAAGGCCAGCATCACGGCGGCCAGGACGCCAGCGCAGCAGAACAAGAATCCGGCCAGGTGGCCGGCACGGCGCTGATCGATCAGCGCGTAGTGGTCCGGGGCCTCGCGAAGGGCCCGGATGGCCTGCCACGCACGGATGCGGGCAGGGGGCGTGAGCAAGCGGGTTGCCACGTCCCGGTTGGTCGGCACTGCCGGGTGGTCCTGTAGCCGTGTGGACGAGGGGTGGCGGATGCGTCGACGATCCGTCTATACTCGGCGACGTTGACTTGCATCACGACATGGTCGGCGCCGCGGTCTTGATGACCCGCCGACAGAACAGCTAGTGCCGGTCCCGAGACGGTTCGACCGGCGCCCGCCCGAGCGGGACACGACGCGCGTCAATGAGCGCATCCGTGTGCCCGAAGTCCGGGTTATCGGCGATGACGGCCAGCAGATCGGCGTCATGAAGACCGACGAGGCCCTGCGCTATGCGCAGGAGCGCGATCTCGACCTGGTCGAGGTGGCCGCCGAAGCGCGCCCGCCTGTCTGCCGCGTCCTGGACTACTCGAAGTACAAGTACGAGCAGGCCCAGAAGGTCAAGGCCGCTAAGAAGCATCAGCAGCAGATCGTCATCCGGGAGATCAAGTTCCGGCCGAAGATCGCCCAGCACGACTACGACACCAAGAAGGGTCACGTCGAGCGGTTCCTGCGCCACAAGGACAAGGTGAAGATCACCATCATGTTCCGTGGCCGTGAGGTGACGCACCCCGAGCGCGGGCGCATGATCCTCGACCGCCTGGCCGAGGAGCTCGCCGAGCTCGCGATCATCGAGCAGCGTCCGAACTTGGACGGCCGCAACATGACGATGATGCTCGGCCCCTCCAAGGCCGTGCTGGCCGGCACCATCGATGGCGGCACATCGGCACCGTCGGCCGAGGCTGAAGCCGAGGCACCGGAGAGCGCCGATGGCGAGGCCACCACGGCCACGGCCGAGGCACCCGCCGCCGAGGTGACCGAAGAAGCTCCCGTCGAGGCCGCTCCCGCGGCTGCCGACGACGAAGCGCCCGCCGCCTCCTAGCGGCGTCCGCGCTCAGCCCGCAGCGAGCCCGAGGCGGTGTGCAACTGCCGCCGCCTCGGTTCGACTGCGCACATCCAGCTTGGACAGGATCCGCGAGACGTGGACGCTGGCCGTCTTCTCGGCCATGAACAGCTCGGCGCCGATCTCGCGATTGGTCGCGCCGCGCGCCACGAGCGTGAGGACCTGCCGCTCGCGGGGCGTGAGGCCGAACGGGTCGAGGTCGTCCTCGGCGCTCGGCGGCGCGTCCTGCGCCGCGGTCGCGCCGGCGCTCGCGCCGTTGTCTCCCAGCGTCAGCCGGGCGCGCGCGATCAGGCCTTCGAGCTCGTCGACCAACCACGCCGCGCCGATCCGCCGCGCGCCCGCCAGCGCGATGCCGGCCGCCTCGGTTGCGCGCTCGCGCCGCCCGTGGGCCAAGCATGCCTCGGCCGCATGGCGCCGCATGGCCGCGACGAGCAGCGGGCGCCCGCGTGCCGTCCACGCCTCGGCCGCGACGGTCCAGGCCTCGCCCGGGTCGTCGCCGGTCGCGCGTAGGTGGTGGGCGACTGCGGTCGCCGCGTAGGCCGTCTCCATCGGTCGCCCCGCCGAGGCGGCGGCTTGCGCGCGCGAGAGCATGATCTCCGCACGGGCGATCGCGTCGGTCTCCGCCTCGCGGTCGCCGAGGTCGCGTGCCCGCTGGGCCAGATCGGCTTCGATCGCCACCCCCGTGGCGGCCAGCCGCCCGAGCCGGACCGTGTCGTCGCTACAGAACTCCAGGCGTTCGAGCGCGCTCTCGACCGCCTCACGCGCACAGACCGGATGGCCGTTGCGGCGATCCAGCTCGGCGCGCAGCACGCCGGCGACGGCGACGAACTGCGGCTCCAGCGAGTCGACCAGCAACGCCTCGGCCTCTTCGATCGACGTCCGCGCCGCACCGTCGTCACCGCGCCCCAGCGCCAGCTCGGCGCGGCGCAGCTCAATGTTCACGCGGCTGTTGCCGCTCGTGCGACCGGTAGTGCGCAGGTAGGCCGCGGCGGCGTCGTACTCGCCGAGGTCGATCGCCAGCTCGGCGGCGAAGGTCGGCACCCACGCGCCGCCGGGCACGTTGCCATCGATCGTGTGCATCGCCTCGTCGATGACGGCCTTGGCCTCCTCGGGCCGTCCGGACAGATGCAAGGCGTCGGCGAGGTTGACGTAGGAGACCGATAGGAGCACGTAGTCGTTCTTGGCCCGGGCGATCGCCGCTGCCTCGCGCAGGTTGGCCACGCCACGCTCGTGGTCGTCGGTCATGATCTGCGCGAGCCCGAAGTTGTTATAGGTCTCGGAACGTAGGATCTCGCCGTCGTGGGTGTCGGGCAGCTGGGGGAGGACCTCCTCGGCCAGCGCGATCGTCTCGCTGTAGCGCGACTGCAGGGTCGCGAGCTTCATGCGCGAGATCGTCAGGCTGATGCGCTGGGTCTCGGGCGCGTCGTCGGCCAGCAGCCGCCGCGCGAGGTCCAAGGACTTGCGGCTTGCCTCGCCGCGGCCCAAGCCCCATTCGGCCATGGCGCGCTGTTGCAACAGCAGCGGGACGCGACGATCGTCAGGGTCGGCGGCACGCGCCTCACGCAGCGCCTGGTTGAGCAGCGTTACGCGCCGCGGGTCGTCGGTGTTGCGATGCGCGCGAGCGGTACGGACCAGCAAGTCGATGTGGTCGAGCTGGTCGCCGTCGGTCAGCGCCGCGGGCTCGGCGACGCGCTCCCACAGCTCCAGCGCGCGCTCGAGCAACTGGGCGGCGTCGGCTTCGGCGTGAGCGGCGGTGGCGGCGTCGGCGGCGCGGATCGCCGACCGCAGCGCCTCGGGCTGGTCGCCGGAGCGATGGAAGTGATGGGCGATCGCCGACGCGAGGCCCGGGCCGCCGTCGCCCGGCAGCCGTGCCTCCAGGGAGCGGGCGACCGCGCGGTGCAACTCGGAGCGCTCGCCGGGCAGCAGGTCGTCGTAGACGACCTCGCGCAGCAGGACGTGGCGGAAGGTGTAGCGGTCGCTGTCGTCGACGGTGACGACGTGGCCGGCGATTGCATCACGCAGTGCGGTCCGCAGCGCCGTGTCCTCGAGCACCTCGAGCTCTTCCAGCAGCGCGTGGTCGGCGGGCTGGGCGACCGAGAGCGTGTGCACGACCTCTTGGGCCGCTGGCGGCAGCCGCTCGACGCGGACCATCAGCGCGTCGCTGAGGCTCGGGGGTAGTGGTCCCGGTCCCGCAGCGAGAAGCTCCTCGATGAAGAGCGCGTTGCCGTCGCTACGCCGCACGAGGCGATCGACCTGCTCGGGGGACGGCTCGTGGCCGGTGAGCTCGTGGGCCATGGCCTTGATGTCGGCCGGCAGCAGCCCGTGCAGCTCGATGCGCCGCGCTTGGGGCGTGCGCTCCAGAACGGCCAGCAGCGGGCGCAGCGGATGGCGACGGTGCAGCTCGTCAGGGCGATAGCTGAGCGCGATCAGCACGCGCTCGTCGGCGAGGTTGCGTCCCAGGAAGGAGAGGAAGTCGCGGGTCGAGCGGTCAGCCCAATGGACGTCTTCGATGATCAGGACGACCGGCGCGTCGCGGCTGAGGCGGTCGATCGCCGCCAGCAGGGCCTCGAAGAGCCGCGACTGCGCTTGGCCGTCGGCTTCGATGCGTTGATCGCGGGGCGGCGTCCCGTCGCCGTTGGGGTTGGCCAGGCCCGGCAACAGCGCCGCCAGCTCGTAGCGCGCGGTGGCGGGAAGCTCCAGCAGCGCGGGGTCTTCGGCGCGGACCAGCGGTCGCAGGGCGCCGACCAGCGGCGCGTAGGGCAGCTCGCCGTCGCCGAGCTCGACGCACTCGCCGCTGAGCACCCGTGCACCATCGTCACGTGCCCGGCGCGCCAGCTCGCTGAGCAACCGCGACTTCCCGACGCCCGACTCGCCGGCCACGAACGCCAGGGTCGGACGGCACGCGTCGGCGTCGTGCACAGCCTCCACAAGCACCGCGAGCTCGTCGTCGCGGCCGATCAAGCGGCTGCTGATGGTGGAGGCGGCCACATCGCTAGCCTACGCCGCGAGCCAGACCGCGCGTCATTGCGCGTCCTACTACACTGGCTCCGGGCCAGCCCGCGCCAGAATGGCGTGCGACTTCCTATACTGGCCCGCCTCCGCACATGCCGAAGATGAAGACCCATTCGGGCGCCAAGAAGCGCTTCAAGCTGACCGCCAAGGGCAAGGTCAAGGCTCGCCACGCCTTCACGAGCCACATCCTCGAGAAGAAGTCGCAGAAGCATAAGCGGCACCTCGGGAAGGACTTTGTCCTGTCTGATCACGACGCCCCGCGGGTCAAGACCCTCCTGGGAGCGAAGAAGAAGTGACCCGCGTCAAGCGCTCCGTCAACGCCAAGAAGAAACGTCGCAAGACGCTGGAGCTCACCAAGGGCTTCCGTGGCGAGGCGAACTCCAACTACAAGCGCGCCAAGGAGGCCTTGACCAAGGCCGACTCCTACGCGTACCGCGACCGCCGCAACCGCAAGCGCGACTTCCGCCGCCTGTGGATCACGCGCATCAACGCGGCAGCCCGCCTCAATGGCATGTCTTACGGTGAGTTCATCCACGGCCTCAAGCTGGCCGAGATCGATCTGGACCGCAAGGTCCTGGCCGACATCGCCGTGCGCGATCCCGAGACGTTCCGACGCTTTGCCGAGGCCGCCCGTGAGGCGTCGGCAGCCGCTGCGTAGCGACTTCGCCGACATCAAGCCTTACAGGGCGCCGCTCCTCTCCAGGACGGCGCCCTTTCTTTTGCCCGTGTGACCCGTCACCAACCACATCATGATCACCTCTCATCACAACCCGCTGCTGAAGGACATCCGCCGCCTCGCCGCGCGGCGTGAGCGTGGCGGCGGGCGCTTCGTAGCCGAGGGCGAGGATCTGCTGACGGCTGCACAGGAGGCTGGGTGGGAGCCCGTGCACCTCCTGCGGGCGGGTGTCGAAGTGAGCGAGGACGCGCTGGCCAAGGTGTCGTCCTTGGGCTCGGGCACGCGGGCCTTGGCGGTCTTCGAGGAGCGTTGGGCACCGGCGCCCGCCGGGCCGCTGTGCGTTGCGCTGTGGGGCCTCAAGGACCCCGGCAACGTCGGCACCGTGCTGCGCGCGGCACTGGCCTTCGGCGTCGACTCGGTCGTGCTCGGCCCGGGGACGGCCGATCCCTACGGGCCCAAGGCGGTGCGGGCGTCGATGGGCGCGATCTTCGCCGTCGCGGTCGCCCGCGCGGCGTCGATCGACGAGCTGCCGGGCGTGCGCGTCGCGCTCGACGCGCGGCGTGGCGAACCCTTGCGGGGACCGGCCGAGGGGGACATCTCGCTGGTCGTCGGCGCCGAGCGTGCCGGTCTGTCACAGGACGTCCTTGACGCCTGCGACCGTGCCGCCCACATTCCGATCGCCAACGAGTCGCTGAATGCCGCAATGGCCGCCACGCTGGCCGTCTATGAGTTGAATAGGGTCACGGACCCGGAGGCCCCGTGCTGACACGCATCGAAGAGATCCACGACGAGGGCCTCGCCGCGATCGACGCGGCGGCCTCGACCGAGCAACTCGAAGAGCTGCGCGTCCGCCTCTTGGGCCGCAAGGCCGAGTTACCCAACCTGCTGCGCGGCGTTGGCGAGCTGGAGCCGGCGCAGCGCGGCCAGGTCGGCAAGCGCGCCAACGAGGTCCGCAAGGCGCTGGAGGCGCGGCTGAGCGATGCCGTCGACCGCCTCGATGCCTCAGAGCTCGACGCCAAGCTGATCACCGATCGCGTGGATGTCACGTTGCCCGGCGACCCCCTGCAGCCCCTCGGGCGGCTGCACCTCATCACCCAGACATGGCGCGAGCTGGAAGACGTCTTCGTCGGCCTCGGCTTCACGGTCATGGAGGGCAATGAGGTCGAGACCATCCGCTATAACTTCGACGCGCTCAACCACGATGCGACGCATCCCGCGCGGGGCAAGAGCGACACGTTCTACGTCACCGACGACACGGTGCTGCGCACGCACACCTCGCCGATGCAGGTGCGCGCGATGGAGGCCCATCCGCCGCCGCTGTACGTCGTCATCCCTGGGCGCGTCTACCGGCGTGACAGCGATGCGACACACACGCCGCAGTTCCACCAAGTTGAAGGCCTTGCCGTTGATGAGGACATCACCTTGGCCGACCTGAAGGGCACGCTGCTGGAGTTCTCCCGCGCGATCTTCGGCGACGAGCGCGACGTGCGCTTGCGCGGCCACTTCTTCCCGTTCACCGAGCCGTCGGTCGAGGTCGACGTCTCGTGCTTCAACTGCAACAACGGCTGGATGAAGGACGGCTCGCGCTGCCCGCTCTGTCGCGGCGAGGGCTGGATCGAGATCCTGGGCGCCGGTGAGGTGGACCCCAACGTGTACTCCTATGTCGACGACGACCGCTACGACCCCGAGAAGGTCCAAGGCTTCGCCTGGGGGATGGGCATCGAGCGCATCGCCTTCCTCAAGCACGGCGTGAGCGACCTGCGGTTGTTCTATGAGAACGACCTGCGCTTCCTGGAGCAGTTCGGATGAGAGTTCCGTACTCCTGGCTGCGCGAGTACTGCGCGCCGGACATCACGCTGGAGGCGCTCGAAGAGCGGCTCACGCTGTCGGGCACCAAGGTGGAGGCCATCCACCACCATGGCGTCGGCGCGGCTGAGGGCTTCGTCGTCGGCAAGGTGCTGACCTGCGGCAAGCATCCGGATGCCGACCGGCTGAACGTCACGACCGTCGACGTGGGCGATGGCGAGCCGCAGCAGATCGTCTGCGGCGCGCCGAACGTGGCCGCCGGCCAGACCGTGGCCGTGGCGCGCCCGGGCGCGACGATGCCCGACGGCACGAAGCTCAAGAAGGCCAAGCTCCGTGGCGTCGAGTCGCTGGGGATGATCCTGTCTGAGGACGAGGTCGGCCTGGCCAGCGACCGCGCCGGCGGGATCATGGTGCTCGACGACGCGCTGGCCGCGGGCACGCCGCTGGTCGATGTGCTCCCGATCTTCGACGAGGTCATCGAGTTCGAGATCACGCCCAACCGTCCTGACTGCTTGGGCATTTATGGGCTGGCGCGGGAGGTCCACGCCGCAACCGAGGCGCCGCTGGCGCCGGCGCCCTGGGCTGACGATCTCGGCACGCCCGGCTACGTCCCGGGCGCGCACATCCGGATCGACGCACCCGACCTCTGCCCGCGCTTCACCGCGCGCGTCTTTGAGAACGTCACGATCGGCCCGTCGCCGCGCTGGCTGAAGGCGCGCCTGATCGCCGCCGGCATGCGGCCGATCAGCAACGTCGTCGACATCACCAACTACGTGATGCTGCTGACGGGCCATCCGCTGCACGCCTTCGACCTCGACAAGGTCGCCGGTGGCGAGCTGACGGTGCGGCGCGCGACCGACGGCGAGCAGATCGAGACGCTCGACGGCCAGACGCGGACGCTCGATGCCGAGATGCTCGTCATCGAGGATGCCGATGGCCCGACGTCGATCGCCGGCGTCATGGGCGGCGCGCGCTCCGAGGTCGAGGACGGCACGACGCGCGTGCTGATGGAGGTGGCTTCCTGGATCGGACCCAACATCCACCGCACGTCCAACATCCTGGGGTTGCGCAGCGAAGCGTCCGGACGTTTCGAGAAGGGCCTCGCGCCCGAGCAGGCGATGGACGCGCAGACCGTCGCGACCAAGTTGATGGTCGAGCTCACGGGCGCCACGGTGGCCGGCGGCACGATCGACGCCGGGCCGTTTGGCAGCGAGCCGTGGCCGGACGCGACGATCCGTCTGCGCGAGCACAAGGTCGCGTCGCTGCTGGGGCTCGTCATCCCGCGGGCGCGCCAGACGCAGACGCTCACCGCGCTGGGCTTTGGCGTGGCTGATGCGGCCGATGGGTTGGACGTCACCGTGCCGGGCTTCCGGCGCAACGATGTCACGCGGGAAGCCGATCTGGTCGAGGAGGTCGGGCGCTTTGATCTCGACAAGCTTCCGGCCACGTTGCCCAAGCGCCGCGGCGCGGCGGGGCGGATGTCGAGCGAGCAGCGCTTGCGCCGTCGGGCCGTCGACGCGCTGATCGGCCGTGGTGCCTACGAGATCGTCGGCTGGTCGTTCACCGAGCCGGGCGTCGCTGACCGGTTGCGGCTGCCTGAGGACGACCCGCGGCGCACGTTCGTCGCCCTGCAGAACCCGATGAGCGAGGACCACTCGGTTCTGCGCACGACGGTGCTTGGGTCGCTGCTGGATGCGACCAAGCACAACGTCGCGCGTGGCAACGCGGATCTGCGGTTGATCGAGCAGGGCGCGGTCTATGTCGCGAACACGGCCCACCCACCCACGCAGTTGCCGCACGAGCATCGCGCGCTTGGCGCCGTCCTCCACGGTCGGCTGAGCGCGCCGTCGTGGGGTGATAGCGAGGCGCCGCGTGCGGTCGACTTCTTCGCCGTCAAGGGCTTGCTGGCCGCGACGCTCGACGCGCTGCGCATCGACTGGTCGGTGCGCGCCGAGGCCCAGCCGTTCTTGCATCCGGGCCGCTCGGCGACGGTCCTGGCCGGTGAGGAGGTCATCGGCTGGGTCGGCGAGTTGCATCCGCTCGTCGCGCGTGCCTGGGAGCTGGAGGGTGCGGTCGCGGCGTTTGAGCTGGACCTCGATCGCGCCGTCGCTCATGCCGTGGCGGTCCCGTACTTCCGCGACCTGACGAGCTTCCCGCCCGTGCGCCAAGACCTCGCGGTGATCGTCGCCGAGGACGTCGCGGCCGACGATGTGCTGCGCGCGGTCCGTGGCGCGGGCGGCAACTTGCTGGATGGCGTGCGCGTCTTTGACGTCTACCGCGGTGCCCAGGTCGGCGACGGGCGCAAGTCGCTCGCGCTGGCACTGACCTTCCAAGCGTCTGACCGCACGTTGTCTGACGAGGACGTCGCGCCCGTGCGCGACAAAGTCGTTGCGGCGCTGGCCAAGCATGTTGGGGGTGAGCTTCGTGGCTGAGCAGGCTGACGGCCCCGCCGTCCTCGTCGCGGGCGCAAGCGGTTTTGCCGGCGCGCTCGCCGCGCGCCTGATCGACCGCCATCCGCACTTTCGGCTGTCAGCGATCACGTCGCGCTCGGACGCCGGCACGCCGCTCAACGAGTTGTACCCGCACCACCGTGTGCCGCTCGTGCTCGAGGAGCTCGACCTCGATTTCGACCGCCACGGCGAGGTTGACGCCGCGATCGTCGCCTACCCGCACGGCGCCGCCGCGCCGCTAGTCGCCGAGCTGCTGGAGGGCGGGATCAAGGTGGTGGACTTGAGCGCCGACTTCCGCCTGCGCGACGTGAAGGTCTACGAGGAGTACTACGTCCCGCACGCCCATCCCGAGCTGCTGGCTGAGGCGGTCTACGGGCTGCCCGAGCTCTACCGTGCGGCCATCGCCGAGACCGACCTCGTTGCGGGCCCAGGCTGCTACCCGACCGCCGCGATCCTGACGCTCGCGCCGCTCGCGCGCGCGGGCCTGATCGACGATGTGATCATCGACGCGAAGTCCGGGGTCAGCGGTGCGGGCCGCGCCGCCACGCAGAAGACGCACTTCGTGACCGTCGACGAGAACGTGGTTCCTTACGGCGTCGGCACCCACCGTCACGCGCCGGAGATCGACCAGGAGCTGGCGGTCCTCGGCGCCGACGTCACTGTGACCTTCACCCCGCACCTGCTCCCGCTCGATCAGGGCGAGTTGGTCTCCTGCTACGTGACGACCACCGAGGTGGAGGCCGGCGACGTCGTCGCGCTCTACGAGGAGGCCTACGCCGCCGAGCCGTTTGTCGACATCGTCACGCGCCCACCGGGCGTGCGCGACGTGCGCGAGACCAACATCTGCTCGATCAATGTCCAGACCGATCCGCGGACGGGCAAGGTGTTGGCCTTCGGCGCCATCGACAACCTGTGGAAGGGCACGTCGTCGCAGGCCGTGCAGTCGTTGAACCTCATGTTCGGCCGGGATGAGACGGAGGGGATCTTGTGAGCGCGCCGGAGGCCACGACGTTCTTTCGCTCCCGCTGGGTCGACGTGCCCGACGGCGTCCGCGAGGTTCCGGGCGCCCCGCTGCCGCAAGGCTTCCGGGCTGCCGGCGCGGCCGCAGGGATTAAGCCGTCTGGCGGACTTGATGTAGGACTGCTCGTCTCCGACAGCGAAGCGACCACGAGCGCCGCGCGCTTCACGCGTTCAGGCACCGCCGCACCGCCCGTGCTGGTCACGCGCGACCGCGCGCGGCTGGACGCGCTGAAGGCCATCGCGGTCAACTCCGGGAACGCCAATGCGGCGACCGGCGGCCGTGGCATGGACGAGGCCGCTCGGATGCAAGGGGCCGGAGCGATGATGGGCCGCACGACCGAGGACCGCGTGGCGGTCTGCTCGACCGGTGTGATCGGCGTGCAGCTCGACGGCCACAAGGTCGTCCGTGGGCTGCTGGAGGCCGGCAAGGCGCTATCGCCCGAGGGCATCGACGACTTCCAGCAGTCGATCATGACCACCGACTTGTTCGAGAAGCGCGGGACGATCGAGATCGACCTGCCGGGCGGAACGGTCCGGCTGGCGGCGCAGTCCAAGGGCGCGGGCATGATCCAGCCGTCCTTCGCCACGATGTTGTGCTTCATCGAGACCGACGCGATCGTCGCCGCCGAGACCGCCGAGCTGCTGCTCGGGGTCTGCGTCAAGCGCTCGTTCGATCGCATCACCGTCGACGGCCAGCTGTCGACCAACGACACCGCCATCCTGCTCTGCGGGGGCGCCTCCGGCGTGGAAGTCGAGCCAGAGTCCGAGGGCGAGCTGCTCTTCGGCCAGGCGCTCGACGCGCTCCTGCGCCAGCTGGCGATCGACATCTGCCGCGACGGCGAAGGCGCCCGGCGTGTCGGCCGCGTGACGGCGCGCGGCGGCCATGGGCCCAACGTGGAGCGCGTCGCCCGCGCGATCGCCAACTCGCCTTTGGTCAAGACCGCGCTCTACGGGGGCGACCCTAACTGGGGCCGGATCGCGCAGGCCATCGGCCTCGCGCTGCCCGACACCGCGCCGTTGCCCTATGACATCGCGATCGAGGGCGTGCAGGTCTGCGTCGCGGGCAACGCGGTCGATCATGACGAGGACGACCTCAAGGCGCGCGTGGCACGCGACGAGGTCGAGTACGCCATCGGCCTGCCCGGCGACGGCTTTGAGACCGAGGTCTTCTTCTCTGACCTCGGCCACGAGTACATCACCATCAACGCCGAGTACACCACCTAGGCCGGGACCGCCCATGCGCGACGTCAGCACGCTCCTCGAAGCCCTCCCGTACATCCGCGAGTTCCACGGTCGCACCGTCGTCATCAAGTACGGCGGCGCGGCGATGGAGGACCCGGCGCTGCGCGAGGACTTCGCGCGCGATGTTGTCTTGCTCAAGTACGTGGGGATGAACCCGGTGGTCGTCCACGGTGGCGGCCCGGAGATCACCGCCTACATGGAGCGGTTGAACATCCCGGTGGAGTTCGTCGGTGGGCTGCGCGTCTCCAGCCCGGAGACGGTCGAGGTCGCCAAGATGGTGTTGATCGGCAAGGTCAACAAGGACATCGTGTTGCGCCTCAACCGCCACGGCCAGTCGGCGATCGGGCTCTCGGGCGATGACGGGCGCCTGTTTCTGTGCGAGCGTGCCTCGGCGCCCGGGGGAGAGGATGTCGGCTTCGTCGGCAGCATCACGCGGGTCAACGTGGACGTGCTCAAGCACATCGCCGACGACTACATCCCGGTCATCGCCTCCGTGGGATCGGACCGCGATAACAACTCCTACAACATCAACGCCGACGAGGCAGCCGGCGCGGTGGCGAGGGCGCTGCGCGCCTACAAGGTGTTGTTCTTGACCGACGTGTCAGGCTGGCTGCGAGACCCGTCCAACCCGCTGTCGCGCATCTCGCAGGCCAGCGCCGAGGAGGTCGAGGAGGCGCTCGAGCACGTTGCCGGCGGCATGCGGCCCAAGCTGCAGGCGTGCGTGGCGGCGATCCACGGCGGCGTCACCGCGGCGCACATCGTCGACGGGAGGGTGCCGCACTCGATCATGTTGGAGCTGTTCACCGACGAGGGAATCGGAACGAAGATCCGGGCCGCGTCGTGAGCACCGAGACCGCCTTTGACGACAGCGGGCTTGTCCCCGCCTACGCCCGCCAGCCGGTCCGCTTCGTGCGCGGCGAAGGCGCGCGGCTCTGGGATGTCGATGGCCTTGAGTATCTCGATCTGCAGACCGGCTTGGCGGTCAACTCCGTCGGTCACGCGCATCCGGCGGTCGTCAAGGCTGTCACCGAGCAGGCGGCGGCGCTGATCCATGTCGGCAACCTCTTTCACAGCGCGCCCGGTGCCGAGCTGGCGCGGCGGCTCGCGGCATCCTCGCTCGGCGGTCGCGTCCACTTCGCCAACTCCGGGACCGAGGCCAACGAGGCCGCGATCAAGATGGCGCGCAAGGCCAAGCGCGGCGGCGACGTCGTCTCGGTCCACCGCGGCTTTCACGGTCGCACCTACGGCTCGCTGAGCGCGACGCCCCAGGAGGCCAAGCAGGCGCCGTTCGCGCCGCTGGTTCCCGGCTTCTTTGCCGTCGCCCCGACCATTGAGGCGCTCACCGACGCGATCGGCGACCAGACCGCCGCGGTGATCCTGGAGCCGATCCAGGGCGAGAGCGGTGTCTACGTGCTGGCCGACGAGCTCCTGCGCGCCGCGCGCGAAGCCTGCGACCGTCATGACGCCGCGTTGATCTTCGACGAGGTCCAGGTCGGCCTCGGCCGGACCGGGACGCTCTGGGCCTACGAGCACGCCGGGGTGCGTCCGGATCTCATGACGGTCGCCAAGGCGCTCGGCGGTGGCCTGCCGATCGGCGCGCTGATCACCAACGAGCGCTTCGCCGAGGGCTTCGAGCCCGGTGACCACGGCTCGACCTTCGCCGGTGGGCCCGTCCAGTGTGCCGCCGGCCTCGCCGTCCTGGACATCGTCAGCGACCCGGATCTGCTCGCGCGCGTGCGCGAGACCGGCGAGCGCGTGCGTCACGTCCTGGCCGAGCTTCCCGGCGTCGTCGAGGTCCGCGGGCGCGGCTTCATGCTCGCCGCCGAGCTGGACTCCGCGCGTGCCGAGCCCGCCACCGACTTGGTCGGCCGCGCACTGCGCGACGAGCGGCTCGTGCTCAACGCGACCGGCCCGACCACGCTGCGCCTGCTGCCGCCGCTGACGATCTCCGACGCCGAGCTCGACGATGCGCTGGTCCGGCTCGGGCGTTTGCTGACCATGGGCGGTTAACCGCACCCTGGGGTTCCAGCGGGAACCCCCTGATGCGAGTTTGGGGGCAGCACGCGAGGGTGCAGTCATGCTCTCGAAGGTCCGCCTCCTCGTCCTCGTCCTTGCCGCGCTCTGCGCCGCCGGTGTCGTTGCCAATGCCGCCAGCGCCGCCGCGGCTGCGAAACCCAAGCGCTGCGCCGCGGGAAAGGTGCGGGTCGTCGCCGGCGGTCCGTGCGTGAAGGTGGCGGCGCCAAAGGCCGGTGGGGTGGTCGAGGTGCCGTCGGCGCTGCGGCACGACGCGCGCTTTCGCCGCCTCGCGGGCGCGCGCGGGAGCAAGCGGGCCGAGGCCCTCATCAAGGCCGGGCGCCGGCTGAGCGTGCAGGCTGCACAGGCCCCGCCGGCCAAGGCCGCCCGGCGTACCCGCGCCCGGGCCCGCGCTGCCGCTGTGCCCGGCTGGACCCCGATCGATGTCGGCGGTGTTCCCGGTCGCCAGCGCCACAGCGTCCAAGAGTCCGAAGGCGCGACGCCGACCCAGATCGTCGACGCCGAGACCGAGATGACCCACAAGGCCGACGGCGCAACGCTGACCGTCAGCGTCCTGGTGCGTCACACGATCACGCTGTCGGCCTGTCCCGACGCCGCGGGCACCGTCACGGGCAGCATCGAGGAGCTGCGCGTCGAGCGCAAGACGATCGTGATCGGCAAGGAGAAGGCCAGCACCGAGCAGCGGGTGACAACGCGGGCGAAGATCACCGGCCAGGTCGGAGATGACGCACGCATCGCCAGCGCCACCTACGCCGGGACCATGGACATCGAGCTGCGCGCGACCGGCGCGCCGACCGCTCGCTATCTCGTTAATTGGAACGCATCCGCGCCGCTGCCCGACGCGCCGCGGACGAGCTTCTATGACCGCGTCAAGGCCGACCCGGCCGGTGCGCTGGCCGGCAGCTACCGCGGCCCCAAGGGTGCCAAGCTCAATGACGCCGAGGGTGAGATGCTCGTGCGGGCGCGCATCGCCAGCCAGGCGAGCCTGGAGGACGAGGTCTTCAACGTGCTCAAGCTCATCGAATCCTCGATCAGCTCGGAGGCCAGCGGCTGCGTCGAGGTCGTGCTCGATCCCCGCGCCGTCTCGCTCGCCGCGGCCCAGACGCAGGCCTTCACCGCCGTCGCCCGCGCAAAGGACGGCGCGCCGGTCGGTGGCGCCACGAAGATCATCGCGCTGTATGGCACCGCCAGCCCGGAGTCCGCCACGATGGTCGCCGGCACGCCGCTGACGTTCGACTTCACGATGGGCGACAAGGACAAGGCGCAACTGCTGGTGGAGGTCGCCAGCAAGCGCGGCAAGGGCTCCACGCTGCTGGAGATCCCGCGCTCCAAGGGCTGGGATGTGACGTTCACGGCCACCGGCGACTTCACGCGCTCGCAGACCGAGCACAGCGACACCGACACGACCACGGCCGCGCTCTCATGGACGACGCCGTTCCGTGCCGTGCGCTTCGACGGCGGCAGCTATGACCCGCTCGCCCAGACGGCGATCAGCGGCACGCTGCACCAGGAAGGCACGCTGGGCGACGGCCACTACTCGTGCGACAGCACGCCGATCCCCGGTATGGCGACGCTGCTGACCGAGCCGGCGCTGGGCGGCGCCACGCGCGTGACGATCATGCCGTTCAGTGGCGTCGTGGCCGACATCGCGACCGAGCAGTGCGTCCGCGAGGGCTACGGTGGCGACTACGGCACCATCGACGCGATCCTCCACACGGCGCCCTACGCCGCGAAGGTCACGATCACGCCCGAGCTGCTGAGCCGCGCCGAGTTCTCGCTGCCCGTGACGCGCGGCGCCGACTTCCCGGCCAACTGCGACGAGCCCGCTGAGGTGGTGTGCACGGAGAGCGGCGAGATGGCCGGGACGGTGCGTTTCGTCCGGCGCTGAGGCACGGGGCGGGCGCGTGGGCGGTTCTCGTAGGCTTGGACGCCGATGACCGACGACCAGCTGCTGCAGCCCCACGAGCCCGCCGCCTCCTACCTGGCCCGTCCCGACCAGGTCGGCCGCGTCTGCCTGTTGTACTCCGGCGGCCTGGACACGAGCGTCATGCTCAAGTGGATCCAGGACCAGTACAACGCCGAGGTGGTGGCCTTGACCATCAACTTGGGTCAGCCGGGCGAGGACTACAACATCGTTCGGGAGAAGGCGCTGCGCCTGGGCGCGATCGACGCCCGCGTGATCGACGCGCGCGAGGAGTTTGCCAACGACTTCATCGTCCCGGCGATTAAGGCCAATGCCATCTACGGGCTGAACTACCCGCTGTTCACCGCCTTGGGCCGGCCGCTGATCGCCAAGATCGCCGTCGACATCGCGCGCGAGACGGGCTGCGACACGATCGCCCACGGCTGCACCGGCAAGGGCAACGACCAGGTGCGGATCGACGCCACGGTCGCGACGCTGGCTCCTGAGCTGAAGATCATCGCGCCGGTCCGCGATTGGAAGATGGGCCGCGAGGAGGAGATCGCCTACGCGCGTGAGCACAACATCCCCGTCAAGGGTGGGACCGAGACGCCGCCGTACTCGATCGACGACAACATCTGGGGTCGCTCGTCGGAGGGCAAGTGGATCGAGGATCTGAGCCACGCTCCGGATGACGACGTCTTCCAGCTGGTCACGCGCCCCGAGGAGGCGCCCGACGAGTCGGAGATCGTGACGATCACCTTCGAGGAGGGCCGCCCGGTCGCCGTTAATGGCGAGGCGCTGGGCATCGTCGAGCTGCTCGACAAGATCGGCGCGCTGGGTATGAAGCACGGCGTCGGCATCGTCGACCACATCGAGGACCGGATCGTCGGCCTGAAGGTCCGCGACATCTACGAGGTCCCGGCCGCGGCGATCCTGCTGCCGGCCCACGCCGAGCTCGAGCGCCTGGTCGGCACGATCCACCAGAACCGCTTCAAGCCGACGCTGGACCAGCAGTGGGCCTACCTCGTCTACGCCGGCCTGTGGTGGGAGCCGCTGCGGACCGACATCGACGCCTACATCAACGAGGTCAACCGCCAGGTGACCGGTACGATCGGCCTCAAGCTCTACAAGGGCATGGCGCGCGTCGTCACGCGTGAGTCGCCCAACGCGGTCTACGACGCTTCGCTGGCCTCCTTCAACGAGTCCGGCGGACTGTTCTCTCAGCAGGCATCACCGGGCTTCATCGAGCTGTGGTCGCTGCAGTCGCGGCTGGCCTGGCGTCTGCGCAACGAGCAGCGCGGGTAGACCGTCTATCTAATGGGCTACAAGATTCTTGGCTACGTCGTCTGGCACGGCGGCAAGTGGTACATGAAGAGCCGGCTCCGCCTGCTGTTCTCGCGCAAGGCGCTGGCGGCGGGTGCCGTCGGCGCCGGTGTGGCGGTGCTCGCGGTGCGCGGCAGCCGCGCGGCGCAGCGCTAACCCGCCACACGGCGGCGGTCCCGCTGACCGGGAATATCCACGTCAACGTACCCGGGGCTGTGACGAGCTGCGTCGTTCGGGGGCGAATTCGTCCGGGAGGGGGCCTAGTCTCCCGCCCGGATGTCCCAGCCTCCTTCCGACAGCGGCAACGTCGTCGATCCTGACGTCCTGGCCTCCCGGCGCGCTCGCCGCGCCGAGGTCGGCGAGGACGCGTCGCTGGAGCTACGGCTCTTCGAGGCTGACCGCCGGCTGGGTGAGGTCGCGGCCGAGCGCGACGCGCTGCGGGCACAGATCGAGGGCTTTGAGCGCGACCTGCGCGGCACGCGCCAGCGCGAGTGGTCTGAGCAGCAGCAGCGGCTGGAGGCCCAGGGCGAGGCCGCGGCGGCGCGCGAGCTTGCGGGCGTCCAGCTCGCGGAGCTGCGCGAGCGGCTGGCCGAGGCCGAGGCGGAGCTGGCGACCGTCGCAGCCGAGCGCGAGCGGGCGCGCACCGCGCTGGAGGACGAGCGGCTGCGCGCGACGGCCGAGCGTGAGCGGCGCGAGGCCCTGGAGCGCGAGGGTGTCCTGCTGCGCGCCGAGCTGGTCCGGCGCGAGGAGCTGACCGAGGCGGCGGCCAACGCGGTGGCCCAAGCGCGGAGCGAGCTGGCGGCGGGGCGCGCGTCGGTCGTTGATAGCGCGGCGCTGGAGCAGCGGCTGGCGGTCGAGCGGCGCGAGTTCGCGGTGCGGGTCGCCGCGGTCGAGCGCGCGGTGGCTGCCGTCCGCGAGCGCCTGGGCGCTGCGGCGCGGGTGCTGCGCGAGCGGCTGGAAGCTGAGCGTGGCGCGCGCCTGGCGGCCGAGGCCGCACTGGGCGCCGAACGCACGGCGCGGATCGCCGCCGATGCGGCCGTCGAGGGCGCGGCGGCGCGGGCAAGCATCGCCGAGGGCCGCGCCGCGGAGCTTGCCGGTGAGCGGGATGCCGCGGTGCGCGCGGTCGCCCAGGAGCGTGTGCGTGTCGGTGAGCTGGAGCAGGCGCTGGCGGCGCGCGTCGAGGTCGAGGCGCAGTTGCGCCACGCGCTGGACGCCGTCAACGGCGAGCTCTCGGAAGTGCGTGCAGGCGACGGCGAGCGGGCCGCGAAGCTGGCGGCGCGCGTGGAGTCGGTCGTCGCGCTGGCGACCGGGCTGCGCGACGGCGTGCGCCGTGAGCTCGGTGCCGAGCAGGACGCGCTGACCGCCTCGCTGGCGGCGATGCAGGAGCGCGTCGCCGAGCTGCAGGCCGGGGTCGCGGAGGCCACCGCGCTGCGCGCGGAGCTGGAGACCGAGCGCGCCGCGCGCTGGGTCGCCGAGTCCGAGTTGGACGCCGAGCGTCGCCGCGGCGACGAGGATCGTGCCGCGCGAGCTTTCGCCGAGCAGCGGCTGGCCGAGGTCGAAGCCGAGCTCGAAGCACTCCGCGCGCAGACTCACCGCGCCGGCCCTGACCCGACGGCGCTCGCCTCGCTGCGCGCGGCGATCGAGCATCTGCAGTCGCCCACGGCGGGGGAGGGCGACGCAGCCGCAACGCCATCCTTGAGCCTCGACCTCGCCGCCGCTGCCGAGCGCCTCCGTGCGACTGTCGCCGCGACGGAGGAGCCGGCGGCCCCGGAGGAGGCGCCGGCGGTGGTTGACGCGCCGGTCGTGGCCGATGCGCCTGAGCCGACCGACCCGCCGGTCGTCGAGGTCGTGCGCGCTGAGCGCCAGCCGCTCGCCGCGCGCGAGCCGCTCGCCAGCCCCGGCCCGTGGCTGCGCGATGCGCTGAAGGAGCTCGCCGTCGACGAGCCCGACATCGCCGAGCTGCTGGTCATCTCGCTGCTGTCAGCGCAGGCCGGGCTGGTCAAGGACGAGCTGACCTATGAGCTGGCCGTCCAGGGCGGCACGACGCATCGTGTTGTCGTCGACCCCGATCGCGTGCGCGTCGAGCTGCCGGGCTCCGGGCCGGCCGCGGTGCGCGTCGCCGGTCCGCTCGCCGCGCTGGTCCCGCTCGTCGCCGGCGGCGCCGGCATCGCCGGCCGGCGCCTGCCGGGTACGCGCATCGAAGGCCGTCGCCATCTTCGTTCCCTGCTCAAGGCGCGCCGCGCACCGCTTGGCCTCGCCGAGCTGGCCGCCGCTGACATCGCCCCCTCGCCGGGCCTGCTGCTCACCGTCCTGGCTCGGGCCGTCGACCCGAGCTGGATCAGCCGCCCGCTCACCGTCGACGTTGCCTCCGAGGGCGCAGACCGCTGGCGCGTCGTGGCCTCGGGCTACGGCCCGCTGGCGATCGTCCCGGCCGGCGAGGATGCCGGCGCGGCGGGCGGCCTGGCATCCCCGCCGGCCTCGGCCGTCCTCCATACCTCCGCGCACCGCCTCGCGGCCGTCCTCGCGGGGACCGCCGCGCCCGGTGACGCCTCGGTCGAGGGTGACCCCCGCAACGTCCGCACGCTGCTCTCCTGGCTCGACCGCGCCCAGCGCCACCAGCCCTGATCGCCGCGCTGCAGCACCGAATTCCGCACCTTGCGGGGAGCCTGCGCGAGCCGTCCTCGCAGCCCGTCCCGCCGTCCGGTCCGCCACCTATCCTCGACCTCTACCCGTGAGCCAGTCTCCCGCCGTCCATCTGCACGTCCACTCCGAGTACTCGCTGCTGGATGGCGCGTGCAACATCAAGGCGCTCGCCAAGCGCGCGGCCGAGTTCGGCCAGCCCGCCCTAGGCCTCACCGACCACGGCGTGATGAACGGCGCGGTCGAGATGTACAAGGCCTGCAAGGCCGAGGGCGTCAAGCCGATCCTCGGCTGCGAGATCTATCTCGTCGACGATCACGCCAACCGCGCGCCGGGCCGCGTGGAGCGCAATCACCTCACGCTCCTGGCCGCCAACGAGACCGGCTACCGCAACCTCGTCAAGCTTTCCAGCGCCGGCTTCCTCGAGGGCCTGCACCGCGGCAAGCCCTCGCTGGACATGGAGCAGCTTGCCACCCACGCCGACGGCGTGATCGCGCTGACCGGTTGTCTGGCCGGCCGCTTCTGCCAGCGCCTGGTCGCCGACAACCCGGCCGAGGCGCGCGCCCACATCGATGACCTCATCCAGGTCTTCGGCCCAGAGGACGTCTACTTCGAGGTCCAGAAGAACGGCATCGCCGACCAGGACAAGGCCAACGAGGGCATCGTCAAGATCGCGCGCGAGCTGGGCGGCAAGCTCGTCGGCACCGGCGACGTGCACTACCTCCGCCGCGAGGACTACCACCACCACACGGCGCTGCTCTGCGTGCAGACGAAGTCCACGCTCGCCGCGCCGAAGATGACCTTCGACACCAACGAGTTCTACCTGCGCTCGTCGGAGGAGATGGCCGAGAAGTTCGCCGAGTGGCCCGACGCGATCCCGAACACGCTGGAGATCGCCGAGCGCTGCAACGTCGAGATCGCCCTCGACCAGCAGCTGATCCCGCGCTTTTTGCCCGAGGGCGAGGACGAGAAGGCCTACCTGCGGGCCCGCGTCGAGGAGGGCATGCACGCCCGCTACGGCCTGCCGCTGCCGGCACAGGCCGTCGAGCGCATGGAGTACGAGCTCGGCGTCATCGACTCGATGGGCTTCAACGCCTACTTCTTGATCGTGTGGGACTTCGTCAAGTGGGCCAAGGAGAACGGCATCGCGGTGGGCCCGGGCCGCGGCTCGGCGGCCGGCTCGATCATCGCCTACACCTTGCGGATCACCGACCTCGATCCGTTGCGCTACGACCTGCTCTTCGAGCGCTTCCTCAATCCCGAGCGCGTGTCGATGCCGGATATCGACATCGACTTCTCCGTCCGCGGCCGTGAGCGCGTGATGCAGTATGTGGTTGAGAAGTACGGCCGCGAGTCGGTCGCGCAGATCATCACCTTCGGCAAGATGTTCCCGCGCGCGGCGACGCGTGACGCCGCGCGCGTGCTCGGCCACGAGTACGGCCAGGGCGACCGCCTCGCCAAGCTGATCCCGGACCCGATCATGGGCCGCTCACCGAGCTTCGAGGATTGCCTCAAGGAGGGCGAGCCGCTCCGCGTCGAGTACGACAAGGACCCGATCGCCAAGCAGATCGTCGACGTCGCCAAGGGCCTCGAAGGCATCGTCCGCAACAACTCGATCCATGCGGCCGCGGTCGTCATCGCGGGCATGCCGCTGACCGACGTCGTGCCGCTGCAGCTGGCCGACGCCAACGAGACCGACGCCTCGGGCAACAAGATCTACCGGCAGGTCACGCAGTTCTCGATGAAGCCCGTCGAGGATCTCGGCCTGCTCAAGATGGACTTCCTGGGCCTGCGCAACCTCGACGTCATCGAGGACGCGCTGGACATCATCGGCCGGTCGACCGGCGAGCGGCCCGACATGACCAAGCTGCCGCTCGACGACGATAAGACCTACGAGATGCTCGCCGCGGGCGACTCCGTGGGCGTCTTTCAGTTCGAGTCCGACGGCATGCAGGAGGCGCTCAAGAAGGTCAAGCCGACGGAGTTCGACGACCTCGTCGCGCTCGTGTCGCTGTACCGCCCGGGCGCCATGGAGCAGATCCCGACCTACGCGCGCGGCAAGCGCAACCCGGATCTGGTCTCGATTCCCGACGAGCGTCTGGAGCCGATCATCGGCCCGACCTACGGGGTCATCCTCTACCAAGAGCAGTCGATGCTCATCTCCAAGGAGCTGGCCGGTTTCACCGGGGCGCAGGCCGACGACCTCCGCAAGGCGATCGGCAAGAAGAACCGCGAGGCGATGGCCAAGCTGGAGCCGTTGTTCCGCGAGGGCGCCGCCAAGAACGGCGTGGCGCAGTCGACCATCGACTGGCTCTGGGCCACCAACCAGAAGTCCGCCGACTACTCCTTCAACAAGTCCCACGCGGCGTGCTATGCGCTGATCTCTTACCGCACGGCCTGGCTGAAGGCCAACTACTGCGCGGAGTACATGGCCGCGCTGATCTCCTCGGTGATGGACACCAAGGACAAGGTCCCGTTCTTCGCCGCTCGCTGCGAGGAGATGGGGATCGAGATCCTGCCTCCGGACGTCAACCTCTCCGACCACGAGTTCGTCGTCGTCGACGGCAACATCCGCTTCGGGCTGGATGCCGTCAAGGGCGTCGGCTACGCCGCGGTCGAGGCGATGAAGCGCGCGCGTGAAGAGGGCGGCGAGTTCAAGTCGATCTGGGACTTCTGCGAGCGCGTCGACCCCAAGGCCGTCAACAAGCGCTCGATCGAGGCGCTGATCAAGTGCGGGGCCTTCGGCTCGACGGGTGCGTCGCGCAAGGGCATGTTGTCGGTGCTCGAGCAGGCCCAGGGCGCCGGTCAGAAGATCCAGCAGGACGCCGAGATCGGCCAGGGCTCGATCTTCGACCTCTTCGAGGCCCCGGCCGAGGGCGCCGCCGGCCCCAACGGCGCCGCTGCGGCCTTCGCCGGTCCGACGCACCCGCCGATCCCCGAAGAGGAGTTCGAGAAGAACGAGCTCTTGGCCCACGAGAAAGACGCCATCGGCCTGTTCCTCTCGATGCACCCGCTTAAGGAGGTCCGCGAGGCGCTGCTGGCCGCCGTCGACCGGCCGCTGAGCGAGCTGCCCAGCGTCAAGGACGGCGAGTGGATCACCGTCGGCGGCATCATCACCGCGGCGCGCAAGCTCAAAACGCGCACGGGCAACATGATGATGTTCGCGACGCTCGACGATCTCGAGGGCTCGATCGAGCTCATCTTCTTCGGCGACCAGCTCGCCGAGTACGAGCACATCGCTCAGGTCGACCAGATCGTCACGGTGCGCGGGCGCGTCGGCAACGACGATCGCGGGCTGACGATCAAGGTCCAGGCTTGCGAGCTCTTCACGCCCAGCGAGGAAGAGGTCGAGACCGCGCGTGCCGCCGCGGTCGCGGTCGCCAAGGGTCCCGAGGCGCTGACCATCCTGCTGGACGCCTCGCGCCTACCCGCCTCGATCATCGACGAGCTCAAGCACGTCTTCGGCAACCACACGGGGGAGGCCGACGTCGTGCTCGCGATCGACACCTCCGCCGGCGCACGCCGGACGCTGAAGCTTGGCTCCGACTTCCGCGTCGACCCGACGCCGTCGCTCCGGGCCGAGCTGGCGAAGATCCTCGGGCCCGAGGCGCTCGCCGCGCCTACGGCGCCCGCCGCCGTCTAGACGACAGCCTTCATCACCGCTTCACACCGCTGACCGCGGGGCAGCAATGCCCCTGAAGTCTGGGTGAGCGATTTCCCCCGCCAAGGCGCGCAAGCCCGGTACCGTCGCGAATGCGGCCTCCGCTCTGTCGCTGGACCGGGGGCGGAGGCCGCACTCTGACTGCTTCCCATGCCGGACGCATGCGCGTCCACAAAGCAGTGTCACCGCTCCGTCACGCAGCGAAACCGGCGCTGCGCCACGCGGCGTCGCCAGCCCGGCTAGCCCCGCGCTTTGAGCCCCCGCTTGCGCAGCTTGCGCGCCAAGGCGATCTCCTCTGGCGGCGTGCCCTTCTTATCGGGCCCGGGCGTTTCCAGGATCACCGGCAGCGTCTCGAAGCGCGGCTCGGACAAGAAGACCGCACAGCCGTCCTCGCCGATCTCGCCCTTGCCGATGTCGGCGTGGCGGTCACGATTGGTGCCCAGGCCGTTGACGGAGTCGTTGAGGTGCAGCGAGCCGAGGCGGTCTAGCCCGACGATGCGATCGCACTCATCCAGGACACCAGTCAGCCCTTCCTCGGTGCGGATGTCATAGCCCGAGGCAAACAGGTGACACGAGTCCAAGCAGATCCCGAGGCGCTTGCCACCGCCACCCGCGTCGATCAACGCCGCCAGCTCCTCGAACGAACGCCCCAGCGTGGCGCCCGTGCCGGCGGTGTTCTCCAGGTGCAGCGCGCAGTGCTGGCTCTCGGCGAGCGCCTCCTTGAAGACCTCACCGGCGCGCGCGATCGCCGGCGCGACCTCGCCCTTCAGCGCCGAGCCCGGATGCAGCACAACCGACACGGCGCCCAGTGCGTCGCCGGCCTGCAACGAGGCGATCAGCGACGTCAGCGTCTTCTCACGGATCTCCGGATCCTCGGAGCCCGCGTTGAGCAGATAGACGGCGTGGATGACGAGCGCGTCGACGTCGGAGCCGGCCATCGCGGTCCGGAACTCCTCGACGGCCTCGTCGCTGTAGATCGTCGGCTTCCACGCGCGCGGGTTCTGGTTGAAGATCTGAATGGCGTTCGCGCCGCGCTCGATGCCGCGCGCCACGGCCTTGGCCGGACCGCCGGCGGGGGAGACATGGGTGCCGATGAGCATGTGCCTAGAGTCCTACCTCATGCGTGTTCGCTTCGCTCCCTCGCCGACCGGCGCTCTCCACATCGGAGGCGCTCGCACCGCCCTCTACAACTGGTTGATGGCGCGCGGGAACGCCGGCACGCTGGTGCTGCGCATCGAGGACACCGACCGCGAGCGCTCGACGCCCGAGAACGTCGAGCAGATCCTCGACGCGCTCGCCTGGCTCGGTCTTGACTACGACGAAGGCCCGATCTCGCAGATCTCGCGGACCGAGCGCCACCAGGAGCTGCTCAACCAGCTGCTCGACGAGGGCAAGGCCTATCGCTCCAACGCGACCGGCGAAGATGTCAAGGCCTACAAGTCGGTTCACGGGGCCGACAAGGGCTTCCGTGGCACCCCCGAGGCCGAGGGCGCGATCCGCCTCCGTGTTCCCGACGAGGGCTCTACGACCGTCAACGACATCATCCGCGGCGACACGGTCTTTCAGCACGTCCACATGGACGACCCGGTGATCGCCCGCGCCGACGGCAGCGTCCTGTACAACTTCGCGGTCGCCGTCGACGACCTCGACGCCGGCATCACCCACGTCGTGCGTGGGGAGGACCACCTCTCCAACACGCCCAAGCAGCTGCTCGTCTATGAGGCACTCGGCGCGCAGGCCCCGGCCTTCGCCCACCTGCCGCTGCTGCACGGTCCCGACGGCAAGAAGCTCTCCAAGCGTCACGGCGCCGCCTCGGTCCAGGAGCTGCGCGACGCAGGCTTCCTCCCCGCCGCCGTGCGCAACTACCTGGCGTTGCTTGGCTGGGGCGCGGCCGACGACCAGACGATCCTCTCGACCGACGAGCTCGTCGCGCAGTTCGACGTCGCGCGCGTGCAGAAGAACCCGGCGCAGTTCGACGTCAAGAAGCTCACATGGCTCAACGGCCAGTATGTGCGCGCCATGAGCGTCGACGAGCTGACCGCCGCGCTGGAGGAGTTCACCGGGCACACCGGGCTGCGGGACGCGGTCCAGATCTCCCAGGAGAAGATCGGCACGCTGGCGGACTTCTGGCCGCTGGCCGGCTTCCTCTTCGACGGCCCCGTCGACGATGAGAAGGCACGTGAGAAGTGGCTTGACGCCGACCACCGTCACGCGCTCGTCCAGGCTCGTGAAGCGCTGGCACACGTCGAGCCGTTCGCGGTCGGGCCGATCGAGCTCGCGCTACGCGAGGTCGTCGAGGCCGATCCGGAGCGCAAGCCCAAGGACGTCTTCCAGCCGATCCGCGTCGCGCTGGCCGGCACGACGATCTCGCCGGGGATCTTCGAGTCTCTGGGGGTGCTCGGTCGCGACGCCTCGTTGCAGCGGCTTGACGCCGCGCTGGCGACCTCTTAGCGCGCGGCGCAGGACCAGAGGCGGTGCGCCCGAATACCACCGGGCAGCAAGGTCCCGGACAAGTGTTCGATCTCGTGCTCAATCATCCGTCCATGGCTGCCGATAACCGGGAGGTAGACGGGCCGCGGTGACCCCACCCGTGCCCATGCCCCATGGAGCCCAGAGACCCAATGCCCCCAGCCGCAGCAGCCTCTTCGAGCCAGCACACGCCGGCCGCCGACGTCCAGCGACGCCATAACGAAGGCCACGGCCGTCGTTTGACGGCCGCGTTCGAGGCGCTCGAAGCGTTTCCCGCGCTTGCGGAGTCGCGCAACCGTCTTCTGCGCGTGGTGCGCCAGGAGCGCATTTCGACCGGCGAGGTGGTCGCCGCCGTTGAGTCCGACGTCGCGCTGGTCATCTCCGTGTTGCGCCTCGGCAATCAGGTCGAGGGCAAGGCCCGCGGCAAGGTCGAGTCCGTCGTGCACGCGGTCGAGCTGCTTTCGCCGGAGGCCGTCCAGGCTCTGGCGACGCGCGCCCGTACCTTTGACTTCTTTGAGCGCTCGTCGGTCTGGGACGCGGCGCCTGAGCGCTTCCGCTTGCACGGCGTCGCCACCCAGCGTGCTGCCGATCGCCTGGCCACCGAGGCCGGCTACGAGCACCGCGATCGCCTGATGGTCACCGCGCTGCTGCATGACATCGGCAAGCTCGTGCTGATGCACGCTTACCCCGGCTACCCGGGCCAGGTACACGGCAACGCCCGCACGCCGGAGGAGCGCATCCATCGTGAGCGCCGTGAGCTCGGCGTCGACCACGCCCTGGTCGGCGGCGTCCTGGCCCGTCGCTGGGGCCTGCCGAAGGCTGTCGCGTCGGTCATCGAGCGCCACCACGCCGACGACGCCCAGGGCGAGGCCGCCTTCGTGCGCCTGGCCGACATGCTCGCCCATTACTCCCAGGGCGGCGCCGTCTCCCCGACCGAGCTGCTGAAGTGCGCGCGCACGATCGGCCTCGGCCCGAGCGAGCTGCGCAGCGTCATGTACGACTTGCCGTACCCGACGACCGGCCGCACGCGCCAGATCGACCCGTGCCCGCTGAGCGGCCGTGAGGTCGAGGTCCTCAAGCGACTTGCCGAGGGCAAGGTCTACAAGCAGATCGCACTGGAGCTCTCCCTGAGCACCTCCACCGTGCGCACCCACTTGCACAACATCTACGGCAAGCTCGGCGCAGTCGACCGCGCGCAGGCCGTGTTGATCGCCACGGAGCGCGGCTGGCTTTAGAGGCCGCTCCGTCTGCAAGACCCCTCGGGGGACGATCGACGTCCGGCACCGCGCCGGACCTCGCTCGTCCCCCGAAATCGTTCTGGGACGGGCGTTCTGTCGTAGAGTCGACGGGGCGATGCTGTCGATCACCACCAAGTCGCCCTACGCGCTCAAGGCGCTGACCGAGCTCGGCCGCCAAGGCGGCGACTCACCCATCCCGATCGGCGAGCTCGCCCGCCAGCGGGGCATCCCGGTCCAGTTCCTCGAGCAGCTCTTCGCCGTCCTGCGGCGCGCGGGGATCCTGAAGTCCCAGCGCGGCGTCAAGGGCGGCTACTCGTTCGCTCGGCCCGCGTCGGAGATCACGGTGCTGGAGATTGTCGAGCTCCTCGACGGGCCGCTGGGCGCCGGCTCAGAGGGCATCTTTCTCGTGGCCGCGAACGCTGCACGCGACGTGCTGGCCAAGACGACCGTGGCCGATGTGGTGGAGCAGGAGAAGAAGGCCGCGGGCGTGGCGATGTACTACATCTAGTGGCGAGGTGCGGCTCAGCGCCGCCCGCTGCGCTCCGATGATCTCGGCAGGCGTCCGGCCAGCAAGTTAGTCATACTCAAAGTTGGATTCAAGGAGGATTGCTAAACGGAAATCAACCCGGTGGTGTGAGCGCACTCCCGGAGGTGCGATCACGCACGCAACGCGCGGCCTTATGGTCGCGCGGCTGTGACGCAGATTTCGCCAAGTGTCGTCGCACTCGCGGCCGAAGCCGGCTACCCAGTTCGGCTTCGGATCCTGCTTGCACTGGAGGAACGCGAGCAAAGCACGGCAGAGTTGGCAGATCTGTTAGGTGTCACCTTCTTTAGTGCCGTCAACGCCATAAACAAATTGCTGCGCGCGGATCTCGTGGTGGTCGTTCGCACCGAGCAGGCGGCAGAGCATGCTTCAACGATGCGCCGTGTGTATGCGAATCGGCACAAGGGTTGGGCAAAAGTGCGAGACGCCTTCGAAGAGGTCGCCAGCACCGCGTAACCCCGTTATACGGAGCCGGTCGAGCGAGCAGCGGTAGGTGCGCGGAGGATTGGCTGGTGAGTTGGGACTTGGGTCGAGCGGCGATGCGAAGAAACGTAGCGACACTCAGCGGTGTGCGCAAGTTGATCGCTGACGGCGCCGCCGCATGCCGCTGCAGGATCCGCCACGCATCCCGCGTTCATCGTGGCGTGGGCTTCGACCTCGCCAACTTCTGGGTGGATGCGATCTCGTCCAGAACTGGGAGCAGCGTCGTCCAACCGGCGTGGCGCACCGCGAAGATGTTGGAGACCGCCGAGCGCCGGGGCCCGGCGCGCTCATACGCCTCGATCTCGACCAGTTCGGCCTTTTCGAGCGTCTTCAATGCCCAGTTGACCTTGTCGTACGGGACGTCGAGGTCGGTCGACAGGTCCTTGGCGCTGCGCGGCTTCGCTTCGAGGGCGAGCAGGATCCGCAACCGCAGCGAATCCTTCAGCCCGTCGAGGAGCCGCGCAGCGTGTTCTGAGGGCACTTGCATCGGTCGTGTCGTGGTCCTATCCGGCGATGGGCCTTGGGGCCGCGCGCAGGTTGGCCTCCTGCGTCGTGCCGTCGGCGAAGGTCACCGTCACCACGGCGCCGGCAAGCGACGACTCGGGCAGGACCTGGAGGAACGCACCGTGTGCCATGGGCAGCTCCTTGCGCGTGCCGTCGGTGGTCAGCGCGAGGCCGGCCACCTCCGTCGCGACGGCGCCCAGGATCACAGCCCGCGCTTCGTGACCGGCGTCGGCGGGGTAGTGGTTGACCCAGAGTGCGAACTTGTCCGCCTCGACATCGGCGCAGCTGCCCAGCTCCGGCAGCTCGAGAGGGACGATCTCGTCATCCGGCCCCACCCGTCCGAAGGTCTCTCCGTCGGTCCGTCCCGCTTCGGCGCAGGTCCAGTCGGTCTGGGAGGGGTAGGTGCGAACCGTCCAGTCTTGGCCGCCGTCGGGGTCGGCGATCACCGGTCCCTGGACGAAGCTCGTGCCGGCTGGCTCACTGGCCTCCTGGCCGACGAGCGAGGGCGGCGTGGGAAGCAGGGCGGAGGCGGCAGCCACGCCGCCGACGACCGCAAAGGCCACCGCGCCGATGACGAGAACGATGGTTCGGAGCCGCCGCATCATCCGCACCAGTTCGGAGCGTCGTGCTCGTGGTAGCTGAACACGCCCGGATTCTCAACACGGGCGTTGCCGTGGCACTCGGTGAAGCTGCCGAAGTCGTTGGACCATGCGCTGCAGGTCCCGGTGGTGCCGTAGGCCTGCTGCGATCCGACACCGGTCGAGCTGATCCACAGCTCGCAGTTGCGATAGGTCGAGCTGCATCCCGCTTCTACTCGGGAGAAGAAGCTGCCGTCGGTCTGGCTGCCGCCTTCGACGAAGCCGTGCCCGACGCACGTGGTGTGGTAGCTCGCGGCCCGGGCGACCGTGACGATGGCGCCAAAGCTCGCGGCGCAGAACAGGGCGAGCAGGACGAGCCCGAGAGGGACGCCCTTCGGTTGGGACATCAAGATGCACTCCAATGCGTAGGGTTTGGAGCCTTCGTCTTGATGCCCGGCTGCTTTGTATCCCCGGTGCCCGGTCGTTGTGTCTTCCCGGTTTCAGGAGCTTTGGCGCGATGAGGCGACCGGGGCGTCTGCGCGGTGCTCCGCTACGGCTTGGCAGCCGCACGCCGAAGTCGCTGTTCGTCAAGGCGCAGGAGACCCCGAGCGCTTTCAGCGAGGTCTATGTGGCCTACCACGCAGCCGTCTTGAGGTATTTTGCGCGGCGGACGTTGGATCCTGATGTCGCCTTCGATCTGATGGCCGAGACCTTTGCCGACCTATTTGCCAACATCGCGAACTGGAACGTCACCGCCGAGGAGCAAGGGCTAGCGCTGATGTGGACGGTCGCTCGACGCAGGCTCTACGACTGGTATGAACGTGGGCGGGTCGAGCGGCGTTTCCGCGAGCGCGTTGGTGTCGAGCCGCCGGTGCTCGGGACCGAGGACTATGAGCGGATCGAAGAGCTCGCCGACTTCGAGGGCGCGAGGCGCATGATGCAGAAGGCCATGGAGATGCTGACGCCGAACTACCGGCAGATCCTGACGCTGCGCATCGTCGATGAGATGCCGTACGAGACGATCGCGGAGAGTCTTGGCGTTACTCCGGCGGCTGCACGGATCAGGGTCTCAAAAGCACGTCGGAGGCTCGCCGAGATCATGGATCAGCTCGATCGGCCTGACGTGACCTACGACGGCCCGCGGGCGTCAGAAGAGCTGCTGAGATGAGCCGGCGATCACGAAAGCCGGAGGAGGAGGAGCAGCCAGCCCGTTCGGCTGACCGGCGCGTTCGGGAACCTCGAGGACACGTTCCGCGAGGCCGGCAAGAAGCTGGAGCAAGAACGCGACGCGCGCGAGCCGCAGCGGGGCGCAACCCGGTTGCCGCGCCGCGGACTTGGTCGTCGTGCGTTGGGGCCGTTCATCGGTGGGCTTCTCGCTACCGGTGCCGTGGGGGCAGGCGTTGCGATCAGCACCGATATCTTCTCGGCCGACGGCGGATCTGCGGGCTCGGGTCCCAAGCCACCCGAGGAAACGCGTCACGCGCCTGGGGATGCCTATCGTGGCGACGCGGTGGCCGCGGACCCGGAACAACCAGCCGTCCGTTGGGGCGTCGGTGTGTACCCGAGCCAGAACGGTCGCGATACGTGCCTGCTGGCGGGCCGGGTCCGCGGGCAGGGCCTGGGTGTCGAGCACAGTGGACGCTTCACGAGCCTCAGCAAAGATGCCCCCGGCTTCTGTGACGACATCGACGTGCGACACGCCATCTTCGCCACGCGGGGCTACTTCAACGCCACGGGCAACCGCACGCTGCTCTATGGGCTCGTAGATCGAACAGTGACATCACTGCGCCTTGGGCTCCCTGGTGCGCTCGAAGAGCTCGACGTTGCCAAGGATGGGACCTTCATTATCGTCGCGGCCGGTACGAAGGCGCTGCGCGGTCAGCTGCTCGAGATCGAGACGGCCAAGGGCATCGAGCGCTACACGCTTCAGCGCGCCGGCTAGTGGCGCCGGGGGCGCCGGCGGCACCCTTGGGGACCGATCAGGGCCGACGGGGGATGACGTCGGGTCTTGCCAAGGGCACCGCAGCGGGCGCTCCTGCGCCGAGCCCCGTACTCGGGCAATTCGAGAAGATAGTGCTCCTCAGCGATGTGTGCAACTTCAGCGTCGATCTGGCATCCTGGCGCTGGGTCAGAACGCCTGCCACGCCTCGCGCCTCGTAGCGTGGGTCGTACGTGCAATCCGATCCCACGCAGGCCCGGCCACCGACCGGGCCTGCGCTCGTGAGGCGGGGATCTCACCTGCTACTCCTTGACCATGCGCATCTTGGTCACCGGCAGCTCCGGCCATCTCGGGGAGGCGCTCATGCGCGTGCTGCGTGCCGACGGTGCCAACGGGGTCGGCTTCGACGTCCTGCCCGGCGCTTGCACCGACATCGTCGGCTCGATCGTCGACCGCGCGCTCGTGCGCGACTCCCTCAAAGGCATCGACGCCGTCCTGCACACCGCGACGCTGCACAAGCCCCACGTCGGCTCGCACAGCCGCCAGCAGTTCATCGACACCAACGTCACCGGCACGCTGAACCTCCTGGAGGAATCCGTCGCCGCGAACGTCAAGCGCTTCGTCTACACCAGCACCACAAGCACCTTCGGCCGCGCGCTCACCCCAAAGCCCGGCGAGCCCGCCGCATGGATCACCGAGGACGTCGCACCGGTCCCGCGCAACGTCTACGGGGTCACGAAGACCTCGGCCGAAGGCCTGTGCGAGCTCATCCACCGCGACCACGGCCTGCCCGTCCTGATCTTGCGCACCTCGCGCTTCTTCCCCGAGGCCGACGACCGCGACGAGGTTCGCGCCGCCTACGACGACGCCAACCTGAAGGCCAACGAGCTGCTCTACCGGCGCGTCGATCTCGAAGATGCCGTCACCGCGCACAAGCTCGCACTCGATCGTGCGCCCGCCATCGGCTTCGGCCGCTACATCATCAGCGCGACCACGCCCTTCACGCGTGAAGACCTACAAGAGCTCCGGACGGACGCGCCCGCGGTCGTCGCTCGCCACGTCCCCGAGTACGCAAACCTCTACGACCGCCTCGGCTGGCGCATGTTCCCCGCCATCGAGCGCGTCTACGACAACGCCCACGCGCGCAATGACCTCAGCTGGATCCCGCGCTACGACTTCCGCCACGCGCTCACGCGCATCGCTGCGGGCCTACCCGGCCACAGCGACCTCGCCACAGCGGTCGGCGCGAAGGGCTACCACCCAGTGAGCACCGGGCCCTACACGGTGCGCTAGCCCTCGGCGTTCGGCGTGCCGACGATCACGTGCAAGGCAATGCTCTTGCTCGTCCCGTCGACGATGTGCTCGAGCTGGTAGCTGCCCGCCGCTGTCGTCTCCCAGGCGATGGCCATAGGGAGGACGAAGCCGTTGAGCCAGTCCTCGCGGGCGTTGTCGGTGTCGATTCCGAACTCCCCGCCGATGTCGGCGACCACTTCGCCGTCCGGACCGGTGATGACCGTGCGGCTGTGATGCTGTTGATCTGCGCCCAGCTCGTCGGCCGTCGCCGTCAGCCGGATGGCGCAGACGAGCTGCAGCGGGGCCGGAATCTCCGGCACCCAGAAGGTGTCGATGCCGGCGCCGACCAACGTCCCGAGGTTGTCATGCACCTCGACGTAGCGGCAGGGGATGACCCAATCGACGTTCATACAGCGGTGAGTCTAGGGCTGCGACTCGCCGCGCTGGGCATCATGCTCACGCAAGACCGTCGCCGGCGCCTTCGAGGCCCACGCCTCTAGCACCAACTCCTCCAACAACTCTGCTGGCATCGACCGGTAAGACACCCGGACGGCCGCAAGCCGCTGGCCCCACCAACGCTCGCTGCAGAACTGCGGGTACTGCTGGACGAGTGCGCGGATCGCGGGCTCGCCGGGCATCAGGTTGACGCCCTCGTCGTCGAGCATCGTCGCGAAGCGCTTGCGGCGAATCCGGAAGGCCGGCAGGTCGCCGTGGATGTATTCCTCGACCTCGGGCAGAGCCAGGATGGTGGTGCGGACGGCGTCACGATCCATGATCGACCCAACGCTAGCGGTGCGGCTCGAGCGCGAGGGCCGACTCCTTGTGCTGCGTGCTCCAGAGCGTCGCGGCGACGAGCACGGTCACGCCCGCCACAGCAAACCCGCGCACGCCCGCGCCACCGCCGCTGAGCGTCCCGGCCAGCGCCGCGCCGCCCGCGCTGCCGACCAGAAACGACGAGGTCAGCCAGGCAAACGTTTCGGTGATCGTGCCCGGCAGCGCACGGGCGCCGGTCAACACGAAGATGCACGCGAGCGTTGGCGCCAGGAATGCGCCGGCCACCGCGAGCGCTCCGGCCATCGCCGGCGCTGACCGCGCCAGCAGCGCGGGGCCGAACGCCAGGCCGAACACCACCAGCAACCGCGTGAGCCGGCGCTCGGGCGCCAGCGTCCACCGGCGCGCCGCCGCACTCAGGCCCCCGGCCAGGGCGCCGACCGCCCACGCCGCGAGCAGCCAGCCCGCGAGGTCGCGGTTTCCCAGCGTGTGCTCGGCAAACGCCGTCGCGGTCACGTTGACCATCCCGGTCGCCGCGCCGGCCAGAAGTCCCAAGGCGAGCAGCAGGCCCACCTGCGGCGCGCGGACCACTGCGCTCCAGTGCACCGCCGCATGCTCGCCCGCACGCCACCGTCGCGCGGGCGGCGCCAACGCGAAGGCGAGCGTTCCGAGGAGCCCAAGCCCCGACGTGAGGTGCAGGGCCGTCGACGGGCTGCCGATCGCCACGGCAACCGCGACCAGTAACGGCCCGACGACGAAGATCAGCTCCTGCGCACCTGCGTCCAACTCGTATGCGGCGTTTAACGCATGCTCGTCGTCGCCTGCCAGATCTGGCCAGAGCGCGCGCAGCGCGGGCTCCAGCGGCGGCGTCAGCGCGCCGGCCGCCGTGGCCAGCACCGCGGCCACCGCCAACGAGGCCGGCGCGACGAGCACGATCCCCAACAGCGCCGCGCTGCGCGCTGCCGTTACGGCGATGAGCACCACAGGCTGACCGAGCCGGTCGATGATCCGCCCGGCCACCGGCCCGCCGACCGCGGCGCCCACCGCAAACGTGCCGGCCAATGCGCCTGCGGTCGCATACGAGCCATGCTCGGCCCGCGCGAGCAACAGCAGCGCCAGCGGCACCATCGCCTCCGGCAGCCGGCCCACGAGTGCGCAGATCAGCATGCGCAGCGCGTACGGGCGCCGGACCAGGGCGCGGAGGTCGCTCATCGACACCGAGGCTACGCGAGCTAGGGTCACCAACCATGGCCGAGACCCCCGAGCTGCGTGCGTCAGACGCTGATCGCGAGCAGACCGCCGAGCTGCTGCGCCGAGCCGTCGACGAAGGGCGTCTCACCGTCGACGAGCTCGACGACCGGCTTGCCGAGGCCTTCGCTGCGCGGACCCGCGCCGAGCTCGAAGCGCTCGTCGCCGACGTGGTCCTCAGCGGCGACGCCGCGCTCGGCGTCCCGGTCGGGGCGGCCGCCGCGTCGCTGCCCGTGGTTCCCGGCGAGGGCGCGACCAAGTGGCTTCGCAGCGGCGGATCGACCGCGGCGCCTGAGCGCTACCGCACGCGGTTGGGGTTGCTCGCCGAAGCGAGCATGAGCCGCGGCGCCGCCGAGCCGTCGGCCGGGACTTCCATCACTTCTTCACCGACGCCATAGGCCAGCCGCCGGTTGTCGAGCCAGGTGATCTGGTCGTCGACCGACCGCGTCTCCTGCAGCGCGGTCTCCTTGCCCGTCTTGAGATCGAGCACGTGGAAGCGCCACTGAAATGGCTTGCCGACGCGCGCCTTGAAGCCGATGCGCGTGCCGTCGGGCGACAGCGACGGGCATTCCACGCCGTCACGCATCACGGTCGCCTGCTTGGTCGCCGCGTCGCCCTTGAGCAAGTAATGGTGGTTGCCGGTGCCGAGCGTCGCGTAGAACTGCGCGTCCTGGCCGGTGAACGTAACGCCCCAGAAGTTGAAGTCGGCCTTGTCGATGGTCTTGCCGTTCTGGGTGATCTTGTAGTTCTCGAGATCGCCGAGCGACTTGCCGGCGGCGACGTCATAGATGCGTGTCCGCGTCGAGAACGCCCCTGGCGTGGTGTACGCGTCGCCGCCGACGAAGGTCGTGGACGCTGCGTAGCGCCCGTCGGGCGAGACCCGCGCTCGGCTTGGGCTGCCGGGAACCGAGATCTTCGCCGTGACCTTCTGGTTGGCGTCAAAGAGGCGCGCTTCATAGGTCGGGGTGGGAAGCGCATGGGCTTGCGAGAGGCAGATGCCGCGGCCGCCGGCGAACGCGACGCGTTCGCAGCTGAGCTTGCCGAGCCGGTGAACGCGGTCATTGCCGATGATCACCAGCCGGCCCCAGGCCTTGGGGTGCTTGCGGTCGCGGTCCAACAACACCATGTCGCCCTTGACGATCTTGACGGGCGGTGCCGAGGCGCTGGGCAGCGTGTCGTCGCCCTTGCTGTTGTTGATGAGGGCGATCGCGAGGTAGATCGCGATCACCGTGATGGCGATCGCGGTGATCGCCACGAAGAGGCCGACGCGCCGCTGGCGGGTCATGCGGCGCTCGCGGCGCCGCGGCGCGGTCTGACCAGCAACACGATGATGGTTGCGGCCAGCGCGATCGCCAGGCCCACCGTGAACACGGCGAAGGCGGTGTGGACGCCAGACGTCGCCCAGAGCGCGCCGAAGGCGACCGAGGCGCCGAACTGGGCCAGCGCCGTCGCGGTGCCCAGCGTGGCGAGGCCGGTACCGCGGACCGCCTCTGGGACGAGCGCCGAGCCGAGCGCAGCAAGCACACCATCGGTCGAGGCGTAGAAGATGCCCAGGCCCAGCAGTGTGGCCGGCACCAGCAGGTTGCTGGAGGCGCCCGACAGCAGGACGACATAGAGCGCGAGCAGGATCGCGTAGCCGAAGGTGAAGACCTTGGCGCGACCGATGCGGTCAGAGAGTCGTCCGGCGGGCACGGCCATCACCATAAAGATCGACGACGTTCCGACGTAGAGCAACGGGAAGAGGCTGTCGGCGAGGTCGAGGCGGTCATCGAGCTGGAGGTAGAGGAAAGCGTCGCCGATCGTCGCCAGGCCGAGCAGGAAGGCGATGCCCACGAGGCCACCGAACTGGCTGCCGCCGAGCAGGCCCGTGGCGCCGCGCAGCGTGAGGCGGCCACCCGCGGGCTCGTCGGCCTCGGTGGGCGCGGGAGCGGCCGGGGCGGTCTGAGCGGCGACGGCCTCCTCGGCCGCAGCCGCCTCGACGCGCTCGGGGTCGCGCGCCGGATCCTCGACGAGCAGCAGCAGGATCGCGACACCGATCAGGGCAAAGCAGAAGGAGACCAGGAAGATGCCGTGGTACTCGTTGGGGGTCAGGGCCAAGAGCGCGAAACCGAGCAGCGGGCCGATCATCGCGCCGCAGGTGTCCATCGCACGGTGCACGCCGAAGGCGGTGCCGAGCTGGTCCTGCGGACTGCTCAGCGAGACCATCGCGTCACGCGGTGCCGTCCGGATGCCCTTGCCGGTCCGGTCGATGAGGAGCACCGCGGTCAGCGGGCCGAAGGCGGTGCTCGCCAGCAGGCCAAGCTTGCAGATCGCCGACAGGCCGTAGCCGACGCCCGCGACCTCGCGGTAGCGATTCATGCGATCGGCGACGAAGCCGAAGATCAGCCGGGCGAAGGCCGAGCCGCCCTGCTGGATCCCGTTGAGCACGCCGATCTGCAGTGGGTTCAGACCCAGGACGTGGACCATGTAGAGCGGCAAGACCGCCGAGACCATCTCCGAGGAGATGTCGGTGAAGAGGCTCGTGAGCCCGAGCAGCAGCACCGTTCGAGCGACGAACGGACGACCGGTCTTACGGGCGGTGGCGAAGCCACGGCGGGCGCGCAGAAGCGCGACGGAATCCTGGACTTGGTACATGGTGAAGGCGCGGCGGTGACCGCTTGCCCGGGACGGTAGATGCGGAGGGGCGAATCGGGCCTGGCCGATCGGGCAGGGCGCAACGCCGCTCCTGACCGGAAGGGTGGTTGGACACTTTGTCCGGGTCGTAGCCGATTCGCTGGACGTCGGGTCGCGCGGGTTATAAGGTCGGGCCCGAACGAGCGCCCGACGAAAGCCATTGTCATGAGCGATCCAGGACCAGCCCAGCTCGATCTCATCCGACGGTACGCACGCACCATGCGTGCAATGCAGGCCGATGCGATGTCGGCCCGGGGGCCGCGCATCGGGGCCCGCGCTGCGCGCGACCGACCGGCAGTTGATCCGCTGCCCAAGGATGAACGCCCGCTGTCGGGTCGCCCGCCTGGCAGCCGGCGAGACGTCGGCGCACCCACGCTGCCCGCGTCGTAGTCCGGCCTTTCCGCCCGGCCCGCGGCGTCCTGACGGACGGCAGCGGTAGCCTCGTCCCTTGAATGGGGCGAATCCCGACCAACATCTCCGATCACATCGGCAACACGCCGATGGTTCGACTTAGCCGCCTGGAGCCGGAAGGCGTCGAGCTCTACGGCAAGCTCGAGGCCTACAACCCCGGCGGCTCGGTCAAGGACCGCATCGGGATCGCAATGATCGAGGCCGCCGAGACCGAGGGCCGGATCGAGCCGGGCCGCACGACGATCGTCGAGGCGACCTCGGGCAACACCGGCATTGCGCTCGCCTTCGTCTGCGCGGCCAAGGGCTACGAGCTGGCGATCTTCCTGCCGCAGGGCATGTCGCGTGAGCGTGAGGCGTTGTTGAAGCTCTACGGTGCCCGCGTCGAGATCGTCGAGTCGCTCGGTGGGATGGACGAGGCGGTACAGGCCGCCCGTCGCGCTGCTGGCACCGGCGATGCCTTCCTGCCCGACCAGTTCTCCAACCCGGCCAACCCGGAGGCGCATCGTCTCGGGACCGGCCCGGAGATCCTGAGCGCGATGGACGGCAAGGTCGACATCTTCGTCGGCGGCGTGGGAACCGGCGGGACGATCACGGGCGTGGGGGAGGCCATCAAGTCGGTCAACCCGCAGGCGCAGGTGATCGCGGTGGAGCCCGCGACCTCGGCGGTGCTCAGCGGCCGTGGCCCGGGCCCGCACCGGATCCAGGGCATCGGCGCGGGCTTCGTCCCGGCCGTCCTGGACCGCGAGATCATCGACGAGATCCTGACCGTGAGCGACGAGGACGCCATCGACACCGCACACCTGGCCGCGGCGCGCGAGGGCGTCTTGGCCGGGATCTCTTGCGGGGCCGCGCTTTTTGGTGCCATCGAGGTCGGCAAGCGGCCCGAGAACCGCGGCAAGCGCATCGTCACCGTCCTGCCGGACTCCGGCGAGCGCTACATCTCGGCGCCGTTCTTCGCGCCGCAGTAGCGTTACGGCCTCAGGCGCCGACGGGGTCCTCGCGCGGGCTCAAGGCATCGGCCTCGCCCAACGCCCAGGCCTCCATCGCCGGCCACGGCCCGTAGCCCGCCTCGACGTTGAGGTGCCCGGCGCCCGGTAGCAAGTCCACCACCAACTCCAGCGGCACGCCCCAGTGCTCGGCCGCGCCGAGTCCCGGGCAGTACGGGTCGTCGTCGGCGCACACCAGCCGGGTGTGTCGGGCCGCCGCGTCGATCGCGGCCTTGTCGGCGCCAGTCGGGTAGAAGCCCGCCAGCTCAGGGACCTTCGCGCCAGGGCACGGCGGCGCGACCAGGACCACGCGGTCGACGCGGTGCTGCGGTCTGATCGCCGCTGCCTCGCGCAGCCACAGGACACACCCCAGGGAATGGCAGATCACGACGCGCTCGCCCTCCTCGCGCGCCAGCGCACGGATCTCGCGATGCAGCGCGCCGCCCCAGCGGTCGGGGCACGGGACGTCGCAATCGGGCAGCTGCGGATACTGCACATGGGCGCCCGCGTCGGCGAGCCGTCCCGCCAGCCAGCTCTGCCAGTGGTCGGGCCCGGATCCTTGCCAGCCGTGGAGGATCAACGCGCGAAGCCCGGACATCGTCTTCAGTACGGTAGTGGCCCATGCTGGGACTTGGCACCCTGCGCCGCGTCGGCTGCGAGCTGCGCCTCGACATCGCGGCCGCGCACCAGCGCGACCCGGCGGCCCGCGGCGTCTCGTCGGCCGAGGTGCTGATCGCGTGGCCGGGCGTCCAGGCCGTGCTCGCCCATCGCGTCGCCCATGCGTTGCACGACGCCAACGTCCCGGTCGTTCCGCGCGCGATTGCCTACATGTCGCGCATGGCCACCGGCATCGAGATCCACCCGGCCGCCAACATCGGTGACGGCCTCTTCATCGACCACGGCATGGGGGTCGTGATCGGTGAGACGGCCGACATCGGCGACGACGTCACGCTCTATCAGGGCGTCACGCTCGGCGGCACCGGCTTTGCCACCGGCAAGCGCCATCCGACGGTCGGTGACAACGTCACCATCGGGTCGGGCGCCAAGCTGCTCGGGCCGATCGAGGTCGGCCACGGCGCCAAGGTCGGCGCCAACTCGGTGGTCATCACCGACGTGCCGCCGAACTCCACCGTCGTTGGCAATCCCGGTCACGTCGTCCGCGTCGACGGCAAGCGCCCCGAGGGCCCCGATGCTGACTGGATCCACCTTCCCGATCCCGTGGCCGACGCGATCCGCGAGCTCTCCGGCCGTCTCACCGAGCTTGAGCATCGCCTCGCGGCATTGCAGGGCGAAGAGCCGCCGGCCGAGGTGCGCAGGCTGCGTCCCATGCGGGGACGAAACCCCGCCGGCGGCTGAGCCGCCCGCCGGCAGGATCGTCCGTCGCCGCTCGTGCGGCGCAAGACCTTGTTAGGAGACGTTCGGCCGGTGGGCCAGCAACGCTTGGGCGTCGGCGATGGTCGTCGCCGTGCCCGGCAGCGTCGGCGCCCGACCAGGCAGGCGCCGCTCGCAGTCGCGTGAGAGGCGGTCGGTCGCGTCGGCCCACACGGAGTCGTAGCCGGGCCCGCAGGAGATCGTGTCGGCGGCATCGTTGCCGTTGGCGGCGTTGACGAGGTCGGCTCCCGCTCCGGCCGTGATCGTTGCGCCGCCGGTCGAGGTGATCAGGTCGATGCCGTTGCCGCCGTCGATGATCGCGCCGCCGAAGGGCGCGGCGCTGATGAGGATGTCGCTGCCGTTGCCACCGTTGAGCTGGTCGGCGTCGCCGCCGACCAGGCGGTCGTTGCCATCGCCGCCCGAGAGCGTCGCGGGTGCGGGGCCGGGCTGCTCGGTCAGCAGGTCCGCGCCCCCGTCGCCGTTGAGCTTGTCGATGCCGCTGAGCCCGGCCAGGCGATCGCTGCCCGCGCCACCCGAGGCGGTCCCGCCGCCGTTGGCGACCATCACGATGGTGTCGTCGCCGGTGCCACCCGTGGCCGAAGCGTTGTTGTTGGCGCCGACGAGCAGGTCGTCGCTGCCGGTGGCGCCGTCGACGGCGACGTCGCCCGCGGGCGCAAAGCTGTTGACGCGCGCAACGTCTGCGCGATCGCCGAGCGTCGCGGAGATGGGGCCTGCCGGACAGGTGATCGGAACACCGGCCGTGCAGCCTGGGCCTGCCGACAGCGAGGCGCCGGTGTCGGCGAAGCCGAACGGCCCGAACGGCGAGGCCAGGTTGAGCTTGTTGGCCTCGCCCGGCGAGGCTTGGTAGATGACGATCCCGGAGCCGTCAACGGAGACGGTCGAGGCCGATGCGACGCCGGGCACCCCTGCCACGGCGACCACTGCGAGGGAGATCAGAGCGGTCTTCATGACCCGACCGTACGCCCGGATCGCGCGGACCGACCTACCCGAACGGCAAGACCGGAACTCCTAGTAATAGACCGTGCGACAGCGATGGCGCGGGCGCGCCTTCAGCGCCGGCGCCTGACCTCGGTTCCACAACCACATGTCCAACACGCGCGGCGCCACGTCGAGCCGCGCGCCGAGCACTTCGCAGGCATGAAGGGCACAGGCGCGGATCTCGCGCTCCTCGCGCCCGGTGGCCAATGGCTGCTCGGCGTCGATCCGCGCGGCGAGTCCGTCCTCATAGACCAAGATCCCGTCGCAGCGCAGGACGTGAGGAACGAGGTTGTCGGCGAAGATGGTGAGCGCATCGAGGTCGTCGAAGGTCGCGACGCCGGCTGCTGCAAGATCGTTGGGCACGATCTGCGCGCGCTTGTAGAAGCCGCGGTCGTCATAGAAGGCGAGCGCTCCGGCGAGCGTGGCGGCCAACTGGTCGGCCGAGCCCTTGGCCTCGGCGATGACCTCCAGGACGGTGCGCGCCCCCAGGAAGCGCCCCAGCTCGCGCAGTGCCTGGCTGTAGAGGCTCATCAGCTCGTGGTCGGCCGATTGTCCGAGGATCGTGGCCAGCTCTTCGGTCCGCAGCGTCCGCAGCTGCTCATTGTCCCAGGCGCCACGCGCGCGGAAGTGGTCGGCGAGGTTCCAGGCGACCGTGAAGTAGCCCGACACCGTCTGGCCGCTCGTGGAATCGATCCGCTTGCGCAGCGTCGGAAACCAGCCCGAGCCGAAGTTGATGGTGTCGAGCGACAGCGTGTACATCGCGACGTCGGCGGGCGTGCCTTCGAGGTAGTGGCGGACGGGATCCAGGCCAGGGTCGTGAATCGGTGACCCGTTGGCACCCGCGTCGTAGGTGGCCAGCCGATCGTGGTCGATGTGGACCGATCGTGCATCGGCCGCGAGCTGCGCGCATGAGGCGCGGACGTGATCGGTGAGGCGGCCCATCGCCGCCCAATGTAGACCAGCCCGCGCTCAGCGCTGGACGCGCCCGAAGTCCAACGCGACGGTCAGCGCGCCCGTCCCGGCACCGCGCGGCGCGCCGCGCGCCACGCCGATGCCGAGGTCTCGGAAGCTTGGATCCAGCAGGATCGCGCGATGCGGAGGGCTGTTGAGAAGTCCCCGCAGGATCGCGCGCGGGGCACCAGCGCCACCGTTGCCCCAGGCGATCGCCTCGCCCAGCCACCACTCGCGGACGCGACGCAAGTAGCCCGCGCTGCGAACCCGCGATTCCATTGTCGTGCCCCCCGGCGACGCGTGCGAGAAGTAGTCGCGGCCGGCCATGTCGTGGGCGTGGCGACGGGCCGCCGACCGCAGGTGGCGGTCGGCCCGGACCGGTCGCAGGTGATGCGCACGTCGCACGCCGTTGATCAGGCAGCGCAGAGCGTGGGAGGCGGCCGGCGTGCTCAGGTGCGTCGGCGCTGCGCTGGCATGCGCGCAACGAGATTTGGCGGCCGCCGCCGGGGATGAGAAGGCGGCGGCCGCCGCCAGGAAGATTAGGGCCTGGGCCGCCACGCGTCGCGTCCGGAGATGTCCATGGCCGCGCCTGGCGGCCATGCCGTCGAAAGTCCCCCACACGCCCCGCGTTCTGTCGCATGTCATCCAACAACTGCGAGGTGCATCGGCAACTGCGCTGGTCTTGACCCTCCAAGCTGTGCAGTTGTTGACGCCCGCGACCCGCCGCAGGCGCGCCTATCCTGGAGCGGTGCCGTCTGAAGCTCCCGCCGACCAGCGCGTCGCCGATCTCCTGGAGGGTCTCAATGCTCCTCAACGTGAGGCTGTCATGGCCGGCGACGGCCCGCTGCTCATCCTCGCCGGCGCGGGCTCGGGTAAGACGCGGGTGCTCACGCACCGCATCGCCTACCTGATTCACACGGGGCGCGCGCGAGCGGGGGAGATCCTCGCGATCACCTTCACCAACAAGGCCGCGACCGAGATGCGCGAGCGCGTCGGCCTGTTGCTCGGCCACTCCACGCGGGCGATGTGGGTCATGACCTTCCACTCGGCCTGCGCGCGCATGCTGCGCGCAGAGGCACCGCGCCTGGGCTACACGCGCACCTTCACCATCTATGACCAATCCGACTCACGGCGTCTGGTCAAGCGCTGCCTCGATCAAGTCGACGCCGACCCCAAGCGCTTCACGCCCAACGCGGTCCAGCATCAGATCTCTGACGCCAAGAACAAGCTGCGCAGCGCCGAGGACTACGCGCAGATGGTTGACGGCTGGTTTGAGAAGACCGTCGCCGAGGCCTACAAGCTCTATGAGACCGAGCTGGTCCGGATGAACGCCATGGACTTCGACGACCTGCTCTTTCGCATGGTCAACGTCCTCGAGCTCTTCCCCGAGGTCCAGGCGCGCTACAACGCCTCCTTCCGCCACGTCTTGGTCGACGAGTACCAGGACACCAACCACGCGCAGTACAAGCTCCTGCAACTGATTGCGGGGGAGCATCGAAACCTCGCAGTGGTGGGCGATGACGCTCAGTGTTTGATCGAGGGCACGCGGGTGACGATGGCCGACGGGTCGCGCCGACCGATCGAGGATGTGGTAGCCGGTGATCTCGTGCTGTCGAGCTACGGCAGCGGTGATCTCCGGTCCGCGCGCGTCCTGCGCACCCACCGCCATGACGACCGTGCGAGCGGCGTCGCTATTACCACAGCGGGGGAGCGGCGCCTGGTGTCGACGCCCGAGCATGTGCACTTCGCGGGTTATCGCGTTGGTATGTCGCCCGAGCTGTACACGACCTACCTCCAGCACAAGGCCGGCAAGGGGTACCGCGTGGGAACGTCGGGGACCTACGTGCGCGGGCAGGTCAAACCCAAGATGGGCTTCACCCAGCGAGCGTTGAACGAGCATGCCGACGGCGCTTGGGTCATCTCTACGCACTCGACGGAGGCCGACGCTCGCGTGCAAGAGGCGATCCTCGCAGCGAAGTACGGCCTGCCGACGCTGCCGTTCGTCGCCCGTAAGTCGTCGTCGGTCAGCTCGGTCGTCGGGAGCCAGGAGCATGTCGACCGCGTGTTCGCCGGCGTCGATACCGAGATCCGTGGCGTGGGACTGTTGGAGGATGAGGGGCTGGACTGGACCCGCCCGCATCATCGGCCGCAGACGCATCTCGGTCGGCGTCGCAATCTGACGATCACCCTATGTGGCGACCGCCGGGGGCGGACGCCGATGCACCGCATCGCGATGGCGGGTCAGGACAACGAGGGGCGGGAGATCCTGAAAGGGCTCGGTCTGTCGGTGCGTCCGGCGAAGGCCGGGTCGTCCTCGTGGAGGTTTGAGACCTGCATGGCCGACGCGGGGGCGATGCTGGATCTTGTGGATGAGATCTGCAATGCCATGGATGTCTCGGTGCGCAGCGTGGCGCGGCTCGGTGCGGACCCCGATCGCAAGACGGTTGGCTTCTCGCTCCCATTCACCTGCGCTGCATCAGTGCGTCCCGGCATGGTTTTGTTCACCGAGGACGGGTGGGACGTCGTCTCATCGGTCGAACGCGTCGGCCTGGATCGGCCAGTCTACGACATCGACGTCGAGAACACCCATAACTTCATCGCCGAAGGCATCCTGACGCACAACAGCGTCTATTCGTTCAGAGGTGCCGACATTCGCAACATCCTGGACTTCCAGGATGACTTCCCGGACGCGCATGTGATCAAGTTGGAGCAGAACTACCGCTCGACGCAGACCATCCTCGACGCGTCGAACGCGGTGATCGCCCAGAACCGGGCGCAGATGCACAAGACGCTCTGGACCGATCAGGGTGCGGGAGACCCGCTGATCGTCCGCGAGCTCGATGACGAGTATGCGGAGGCGCGCTACGTGCTCGGGGAGATCGAGCGGCTGCGTGACGAGGGTGTGTCGCTGGCCGAGATGGCCTGCCTGTATCGGACCAATGCGCAGTCGCGCGTCCTGCAGGACGCGCTCGTGCGCGCCGACGTGCCGTTTCAGATCATCGGCGGCACGAAGTTCTACGAGCGCGCCGAGGTCAAGGACGCGCTCTCCTACCTGACGCTGCTGGCCAACCCGGCGGACGCGATCTCGTTCACGCGCGTGGCCAACTCGCCCAAGCGCGGGATTGGCCAGACGTCGCTCTCGCGGGTTCTTGCGCATGCCGAGAACATGGGCATCACGACCTGGGATGCCGCGCTGGACCCGGCGGGCGTGCCCGGCCTCGGAACGGCGGCGATCCGCTCCTTCGAGCGCTTCATGAAGACCATGGAGGAGCTGCGCGAGCGCGTCGCCGACAACATCCCGATGGGCGACCTGCTGGAGGCGGTCCTGCACGAGACCGGCTACCTCGACGCCCTGGCCGCCGAGCGCACGATTGAGGCCCAGGGCCGGATCGAGAACCTCGAGCAGCTCGTGGAGGTCGCGCGCGAATTCGACGGCACGCACGCCGCCGAGCAGGATCGCCTCGACGTCTTCCTGCAGGAGACCGCGCTGCGCTCCGACACCGACACGCGTGTTGACGACGGCGGCATGGTCACGCTCATGACCTTGCACAACGCCAAGGGCCTGGAGTACCCCATCATCTTCATGATCGGGATGGAGGAGGGCGTCTTCCCGCACTCACGCTCGCTCGACGAGGGCACGCTGGAGGAGGAACGGCGGCTGTGTTACGTCGGCATGACGCGGGCAATGCGGTCGCTGACGCTCACCCACGCGCGTCAGCGCAACGTCTTCGGCTCGCGCGCGTACGGGTTGCCGAGCCGCTTTTTGGCCGAGATCCCGCCGGACCTGGTCGACCGCGAGAGCGCCCAGGGCTCGTGGGCTTCGGGGGCAGGGGCAGATCGCAGCAGCGGCGACATTCGCCCGCGCGCCTCGGCCTCGTGGGCCTCCATGCGCTCCGAGGCACCGGCTGCCGCCAAGGGCGACTTTCGCACCGGCGACGACGTCCTGCATGCCGCCTTCGGCGAGGGCGTCGTCACCGCCACCGAGCCGGGCGGCGTCGTCATCATCCGCTTTGCCCGCGATGGCAGCGAGCGCAAGCTGATGGCCGAGTACGCGCCCCTCGAGAAGCGCTAGCTTGCCGGATGTGAGCGCGCAGATCATCGACGGCAAGGCGATCGCGGCGAAGGTCCGGGAGGAGGTGGCCCAGGATGTTGCGGCGTTCACCGAACGCACCGGTCGTCAGCCAGGGTTGGCCACCATCTTGGTCGGCGAGGATCCCGCCAGCGCGATCTACGTCGCCAACAAGCGCAAGTCCGCGGGTGAAGTCGGGATCGCGTCGTCTCACCACGAGCTGGGAGCCGACGCGAGCACCGAGCAGGTCGAGGCCCTGATCGAGCAACTCAACGACGATGACAACGTCAGCGGCATCCTCTGCCAGCTGCCGGTGCCCGCTCATCTCGACGGCGTCCACCTCACGGGCCTGATCGACGCGCGCAAGGACGTCGACGGGCTGACGCCGCTGAGCGCCGGCTATCTGGCGTTGGGACGCGAGGGGCTGCGGCCGTGCACGCCCGCCGGCTGCATGCGCCTGCTGGCCGAGACCGGCGTGCAGCTGAGCGGCAAGCACGCCGTCGTCATCGGCCGCTCCAACCTCTTCGGCAAGCCGATGGCCCAGCTGCTGCTGGCCGCCAACGCGACGGTGACGATCGCGCACTCGCGCACCGCTGACCTGCCCGCGGTCGCGCGCACGGCGGACGTGCTCGTCGCGGCCGTTGGACGTGACCGGATGGTCAAAGCCGACTGGATCAAGCCGGGCGCGACGGTCATCGACGTCGGGATCAACCGGTCAGAGGACGGCCTGCACGGCGACGTTGACTTCGCGGAGGCGGTGCAGGTCGCGGGCGCGATCACGCCGGTGCCCGGTGGCGTCGGGCCGATGACGATCGCGATGTTGCTGCGCAACACGCTGACGGCGGCCGAGCTCGTCGCACGCGAGGGGGCTCCGGCATGAACCGCTTGCGCACCGGTGAGTGGGTCGCGGCGCTTGGCGCGGCGGGCCTGTTCGTCTCGCTCTTCTTGAACTGGTTCTCGGTCGACGGGCAGGCGGCCGGGTGGCGGGCCTACGCACCGGCGCCGGGCGGCGTGCACCTCAGCGGCTGGGGCAGCCTCGGCTGGTTCATGGACCTGCTGCTCTGCGTCGCGATCTTCGGCGGTGCAAGCTTGTCCTACATGACGGTCAAGCGCACGTCGCCGGCGTGGCCGGTCGGCTCCGGCGTCTTGACGATGGTGCTCGGCAGCGTGATCTTCGTCGTGCTCGCGATCCGCGTCGCGATGCAGCCCGGCCTTGGCCTCGGGCTGTCCAACACGCCCGTGCTCGTCGAGGCTCCCGCATACGTAGGCCTGCTCTGCACGCTGTTGATCCCGCTCGGCGCGTTCCTGAGCCTCAAGGACGAGCGCACTGACTCGCTCGAGGCCCGCGCCTACACGCCGCCGCCGGCGCGTTCGGCACCCGGAACCTGATCGCGACCCGCACCGCCGCAGCTCCGTCCCTCTCCTAAACTCGCGGACCGTGATCGACCGCGAGCAGGTACTCCACGTCGCCAAGCTGGCCCGCCTCGAACTGTCGGATGAAGAGGTCGGGCGGATGGCCACCGAGCTGTCGTCCGTTCTGGGCCACATCGAGACGATCAGCAAGCTGGAGCTCGACGACGTGGCGCCGACAAGCCACGTGGTCGAGGTCGCCAATGCGCTGCGTGCCGACGTGGTGACGCCGTGCCTGCCGCGTGACGTCGCGCTCTCGCAGGCACCGGCCGTCCAGGACGATGGCTTCCTCGTCCCGAGCCCACAGGCATGACTGACGTCACGACGCTGACCGCCAAGCAGGCTGCCGACGCCGTCGCGGCCGGCGACCTCGATGCCACCGAGCTCTTCGACGCTTACCGCGCCAAGGCCGCGGCCGATGAGCTCAATGCGTTCACCTGGGTCGCCGAGAGCGCGCCGGCGATCACCGGCGGCGGTGCTCAGCTTCCCCTCGCCGGCGTCCCGCTCGCCGTCAAGGACCTCTTCTGCACCGAGGGCGTCCCGAGCCAGTCGGGCTCGCGGATCCTCGAGGGCTATCTGCCGCCCTACAGCGCCTCGGTCGTGCAGCGCCTCACCGCCGCCGGCGCGCCGCTGCTGGCCAAGACCAACCAGGACGAGTTCGCGATGGGCTCGTCGAACGAGAACTCCGGCTTCGGCCCGGTCTTGAATCCCTGGGACCACACGCGCGTCCCGGGCGGGTCGTCCGGTGGCAGCGCCGCCGCAGTGGCCTCCGGCGCCGCGCCGTGGGCGCTGGGTACCGACACCGGCGGCTCGATCCGCCAGCCCGCCGCGCTGACGGGCATCGTCGGCCTCAAGCCCACCTACGGCAGCGTCTCGCGCTACGGGATGATCGCCTTCGCCTCGTCGCTGGACCAGGCCGGCCCGCTGACCCGTGACGTCACCGACGCGGCGCTGCTCTACGGCCAGATGACGGGTCGCGACCCGATGGACTCCACCTCGCTGCAGCACCCCGAGGCGATCGTCCTGCCGACCGCCGAGCGGCTCGACGGGCTGCGCCTCGGCGTCCCGGAGGCGATCACCGGCGAGGGCATCGAGCCCGGCGTCTTCGCACGCTTCGAGGAGACGCTGAAGCTCGCCCAAGAGCTTGGCGCGACCGTGCAGCGCGTCGGGCTGCCGCACGCCGAGTACGGCCTCAGCGCCTACTACGTGATCGCGCCGGCCGAGGCCTCCTCGAACCTCGCGCGCTTCGACGGTGTCCGCTACGGGTTGCGCGCCGAGACGCGCGACCTGATGTCGATGTACACCAAGACGCGCCACGACGGCTTCGGCGAGGAGGTCAAGCGCCGCATCATGCTGGGGACCTACGCGCTCTCCTCGGGCTACTACGACGCCTACTACGGCAAGGCGCAGCGCGTCCGGACCAAGATTGCCGAGGACTACAAGAACGCGTTCGAGACGGTGGACTTGATCGTCACGCCCACCGCGCCGACCGTCGCCTTTGCGCTCGGTGCCAAGACCGCCGACCCGTTGGAGATGTACCTCAACGACCTCTTCACGGTGCCGATCTCGCTGGCCGGCATCCCCGCGATCTCGATCCCGGCCGGGTTGAGCGACAACTTGCCGGTCGGCTTCCAGATGGCCGGTCCGGCCTTCAGCGAGAACCGCATCCTCGGCGCGGCCTACGCGCTGGAGCGGGCGATCGGCTTCGATGCGACGGCAGGGAGGGTCTAGGCGATGAGCGCCACCGAGTACGAGACCGTCATCGGGCTGGAGATCCACGTCCAACTTCAGACCAAGACCAAGATGTTCTGCGGCTGCCCGCTGAGCTTCGGCGACCCGCCCAACACGCACACCTGCCCGGTGTGCCTGGCGCTGCCGGGCAGCTTGCCCGTTACGAACGCCGAGGCCATTCATTTCGGCTTGATGATGGGGATGGCGCTGGGCAGCGAGCTCGCGCCGCGGTCGATCTTTCACCGCAAGAACTACTTCTACCCTGACTCGCCCAAGGCGTACCAGATCAGCCAGTACGACGAGCCGCTGTGCCTGGGCGGCCGGCTGGGCGATGTGCGCATCCATCGCGTGCATCTCGAAGAGGACGCGGCCAAGCTCGTGCACGCTGGCGGCTCGGGCCGTCTGCACGGCTCCGACGCCTCGGTGGTGGACTTCAACCGCGGTGGCACGCCGTTGGCCGAGATCGTCACCGAGCCCGACCTGCGTGACGCGACGGCGGCGGCCGAATGGCTGCGGATGCTGCGCTCGACGCTGCGCGCGCTCGGCGTCAGCGACGTCAACATGGAGGAGGGGTCGCTGCGCTGCGACGCCAACATCTCGATCCGCCCGGTCGGTACGACCGCGCTGGGGACCAAGACCGAGCTCAAGAACATGAACTCGTTTCGGTTCATCGACCGCGGCATCCGCGCCGAGGCCGCCCGCCAGGAGGCGATCCTGCGTGCCGGCGGGACCGTCGAGCAGGAGACGCTGCACTTCGACCCGCGGACCGAGGCCATTACGTCGCTGCGCTCCAAGGAGGACGCGCACGATTATCGCTACTTCCCGGAGCCGGATCTGACGCCGGTCGCGATCTCCCAAGAGATGCTGGACCGCGCGAAGGCGGCGCTGCCCGAGCTGCCGCTGGCGCGCGCCGAGCGCTTCGAGCGTGATCTTGGCCTGAGCGCCGAGTCGGCTCGCCTGCTCGCGTTCCGGACCGAGTTGGGGGACTACTTCGAGGCTGCGATCGACGGCGACGGCACCAACGCGCAGCCGATCGCCAACTGGCTAGGCAATGAGTTGCTCTCGCGCCTTGATGCCGACGCCGATCCGGCGCAGTCCAAGGTCGCGCCGGGCGCGTTGGCCAAGTTGGTGGCCATGGTTTCGGCCAAGAAGGTCACGCAGGCTGGCGGCCGTCAGGTGCTCGACAAGCTTGTCGCCGACGGTGGCGATCCGGCGCAGATCGTGGAGGCCGAGGGCCTCGGTGCGGTCGGTGGCAGCGACGAGCTTGCGCCGATCGTCGAGGCGGCACTAGCCGCCAACCCCGACGTCGCCGAGAAGCTGCGTGGCGGCGACATGAAGCCGATCGGCGTCATCGTCGGCCATGTGATGCGGGAGACCAAGGGTCGCGCGGACGGCGGCGAGATCACGCGGTTGGTCCGCACACAGCTCGGCCTGTAGGCCAACCGGCAGACCTCCTGGCACACCGGCCCCTCGGGCTCGGTCTACCATCGCAAGGCAAGCGAACACTGGAGCTGGGCATGTCACGTCTCGTCCGTATGGATCGCACCGGCCACACGACCCTGGCGGAGTGGAGCGCGGGTGACCCCGCCGCCCACGAGGCCGCCGTCGTCGCCTTCCGCGAGGAGCTCGATCGCGGCTACTTCGCGATGGTCTCCACCGGCGAGGGCCACGCCGAGCAGGTCAAGGAGCTGCCGCGAGACGCCGATCTGGTGATCCTGCGGCTGCCGATCAGCGGCGGCTGATGGCGCTCGACGTCGCGCTGCCCGAGCGCGCTTCCGTCCATTGGCGCCCGCCGATGGACGCCGCGCGCCTGCGCAAGCGCGGCAGGCTCTGGACGCTGACGACCGCCGCGCACGTCGTCCCGTTCGTTGCTGCGGGCATCGTCCTGTTCCTCGTCCAGCCGCTGGCGGTCGCCGTCAGCCTGGCCAGCTTCGGGCACGCCTGGATCATCCCCATGCTCTACGCGGCCCGTGGCGCCAACGTCCTGCGCCCGCGCGTCCGGGCCGGCGCTGCGGCAGAGCGCACCGCCGTCGGTCTGCTCGGCGACCTCGTTGGCCACGACGCGCGGGCGCTCCATGCGCGCACAGGTCTCGTGGCCGAGCGCGGCGCGCTCGGCGTCTGGGTCGTGGGGGAGGCGGGCGCCGTCCTGCTCACCGGACCACGCGGGCGCCGCGCGACCTGCTTCTGCGTCCGCGTTGCCGACCCTGATCTCCCCAGCGCCGACCGCATCGCCCATCTGCTGCTGGCCTTGCGCGCAGACGAGATCGGCTTCGCCACCGTCGCCAACATGGCCTTCTCGGGTGCGCGCTGGCGGGTGCGGCGCCGGTTGCCGGCGACGATGCGTCCGGCCTTGGAGTTCGCAGCGCGGCTCGACTGCGTGTAGGACCGCCCGTCGAGAACTTCGGACCGTCCGGCGGTGGGCAGCAACGAGGCGATCGCGCATCATGATGTTCATGACCACCGCTTCCGCAACCCCGCTGTCGAGGATCATTCTCGTCGCCGGGCGGTCGCGGCTGGGGTCGGGCCAAGACGCGCCGGCCATCCGCCGCTATCGCCTCGCCCGCCTGCACGTCAACGACCGCTCGTCGGGCAACGGTCACTACGCGCATCTCCGTCGCAGCTACGACTGAAGGATCTAAGCGCATGGCGGCCGCGAGTACCTGAGGGGGCGCTCGCGGCCGCCGATTCGCTCCGATCAGCCCCGCCGGGCCGACGGTGCGACTACCCTGTAGGGCATGGAAGACACCGCCGCAAAGCCCTCCATCCTGAAGCGGCTCCTCGCGCTCGTGGTGCTCGCGCTCGCCGCGTGGATCCTGCTGAAGTTCGTGATCGGCCTGCTCGCCGGCCTCGCGACGATCATCGTGATCGTGCTCTGCGTCGTAGCGGTCGTCTGGGCGCTGCGGGTCCTCTGAATCGGAGCCGACGATGGTCTACATCGTCATCGCCCTCTCCTTCGGCCTTGCCGGCGGCTTGGTCGGCAAGATCAAAGGCAGCTCGTTCCTGCTCTGGTTCCTCATCTCGGCCACCTTCCCGATCATCGGGCTGGCCGCTGCGGTGCTCTACCGCTTCGACACCGACGAGCCGCGCCGGCACTGCCCGACCTGCGGGCACGTCTGCATGATCCACGACGCGCTTTGCACCCGCTGCGGAACCGAGCTGGACTTCCCCGACGAATCAGAGATCCTGCCGCCCGTCGCGCCTGCATAGGCAGCGCGATTCCGCGATAGACTCGGCAATTCACCGAGCCGCCTGCCGGGCGGCTCGTTGCTGTTGTCCCAAACGAAATTCCTGACCTTTACGAAAGGAGGTCAAGCGCATGCGAGCGGTCGATGCCGTGATGGAGTGCCTTAAGGCAGAGGGTGTGGACGTCGTATTCGGGTATCCGGGCGGCGCGAACCTCCCGACGTACGACGCTTTCGTGGACGCGGGCATTCGCCACGTCCTGGTGCGTCACGAGGCCGGCGGCGGCCATGCCGCCACGGGCTACGCCAAGGCGACCGGCAAGGTCGGCGTCGCGCTGGGCACCAGCGGCCCGGGCGCGACCAACCTGGTCACGCCGATCATGGACGCGATGATGGACTCGGTTCCGGTGGTCTTCATCACCGGCCAGGTCCGCACGGAGCTGCTCGGGACCGACGGGTTCCAGGAGGCCGACATCATGGGCATCACGATGCCCGCGGTGAAGCACTCGTGGATGATCCAGCACCCGCTGGAGATCCCGCGCGTGTTGCACGAGGCCTTCCACGTCGCCCGCACCGGGCGCCCCGGGCCGGTCGTCGTCGACATCCCGACCGACCTCTCGAAGGCCGACATCCCCTACGAGCCGGTCACCGAGGTCCACCTCCCGGGCTACCAGCCCACCACCGAGGGCAACGTCAAGCAAATCCGTCAGGCCGCCAAGGCACTGGCGTCGTCGCGGCGCCCGGTGATCTACGCGGGCGGCGGGGTCATCCTGTCTGACGCATCGGCCGAGCTGACGGAGTTCGTCCTCAGCGACCGCTTCCCGATCACCAATACCTTGAACGGGCTGGGCGGCTTCCCGGCCACCCACGAGCAGTTCCTGGGCATGCTCGGGATGCACGGCACGCGCGCGGCCAACTACGCGATGGACGAGGCAGACCTGATCTGCGCGATTGGCGCCCGCTTCGACGATCGCATCACCGGCAAACTGTCGGAGTTCGCGCCGCGGGCCAAGTTCATCCACATCGACATCGATCCGGCCGAGATCTCCAAGAACGTCCCGGCGCACATCCCGATCGTCGGTGACGCGAAGAACATCTTGGTCAAGCTCGTCAACGAGTACCGCGCCCTGGGCGCGGACTCCTCGCGGCTGGACGAGTGGTGGCAGCGCATCGGCGGCTGGCAGGAGCGCCATCCGCTGCACTACAACGACTCCTGCGACTCAGAGATCAAGCCCCAGCGCGCGATCCAGGCGATCTACGAGGCCACCGGCGGCGACGCCATCGTGACCTCTGACGTCGGCCAGCATCAGATGTGGGCGGCGCAGTACTACGCCTTCACCAAGCCGCGCCGCTGGATCAACTCCGGCGGCCTGGGGACGATGGGCTTCGGCCTGCCGGCCGCGATGGGTGCCGCCGTCGGCATGCCCGAGGAGACGGTCGTCTGCATCACCGGCGACGGCTCGGTGCAGATGAACAGCCAGGAGCTGGCGACCTGTGTGGCCAACCGCATCCCGGTCAAGGTGTTGATCCTCAACAACGGCTACCTGGGCATGGTCCGCCAGTGGCAAGAGCTGTTCTGGGACAACCGCTACTCCCACGTCGATATGGGGCAGTCGCCGGACTTCGTCAAGCTCGCCGAGGCCTATGGGGCCACCGGCGTGCGGCTGACGGCGAAGGAGACGCTGGTCGACGACCTGCGTGCGGCGATCGCGACAGAGGGCCCGGTGGTCGTCGACATCCGCGTCACCCGCGAGGAGAACGTGTACCCGATGATTTCGCCCGGCGCCGCCGCGCGCGAGATGGTGGGCTGAGGTCATGGGCGATCCGGGAATCAAGGAGATGCTGAACCTCGAGGACCTCGAGGCCAGCGGCCAGATGCGGTCGGGGCGCAAGCACGTCCTGACCATCCTGGTGGAGAACAAGCCGGGTGTGCTGACGCGCATTGCCGGCCTGTTCGCCCGCCGCGGGTTCAACATCGACACGCTCACCGTCGGGCCGACCGACGACGAGCACATCTCGCGCGTGACGCTGACGGTCGATGGTGCGCTGCATCCGATCGATCAGGTCACCAAGCAGCTGCACAAGCTGATCAACGTCCTGAAGATCCGCGACCTCGAGCCGTCCGAGACGGTCACGCGGGAGCTGGCGCTCTTCAAGGTCGCGGCCGACGGCGTGCAGCGCGCCGAGGTCTTGCAGCTCACGGAGATCTTCCGTGGCCGCATCGTCGACGTCACCCGCCGCTCGATCATCGTCGAGATCACCGGCACGACTGACAAGATCGAGTCCTTCGAGGCGCTGCTGCGCCCGTTCGGCATGGTCGAGATGATGCGGACGGGCGAGATCGCGATCTCGCGCGGCCGCGGCGAAACCTGAGGCACTCCACCTGACGTTCTGTGACGGACCTCGCTTCGGCGGGTCCGTCACCGTTCGTAGAATGCAAGTTCATGGCCTCGGTCCTCACCGCCTCCGGCGGCTTCGCGCTGTCGGCGGCCGATCGTGTGCGGTTGTTGCGGCGAGTAGACGCGGCGGTCCGGCGCGCGCGCAGGCACGGCGAGGCGCTTGCGGCGATCACGCTGCGCGTCGACGGCGGGGTGGATCCGAGCGCGGTGGTGGCTGCGTCGCGGCGTCCGTCGGGGCCATGGTTCTGCTTCGAACAGCCCGACCGCGACCGCGCGGCGCTGGGAGCGCTGGGGTGTGCCGTGGCGCTAGAGGCGTCCGGGCCCGATCGCTTCAAGGTGGTGGCCAAGCGCTGGCGCATGCTGGCCTCGCATGCCGCCTGCGACCCGCCGGACGGTCCGCGCGGCTGCGGGCCGATCGCGGTCGGCGGCTTTGCCTTCGCGCCAGAGGGCGGCAGGGCGCCGCACTGGGCCGGCTACGCGGCCGCGTCGCTGCACGTGCCCGAGGTCTCGCTCGTGCGCCGCGGCGAGGACGTGCGGCTCACGTTCTGCGTGCTGGCCAGCCCGGACGACACGGTCGAGGATCTCGTGGCGCGCGTGGAGCGGCGCGCCTTCGAGCTGCGCTTCGGGGTGGGGCTGCCGCTGCTCGATCCAGACCCCGCCGGTCGCTACCGCGTCGTGTCGGCGATGCCGCCCGAGCACTATGAGCAGGCGGTGGCGCGCGGCGTCGAGCGCATCGTCGCCGGCGATCTGGAGAAGCTTGTCCTCGCGCGCGAGGTCCAGGTCCACGCGCCGGTCGACCACGATCCGGCGGCGGTGTTGGGTGTGTTGCGCGAGGCGTTCCCGTCCTGTCATCTGGTGTGCGCAGGGCGCGGGAACGCGGCGTTCGTCGCCGCCTCGCCCGAGCTGCTGATCCGCCGCGAGGGCGAGCGGGCCGCGACGCTCGCGCTCGCGGGCTCGACGCGCCGCAGCGCCGACCCCGCCGTCGACGACCACCTCGGCGAGCGCCTGTTGCGCTCCACCAAGGACCGCGAGGAGCAGGCGATCGTCGTCCGTCGCATCGCGCGGACGCTGCGGCCCGTCGCCGTCTGGGTCACCGCGCCCGAGGAGCCCGAGCTGGTCAAGATGGCCAACATCCAGCACTTGGGAACGCCGATCCGCGCGCAGCTCGCACGGCCGGTCAGCGCGATCGAGTTGGCGGGGTTGTTGCACCCGACGCCGGCGGTGGGTGGTGAGCCGCTGTCGGTCGCGGCACCGCTGATCCCGGCGCTGGAGGGCTTTGACCGCGGATGGTATGCGGGCCCGGTGGGGTGGACGGACCTGGATGAGGACGGGGAGTTCGTCGTGGCCTTGCGCTGCGCGCTGCTGCGCGGCGCGGTCGCGCGCTGCTATGCGGGCGTGGGGGTCGTGCGCGATTCTGACCCGGCGGCGGAGCTGGCCGAGACGGAGGTCAAGTTGGAGGCGTTGCTGCCGGTGCTGGCCGGCTGAGGTCTAGGTCTCCTCTGGCCGCATCGCGCCCGACCCGCGCGCTCGCCGCCAGACCCCCACGACATCTCGCACCGTCGCACTGCGCCACGTCGAGCGCCCATCGAGCGGCCGCACCGCCAGGTCGAACCGTCCCGTCTCGCGCTGCTCGATCCCCTCGACCAGCGCGTGAAAGCGACGGCCCTTGCGATCGACCTCGACAATGTCGCCCGGCGCGATGCCCTTGGAGGTCAGCCGTGGCGCCGGCGCCACCGCCGCTGGGCCATCAGCCACGCGCGGCTCGGGCTCGCCGAGGAGGGAGATCTGCTGGCCATCGAGCACGCGCTTCAGGCTACGGGGCCGGCCGGACCGCGCCGTGCGCGCGGGCAGCTACAGCAGCGGCTGATCGCGCTCGGGCGCCGGCGGCAGCCAGACGCGCGGGCCGCGGGTGAGGGCGAGGTGGTCAGCGGTGGGCCGGTCGCTGCGAGCGGCAATCGTCGTCAGCGCAAGCAGCAGCGCGAAGGCACCAAGCCAACCGGCCGAGAGGGCGACGATCCACACCATCGGCCGCCAGCCTATCCGCGCGCGACCGCCCCGTCACCTTTCCGAATGAAGACTTGCACGCAGTGCTTCGGTCACGGCCGCCCAGGTCTGACGGTGCAGCGCGACATTGGCCGTGCGCACGGTGCGCAGGTGGACGATGGTGGTTCCGTCCGGCGGCGTGTCCAGAACGCTCCGCAGCCCAGCAAGGTCAGTGACGGACCGGTATCCGGCGCCATAGAGGGCGGCCACATGCTCGACCTCCAGGCCCGTTGGCGTCAGCACGTGCTCCTCATATTCCGCGCCCTGGGTAGCGACCGGCAGGAAGTCGAAGATCCCGCCGCCGGCGTTGTCGACAACGACGATCGTCAGCGGGATCGCCAGCCGACGACCGGCCAGCAGGCCACCGATGTCATGGGCCAGGGCGACGTCGCCGACCAGCAGATAGGTGGGGCCGTCGGTCGCGGCGGCGACCCCGTAGGCGGTGGAGATCGTGCCGTCGATGCCGTTGGCGCCGCGGTTGGCCAGCGCGCGCGGCGGCGCGTCGAGCACAGGCCAGAACGTCTCGGCATCGCGGATTGGCATCGAGGCAGCGATGACGACGGTCGCGCCGGGCGGCACGGTGGCCGCCAGCTCGCGGGCGATGCGCGGCTCGTTGGTGTCGTCGGTGCCGATCGTCGCCTCGATCGCAGATGCCGCGCGGGCATCGGCATCCCGCCAGCGCCCCAGCCAGGCCAGGTCGGTCGGCCAGGTCTGGTCGATCGACGCCAGCGCCGACGGCTGCAGAGCGAGGACCGCGCTCAGCGCCGCGTCGGGGTCCGCCCAAGGACCGGCGGGGACGAGCGCGAGTTGCTCCACGTCGCGCTCCAGCTCGGCGAGCCATTGGCGCAGCGGCTTGGAGGTCGGGAGGTCGCCGATGCGCAAGACACAGGAGGGCGCGACGGTCGCCGCCCAGCCGGCGTCGCGTAGCAGGGCGTCGTAGTGGGCGATCGCCGCGCCGCCGGTGCGCGCGCCCGACAGTGGGTCGGCAAGCAACGGCCAGGCCAGGGCGTCGGCCAGGCGCGCGGTCGCGGTGCCATGCGCGCCACGGCCGGCGACGATCAGCCCGCGGCCACCCGCGTGCTCGTGCAGCCAGCTGATGAGCGGCGCGGGATCCTGCGGCGCGACGGTGCGTGCGGTCCATGGCGCCCCGTCGGGGCGGCCGCCGTCGCCGGGCGCGCCGTCCAGCGGCGCGTCGAGCACCAGCGGCTCGCGCAGCGCGACGTTGAGGTGCACCGGGCCGGGGCGACCTTCGACCGCCACCGCATGCGCGCGGCACGCCAACTGGCGGATCCAGCGCAGCCGCGCCGGCGTTGCATCGTGCGGGCCGAGCTCGAAGAACCACTTCGCCGCCGACCCGTACAGCTTGATCTGGTCGATGGTCTGGCCGGCGCCGATGCCACGCAGCTCCGGCGGCCGGTCGGCGGTCAGGACGATTAGCGGGACGCCGGCCTCGGCGGCCTCGATCACTGCCGGCGCGTAGTTGGCGGCCGCCGTTCCTGAGGTGCAGGCTAGGACCGCGGGGCGGCCGGTCGCGGCCGCCAGGCCGACGGCGAAGAAGCCCGCGGAGCGCTCGTCCACATGCGAGGTGACCGGGATCCGGCCATCGCGCGCGAGGCTCAGGACCAGCGGCGTCGAGCGTGATCCGGGCGACGTGCACGCGCCCGCGACGCCGCAGCGGTGCAGCTCGTCGACGAAGGCACGCAGCAGGAGGTAGGTGTCGCGAGGATCGCTCATGGGATAGATAGGGGAGATGCCCGAGACGCTGGTGCTGCTCCATGGCTTCGGCGGGACCCACCGCACCTGGGACCCCGTCCTGCCCGAGCTCGATCACGAACGCTACAACCCGCTCGTCCCAGACCTCCGCGGCCATGGCACGAAGGCCGGCACGCGACCGATCTCCTTCGATGGTTGCGTGGCCGATGTCTTGGCCGCCGCGCCTGATGAGTTCGTGCTCTGCGGTTACTCGTTGGGTGGCCGCGTGGCCCAGCATGTGGCGCTGGCCGCGCCGCAGCGCGTCACGCGGCTGATCCTCGTCTCGACCACGGCGGGCATCGCCGACGACGGCGATCGCGCCGCTCGCGCGGCCGAGGACCAGGCATTCGCCGACGACCTCGACGGCATGACGATTGACGAGTACGCCGACCGCTGGATGGCGAACCCGCTCTTCGACGGGACCTCGCCGGAGGCCGCGCGCTGGTGGCGGGAGGACCTGCTGCGCAACGACCCGATCGCGCTCGCCGAGGTCCTACGCCAGATCGGCGCCGGCGCGATGGTCCCGCTCTGGGACCAGATCGGCGCTCTGACGATGCCCATCACGATCGTCGTCGGCAGCCGCGACGGCAAGTTCGCGCGCCTCGCCGAGGCCGAGTACGCGGCGCGCCTGCCCCGCGCCGAGATCCACGTGGTCGACGGCGCCGGCCACGGGTTGCCACGCGAGGCGCCGCAGGAGCTAGCGGCGCTGATCGAGGCGGCGTGAGACGCGGGCTGCCACTGCTGGGCGTCGCGATGCTGATCGCGGGATGCGGCGGAGGCGGTAGGGATGCGCAGCCCAGTTCACCCTTGCCGCCGCGCACCGTCGCGAGGAAGGACGACAACAAGCCCGGCGCCACACGGCTGACCCTCCGCCAGACGATCGGCCAGCGCATGGTCTTCGCCTACGCCGGCGCCCGCCCACCGGCGGCGCTACGACGGCGGATCGCCCGTGGCGAGGCCGCCGGCGTCATTCTGTTCTCGCGCAACGTGCCCAGCGTGGCGGCGGTCCGCACCCAGATCGCCAACCTGCAGCGCATCAAGCGCCCAGCCGCCGTCGACGCGCCGCTGCTGGTGATGATCGACCAGGAGGGCGGCGACGTCCGTCGGCTCCCAGGGCCGCCCGTCGCGGGTGCTGCCGCGACGCCGAGCAGTGCCGCCGCCCGCGCCAACGGCCGCGCCGCCGGGCGGCTCTTGCACAGCGCGGGCGTGACCGTCGACCTCGCGCCGGTGGTCGACGTGGCGCGGGCCGACGGCGCGCTGGCCAACGAGGGCCGCACCTACGACGACGACGCACCCGGGGTCATCGCCAAGGCAGGCGCCTTCGCCGACGGCCTGCGCGCCGCCGGCGTCGAGCCCGTCCTCAAGCACTTTCCCGGCTTCGGCGCCGCGTCGATCAACACCGACGACGGCGCCGTGCGCATCGACCTCTCGCTCTCTGAGCTGCGCGCCGTCGACCTCCAGCCCTACACGAAGATCAAGACCCGCGCGGTGATGCTGTCGACCGCCGTCTACCCACGCGTCGACCCGCGCCCGGCGGCGTTCTCACGGCGCTGGGTCACGCGCGAGCTGCGCGGACGTCTGCACTTCACCGGGGTCGCGATGACCGATGACCTGCAGACCCCCGCGGTCGCGCGCTTCGGCACGCCGGCGCAGCTGGCGTTCTTCGCGATCGACGCCGGCGTCGACCTGCCGCTCTTCGCCAAGGACTACAAGACGGGTGCCCGTGCGGCGGCGGGTCTCGAACGCGCCGTGCGCAACGGCGCGCTCAGCCGCGCTCGGCTCGACGCCGGTGCTCGGCGCGTCCTGCGCTGGCGCGCCGCGCTGACCAAGGCCGCCAAGGACGATAACTAGCCTCCGAGAAGCCCTGGCCCCGCAGGCACCCGGAGCTGCCCATTGCGCACGGCGAGCCGCCCGCCGTCCGCGGCGTCGCCTTCCAGCAGCCCGAGCGTCGCCAGGCCACACGGCAGCTCAACTCGCAGCGCCGCCGCGCAATGCGCTGCCGCCGCGATCCCGAGCGGGCCGTCGATCGTCGAGGCGAGGTAGACCTCAGCGCCGGTCGCGCGCACGAGCGTCGCTTGGGCCAGGAGCGCCGAGATGCCCCCGGCGCGCGAGATCTTCAGGCAGACCGCGTCCGCCGCACCTGAGGCGATCGCCCCGTGCTCGGCGACTGTCTCATCCATCGCGATGCGCACCGGCACGCGCTCGCGCACCTCGCGCAGCGCCGCGATCCCGGAGACCGGCTCTTCGACCAGCTCCAGCCCGGCACGAGCCAGCACATCGATCGTGGCGATCGCCTCTTCGACGGTCCACGCGCCGTTGGCGTCGACCCGGATCGCGACCTGGTCGCCGACCGCGCGCCGCACCGCCGCGATGCGCGCGGCGTCGTCGCCGACGCCGACCTTCACCTTGACGCACGCGAAGCCCTGCTCGGCGGCGCTCGCGGCCGCCTCGGCGGCGCCGGCGCGGTCGGTCGCGCCGATCGTCGCGTTGACCGGGACGTGCTCCAGCGCAGCATCGGTCAGCAGGGCGCAGACCGGCTTGCCGGCGCGCTGACCGGCGGCGTCCCAGAGCGCGAGGTCGACCGCCGCCAGCGCTTGGGGCAGGTCGGCGATCTCGCGGCAGGCGTCCAGCAGCGCCGGGCCGGTGCGGGCGCGGTCGTCGGAGAGCATCTCGGCGTAGCGCTCCAGCGCCTGGCCGACGATGTCGAGCGGCACGCCGTCGTAGGCCTCCAGCGGCGCGGCCTCACCGCGGCCGGTGATGCCGTCGGGGCCGGTCAGCGAGAGCAGGTAGGCCCCGCGCTCGTGCACGTCGCCGTAGGCGGTGCGCAGCGGGGTGCGCAGGCGGTGCATGACGGGTTCGAGGGCGACGTCCATAGGGCTTGCCGGCAGCCTGCCAGACCGGCGTGACGGCCGTCCATCAGCTTGCGTGATCGATGGCGCCGCAAACGCGACTTCGACAGATCGACGATGCCATGCGACGATCGTCGGCATGGAGCTTCGTCATCTGCGCACCATCGCCGCCGTCGCCCGCACCGGCTCGTTCACGAAGGCCGGGGAGGAGCTCCACCTTGCCCAGTCGGCGATCTCCCAGCAGATCCGCCGGCTGGAGAACGAGCTCGGCATCCAGGTCTTCACGCGCTCCAGCCGCTCAGTGGAGCTGACCGCCGAGGGCCGGCTCGTCCTCGACTACGCCCACCGCGTGCTGCACGAGGTCGAGGGGCTGCAGAACGAGCTGGAGGAGCTGAGCGGTCTACTGCGCGGTGAGCTCAAGCTGGGCGGCATGTACCCGACGGGTCTGTACGACCTCGCTGACGTCATCGCCGACTTCCACACCCGCCATCCCGGCGTCGCGATCCACATGGTCGAGCGCACGCAGGACGAGCTGCTGGAGCGCTTGCGCACCGATGAGCTTGACGCGGCCTTCACGGCCGTTGACCCCGACGCGCTGGGCGAGGACTTCGCCGCGAGCCTCGTCTTCGAAGAGGAGTTCGTGGTGGCCTTGCCCGTCGACCACGCGCTCGCGGCATGCGACCACATCACCTACGAGCAGCTGGCCGCTGAGGATCTCGTGACGTATCGCGAGAACTCGGCGCTGCGCCTGCGCCTGGAGAAGGCGATGGCGCGGATCGGGCTGGCACCGCGCAATGCGTTCATCTGCACCGAGATGGGGGCGGTCCGCGCGCTGGTGAGCAAGGGCCTCGGCGTCGCGGTGCTCCCGCGCTCGATCGCGGCCGAGCCGGGGCCGGCGATCACGTTCCGGCCTGTGGGGCCGGAGCTGCTGACCTGGCCGACGGCGCTGGTGTGGCGGGCGGATCGCCGTCAGCCGCCGGCGGCCAAGGCGTTCCTGCAGCTCGCGCTCAAGCGCGCCGAGGAGACCGGCCGGCAACGGCCGTCGGTGCAGCTCGTGGCGTAGATCGTCGTCCGCTTCGGGGGCTTGCGTGGCGCACCCGTGGCGCTCAGCGCGTCGCGTCGTCTGGGTGCGTTGCGTGGTCCGATGGCACCGAGGAGAGGAAGCCGAAGGGGCTCGCGGCGCCATCGACCTTCCGTGCGAGGGTTCGCGGGACGGCCGAGGTCGGGCCGAAGTGCCACTCCTGGGTACCTTGACGTGCCTATTCCCGGTCAGCGTGCCCCTCGGCCGCGATCCGCGGCCGAAACGATCAGTCTCGGTCGAGTTGACCGGAACTATGCACGTCAACTCGACCCGGGCCTTCGTTTCGGGCTCGAATCATCGATCCGGGGCGCCTGGTGTCCCTATGTGGGACACAGGACGACCTGGCAACGCACTCCGACCACAGTGCGCGCGGAGCGCCGCGGGTGCCCACGCAAGCCAGCACCCGCGGACGACCCCACACAACCAGCGCCCTAACTCAACAACAACCCCGCGCTCAACAACACGCAGAACGCCAGCTGCAGCATCCCGGTCCGCGCGAGCGCCTCATTGAGCGTCGGCCCATCATCGTGCTGGCGCACCGTCCGCACCAGCGGCACCGCCAACGGCAGCGCCAACCACGACAACAACACCCACGGCCCAACCTGCGAGCCACCGGCCAGCCACACTCCCACCGGGATCAGGAACGCGACGTAGACCTCGGCCGCATAGAAGTCCCGCGCGCGCCCACGCCCGAGCCGCACGGCCAGCGTTTTCTTGCCCACGCGCGCATCGGTCGGCGCATCGCGGATGTTGTTGACCGCCAGAATCGCCGCGGCCAGCAAGCCCACCGGGACCGCGAGGGCAAACGCCTCCCACTCCAGTTGCTCGACCTGTGCGTAGTACGAGCCCGTCACCGCGACCAAGCCGAAGAACAAGAAGACGAAGACGTCGCCCAACCCCTCGTAGCCATACGGCCGCGGGCCGCCGGTGTACAGCACGCCCGCAAGGATCGACGCCGAGCCGATCGCCAGAATCACCCAGCCGGCGACGATGATCAGGTACACACCGCACAGCACCGCCAACGCGAACGACACATAGGTCGCGGTCAGGACCTGCTTGGGCGGCACGAGGCCGCCGGCAGTGACGCGCACGGGCCCGAGGCGGTCCTCCGTGTCGGCGCCGCGGCGCGCGTCGGAGTAGTCGTTGGACAGATTCGCGCCGACCTGGATGAAGACCGCGCCCAGCAGCGCCGCGATGAACGCGCCTACACGCAGCGAGGACTTCTCGGCCGCCGCCAATGTCGTACCGACCAGCACCGGCGCGACACCGGCCGGCAGCGTCCGCGGCCGCGCGGCCAGCAGCCAGATCTTGATCGGCGAGGGGCGCTGCGAGATCGCTTCGGGGGACTCACTCATCGCGACTCATGCCCTCCGTGGGAACTGCGAGAAGTCCGGGCGGCGCTTGTCCTTGTAGGCCTCGCGCCCTTCCTTGGCCTCATCTGAGCCGTAGAACAACAGGTTGGCGTCATGGGCGAGCTGCTGGATCCCGGCATAGCCGTCCTCGTGCGCGTGAAACGACGACTTGACCAGGCGCAACGCGAAGGGGGAGAGCTCCAACATCTCGCGGCACCAGGAGACCGTCTCCTCCTCCAGTAGCTCCAGCGGCACGACGGTGTTGACCAACCCCATGTCCAACGCCTGCTGGGCGTCGTACTGGCGGCAGAGCAGCCAGATCTCCTTGGCACGCTTGGTCCCGACGAGGTCGCGCAGCAGCGATGCGCCAAAGCCGCCGTCCCAGGAGCCGACTCGCGGCCCCGTCTGGCCGAAGCGCGCGTTGTCAGCTGCGATCGTCAGGTCGCAGCAGAGGTGCAGGACGTGGCCACCACCGATCGCATAGCCCGCGACCTGCGCCACCAAAGGCTTGGGCAACCGCCGCATCTGGACCTGCAGGTCGGTGACGTGAAAGCGCCCGACCTTGGCGCCTTCGGGGATGTACCCTGTGTCGCCGCGCACGTTCTGGTCGCCGCCCGAGCAGAACGCGTGCGGGCCCTCGCCGGTGAAAATGATGACGCCGACGTCGCCGTCCTCGCGGGCGCGCTCCAGCGCCTCGGAGACCTCGATCAGCGTCTGCGGCCGGAACGCGTTGCGCACCTCGGGGCGGTCGATCGTGATCTTCGCGATCCCGTCGCCGCTGAGCTCGTAGCGGATGTCGGTGTACTCGCCGTCGCCGGGGGTCCAGGTCACTGCCATGGGCGGCAGGCTACTTTCCGAGCCATGGTGGTCGAGTCCTGGCTGGCGAGAGCGGCGCGTACGCGTCCGCATGCCGCTGCCGTCAACGGGCTCACCTACGCGGCGCTGTACCAGCGTGCGCGCGCCGCGGCGGCCGGGCTGCCGCGCGGGGCGAGCATCGGCATCGCACTGCCGCCCGGCGAGGACTACGTCATCGCGCTGCACGCCTGCCTGCTTGCCGGCGCGCTCGTGGTGCCGGCGGACCTGCGGCTGACCGTGGCCGAGCGGCCGAACGTCGATCTCCTCATCGAGGGCGAGCTGCCCGCCGCACCCGGCGATCCCGCCGCTCTCGCCTTCCACGACCTCGACGCGCCCGCCATCCTCGTCCACACCAGCGGCACCACAACCAAGCCCAAACCGATCCGCCTCACCTACGGCAACTGGCTCTGGAGCGCGCTCGGCAGTGCCGTGGCGCTTGGCGTCGACCCGGACGAGCGCTGGCTCTGCACGCTGCCGCTGAGCCACGTCGGCGGCCTGTCGATCCTGCTGCGCTCCGCGATCTACGGCACCACCGCGATCGTCCACGACCGCTTCGAGACCGCCCGCGTGCTGCACGCGCTTCAGCAGCCCGACGGCCCGACGATCGTCTCGCTGGTCCCCACGACGCTCACGCGCCTGCTCGACGCCGGCCTGACCAATCCGCCGGCGCTGCGCTGGGCGTTGCTCGGTGGTGCGCCCTTGCCGCCCGCGCTCCTTCAGCGCGCGGCCCAGGCCGGCGTTCCCGTCGCTCCGACCTACGGCCTGACCGAAGCCTGCTCGCAGGTCGCGACCGCCGGCGTCCCGCTCTTCTGCACGCAGATCGACCTGCAGCCCGACGGCGAGATCGTCGTCACCGGCCCGACCGTCTCGCCCGACGCGGGCCCTCGCCTGCACACCGGCGACCTCGGCGCCTTCGATGACGACGGCCTCCTGCAGATCGTCGGGCGCAAGACCGACACGATCGTCACCGGCGGCGAGAACGTCGCGCCCGCCGAGGTGGAAGCCATCCTGGAAGCTCATCCCGACGTGCTCGAGGCCGCCGTCTTCGGCCGCTCCGACGACCAATGGGGCGAGGCAGTCGTCGCGCTGGTCCGGCCCTGCGACCAGACGACGCCGCCGGCCATCGACGACCTCCGCGCCCACTGCGCCGCCCACCTCGCCCGCTTCAAGGTCCCCAAGGACTACAAGATCATCGCCACGCCGCTGCCCCGCACCGCCTCCGGCAAGCTCCTGCGCCGCGAGCTCGGCGAGCCGGCACCGTAGGCTGCCACGATGGATCCCGAAGCAGAGCGAGCAGCCAGCCGCGAGCGCTGGGAGAGCGTCGCGGCAGGGTGGGAGACCGGCGGCGACGCCTTCTACGACGGGGCGCTGCCCGTCTCGCACTGGATGGTCGATCGCCTCCAGCCCCAACCCGGCCAGACGATCCTCGAGCTCGCCGCCGGCCGCGGCGACGTTGGCTTCCTCGCGGCCGAGCTCCTCCATCCCGGCGGCAAGCTGATCAGCTCCGACGGCGCCGAGGCGATGGTCGAGGCTGCCCGTCGTCGCGCCGCGCAGCTCAACATCCACAACGTCGAGTTCAAGCCGATCGACCTAGAGTGGATCGACGCGAAGCTCGCCACGATCGACGGCATCCTCTGCCGCTTCGGCTACATGCTCTGCGTTGATCCCGAGCACGCGCTGCGCGAGGCCCGCCGCGTCTTGCGACCCGGCGGCAAGATCGTCATCGCCGTCTGGGACGTGCCGGAGGCTAACCCGTGGCTGTCGGCGTTCCCGGCGGCCGCTCGGGATGTCGGTCTCACGCCGCCGCCCGACCCCGACGCGCCCGGCCCGTTCTCGCTCAGCGCTGCGGGGGCGGTCTCTGAGCTGCTGCAGGACGCCGGCTTCGACGCGCCGGTCGTCGAGCCGATCGACCTCACCTTCCGTACGCCGACCGTCGACGCCTTGTGGGACACGCAACGCGCGCTCTCGGCCATGATGCGCACGCTTTTAGAAGGCCTCTCGCCGGCCGACCACTACAAGCTGCGCGACGCCGCCGAGGAGCGCTGGGCGCCCTACGTCGCCGCCGACGGCACCGTCACGCTGCCCGGTCGTGCGCTGGGCGTCGTCGCCGAAGCCTGATCCTTAGACTGCCGCGGACTATGTACTACGACGACGACGCAGATCTCACCCTCCTCGACGGCAAGACCGTGGCCATCATCGGCTTCGGCTCGCAGGGCCACGCCCACGCCCAGAACCTCAAGGACTCCGGGGTCAAGGTCGTCGTAGGCCTGCGTGAGGACTCCGCGTCGGTCCAGCAGGCCAAGGATGCGGGGCTCGAGGTCAAGTCGGTCGCCGACGCGGCGAGCGAGGGCGACATCGTGATGCTGCTCGTGCCCGACGAGCTGCACCGCCAGGTGTGGGAGTCAGATGTCCGTGACGGCATCGCCGAGGGCAACCTGCTGCTCTTCGGCCACGGCTTCTCGGTCCTTTACGGCGAGGTCGAGCCGCCCGCCGGCGTCGACGTTGGCCTGGCCGCCCCGAAGGGCCCGGGCCATCTCGTGCGCCGCCAGTACACCGAGGGCTCCGGCGTTCCCGGCCTCGTCGCGATCCACCAGGACGCGACGGGCAACGCCAAGGCGCTGGCGCTGGCCTACGCCAAGGGCATCGGCTGCACCCGCGGCGGCGTGTTCGACACGACCTTCAAGGAGGAGACCGAGACCGATCTCTTCGGCGAGCAGGCCGTCCTCTGCGGTGGCGCGAGCGCCCTCGTGCAGGCAGGCTTCGACACGCTGGTCGAGGCCGGCTATGACCCGCAGATGGCCTACTTCGAGTGCCTTCACGAGCTCAAGCTGATCGTGGACCTCATGTACGAGAAGGGCCTCGCCGGGATGCGCTACTCGATCTCCAACACGGCCGAGTACGGCGACTACACCCGCGGCCCGCGCGTCGTCAACGACGAGACCCGCGCCGAGATGAAGAAGATCCTGGGCGAGATCCAGGACGGCACCTTCGCGCGCGAGTGGATCGCCGAGAACCGCGCCGGCCAGGAGAACTTCAAGCGCATGCGCTCAGAGCAGGCCGACACGAAGGTCGAGCACGTCGGCAAGGAGCTCCGCAGCCATATGGATTGGATCCAAACCGAGTTCTAGTCCCCGCGTTCGGTACCCTCCTCGAGCCGTCGCAACTGGCGTCTCGAGGTGGGCTACCACCGGGGAGCGACGGTGTCTCTCCGCCGCACGCCTGGGCACTCCCATACCGACCCCGAGGAGCCCCATGACGACGAGCGCGACCACGCTCACCATCCCGGAAGAGCTCAAGCCCGCAGACGGCCGCTTCGGTTGCGGCCCGTCGAAGGTCCGGCCCGAGCAGTTGGCCAAGCTGGCCACCGAGGACGCCCATCTGCTGGGCACCTCTCACCGTCAGAAGCCGGTCAAGGACCTGGTCGGCCGCGTCCGCGCCGGCCTCAGTGACCTCTTCAGCCTGCCCGACGGCTACGTCGTCGCGCTCGGCAACGGCGGGACGACCGCGTTCTGGGACGCCGCCGCGGCCGGCCTGATCCGCGAGCGCTCGCTGCACCTGAGCTTTGGCGAGTTCTCCAACAAGTTCGCCAGCGTCGCCGCCAACGCGCCCTTCCTGCAGGACCCGATCGTCGTCAAGAGCGAGCCGGGGGACGCGCCCGCACCGACCTTCCAGGACGGCGTCGACGTCGTCGCCTGGGCCCACAACGAGACCTCGACCGGCGTCATGGTCCCGGTCCAGCGCCCGGCCGGCAGCGACGGCGCCCTCGTCCTCATCGACGCCACCTCCGGCGCCGGCGGCCTGCCCGTCGACGCGAGCCAGAGCGACGTGTACTACTTCGCGCCCCAGAAGTGCTTTGCCGCCGACGGCGGCATTTGGCTGGCGCTGCTGAGCCCCGCCGCCCAAGAGCGCATCGCGGAGGTCGGCGCGCGCACCGACCGCTGGTTCCCCGAGTTCCTCTCGCTGACCACCGCGCTGGACAACTCGGTCAAGGACCAGACCTATAACACGCCTGCGCTCTCGACGCTGATCCTGCTCAACGCGCAGGTCGAGTGGATGAACGCCAACGGCGGCCTGGACTTCGCTGTCGGCCGGACCACGGCGTCCTCGACGGCGCTGTATGACTGGGCCGACGCGTCCTCGTTCGCGACCCCGTTCGTCACCGACCCTGCCAAGCGCTCGCTGGTCGTCGGGACAATCGACTTCGACGACAAGATCGACGCCGCGGCCATCGCTGCGACGCTACGCGCCAACGGCATCGTCGACACCGAGCCCTACCGCAAGCTGGGCCGCAACCAGCTGCGCATCGGCATGTTCCCCGCCATCGATCCGGAAGACATCGTGCAACTCACCCGCTGCATCGACTACATCGTGGAGGCGCAGGCATGACCCGCGTCCTCGTCGCCGAGAAGATCGGCGCCAGCGGCATTGATCTCCTCAAGGCGCATTTCGACGTCGACACGGCGTTCGACAACGACGGCTTTGACTTCGAAGCCCGCATCGGCGAGTACGACGGCCTCCTGATCCGCTCGGCCACCAAGATGACGGCCGACCTGATCGACAAGGCCACCAACTTGAAGGCCATCGGCCGCGCCGGCGTCGGCGTCGACAACGTCGACGTCCCGGCCGCGACCAAGCGCGGGATCATCGTCGCCAACGCGCCGGAGTCCAACGTCGTCACCGCCGCTGAGCACACGATGGCGCTGCTGCTGGCCCTGGCCCGCAACGTCCCGCAGGCCCACGCCGCACTCAGCGGCCACGGCAAGTGGGAGCGCTCGAAGTGGTCGGGCGTCGAGCTGGAGGGCAAGGTCCTGGGCATCCTCGGCTTCGGCCGCATCGGCCAGCTGGTCGCCGCGCGCGCCAAGGGCTTCGGCATGCGGATCGTCGCCTTCGACCCGTTCGTAGCCGCCGACCGCTACAAGGACCTGGGCGTCGAGAAGGCCGACAACTCCGACGGCGTCTACGCCGAGGCCGACTTCTTGACGCTGCACCTGCCTAAGACGCCCGAGACCGAAGGCTGGCTGAACGCCGAGGCGCTGGCCAAGTGCAAGGACGGCGTCAAGATCCTCAACGTCGCCCGCGGCCCGCTGATCAACGACGATGACTTGGTCGCCGCGCTCGACAGCGGCAAGGTCGGTGGCGCGGCGCTCGACGTCTTTCGCTCCGAGCCCGTCACCGAGTCGCCGTTCTTCGGCCGCCCCAACGTGATCGTGACGCCGCACCTCGGCGCCTCGACGGCCGAGGCGACCGATCGCGCCGGCTTCCAGGCCGCCGAGCAGGTCGTCGCGGCGCTGACCGGCGGGGCGGTCACCACGGCCGTCAACGTCCCGGCGATCAAGGCGGAGGACTTGGAGGTCCTCGGCCCGTATGTGCCGCTCTGCCAGCACTTGGGACGCCTGGCCATGGCACTTGCCGAGGGCTCATCGGTTGATCGCATCGACGTCGAGCTGCTCGGCCGCATCGCCGACCGCGACACGCGCCCGCTGGCCACCGCGACGCTGCTCGGCGTCCTGGCCGGCAAGACCGAGGAGGACGTCAACGCGGTCAACGCGCCGGCGGTCGCCGAGGAGCGCGGCATCGAGATCGTCGAGACCAAGAGCGCGAGCGCGCGGGACTTCGAGAACCTCGTGCGCATCACCGTGCACTCGGGCGACAAGGCCGAGCGCGTCGTCGGCACGACGTTCGGCCGCCGCAACCGCCCGCACCTGCTCGAGGCCTGGGGCCAGCGCTTCGACGTCCAGCTCGACGAGCACCTCGCGGTCTTCCGCTACGGCGACCGTCCGGGGATCGTCGGGCTCATCGGCACCGCGTTCGGCGAGGCCGGGGTCAACATCGTTTCGGCTGCCGTCGGGCGGAGAGAAGACGATCCCACCCACCCCGCCGACGGCGAGGCCGTCATGGTGCTCACCACCGACGCACCCGTTCCGCGCGAGGTCGTCGACGCGATGGTGGCCACCGACGGCTTCACCGGCGGGCGCGCGATCACGTTGTGAGCCCGGGAGCGCGGGAGCCTTGGTGGCACGACGCCACCATCTACCAGGTCTACCCGCGCTCCTTCCAGGACTCCGACGGTGACGGCGAGGGTGACCTCGCCGGCATCACCGCTCGGCTCGGCCACATCGCGTCGTTGGGTGTCGACGCGGTGTGGCTGTCGCCGATCTACCCGTCGCCGATGGCTGACGGCGGCTACGACGTCGCCGACTATGAGGGCGTGCGCCCGGAGTTCGGGACGCTGGCCGACGTCGACGCGCTGATCGCCGAGGCCCATCACCTGGGGCTGAAGGTGCTCCTAGACGCGGTGCCGTGCCACACCTCGATCGCGCACCCGTGGTTTCAAGACCGCCCCGACTTCTACGTGTGGTCTGACCGTGACGGCCCGCAAAACAACTGGCGCTCGACCTTCGGCGGGCCGGCCTGGTCACGCGATCCGCATGGCCGCGGGTGGTACCTGCACTCCTTCTATCCCGAGCAGCCCGATCTCGACTGGCGCAACCCCGAGGTCGGGGCGGCGTTCGGCGCCGCGCTGCGCTTCTGGCTGGACCGCGGGGTCGACGGCTTCCGCCTCGACGCGCTGGACCGTCTACTCAAGGATCCTCAGCGCCGCGATGACCGGGTGCGCGGGGCCGGCTCGCCGGAGGTCCTGCCGGAGGCCGACCCGGAGTACGCGCTGCTGGAGCACGACCGCTCGCGCAACGCGCCCGATATCGGCACCGCGATCGCGCAGCTGCGCGCAGCTGTCGGCGACGCGTTCCTAGTGGGGGAGGTCTACCTGCGCAGTGAGGGCCTGGCGCCCTACCTCACCGACCTCGACACCGCCTTCTCCTTCGAGCTCTTCCAGGCGCCATGGACCGCGGCCGCGGTGCGCGCTGCGCTGCAGGCGTCCTTGGCGCTGGGCAACGGTCGCGCTGCATGGGTGCTCTCTAACCACGACTTCCCGCGCCTGCCACAGCGCGTCGGCGCCCGCAACGTGCGTGCGGCGGCGCTGCTCCTGCTCAGCTTGCCCGGCGCGTCCTTCGTCTTCCAGGGCGACGAGATCGGGATGGGCGACGGTCCCGGGCAACGTCCCGGCATCCCGCCTGATGACCGCAGTGGCCGCGACCCGCACCGCCATCCGATGGCGTGGGACGCCACGAAGCACGGCGGCTTCACGACCGGCACCCCGTGGTTGCCGGTCTCCGACCCCGCCACCGCCAACGTCGCCGACCAGGAGCGCGACCCTGTATCGCTGTTGCACCTCTATCGCGATCTCATCGCACTGCGGCGCGACACGCTGCGCGGACCGCTGAAGCTGCTCGACGCCGACGCCATGGCGCCCGGCGTGCTGGCCTTCACCCGCGGCGATGTACACATCGTCGTGCTCAATCTCGGCGACACACCCGCACCGGCACCGGCGGCGGCGGGCACCGTCGTGCGCCACACGCACGATCTCGCCCGCACCGGGGGCCGCGCGCCAACACTGGCGCCCGGCGAGGGCTTCGTCGCCACCACCGCCTGACGCACCGGGAACTGGCGTCGCATCGCTCGTGCCCTCCGTTACATGTGCGGGCGGGCGGGTACTCCCCTCCACGCCATGGCGAGTCGGGTCATCTCAGTCTTGGCGCTCGCCGCAGCGGTCCTTGCGGTGGCCGCCTGTGGAGCAAGCAACGACAAAAACGGTCGGGTGACCCTGAACTGGTTCATCTTCAACGAGCCCAGCGGCGGGGTGCAGGCCGCGGCGAAGAAGTGCTCTGACGGCTCCAACGGGGCCTACAACATCAAGTTCCAGTACTTGCCTTCCCAGGCCGACGCGCAGCGCGAGCAGCTCGTCCGGCGTCTCGGGGCCGAGGACGACTCGCTCGACCTGCTGGGTCTCGACGTCGTATGGACGGGCGAGTTCGCCAACGCGGGCTGGGTCGAGCCGGTCCCGGCCGCGATCCGGCCTGCGGTGACCAAGGACGTCTTCCCGAGCGTGCTCAACACGGCACGCTTCGAGAACCGGCTGTACGCCGTGCCGATCTGGTCCAACACCCAGCTGCTCTGGTATCGCAAGGATCGGGTCAAAGAGGCGCCCAAGACGTGGGCGCAGATGATCAAGATGGCCGAGCAGATCGGGCGCGCCAAGGGCCAGATCCAGGTCCAGGCCAACAAGTACGAGGGCCTCGTCGTGTGGGCCAACGCGATGATCGCCTCGGCGGGAACGTCGATCCTGTCGGGGCCCGACAAGATCGCGCTCGATCAGCGCAAGACCGACCTCGCGCTTTCGACGATGGGCGCGCTCGCCACCTCGCCGGTCGCCGCGCCGAACATCGACACGTCGACCGAGGACACCGCCCGCCTGGGCTTCGAATCGGGGTCCTCGAGCTTCATGATCAACTACCCCTTCGTCTACCCGTCGGCCAAGAGCAACGCCCCGACGGTCTTCAAGCAGATCAAGGCTGCGAAGTTCCCGCAGGTCGACCCGTCGCTGCCCAGCAAGCCGCCGCTTGGCGGCATCAACATCGCGGTCTCGTCCTACTCCAAGCACAAGGCCGCGTCCTTCGCCGCCATCCGTTGTCTGGTCCAGCCTGACAACCAGCTGACGATCGCCAAGGCGGGTGGCCTGCCGCCCGTGCGCGCCGACGTCTATGACCGACCGGCGATCAACGAGGTCTATCCCGGCTTCGCCGATCTGATCCGCTCGTCGATCCGCGATGCCGCGCCGCGCCCGTCGGAGTCGCCGGCCTACCAGGACCTCTCGCTGGCCATCCAGGACGCGCTCCATCCGACCACGGGCATCGACCCCAAGAACCCCATGGCGACCTACGACAAGCTCAAGGACAAGGTCCAGCAGGCCATCGATCGCAAGGGGCTGTTGTGAGCGCGGCAACCGCCACGGCACCTGGCAAGGTCACCGACAAGACCCGCGCCGAGCGCAAGCTCGGGCTCATGCTGTGCGCGCCGGCCGTGATCATGATGTTGCTGGTTACGGCTTATCCGATCGTGTACGCGGTCTTCCTGTCGCTGCAGAAGAAGGACCTGCGCTTCCCGGACGAGAGCGGCTTCGTCGGCCTCTCGAACTACGTCACGGTGCTCTCCTCCAGCCTCTGGTGGCAGGCGGTGTTCAACACCGTGTTCATCACCGTGGTTTCGGTGGCGATCGAGCTCGTGATCGGGATGGCAATCGCGATCATCATGCACCGGGCGATCTTCGGGCGCGGGGTGGTCCGGACGTCGGTCCTGATCCCGTACGGCATCGTCACCGTCGTCGCGGCCTTCGCCTGGTTCTACGCCTTCGACCCGGCCAGTGGCTTCGTCAACCACCTGCCGCTGATCGCCGACGACAAGGCCTGGTTCGGCGAGCGCTGGAGCGCGTTCGCCGTGATCATCATGGCCGAGATCTGGAAGACCACGCCGTTCATGGCACTGCTGCTGCTGGCCGGGCTCGCGACGATCGACGAGAGCCTCTATGAGGCCGCGCGCGTCGACGGCGCGACGGCGTGGCAGCGCTTCACCCGGATCACGCTCCCGCTGCTCAAGCCGGCGCTGCTCGTCGCGCTGCTGTTCCGCACGCTCGACGCGTTCCGGGTCTTCGACTCGATCTTCATCATGACCAAGGGGGCACAGGACACCGAGTCGGTGTCGATCGTCGGCTACCAGCAGCTGCTCTCACGGCTGAACCTCGGCCTCGGCTCGGCGGTCTCGGTGCTGATCTTCGTCCTGGTCCTCATGATCGCGACCGCCTTCGTCAAGGGCTTCGGCACGACCGTGCCCAAGGGGAGCTGAGCCATGCGCCACGGCACGTCGGAGTACACCCGTTGGACGATCCTGATCGCGGCGGTCGTCGCCTTCGCGATGATCCCCGTGCTCTGGATCATCTCCCTGTCCTTCAAGACGCCGGCGACCGTCGGCGACGGGCGGCTGATCCCCAAGGAGTGGACGCTCGAGAACTACAAGGGCCTGTTCGAGGGCGGCTGGGACAGCCCGCTGCTGCGCCCGCTGATCAACTCGATCCTGATCGCGCTGATCGCGACGACGATCGCGGTGACGCTGGCGTCGTTTGCGGCCTACGCCATCGGGCGCCTGAACTTCCCGGGCAAGGCCATCGTGTTGGGCGGGGCGCTCGCGGTGTCGATGTTTCCGCCGATCTCGGTCGTCGGGCCCCTGTTTGACATGTGGCGCGCGCTGGGGCTCTATGACACCTATCCCGGCCTGATCATCCCGTACTTGACCTTCGCGCTGCCGCTGGCGATCTACATCCTGGTCGCGTTCTTTCGCGAGATACCGTGGGATCTCGAAGAGGCGGCCCAAGTCGATGGGGCGACGCCGTTTCAGGCGTTTCGCCGGATCATCTTCCCGCTTGCCGCGCCGGGCGTGTTCACCGCCGCGATCCTCGTGTTCATCTTCGCGTGGAACGACTTCGTGTTCGCGATCTCGCTGACGTCGTCCAACGCGTCGCGCACGGTCCCGGCGGCGATCGCGTTCTTCACCGGCGAGTCGCAGTTCACCTCACCCACGGGCAACATCGCCGCGGCGGCGGTCCTCGTGACCATCCCGATCATCATCTTCGTACTCATCTTCCAACGCCGCATCGTTGCGGGCCTCACGGCCGGCGCGGTGAAGGGCTAGCAAGGACCACCGGAGGCGTTCATGGCCGGCATCGAGCTCAAAGGCATCACCAAGCGGTATCCCGACGGGACCGAGGCGGTCAAGGACCTCAACTTGTCGATCGCCGACGGCGAGTTCGTCATCCTCGTCGGGCCATCGGGTTGCGGGAAGTCGACAGCGCTGCGGATGATCGCGGGGTTGGAGGACATCTCTGAGGGCGAGCTCCTAATTGGCGACCAGGTCGTCAACGAGCGCGCTCCGAAGGACCGCGACATCGCGATGGTCTTCCAGAGCTACGCGTTGTACCCGCACATGACCGTGCGCGAGAACATGGGCTTCGCGCTCGAGCTCGCCGGCGTGTCCAAGGAGGAACGCAACAAGAAGGTCGAGGAGGCCGCGGCGATCCTCGATCTCCAGCAGCACTTGGACCGCAAGCCCGCCAACCTCTCCGGTGGCCAGCGCCAGCGGGTGGCGATGGGCCGCGCGATCGTCCGCGACCCGTCGGCGTTCCTGATGGACGAGCCGCTCTCCAACCTCGACGCCAAGCTGCGCGTGCAGATGCGCACGGAGGTCTCGCGCATCCAGCAGCGTCTCGGCACGACGACGGTCTACGTGACCCACGACCAGACCGAGGCGATGACGCTCGGAGACCGCGTTGCGGTCATGCGGGCGGGTCGGCTGCAGCAGGTCGACACCCCCAAGAAGCTCTATGAGGAGCCGACCAACCTCTTCGTCGCGGGCTTCATCGGCTCGCCGGCGATGAACTTCTTCTCTGCCGAGATCGCCGGCGACACGCTCAAGACGCCGTTCGGCGACATCCCGCTGCCCGAGCGCCTCAAGCGCGCCGCCGCCTCGGCGAGCGGGACGCGTGTGCTGGCCGGGCTGCGTCCCGAGTCCTTCGAGGACGCCGAGGTCGCACGCCGGCAGAACCGCCGCGGTGGCCACGAGTTCGACGCCGATGTCGACCTGACCGAGTCGATGGGCTCCGAGGTGTACGCCTACCTGCGGCTGGAGGGTGACCTCGCCGAGGCCGACGAGCTGGCCGAGATCGCCGCTGACTCCGGCGCGGCCGACGTGCCCGGCGCCGGCAACGATCAGCTCGTCGCGCGGCTGAGCGCCGAGACCGAGATCACGCGCGGGTCACGGGCGCGGTTCTGGATGGACAACAACCAGCTGCACATCTTCGACGTCGAGACGGGCAAGAGCTTGGGGCGCGACGACGAGGAGCGCGAGCCGGCGCGAACGGCGCCCGCGCCGGCACCTGCCGCGCCCGCAGAGGAGCGCTAGCGCTGCTCTGCACGCAGCCGGGCGAGGACGTCCTCGCTCCACTCGTGCGTGCGCAGCAGGCGGTAGCGATCGCCGCCGACGCGCAGGTAGGCGTCGGCCTCGGTGCCGTGTCCGAGCATGTCGGCATCGCGCAGCAGCGTCACCACCGGCACGTACTCCTCCTCATACCAGCGGCGCGCCAGCTCGCGGCGGTCCATCAGCTGCCCGTGCTCCTGGGTCCAGCGCCAGCCCCACGCCTCGATCCCCTCGGCCAGCTCGGCGAACGCCCACGGGTCGCTCGGGCGCACGCGCTCGCGGGCGGCCGCTGGCAGCGGCACGCGCTCGAGGAAGACCCGCTCGTGGCTCTTGAGCGGCAGGTCGGCGCGCAGCAGATCATGGCCTGCGCCGACGCGCGTCACGACCTCGGTCACGCACGCGTCGATGTCGTGACGGCCCAGCGCCCGGGCGACCGAGACGCGGTGGTGACCGTCCTTGACGAAGTAGACGTCGCCGACGCGGTAGAGGTCGACCGGCGGCATCGCCTCGCCGCGGCGCATCGCGGCGGCGATTCGCTCCCAGCGCGCGCGGACCTGCGGCGTCGTGGGGCGAAAGTGGCGGTCGAACCCTTGCATCCGGTCGACGGTCCCGACGATCGCGTCCAGTGGCACGACCGCCAGACCGGCGTCGCGCTCCTGAACGCGGCCCAGCGCGGCGACCACCTCCTCGAACGGCAGGATGTGGTCGATGTCGCCGGGCTCGCGCCGCAGCCAGCGTCGCAACCGCGACAGCGCCAGGCGGCGACGGGCACGCAGGAAATCGTCCTGTGCGTCGGCGCCGGACAGCCCGGTGCTCCGCGGGGGCACACCCCGCAAGGTACCCCGTGTCGGAATCGACACGCCATCGTGGCGACCGCGTACGCCACTGCGGACAACGTCGGCGACGAACCGGCGCCCCGGCGGCCCAAGACACGTTGACTGAAGTCCTGAACCATGCCTACTGTTGGCCATACCGGTGCAGGTGCCTTGAGGAGGGCCACTATGGAGGGGACACCGATCGCAACCCCTGAGGGAGAACGCGCCGACGCCGTCGCGCCGGAGACCGACATCCGCCTCGAAGGGGTGACCAAGCGCTTTGGCGATGCGGTGGCGGTCGACGATCTCACGCTGTCGATCGAGCGCGGCGCGTTCTATGCGCTGCTGGGCCCGTCCGGTTGTGGCAAGACGACGACGCTGCGCATGATCGGCGGCTTCGAGGATCCGTCTGAGGGCGTCGTCTACCTCGGAGGTCAGGCAGTGACCGACCTGCCGCCCTATAGGCGCGACGTCAACACGGTCTTTCAGTCCTACGCGCTCTTTCCGCACCTCAGCGTCGAGCGCAACGTCGCCTTCGGGCTGGAGCGCAAGAAGGTCGACAAGGCCGAGGCCAAGCGGCGCGTCGCCGAGGCACTGGAGATGGTCCAGCTCGGCCCGCTGGCCAAGCGCCGTCCGGGCCAGCTCTCCGGTGGTCAGGCACAGCGCGTCGCCCTGGCCCGCGCGCTGGTCAACCGCCCGCGCGCGCTGCTGCTCGACGAGCCGCTCGGTGCGCTGGACCTGCGCCTGCGCAAGCAGCTGCAGCTCGAGCTCAAGCGGATCCAGCGGGAGGTCGGGATCACATTCGTGCACGTGACGCACGATCAGGAGGAGGCCATGTCGATGGCCGACACGATCGCGGTCATGAACAAGGGCCGGATCGAACAGGCGGGCTCAGCGGAGGATCTTTACGAGCGCCCAAACACAGCGTTCGTCGCGAACTTCCTCGGCGTCTCGAACCTCGTCGACGGCAAGGTGCTAGAGCGCGGCGTCGAGATGGCGACCGTCGAGACCGATGACGGCACCGTGGACGTTCCGTGCGCGCGCATGTCGGAGACCCCGGGCGACGCCGTGCGCATCGGCGTGCGGCCGGAGAAGATCGAGCTCGTCCCGGCGGCCGGCGGCACCCCGGCCGGGCGCAACGCTTTGCGCGGCACGGTCAGCGTCGCCTCGTTCTTGGGCGTGTCGATCCAGTACGTGGTGACCGCGCCGGGTGGGGAGGAGCTGACCGTGATCGCTCCCAACCGCGATGGCGGGCAGCCGTCGGCGCTGGGCGTCGGTCAGGAGGTCCTGCTGACCTGGGATCCGCAGCACACCTTCGTCGTGGCCCGCGATGCCTGACCGCGACGTCGAGCGTGCGCTGGAGCGTCTTCTTTTTGAAGGCGACGGCATGTCGCGCCGACGCTTCCTGGGCCGCTCGGGCGCCGCGGCGCTGGGCATGACCGCGCTGGGCTCGTCGCTGACCGGCTGCTCGATCGAAGGCGAGTCGGCCAACAGCATCGACGCCGAGAAGGCCGTCACCGTCAACCATCCGCGCGCCTCGATGGCCGGCCTGGTGTGGGCCAACTGGCCGCTGTACATCGACGAGCACTCGCTCAAGACCTTCGACAAGCGCTACGACGTCAAGGTCAAGTACGTCGAGGAGATCAACGACAACTTCGAGTTCTTCGGCAAGGTCCGCCAGCAGCTGGCCCAGGGGCGCGACATCGGGCGCGACATCGTGACGCTGACCGACTACATGGCCGCGCGGTGGGTGCGCGACGGCTACTGCGAGCCGCTGGACAAGAAGAACATCCCCAACATCAAGAACCTGGTCTCCAACCTGCAGTCGATCAACTACGACCCGAAGCGCACCTACACGCTGCCGTGGCAGTCGGGCGGGATCGGCATCGGCTACAACCCCAAGAAGACCGGGCGCAAGCTCGAAAGCGTCAACGACCTGTTCGATCCGGCGTTCAAGGGTCGCATCACGATGCTCCAGGAGCCCTATGACTCGGCCTGCCTGGTGCTCTTGGGCATGGGCATCGACGCCTCGACGGCCAAGATCGACGACATCCTCAAGGCGATCGAGAAGATCCAGGTCGCCAAGAACGCGGGCCAGATCCGCCGCTTCACCGGCAACGACTACACGACCGATCTGGCCAAAGGCAACGTCTGGGCCGCGGTCGCCTACTCCGGCGACCTCGTGCAGCTCAAGGCCGACAACCCCGAGCTGGAGTTCATCTACCCCAAGGAAGGCGCCATGTTGTTCACCGACAACATGATGATGCCCAAGCACGCGGCTCATCCCTACGGCGCCGAGGTGCTCATGAACTACTACTACGAGCCCGAGGTGGCGGCCAAGGTGGCGGCTTACGTCAACTACCTCACGCCGGTCGAGGGCGCCAAGGAGATCCTGCTCAAGACCGACCCCGACATCGCCAACAACCCGTTGATCTTCCCACCTGACGATGTCCGCAAGCGGCTGCATCCCTACCCGGCGCTGTCGCCGGTCGACGAGCGCACGATGCAGTCGGCGATGGCCGACGTGACAGGGGCCTGATGCTGCGGTTGAGCTTGCGCCGGCGCCGCAGCCTGCTGCCCTACCTCTTCTTAGGGCCGGGCCTGCTGTGGCTGATCGTGTTCTACGCGATCCCCCTGGTCAATCAGGGCGCGGTGTCGCTGATGACGGGCAACCCTGAGGACGGCTACACGCTGCAGTGGCATTTCGCGACCTACACCAACGCGATCTCCGACTACTCCACGCAGTTCGGCCGCTCCATCCTCTATGCGGGGATCGCCACGCTCCTCTGCTTGATCATCGCCTTCCCGCTGGCCTACTTCATCGCCTACAAGGCCGGGCGCTGGAAGAACTTCATGTTGCTGTTGGTGGTGCTGCCGTTCTTCGTCTCCTACGTGCTGCGCACGGTCGCCTGGCAGCTGATCCTCAACGACAACGGCTGGGTCGTCAGTCGCCTTCAGGACGTCGGGCTGATCTCCGAGGGCGGGCGCCTGCTGGCCACGACCACCGCCGTCATCGCCGGCATCACCTACAACTTCCTGCCGTTCATGGCGTTGCCGCTGTACGTCTCTCTGGAGAAGATCGACCGGCGGCTGATCGAGGCGGCGACCGATCTCTACGCCAGTCGCACGACGGCGTTTCGCAAGGTGACGCTGCCGCTGGCGCTGCCCGGGATCTTCGCCGGCTCGCTGCTGACCTTCATCCCCGCGTCCGGTGACTTCATCAACGCCGCGCTGCTGGGCACGCCCAAGCAGTACATGATCGGCAACGTCATCCAGAGCAAGTTCCTCAACATCCTCGACTACCCGACCGCGGCCGCGCTGTCGTTCATCCTGATGACGGGGATCCTGATCGGGATCTTGATCTACGCCCGATTGCTCGGGACCAAGTCGCTGCGGGAGGCCGTGTGATGCTGCACAACGACCGCCTGCGCAACGGGCTGCTAGGCCTCTGGTCGGGGTTGGCGCTGCTCTACCTGTTCATCCCGATCTTCATCGTCGTCCTCTACTCGTTCAACGACAACCAGGGGCGCTTCAACTTCACCTGGCAAGGCTTCACGCTCAAGCATTGGGCACATCCCTTCTCCAACTCCGACCTGACGACGGCGCTGCAGAACTCCCTGATCATCGCGCTGGTCACCACGGTCATCGCCGTCGCGCTCGGTACGTTCATGGCCTTGGCGCTCGTCCGCTACGGCTTTCGCGGCAAGGCACTGACCGACATGTTCGTCTTCCTGCCGCTGGCCACGCCCGAGGTTGTCCTCGGCGCCTCGCTGCTCGCCTTGTTCCTGACCGTGCATGTCAGCACGGGGATGGTGACCATCATCATCGCCCACGTGATGTTCACCATGTCCTACGTGGTGGTGACCGTCAGAGCTCGGTTGGAGGGTATGGACCGCCATATCGAGGAGGCGGCCATGGACCTCGGCGCCGCCGAGTGGACGACCTTCCGCAAGGTCACGCTGCCGATGATCGCGCCGGGCGTGGCGAGCGCCGCGCTGCTGGCGGCGGCGATCTCGGTCGATGACTACGTCGTCACGAGCTTCAACGCCGGCTCGACGCAGACCTTCCCGCTGTTCATCTTCGGCGCCACGCGCCAGGGCGTGCCGGCCGAGGTCAACGTGCTGGCGACGATGCTGCTGCTCGTCGTGCTCGTGCTCATGGCGCTCAACGTCATGCTGCAGCGTGCGCGCGCCAAGCGCGACTTCCGGGCAACGGGCGGCGCGCCGGTTGAAGATGTAGGACTTGAACTGGTAGAGGCGAGCGCGCGCGGCTGATTTCACGGCTAGTGCGGTAGCCGGATAGGCTCGCTCACCATGCGAGCCGTCGTCATCACCAAGACCGGCGATCCGTCCGTCTTGCAGGTCCAAGAGCGTCCCGACCCGCCACCACCCGGGCCCGGTCAAGTGCGGATCGACGTGCGCGCCTGTGGGGTCAACTTCGCCGACACCATGGCCCGCGTCGGGCTCTATGAGGAGGCGCCGCCGCTGCCGGCGGTCGTCGGCTACGAGGTGTCGGGGACGGTCGTCGCGGTGGGCGAGGGCGTCACGACGCCGCAGGTCGGCGATCGCATCATGGCCGGCACGCGCTTCGGCGGCTACGTCGACACCATCAACGTCGCCGCGACCGACGCGATCCCGCTGGCGGACGGCCTCAGCTTCGAGCAGGGCGCCGCGATCCCGGTCAACTACGCGACCGCCTGGGCCGCGCTGCTCGGCTACGGGTCGCTGCGACCCGGCGAGCGCGTGCTGATCCACGCCGCGGCCGGCGGCGTCGGCATCTCGGCGCTGCAGCTGGCCAAGGCGGCGGGCGCCGAGGTCCACGGCACCGCATCACCGGGCAAGCACGCGCGCCTCGCCGAGCTCGGCCTCGATCGCGCGATCGACTACCGCCGCGACGGCTGGTGGAAGGGCCTTTCGTCCTATGACCTGATCCTCGACGCCGTCGGCGGTCGCTCCTTCCAGCGCTCCTACGGGTTGCTGCGCGCCGGTGGCCGCCTGGTCGCCTACGGCGCCTCGTCGATCAACGTGGGGGAGAAGCGCAACCTCGCCCGCGTCCTGCCCCAAGCGGGCCGCATGTTCCGCGGGTTCAACCTCATCAAGCAGATGAGCGAGTCCAAGGCCGTCATCGGCCTCAACATGCTCGCGCTGTGGGATGACCGTGGCACGCTGGAGCCGTGGATCTCCCCGGTGACCGCGGCGCTGGCCGACGGCACCGTCAGTCCCGTCGTGCACGCCGCGGTGCCGTTCGCCGACGCGCCCGAGGCCCATCGCATCATCGCGGCGCGTAAGAACGTCGGCAAAGTCGTGTTGGTGCCGTGATCTGCGACTGCTAGGCTCGCCGATAGTCCATGTCGTTCCTGTTGCTCGACCTCCGACTTCTTCTCCTCCCCCGCTAGGGGGAATAGCAGCGCGTGGCGGCCGCCTGAAGCCGCGAACCAGCCTGAAGAGTCGCAGCACACGAGCCTTAGCGAACGGAGTGAAACGACATGCCCATCCTGCCTGAAGACCCGAACCGCGTCCTGCTGTTCGACACGACGCTGCGCGACGGCGAGCAGTCGCCCGGCATCTCGCTCAACGCGGCCGAGAAGCTCGAGATCGCCCAGCAGCTGGCGCGCCTCGGCGTCGACATCATCGAGGCCGGCTTCCCGATCGCCTCCCCCGGTGACTTCGAGGCAGTTCAGATGATCGCCCGTGAGGTCCAAGGCCCCGTCATCTGCGGCCTTGCTCGTGCCAACAGCGCCGACATCGATCGTGCTTGGGAGGCCATCCGCGACAGCGAACGACCTCGGATCCACACGTTCCTCTCCACCTCCGACATCCACATTGAGCACCAGCTGCAGTCCACGCGTGAGGACGTCAAGGGCCTCGCGCGGGCTTCGGTCGCCCAGGCCAAGGCGCTGTGCGAGGACGTCGAGTTCTCGCCGATGGACGCGACGCGCTCTGAGGCGGCCTTCACCGCCGAGGTGGTGCAGATCGCCCTCGACGAGGGCGCCACCACCATCAACATCCCCGACACCGTCGGCTATGCGACGCCCGACGAGTTCGCCGGGTTCCTGACCGAGTTGTACGGGTTGGTTCCCGATCTGCGCGGCGCCGTCCTCTCGGTGCACTGCCATGACGACCTGGGTCTGGCCGTCGCCAACTCGCTGGCGGGGGTGCAGGCCGGTGCGCGCCAGATCGAGTGCGCGATCAACGGCATCGGCGAGCGGGCCGGCAACGCGTCGCTGGAGGAGCTGATCATGCTCCTGCACACGCGTCGCGATCGCCTGGGCTACAGCACCGGCGCCGTCACGACCGAGATCGCCAAGACGAGCCGCCTGGTGTCGCGGCTGACCGGCTACCCCGTCCAGCCCAACAAGGCGATCGTCGGCCGCAATGCCTTCGCCCACGAGTCCGGCATCCACCAGGACGGCGTCCTGAAGGCACGCGAGACCTACGAGATCATGGACGCGCGCAGCGTCGGCCTGGATGCCAACTCGCTCGTCCTGGGCAAGCACTCCGGCCGCGCCGCGCTGCGCCAGGCCCTGGAGGACCTCGGCTACGCCATCGACGGCGCCCAGCTCAAGCAGGCCTTCGAGCGCTTCAAGGAGGTCGCCGACCGCAAGAAGCAGGTCACGGCGATGGACCTCGAAGCGCTGGTGACCGACGAGCTGCGCGCCGATGTCCAGGGCTACGCGCTGGAGTGGTTTGAGGTCGAGGCCTCCAACCGCCGTCCGCCGCATGCGACGGTGGCCGTCCGGACCCCTGACGATGCGGTCGTCGAAGGCTCGTTCACCGGCGACGGCCCAGTCGACGCGATCTTCCGTGCGATCAACAGCGCGACGAAGATCGACGCGCGCCTGCGCGAGTTCCGCGTCGACGCCGTCACGGGCGGCCAGGACGCGCTTGGCGAGGTCAGCGTGGTCGTCGAGCTCGGTGCGCCCGAGGAGGCGGTCAAGAGCGACACGCCCGGCGTGCTCACCGGCCAGCGCGTCACCGGCGCCGGTCAGGCGGTGACGACCGACATCATCGAGGCGGCCGCGATCGCCTACGTCCGCGCGCTCGGCAACGCGGTGACCAAGGCCCACGCCGCGGCCTCCTCTGACGCCGAGCTCGCGCAGACGCCGTAGGCCTCGGGCCCCGGCCGGCACAGCACCGGAGTTCCGCTACGACGTTCGTCCGTGGTTGGCCTCCGCGCTTGTGCCGGCCGGGGCTCCGAGTACCTTGGATGGGCGCGCGAACGACAGGGGAACAGCGTTGATGGATGCAGGGAAGCGAAGGCGCAATGCCAAGGTAATGGCATTGCTGCTCGTGGCGCTGGGAGCGCTGAGCATGGGTGCAGCGACGGCGGGTGCCGCACCGAGCACGGTCGTCGGCCAATGGCGGTTTGACGAGAGCGGTGGCCAGCGGGCCATCGACGACGGCCCCTTCGGTCTTGACGGTCGGCTGGGGTTGACCGGCGAGCTCGACGCGCGCGATCCCGAGCGGATCGCCGGCCTGTCGGGTCGCGCCCTGCACTTCGACGGGCGCGGCTTCGTTCGGCTGCCCGCCGCACCTCAGCTCGAGCCCGGAACGCTGACGCTTGAAGCCGTCGTGCGTGGCCCGTCGAGCCCCGGCCAGTTCCGCTACGTCGTCTCGCACGGCGCGCAGGGCTGCCTCGCGGGGTCCTATGGCCTCTACACCGCCCAGGACGGAGGCATTGCCTTCTATGTCTTTGACGGCACCAACTTCTACGTGACGGCGGCACTTGGCCCGGCCGAGATCTGGAACGGCGTCTGGCATCACGTTGCCGGCGTCTTTGACGGGGGCTCGCTGCGGCTGCTCGTCGACGGCCATCCCGTGGGCGATCCGATCACGGCGCCGCGAACCATCGCCTATGCCTTGACGTCGTCCGATCACTACATCGGGACCTACCAGGGCAGCTGCGCCCTACCGCTGCGGGGCGACGTCGACCTGATCCGGCTGTGGCACGGGCCGCTGGCACCCGACTTCATCGGTGCGCTGGCCGACAATGCTCTGACCGCGCCGCCCAGCGTGCCACCCGCGGTTGAGCCGGAGCCCCAGACTGTGCCGGTCGCCACCGAGGCAGACAGCCGGGCCGATGCGCCTGCCAGCCGGCCACCGCTCGCCCCGATCGCGCCCGGCACCTCGTTTGCGGCACCCAGCCCGCCCGCCGACGGCGTGGCGCCCAAGGCCATCGCGGGCGCCCCCGCGCGAGCGTGCAGCGTGCGCTCCTCGAGCAAGCGCGTGCGCGCCGGCCGCCGCACCGTCCTGACGGTGCGCGTCGCCCTGCGCGGCAAACCGCTGAAGGCGGTTCGCGTCGTGGCACGTGACAGCCGCCGGCGCAAGGTCGGCAGCGCGGTCACGGCCCGCGACGGCCGTGCGCGCCTCGGGGTCAAGCCGACCCGCCACGGGACCGTCGCCGTGGGCGTCGTCGGCCGCACCGACTGCTCGTTCGCGGCGCTGAAGGTTCTGCGCGCGCGCCGCTGAGCGGGCCTGGTCAGGCCGCTGCTAGGCGGCGACCCTGGGCATGGCCCGCAGCCAGCGCGCCGGCCGTACGGCTGGAGGCCATGAGGTTGGGCCCGATGGCCGCTGCGGCACCCTCGTCGGGCGCAACGTGGAGGACCTGAGCGCCGCGACGGCGTAGGGCTTGGAGCTCAAGCCCCGAAGCGATCCGGAAGGCGCCCCGCAACGCCGCCATGCGGCGGTCGCGGCCGCCGAGCGAGGCGGTGGGATCAAGGCACAGCACATGGGTTTCACGACCCGCCTGTGCCGCATCGAGGTTGGTCGCGCTCCACGCGCCACCGTCGACGTACTCGCGGTCGCCGATGCGCACGGGGGAGAAGACCCACGGGATCGCGCATGAGGCGCAGACCGCGTCGGCCACGCTGGCCGTCGGCGCGCCTGGCGCGCCGAAGACCGTGCGGCGTCCGCTGCGGCGGTCGACGGTGCAGATGCGCAGCCGGCCGTCGAAGCGCGCGTCCCAGCGCGTGACACGGGCGTGGAGATGGTTGAGCGGCTGGCCGTGGCTTGCCGCGCGGGAGAGGACCGCCGCGCGCGCCAGCCCCCCGACGGGCGTGCCTATGCGGACGGCAGCGCTGGTCAGCGGTTCGCTGACGGCCCAGCCGACGCGCGCGGCGTCGCGGACCAGGCCGCGGAGGCCGCCGGTCTCGACGTCGCCGTCGGGGCTCCAGGCGCTGACGTCCGTCTCGGCGCTGTCAGGCCGCGGCGACCGCCTTCCAGATGCCAGCCGCGCGGCCACTATCGAGCCGGCCGAGGTTCCGACATAGGCCTCGACCTGGCGGAAGTCCGCGCCGCCTGCGTCCTCGATGCCGGCGAGCACACCATGCATCCAGGCCTCGCCAACGATGCCGCCGCCAGCGAGGACTAAGACGTCGGGTCGCAGAAGTGCCGGGGGCGCCATGGGGGGACGGAGGGTAGTTGGCGCTGCCGATCGTGGTGCGGGGTGGGCCTGTTTGGCGACGTCAGACGTCGCTCAACAGGCCCACCTCCACCGGGCCGATGCCTATCACGCGAGCTGGGCCCGTTTGCCGCCGCCTGACGTCCGCAAACAGGCCCACCCCTCCCGGGCCGAAGCGGATGACCAGCCAACGCCGCGAAGCACCGACACCGCTCACTCCCCTCGGTGCCGACAGATCACGCCACACATCCCGACCAACGCTCGCACTGGACACCCGAGCAGATGCGCCTCCCAGACGCTCGCAAACAGACCAGCGTCAGTCCCGCAGCCTGCTGTTGCACGACGTCAGTCCGCAGCGTCTGTCGCTCTGGCTGCACCCAGAGTTGTTGGTGGTGTCGCCCGTCGGGCGGGAGTGGGCGAACATTGCAACAACTCTGCGCAAACGACCGAACCCGTCCGCCCAACGAACTAGAGTCCTCAGTCCAATCAAAGAGTGACCCCCGCGACCGGTGAGACGGCCCGGGGGCATGACCCAAAGGAGAAGCAAGCTCCCATGAGTGCCCACCAGGGTAGCCCTGCCTGCCACATCACCGTCGACCCGTCGACCGCCGATGTGCTGCGCATCGAGGCCAAGAAGGTCTTGATGTTCAACCACGAGGAGTTCGAGGACTTTCTCGACTACGTCCCCGTCAAACAGCTCGAGCTCGCCGACATCTTCCGCGACGCAACAGCTGTCATCGACGCGCTCGGCTGGGACCCCGACATCTGCCTGCCGCGCGCCAGCGTCCAAGTCCCGCTGACCCGCGGCCACATCGAACAGCTCCATCACCGCCGCGCCGACCTCCTCGACACCAACCTCGACCTGTTGACCGACATCGGCGCCGACCGCCATCACAACGCGATCGTCATGGCCGAGATCCACAACAACCGCCACGGCGTCGAAGCCCTCAACAAGGTCTTCGACGCCTATGGCGACACGATCACCACATAGGCCCCGAAACGCCGGGTACGTTGACCGGAGGTATCCCGGTCAACGTACCTAGGGCCTGTTGGGAGACTGAGACCAACACCCATCAGACATTTGTACGTGATAACGTACGCCCCCTCACCTATGCCCGTCGCTCCCGCCGACCAGCAGCTCGATCAGCAGATCCACGTAGGCCCCCGCGTGCGCGCGCTGCGCGAAGCAATGGACCTGTCCCTTCGCGACCTGGCCGAGCGCAGCGGCGTCTCAGCGCCCATGCTCTCCCAGGTCGAGCGCGGCGAGACCAGCCCGACGCTTGCCGTCGCCAGCCGCATCGCCAACGGCCTGGACCTGCGCCTCAGCCAGCTGCTGCGTCTCGACGAGGCCGACAGCGTCTCCATCGTCCGCACCGCCGAGCGCCGCCGTGGCGGCGGCGCCGCCGGCCATGAGTTCGAGATCCTCACCCCGCCGCTGCCCGGCCAGCGTGCCGAGCTCAGCCGTCACGAGCTCGCGCCCGGCGCGGCCACCGGCGGCGAGGGCGACCCGCCGATGCATGAGCCCGGCAGCCGCGAGATCGCGGTCGTCGAGCGCGGCACCGTCACGTTGCACATCGACGGCGCCGAGCATGAGCTGCAGGAGGGCGACACCGTGACCTTCGACGCCGATCTGGCGCACCGCTTCGAGAACCCCGGACCCGGCGAGGCTGTGCTGTTCGCAGTTGTCAGCGCCGGTCTGCGCAGAAGTTAAGGAACAACACAAGATGCCCAAGTCCCTGTTCGACAAAATCTGGGAGGCCCACGAGGTCGCCTCCGGACTGATCTACATCGATCTCCATCTCGTCCACGAGGTCACCAGCCCGCAGGCCTTTGATGGCCTCCGGCTCGCCGGTCGCCCCGTGCGCCGCCCGGACCGCACGGTTGCCACCGCCGACCACAACGTCCCGACCGACGGCACGCCGACGGCCGCCCGCATCAAGGACGTCCTCAGCCGCACCCAGGTCGAGACGCTGGAGCGCAACTGCGCAGAGTTCGGCATCCCCATCTACTCGCTGGGCTCCGAGCACCAGGGCATCGTGCACGTCATCGGGCCCGAGCTTGGCCTCACGCAGCCGGGCATGACGATCGTCTGCGGTGACAGCCACACCGCTACCCACGGTGCCTTCGGCGCGCTGGCCTTCGGCATCGGCACCAGCGAGGTCGAGCACGTCCTCGCCACGCAGTGCCTGGTTCAGAACAAGCCCAAGTCGATGCGTATCCGCTACGAGGGTGAGCTCGGCAACGGCGTCACGGCCAAGGACCTCATCTTGGCCACGATCGGCCAGATGGGCGTCGACGGCGCCGCCGGCCACGTCGTGGAGTTCTCCGGGCCTGCCGTCCAGTCGCTCTCAATGGAGGGCCGGATGACCGTCTGCAACATGACGATCGAGGGCGGTGGCCGCGCGGGCATGATCGCCCCCGATGAGACGACCTTCGCCTGGGTCGACGAGCGCGGCGTCGAGGTCGACCCGGCCTGGGCCGAGCTCTACACCGAAGAGGGCGCGCACTTCGACAAGGAGATCGTCGTCGACGCCTCCGCGATCAGCCCGATGGTCAGCTGGGGCACCAACCCGGCACAGGTCGCGCCGGTGACCGCCTCGATCCCGACTCCCGACAGCGAGGGCGAGGAGCGCGCGCTGCAGTACATGGGGTTGGAGGCGGGCACGCCGATCGAGGACATCAAGTTGGACCGGGTCTTCATCGGCTCGTGCACCAACTCGCGCATCGGCGATCTGCGGGCCGCGGCCAAGATGGTCGAGGGCAAGAAGGTCGCAAGCGACGTGTATGCCATGGTCGTCCCGGGCTCCGTCCAGGTCAAGGCGCAGGCCGAGGCCGAAGGCCTGCACGAGATCTTCACCGCCGCAGGCTTTGACTGGCGCGGCGCCGGCTGCTCGATGTGCCTGGCCATGAACCCCGACAAGCTCGAGCCTGGCGAGCGCTGCGCGTCGACCTCGAACCGCAACTTCGAGGGCCGTCAAGGCGCCGGCGGCCGCACGCACCTCGTCAGCCCCGAGATGGCCGCCGCCGCGGCCATCGCCGGCCGCTTCGTCGACATCCGCAACTGGAACTAGAACATCATGAAAGCCATCGAGACGATCACCGGTCCGGTCTCCGTGCTGATGCGCGACGACATCGACACCGACCAGATCATCCCCAAGCAGTTCCTCAAGCGCGTCGAGCGCACCGGCTTCGGCGAGTTCCTGTTCTACGACTGGGCCAAGGAGGACGGCTGGGACCTGCCGGTCAACCAGATCCTCGTCACCGGCCGCAACTTCGGCTGCGGCTCCAGCCGCGAGCATGCGCCGTGGGCGCTGGAGGACTACGGCTTCCGCGTCGTCATCGCCTCCAGCTTCGCCGACATCTTCAAGTCCAACTGCACCAAGATCGGGATGCTGCCCGTGCAGCTCACCGCCGAGCAGTGCAAGGCGATCGCCGACGTCGGCAGCGCGCAGGTCGACCTCGCCTCCCAGGAGGTTCGCTGGGAGGGTGCCGATGGTCTCCAGACCGCCTCGTTCGACATCGATCCCGAGATCAAGCACCGCCTGCTCGAAGGCCTCGACGACATCGCGCTGACGCTCAAACAGGGCGCCTCGATCGACACCTACGAGCGCGACCGCCAGCGCTCCGGGCCGGTCACCACCGCGCTGTAGTCGCACGTTGGCTGTCGCACGTCGCCAGACGGGGCGCCGCCGCTAAGGTGGCGCCCCGCATGGCCACTCGCATCGTCACCCTCCCCGGCGACGGCATCGGGCCCGAGATCCTCGCCCCGACCGTCGACCTCCTCAAGCGCTTCGTCGACGACGTCGAGATCGAGGAGCACCTCTTCGGCGGCGCTTCGATCGACGCCCACGGGACCGCGCTCACCGATGACGTCCTGGCCGCGTGCAAGCGCGCCGACGCCGTCCTGCTCGCCGCCGTCGGCGGTCCCAAGTGGGACACGACCGATGCCGCCAAGCCACGTCCAGAGCAGGGCCTGCTCGGCCTGCGCAAGGGCCTCGGCCTCTACGCCAACCTCCGTCCGGTCCGCCCGCTGCCGGCGCTCTATGACGCCAGCCCGTTGCGGCGCGAGATCATCGAAGGCACCGACCTGCTCGTCGTCCGCGAGCTCACCGGCGGCATCTACTTCGGCGACAAGACCCGGACAGAGACGACGGCAAGCGATCTCTGCGCCTACAGCGTCGAGGAGATCGAGCGCATCGCCCGCACCGCCTTCGAGGCCGCCCGCAAGACCGCGCGTCAGAAGGTCGCCTCCGTCGACAAGGCCAATGTCTTGGAGACCAGCCGCCTCTGGCGGCAGACGGTCGTCGCCCTTCACAAGGCCGAGTACGCCGACGTCACGCTTGAGCACGTCCTCGTCGACAACGCCGCGATGCAGCTGATCTCCAACCCGACCAGCTTCGACGTGATCGTCACCGAGAACCTCTTCGGCGACATCCTCAGCGACGAGGCTGCGATGCTCACCGGCTCGATCGGGATGCTCCCGAGCGCCAGTCTCGGCGGCGACGGACCGGGCCTCTTTGAGCCTGTCCACGGCTCGGCGCCCGACATTGCCGGGCAAGGGATCGCCAACCCGCTGGCCATGTTCCTGTCGCTCGCCTTGCTGCTTCGGCATGGCCTGGCTTTGGAATCCGAGGCACTCGCCCTAGAATCGGCGGTGGACAAGGCCCTTGACCACGGGCTGCGGACGCGAGACCTCGGAGGAACGGCGAGCACCGCCGAGGCGACGGCAGCAGTGCTCGCGGCACTGGGTTAACGAAGGAGACACGAGCGTGGAGACAGCGGACCTCATTTGGATGAACGGCGAGTTCGTCGCCTGGGAGGACGCCAAGGTCCACGTGCTGACCCATGGTCTGCACTACGGGACCGGGGTCTTCGAAGGCGTGCGCTGCTATGACACCGAGTCCAAAGGTCCGGCGGTCTTCCGCCACCAGGAGCACATCGCGCGGCTCTTCAAGTCGGCGTCGCTGTACTACATGGACATCCCGTTTACCGCTGAGCAGCTGCGCGAGGCGACGCTGGAGCTGATCGGTCGCAACGGCCAGCGCTCCTGCTACATCCGCCCGCTGGTCTACCGCGGCTACGGCACGATGGGGCTCTTCCCGCTCGACGCGCCGGTCGACGTCGCGCTGTCGAGTTGGGAGTGGGGGAGCTACCTCGGCGAAGAGGGCAAGGCCAACGGCGTGCGCGCTCGCGTCTCCTCGTGGCGGCGGATCGACGGCGCCTCGCTGATCCCGCACGCCAAGGCCAGCGGCCAGTACCTCAACTCGGTCCTCGCCAAGATCGAATGCCACAAGTCCGGTTATGAGGAGGCGATCCTCCTCGACGATCGTGGCTTCGTCTGCGAGGGAACCGGCGAGAACATGTTCGTCGTGATCGAGGGCGTGATCGTGACGCCGCCCCAGACCGCGTCGATCCTCGACGGCATCAGCCGCCGGTCGGCGATGGAAATCGCCCGCGACCTTGGCTACGAGGTCATCGAGCGCGACATCGCGCGCGCCGAGCTCTACCTCGCCGACGAGATCTTCTGCACCGGCACGGCCGCCGAGCTGACGCCGATCCGTGAGGTCGATGATCACCCGATCGGCACCGGCCGTCCGGGCGAAATCACCCGCGCGGTGCAGCAGACCTTCGAGGATGCGCTGCACGGCCGCAGCGACCGCTACGCCCACTGGCTGGACCCGGTTCCCGCGCACTACTTCTCCAAGGTCGCTGCTTCCTAGATGGGGGCTGGTCGGCGAATTCGCTAGCGACACGCGCGCCTAGAACGCGTCGCGTGTCGCTGCCCGCTGTTCGCCGGCCCTGCCACCCATCTTCCAAAGGAACCGCATCACCATGACCAAGATCGAGACCTACGACGCCACCCTGCGCGACGGCATGCAAGGCGAGGGCATGTCGCTCACCGCCGCTGAGAAGGTGCGCGTGGTCCACAAGCTCGACGCGCTCGGGATCGACCTGATCGAGGCGGGCTTCCCTGCCTCCAATCCCAAGGAGCTCGAGCTCTTCGGGCTGCTTGCCGCCGAGAAGCTCCAGCACGCCCAGATCGTCGCCTTCGGCATGACGCGCCGGCGCGACGTCGCGGCCGCCGACGATCCGGCCCTCAAGATCCTCGCCGAGTGCTTCGCGCCGGTCTGCACGATCGTCGGTAAGACCTGGCGGTTGCACCTGGAGAAGGTCGTGCGCGTCTCGCCGGAGGAGAACCTGGAGCTGATCGCCGACTCGGTTGGCTTCCTCGTCGGCGCGGGCAAGCGCACCATCTATGACTCCGAGCACTTCTTCGACGGCTTCCGCGACGATCCTGACTACAGCTTGCAGTGCCTGCGTGCGGCGGCCGGCGCTGGGGCCGAGCGCGTCGTGTTGTGCGATACCAACGGCTCTTCGCTGCCGCATCAGATCGTCGAGGCGGTGCGCGCTGCACGCACCGCGCTGGGGCCCGAGGTCGCCCTCGGCATCCACTGCCACAACGACCTGGAGTGCGGCGTAGCCAACACGTTGGCTGCCGTCGCCGAGGGCGCGACGCAGGTGCAGGCCACGATGAACGGCATCGGCGAGCGCACCGGCAACGCCAACCTGGTGGCGATCATCGCCAACCTCCAGCTGCGTCTCGGCTACGACGTCATCGGGCCCGAGCGGATGAGCAAGCTCACCGAGACCGCCCACTTCGTCGACGAACTGCTCAACCGCAACCCGGATCCGCGCGCGGCGTGGGTCGGGCGCAGCGCGTTCGCCCATAAGGGCGGCCTGCACGTCGCCGGCATCCGCGCCGACGCAACGACCTTCGAGCACAGCGATCCGTCGGTGGTCGGCAATGAGCGCGAGCTGCTCGTCTCCGAGCTGGCGGGCAAGCACACCGTGTTGGAGAAGGCCCAAGCCGCAGGCCTCGTACTCGACGACGCCGGCGCCGCGCGCGTGATCGAGCGCGTCAAGGAGCTTGAGCATCGCGGTTACCAGTACGAGGCGGCCGACGGCTCGTTTGAGCTGTTGCTGCGCCAGGAGGCCGGCGAGTATGAGCCGCTCTTCCGGCTGGAGTCCTGGCGCGTGATCGTCGAGCAGCGCGCTGACGGCAAGGTCGAGACCGAGGCCACGATCAAGGTCTGGCTTGACGGCGAGCGCTACGTGACGACCGCGGAGGGCAACGGACCGGTCAACGCGCTCGATGCAGCGCTGCGGGCCGCGATCGTCCAAGTTCACCCGCATCTGGCCAACGTCGAGCTCGTGAACTTCAAGGTCCGCATCCTCGACGAGACGCACGGCACCGACGCGGTCACGCGCGTGTTCATCGACGCCTCCGACGGCACCGACGTCTGGGGCTCGACCGGCGTGCATGAGAACGTCATCGCCGCCTCGTGGCAGGCGCTGGTCGACTCGCTGGAGTTTGCCGAGCAGGGGAATCGTCTCGCCCAGAGGGCTCGCGATTCCTTGCAGAACTCGCCAGAGGCTCCTTCTGCGGGTGGTCGATGAGCACGGATCTCGACGTCGTCCCACTGGCCCAGCCGGTCCTGGGCGTCGAGGAGGAGCAGGCCGTTATCGAGGTCTTGCGGTCCGGGCAGCTGTCGCTCGGGCCGCGCGTGCCGGCGTTCGAGGAGGCGTTTGCCGCGCGCGTCGGGGCCGCGCACGCCAGTGCCGTCTCGTCGGGCACGAGCGGGCTGCACCTCGCGCTGCGCGCGGTCGGCGTCAAGGAGGGCGACGAGGTCATCACCTCGCCGTTCTCCTTCGTGGCCTCGGCCAACGCCCCAGTCTTCGAACGCGCCCGGCCGGTCTTCGCCGACATCGACCCGGTCACGCTCAACCTCGATCCGGCCGCCGCGGCAGCTGCGATCACTGAGCGCACGACCGCGCTGCTGCCCGTCCACATCTTCGGCTACCCGGCCGATCTCCCCGCCTTCGAGGCGCTCGGGCTGCCGGTCGTCGAGGACGCCTGCGAGGCGCTCGGCGCCCGTCACTACGACGGACCCTCCGTCGGCGGGCGCGGCAACCCGGCGGTCTTCGGGTTCTACGCCAACAAGCAGATGACCACCGGCGAGGGCGGCATGATCACCCTCGGCGACGCTGAGCAGAAGGCGCGCATCGACTCCGAGCGCAACCAAGGCCGCGCGCCCGACATGGGCTGGTTGGACCACGATCGCCTCGGCTTCAACTACCGCTTGAGCGACATCGCCTGCGCGATCGGCTCGGTGCAGCTGACCCGCCTGGACGACCTGCTCGCCGGCCGCGCGCACGTCGCGGCCCTGTATCGCGAGGCGCTCTCCTCGCTCGTCACCCAGCGCGGCCTCGGGCTGCCGTGCGAGGACGGCGCACGCCATGCCGGCGACGTTCGTGGCTGGTTCGTCTTCGTCGTCCAGGTCCCGCGCGAGGGCCCGTCGCGCGACGACGTCATCCGCGCCCTGCGCGATCGCGGCGTACAGTCAAAGCCCTATCTGCCCGCGATCCATCTCATGAGCTTCTATCGCGAGACCTTCGGCCATCGCGAGGGCGAGTTCCCGGTCTGCGAGGACGTTGCGGCGAGATCGGTGGCGCTCCCGTTCTTTCCGCAGATGCGCGAGGACCAAGTGGTGCGCGTCGCGGCTGCCCTCACCGACTTTTTGTCCTGACCGGACTTGCACGGCGTGCGACGATGCGCGCGATGCCCGCGGGCTCACGACGCCAAAGCGAGGAAGCGGCGCGGCGACGCGCACGCTGGACCGGCGCGGCCGGGTTCGTCGCGGCGGCGCTGCTCCCGATCGCCCTCTGGCATCGCACGATCGCGGCGATCGCTTCGCAGTTTGACCTCGAGGTGCGCTACCTGATCACCGGCTGGGCGCCGTGGGCGCTGATGGCACTCGGTTTGCTCTGTCTGGCGATCGCCGGCATTACCGACTGGCGTACCCGCGACCGCCGCTTCTACCGTCCGGGCTCAGGTGCCCTAGTCGGCTGGGGCGTCTCGCTCTACCTGCTCGGCTTCGCACTGGCGACCCAGGTCGCCCAGATCGCCGACTCGCTGGGCCGCTCGTAGACTGCCGCCCACATGTCGCGCTTTGCCGAACCGCAGGACCCGGCCTTCCGGGAGATGAACACGTCGCTGGGCTTCGACCAGCGGCTGTGGCCCCACGACATCGCGCAATCGCGCGCGCACGCCAAGATGCTCGCCGCCCAAGGGATCATCGGCGCTGAGGACCGCGACGCGATCCTGACGGGCCTCGACCAGGTCGAGGGCGAGCTACGCGATGGCACGTTCCCGTTCGAGCCCGATGACGAGGACATCCACATGGCCGTCGAGCGGCGGCTGACGGCGATCGCCGGGCGCTCCGGCGGCACGCTGCACACCGCGCGCTCGCGCAACGATCAGGTCGTCACCGACGTCGCGCTCTTCACGCGCGAGGCGGCACGCAGCGCCCAGGCGCAGATCAGCACCTACATGTCGACGCTCGTCGACGCCGCCGAGCGCCACCTCGACTGGGCTTTGCCCGGCTACACCCACCTGCAGCGCGCGCAGCCGATCTACCTGTCCCATCACCTGCTCGCGTGGTTCTGGATGGCCGCGCGGGACCGTGAGCGCTTCGCCGCTGTCGAGACCGCCTGCGGCGTCATGCCACTCGGCGCTGGCGCGCTGGCCGGCGTCAACTTTGACACCGATCGTCGCATGGTCGCCGCCGAGCTCGGCTTCACGAGCGTCTCACCCAACTCGGTCGACGCGGTCGCCAATCGCGACTTCATCCTGGACTACCTCAGCGCCGCTGCAACCTGCGCGACACACCTCTCGCGCCTTGGCGCCGAGATCGTGTTGTGGTCCTCCAGCGAGTTCGGGTTCTTGGTCTTGCCGGATGCCTGGTCGTCGGGCTCGTCGATCATGCCCCAGAAGAAGAACCCGGACGCCGGCGAGCTCCTGCGCGCCAAGGCCCCACGGATCGTCGGCCACCTCCAGGCGCTGCACGGCGTGATGCACGCCCTGCCGTTGACCTACAACAAAGATCTGCAGGAGGACAAGGAGCACCTGTTTGACTCCGTCGACACCCTACGCCTCTGCCTCGCCGCGGCCACCGGGATGATCGCCGGTGCCCGCTTTGACCGCGAGCGCATGAGCGCGGCGGCCAGCGATGAGCTGATCGCCGCGACCGACTTGGCCGACCTGCTGGTCAAGCAGGGCACGCCGTTTCGCGAGTCCCACGGCGTCATCGCCGGCCTGGTGCGCGAGGCGGTGGAGTCCGGCAAGTCGCTCGCCGACGTCGCGGTCCCCGCGCTCGGCGAGGATGCCCGCGCCGTGCTGGCCCAGTCGTCCTGGCTGGAGTCCAAGGCCTCAGAGGGCGGGACCGCGCTGGCCCGTGTGCGCGAGCAGCTTGAGCAGGCGCGCGTGCTGCTTTCCGCCTAGCCGTGGCGCTCGCGCCGTCCTTCTACGACCGCCCGGTGGTCGAGGTCGCCCAGGACCTGGTCGGCTGCACCGTCGAGCACGGCGGCTGCGCGGGTGTGATCGTCGAGACCGAGGCCTACCACCACTCCGAGGCGGCCTGCCACGCCTACGTCGGGCTGACGGCACGGACCTCGGTGCTCTATAGCGACCCCGGCAAGGCCTACATCTATCGCTCCTACGGGATCCACGCGCTGCTCAACGCCGTCTGCGAGCACCGCGAGGTCGGCGCCGCGGTCCTGATCCGGGCGCTAGAGCCGATCGAGGGCATCGCACAGATGCACGCCCGCCGCGGCGTCGCCAAGGATGTCGACCTCTGCAACGGCCCGGGCAAACTGACCCAGGCGCTGGGCATCGACCTCGAGCTCAACGACACCAACCTGTTTGAGGGCCCGATCCTGATCCACCCGCGCGAGGACGGCTGGAAGAACCCCAAGTTGGTCGCGGGTCCGCGGATCGGCATCACCAAGGCCGTCGAGTTGCCCTGGCGCTTCAGCGCGGCGGGCAACAACTACGTATCCCGCCCTCGGCCGAAGGCCTAACCGGAGGGTGCGTCGGTTCCGCCGGTGGGCGCGCTCGTCCCGCCGCCCGTGCTTGGCGGCGTGGGTGCCGGTGTTGTCTGTGCCGGTGGCGTGGGGGTCTTCGGCGTCGTCTGCGTCGGTGGCGTGACCGTCTTCGGTGTGGTGGCGGCCGGCGCGTCGGGCTGCGTTCCGCCCGTCGCATCGTCGGTCGTCCCCGTGCCCTCCGGCGCGGCGCCCTCGCGTGGCACCGTCGTCGGCGCAATCTGCGTGGTGGACGGCGTCGAGGTCGTCGGCTCCAACGGCGGCAGCCCCTTTGCGGCCCGCTCCTCGTTGTTGCGATCGTCGATGATCTTGTTGGCCGCGACGACGAAGTCGTGCCAGATCATCGCCGGGAAGGTGCCGCCGGTGACGGCCGAGCCGCGGAACTCGGTGAGCATCGGCTTCAAGTTATTGGGGTAACCGACCCAGACGGCGATCGTCCAGCGCGGGGTGAAGCCCACAAACCACGCGTCGCCGGAGTTCTCGGTGGTGCCGGTCTTGCCAGCCGCGAAGCCGCCGTATTGCGCGCGGACCGCCGTCCCATGCTTGACGGGGCCGGTCAGCAGCTCGGTCTCGGTCGGCCGCGAGCTTGGCCGACAGGATCCGCTTGGTCTTGGGCTTGTTGCGTTTGACGACGTCCTCGGGGTCGTTGCGCTTGGTGATCAGGTGGATACCGACGGGCCCGTCCTTGCTCGTGCCCAGCGTCCCGCCGATGCGCTTGCCGCCGGCGGCGAAGGTCTCGTAGGCGTGGGCCATGTCCAGCGGCGTCACGCCTTCGCTGCAGACCGCCGAGCGTCATCGCGAGGTTCGAGGAGACCGGCGTCCGGATACCCATGCGCTCGGCGAGCCTGGCCACCTTCTTGGTTCCGACCTGGATGCCGAGCGCCGCGAAGACCGAGTTGTCGGAGAACGTCAGCGCGTTGGCGACCGTCGACTGGCCGGCGTACTCGTTCTCGAAGTTGTTGACGACGAACATCTCGCTGCCGCCCTTGTGCACCCGGAAGAAGCGCTTGCGCGACGGGTACACCGCCCCGGGCCCGATGCCCTGGCGCAGCGCCTCGGCCAAGATGAAGGGCTTGATCGACGAGCCCGGCTGGCGCTGGCCCTGGGTGGCGAGGTTGAACGGCGCCTTGTCGTAGTCGCGGCCGCCGACCATCGCGCGGACCTCGCCGGTCTTGTTGTCGATCACAACGACCGAGGCCGTGGGCCCGCCGCTCCCACGACAAGGAGTTGTTGACGGCCTGCTGGGCGGCCTTCTGGAGATCGACGTCGAGCGTCGTCTGCACCCGGAGGTTGCCCTCGAACGCCCGTTGCGGTCCGACCTGGTCGACGAGGCTCTGGCGCACCCACGACACGAAGTACTCCGAGCCCTTCAGGGTGTCGACGTGCGCGGGCGTGATCGCCGAGTACAGCGGCTCGCGGATCGCGTCCTCGTAGACCGGCTCGGAGATGCGCTGCTGCTCAAGCATCTTCTTGAGCACCAGGTTGCGCCGGCCCGTGGCGGCAGCGGGGTGCGCGACGGGGTCATAGCGGCTGGGGGAGGCGATGATCGCGGCCAGAAGTGCCGACTCGGCCGGCGTGAGCTGCGCGGCGCACATGGTGTAGCCCGGCGTGCCGCAGCCCTGTGGTTGGGATCGGCGCTGAAGTAGGTGCGCGCCGCGGCCTCGATGCCGTAGGCGCCGTTGCCGAAGTACACCGTGTTGAGGTACTCGGTGAGGATCCGCTCCTTGGACCACTTGCGCGTCAGGTGGTAGGCCATCGCGGCCTCGCGGAGCTTCTCGAAGACCGTGCGCTGGGTCTGCGCCTGGAGCGCGTTCTTGACGAACTGCTGGGCGATGGTGGAGCCGCCCTGGGCCTGGCGGCGCTGCACGACGTCCTGGTAGAACGCGCGGCCGATGCCGCGCAGGTCGACGCCGGAGTTCTCGTAGAAGCGCTCGTCCTCGACGGCGATGACGGCGTACTTGGCGTAGGCGCCGATCTGGTCGCCGGTGACGATGATCCGGCCCTGGTTGGAGGTCAGCGTCGTCAGGCGCTTGCCGCGGATGTCGGTCAGGACCGAGTTCTTGCGCTTGGCGACCTGCGGCAGCTGCTCCAGCGCCGGCAGGTCGGAGGCGACGGCCATCATCATCCCGAAGATCGTCGAGATGACGGCCAGCAGCGCCAGCGGCACGAGGATCGCGAGCAGGCGCAGCTTCTTGACCTTCGTCTTGACGCGCGGTGGCGGCGAAGGGAAGGCCGGTGCCGATTCCGGCACTGGCGCGAGATGCGGTGCGTTGGGGTCGCTCATACGGCGCGGCGCCTCGGCGAAACGGCGCGAGGCGAGAGGGTCGCAGGGTGGCGGCAGCTGCCCGCGAACGGCTCTGGACTCTAGCATTGGGCGCTCATGGCCCCGCCGTCAGAGACCGCCTCCGCGCTGCTGCGCAACGCCCATCAGTCGCTGCCCGCAGGCGGCCTGGAGCGCAAGCTCGAGGTCGCCGAGAAGGAGGGACGCCAGCTGCGGGTCAAGCTGGGGCTGGACCCGACGGCGCCCGACATCCACCTCGGTCACACGGTGGTGTTGCAGAAGCTCCGCGAGTTCCAGGACCTCGGCCACCGCGTTGTGCTGATCGTCGGCGACTACACCGCGCGCGTGGGGGATCCCAGCGGACGCTCGACGACGCGCCCGGTGCTCAGCGGCGCGGAGATCGACGCCAACGCCGAGACCTACCGCCAGCAGGCGTTCACCGTGCTGCGCGACGATCCCGAGCTGCTGGAGGTCCGCCGCAACGGCGAGTGGCTGGACATGCGCGCCGAAGAGCTCTTCCGCCTCGCGCGCGTGGCGACGGTGGCTCAGATCCTCGAGCGCGACGACTTCGCCAAGCGCTTCGCCGCCCAGCAGCCGATCTCGGTGCTGGAGACCCTGTATCCGCTGCTGCAGGGCTATGACTCGGTCGCGATCACCGCTGACGTCGAGCTCGGTGGAACCGACCAGACCTTCAACCTGCTGCTGGGCCGCGACGTCCAGCGCGCCTACGGCCAGCCTGAGCAGACGATCCTGACGATGCCGATCCTGCCCGGAATCGACGGCATCGAGAAGATGTCGAAGTCGCTGGGCAACCACGTCGGCGTCACCGAGGACCCCGACGAGCAGTTCGGCAAGACGATGCGGCTGCCCGACGAGGCGATGGACGTCGTGGTTCACGCTGCTGGCGGTGCCGCGACCGCCGGAGGGCACGGGGCCCGCGCGACGCCAAGCGCGCGCTGGCGCGGGGGATCGTCGCGCGCTTCCACGGCGAGGAGGCGGCGCGCGGCGGCCGAGCAGCACTTCGATCGCGCTGTTCGTCAGCCACGAGGCGCCGGACGAGGTCGCCGAGCACGCCTTCAGCGCCGAGAACGGCGCGGTGCACCTGCCGGCGCTCATCGCCGACGCGTTCGGACGCTCGCGCTCGGACGCGCGCCGGCTGCTGGCGCAGGGCGGGGTCAAGCTCGACGGCGAGGCGCTGGGGGAGGGCGATGTCGACATCGCCCCCGACCGGCTGGACGGCCACGTGCTGCAGGTCGGCAAGCGCCACTTCCGGCGCCTGCGCCTGGCCTGAGTCCGGGCCGGCATTCCGGCTCGACTGCCCGGAGGTTCGAACCGGGTAGGTGACGCAGATCGTCACGTCGTGGTCGCTCGCGGTCGGGCATCATCGTGGCTGCGCGGAACTGGACCGATTGGCCCTTGCGTCGCCGTCCGGCGCGGCGGATACCCTTTGCTCACAAGGGATCGCCGGCGATGGCGGTCGCTTGCGTGTTCGGCGGCGTCACCCGCACGACGTGGCGCATCGGACTGTGCGTATACTTCTGCGCAGCGGGGCACGGACGCCGGTCTGACCGGAGCCCGCACCCGCGGTCGAACGGTGCTAAACTGCTCGGCCCCGCTCCTAGAGCTTCGGCTCGGCGGAGCGTCCTTTCGAAGGTATCCCCTTCCCGACAGGGCGCGACGGTCTTTGAAAACTCAACAGCATGCGCGCCTTTCGACTCAGTCGGGTCGAAGGTGCGCGTCCAGGTTCGACCCCTCGGTCCCGTTTACGGGGCGCGAGGGTCTGAAAAAGAATCCCGTCATCCCTCGGTACGAGACGTGTATTGCTCGTGCCATATGAGGTTTGACAGCTCTTCGTAATCCGGTGCGCCTTCGGGTGTGCCGGTGTGTAGGTAACTTCACGGAGAGTTTGATCCTGGCTCAGGACGAACGCTGGCGGCGTGCTTAACACATGCAAGTGGAGCGACGAACCCGAGCTTGCTCGGGGGCAAAGCCGCGAACGGGTGAGTAACACGTGGGTAATCTGCCCTGTTGATTGGGACAACCCCGGGAAACCGGGGCTAATACCAAATGTGCTCACATCTACATCAGTAGGAGTGAGGAAAGGAGGCTTCGGCTTCCGCAACGGGATGAGCCCGCGGCCCATTAGCTTGTTGGTGGGGTAATGGCCTACCAAGGCTTCGATGGGTAGCTGGTCTGAGAGGACGATCAGCCACACTGGGACTGAGACACGGCCCAGACTCCTACGGGAGGCAGCAGTGGGGAATCTTGCGCAATGCGCGAAAGCGTGACGCAGCAACGCCGCGTGAGGGAAGACGGCCTTCGGGTTGTAAACCTCTTTCAGTTGGGACGAAGCCACGGCGGTTAATACCCGTCTGTGGTGACGGTACCTTCAGAAGAAGCCCCGGCTAACTACGTGCCAGCAGCCGCGGTAATACGTAGGGGGCAAGCGTTGTCCGGAATCATTGGGCGTAAAGCGCGTGTAGGCGGCTTGGTAAGTCCGCTCTGAAAGCCCGGGGCTCAACCCCGGGAGGCGGGTGGATACTGTCAAGCTCGAGTCCGGAAGAGGCGAGTGGAATTCCTGGTGTAGCGGTGAAATGCGCAGATATCAGGAGGAACACCAATGGCGAAGGCAGCTCGCTGGGACGTGACTGACGCTGAGACGCGAAAGCGTGGGGAGCAAACAGGATTAGATACCCTGGTAGTCCACGCCGTAAACGATGGGCACTAGGTGTGGGAGGTGTCGACTCCTCCCGTGCCGAAGCTAACGCATTAAGTGCCCCGCCTGGGGAGTACGGCCGCAAGGCTAAAACTCAAAGGAATTGACGGGGGCCCGCACAAGCAGCGGAGCATGTGGTTTAATTCGACGCAACGCGAAGAACCTTACCTGGGCTTGACATGTGCCTGACCGCCGTGGAAACACGGTTTCTCTTCGGAGCAGGTTCACAGGTGGTGCATGGCTGTCGTCAGCTCGTGTCGTGAGATGTTGGGTTAAGTCCCGCAACGAGCGCAACCCCCGTCGCATGTTGCCAGCATTTAGTTGGGGACTCATGCGAGACTGCCGGTGACAAACCGGAGGAAGGTGGGGATGACGTCAAGTCATCATGCCCCTTATGTTCAGGGCTACACACGTGCTACATTGGCGCATACAGAGGGCTGCGATACCGCGAGGTGGAGCGAATCCCTCAAAGTGCGTCTCGGTTCGGATTGCAGGCTGAAACCCGCCTGCATGAAGGTGGAGTTGCTAGTAATCGCGGATCAGCATCGCCGCGGTGAATACGTTCCCGGGCCTTGTACACACCGCCCGTCACACCACGGGAGTGAGCAACACCCGAAGCCGGTGGCCTAACCCGCAAGGGAGGGAGCCGTCGAAGGTGGGGCTCGTGACTGGGGTGAAGTCGTAACAAGGTAGCCGTAGCGGAAGCTGCGGCTGGATCACCTCCTTTCTAGGGAGCCCCTTGATGGGGCCCCTACGGCACGGCGACATCGCCGGCCTTCTGCCAGCACCTTCGGGTGCCCGCGGAGGGAATCGATGCGATGTCCTCCGACCGTAGGGCCTAGTACGTCGACCGAACCTGGCCGGGCCAGCCGGAGCTCCTATATGGGAGTTCCCGCAGTGCCTTCGCATTGCGCCACATATCGTGGAGCTTGAGCCCGTGCATGCTGTTGAGTTTTGAGAGACCGCGCTCTCGCGAGGAATCCCCTCGTGCGCACCTCTCGGCGGCCCTTGAAAACTGCACAGCAGCCACATGCCCGATCGGATCCAACGCTGATCGGGCGTACGTGTCTCCCCTTCATCTTCGATGAGCCGGGGGAGACACACGGGTAATTCACCGAGACGGGATCTCTATGCAGATCCCATCTCTTTGACGATCACCGTCAAGATAGTAAGGGCACATGGTGGATGCCTTGGCACCTAGAGCCGATGAAGGACGTGAACGACTGCGATAAGCCACGGTGAGGCGTTGAATAGCCTTTGACCCGTGGATTTCCGAATGGGGAAACCCGGCGCCGGTAATGCGGCGTCACCGCCTGATGAACACATAGTCAGGTGGGAGGCAAGCGGGGGAAGTGAAACATCTCAGTACCCCGAGGAAAGTAAATCAACCGAGACTCCCTGAGTAGTGGCGAGCGAAAAGGGATCAGCCCAAACCATGTACGTGTAAGCAGCTACGCGTTGCGTATATGGCGTTGTAGGGCGTTAGTTCCAGGTCGTAGCTGGCCTGGCAGCAGTTACAAAATCATGTGGTAGTCGAATGGCGTGGAACCGCCAACCAAAGAGGGCAACCGTCCCGTAGACGAAACTGCATGATCTGCTGTCTAGCGTTCCTGAGTAGGTCCGCACCCGTGAAACGCGGACTGAATCTGGGGGGACCACCCTCCAAGGCTAAGTACTCCTAGGTGACCGATAGCGGACTAGTACCGTGAGGGAAAGGTGAAAAGTACCCCGGAAGGGGAGTGAAATAGTACCTGAAACCGCGTGCCTACAAGCGGTGGGAGCAGACTTGTTCTGTGACCGCGTGCTTTTTGCATAACGAGCCGGCGAGTTACTCGTCTGCGGCAAGGTTAAGCGATGAGCGGAGCCGAAGCGAAAGCGAGTCCGAATAGGGCGATTTAGTCGTAGGCGGTAGACCCGAAACTGAGCGAGCTACCCATGGGCAGGTTGAAGCGGGGGTAAGACCTCGTGGAGGACCGAACGGACCTAGGTTGAAAACTGGGCCGATGACCTGTGGGTCGGAGTGAAAGGCTAATCAAGCTCAGTGATATCTGGTTCTCTCCGAAATATATTTAGGTATAGCCTCGCGTAAATTGCGTGGCGGCCGTAGAGCACTGTTTTCTCTAGGGGGCCTACCAGCTTACCGAAAGAAGGCAAACTCCGAAGACCGTTACGTGTACCGCGGGAGTCAGTTGCTGGGGGATAAACTTCAGCGTCAAAAGGGAAACAGCCCAGACCGCCAGCTAAGGTCCCCAAGTTCTAGCTAAGTGGGAAACGATGTCCGAATGCATAGACAACCAGGAGGTTGGCTTAGAGGCAGCCACCCTTGAAAGAGTGCGTAACAGCTCACTGGTCAAGTGTTCGGGCGCGGATAATGTAACGGGGCTCAAGCTAGACACCGAAGCTGCGGGTGCGTGAGATCTTCGGATCGATCGCGCGGTAGGAGAGCGTTCCCAGGCGAGTGAAGCGGCGGCGGAAGCCAGCCGTGGACGCCTGGGAAGTGAGAATGCCGGCATGAGTAACGAAAGAGGGGTGAGAATCCCCTCCACCGATTGCCCAAGGTTTCCTGAGCAACGTTCGTCGGCTCAGGGTTAGTCAGGACCTAAGGCGAGGCCGAAAGGCGTAGTCGATGGCCAACAGGTTGATATTCCTGTACCACGTCGAGATCGTTTGACCGATGGGGGGACGAGGAAGGCTATGGGATCCCAGGCGATGGTTGCCCTGGGGTAAGCGTGTAGGGTGGGACCTAGGCAAATCCGGGTCCCTTTAACCTGAGGCGCGATGCCAGCTGGCCCAAGGGCCGGCGAGTCCCGGACGCCATGCCTCCAAGAAAAGCCTCTAGGGAGAACTCGCGTGCCTGTACCAAAACCGACACAGGTGGGCAAGTAGAGAATACTAAGGTGATCGAGATAACCCTCGCTAAGGAACTCGGCAAAATTGCCCCGTAACTTCGGGAGAAGGGGCGCCCCAGTAGGGTGAAGGTCTTCGCGACTGGAGCCCGAGGGGGCCGCAGTGAATAGGCGCAAGCGACTGTTTACCAAAAACACAGGTCTCTGCTAAGTCGTAAGACGACGTATAGGGGCTGACGCCTGCCCGGTGCCGGAAGGTTACGTGGAGCTGTTAGGTCTTCGGACCGAAGCAGCGAAGCTAAGCCCCGGTAAACGGCGGCCGTAACTATAACGGTCCTAAGGTAGCGAAATTCCTTGTCGGGTAAGTTCCGACCTGCACGAATGGCGTAACGACTTGCGCGCTGTCTCAGCGAGGGGCTCGGTGAAATTGCAGTCTCGGTGAAGATGCCGAGTACCCGCGGCTAGACGGAAAGACCCCGTGAACCTTTACTACAACTTGGTATTGGCGTTCGGTGCATTTCGCTCAGAATAGGTGGGAGGCTTTGAAGCATTGACTGCGGTTGATGTGGAGCCAACTTTGAGATACCACCCTTGATGTATTGGACGTCTAACTTCGCACCGTGAATCCGGGCGGAGAACAGTGCCAGGCGGGTAGTTTGACTGGGGCGGTCGCCTCCCAAAATGTAACGGAGGCGCACAAAGGTTCCCTCAGCACGGTCGGAAATCGTGCGTAGAGTGCAAAGGCAGTAAGGGAGCTTGACTGCGAGATAGACATATCGAGCAGGTGCGAAAGCAGGTCTTAGTGATCCGGCGGTAGCAAGTGGAAGTGCCGTCGCTCAACGGATAAAAGGTACTCCGGGGATAACAGGCTTATCGGGCCCAAGAGTCCACATCGACGGCCCGGTTTGGCACCTCGATGTCGGCTCGTCGCATCCTGGGGCTGAAGTAGGTCCCAAGGGTTGGGCTGTTCGCCCATTAAAGCGGTACGCGAGCTGGGTTCAGAACGTCGTGAGACAGTTCGGTCCCTATCTGCCGTGGGCGTTGGAGAGTTGAGAGGATTTGCCCCTAGTACGAGAGGACCGGGGTGAACGCACCTCTGGTGTATCTGTTGTCGTGCCAACGGCATAGCAGGTTAGCTACGTGCGGATTGGATAACCGCTGAAGGCATCTAAGCGGGAAGCCAGCCTCAAGATGAGCTCTCCCATCCCCTTGAGGGAGTAAGAGCCCTGGGAGACCACCAGGTTGATAGGCCAGATCTGGACGCGCGGTAACGCGTGAAGGAGACTGGTACTAATGGCTCGAGGGCTTGACGGTTTTATTTTTTACTTCGTCGTGAATTACACATGTGGTGGGCTGTGCGGTTTTGAGGGGCCGCCGGGATCTCTCGTAGATTTCCGGTGGCTTTGGCGTGGGGGAAACACCTCTTCCCATTCCGAACAGAGAAGTTAAGCCCCACAGCGCCGATGGTACTTGGCTCGCAAGGGCCCGGGAGAGTAGGACGCCGCCGGTTTAATGTCACACGAGCCGCCCCTCGGGGCGGCTCGTTGTCATTCTGGCCTGCTCGTGTGCGCGCGGTCGGTGGGTCGACGCTGCGCTGGGCGCTTCTCCCGGCAAGTGCTGGTGTTCCCAGGCTGCCGGCGGACGATCCTTAACGCGCCGCGGGCCGCCTGGTGGCGGCCCGCTCGCTTTGTTCATGTCTCCGGCGCCCTTGCCTCCCAGCTGGGCGCCCGATGCTGCTGAGGAATTACCGCACGCTGGAAGTCCTGCGGCGACGCTGCGGGCGTGAAGCCACTGGCGTCGTGCAGGAGTGCGCTCGGGAAGGCACCCCGCCGGGACGGCCCGCGCGCGAAGGCGTGCGGATCGGACGGCGGTGAGGATGGGCCTCCGCGAGGTCGTCGACGTGGGCGCGCGGCGGCAGCTCATCTGCGAGCGTGGCGAAGGCGACGACCAGGTCGGCGGCACGCCGGACGGACTCGCGCAGAGAGCGCTTGACCGGCCGGGGATCTGCGGTAGAGGAGAACATGTGTTCGCAAAGCTAGAACGTCTGTCGGACGGATGCCGACAGAACACGTGTTCGCCTCGCTTTTTGCGTGGAATTTGGCTCTACAGCGGGAAAGTTCGGCGCCGATCCTGCAGGCGAACTTGCACGCGAGCCGCTCCGCAAGGGCTGCGCGGGGTCCGGAGAGGACCGTGCGGCGGGTTCCCCGGTGCTACGCCGTCGATCCCAGCGAGGACCAGACGTCCATCTTCGTGCGCACGCGCCCAATGACGTCGTCGGTGAACTCGGTGGTGCCGGCGGAGCCGCCGAGGTCGTGCGTCCGCACGCCGCGCGCGGTCGCTTCCAGGACTGCCTCGTAGATCGCGCGCGAGGCGCGCTCGGCGCCCGCATGGCCCTTCTCGGCCGCGTAGTTGAGCACCGCGCCGCAGGCCAGGATCATCGCCATCGGGTTCGCGATGTCCTTGCCCTCCAGGGCTGGGGCGGTCCCGTGGGGTGCCTCGGCCATGGCCACGGTGGTCTTGAAGTCCTCGTCAAAGGCCAACAGCACCGACTCGGCCCCGGCGATCGAGCCGAACATCGGCATGACGAGATCCGACAGGCAGTCGCCGTCGCGGTTGAGCGCCGGGATGACCAGCGGTGAGTCCGCGGCGCCGGAGATCAGGCCCGCATAGGTGGCGTCGATCAACACCGGCTGGTACCAGACGTCGGGGTGACGCGCGGCTGCGGCGTCCATCTCCTCTTTAAGCATCCCCTCGTAGACGGGGGAGACCGTCCACTTCGGGCCTCCGTACACCTTGCCGCCCAGCCGCTGGGCGGTGCGGAACGCGTACTCGGCGACCGCGCTGCAGGTCGAGCGCGAGATCTTCTCGGTCCGGTAAGCGATCTCGTCGGTACCGCCCTCGGTGCCCTCGCGCCACTGCTTGGCGCCGTAGGCGTCGTCGACGGCCATGCGGACGACCGAGATCGGGAGGTAGACGCCGGCAACCGGGTTGATCCCCGGGATCCGGCGGCCGGTGCGGATGATGACCTTGCCGTTGACGCCCTCGCGCACGATGCGGTTGGGCGAGCCGACATCGTCCTTGCCCTCGGGCGTGATCGTTGCGGCCTTGATCCCGAGGCCCGACGCGCGCATCGCTGCCGCGGCGTCCTCGACGATCTGGTTGTTGGTCTCGCGTCGCTTGGTGAGCGAGAGGTCGTAGCGGTCAAGCTCGATCGGGAGCTCGACGACCTCGGGGTCCAGCACCCGGAGCGCCTGGTCGAGCAGCTCCTGCCCGGTCTCGTCGCCCTCGAGGATGGTGATCGTCAGCGGTTCGATGGCCACGCCCTGGAAGGTAGCCAGTTGCGCGGACCTTCTCGCGCGCGGCTACTCTCGTGCCAGCGATGTCCGAGCACTGCACTTGGTGTGGCACGGCGGTTGCCGACGACGACGGCTTCCGCGTCGCGGAGCCCGAGGAGGGCCACAAGGCGGTCTTCTGCCGCCTGGAGCACATCGTGCCGTGGATCATCCAGGGGACTGCCTGGGAGCCTGGCCGGATCGTGGCGCCGGGCGACCCTGACGATGCGCTCGGTCGCTGCGCGCTGTGCGGCGATGAGCTTGGGGTCGAGCGCGTTCTGGTCGTGCGCCATCGTGGCCAGCACCGCATCGGCGACGCCTTCTGCCGTGTCGAGCACCTGCACGAGTGGGCCAAGGGCGGCGGTCGCTACAAAACGGCCTCGTAGCGCGGGCCCGGCTGCAACGTTCGCCAGCGGGCTGCCGCGAGCAGGGCACTCAGGGCCGCGCCGCCGGCCGCGACCAGGAACGCGGCCTGCCAATCGGCGGTCTCGACGATCGCACCCGCCGTCCAATTCCCGACCGCCAGGCCGACGACCAGCGCGGTGATCGGCCAGGTGTAGGCCTCGGTCTCAGCGCCGCTCGGGGCGACATCGCCGGCAATCTGGTTGCCTGCCGTCAACGTCGGCGCGATGCACAACCCGGCGAGCAGCGCGAGCACGTACATCACGCCCATCGACGGCGCGAGCGCCAGCGGCAGGTAGCCGATCGGCAGCAGCGCTGCCAGCCGCGCGTAGCGGCGCCCCGCGGATCCGGACCAGTGCCACGCGCCGTAGAGCAGACCGCCGGCCGCGCTGCCCAGCGACCAGATCGCGACCAGGACGCCGGCTTGCCCGCGCGCGCCGTGGTCCTCGCTGAAGGCCGGCAGCGTCACCTCCATGGCGCCAAAGCAGAACCCCATCGGGAGGGTGCAGAGCACGAGCGTCTGGATCCCTCGCGAGCGCAGCGCACCCCACGCCCCGTGGCTCCCTGCGTCCTCGGAGATCACCCACGTGCGGACGGGCGGCTGCATCAAGAAGCCGGCCAACCCCACCAACAACAACACGGGGGAGAGGATCAGTGCGGCGGCCGGATCGACCAAGGCCGTCAACACCGCGGTGAGCAGCGGGCCGGCGACGAAGATCAGCTCGATCAGCACGCCCTCCATCGCCAGCGCGGTCGACAGCAGGCCGGGATCCTCGTCCTGGAGCAGGCGTGGCCACATGGCGCGCGTGATCGAGCCCAGCGGCGGCAGGAAGGCACCCGCCGCCGCGGCGAGCGCGACCAGCAGGGCGACCGGTGCGTCGGCTAGCCCGCACACGACGAGCGCGGCCATTGCCGCGGCATGGGCGAGCGCAAGCGGCACGACGGTCTGGCGCAAGCCCCGGTGGTCGATGAGCCGGCCCAGCAGCGGCGAGCTCAGCCCGAGCGCGGCCCCGAACGCCGCCGCGACGGCGCCGGCCGCCGCGTAGGAGCCGGTGTGCTCGCGCAGGAACAGGATGATCGCCAGGCCGTTGATCCCGATCGGCAGCCGCATCGGGATCTCGGCCAGCAGCAGCGCGCGCACGTGCGGTGCGCGCAGCACCCGCGCGTAGCGTTCGCGCGGGCTCATCTCAGGCAGGATCTGGCTCGGCGCTCTTGCCGTGCAACTCGAGCTCGTCGGCGCGCTCTTCGAGGGCGGCGATGACGAACGCGACATGCTCGTCGAAGTCAACGCCCAGCGCCTCGGCACCCTCACGGACCTCGTCACGGTTGACCGCCGCGGCGAAGGCCGGGGTCTTGAGCTTCTTCTTGACCGACTTGGGCGTCATCCCGTGGATTCCCTCGGGGCGCACGTAGGCACAGGCGACGATGAAGCCCGACAGCTCGTCGACGGCAAAGAGGGTCTTGGCCATGTCGGTTTCCCGCGGGACGTTGAGGAACGTCGCGTGGCCGGCGATCGCCTCGACGATCTCGGGGTCGACGTCGCGCTCGCGCAAGTACCTCAAGATGGTTCGTGGGTGGCCGTTGACCGTGTCGTCCATGTCGGAGAAGCGCTCGTAGTCGGCGTCGTGCAGCAGTCCGGCGACTGCCCAGGCCTCCTCGTCGGCGCCGAGCTTGCGGGCGTAGCCGATCATCGCGGCCTCGACCGCGAGGCAATGCTTGCGCAGCGATGGCGACTCGACCCATTCGGACAGGAGGTCCCAGGCCTCTGCCCGCGAAAGCTGCGAGGACATGGCTGTTACCCTAACCCAGCGTCCGCCAGCGGCCTTTGAAGGCGTGTCCGGGCGTTTCGATCGCATGGAGAAGTTCGTCATCGACGGGGGCATCCCGTTGTCCGGCAACGTCGTCCCCGCCGGCAACAAGAACGCCGCCTTGCCCTGCCTGGCCGCATCCGCGCTTACCGCGGAGGAAGTCGTCGTGCGCAACGTGCCACGCATCCGCGATGTCCAGGCGATGCTCGACCTGCTCGAGAACCTCGGCGCGACGGTGGAGTGGAAGGGCGAACACGACGTCGCGATCTGCGCCGCGGGGATCACGGCCGAGTCGTTCGTCGACCCGCGCCTGTCGGCCCGCATCCGGGCGTCGTTCCTGCTGGCCGGTCCGCTGCTTGCGCGCTTCGGGCGCGCTGACATGCCGCCGCCGGGTGGCGATGTGATCGGCCGTCGCCGGCTCGATCCGCATCTCGATGCCTTCCGTGCGCTGGGGGCGCGTGTCGAACGTCACGACCACACGTCGCTGGTGCTGGCGGGCAAGCTCCGCGCCGGCGAGGTCTTCATGGACGAGCCGTCGGTCATGGGCACCGAGAACGCGCTGCTGGCCGCCGCACTGACGCCGGGTGAGACCCAGATCTTCAACGCGGCGTCTGAGCCCCACGTCGTCGATCTCGCGCGGATGCTCGTCAAGATGGGCGCCGACATCCGCGGCATCGGCTCGAACGTCCTGCACGTCACGGGCGCCGATGTGCTCGGCGGTACGACGCACGACATCGGGCCCGACCACATCGAGATCGGCTCGTTCATGGCGATGGCCGGAATGACCGGTGGCGAGATCCGCATCAAGGACACCGAGCCCGACGACCTGCGGATGATCCGCCTGGTCTTCAAGCGCATCGGGCTGGAGACGCAGCTTGACGGCGCCGACGTGCTCGTTCCCGGCGGTCAGAAGCTCGTCGTCGAGCGCGACATGGGTGAGCACACGAGCAAGGTCCAAGACGGCCCGTGGCCGGCGTTCCCTGCGGACCTGACGTCGATCGCCGTTGCGCTGGCGACCCAGAGCGAGGGCGAGGTCCTCGTCCACGAGTGGATGTTCGAGTCGCGCCTCTTCTTCTGCGACAAGCTGATCTCGATGGGCGCCAACATCTTCATCGCCGACCCGCACCGGGCGCTGGTGCACGGCCCGCGGCGGCTGCGCGCCGCGCGCGTGGAGTCGCCCGACATCCGCGCCGGCATGGCGGTCCTGCTGGCCGCGCTGTGCGCTGAAGGGCGGACCGAGATTGGCAACATCGGCCAGATCGACCGCGGCTACGAGCGCATCGACGAGCGGCTGCGTGAGCTGGGCGCCTCGATCGAGCGCGTTGCAGAACAGCCGGCGCTGGCCTAGCAGGCCGAATCGTCACAGGGCGGGCACCTTCCGCAACGCCTGGTCTCGTAGTCTGCGGGACCCGATGATCCACCCGATCCCCAACGGGACGCGCGACGTCCTGCCCGATGAGATGCGGGAGCTGCGCGCCATCACCGAGGCGATGCGCAGGGTCTTCGAGCAACGCGAGTACGGTGAAGTGTGGACGCCGACCTTCGAGTTCGAGGAGGTCTTGCGTCGCGGCGAGACGGGTGTCGATCCCGCCTACCGCGTCTTCGACGACCACGGCCACGTGATGGCGCTGCGTCCTGACATGACGGTGCCGATCGCGCGCGTCGTCGCTACGCGCTACGCGCACGCCGACCCGCCGCTGCGCTTCTCCTACTTCGCGCACGCCTACCGTGGCGTGCGCCCGCACCGGGGTCAGATGCGCGAGTTCCTGCAGGCGGGGATCGAGCTGGTTGGTGCGCCCGGCCCGCACGGGACCGTCGAGGCGCTGACCGTCCTGTGCGAGGCGCTGGACGCCGTCGGGCTGGTCGGCTACCGGATCGCGCTGGGCAGCGCCGCGCTCTACCCGGCGCTGCTGCGGACCTTCGGCGTTCCGAACGACGTTGGCGAAGTCCTGCTCGGCACGCTCGCGGCCCGGGACTTCGTCGGTCTGGAGCGCGAGGTGCACGGCCGCGGGCTGGACGTCGCGCTCCTGCGTGTTCCGCAGTTACGCGGCGGCCCTGAGGTGCTTGACGAGATCGCCGGCGGCGAGGCTGATGGCCTACGTGCAATCTTCACCGACTTGCCCGAGAGCGTCGCGCAGCGCATCGTCTTCGACCTCGGCCTGGCCCGCGGCCTGGGCTACTACACCGGCTCGGTCTTCGACGTGCTCGATCCCGCGCTCGGCGAGCCGCTGGGTGGTGGCGGTCGCTATGACGACCTGATCGGGCGCTTCGGGCGGCCGATGCCGGCCGTGGGCTTCGCGCTGCACGTCGACCGGCTGCATCTGGCTTTGGCGGGGGAAGAAGCGGCATGAGCACGCCTGCCCTCACCATCGCCGTTCCTCGCGGCGCGCTCATGCGCGAGACGCTGGAGCTGTTGGATGCCGTTGGCCTCGACACCGCCGAGGTCCGCGCGAACGATCGCAAGCTGCTGTTCGGCGACGTCGGCATCGTCACGATGCGCCCGTCCGATGTGCCGACCTATGTGGAGGCCGGCGCTGCCGACGTCGGCATCACCGGCAAGGACGTCTTGACCGAGCAGGCCGAGCGCGAGGTCGTCGAGGTCCTGGATCTCGGCTACGGCCCGTGCCGGATGGTCTTTGCGACGGTCGCTGTTGGCGACGGCGAGCCCGATCCGGCTGCCGAGGCCCTGAGGCGCCTGGGCGTCATGCGCGTTGCGACCAAGTACTACAGGATCGCTGCGCGCTACTTCGAGGAGACCGGCCGGGCGGCCGAGATCGTCGAGGTCAAGGGGTCGGTTGAGCTTGCGCCGCTCACCGGGCTCGTCGAGGCGATCGTCGACCTCACCGCCACGGGCACGACGCTGCGCGAGAACGGCCTGGTCATCCGTGAGGAGATCATGACCTCGACCGCGCGGCTAATCGCCAATCCCGTGGCTCACAAGTTGAAGTCGGCGGCCATCGACGAGCTCACGCGCCGGATGCGCGCGACCGTCACATGAACGTCGAGCGGTTGACGGTCGCGGCTGAGGCAGGCGCGGAGGGAGCCGGGTCTGCCGCCGACGCCCTGCGCGCGTTGACGCCGGCCGGTGTCTCGGTATCGGGCACGGTCAGCGAGATCGTCGCCTCCGTGCGCACCCGCGGCGAGCAAGCATTGCTCGAGTATGTGGAGCGCTTTGACGATGTCACTGGACCACTCCGGGTTGAGCAGCAGGAGCTTGACGCGGCGCTGGCGCAGCTCGACGCCGGGGTCCAGCGCGGCTTGGAGGTCGCGATTGCCAACGTGCGTGCGGTCGCCGAGGCGGGATTGGCGACCGATACGACCGTCGAGCTGCCTGAGGGACAGCGCGTCACGATCCGCGACCTGCCCGTGCGTCGTGCGGCGATCTACACGCCAGGCGGGCGCAACCCGTACCCGTCGACGGTGGTGATGGGTGTCGTGACCGCACGCGCCGCCGGCGTCGACGAGGTCGTCGTCTGTGCACCGGGCGCCCATCCGGTGATCCTCGCCGCCTGCGCGCTGTGCGGCGCCGATGAGGTCTGGCGCATGGGCGGCGCGCACGCGATTGCGGCCTTTGCCTATGGGACCGACAGCGTCCCGCGGGTCGACGTGATCGCCGGTCCGGGCTCGCTCTACGTGCAGGAGGCCAAGCGTCAGGTCTCGGGCGATGTGGGCATCGACGGCTTCGCCGGACCGTCCGACGTCCTGGTCCTCGCCAGCGGCGAGGCCGACCCCGAGCTCGTCGTCGTCGACCTGTTGGCCCAAGCCGAGCACGGCGCCGGGACGATCGTGGCGCTTGTTACCGACGACACGCCGCTGGCCGATGCGGTGGCCGAGCGCTTGGGCGCCGAGCCCGATGGCGACGCCGCCGCCGCGGTCGTCGTGGTCGCTGATCTTGAGGATGGACTCGCCGTCGCCGAGGGCTTCGCGCCTGAGCATTTAGAGCTTGTCGGCGCCGAGGCCGAGGCGCTCGCCGACCGGGTGCGCAGCGCCGGCTGCGTCTTCGTGGGCCGCGACAGCGGCACGGCGTTTGGCGACTACGTCGCCGGCTCCAACCACACGCTGCCCACCGGTGGGGCCGCGCGCTTCACCTCCGGGCTGTCGACGCGCTCGTTCCGGCGGCGCATGAGCGTGGTTCGGATTGGGGCTGCCGCGGACGCGCTGGCACGGGCCGGGGTGCCCGTCGCGGAGGCCGAAGGCTTCACCCAGCACGCGGCGTCGATGCGGGTGCGCGAGAATCCGTGCCGATGACGCGCACCGCCGAGATCGCACGCCAGACCAAGGAGACCGACGTCCGCCTGACGCTCGGGCTCGACGGCGATGGCGCCGGGACCCGCGAGACGGGTGTCGGCTTCCTGGATCACATGCTCGACTTGCTGGCGCGCCACGGGCGCCTGGACCTTCAGGTCGACGTCACCGGAGACCTGCAGACCGGTGCGCACCACACCGTCGAGGACACCGGGATCGTGCTCGGCCAGGCGATCGACCAGGCACTCGGCGATCGCGTCGGCATCTCCCGGTACGGCCACTCAGTGGTCCCGATGGACGAGGCGCGCGCCAGCGTTGCGCTTGATCTCTCCGGCCGTCCGTTCTTGGCCTTCGAGGCCGACCTGCCGCCCGGTGGCACCGGCAACTTCGATCACGAGCTGACCGAGGAGTTCTTCCGCGCGGTCTCTAGCGCGGCGAAGATGACGATCCACATCACGGTCGAAGCGGGCACCAACGCTCATCACATGATTGAAGCGGCGTTCAAGGCCTTTGCCCGAGCGCTGCGCCAGGCCGTGGCGATCGACCCGACCGAGACGGGTGTGCCCTCGACCAAAGGAACCCTCACGTCGTGACGACGCTCGGCCTCGTCGACTACGGCATGGGCAATCGCCGCTCCATGCAGAAGTCGCTGGAGCGGGCCGGAGCGACGGTCGTGCTGACCGGCGACCACGAGCTGCTGACGCAGACCGATGGGCTCGTCGTGCCCGGCGTGGGGGCGTTCGCGCGGGCCATGGAAGCGCTTGACGCAACGGGTCTGACCGAGCTCATCCGCGAGCGCGCCGCAGCCGGCGTACCGGTGCTCGGCGCCTGTCTGGGCATGCAGCTGCTCTTCGAAGGCTCCACGGAGTTCGGCAGCACCGAGGAGGGCCTAGGCCTGCTCCCAGGTGAGGTCGTGCGCCTCGACCCGCGTGGCCTCAAGCTTCCGCACATCGGTTGGAACAACGTGCGCTGGACCCGCCCGTCCGCGCTGAGCGAGGGCCTTCCGGACCCGGCGCCGTTCTACCACGTGCACTCCTTCGCTCCCGCCATCGATCTCGACGACGAGATCGCGCTCGGCATCAGCGACTACGGCAGTGAGTTTGCGTCTGTCGTCGGCCGCGGGAACGTCTTCGGCACCCAGTTCCATCCCGAGAAGTCCTCGCGCGACGGCATCGCCTTGCTGGCGAACTTCGTGCGGGTCTGTACGTCAGTGGAGGCGACGGCAGCTTGATCCTGTATCCGGCGATCGACATCAGCGAGGGCAAGGCAGTCCGGCTGGTCAAGGGCGATTTCAACCAGGTGACCGTGTACGAGGACTCGCCGCTGGAGGCCGCGCGCGCGTGGGTCGACGCCGGTGCGCGCTTCCTGCACGTCGTCGATCTGGACGGCGCGCGCACCGGCTCACCGAAGTCGCTGGAGCATCTGGAGCAGATCGCCCACGAGCTCCACGTGCCGGTCCAGTACGGCGGCGGCCTTCGGTCGCTGCCGGCTGTGCGCGATGCGCTACGTGCCGGGGCCGAGCGTGTGATCCTCGGAACCGCGGCGTTCAACGACATCGACTTCCTCGACGACGTGCTTGGCGCGTTTCGCGATCGCACGATCGTCTCGGTTGACACGCGCGGTGGCAACGTCTCGACCTCGGGCTGGCAGGAAACGACCCAGATGCCGGCTGCGGCCGTCATCGAGCGGCTGCAGAACCGCGGCGTGCGCTCGTTCGTCTACACCGACGTCGATCGCGACGGCATGCTCGGCGGCATCGACTTCGAGGCCGTCAAGAAGATCGCCAAGGTCGTGCGCGGGCGCTTCATCTACTCCGGCGGCATCGGCACGCTCGACGACCTACGCGGACTGCGCGACCTGCGCCAGGTCAACCTCGGCGGCGTCATCGCCGGCAAGGCGCTCTACGAGGGCCGCTTCACGATCGCCGAGGGTCAGCAGGCATTGCAGCCCGACGCCGGCGATCGGCTCGACAAGAAGCCCTACCGGCCCGTGCCGGCCAGCGACTGAGCCCGACGTGCACCTCAAGCGCGTCATTCCCTGCCTCGACGTCGACAACGGCCGAGTCGTCAAGGGCACCAACTTCGTCGGTCTTCGGGACGCGGGCGATCCGGTCGAGTTGGCCGAGCGCTACGACGCCGAGGGCGCCGACGAGGTCATCTTCCTCGACATCACCGCGACGCACGAGCAGCGCGAGACGATCGTCGACCTCGCGCGGCGGACCGCCGACAACGTCTTCATCCCGTTCACGATCGGCGGTGGGATCCGGTCGGTCACCGACGCCCAAGCCGTGCTCGACGCCGGGGCCGACAAGGTGTCGGTGAACTCCGCGGCGGTCTCGCGGCCGCAGCTGCTCGACGAGCTGTCTGAGCACTTCGGCTCTCAGTGCGTCGTGCTGGCGATCGATGCCAAGCGCCGCGTCGATGCCTCGCAGGCCGACGGCTGGGAGGTCTTCGTCGCCGGTGGTCGCACCCCGACAGGCCGCGACGCGATCGAGTGGGCGGTCGAGGGCGTGCGGCGGGGCGCGGGCGAGATCCTGCTGACCTCGATGGACCGTGACGGCACCAAGGACGGCTACGACCTCGACCTGACGCGAGCGGTCGCCGAGGCGGTCGACGTGCCGGTGATCGCCTCGGGGGGTGCCGGCGACCTCGACGACCTCGTCGCGGCGCTGGAGGTCGGCGCCGACGCCGCGCTGGTCGCCTCGCTCTTTCACTTCGGCGAGTTCACCGTCGCCGAAGCCAAGGCGCGGCTGCTTGCAGCCGGCGTCAACGTGCGGCCTTAGCGGCGGCTAGTCCTTGCGCGCGCGGCAGACGGTACGGCTGTCGGCGCGCTCGAAGCAGACCGGGGGCTTCGGAATCCTGCACTTGGTCTTGCCGTCCGACTTGAAGCAGACCTCGATGTGGCGGCGGCGCAGCGCGAGCCGGCGGGCGACCGCGCGCTTGCGCTGCGCGACGCGGCGGGCGACGTAGCGCGCGTGGCGGCGCTTGGCGATGGCGGCGAGGTGATCGCGGCGATGCTTGCGGCCCGCGTCGGTCAGCGTGCCTTGGGCGGTCCGGCCTTGCTCGCCGAAGGCATACAACGTGGCGTAGCCGACGAGGTAGATGCGCTGGCCGTCGGAGATCACGGGGTTGAACGCGCCGCGGCCGATCGACCACACCTTCTTGCCATTGGCCGCGCCGACCACGCCGGTCGAGTGGCGGCTGAGGTTGGAGTAGAACACCAAGTCGCCGATGACGGTCGGGCCGCCGGAGATCTTGCCGCCGCTCTTGTGTGTCCAGCGCACGCTGCCGGTGCGCGCGTCAAAGGCATACAACTTGCCATCGTAAGAGCCGGCGTAGACCGTGCCGCCGTTGACGGGCGAGATCGCGGGGGAGGAGTAGACGTAGCCGCCCGTCTTGTGACGCCAGGCGAGCTTGCCGCTGCCGGCACCGAAGGAGTACACGAACCCGTCGGTGTTGCCGATGTAGACGCGACCGTAGGCGACCGAGGGCGTCGCGTAGAAGTTGCCCGACTTCAACCCGAAGGCGCCGCCGCTGGTGCCGGTCTTCCACAGCTGCTTGCCGTCGGCTCGCCGCAGCGAGGTGACCTGCCCGCCGTAGTCGCCAAAGTACAGGCGTCCATTGTCCAGCGCCAGCGCGCCCTTGACCGCGCCGCCGGCCTTGTAGGTCCAGATGACCGCACCGTTGGCGGCGTCGAGCGCGTAGACGGTGCCGTCCTCGCTGCCGAAGTAGAGCCGTCCTTGGTCGATGAGCGGCGAGGACTCCGCGCGGCTGGGGAGCTTGCGCGACCAGCGCGTCCGGCCGGTGCCCGCGGCAACGGCGACGACGCGACCGGCCTTGATGCCCTTGCCGCGTGCGAGCAGCACCGAGTAGACGGTGCCCTTCGAGCAGGCGGGCGAGGAGGCGGCGAGGTAGCCGAGCTTGACGCGCCAGCGCACCTTGCCCGTCCGGCGTGAGATCGAGTAGAGCGCCCCGTTGTTCTTGAGCAGGTACAGCGACCGGCCGCAGAGCACGGGCGGGAACTCGAGCAGGATCGAGCCCGTCACCTTCCAGCGCAGCGTGAACGGCGGGCGCAGCGGCCGGTCGAGCGGGAGGTAGCGCGCGCGGTTTGCCGTGTAGCCGTAGGTGGGCCATGCGAACCCGTCGTCAAACGGATCCTTGGCGGAGCTGGTGGTGGACTTCGGCTTCGGTGTGGTGGGCGCGGCGGGCGGCGCCGTGGTGAATTCGACGTCGGGGTTAGAGACGTCGCCCGGGCCGCCCGTCAGGACCTTCACCGCGCCGACCGCGAGCAGGAGGGCCACGAGTGCCGGCACGATCCACACCAACCGGCGGCGTCGGCCGCCGGAGGGACGGGGCATGCCGACAGGGTATGCGTTCGGGCCACCTGGCAGGATCGCCAGGGTGGGGACCCCAGGCAAGGCCCTCGATGCGCTGCGTGCGCTGCCCTGTGGCGCGCGGCTGCTCGACGTGCTCGCCCAGCATCCAGGGGCGTGGGTCGTCGGCGGCGCCGTCCGCGACGCGCTGCTCGGCCGTCCGCTCGGCGAGGTCGACATCGTCGTCGTCGGTGATCCCGAGCCCGTCGCACGGGCCCTCGGAGAGGTCGCGGCGTTTCACGAGCGCTTCGGCACCTATGACGTGGTCTCCGGCGACTGCTTCTATGACGTGGTGACCGCGCGCGCCGAGCGTTACGCGGTACCGGGCGCGCTCCCCGACGTGCGTGCCGGCGACCTGGAGGACGATCTGCTGCGCCGCGACTTCACGGTCAACGCGCTCGCGCTCAACGGTGCCGGCGAGCTGGCTGCCGCGCCCGCGGCGCTGGAGGATCTCGAGGCCGGGCGGCTGCGGATCATGCACGCCGCATCGTTTCGCGACGACCCCACGCGCCTGTGGCGGCTCGTGCGCTACGCGGTCCGGCTGGGCTTCACGCCGGAGCCGGCCACCGACCGGCTGGCCTACGAGGCCGTGCAGCGCGGTGCGCTGGAGACCGTCAGCGGTGACCGGCTAGGCGCTGAGCTCCGGCTCGCGCTGATCGAGCCTGACCCGCTCGCGGCGCTGCATGCCGCGCAGAACCTCGGGCTTGTGGAAGGGCTGACGCTCGATCCTGCGCTCGTCGCACACGCGCTGGCCCTGCTGCCGCCGGACGCGCGGCCAGACCTCACGATCCTCGGCGCGGTGATCCCGAACGGCGCATGGGCGCGGCCGTTCGGGTTTACCGCGATCGAGCAGCGGATCCTGGAGCGCTGCGCTGCGCTGGAGCCCATCGTCGCGGGCCGGCCGTCAGAGGTCGTTGGCGCGCTGCGGGGCGAGCCCGTCGAGGCCGTCGCCGTGGCGGGCGCACGCGGCGACGCCGAGACCGCCGCGCGGTTCCTGACGCAATGGCGCCACGTCACGCTGGCGATCGACGGCCACGACCTGATCGCCGCTGGGCTCGCCGAGGGCCCGGACCTCGGTGCGCGGCTGGCTGCCGTCCTCGCGCGACGTCTGGACGGCGAGCTTCCGCCAGGCCGCGACGCCGAGCTGGCCGCTGCGCTCGACGTTGCCAGCGACTGCTAGAACAACAGGCCCTTGGCTGACGTCGCCCACATCGAGCTCGACCTGCCGGGCGCGCACGTACGCTTCACGACCCGCGCGGGCGGCGTTTCCGAAGGGCCTTACGCCTCGCTGAACCTCGGTCGCTGGACCGAGGACGATCCCGACGCGGTCGCCGAGAACCGCCGTCGCGCCGGCGATGGTCGCCCACTGGCCTTCGGGCGCCAGGTGCACAGCACGAAGGTGCTCACTGTCGACGACGCGATATCCGACGGTGCGATTTCCGATGCCGACGGTGTGGCGACCGCCGCCTCGGGCGTGGCAGCGCTGGTGCTGACCGCCGACTGCCTGCCGATCGCGCTGGTCACGCCGAAGGCAATCGCCATGGTCCACGCCGGTTGGCGAGGGCTGGCTGACGGCGTGCTGGAGGCCGGTGTGCAGGCGGTTCGGGCGCTCGATCCTGCTGGTGAGCTCGCGGCGGCGATCGGTCCCGGGGCGGGTGGCTGTTGCTACGAGGTGGGCGATGAGGTCGCCGCACGCTTCCCGAACGTTGCCCGCCGTGCCGACCGCACGATCGACCTGAAGGCCATCGCCGCCGACCGGCTCACCGCGGCCGGCGTGTCGCGGCTGCTCGACGTCGAACGCTGCACGATGTGCGAGCCCGATGTGTTCTTCAGCCACCGCGCGTCCGGCGGGCTCACCGGCCGGCAGGGAGGACTCGCGTGGCGCAGCTGATCGAGGGGCTGACCGTCGAGAGCGTTCGGGCCAACGTCGAGCGCGTGCGCATCGAGATCGCGGATGCCGCCGCGCGTGCGCGGCGCAGCGCTGATGACGTCCAGCTCCTGGCCGCCGTCAAGTACGTGGCGATCGACGAGCTACCCGTGCTCGCCCAGGCCGGCATCTCGCTGGTCGGCGAGAACCGTGCCCAGGAGCTCGAGCGCAAGGCCGTCGCGCCTGGCGGCGAGCAGCTCACGTGGGACTTCATCGGCCACCTGCAGAGCCGCAAGGTCAAGACGATCCTGCCGCTGGTGCGGATGATCCACTCGGTTGGCAGCGACTCGGTCGTCGACCAACTCGGCCGGCACGCGGGCGAGCGGGACCGGGTCACCAGGATCCTCGTCGAGGTCAACATCGCCGGCGAGGAGGGCAAGAGCGGTATCGCGCCCGCCGCGCTGGATGACTTCCTGGATCGCACCCAGGAGGTCGGCGGGGTGGAGGTCGCCGGGCTGATGACCATGCCGCCGCTGGCCTCCGACCCTGAAGACAGCCGGCGCTGGTTTGCCGCGTTGGCCGAGCTGGCGGCCGCTCGCGGGTTGCCGGAGCTGTCGATGGGCACCACCCAGGACTTCGCCGTGGCCGTCGAGGAAGGCGCCACGATCGTGCGAGTGGGCACGAAGCTGTACCTGTGATCGCGCGTGCCGGTCGGTTGGTAGACGCGCAGTTTTGGCTGCACGCGGCAGGACATTCGCCCTGTGTGGCGTACAGTTGAGGCGTGGCCGTGAGCGACAGCTGGCATAAGGCGCTGGTCTACTTCGGGTTGGCGGAAGAGCGCGACGGCTATGCCGACGCCGATGACGACTACCCGGAGCCCGAGCCGGAGGCGCGAGAGCGCCCGAACGTGCGCCGTCTCAGCACGCGCCGGCGCCGCGACGAGTTCGACGACATCTTCGCCGACGACGAGCCGCCGACGCGCGCGAACTTGCGCCCGGTCGGTGGTGGCGCGGCGGCCAAGGCGCGCAACGGCAGCGTCAAACTGCACCTCGTCATCCCCAAGTCGTTCAACGATGCCCAGCAGGTCGCCGACAAGTTCAAGGACGACATCCCGGTCGTGCTGAACCTGCAGTCGACCGACACGGACCTCTCCAAGCGGCTGATCGACTTCGCCTCGGGCCTCACCTACGCCCTTGACGGCGGCATGCAGCGCGTCGCCGATCGCGTCTTCATGCTCACGCCGCGCAACGTCGAGATCTCGGCCGAAGAGCGCGCGCAGCTGATCGAGAAGGGCTTCTTCAACCAGTCCTAGCCGGGCCGGGCGTGCGCTGTACTGTGTCGCGCGTGCAGGTCGGACTCATCGGTGCAGGGAACATGGCGCGCGGGATGGCGCGCGGGTGGGGTCGATCGATCCTGGCCACCGATGTGCTGCTCGGTCGTGCCGAGGCGCTCGTCGATGAGCTTGGCGGTAAGGCGCTTGCGTCGAATACCGCCCTGGCGCAGCAGGCCGATCTCGTCGTCCTCTGTCACAAGCCGGCGCAGCTCGGTGAGGTCGCGGCGGAGATCGGCGAGCATGCCAAGGCCATTGCCTCGATCCTCGGCGGCGTCCCGCTGGCCGACATCAAGGCCGCCTATCCCGATCGCCCCGTCTATCGCTTCCTGCCTTCGACGCCGGTCGAGCTGCGCCAGGGCGTCGTCGTCCGCGCGGCCGACGATGTCCATCAGGATGCTCGGCTCGATCAAGACGTGCCGTCGCTGTTCGGCGAGCTCGGCCTGTTGGTCGAAGTCGCCGACAGCCTCGTCGACGTCGCGATGGGCCTGATGAGCAACGCGCCCGCCTACGTGGCGCTGCTCGCCGAAGCACAGATCGACGCGGGCGTCCGCCACGGGTTGGCGCCCGACAAGGCGGCCGAGATGGTCGTCCAGACCTTCGCCGGAACGGCCGCGCTGCTGCGCGCCCGCGGCAACGACACGCTCGCGGTCCGCCGCGAGGTCACCTCGCCGGGTGGGTCCACGGCGCGCGGGCTGGCGGCGCTGGAGCGCGCCGGCGTTCGCGCCGCGTTTCAGGACGCCCTCGACGCCGTGCTGGGGGTGCGGTCCTGATGCTGATCCTCGCGACGACGCGCGATTCCGTTGCCGACTTCGTCTACGCGTTGTTGTTGGTCTATACGATCATCATCATCGCCTACATCTTCTCGTCGATGTACTTCAACGTGGGCGGGCGGCTGCCGTACTCGCGCTGGTCGCGCTCGGTTCTCGACTTCCTGCGCGACATCAGCGAGCCGTACCTCTCGATCTTCCGTCGCTTCATCCCGCCGTTCGGTCCGCTGGACCTCAGCCCGATGGTCGCGACGATCGTGCTGTGGCTCGTTGGCGGGATCATCGTCGGCGTGATTCGCCCGGGGTGAGGGCTGCCGTCTGGGCGCGCGTCGGGCTCGTCCTGGCGCTGGTTGTCATCCTCGACCAAGTGACCAAGGCGCTGGTGCGCAACGGCATCGAGGTGGGCGAGGAGGACTCGATCCTGCCGGCGGTCACGCTGGTGCACGTGCGCAACACCGGCGTCGCGTTCGGGGCGTTCTCCGGCGGCGGGATCATCGTGGTGGTGTTGGTCGTCCTCGCGCTCTCGGCGTTGCTCTACTACTTCGTGACGCATATCGACAAGCCGCTGATCTGGCTGCCGACGGGCATGCTGCTGGGCGGCTCGATCGGCAACATCATCGACCGCGTCCGCGATGGCGCGGTCACCGACTTCGTCAAGCTCCCCGCATGGCCGGCGTTCAACGTCGCGGACATCTCCATCACCTTCGGCGTGCTCGTGCTGTTGTGGGTCGTCGAGCAGCGGGGCGGTACGGATGCGGCTGACCGTCGATCCGTCTGAGGCGGGCACGCGCCTGGACGCGCTGCTGGCCGAGCCGCTGGGCTCGCGCTCGCGTGCCGCGCGGCTGATCGACGCGGGCGCGGTCCGCGTCGACGGGCGCGCCGAGCCCAAGCGCTACGCCGTCCAGGCGGGCGAGACGATCGAGGTCGAAGATCCCGACGACACGCCGGCGCCGGTCGACGTCGGCGCCACCATCGACTACGCCGTGCCCTACGAGGACGAGCACCTGCTGGTCGTCGACAAGCCGGCGGGCGTCGTCGTGCATCCCGCTCGCGGGCATTTGACGGGGACGCTGGCCCAGGCGTTGGAGGGCACGGCTGAGGGCGGGGAGGACGGCTGGCGTGCGGGCCTCGTGCACCGCCTGGACCGCGACACCTCCGGGCTGCTCGTCGTCGCCAAGAGCGATGCGATCCACGCCGCGCTCAAAGCGGCGCTGCAGGCGCGCGAGATCACCCGCGAGTACCTCGCGCTGGTCGAGGGCCGGCCGCCGTCGCGGACCGGCACGATCGACGCGCCGCTCGGCCGCGACCGCCGCGTGCGGACGCGCATGTCGACCGACACCGACAACCCGCGCGAGGCGCGCACCCACTTCGAGATCGCCGAGGCCCTGCCCGCCTTCACGCTGTTGCGCGTCACCCTGGAGACCGGCCGCACGCATCAGATCCGCGTGCACTTGCAGGCGATCAACCACCCTGTCGCCGGCGACCCGGACTACGGCCATGCCGGCCTGCTGGGCCTGGAGCGTCAGTTCCTGCACGCCGCGCGGCTGGCCTTTACCCATCCGGTGACGGGCGTCGCGGTCGAGGTGCAGAGCCCGCTGCCTGCCGACCTGGCCGCGGCGCTGCAAACGGCGCGCGAGCCGGTTCTCTAGACTGGGAGCCGTCCTAGTACCACCGACCCCGCTGGGTCACACGGACGCGGTCCTGCCCGGGAGATCTGATCCCAGGTCCCGCGCTCGCCGGCGGGCTTCTCTGCACGTCACACAAATAAGGGAGCACCTCCATGGCCGCCACAGACGTTGGCATCCGTGAGCTGCTGGAGGCCGGAGTTCACTTCGGTCACCAGACGCGCCGTTGGAACCCGAAGATGCGTCGCTTCATCTGGGGCGAGCGCGGCGGGATCTACATCATCGACCTGCTGCAGACCGAGCGTCTGCTGCGCCAGGCCCAGGAGTTCGTTGGAGACCTGTCTGCCCGCGGCGGCACGGTCCTCTTCGTCGGCACCAAGAAGCAGGCACGCGACTCCGTCAAGGAGGTCGCCGAGGCCTGCGGCATGCCGCACATCAACCACCGCTGGCTCGGTGGCTTGCTGACGAACTTCCAGACGATCAACCAGCGCATCAAGCGCCTCCATGACCTGGAGCGCTACGAGGCCGACGGTCAGCTGGCCCTGCTGCCGACCCGTGAGCGTCTGTCGGCCGAGGCCGACCTGGCCAAGCTGCGCGCCAACCTGGGCGGCGTCAAGAACATGACGCGCACCCCGGATGCGATCTTCGTCGTCGACCTCAAGACCGAGCTGATCGGCGTCCGCGAGGCTCAGCGCCTGCGCATCCCGCTGATCGGGCTGGTCGACACCAACTGCGATCCAGATGGCGTCGACTTCGTCATCCCGGGCAACGACGACGCGATCCGCTCGTGTGACGTCATCACCCGTGCGCTGGGCAACTCGATCGCCGAGGGCGCCGGTCAGTGGCGCGCCGCCGAAGAGGCCCGCATCCAGCGCGAGCAGGAAGCCGCCGCGGCCCGCAAGGCCGAGGACGACGCCCGTCGCGAGGCCGAGGAGGCCGCGCGCCGTCAGGCCGCCGCCGAGGCCAAGGCCGCTGAGGAGGCCGCACAGGCACAGGCCGCCCAGGCTGCCCCGGCTGAGGCAGCACCCGCCGAGGCCGCGGCGGGTGGGTCCGAGTCGGCAGCCGCCGCTGAGGCCGCTCCGGCTGCGACGCCCGAGCCCGAGGCCGTCCCGGCCGAGCCGGCCCCGGCCGCCGAGGCGCCCGCCGGCGAGGACCCCGCCCCGCCCACCCCGGCCAGCTAGTTCAACCCCTTCATCAACGGAGCGATCACCGTGAGCACCACGATCAGCGCTGCCGACGTCAAGGCCCTTCGCGAGAAGACCGGCGCCGGCATGATGGACTGCAAGAACGCCCTCGTCGAGTCCGAGGGCGACATCGACAAGGCCACGGAGCTGCTCCGGGTCAAGATGGGCAACAAGCTCGGCAAGCTCGCCGGGCGTGAGACCTCTGAGGGCACGGTTCAGGCCTACGTGCACGCCACCGGCAAGGTCGGCGTGCTCGTTCAGGTCGAGTGCAACACCGATTTCGTGGCCAAGAACGAGGACTTCATCGAGTTCGCCAAGGACCTCGCGCTGCACATCGCCGCCTCGCCGCTGACGTTGTACATCACCGAGGACGAGATCCCGCAGGAGGACAAGGATCGCGAGATTCGCGTCTTCGAGGAGCTGGCCGCCGACAAGCCGGAGAACATCCGGCCCAAGATCGTCGAGGGCCAGCTCAAGAAGTGGTACGGCGAGGTCGTCCTGCTCGCCCAGGAGCACGTCAACGGCGACAAGCACGACGGCAAGACGATCGAGCAGCTGCGCGGCGACCTCTCGGCCAAGACCGGTGAGAACGTCGTCGTCAAGCGGTTCGTTCGCTTTGCCGTAGGCGAGTAGCCGACATCCCGCCTCGACGGCCCGTAGGATCGCCCCGTCGTGGCTGATCCCGTCTTCAAGCGCATCCTGTTGAAGCTGTCGGGGGAGTCCCTTATGGGCTCCCGCGACTACGGCACCGATCCGGAGCGCCTGCGCGCTGTCGCGTCGGCGATCAAGCGCGTTCACGACCAGGGCGTCGAGATCGCCATCGTCGTCGGTGCCGGCAACATCTACCGCGGGATGAAGGGCGCGGCAGCCGGGATGGACCGCGCCACCGCCGACTACATGGGGATGCTCGCGACCGTCCTCAACGCGCTGCCGTTGCAGGATGCCCTGGAGTCCCAGGGCGTCAACACGCGGGTGCAGAGCGCGATCAAGGTCGAGGAGGTCGCCGAGCCCTACATCCGCCGCCGCGCGATGCGCCACCTCGAAAAGGGGCGCGTCGTGATCTTCGCGGCGGGCACCGGCAACCCGTTCTTTACGACCGATACCGCGGCGGCGCTGCGGGCGGTCGAGATCCACGCCGAGACCATCCTGATGGCCAAGAACGGTGTCGAGGGCGTCTACACCGCTGATCCGCGCTCAGATCCCGAGGCCCAGCTGATTCCCGAGATCACGCACATGGAGGCGCTGCAGCGCGGGCTGCGCGTCATGGATGCGACGGCGCTCACGCTCTGCATGGAGAATCGGCTACCGATTCACGTCTTCAACATGGACGACGAGCAGAACATCGAGCGGATAGTGTCCGGCGAGCGTGTTGGCACGCTGGTCAAGCCGGAAGCAGGAGACCCTTCATGAGCGAGCTGATCGACGAGCTGCTGGCCGAGGCCGGCGAGCGGATGACCGCGGCCGTGCAGGCCGCCCAGAACACCTTCTCCTCGGTTCGGACAGGCCGGGCGAGCCCATCGGTGCTCGACCGCATCATGGTGGACTACTACGGCGCGATGACGCCGGTCAAGCAGCTCGCGACGGTCAACGTTCCCGAAGCCCGGCTCATCACCGTCCAGCCCTACGACGCGTCCTCGATCAAGCTGATCGAGAAGGCGATCATGGAGTCCGACGTCGGGCTGACGCCGAGCAACGACGGCCGGATCATCCGCCTGGCGATCCCCGAGCTCAACGAGGAGCGCCGGCGCGAGCTGGTCAAGGTCGTGCGCGGCCTTGCCGAGGACGGCCGTATCTCGGTCCGCAACGTGCGGCGCGACATCATGCACGACCTCAAGGCGCTCAAGGACGACGGCGACGTCGGCGCTGATGACGAGCGCCGCGGCGAGCAGGAAGTGCAGAAGCTCACCGACGCCCGCATCGCCGAGCTGGACGCGCTGCTCAAGGTCAAAGAGGAAGAGATCCTCGAGGTTTGAGCGGGATTGCTCGCCCAGGGGCTCGCATCCCGGGCGCGAACTCGCCTAGAGGCTCGTTCGCACGGCAAGGGGCATCCCAATGACTCAGGGAGCGCAGTACGTCGCCATCATCACCGATGGCAACGGGCGTTGGGCCCAAGCCCGCGACCTGCCCGTCGCCGAGGGGCACAAGGCCGGCGCCGACGTGGTCAAAGCGCGGCTGCGCGACGCGGCCGAGTTCGGCATCCGCGAACTGACGGTCTACTCGTTCTCCACAGAGAACTGGGCGCGGCCGGCCGAGGAGGTCACCGCGTTGATGCGCATGTTCTCCCAGCGGATCCTGTCCGAGACGCCCGAGCTCAAGGACGAGGGCGTGCGGATGCGCTTCATCGGCCGCCGCGATCGCGTCGCCGGTGCCCTGCAGGAGCAGATGGACTGGGCCGAGGCCGAGACCGCGGCCAACGACCGCATCACGCTCTTCGTGGCCTTCAATTACGGCGGCAGGGCCGAGATCGTCGATGCCGCCGCGCGCTTTCAGGGCGGCAGCGAAGAGGACTTCCGGGCGTTGCTCTATGCACCGGAGATGCACGATCCTGATCTGGTGATCCGCACCAGCGGCGAGCAGCGGATGAGCAACTACCTGCTGTGGCAGTCGGCCTACTCCGAGCTGGTCTTCCGCGACGAGCTGTGGCCGGACTTCTCGCGCGAGGCCTTCCGCGCGGCACTGGACGAGTACGACGTGCGCACGCGCCGCTTCGGGGGGCGCTGAGCGATGCCCCAGCCACGGCGCCGGTCGGCCGGCAGTGGTGGCGGTGCCCGCCGGCGGCGTGGCGGCGGGTCGGACCTCAGCGCGCGGATCGTCGTAGCGGTCCCGGCGCTGGCTGTCGCGTTGACGATGGTCGCCTTGGGCGGGACGGTCTTTGCGGTCGGCATCGGCGTCCTCGGCCTGATCTGCCTGCACGAGCTCTTCTCGATGTTCGAGCGCGCGCGGCCAGCGCGGCTGGCGGGCTTCGTGGGCTTCGTCGGACTGTTGGTCGCCGCCTCGCTGGGCGATCGCGAGACGATCCTGCTGGCGTTCTTGGCCTGCATCCCGCTGGTCTTCATCGTCACCGTCAACCAGGCGGGCGGCGGTGGCGCGCCGGCGATCTCAGTGACAATGCTGGGCTTGGCCTGGATCGGGCTGGCGCTGGCTCACGCGGTGCTGCTGCGCGATCTGCCGCATGGTGGCGGGCTGGTCTTCGCGATCCTGCTGGGGACCTTCGTCGGGGACACCGGCGCCTATCTGGGCGGGCGCGCGTTCGGCCGCCGGCCGCTGGCGCCGACCATCAGCCCCAACAAGACGATCGAGGGGCTGGCGATCGGCGTGGTAATCGCCACCGCGGCGGTCTGGTGGGCGGGGCTCAGCCAGGAGTGGTTCGGCGGTACCAAGGGCGCGATCATGGGCATCTCGATCGCGCTGGCCGCACCGCTGGGCGATCTCTTCGAGTCCTATCTGAAGCGCGATGCCAACACCAAGGACACCGGCACGCTCTTCGGCGCCCACGGCGGCGCGCTCGATCGTCTCGACGCCATCCTGTTCACCGCGGTCGTCGGCTTCTACGTGTGGCTCGCCCTGACCTGAGCGACGCGCTGCGCGGCGGCCTGCTCGGCGTCGCGGTCGGCGAGGCCCTCGGCTTGCCATGGGCGGGGGTGTCGCCGCGGGCGATCAAGCGCGAGCGGTTGCTCGACGGTGTCGGGCCGACCGGCGCGGCGACGGCGGCGGTGCTCGCCGCGGCGGTCGGCGACGGCGAGCGTGGCGGGCTGCCCGACGCGCTGGTGCTCGGCTGGCGCGAGCGCGACCCGCTGGCCCGCCGCACCGCGGTCTTGCACTTGGGCTTCGCGCCGGTGATGGTCGCCGACCTCGCGGCCTGGGCGCTGGCGGGCAAACCACTGCATCACCTCGTCACCGACCACGCCGACGACTGGCCACCGCCCTTTCACGGCGTTGCGGCCGACGATCGCTCCGTGCTCGACGCGCTGATGGCCGTCCTGCACCGCCATGACGACCCCAGTGAGGGGATGAGCGCTGCCGTGCGCCTCGGCGGTGGGGGCGCGCCGTTGCTCGGCGCGCTGGTCGGCGGGATCCTCGGCTGCCGGCGGCCGACGGCGATCGACCGCGTGCCCTGGCGCGACCGCGTCGCGCTGCCCGAAGACGCGGCGCTCGACGCCGCCGTTGTGGCAATGGTTGGCGCCTGAGCGACACGTCCGCGCACCGCGATCTGGCCGCTCGGGCCATGGTCGCGGCGGCGTCTGCGTGAGATGCTCGGCGCATGACCGATGAGCACGCAACGCTGTTGCAGGGCGGTCGGGTCGTCAGCGCTGACGGCGAGTACGACGCCGACGTCCTGATCGTTGGGGAGAACGTCGCCGCGGTGGGCGAGGTGCAGGTGCCGCCGGGGGCGACGGTGATCGACGTGGCGGGCTGCCTGGTGATGCCGGGGCTGATCGACAACCACACGCACCTGTCGATGCCGTTCATGGGGATGATGTCCTCCGACGACTACGACACGGGCACGCAGGCTGCCGCGGCTGGCGGCGTCACGTGCCTGGTCGACTTCGCCATCCAGCGCGAGCCCGATCAGCTGCGGTCGGCGCTCGCCGAGTGGCAGGGGCGCGCCGAGGGGGCGGCGCATGTGGACTACGGCTTCCACATGGCCATCACCAACGCCAACGAGGCGACGATCGACGACATGGCCGCGATCGTCGACGCGGGCGTCAGCTCCTTCAAGCTGTTCATGGCCTACAAGGGCGAGCTGATGACGCGCGACGACGCGATGACGGCGTGCATGGAGCGCGCCCGCGACCTCGGCGCGCTGACCATGGTCCATGCCGAGAACGGCGACGTCGTCGACCTGCTTGTCAAGCGCGCCCTGCATGCGGGCCAGACCGACGCGATCCATCACGCGCTGACGCGGCCCGAGTTCGTTGAGGCCGAGGCGACCTCGCGCGCCGCGCGGCTAGCGGAGTACACCGGCGCGTCGCTGTTTGTCGTCCACGTCACCTGCGCCGCGGCCGCCGCCGAGATCCAGGCCGCCCAGCAACGCGGCGTGCCAGTCAGCGCCGAGACCTGCACGCAGTACCTCGTCAACACGATCGATGACTTGCGCCGGCCGGGCGTCGAGGGCTGTCGCTACATCTGCTCGCCACCGCTGCGCGACGCGTCCAACCACGAACCGTTGTGGGACTACGTGCGTCGCGGAATCCTCGAGTCGGTCTCGACCGACCACTGCCCGTTTACCGACGAGCAGAAGGCGCGTGGTTTGGAGAACTTTAGCCTCGTGCCCAACGGCCTGGCCGCGATCCAGCATCGCCTGGCCAAGCTCTGGGACGAAGGCGTCGTCGCCGGGCGGATCACGCCGTCGCAGTTGGTCGATCGGACCTCGACGACGATCGCGCGCCGCTTCGGCCTGAAGGACAAGGGCGCGATTGCGCCCGGCAAGGACGCCGACATCGTGGTCTTCGATCCGTCGGCGCCGCGCGACTACGGCACGCATACGTCGTTCATGAACGTCGACTACGACATCTACGGCGGCGAGTCGGCGAGCGGCTCGGTCCGTCATACGCTCTCGCGCGGGACGATGGTCTATGACCGTGGGGAGATCGTCACCGAGCCGGGCCACGGACGCTTCGTGGCCCGTGCAGGCAGCGCGGCGCTCGGGGCGACCGCATGACGTTGACGGTCAACGCCGAGCGCGTGTTGGCCGATCTGCATGAGTTCGCGGCCGCGAGTGGGGGCGAGCACGCGGGCGCCAAGCGGCTGGCGTGGTCACCGGACTGGACGGCCGCGCGCGAGTGGCTGCTGGGCAAACTCGCCACAATCGACGGCGTCAGCGTCGACCGTGACGAGGCGGGCAACCTCTGGGCGCAGCTGCCCGGCGACGGCAGCACCGACGGCTTTGTCATCGTCGGCTCGCACATCGACGCGGTCCCGTCGGGTGGCTGGCTGGACGGTGCACTGGGCGTGACGGCTGCGCTGGAGGTCCTGCGCACGCTCGCGGCCGCCGGGGCGCCGCCGCCGATCGCGGTGCGTTTGGTCGACTGGGCTGACGAGGAGGGCGCGCGCTTCGGCCGCAGCCTTGTTGGCTCCTCCGCGGTTGCCGGCACGCTCGATCCCGATGATGTCCGTGGCCTGCGCGACGCGGGCGGCATGCGGTTGCAGGATGCGATGGCGTCGGTCGGCGTGGACCTCGACGGCGCATCAGCGGCCACCGCCCGCCTGGACGGCGCCCACGCCTACCTCGAGCTCCACATCGAACAGGGCCCCGTCCTGCTCGACAGCGGCCGGCTGGCCAGCGCGGTCAGCGGGACCTTTGGCGACGAGCGCTACCTGGTCACCTTCAGCGGCCAGTCCGCACACGCCGGGTCGACGCCGATGCACCTGCGCCGCGACACGCTGGCCGCCGCGGCCGCCGCAGCGCTGGAGATCCGCGAGGTCGGCATCCGCCATGGCGGCGTCACGACCGTCGGCGCGATCAGCTCCTCGCCGGCAGTGATCACGGCGATCGCGGGGGAGTCGGAGATGATGCTCGACCTGCGCCATCTCGACGCCGAGGTGTTGGCCACCATGTTGGTCGAGTGCCTGGACGCCTGCGAGCGCGCCGCGGACGCGTTTGCCTGCACGGTCGCGCCACGGCGCGTCTTCGGGGCGACGCCGACGCCCTTTCATCCCAAGTTGATTGCGATCGCACGCACCGCGGTGGCGGCCGCCGGCGGGGGCGACGACGAGCCGATCCCATCCGGTCCACTGCACGATGCGACCGAGATCGGCCGGCTCGTCCCGACCGTCATGATCTTCGCCCAGTCGGACCCGCCGATCTCCCACACCGAGGTCGAGAACTCGTCGCCCGAGGCGCTGCGGGTCGCGATCGCCGCCTACGGCCAGACGGTCGGCGAGACCATTGCCTTGGTCGTCGCCGGCGAGCTGGAGGATGCAAGATGATGGACTTCGGCGTCGTCCTGCAGAACGACCCGCCGGCGGCACGGGTGATCGACCTCTGCAAGCGCGCCGAAAGCTATGGCTTCTCGCACGCCTGGACGTTTGACTCCCACTTGCTGTGGGAGGAGCCCTACGTCATCTACAGCCGGATCCTCAACGAGACCCACAAGCTCATCGTCGGCCCGATGGTCACCAATCCGGCGACCCGCGACTGGACCGTGACCGCCTCGCTCTTCGCCACGCTCAACGAGATGTACGGCAACCGCACGATCTGCGGGATCGGCCGGGGTGACAGTGCGGTGCGGGTCATCAACGGGACGCCCGTGCGCCTGGCCGAGATGCGCGAGTCCATCGCCGTCATCCGCGGCCTGGCCAACGGTGAGGCGGTGGACTACAAGGGCACCACGCTGCGATTGCGGTGGAGCCCCGACAGCTGCCTGCCGATCTGGGTCGCTGCCTACGGACCCAAGATGTTGGCCTTGACGGGCGAGCTCGGCGATGGCTTCATCCTCCAGCTCGCCGACCCGGACATCACGGCGTGGTCGATTGCCGCGGTGCGCAACGCCGCTGCGGACGCCGGCCGCGACCCCGACAGCGTCACGATCTGCGTTGCCGCGCCGGCCTACGTCACCGACGGCACCGAAACGGGCCTGGCCCACGGCCGGGACCAGTGCCGTTGGTTCGGCGGCATGGTCGGCAACCATGTCGCCGACATCGTCGCCCGCTACGGCGGCGACGGCGCGGCAGTACCGACGGCGCTGACCGACTACATCGCGCAGCGCGAAGGCTATGACTACAACGAGCACGGCCGCGCCGGCAACACCCACACCGCCTTCGTGCCCGACGCAATCGTCGACCGCTTCTGCCTGATCGGCCCGCCGGCGACCCAGATCGAGCGCCTCAACGAGCTCGCCGACCTCGGCGTCGACCAGTTCGCGCTCTACCTCCAGCACGACGATAAGGACGGCACGCTGCGCAGCTACGGCGAGCAGGTCATCCCGGCGGTCAACCGGCGGGCGGCGGCGAAGCTGTGAGGCGCGAGGCCGTGCTGGACTCTTGAGCCAGCATTGAGGTGCACGCAGCTACCCTTCGAGGCACATGCCCCGCCGTCTCCTCGTGCTCGGCTCCACCGGGTCGATCGGCACCCAGGCGCTCGATGTGGTCTCTCGCACCGACGATCTCGAGATCGTCGGTCTGAGCGCCGCTCGTTCCTGGGAGCCGCTGGTCGAACAGGCCATCCGCCATGGCGTGCGCCGGATCGCGCTCGCCGACGCCGACGCCGCCGCGCGTGCATCGGAGGCGTGGACCGACGGTGAAGTGCTCACGGGCGCTGAGGGGCTCGTGGAACTCGTCCTCGAGTCCGGCGCCGATCTCGTGCTCAACGCGCTGGTCGGCTCGGCGGGCCTCGGCCCGACGGTCGCAGCGCTGGGCGAGGGGATTGACCTTGCGCTGGCCAACAAGGAGTCGCTGGTGGTGGGCGGTGAGCTCGTCACCCAGCTCGCCGAGGCCACGGGCGCGCAGCTGCTGCCGGTCGACTCCGAGCATGCCGCGCTGCACCACCTCTTACACGGCGTGCCGACCGGCGCGCTGGAGCGGATGACGATCACCGCCTCGGGCGGGCCGTTTCGCGGCCGCAGCCATGCCGAGCTGGCCGAGGTCACGATCGCCGAGGCGCTCAACCACCCGACGTGGTCGATGGGCGGCAAGATCACCATCGACTCGGCCACGTTGATGAACAAGGGCCTGGAGGTCATGGAGGCCCATCACCTCTTCGGCGTGCCGTATGACCGCATCGACGTCGTCGTGCACCCGCAGTCGATCGTCCACGCGCTCGTGGAGACGGCCGACGGCGCGCAGCTCGCGCACCTCGGCCTGCCCGACATGCGGATCGCCATCGCCTACGCCTTGCACCACCCCGACATCGTCAAGCTGCCGACCAAGCGGCTGAACCTCGCCGAGCTGGGCTCGCTGACCTTCGAGGACGTCGACCGCGACGCCTTCCCGTGCCTGGATCTTTGCCTGCAGGCCGCGCGCGCCGGCGGCACCGCGCCCTGCATCCTGAACGCCGCCAACGAGGTCGCCGTGCACGCCTTCCTGAACGAGCGGCTCGCCTTCACCGGCATCGCCGAGGTCATCGACGCGACCCTGCAGGCGATGCCCGGCGGCCCGGTCCGCGCCTTCGAGTCGCTCTTCGAGGCCGACCGCGCCGCACGTGAGCTGGCGACCGAGCAGATCGGAGCGCGCGCGTGAGCTGGATCCTTGCCTTCGTCGGCTTCGCCGTCCTGATCATCCTGCACGAGCTCGGCCACTTCGCGGCCGCCAAAGCGGTTGGCATGCGCGTCGAGCGCTTCGCGCTCTTCTTCCCGCCGTTGCTGTGGACCGTCAAGCGCGGTGAGACCGAGTACGGCATCGGAGCGGTCCCGCTCGGCGGCTACGTGAAGATCACGGGGATGAACCCGGCGGAGGAGATCCCGCCGGAGCACGCGCACCGCGCCTACTACAAGCAGCCGGTCTGGAAGCGCCTGGTGGTCATCGGCGCCGGGCCGGCGATGAACGTGCTGGTCGCGTTCTTGATCCTCTTCGCGCTGTACGCGATCAAGGGCGACCAGGTCGTCAACAACGAGGTCGGTGCGGTTGCGCCCAAGTCGGCTGCGGTCGGCGTCCTGGCGGCGGGCGACCGGCTGGTCGCCGTCGACGGCGTCAAGGGCGACCCCGACGTCCTACGCAAGAGCATCGGCAAGCACACCTGCGCCGGCGGCGCCAAGGTGCAGGGCTGCGTTGCGGCAAAGCCTGCGGCGGTCACGATCGTCCGCGACGGCCGTACGCAGGTGCTGCAGATCAGCCCGCGCTACGACAAGGTGGCCAAGCGGATGCTGATCGGCTTCTCCTTCGGCGGCGACTACCAGCGCGTCCCGCTGGGCGAGTCGGCGAGCCGCTCGGTCAGCGGGATGTGGGACGTCACCACGGCCACCGTCGACACCGTCACCAAGCTCTTCTACGACGAGTCGGCGCGCAAGAACCTCTCGGGTGTCGTCGGCTCGTATGAGACGACGCGCCAATCGATCGCCGCCGACGACGTCGAGCGTTCGCTGGTCATCCTCGCGCTGATCTCGCTCTCCCTGGCGATTGTCAACCTCTTCCCCTTCCTTCCATTGGACGGGGGGCATATCTTCTGGGCGCTGGCCGAGAAGCTGCGCGGGCGCCCAATCCCGTTTCGCATCATGGAGCAGGCCAGCTACGTAGGCTTCGTATTGGTCCTCATGCTGTTCGCCGTGGGGCTGACCAACGACATCGGTCGGCTGCAAGACGGAGGCTTCGGGGTGAAGTAGGTCGACTGGAGGAAGCAGAAAGTGGAGAGCAGCACGGCACCAAAGCGCGGGGTCGACGCGGCGACGATCGCCGAGGCATTTCGCATCACCTCATCGCAGCGCGCCGACGAGATCGCCATCAGGACCAAGGGCGACGCGGTCTCCTGGACCTGGACCGAGCTCCGCGAGCGCGTTGATCGCCTCGCCGGCGGTCTGTACGCGCTGGGGCTGCGCAAGGGCGACACGATTGCCTTGATGCTGGGCAACCGGCCCGAGTTCCACCAGGCCGACCTCGCGGCGATGATGGTGGGGGCGACGCCGTTCTCGATCTACATGACCTATGCGCCGAACCAGATCGAGTACGTGGTCTCGGACGCCGGCGCGCGGATCATCATCACCGAGCAGCAGTTCTTGACCAACGTGCTTCAAGCGCGCAAGTCGTTGCCCGATCTTGAGCATGTCATCGTCGTTGACGGCGAGGCACCCGAGGGCACGCTCGCGCTCGCCGACATCCCGGCCGGCGACGACTTCGACGTCGAGGCCTCGATCGCGGCGCTGAGTCCCAATGACATCCTGACGTTGATCTACACGTCGGGCACGACCGGACCGCCCAAGGGCGTCGAGCTCGAGCACCGCAACTTGCTGGCGGCGGTCAGCGGCATCGAGGAGATCGTCCAGTTCCCCGAGGGCGCGCGCGTCATCTCGTGGCTGCCCAACGCGCACATCGCCGAGCGGGCCGCCCACCACTACTTGCCGATCGTCTTCGGCTTCCAGATCACCTGCTGTCCCAACCCGCGCGAGATCGTCGCGTTCCTGCCGGAAGTTCGGCCGCACTGGTTCTTCGCCGTTCCGCGGATCTGGGAGAAGCTGAAGGCCGGGCTGGAGGCGATGATCGCCGGCCAGCCCGCCGAGCAGCGCGAGAAGGCCCAGGCGGCGCTGGCTGCCGCACAGAAGAAGGTCGCGCTGGAGCAGGCCGGCGAGCCGGTCCCGGAGGAGTTGGCCGCCGCCGTGGCCAAGGCCGACGCCGAGCTGTTCGCCGGCCTGCGCGGGATGCTCGGCCTCGACCAGGTCGCGGCGATCAACGTCGGCGCCGCCCCGACGCCGGTCCCGGTGCTCGAGTTCTTCCACGCCATCGGCCTGCCGCTGGCCGAGCTGTGGGGGATGAGCGAGACCTGCGGCGGCGGGTCGGTCAACCCGCCCACGCGCGTCAAGATCGGCACCGTCGGCCCGGCGGCGCCCGGGGTCGAGCTCAAGCTGGCCGAGGACGGCGAGCTCCTGATCCGCGGTGACCTGGTGATGCGCGGCTACCGCGGGCTGCCCGACAAGACCGCGGAGACGATCGACACCGAGGGCTGGCTGCACACCGGTGACGTCGCGCAGATCGATTCCGACGGCTACGTCAAGATCGTCGATCGCAAGAAGGAGATCATCATCAACGCGGCCGGCAAGAACATGTCACCGGCCAACATCGAGGCGGCGCTCAAGAGCTCGTCGCCGTTGATTGGCAACGCGGTCTGCATCGGCGATGCCAAGCCCTACAACACGGCGCTGATCGTGCTCGATGCCGACTTCGCCCCGGCGTGGGCGGCACAGAACGGGCTGGACGGCAAGTCGCTGGAGGAGCTCGCCGGTGAGGACGCGATCCGGGCGGTCGTCCAGAAGGGCGTCGACGAGGCCAACGCCACGCTGGCGCGCGTCGAGCAGATCAAGAAGTTCGTGATCGTCGAGGGCGACTGGCTGCCCGGCGGCGACGAGCTCACGCCGACGATGAAGCTCAAGCGCAAGCCGATCGCCGAGAAGTACGACGGCGACATCGAAGGGATGTACGCCGGCTGAGACCCCCAGGGGTGGGCCCGTCGGCGGACGCCTGGCGTCTGCAAACGGGCCCACCCCGTTGTGCGGCCGGTCCCCGGGATGGGTGGGCCTTTCTACGGACCATGGGCGTCCGCAAACAGGCCCACCCCGCCGTAGGCGGAGGCGTTTAGGATTGGCTAATCGGTGGCGGCGGCCGCGGTTGCGCGAGCGCGCTGCGTCAGTTCGACTGTCGCGGCGCGGAGGCCGGCCGCCTCGGTGACGGGCTCGGCGAAGCCGACGCGAGCCGGGGCGCTGCCGCGCGGCGTGCCGACCATGAGGTCGAGGCCGTAGCGGTCGGCAGCCGTGCAGCGGGCGGACTCGGCGTCCGGGTAGCCAGCGAGCGCCTGGGCCATGATCAGCAGCGCGTCGGCGTGGTCCTCGTTGAGGTGCTTGATCGCGCCGGTCGCCTCGCCGACCGGATCGGCTTCGGCACCGGCGTAGGACGGGGGATCGGCGGAGTCCATCCGGCCGTAGCCGCCGACCCAGCGCACACGCTCGACGTCGAGCACGTAGAGCGAGAAGTCGCCGAACTCGGAGTAGATCGAGGATGCCGGGACGCTGGCGCGGTAGGCCGCGCGGGCGCGCTCCTCGGTCTCGCCGGACGGGCGCACGATGCGGCCGGCCAGCGTGACGCGGCCGGCGGCGAGCGGGTCCTTGCGCTGCTCGGGCGAGGCGACAACGAGGCTGGCGCGCGTGTCGCGCTCGAGGTTGCGGCCGTGCTCGGCCAGCGTGGAGACCATCAGGACGGGCGAGCCGTCTTCAAGCGCTGCGTAGCCGACGAGCGAGGCCCACGGGGTGCCGTCGTCTGACAGCGTGGCGAGCGTGGCGACGCTGGTCAGCGAGACCAGCGTGCGTGCTTCCTCGGCGGGCGTGCGGCGCCGGACAGCGGGAACGTCGGTCAGCGGCGGGGGAGGCGGCGGCGGTCCGTCACCGGAGACCTGATGGTCGCCGGTCGCGTAGGCGGTGGTATCGGTCACGAGGGGATCCTGATGGTTGCAGTGAGCTGAGAGGTCATCGGCGTCAGATGGGTGTCGTCCAAAGGCGAACGAGTAGGTTAGGCCACCCTAAGGAGTGTTAGGGTGGCCGAAACATACCCGACTTTGCAACTCGGGCTCAGCAGCCCTGACCGAAACACCATTGATGCCCTCTCCCCGACGCTCCCTTCCCGCGGCGGCGCTCGCCGCGCTCTCCCTTCTGGCCTTCGCCGTTCCGGCGCAGGCCGCCCCCACGCGCATCGCCGCGCTCACCCCGTTCACCGCCAACACGCTCGCCGAGGTCGGCATCCGGCCCGTCGCGGTCGGCCAGACGCTCGGCGGCCACGATCGCCTCAACCCCCGCCTGAAGGGCGTGCCGACGCTCGCGCTGTCGCATCCCAACGGGCCCAACGCCGAGCAGCTCGCGGTGCGCAACCCGCAACTCGTGCTGTCGGCGCCGATCTGGCGCAAGGGCGAGCAGGCGATCAAGCGGCTGGGGATGAAGGTCGTCTACAGCGACCCGCTGACCGTCGCGGACGTGTTTACCCAGACGCGCCGGATCGGCGCGCTGGTCGCCAAGCGCGCCGCCGCCGAGCGCCTGGCCGCGCGCCAGGCCGCCGAGGTCGCCGCCGCACGGCGCTCCATCCGCAAGCGCCCGTCGGTCCTGCTGATCATGGGCGTCGGGCGCACGAGCTACGCGATGCTCGCCAACAGCTGGGGCGGCGACATCGTGCGCCAGGCCGGTGGCCGGCTGCTGACCGGCGGCCTGACCGCCAGCGGCGGCTACGCGCGGATCTCTGACGAAGCGGTCGTCCAGCGCAACCCGGACATCATCATCGCCGTCCCGCACGGCGCCCCGTCCGACATCCCGAAGCTCGCCAAATACCTGTCCAACAAGGCGGGCTGGCGGACGACCACGGCGGCCAAGCGCCACAAGGTCTTCGTGGCCACCGGCAACTCGTTGCTCCAGGCCTACACCGATCCAGGCGCGACGATCCGCGACGTGCGGACCAAGTTCCTCGGAAACTGAGGGAGCAGCGTTGGCCCTGCGTCAGACATCGGTCGTCCTGGTCGCCGCGCTCGTCGCGCTGGCGGCGGTCGCCACCTCGCTGACGCTCGGGGCCGTCCACGTGCCGCTGCAGGACGTCGTCGACGCGCTGATGGGCCGCGCCGACGCGGGGCCGCTGCGCGAGATCGTGTTGCAGCTGCGCGTCCCGCGGACCGTCGAGGCGATCGTGGTCGGCGCCGCGCTCGGCGTCGCCGGCGTGCTCCTGCAGGGCGCGCTGGGTAACCCGCTGGCCTCGCCCGACATCGTCGGCGTCACCGGCGGCGCGGGCTTCGGCGCGATCCTCGTGCTGTTGGCCTTCCCGGGCGCAATCGCCCTGCTGCCCGTCGGTGCGCTGGCCTTCGGCGCGCTAGCGGGCGGGCTGGTGCTGATGATCGCCTGGTCGGGGCCTTCGGGCGGCGCGACCGGCCGGCTGATCCTGGCGGGGATCGCGGTCAGCGCGCTGTTTGGCGCCGGGACGACCTCGTTGATGGTGGCCTACGCGGACCGCGTCCAGTCGGCGGTCCTGTGGATGGCCGGCGGCCTGTCGTCGGACGGCTGGTCGGGGATGCGCGTCGCGTGGCCGTACTTTGCGGTCGGCTTCGTCGTGGCGGCGGTGCTCTCGCGGCCGCTGGACCGGCTCGCGCTGGGCGACGACGTCGCCGAGTCGCTCGGCGTCCGGCCGCGGCTGATCCGGCTTGCCGCTGTCTCGGCAGCGGCGCTGCTGGCCTCGGCCGCGGCGGCGCTCGTCGGCTTGTTGGGGTTCTTGGGGCTCGTTATCCCGCACTTGGTGCGATTGGCCGGCGGGACCGCGAGCCACCGCTTCGTGATGGGGGCCTCGGCGCTGGTCGGCGCCGCGTTGCTGCTGGCGGGCGACACGCTGGCGCGAACGGTGCTCGCGCCGATCGAGCTGCCGGTCGGGCCGTTCATGGTGGTCTTGGGCGTGCCAGTCTTCCTCTGGCTGTTGCGGCGCGCACACTGATGCTCTGTGTGCGCGATGCCGTCGTGCGGCTGGGTGGGGCGGAGATCCTGCGCGGCGCCGACCTCGACGCTGCGCCGGGCAAGCTCGTGGCCGTCGTCGGGCCCAACGGCGCCGGCAAGTCGACGCTCGTGCGCGCGGCGGCGGGCCTGCAGCGGCTGGAGTCCGGCAGCGTGCGCTGGAACGGCCAAGACGCGACGAAGCTGCGCGGGCGCAAGCTGGCCCGGCTGCGCTCGTTCGTGCCTCAGCGCGCGCGGGTTCCTGATGGCGTGCGCGTCCACGAGGCTGTGGCGATCGGCCGCGCACCGCACCTCGGCCCGCTGCAGCGGCCATCGCGCGGCGACCGCGACGCCGTGGATCGCGCGATGGCGCGGGCGGGCGTCACCGCCTTCGCCGACCGCAAGCTCACAACCTTGTCGGGCGGCGAGCTGCAGCGCGTGCAGGTCGCCGTCGCGCTCGCCCAGGATGCGCCGGCGCTGCTGGCCGACGAGCCGACGTCGAGCCTCGACCTCGGCGCCACGTCGGTGATCGCGCGGCTGCTGCGCGGTCTGGCCGACGATGGCCTGGCCGTCATCCTGGTCGTCCACGACCTTGCCCTTGCCGCCGCGGTCGCCGACGAGGTCGTTGTCGTCTCCGGCGGGCAGACGGTCGCCGCGGGCGATCCCGCGACCGTCCTTACCGCATCGCTGCTGTCGGAGGTCTGGCATGTCGATGCCGGCCTCGTCCAGCGCGATGGCCGCACCGCCTTGCACGTCGACTGGCTCGGGGCGGTCTCGCCGTCTCCGCCGCTTCCATTGCCACCATCAGGAGTTGTTGTTCATGATCGGTCGTAGCGTCCTCTGCTGTTGCATCGTGGGAGCGATCGCGCTGCCCGCCGGGGCAAGCGCCGTGACGCCCGCGGGAAGCGGGACGTCGGTCCTGATTCTGCAGACGGCGGCGCTCGGTGTTGCGGGGGTGACGACCTCAGCCGTCGCGCCGGCCAAGGCCAAGGGCTCGAAGTTCACGTTCCCGGTCAAGACGGCGACCGTTGGCAAGGCGGCGACGCTGGGCCACAGCGGCGGGCTGCGCCTGCGGGCCGGGACGCGCTCGGTGACGCTGAGCGCGCCGCAGGTGCGGCTGGCCAAGGACTCGCGCCTGACCGCGAAGATCGGCAAGGCGACCGTGACGGTGCTCACGGTCGACGGCGCCAAGCGCAAGCTGAACACCACCACCGGCGCCGTCGCGCTGCGCGGCGCGAAGGTCCGGCTGACAGTTGCCGGTGCCGCGGCGCTGCGCCGTGCGCTGAAGGTCAAGCGCCTGTCACCCGGCGTGCTGGGCACGCTGACGGTCGACGCCAAGCGCGGCACGAGCACCACCGGCGGTTCGACCCCGGGCGGCACCACGACGCCTGGTGGCACGACCACGACGCCTGGCCCGACAACGCCCGGCACGAACACGCCGACCCCCGACCTCGGAGGCCCCGCCCCGCTCGCGCGTCCGGCCACCGCGGTCACCATCAACGCCGCCGGGATCACCTGGCGCGTGCGCGAGTCGTTCATCCGCTACATCAACACCGGCGAGGGCACGGCGACCTCCGGCGGCGCCACCTCCGAGCCGCCGACCGTCCTGCCGGGCAGCAGCGAGCCGCTGGTCTATGACTTCCACTTTCCCTTCAAGGAAGGGTGGTATGACCCGGTGAGCAAGACGGCACGGGTCACCTACACCGGGACCGTCACCTTCAACTACAGCGCCCACGACATCAAGCTCACGGCGGCCGATCCGGAGATCGAGATCGCCGGCGGCGCGTCGCGCGCGATCTTCGTCACCGCCAACCAGACGCCGGCCAAGCGCGGCATCCTGGTCAAGCTCGACCCGGCCGCCGCGACGCCGACCACCCACAGCCCGGACGGCACCAGCCACGCCTACGCGCAGATCCCGGGCTCGATCCCGACGGACGCGGGGGCCTCCGTCTTCGCCGGCTTCTATGTGGCTAACGACCCGTTTGGCTGGATCAGCGAGGATTTCGTGACACCGCCCGCGCCTTAGGGCCAACCGGCGCCAGGCGTCGCAAGCCGCGCGGCGTCGCGGCCGGCGGCCTTGGCCTCGTACATCGCCCGATCGGCCGCCTGCAGCAGCGCTTCTGCGCTGCGGTCGGGCCGGTCGGGTAGCGCCACGCCGATCGATGCGGTGACCTGTGCCACGCCGGTCGCCAGCGGGATCGGCTCGGCCAGCAGGACACGGAGGCGCTCGGCGACTTCCATGGCCTCCTCGGCGGAGCCGACGTCCTCGCAGAGCGCGACGAACTCGTCGCCGCCGAAGCGCGCGACCGTGTCACCGGGGCGTAGGTCCTCGTCGATGCGCGCGGCGCTGATGCGCAGCAGCTCGTCGCCGGCGTGGTGGCCGAGCTGCTCGTTGGTGTGCTGGAAGTTGTCGAGATCGATGAACAGCACCGCGACGGTCGTCTCGGAGCGTTTGGTGCGCTGCAACGCGTGGCGCAAGCGCTCGGCCAGCTTGGCGCGGTTGGCCAGCCCGGTGAGCGGGTCGTGGTCGGCAAACGGCGCGGGCAGCTTCTGGCCCTCGTGGTCGGTGTCCAGCGCTCCAGCCGCGCGGTCGGCGAACAGGCGCAGGATCTGCAGGCGCTCGCGGCCAGGGATCAGCCGGTCGATCGGATCGTCGACCCAGACGATGCCGCGCAGCTGGCCGGCGCCGTCGCGCAGGCCGACGACCAGCCAATGGCGCTCCCACGCGTACGGCCCGCGGCCGTTGGCCTGCGACCGGTAAATGCTGGCTTGCAGGTTCAGCGTGCCCTCGGCGTCCTCGCGCGTGAGCAGGTGGCAGCCGTGGCGCTCGTAGACCGGGGTCAGGATCGGCTCGAACTGCGCCAGCGTGAAGGCGAGGTGGGCGAACACCGGGTCGTGCATGGTCCAGCCGGCGGTTGCCGCGGGCCGCAGCAGCCCGCCGTTCTCGGCCAGCAGGACGGCGGCGCGCTGGAAGCCGAGCGTCTCGCAGATCCCGGTGCAGACCGCCTGCAGCACGCCAGCGCGGCGGCGCTGCTCGCCGGTCAGGAGCGAGAGGCTGAGCAGACGATCCAGCGCGCTGCGATGGCTCGCGTCGCGCTCGGCGCCGGCTGCCTGCTCGACGGCCAGCGCGGCGGTCTGGGCCAGGGCGACGAGCCGGTCGCAGTCGTCGTCGGTCGGCCGGCGCTCGTCGGCCGGCTCCTGGACGCAAACAATTCCGAGCACGTCGCCGTTGCTGGCGCGCATCACGGCGAGCAGCCGGCCGTCGTCGGGCACGTCGTGCGCGCCGCGTCGCTCGAAGCGGGCGGCCAGCGACGGCGCCCATTGCTCCCAGCTCGACGTCTTGCCCAGCAGCGCCAGCCGCGTTGCGTCCGTGCCGTGGACGGTGATGGCCTCGAAGTCATCCCACGCCGGACGATGCAGGTTGATGGTGACCGAGCGGTAGCCCAGACCGTCGGCGATCACGGCCGCGATGCGGTCCAGCGCGAAGACGAGGTCGTTGCGCGACCGGACGCCGCGGGCGGCCTCCAGCGCTCCTCGGAGGGAGGCGATCAGGGACAGGGGCGATGGTCCGGTCACGGCTTGTCCCTGTTAACGGTCGCGAGCGCGCGGGGCTTGAGGTCAGCGCACGCGCGGCTCAGCGCACATGTGCGCGCGAGACCTGTGTGGGGGAGGCGGCGCCGAGCAACATCAGGCCGAGCTCCAACTCGGCGCGCAACGTGTCCAGCACCCAGCGGGCGCCGGCCTCGCCGTCATAGGCCAGGCCCCAGAGCAGCGGCCGGCCGACGAGCACGGCACGGGCGCCGAGCGCTAGCGCCACCAGGACGTCGGTGCCGCGGCGCACGCCGCCGTCGACAAAGACCTCGACGTCGCCGGCGACCTCCTGGACGACGTCCTCGAGCAGGTCGATCCCGGCCGGGACGCCGTCGAGCTGGCGGCCTCCGTGGTTGGAGACGATGACCCCGGCAGCGCCGTGCTGGATCGCCAGCCGGGCGTCGGCTGCGGTGTGAACGCCCTTGACGAGGACCGGCAGGTCGACGGCCTCGACCAGCGCTTCGAGGTCGTTGAACGTCAGCGACGTGTCGACCAGCGAGAAGAAGTCGGCCGGGGTCATGCCGACACTGTGGCCGGCGGCGGCGCTGACGCCGGGCATGTCGATGCCGGGCGGGACGGCGAAGCCGGTCCGCAGGTCCCGTTCGCGGCGCCCGGCACGTGGGGCGTCAACGGTCAGGACGAGCGCTTGGTAGCCGCAGTCGACGGCCTCGTCGACCAGCGCATGGGTCACGCCGCGATCGCGCAGCACGTAGAGCTGAAACCAGCGCGGCGCCTGGGGCGCGGCCGTGGCGACCTCGCGCGCGGTCGCGGTGGCCAGCGTCGAGACGCACATCAGCGTGCCGGCCTCGGCGGCGGCGCGCGCCATCCCGGGCTCGCCGTCGGGATGGGCCATGCGCTGCAGGGCGACCGGCGCGACGAGCACCGGCATCGCGACCTCGGTGCCCAGGACAGTCGTCGCGGTCGAGACGTTGCTGACGTCGACCAGCACGCGCGGCAGCAGCTGGCGGCGCGCGAAGGCGGCCTCGTTGTCGGCCAGCGTGCGCTCATCCGCGGCACCGCCGGCAAAGTAGCCCAGCGGCCCCGCGTCCAGGCGCTCGGCGACGAGCGCTTCAAGGTCGCGCAAGCAGATCGGCTCGGCGCTGCTCATCGCGGCCGTACCGGGTCGATCGCGATCCAGCTCTTGGCCAGCGGCCCGACGCGCTCGGCGTGCACCGGCGCACCGAAGAGCTGGGCGATCTCGGCGCGGCGCAGCAGATCGATCTCCTCCCAGTGCCCCTGCGCGCCGAACCGCCAGAGCGGGCGCCGGATCGCCACCGGCAGCCAGTGGGCGAAGGGCAGCAGGCTGTGGGGCTCGACCGGGAACGAGTAGGCCGGCGTCTGGACGTATAGGCCGCGACCGACGCGCGCGACCTCGGCGGCGAAGGCGGCGCGGCGCTCGCGCGGCACGTGCTCGATCACGCTGGAGGAGTAGACGAGGTCGAAGCTTCCGTCCTCGTATGGCAGGCCCTCGGTGACGTCGGCCTGCAGGAACGGGCCCGGGTAGCTGGGCCGGGCGACGAGGTCGACGCCGGTGATCTCCAGCTCGGGCTCCAGCGCGCGCAGGCCGGCGGTCCCACAGCCGACGTCGAGGACCCGCATCCCGGGCGCCAGGCCGGTGAGGCCGAAGAACTGGGCATGGCGGCGCGTGCGGGCGCGTGCGGCGAGCGGGGAGGCGATGCGCGCCCGCGTGCGGCTCCGCGCGGTCCCGTAGACGTCGGTGGGGGCCACGGAGCGGGAGGCTAGTCCGTTTGCCTCCTAGAATGCGTGCATGGCCTCTGCTCGTCAGATCCACGTTGGTGACGTCCCGGTCGGGGGCGGTGCGCCCGTGGCCGTCCAGACGATGACCAAGACCGAGACGGCGAACCTGACCGCGACGATGGACCAGATCCGTCGCGTCGCCGACGCCGGCGCCGACATCGTGCGCTGCGCGGTGCCGCGCGAGGCCGACATCGAGGCGCTCAAGACGATCGTCGTCGAGTCGCCGATCCCGATCATCGCTGACATCCACTTCAACCACACGCTGGCGATCAAGGCGATCGAGGTCGGCGCGCACTGCGTGCGGATCAACCCGGGCAACATCGGCGGGCCCGACAAGGTCGCTGAGGTCATCGTCGCGGCCAAGGCCAAGGGCACGCCGATCCGCGTCGGCGTCAACTCCGGCTCGCTGCCCAAGCACCTGCGCGACATGGAGTTCACCAACCCGGTCGAGGCGCTGGTGACCGCCGCGACCGAGTGGGTCGAGCTGATGCACCGCCTCGACTTCTATGACTTCAAGCTGTCGATGAAGTCGACCTCGGTGCCGAACACCATCGCCTCCAACCGCTTGCTCGCGGAGAAGATCGACCACCCGCTGCATCTCGGGATCACCGAGGCGGGGACGAAGTGGTCGGGCTCGCTCAAGAGCGCCGTGGGCCTCGGCACGCTGCTGGCCGACGGCATCGGCGACACGATCCGGATCTCGCTCTCGACCTTCCACGCCGAGGAGGAGGTCAAGGTCGCCTGGGAGATCCTGAAGGCCTTGAAGCTGCGCGAGCGCGGTCCGGTGCTGATCGCCTGCCCGACCTGCGGGCGCCTGCAGTTCGACATGGACTCGGTCGTCATGGAGGTCGAGCGGCGCCTGGAAGCCTATGCCGACCCGATCGAGGTCTCGATCCTCGGCTGCGCGGTCAACGGCATCGGCGAGGCGCGCCATGCGGACTTCGGCATCACCGGTGCCAAGGACTCGGCGATGATCTTCTCTAAGGGCGAGCCGCTCAAGAAGGTCAAGACCGAGAACCTCGTCGACGAGCTCTTTGCCGAGATCGACAAGTACTACGCCTCGGGCAAGCAGGTGGTCGTGGATGCGGGTGCGGCCGCCGAGGCGCAGCAGTGGCTGGCCGAGAACGAGGACGAGACCGCGATGACGCCCGAGCGTCTCGCCGCCCTGGAAGCGGCGCAAGCCGAAGCCGATGCCGACGCGATCGACGAGGCCATCTCTCCGGTGACCGGCCGTCGATTCACGCGGGCCTAGCCTTGACTTCAAGCGTGGTTGAGGTCGCATCATGAGCGGCGTGAACGCACCTGCTCTTCAGATCACCGAGCTGACCAAGCGCTACCCGACCGGGACGGAGGCGTTGCGCGGCGTCTCGCTGGAGATCGGCGCCGGCGAGTTCTTCGGGTTGCTCGGCCCCAACGGCGCCGGCAAGTCGACGCTGATCCATTGCACGACCGGCCTCGCCGTGCCGACGTCGGGCTCGATCGAGGTCTTCGGCCACGACGCGATCGACCACTACGAGCAGGCACGCGTCGCCGTCGGCCTGGCACCGCAGGACCTCAACATCGACTGGTTCCTGACGGTGGAGGAGACGCTCGACTACCATGGCGGCTACTTCGGGATGCCTCGGCGCGACCGGCGCGAGCGCATCAAGGAGCTCCTGGAGGCCTTCTCGCTGACGGCCAAGAAGGACGACCGCACGCGGACGCTGTCGGGCGGCATGAAGCGCCGGCTGATCCTCGCGCGGGCGCTGATGCACCGGCCGCGGCTGCTGATCCTCGACGAGCCGACGGCGGGCGTCGACGTCGAGCTGCGCCTGGAGCTGTGGCACTACGTGCAGCGCATCAACGCCGAGGGCACGACGATCCTGCTCACCACGCACTACCTCGAAGAGGCCGAGCAGTTGTGCGACAAGATCGCCTTCATCAACGACGGGCAGATCGTCGCGCAGGGAACCAGCGATGAGCTGGCGACCCACTACGGCGTCGCCGGGCTGGAGGACGCCTACCTGGAGCTCGTCGGGCGCAAGGAGCTCTCTCGCGCGACGGTGTCAGAGGTCATCTCATGACCGCCTCACAGATCCGCTTCGCCGCGCTGCTGCGCCGCGAGTGCAACCGCTTCTTCAAGATCAAGCGCCAGACGCTGGGCGCGCCGCTGTTGGAGACCTTCTTGTACATCTCGGTCTTCGGTGCCGCGCTGGGCTCGCGGATCGACAAGCTGCACGGGGTCGACTACGTGGTCTTCATCGTGCCAGGGCTGATCATGATGGCCTGGGCGATGAACGCGTTCTCCAACAACGCGTCGTCGATCCTGCAGCAGAAGTTCCAGCGGTCGATCGATGACCAGCTCTCCTCACCCGCCTCGCCGTTGCAGCTGCTGCTGGCCTTCACCTTCGGCGGCTTCCTGCGCGGGATGATCGTGGCGACGCTCACCTTCTGCGCGGCATCGGTGCTGGTCGACATCCCGGTCGATCACGTGCTCGTCCTACTGCCCGCGCTGTTCTTGGTGGGGTTCTTCTTCGCCCAGTTGGGCGTGTTGATCGGCGTGCGCGCCGAGCAGTTCGACGATGTGTCGGTCGCGCAGACCTTCGGCTTGCAGCCACTGCTCTTCCTCGGCGGTGTCTTCTACAGCGCGTCGCTGCTGCCCCAGCCGTTCGAGACGCTGACCCACGTCAACCCGATCTACTACATGATCGGGTTGGTCCGTTATGGCTTCTTGGGGTACAAGGAGACCAACATCGCGCTGTCGCTGCTGTTCCTGACGGTGGCGACCGCGGCGCTGTTCTTGGTCAACCATCGCCTGTTCGTGCGGGGCTACCGCCTACGGGCGTAGCTGCGCAAACGGGACAAAGGCCTCGTGGCTATTGGCCTCGGGGCGGAACTCGGAATCGAGGACCAGCAGGCCGAGGCCGTTGAAGGCCCGGCCACGGATCTCCTCGGGCAGTGTCTCGTCGTCGCGCACGTGGTAACCGGGCACGAAGTCCGGCAGCCAGAGGCCGACCTTCGGATGCTCGTCGAGGTGGAGGTCGTCCAGCCCGCGGCGGACCTCGGCGTGCGCGGTGTCGTGGAAGACGATCGTGGTCGCCGCGCAGGCCTCGGCGGCCAGCAGTGCGCGGGCGTCGGCCTGCACCGCGTCGTAGGTGTGCAGCCCGTCGACGAGCGCGAAGTCGACGGCCTCGCCGCGGGCGTGCAGCTCGGCCAGCACGCGGGGGACCTCGACGGCGGCGTCGCCGAGATGCAGCGTCGCGTTGTCTAGCGCGTCGGCGTGGGGGATCGAGCGCTCGTCGATGTCGAAGGCGTGGACATGGCCGGCGTGCGCGGCGATGCGACGCAGGCTGCCGCCCTCCCAGGTGCCGATCTCGACGGCGATCCGCGGCCGGAGCTGGGAGAGCAGGCCCTCGAAGGCGAAGCGCTCGCCGAGCTGCATCATCCAGTGCCCCTCGGCGACGATCGGCGTGTGGTGAAAGCGGGTCATCGTCTCGGGGTCACCTTCAGCACGTCGCTGGTCACGTTGCGGGTTGATGTGGGGGTGGTGGCGGGAATGGTGTCTACGGTGCGGTAGCGGAAACGAGCCGCCTTGCCGATCGGTGGCGCGAGCGTCTTGACGAACGTTCCGCGCGCGTCAGTTCGCAGCCGCGCGATCGTCACCCACGTCCCGCTCGGCGATGCGCGCTGCAGGACGACGTCATGGGCGCGGCCGGGGCGGACCTGCCCCCAGAAACGCACCTGCGGCGCCTTGGACTTGACGTCGGCGAAGAACGGATGCTGAAAGCCCGCCAGCGCAGGCTTGCTCTTGCCGTTGGAGAACAGCAACCCTGACTGCCAGCCTGCGTAGCGCTTGCGGCCAGCGCCGACCGTCTTGACGCGCTCGTCCTGCCATTCGTACTGCACCAGCGTTCGGACGCGTGGATCGCGCCAGGCGATGTAGGCCGCCTCCTGCAGCCAGCGTGACTGGCGCGCCGGCGGGATCCCGTCGTAGGGATCGGGCGGGCTGGTCTGGTAGCCGAACTCGGTCAGATGGAGCGGCGTGTGGGCGCCGGTCGGCGTCGTGAAGCCGCGGGCACGCTGAACGGCGTCGAGCGTGTCCTCCAACTTGCGCAGGTCGGCGATCGTGGCGTCGTCGCGGTGCGGCGCGGGCGTCGACGGGCTCGCCTTGATCGGGTGCGGGTGGTAGGCGAAGCCGTCGATCCGCGCGGGTTGGAAGCCGCGGCAGCGGCCGGTCTGAACCGGCTTGTTGTTGTCATCGACACAGCCGAAGGCGCGGATGAAGGCCAGCGGATGCAGCGGGCGGTTGCGCTGCAGCGGATCGGCCCCGCGCGGCGCCAGCGTCCCGGCGATCACCTGTGCGCCCGGGTCGGCGCGGTGGATCGCTGGATAGGCGGCGCGCACCAGCGCCCGGTAGGTGTGCGGGGCGACCGGGATGCACTTGCGCCCGGCGGTCGGGCACTCCTGTTGAGGCTGGAGCCACAGCGGCTGGTTGGGCTCGTTCCAGATCAGGTAGCGGTCGGCGACGCGGCGGTAGCGACGGGCTACCGCCTCAGCGAACTGGCCGAACTTCGCCGCGTCTGGCTGGTAGCGGGGGTTGCCCAGCGACGGCACGCGGCTGGCCCAGAGTGGTCCGGAGCCGGTGACGGTTAGCAGCGGGGTCATGCCGTTGGCGACAACCAGCGCGATGGCCTGGTCGAGGTAGGCCCAGCCATAGCCCGGGTCGTCGGGGTCGCGCGCGTTGAAGCCCAACGGCTGGGTCGGCGCGAACTCGCCAGGGGCGACCCCGGCCCAGCGGACCTGGATGCGGACCGTGTCGATCCCCGCCGTGGCCCAGCGCGCGACGATCTCCGGCGCCCGCTCGGGCGAGTGCAGCAGGATGCCGTCGTCGGCGATGCCGGTCTGCAACTGCGGCGAGGCGGCGGCGGGAGCGGCAACGATCAGCGCGAGCAGCGCCGTGACAAAGGCGAGGAGAGCCCGCGGCCGACGCGTTCTCGACCGCGGGCTCACGCGGCTACTTGGCGGCCGCGTACCGCTCGGCGACCTTGGCCCAGTTGACGACGTTCCACCACGCCTTGAGGTAGTCCGGGCGCTTGTTCTGGTACTTGAGGTAGTAGGCGTGCTCCCAGACGTCGTTGCCCAGCAGCGGCGTCTGGCCTTCGAGCAGCGGGCTGTCCTGGTTGGCGGACTTGGTGAGCTTGAGCTCGCCACCGTCGAGCACGAGCCACGTCCAGCCGGAGCCGAACTGCGTGACGCCGTTGTCCTCGAACTTGGCCTGGAAGTCGGCGAAGGAGCCGAAGGCGGCGTTGATCGCGTCGGCCAGCTCACCTGTCGGCTCGCCGCCCATGACACCGTCCCCACCCGGCCCCATGTTCTCCCAGAAGAGCGTGTGGTTGGCGTGGCCGCCGGCCTGGTTGCGGACCGGGCCCTGCTTGTCGGCGGGCAGCGACGACAGGTTCGACAGCGTCTCCTCGACGGGCTTGTCGGCCCACTCGGTGCCTTCGAGCGCGGCGTTGGCCTTGTCCACGTAAGCCTGGTGGTGCTTGTCGTGGTGGAGCTTCATCGTCGCCTCGTCGATGTGGGGCTCCAGCGCGTCGTAGGCGTAGGGCAGATCAGGAACGGAGTAGGGCATGGGTCTCCTAGCTAACAGTGATGTCGGGGTCTGCGGCCCATCATCGAGCCTCAAGCACACTTGAAGTCAATGGGCACCGTCGGTGGAACGTCGTCCTCGAAACATATCCCTCTCTTCATCCGTCCCTTGCCTCAGAATGCCCGGACCCATGCCTCGACGTCTCGTCCTCCTCACCGCCACCATCTTCCTCGTGCTTGCCGCGCCCGCTCTGGCGCAGCCCACGTTCACGTCGGCTTGTGCGTCTAACGACGCGTGCCTCGGGCTCGCCCAGCCTGCTGGGGCCGACAGCGTGGTCGTCGCATGGCGCGTCCAGACGACGACCGAGCAGACCGTCCGCTTGCGCAGCACGCAGACGCTGGAGAGCGAGACGGCGACGACGGCGACCAGCGCGCCCATCGCCATCGGCACGTCGAACGCGGTGCAGAGCGTGAGCGAGCGGCTGCCGATCGCGGCGGGCGGCGAGCTCGAGCTGCTGGATGCCACCGGGACGCCGCAGTTCGAGGCGGTCCTGGAGCCCGACACCGACGGCGACGGCTACGGCGACAGCACGCAGGACGACTGCACGGCCAACGCCGCCGATCACATTGCGCCCTGCAACGGCACGGCGACGATCGGCAGCCCGCTGACGCTCGCGCCCGACCCGCACGGCTTCTTGGCGTCGGGCAACGCGGAGCAGGCGCTGCAGCTCAGCGCCGCCGGCACGGTCAGCGCCGCGCCCAAGGCCGGCGTGCTGACCCACTGGCGCCTCCGCGCGGAGCCCGGCAAGGGCGACACCGTCTTGCAGTTGCTGCGACCGACCAGCGGCGCCGGCACCTCCTACACCGTGGTCGCCGAGAGCGAGCCGGTGCGCGCGACCTCGACCGAGGTCATCACCGTCGATGCCCAGCTCGCCGTCAAGGCCGGCGACCGACTCGCCGTGCGCTCAGTGCTCAATGCGGCCAACAGCGATCTCGGTGCCATCGCCGCCAGCCCGGCAGACGAGCTCGTCGCCAACGGCCCGCCCAAGACCACGGGCCAGACCTGGACGCCGGACACGGCCTCGCCGGGGGCCTTCCGTCTGCTTGTCCAGGCCGACATCGAGCCCGACGTCGATCAGGACGGCAAGGGCGATGTCACGCAGGACAGCGCGGACCTCATGCTGACCGGTAGCTCGCCCGCCGCGGTCGGCAACCTGGACCCGTGGAGCATGTCTTACACCGTGCGCAACGCCGGACCCGACGCGGCGCTGAACGTCGTCCTGAAGCTCAGCGGCGGGGTCTTCGTCCCCGGAACGACGTCGGCAGCCATGGCGTGTGAGAACACCGACTTCAACGCCTTCACCTGCAAGATCGCCAAGCTGGCCTCCGGCGCCTCGGTGAGCGTGTCGCCGGCCTTCGCCATTGCCACGATCTACCCGCCGCTCGGCGGCACCTACAGCACGACGGCGACCGTGACCGCGGTGACCCACGATCCTGACCTCACCAACAACTCCGCGACGCTCAAGACGGTCGTCGCCCCGCCGTCGCCCTACGTCCCGTACATCCCGCCGCAGCAGCCGTTCGTCATCAAGCCCTGCACCAACATCATCCGCGGCACGCGTGACGACGACGTCGTCCGCGGCACCGCCTTCGGCGACCGCCTCGTCGGCGGCGACGGCGACGACCTGCTCAAGGGCCAGGGCGCCGACGACTGCCTGGAGGGCGGGACGGGCGACGATGTCCTCGATGGTGGTGACGGCAACGACCGCCTTGCGGGCTCCGCGGGCCGCGACCGCCTCAGCGGCGGCACCGGCGACGACAAGCTCACGGCCGGCAAGGGCAACGATCGACTGACCGGCGGCCCGGGCAACGACACCATCTCGCCCGGCTCCGGCCGCGACGTCGTCGACGCCGGCGGGGGCAACGACACCATCAACTCGGTCGACGGCGTCAAGGAGACGATTGACTGCGGCGCCGGCCGCGACACCGTCCGGGCCGACAAGCGCGACCGCCTCAAGCACTGCGAGAAGGTCACGCGCCGCTAGAAGGACCCCGCGCCGTATCGTCCGGGCC
>CAWCEO010000005.1:0-373355 GCA_963794585.1 uncultured Conexibacteraceae bacterium
ACCGTCAGCCAGATCGAGCCCACCGGCTCCTCGCCGGGCTCCTGGTGCACGGTATGGCGCAACCAGACCGAGCGCGGCCGGGCGGGGTCGACCGCCCGCACATAGAAGGACTCATAGCCGCCAGCCTCCCCGAAGAACGGGAAGCGGGTCGTCAGTCCTGACCGTGTCGCAGCCCGAGCCATAGCCAGAAGCTATAGATGGTGTCGATCACAGACCGAGGTCTCTCACGCCGAGCTCGTCGAACCCGATGTGGTGCGCCAGCTCATGCCGCACGGTGATCATCACCTGGTGGCGCAGCAGATCTGCGTCGTGCCCGAAGTCCCGCCGCAGCGTGTCGCGGAAGATCAAGATCTTGTCCGGGTAGTCGTCGCGCGTGGCGCCGTCGCCGTTGTAGAGCCCGTAGGCCCCGTAGCGTCGGCCCTTGTCGGAGATGACGACCGCCACGTTGCGGTCCAACGCAGCCCGCAGCAAATCCGGGAGATCGTCCATCGCGTCACGGACGAGCTCCTCGAAGTCCCCGTCGTCATACGGATCGAGCTCCAGGAACTCGCCCTCGGTCGGCTCCGCCGCCGTGCCCTCGCGCGCCAGGCGCTCGGCGCGCAGGACGACGCGCTCGAACTCCTCCTCAGACTCGGGCTCCTTCCACCCCGCCATCCGCACGCCGACGATCGCCATCGCGCCGAGCAACGCAGCGCCCGCGACGATCAGCACGCCAATCACCTCGACGATCCGCAGCATGCCGATCGTGCTGAACCCGTTTTGCAGCACGACGATGATCGTGAGCCCGAGGCTCATGGCGATCACGGCGGCAAAGGCGGTGCGGCGCAGCGACATGACTGCGCCCCAGCGTACTGGCCCGCGACCGCTGCGCCGCGGAACTACTTGGCCAGCTGGCGTGCGATCACGACGCGCTGGACCTCGTTGGTGCCCTCGTAGATCTGGGTGATCTTCGCGTCGCGCATCATGCGCTCGACCGGGTACTCGGTCACATACCCGTAGCCGCCGAGCACCTGGACGGCCTCGACCGTCACATACATCGCGGTGTCGGACGCAAAGAGCTTGGCCATCGACGAGTACATCGCCTTGTCGCTCTCGCCGCGATCCATCTTCGCGCACGCCTTGTAGAGCAGCTCGCGCGCCGCGGCGGTCCGCGTCTGCATGTCGGCGAGCTTGAACTGCAGGCCCTGCAACTCGATGATCGGCTTGCCGAAGGCGGTGCGCTCCTTGGCGTACTGGACGGCGTAGTCGGTGGCGCCCTGAGCGATGCCGACAGCCTGGGCGGCGGCGCCCAACCGCGTGCGCTCCAGCGTGCCGAGCGCGACCGACATCCCGCGGCCGACCTCGCCGATGACGTTCTCGGCCGGGACGCGCACGTCCTCGAAGACCGGCTGGCCGGTGGGCGAGCCGTGGATGCCGAGCTTGTGCTCGTACTTGGGGACCGAAAAGCCAGGCCGGTCCTTCTCGACGACGAACGCGGTGACGCGACGGTTCTCGCGATCGGTCACGGCGAAGACCACGTAGAAGTCGGCGACGCCCGCGTTGGTGATCCACGACTTGGTGCCGTTGATGACCCACTCGTCGCCGTCCAGGTGGGCGGTCGTGCGCATGCCCGCGGCATCGGAGCCTGACTCCGACTCGCTGAGACAGAAGGCCGGCGACCATTCGCCCGTCGCGCACTTGGGCAAGAAGCGCTGCTTCATCTCCTCGGATCCGAACAACGCGATCGGCAGCGACCCCAGCTCCTGGACCATCAGGATCAGCGCGACGGACGCCGACGCCTTGGCGAGCTCCTCGACCGCCATCTGGAGCATCATCGTCCCGGTTCCGGTTCCACCGAACTCCTCGGCGTAGGGCAGCGCGAGGATGTCGTTCTCGGCGAGCAGCTCCCGGATGTCGCACGGGTACTCGTCCTTGGCGTCGATCTCGGCAGCCCGGGGCGCGACGCGCTCGGTGGCGATCTGGCGGACGAGGTCGCGGAAGTCCTTGTGCTCCTGCGGGATCTCGTAGACGTCGGTCACGGTCGTGCTCATGGGATGAAGCGTATTCATCCCGGGTACGACGGGGCCTATGGGTATTGGAACCTCGCTCTTCCTCATCGCCGCGGGCGCGATCCTGCGCTACGCGGTCTCCGACGCGGTCGACGGGGTCAACCTGGCGACCGTCGGGCTGATCCTGCTGATCGTCGGCATCCTCGGCCTGGTCATCTCGCTGTTCATGACCTTCGCCTACTCACGGCGCGAAGCGGTCGTCACGCGCGACCGCTACGTCGAACCGCCGCCGCGCTATTAGCCCGCCCGCTCCTTCGCGAAACCGCGGGCAAGCACGCTGAGTAGGGTCCCGCCGGTGCGGCTTGCATCGGCGATTCGACCGGCCACCGATCGCGAAGTCCCTCTAGCGGTCGACGTGCTGCGCCGTGCCGGTTTCGGCACGCAGGTCGCACGGCTGCTGGAGTTCCCGCGCCGCTCGCCCGACGGGGCGATCCTCGTCGCCGAGGGCGCAGGCGGCAGCGTCATCGGCGTCGCGTGCTGCGCGGCCTTTGCCAACACCGGCTGGATCGGCGCGCTCGGCGTCGCTCCGGAGGCACGCCGGCGCGGCCTGGGCGCCGCGCTGACCGAAGCCGCGGTGCGGTGGCTGCGGGCCCGGGGATCGCGCACCGTCCTGCTCTACGCCACCGAGGCCGGCCGTCCGGTCTACGAACGCTTGGGCTTTGTTACCGAGGAGCGCGCCGTCGCGTGGCGCGGCGTCGCCGGCGCCGCCCCGCCGATCGACCTGCAGCGTCTCGGCGACGGCGACCGCCAGCGCTTGAAGGCGCTCGACCAGGCCGTCACCGGCGAGCGCCGCGACAACGTCCTGGACGCCATCCACCCGCTGGCCGGCGTGGCCGTCGGCGGCGGGCCGCATGGCCTCGCGGGCTGGGCGATCGCCTCGCCGTGGGGCGCCGGAACGGCGATCGCCGCGCTGGCGCCCGAGCTGGGTGTCGCGCTGATGGCGGCCGCCACTGGCGGGCCCGCGGCAGGGACGCTGATCGTCCCCGACAGCAACCACGCGGCGTCCGACGCGCTGCACGCCTGGCGCTTCGTGCGGCTCAACGATGCGCTGCGGATGCGCCTCGGCCCTGAAGTGGCGTGGAACCCCGAACAGCAGTTCGGCCTGTTCAACCTGTTCTGGGGCTGAGCACGGGCGCGTGAGGCTCAAGAACAGCGCCGTTTAGCCGACCTCCTCAGGCATGACCGAGGTCGATCGGACCCCCAAGGTCAGCCGACTCGCATCCACCCGGATGCGGATCCTGCTGGCCGTCGTCGCGCTGCTCGTGATCGTCAGCACCGAGATCGTGATCGTGCTGCACGCGATCTCGAGCATTTCGGCGCACAACATCGCGCATGGCGTCAACAGCGCCCGGATCGCGTTCCTGGTCTGCACGATCACCCTCCTGCTCTGCGTCGTCGCGATGGCGCTGTGGTCCCAGATCGAGATCAAGAAGCGCCTGAAAGCGATCTCCCACGCCGCCAACTCGATCGCCGACGGGGACCTCAACCCCGACATCGACCTGCTCATCCATGACTTCGACGAGGTCGGCCGCTCGGCCGGCGCCGTCCAGCGCATGCTCATCGAGCTGCGCGCCATCGCCGCCCACGCCGGCCAGGTCGCGGGCGGCGACCTCTCCGGCCGGATGGAGCCGCGCTCCGAGCGCGACGAGCTGCGCCGCTCGCTGTCGGCCATGACCGACGGCCTGCGCTCGATGGTCTCCGATCTGTCGATCGCGGCCGAGACCGTCGCCGACGTCTCGGGTCGCGTCGTCATCGACGCCGACGAGGCCGGCCGCGCGGTCGACGAGATCGCCCGCGCCGTCGCCGAGGTCGCCTCCGGCGCCGAGCGCCAGGTCGCCGCAGTCATCGAGGTGCGCGGCCTGAGCACCGACGTCGCCCACGCCACCCAGGAGTCGGCCCGCGGCGCGTCCGAGGCCGCCGACCAAGCGACCCGCGCGCGGGAGCTGGCCCACGATGGCGCCGCCGCCGTCGGCGCCGCCAGCGCCGCGATGCTGGCCGTCAGCGGCGCGTCAGCCGAGGTCACGCGGACGATTCGCTCGCTCGGCGAGCGCTCACTGCGCATCGGCTCGATGGTCGACACGATCGGCGGGATCGCCCAGCAAACCAACCTCCTGGCCCTCAACGCGGCCATTGAGGCCGCCCGCGCTGGCGAGCAGGGTCGCGGCTTCGCGGTCGTCGCCGAAGAGGTCCGCAAGCTGGCCGAAGAGAGCCAGCAGGCGGCCGGCTCGATCGCCTCGCTGATCGCCGAGATCCAGACCGAGACCGAGCGTGCGGTGACCGTCGTCGAAGACGGCGCGGCCAGCACCGAGGATGGCGTCGCCACCGTCGAAGCGGCCCGCGCGTCGTTCGCTGAGATCGGCGAGGCCGTCGAGGTCACGAGTGGCCGCGTCGCCGACATCGCTGCCGCCATCGGTGCGATCGCCGAGGGCTCCCAGCGCGTGGACGCCGACGTCGGAGAGGTCGCGTCGGTCGCCGAGCAGTCCTCGGCCGCCGCCCAGGAAGTCGCCGCCTCCAGCCAGCAGACGGTCGCCTCGACCCAAGAGATCGTGGCCTCCGCCCAGGAGCTGACCCGCAGTGCCGACGAGCTGCACCGCCTCGCGGGCCGGTTCGTGCTCACGGCACCCTGACTTTCCTAGACTCACGATCGGAGGTAGCCCCCGATCATGAGCGAGCACCCGTTGTCTGACCCCGAGCTGGAAGTCACCACCGAGACCGTCAAGCGTCGCTTCGACGCCGGCGAGGTGCAGGTGATCGACGTCCGCGAGCAGTACGAGTGGGACGCCGGCCGCATCCCCGGCGACGTCCGCCATATCGAGCTCCAGCACCTCAGCTCGCAGGCGGCGACCATCGACAAGGACAAGCCCGTCGTCTTTCAGTGCCGGCTGGGCTCGCGGTCGCTGATGGCCGCCCAGGCGTTTCGCGCCGCCGGCTATGACGCTTACTCGCTGACGGGCGGCCTGCAGGCCTGGCATGACGCCGGCCTGCCGCTGGACCCGCCCGACGGCACCGTCGCCGACCACTGAGGACGTCACCAGGAACGACGAAGGCCCGCCGGTGAGCGGGCCTTCGCGCGTTCTCTGTCTCGATGTTGGCGCCGCTGTCAGCTGCGCTGCACGTTGATGGCCTTGGGACCCTTGTCCCCGGCCTCTTCCTCGTAGGTCACCCGCGCGCCCTCCGGGAGCGAGCGGTAGCCGTCGGCGATGATGGCGCTGTGGTGGACAAACAAGTCCTTGCCACCCTCATCCGGCGTGATGAAGCCGAAGCCCTTGTCGTCACTGAACCACTTCACGGTTCCGCTGGCCATGTCAGCGAGTTCCTCCAAATACTGCGCTACGCCGGATCTCATCCCCGGCCGGTCGCGCGCAACCTACCAGGATTGACCGCATTTGTCCGTGAGTGAACTGTGAAGCTCAGCGCTGCAGCGCTTTCGACTCAGACCTTGTCGGCGCCTTCCGGTACGACGATCTCCCGCTTGAGGATCTTGCCGGTCGGCCCCTTGGGCAGCTCGTCGACGAACCAGATGTGGCGCGGGTACTTGTAGGCCGCGACGTTCTCCTTCATGTAGGACTGGAGCGTCGCGGCGTCGAGCTCCTCGCCGTCCTTGAGGACGACGGCCGCCCCGACCTCCTCGCCGAGATCGTCGTGCGGCACCGCGACGACGGCCGCCTCACGGACCGAGGGATGCTCGTAGAGCACCTCTTCGATCTCACGCGGGTAGACGTTGTAGCCGCCGCGGATGATGAGGTCCTTCTTGCGATCGACGATGAAGAAGTACCCGTCCTCATCGACCTTGGCCATGTCGCCGCTGTGAAACCAGCCGCCCTTCATGACCTCAGCGGTGGCCTCGGCCTTGTTCCAGTAGCCCTTCATGACGTTGTGGCCGCGGATGACGATCTCCCCCACCTCGCCGGTCGCGACGTCGTTGTCGTCCTCGTCCACGAGCTTCATCTCGACGCCGTCGATCGGCGTGCCGATGGACCCCGCCTTGCGCTCCTTGTCGGGGTGGTTGAACGAGGCGACCGGCGAGGTCTCGCTGAGGCCGTAGCCCTCGAGCACCTTGCAGCCGAAGGCGTCTTCGAAGCCGCGTAGCAGCTCGACGGGCAGCGCCGCGCCACCGGAGGCGCAGACGCGCAGCGACGAGACGTCGTAGTCGGTGCGGTTGGGCAGATGCAGCATCGCGCCGTACATCGTCGGGACGCCCTCGAAGACGCAGACGTTGTCGCGCTGGATGATCTCCAGCGCCTTGGCGGGCTCAAAGCGCGGGATCAGCGACAGGCAACCGCCGGCCAGCGTCGTGGCGTTCATGCCGCAGGTCTGGCCAAAAGAGTGAAACAGCGGCAGCGCACCGAGGACGACGACGGTCTCGTCGAGCGAGAAGAGGCCCGCCGCGACCCCAGCGTTCTTGAGCAGGTTGGCGTGGGTCAGCTCGGCGCCCTTGGGCTGGCCGGTCGTGCCGGAGGTGTAGAGGATCACCGCGGTGTCGTCGTCGGCGACCGTCGCGACGTCCGGGTCGGGCTCGTGCTCGAAGATCAACGGCTCGATCTCGCCCGGCTTGACTTCGATGATCTCGGCGCCCGCGTCGGCAGCGCCGGTCTGCGCAGCCTCCAGGAAGTCGTGCCACGCAAACATGATCTTCGCGCCGGGGTCCTTGAGGTAATAGCCGACCTCGCGCCCCTTGAGCAAGACGTTCATCGGGACCACCACGCCGCCGGCCCGCAGCACGCCGTAGTAGGCGACCGGGAAGTACGGGACGTTGGGGAGCATGATCCCGACGCGGTCGCCGGGCTGCAGGCCCTTGGCCTTCAACATGGTTGCGACGCGGGCGCTGGCCTGGTCGAGCAACGCGTAGTTGAACTCCGCGTCATCGAGCTTCAGCGCCAAGCGGTCGCCGTGCTTGGCAGCCGAGTTGGTCAGGATCGTGGCGAGGTTGCCGCTCATGGGATGGACCATATCCCGGCGGCGCGCAGGCAGCGCAGCTATTTGGGTCGACTCACCGCGGGGTCGCCGCCAGCTTGGCGACGGCGCCGCGGATGATGCGCGAGACCTGCATCTGGGAGACGCCGACGCGCGCGCCGATCTGCTCCTGGGTGAGGTCCTCCTCGAAGCGCAGCCGCAGCACGTGGCGCTCGCGCTCGTCGAGACGCTCGAACAGGCGCGCCAGCGTCGCGCGATGCTCGGCACGGGCGAGCTCAGGGTCCAGCGAGCCATGGGCGTCGGCCAGCGTGGCGTCGTTGTCCTCGCGGCTGCCGCGCGGGGCGTCCAACGACGCGGCCCGCATGCCCTGCTGAGCCTGCAGCGCCTCCAGGACCTGCTCGTCATCGAGCTCCAGCGCCTGGCCGAGCTCACGGACCGACGGTGAGCGGCCGAGGCGCGTCGTCAGTTCGGTGCGGTACTTATCGACCTCCAGCGCCCTCTCCTGCAGCTCGCGCGGCGGGCGGACCGACCAGCAGCGGTCGCGGAAGTGGCGGCGCAGCTCGCCGACGATCGTGGGGACGGCGAAGCTCGAGAACGCGATGCCGCGCGCCGGATCGAAGCGATCGACGGCCTTCAGCAGGCCGAGGCTGGCGACCTGCAGCAGATCGTCGAACGGCTCCTCGGCCTTGCGGTAGCGCTTGGCGATCGAGCGCGCCAGCGGCAGGAAGCGCTCGACCAGCGCCTCGCGCAGCCGCGGATCACGGCTCTCGGCGTAGGCGGCGAGCAACTGGCCATCGGTCAGCGGCGCGCGCGTCGTGTCGGCGGGCACGGGGCGGATGGGGGTAGCGACCGTCATAGCAACCACGTTCCCGTGCGGACGTCCCGATAAACCGTTTAGCGGGCGTCAATCCTCGGCCGCGGGGCGACGGCGGTCGCGCTTGATCGACCCGCGCTGGGTCTTGGCCTCCAGCCGACGGGCCTTGGAGGCCTTGGTGGGCTTGGTCGCCCTGCGGGGCCGCGCGACGTGCAGCGCCCGGGCCAGACGCTCCTCCAGGCGCCGCAGCGCGAGCTCGCGGTTGCGCGCCTGGCTGCGCGCGTCTTGGGCCACCGCGCGGACGACAGGCCCGCAGCGGCCGATGATGCGCCGCTTCTGCTCGTCGTTCAGCGCTTCGGAGGCCGCGACGTCGAAGCTGATCTCGATCCGCGACGCGGTCACGTTGGCGTGCTGACCGCCCGGGCCTGAGGAGCGCGATGCGCGCACGACGAGCTCGTCGATAGGGATGCGCACGGAGCGCGTTGGGTGCAGGGCGTCTTCGGGCATGGCGCGGCGATGGTCGTTACCGCCGCACATCCTCGCAGTCGGCTGCCACACGGTCGTGGCCGTCGGCCAGCACGACATCGTGGCCGGAGCCGCAGCGGACGGTGTCGACCTCACCACGAACCACGTTGATGCGATCGTCGCCGGAGCCGCCGGCGATCACATCGGGCGCGAGGTTGCCGAAGATCGTGTCGTTGCCGGCGCCGCCGGAGATGCGATCGGCGCCGCGGTCGCCGGTGATCTGGTCGTCACCGTCCTCACCGAAGATGCGGTCGTCGCCCGAGCGGCCGGCGATTGTGTCGTCGCCGGCGCCGCCGTGGAGCTCGTCGTTGCCCCACTCGCCGTCGACGTAGTCGTCGCCCCCGCCGCCGAAGAGGCGGTCCTTGCCTTGCTTGCCAAAGAGCGAGTCCGGGCCGGGCGTGCCGCGCAGTAGATCGTTCTTCGGCGTGCCGCGGATCAGCGACGTGGTCGTCGTGCCGGTCGCCGCCTCGGGGGCGACCGGGATGACCGACTCACAGCCGACGAGGCGGTCGCGGCTCGGCGCGGTGGCCTCGACGTAGACGGTGTCATCGCCTTCGCCACAATCGACGCTGTCGGAGCTGTCGTCGGCCGCGCGGATCGTGTCGTCGCCATCGCCCGCGTCGAGGATGTCGGGGCCGGGCCCGCCGACGAGCGTGTCGGTGCCCGTCTGGCCGTAGAGCTCGTCGGCGTCGTCGCCACCGTCAAGCAGATCGGCACCGGCACCGCCGTCCATGTAGTCGGCGCCCGTGCCGCCGGCGATCGTGTCGGAGCCGTTGTTGCCCTCCAGCAGGTCGCGGGCCGTGCCGCCGTCGATGAGGTCGTCGCCGTCGCCGCCGAAGATGTGCTCGGTGCCTGACTCGCCGTAGAGCTTGTCGTTGCCGGCGTTGCCCTTGATGATGCGGTCCGAGCCGCGGCCGCCGTGGATGGTGTCGTCGCCATCGCCGCCGTAGAGGCGCGGGTCGTTGCCGAAGCTGCCGCCGTCGATGCTGTCGTTGCCGGCCTCGCCGTAGATGCGGTCATCACCAGCACCACCGTCGAGATGGTCGTCCTCCGGGCCGCCATGGATGCGGTCGTTGCCGGTGCCGCCCGAGGCGGAGTCGACGCCCTCGTCGCCGTTGATGGTGTCGTTGCCCGAGGAGCCGTTGAGGCGGTCGTCGCCCAGGCCGCCGGCAAGCCGATCGTCGTAGGGACCGCCCTCGAGCAGGTCGTTGCCGTCGCCGCCGTGCAGGATGTCGTTGTCGCGCCCGCCGACGAGGTGGTCGTCGCCGGCAAGACCTTCAAGAAGATCCGGGCTGCGCGTGCCGAGCAGGACGTCGGCACCGGCGGTGCCGAGCACGAGCGCGAGGCCGGGCTGGACGGTGACGTCGATGGCCTTCAGCCCGGCGGGCAGCGCGACGGTCCCGAGCCGGCGGTGGGCGTACGGGCTGACGAGCGAGAGCGTCCCGGAGCCGCGGTCGGCAACGTAGACGCGGCTGCCATCCGGCGCCCAGGCGGGGACGCCGGGGCCACGGCCGGTGCGGAGGTGGTGGACGGTGCGGGTGGCGACGTCGACGAACGCGGCCTTCGTGCCCTTCGCTGCCGCGCCGATCGCCAGCTGGGTGCCGTCGGGCGAGAGCGCGATGCCGCCACCGGCGCCCTTGCCCAAGGCAATGCCCTTGCCTTTGGCCGCCTTCTTGGCGCCGGGCGTGATCGTCCGCAGCCGCCCGCTGGTGGTCGTGATCCAGGCGCGGCCGGCAGCGAAGGCCGCTCCCGCGGCGCCCTTGACCCTGACGCGGCGCAGCAGCTTGGCGCGCCCGAGGTCGACCATCGCGACGCGGCCGCCCTTCAGCGGGACCGCCGCGAGCGCGCCGTCACCCGAGATCGCCAGCACCAGCGCCTTGCCATGGAGCGCGGTCGTGCGCTCGACGGCGAGCGTGCGGACGTTGACGCGCAGCAGCCGTGTGCCGGCGATGGCATACAAGTTGCCGCCGCCCGGCGAGACGCCGAGGGCAGTGATCGCCGCCCCACCCGCGACCTGCTTGGGGCCGACGTCGGCGGTGACGCCCGCACGCCACCCTTGACCGGCAACGGCGGCGACCGCACCGCCGCTGGGCGCAGTGCCCGGTGTGGCCGGCACCGCCACGTCGCTGCCGCGCAGGTCGATGGCGATCAGCGCGCCGCCGCCGGCCGCAAAGCCGACCTTGCCGTCACGCGTGACTGCCACGGCGGTCGTCGGCCCGGGCAGCACGACCTTCTTGGTGATCTTGCCGGTTGCGACGTCGAGCAGCGCGGCGTCCTTCGTGTCGGTCGCAAGCAGCGCCACGCGCGCGCTGGCCGGAGTGGCCGCAAGCAGCAGCGCGCCGGCAAGCAAGGCGAGCACCGCGCGCAGGACGACCGAGGGCATTCCTTCCGGTTCTGCGCTCCGCTCAGCGCTCCTGCACGTCGCGCGCGTCACATACTGTGCGCACGACCTCGTCGGGGTCGTCGGTCACCGTCAGCAGCGCCGCGTCGCGCTCGCCGACCATGCCCTCGGCCACCAGCCGCTCGCGGATCCAGTCCACCAGGCCGTCCCAATATGCGGTGCCGACCAAGATGATGGGGAAGTCACGGATCTTGTCGACTTGCTCGAGGACCAGCGCCTCGAACAGCTCGTCGAGTGTGCCGAAGCCGCCGGGCAAGACGACGAATGCCGTCGCGTAGCGCACGAACATCATCTTGCGCGTGAAGAAGAACTCGCAGGTCAGTGCGATGTCCTGGTAGGGGTTCGGCGCCTGCTCGAAGGGCAACACGATATTCAACCCGACCGAGGTCACCCCCGCGTCCTGCCCGCCACGGTTGGCCGCTTCCATCAGTCCGGGGCCACCGCCAGTAATGATCGCCAGGCCCTCGTCGCCGACCCGCCGAGCGATCTCGCGGCCTTGGGCGTAGTAGGGGTGGTCGGGCTTGACGCGCGCCGACCCGAAGAAGGTCACGGCCGGGCCGAGCTCGCGCAGCGCCTCGAAGCCCGCTTCGAGGTCCAGGCCAATGCGCTCCAAGCGCTCGGCCTCGGTGCGGGTGGCGAGGACCGCGCGACGCTTGGTGCCCAACAGCTCCTCATCGGGCGAGGTGGGCGGATGGGGGCGGCGAGCGGGCGTGGTCACGCGCGGGGTTCTATCCGACGCGGCGCGTCGGCGGAGACGGTGGGCGCCTCCCGAGCGCCCACCGCCTCCGAGTACCCCTGCGGAAACCAGTGCTAGAGACCTGGCGGGTGCACGACCGTGTAGCCGCCGGCCGAGCGTGATGCGGTCTGCCAGCGCGTGCCGGCCGTCGAGCGGCCGCTGGTGTCGAAGCGCAGCCCGGCGACCACCATGTACACGTGGCTGCTCTTGGCGTAGATCGTCACCCACTGGCCGGGGCCCTTGTCGCCCCAGCCGGCGAAGTCGCCGGAGGTCAGCGCCGAGTCCAGCAGGCCGGCGCCGTGCAGTGCGTAGGAGACCGAGCCCGAGCAGTCATAGCCCGAGTCCTGCCACTTGCCGTGGCCGCCGCCGTAGTGATACGGCGTCTTGGCGATCTCGTTGCCCGCGGCGATGATCTGCTTGACCTGGTCGGGCGCGTCGGCCGGCGCGATGGCGAGGCCGTCGCTGCCGACCGTCGCCTTCGACCCGGGTGTGAGCGCGGCCGGCGTCGGCGCGGTCGAGCCCGTCGCGGTGGCGTCGTCGCCGTCGACCAACGAACGCAGGAGGTCGATATCGGCCGCGTCGGTGACGCCGTTGACGTCGACCTGCTGGTCGGTCTCGAACTGCTTGACGCTCTTGACGGTGCTGGCGCCGTACTCGCCGTCGACCGAGGTCGTGAAGCCGGCGCGCTTGAGATAGTCCTGGAGGATCTTGACGTCATGGCCGCTCATCCCCTTGCGCAGCGGAATGCGGTCGCCAAGGTGGTGTGAGCCCGTCGTGGGCGAGCGGACGTCGAAGCCGCCGCTGGCGTTCTGGGCAGCCGAGCCGTCGGTTGCGCCCTTCAGCGCGGCGATCGTCCGGGTGTCGGCGACGCCGGTCGGCCGCAGACGGGCGGCGCGCTGGAAGCGGCGCACGACCTTGGCGGTGGTGGCTCCGAAGCTGCCGTCGGTCGAGGTCTTGAAGCCGGCCTGGGTCAGCAGCGTCTGCAGCGCCTTGACGCGGGGGCCGCGGTCGCCGTTGCGCAGCGGCCGGCTCCCGACCTTCTTGGCCGCCGCGGCGGCCGGCGCCGCTGTTGTCTGCGCAGCGGCAACTGGGGTGTCAGCCCCGGCGATAGCGGGGAGGAACAGGACACAGGCAGCTGCGAACACGTTCAACACGCAGAACGCGGACGAGCGGAACGGCAGGCGCGACAACGGGAACTACCCCTCTCTTTGGGCGCCTACGGGGTTAGCTGTCGGGCTCGCGCCAAGAGAGTGGCGCTACTTCGCTGATCGCGATGATTCGCCCCATGCCCGATATCTCGGGCCAGTGGGTCCCCCGATCCCTGACGATGTTCGCCAGAGATTCGGCTGGTCAGACGACGGCGGAAGCGTAGCGAAGGCTGCGGCGGCTTGTCGTCATAACGCGGTCAGGCCGCGGACTCACTCGTGTCTAGAAGGGGCCTGAAGCGCCGCGAGCGCCACCGCCAAGGCAACCTCCGCGCGGGTCCGCAGCGAGGAGGCGAGGACGAACTCGCCCGGATTGTGCGCCGCCCCGCCGCGCGGGCCGAGCCCGTCGACGGTCAGCGGGATCGTCGCCGCGAAGTGGCTGGCGTCACTGGCCCCGCCGCGCTGGGCGGCGATGACGGGCCGCCCGAGCAGCGCGCTCGCGCCGGCCAGCAGCGGCGCGGTCGCCTCGCGCGCGTCCATGCCCGGCCACTCGCGGACGAGGCGCGCGGTGAGCGTCGCGCCGCCCACCTCGGCCGGAACAGCGTCCATGACGCCCGTGAAGGCCTCGAGACGATCGGCGCGCACGTCGGCAATCAGCTGCCCGGCAGCCGGAACGACGTTGAACGCGTCGCCACTGCGCACGACGGTCGGGACGGCGGTGAGGTGATCGGCGCCGCCCGGATCGTGTTGGGCGGCGACGGCCTGGGCGGCGGTCGCCAGCGCGAGCAGCGCGTTGCGGCCCTTGTCGGGCGCCGAGCCGGAGTGTGCGCTGCGGCCCTGGGCAAGGACCTCCACGGTCCCGGCTGCCTTGCGCTTGACGACGACCGCATCGTTGCCGTCGGCGTCGAGCTCGCCGGCCTCGAAGCAGAGGCAGGCGTCGAAGCCGGCAAAGCGGTCCACATGGCCGAACGGGCCGACGCGCCACTCCTCGTCGACGACGAGCAACAGGGCGATCTCGGCGAACAGGTCAGGACGTGTGCTCAGCGCCCGCAGGACGCCAAGGGCGAGGACGTCGCCACCCTTCATGTCGACGGTCCCCGAGCCGTAGAGGCGGTCGGGGTTGTCGGGATCGCGCTGCAGCACGCGGTGCTGGTCATGAGCGACGACCGTGTCGAGGTGGCCGAGCAAGAGGATCCGCTGCGTGCCCGTGCCCTGGACGCGTGCGAGGAAATCGGGCGCATGGTCGGGCGACGAGCACGGCACGCGCTCGGTGGTGGCGCCGTCTGGCAGCAACGCGGCTGCGATGGCCGCCGCCTCCTGCGCACCGCTTATGTCGCCCGACGGCGACGAGACGCCGACGAGCGCCTCGAGCTCGCGCTGCGCACGGTCGGCGATGGAAGCTGAACTATCGACGATCCACTGATCCACGGGTTCTCTACAGTTGCACGTCATGGCCAAGGGACCGCGCGTGGGCGAGCTTGCCCCAGACTTTGAACTGGTGGGCACCGATGGGCCGTTCCGGCTCAGCGAGCATCGCGGCGAGCGCGTCGTGTTGTTGTTCTATCCGGGGGACGAGACGCCGGTCTGCACGAAGCAGTTCTGCTCGTATCGCGATCGTGCCGATGACATGTCGGCGTTGGACGCCGTCGTCGTCGGCATCTCCGGCCAGGACGTCGAGTCCCACCGCGAGTTCACCTCCAACCACGGCCTGACCGTGCCGCTCCTGGCCGACTCCGACAAGGCGGTCGCGCGTCTGTACGGCGTCACGCGGCCCGTGCTCGGCACCCAGCGCGCGACGTTCATCGTCGACGCCACCGGCACGATTGCCTGGGCCAAGATCCACGCGCTCGGGCTGGATTATGTGGGCGTCGATGAGCTGGCTGCCGCGCTGGCGTCGGTCGCGAGCCCATCGCCGGCCGAGTAGCGGACGCCTTGGTTGCCAGCCCCGCCGCGTGGGTCGCGGGCCGGGGTGTGGTCTGTTGCTAGCGCTAGGGCAGCGCGTCTGCTGCTGGCGTTCCGCGCAGACGCTGGTCGCGCGACAGGCGTGGCCCGTCCACACCGAGGTGGGCCTGTTGACGGACGTCGGTGGTCCTCAAACGGGCCCACCTCGCACACGAGCCTCGAGCCGTCATCCGGTGGGCCCATAGACGGACACGGGCCGTCCGCAAACAGGCCCACCCCTCAGAGGCGCCGGCGGACGCCCGGAGGCGCAGGAAGCGCCACCAACGCGCATTCCTTCCTCGATGCCGAACGGACCACGCCACGCGGCGCGACCAGCACCCGCGCGGAACGCCAGGAGAGACGCGCCACCAAGGCGCTCGCAACACCAGCGTCCGCCTCGCGACCACGCCGCACGATGCCAATCTCGGGAGTCCGCTCACCATCCCACCGCCGCAGACCGCGCGAGCAATCGCTCCCCCACCCCAACGCCGCGCACCGCAGGGCCACATTGGCGCTCGCACCTCCCAAACGCCGACGGCCACCCAAAGGGCGGCCGTCGAGCAAAGCAATATGCGCCCAGGCGCTAGCCGAGCACCTCGCCGAGGCGCAGCTCTAGCGCCCCCGCGATCGCGTCGCGGACCGGGCCCTCGTCGTAACGCTCGACGATCGCGCCCAAGAAGCCCTCGACAACCAGCCGCTCCGCGACCGTCTTCGGCAGCCCGCGCGAGCGCAGGTAGAAGATCTGGTCGGGATCGATCTGGGCGATCGCCGCCGCGTGGGTGCAGCGGACGTCGTCGGCGAGGATCTCCAGCCCTGGGATCGCGTCGGCGTGGGCCTTCTTGCCGAGCAGGAGGTTGCGCGCCTCCTGGAAGGCATCGGTGCGCTGGGCGCCCGGGTCGACCTTGATCATCCCGCGCCAGACGGCCGACGAGCGGCCGCTGATCAACCCGCGGAAGGCAAGATCGCTGACCGTGTCGGGCGCCGCATGCTCCTGCAGCGTGTCGTAGTCGACGTGCTGGCGACCGCGCGTGGCGTAGGCGCCGGTGACCTTGGCGTGCGAGCCCTGGCCGTCCAGCGTCGACTCGAGGAAGACCTTGCCGTTAGCGCCGCCGAAGGCGAGCGTCGTCCAGTCCAGCTGCGCGTCCTTGGCGACGACGGCGCGCTGAGCGCCGAAGACCCACGTCTTCTCGTTCAGCGACTGGGCGCCGACGTAGTGCAGGGTCGCGTTATCGCCGACGACGATCTCGACGACGCCGTTAACGACCGCCTCCTCGTCATGGGAGGAAGAGACCTGGTCCCAGACCTCGGCCTCGGCACCCTCCTCCAGCACGATCAGCGTGCGGTGATGCAGCGTCGTGCCGGGCTTGTCCTGAATCGTGGTGATCAGGATCGGCGCGTCGACCTTGGTGTTGCGCGGGACGTAGACGAGCGTGCCGTCGGTCCACTGCTCGGCGTTGGCGTTGGCGAAGAAGCCGGGGCGCACGACGGTGCCGAAGTGGCGCCCGACGACCTCGGCGTGCCGTTCCAGCGCCACGCGCAGCGGCGCGACGATCGGGCCTTCGAGACTGTCCCCACCCGGCTCGACGGCGCTCGGACCCACCGCGCCCTCGGGCGCGAAGAGCACCTTGTGCTCGGCGTCGGCATCGGCCGCGACGGCCGTCGGGAACTGCGCGAGGTCCAGCTTGTCGATGGGGGTGAACTCCCAGCCGGGCGTGCCCTTGAAGGCGGGCACCTCGACGTGAAGCTGCGGCACGCTGTCCGCCACCGCGCTAGCCAATGGAACCCTCCATCTGCAACTCGATCAACCGGTTCATCTCGACCGCGTACTCCATCGGCAGCTCCTTGACGATCGGCTCGATGAAGCCGTTGACGATCAACTTGCCCGCCTCTTCCTCGGTCAGCCCATGCGACATGAGGTAGAAGAGCTGCTCGTCGCCGACCTTGGAGACCGTTGCCTCGTGACCGACGTCGACGTCGTCCTCGCCGATGCGAATCGTCGGGTACGTGTCACTGCGCGAGTGCTCATCGAGCAACAGCGCATCGCAGACGACCTTGGACTTCGAGCCGTGCGCGCCCTTGGCGACCTCCAGCAGGCCGCGGTAGGACGAGCGCCCGCCGTCCTTAGAGATCGACTTGGCGAAAATGTTGGACGTCGTGTTCGGCGCGGCGTGCACGATCTTGGCGCCCGCGTCCTGGTGCTGGCCCTCGCCCGCGAAGGCAATTGACAGGACCTCGCCGTGGGCGCGCTCGCCCATCAGGTAGACGGCCGGGTACTTCATCGTGAGCTTGGAGCCGAGGTTGCAGTCGACCCACTCGACGGTCGCGTCGGTCTCGGCGATCGCGCGCTTGGTGACCAAGTTGTAGACGTTGTTGGACCAGTTCTGGACCGTCGTGTAGCGGATGCGCGCGCCCGGCTTGGCGATCAACTCGACCACCGCGGAGTGCAGCGAGTCCGACGACCACGTCGGCGCCGTGCAGCCCTCGACGTAGTGCACGTAGGAGCCCTCGTCGGCGATGATCAGCGTGCGCTCGAACTGGCCCATGTTCTCCGTGTTGATGCGGAAGTAGGCCTGCAGCGGCATCTCGACGTGGACGCCCGGCGGCACGTAGACGAACGAGCCGCCCGACCACACTGAGCTGTTCAGCGCGGCGAGCTTGTTGTCGTTGGGCGGGATGATCGTGGCGAAGTACTCGCGGACCAGGTCCTCGTGCTCGCGCAGCGCCGAGTCCATGTCCATGAAGATGACGCCCTGCTCCTCCAGGTCCTCGCGGACCTGGTGGTAGACGACCTCGGACTCGTACTGGGCGCCTACGCCGGAGAGGAACTTGCGCTCGGCCTCCGGGATGCCCAGGCGGTCGAACGTGCGCTTGACGTCGTCGGGCACGTCGTCCCAGGAGCGCGACGGGCGCTCGGTCGAGCGGACGAAGTAGTGGATGTCGTCGTAGTCGACCTCGGCCAACATCGGCGAGCCCCACGTCGGCTGCGGGCGGTCGAGGAAGTGCTGGAGCGCCTTGAGCCGGAACTCGAGCATCCACGCGGGCTCGCTCTTCATCCGGGAGATCGTCTCGACAACCTCGCGGTTGATCCCCTTGGGCGCCTTGTAGAGGTAGTTGTCCTCCTCGTGGAACCCGTAGCGCTCGGTGTAGTCGGAGCCCAGGTTGCGCAGCGACGCCTCTTCGGGCGTCAAGATCTTGGTGGACTCTGGTGTGGCGGCCATCAGCTAATCCCTACTCTCGCAATCGGTATTGCCAGTCTAGCGAGGCGGGAGGCGCAACCACCGTCTCCCCGATGGCCTGCGAACGCGATCTCAGCGTCGCCTACTACGCGGAACTGCGTACTGCGCTGGCGTCCTGCCCAGACCATCGGGCAGTCTTTCGGTGAAAAGGCTCACTGGCTGTTCTCCGGTCCTTAGGGTGGCCAACATGCGCTTAGCTGCTTCAACCTTCGCCATCCTTACCCTCGCTGGTTCCGGCCTCGTCGCTTCGAGCGCCGCGGCCGAACCGCTGGCCCCTTCCCCAGCGCCGGCCATCTTTGGGTCGACGCCGGCGCCACCGTCGCCGGAGACCGCGCCGGACTTGTCCTCGCCGACCGTCCTGGTCAAGGCGTCGTCAGAAGATGCCGCCCAAACCATCGCCGCCCGCCACCAGCTCACGGTCAACCGCGGCTTCCCGTGGATCGGCTGGTACGAGCTCGCCACGGCGCCCGGCACCACCGACGCGACGGCAGCCAAGGCCGCCCTCGACGCCGACCCCGACGTCGAGGCGACCGACGCCCTCGCCAAGGATGAGGACGTCTCGCTGGCCTACACCCCGAAAGACCCGGCATGGACCGTCGGCATCCTGCCGACCGGCGAGCAGGCCGCCTGGCACCTTGCGAAGACCAACTTCCCGGCGGCTTGGGACCAGACCGACGGCCTCGGTGCCTCGATCGGCATCATCGACAGCGAGTTCGACACCCAGCATCCCGAGCTCCAGGCCAAGGTCCGCGCCCCCTACAACACCAGCAACGGTACGGCGAACTACCACAAGGGCGACGTCCGATGGGACCCGACCGTCGAAGGCACGGGGGTCCTGCACGGCAGCCATGTGGCGGGCATCGCCGCAGCCTCGACCGACAACGGCCTGGGCATCTCGGGCGGTGGCTTCGACGCCACCTTCGTGCCCGTCCGCATCAATACGAGCTTCACCCCCGGCGGCGGCAACCCGGTTGACGCTCAGTTCGTCGGCGACCTCACCGAGGCGCTCGGCTACATCGCCAACCAGAACGTCGCCGTCGTGAACATGTCGCTCGGCACGACGCGCAACCACCCGCCAATGGAGGCCGCGATTCAGGCGGTCCGCGCCAGGGGCATCACCGTCGTGGCCGCCGCAGGCAACTTCCAGGAGTCCGACGCCAACGCACCGATCTACCCGGCCTCCTACCCCGGCGTCATCGCAGTCGCCAACACACAGGCCAACGACACGGTCGCCCCATCATCGTCTAACGGCAGCTGGGTGGACGTCGCCGCACCGGGCACGAACATCTTCTCGACCTGGGACACGCGCAACCCGCAGTACAGCATCAACGGGACCGACGCCAACTACAACATCATCAGCGGCACATCGATGGCGTCGCCGCTGGTGGCAGGGCTCGTCGGCCTTATGAAGGCCAAGCGGCCCGATCTGTCACCAGATGAAGTCGAGGCAATCCTGAAGGGCACAGCCCGCGACCTCGGCAGCGCCGGCGCCGATCCCCAGTTCGGCGCCGGGCTGATCAATGCCTCGGCGGCGGTCAGCGCCGCTGCCGCCTACGTCCGGCCCCTCCCGCCCCCGCCGCCGCCTGCCCCGGCGCCCGCGCCTACCCCAGCACCGCCGGCCGACACCGTCGCTCCGAAGGTCGGCATCAAGGGCCTCGTGACGCTCGCCGGTCGCAGCGTCACCGTGCGCTTCACGTGCGCGGAGGCTTGCTCGGGCAGGGTGCGCTTGCGGACCGCGAGCCGGCGGCTGCTCACCAGCAAGTCGTTCAAGGGAGCTGCGGCGGGCAAGACGGTGACCGTGCGCCTGAAGACCAAGAAGCGGCTGAAGAACCGCTCGACGGTGATCATCGAGATCGCGGCGCGCGACGCCGCCGGCAACCTCGCAACGAAGGCCGAGCGGCGCAAGCTGCGCAAGTAAGCGGCCGGGCCGGACCCGCGCGTTTCGCCCTCGGTGGCGGGACGCGCGCGTCCGGACCTACTCGACGTCGATCCTGACGATCCCGTCGTCGACGCGAACCGGAAACGTCTCGATCGGCTCATAGGCCGGGAGCGTCAGCGGCTTGCCGCTGCGCAGGTCAAACAGCGAGCCGTGGCGCGGGCACTCGATCGTGCAGTCGGCCTGGTGCAGCTCGCCCTCGGCCAGCGGGCCGTCGTCGTGCGAGCAGCGGTCCTCGATCGCAAAGAGCGTGCCGGCGCAGTTGACGACGGCGATCTCGAGGTCCTCCCACTCCAGGACGCGCATGGCGCCGGGCGGAAGCTCGGTGAGCGGGCAGACGTCAATGGTCTCGGCCATGGGCCGGACGGTATCGACGCGCGCGAACCCCCTACCCTCTGGCGCCGCATGCCCGCCGTTAACCCAACCTTCTCCGCGACCCGCGACGATCTGCGCAACGTCGCCATCATCGCCCACGTCGACCACGGCAAGACGACGCTCGTCGACGCCATGCTGCGTCAGTCGGGCGCCTTCCGGGAGGGCGCGGCGCTGACCGATCGCGTCATGGACTCCATGGACCAGGAGCGCGAGCGCGGCATCACGATCCTCGCCAAGAACACCGCGGTCCAGTACGGCGAGACCAAGCTGAACATCATCGACACGCCCGGCCACGCCGACTTCGGTGGCGAGGTCGAGCGCGGGCTGACGATGGTCGACGGTGTCCTCCTCCTCGTCGACGCCTCCGAGGGCCCGCTGCCCCAGACGCGCTTCGTGCTGCGCAAGGCGCTGGAGAGCCGGCTGCCGGTTGTGCTGGTCATCAACAAGATCGATCGCCCCGACGCGCGCATCGACGAGGTCGTCCACGAAGTCGAGGAGCTGTTCCTGGACCTCGACGCCGCCGAGGACCAGCTCGAGTTCCCGATCGTCTTCACCAACGCCAAGGCCGGCACGGCCTCGCTGGACCAGACCACCCCGGGCGAGTCGCTCAAGCCGCTGCTCGACCTGCTCGTCGAGACCGTCCCGCCGCCGTCCTATGACCCAGAGCATCCCGCCCAGGCGCTGGTCACCAACCTCGATGCCGATCCCTATCTCGGCCGCCTCGGCGTTTGCCGCGTACGCCAGGGCACGATCCGCAAGGGCGACATCGGCTGGTGTCGCGCCGACGGCGAGACCGTGACGCGCGGCAAGATCACCGAGCTGTTCGTCACCGACGGCCTGCACCGCGTGCCGGTCGAAGAGGCCGGGCCGGGCGAGATCTGCGCGGTCGCCGGTCTGCCGGAGATCACGATCGGCGAGACGCTGGCCGACGTCGACGATCCGCGCCAGCTGCCAGTCCTGCACGTCGACGACCCGTCGATCGGCGTCACGATCGCCACCTCGACCTCGCCGTTTGCCGGCAAGGACGGCAACAAGCTGACCGCCCGCCAGATCCAGGCGCGCCTCGATCAGGAGCTGATCGGCAACGTGTCGATCCGCGTCGAGAACACCGAGCGGCCCGACGCCTGGGAGGTCCAGGGCCGCGGTGAGTTGCAGCTCGCGGTGCTCGTAGAGACGATGCGCAGGGAGGGCTTCGAGCTGCTCGTCGGCCAGCCGCGCGTCGTCACGCGCGAGATCGACGGCACCGTCCACGAGCCGATGGAGCGCATGACCATCGACGTGCCCGAGGACTACGTCGGCGTCGTCACCCAGATGCTGGCGCTGCGCAAGGGCCGCATGGAGCAGATGAGCAACCACGGCACCGGCTGGGTCCGGATGGACTACCGCGTTCCGGCGCGTGGCCTGATCGGCTTCCGCACCGAGTTCCTCACCGAGACGCGCGGCACGGGCATCGCCCACAGCGTCTCTGACGGCATGGAGCCGTGGCACGGCGAGCTGCGCACGCGGCCAACCGGCGCGCTGGTCTCTGACCGCCAGGGCTCGGTGACGTCGTACTCGTGCTTTCAGATGCAGGAGCGCGGCTCGCTGTTCGTCTCCCCCGGCGACCAGGTTTACGCCGGCATGGTCATCGGCGAGAACTCGCGCGCCGACGACCTCGACGTCAACATCGTCCGCGAGAAGCACCTCACCAACGTGCGCTCAGCGACCGCCGACGAGCTGGAGCGCCTGGTCCCCGCCCGCAACCTGTCCCTCGATCAGGCGATGGAGTGGCTGCGCGAGGACGAGTGCGTCGAGGTGACGCCCAAGGCGGTCCGGATCCGCAAGTGGCTGCTCGATCCCAACGAGCGCACCAAGGCCGCACGCCGGGCCAAGGCGGGCGCGGCGCCGAAGTAGGTCGCGCTAGCGCCGTCGTGCGCTAGATGCGGTCGCGGTCGGCCGGCGAGACCGGGGCCGACGCCGGCGGCGTCTCGGGCTCCCAGTCGACCTCGTGGCCGAGGCCGGCGGACTTCAGGACCTTGAGCGACAACAAGGCGCATTTCATGCGCGTCGCACTGATGTCGATGCCGAGCAGGTCCAACACGAAGGAGCGATCCAGGCGCAGGAGCTCGTCGACGGGCATGCCGACGACTTCGTCGGAGGCCATCGAGGCCGACGCTTGGGAGATCGCGCAGCCATGGCCGTCGAAGCGGATCTCGGCGACCTTCCCGTCGTCATCGACCTTCAACATCACCTTGAGCTGGTCGCCACAGAGCGGGTTGTGGTCCTCGGCCTCGAGGTCCGGCGACTCCATCGGACCCCAGTTGTGGGGCCGCTTGTAGTGCTGGAGGATCTCCTCGCGATACAGGTCGTCCATGGCTAGGCGAAGATCCTGCGGACTTCCGCCAGGCCGTCGACGAGCGCGTCGACCTCCTCGCGGGCGGTGTGAACGGCAAACGACGCGCGCGTCGTCGCCGACTCGCCCAGCTGCTGCATCAGCGGCTGAGCGCAGTGGTGGCCGGCGCGGACGCACACGCCGCGGCGGCCGAGGATCTCGGACACATCGTGCGGGTGAACGCCCTTGAGCGCGAAGGAGACCAGCGCGCCACGGCGCTCGGCGTCGAGCGGGCCATGCAGCGTGACGTCGTCCTCGGCGCCGAGGCGCTCCAGCGCGTAGGCGGTCAGCTCGACCTCGTGGGCGCGCACGTTCTCCATGCCCATGTCGGCGAGCCAGTCGACCGCGGCGCCGAGACCAATAACTTCGGCGATCGCCGACGTCCCGGCCTCGAAGCGCGCCGGCGGCGCGGCCCAGCGGACCTCGTCGAACGACACGCTGGAGATCATGTGGCCACCGCCGATCAGCGGCTCGGTGTCGAGCAGGAGGTCGTGACGCCCGTGCAGGACGCCGACGCCCGTCGGCCCGTAGGCCTTGTGGCCGGTCCAGGCGTAGAAGTCGGCGTCCAGCGCGGTCAGGTCGACCGGCATCTGCGGCACGGCCTGCGAGCCGTCAACGACGGTGACAACGCCGGCAGCTCGCGCGCGCCGTGCGATCTCGGCGATCGGGTTGATCGTCCCGACCACGTTGGAGACGTGAGCGATCGCCAGGAGCTTGGCGCCTGGCAACAGGCCGTCGAGGACATCGAGATCCAGCAGGCCTTCACCGTCGACCGGCACCTCGACCAGCTCGGCGCCCGTCTCGCGCGCCAGCATCCACCACGGCACGAAGTTGGAGTGATGCTCCATCCGCGTGACGAGGATGCGGTCGCCAGGACCGACATGGCGGCGGCCCCAGCCGTGGGCGACGAGGTTCAGCGCCTCAGACGCGTTGCGGGTGAAGACCGTGTCGCGTGCCGCCCAGTTGACGAACGCCGCGATGCGCGTGCGAGCGCCCTCGAAGAGGTCGGTCGCCTCCGAGGCCAGCGGGTAGGTCCCGCGATGGACCGACGCGCGGTGATGGCGGTAGTAGTCGTCCATCGCCGCCAGCACGACGTCCGGCGTCTGGGACGTCGCGGCGCTGTCGAGGTAGGCGACACCCTCGCGATCGAGCGTGGGGAACTGCGCGCGGACGTCGAGCTGGGCGGTGGCGGCCATGGTGATGTCCTTAGGCCCCGACGCCCGCCGCTTCCTTGATGTTGGCGTAGCCCTCGGACTCAAGCTGCTCGACGAGCTCGGGCCCGCCCTCCTTGATGATCCGGCCGTCGAACATGATCGACACCCGCGTCGGCTGCACCAGGTGCAGGATGCGCTGGTAGTGGGTGATGATCAGGACGCCCATGTCCGAGCCCTTGGCGATCGTATTGACGCCATGGGCGACGACGTTGAGCGCGTCGATGTCCAAACCGGAGTCGGTCTCGTCCAGGACCGCCATCTGCGGCTGCTGCAGCGCGAGCTGGAGGACCTCGAGGCGCTTCTTCTCGCCGCCCGAAAAGCCGTCGTTGAGGTAGCGGGAGACGAACTCGCGCGGGACGTTGGTCAACTCCATCGCCGCCTCGACCGTCTTGCGGAAGTCCTTGAGCGAGATCTCCTGCTCGCCACGCGCCTCGCGGTGGGCGTTGAGGACCATCCGCAGGTACTTGGTGATCGTCACGCCGGGGATGGCGACCGGGTACTGGAAGGCCATGAACAAGCCGGCGCGAGCGCGCTCGTCGGGATCGGCCTCCGTGATGTCCTCGCCCTGGAAGATGATCTGGCCCTCGGTGACCTCGAGGCCCGGGTGGCCCATGATCGCGTTGGCCAGGGTGGACTTGCCCGAGCCATTGGGGCCCATCAGCGCGTGGATCTCGCCCTTGTCGACGGTGAGATCAAGACCCTTGAGGATCTGCTTCTCACCGGCCTGGACGTGGAGGTTGCGGATCTCGAGTTCAGCGGCCATGTACGTGTTCTTTCTGAGTCTCTAGGCGACCGCTGCGGCGTTGCGCACAGCGGTGGCGGTCTGGGTCTGCTGGGGACGATTGGAGAAGGCGACGAGCTCGGCGAGCGTCGTCTGGGCGAGTGCCCTGACGACGCCGCCCTGGACCCGGGTCCAGAGCAGCTTGGTCGCGCAGCCGTGGCCGCTGTCGGCCTCGTGGCTGCAGACGACGCGGCCTTGTGAAGACTGACCGTCTTCGGCCACAAAGCAGGTCATCGGCGCGACGCCGCCTTCGAGGGCGAGGACGACCTCGTCCATCTGGATGTCGGCGGGCTGGCGCGTCAGGCGGTAGCCGCCATGTGCGCCGCGCGTGGCCTCGACGAGACCGGCCTTCTTGAGCAGGGCGACGATCCGTTCGAGGTAGGCCAGCGGCAGGGCCTCGGCCTCGGCGATCGCCTTGAGCGACACCGGAGTCGGGACACCAGAGGCGTCGTGCTGGCGACCCAGCTCGACGAGGAGCCGCACGCCGTACTCCGCCTTGGTCGTGAAGATCATCGGTCCTAATCCTACCGCGCAGGTCGGAGTAGGCGGCTACGAGCTACTGGGCGTCGCGCGCGGCGCGTACGCCGAGCGCGCCCGAGAAGAGCAGCAGGCCGACGCCCGAGCCGATGTCGACGGCCTGCAGCAGGCGGTCGCCGACGCGGCCGCGGATCGCCGTGAGGCCGAGCGACAGGGCCGTGAACCACGTCAACGTCCCGCAGCCGACGCCAAGGCAGAGCACCAGCATTTCGGCCGTGCCGTCGACGGCGCTGGCCGTCGAGGCAGCCGCGAAGACCGCGGCCCAAGAGAGGATCGTCGTCGGGTTCGAGGCGGTCGCCGCCAGCGAGGTCAGAAACGCGCGCCACGGGGTGGCGACCTCGTCGTCGCTCTCGCCACCGAGCCGGACGCGAAATGCCGACCACAGCGTGCGCAGCCCGAGCAGTGCGAGGACGGCCGCGCCGACGAGGCCGAGCGTCAGCCGCAGCGCATCGATTTCCAACAGCCGGCCCGCGCCGATCGCGCCCAGCAGCGCGTAGGTCGCGTCGACGACCGCCGCTCCGGCGCCGATCGCGACACCGCTGCCGAGCGCCCCGCGCAGGACCGTGCGGATGCACAGCAGGGAGATCGGGCCGATCGCCGCGGCAACCACGAGCCCGAGACCGAAGCCCAGCGCGACGACGTGCATGGCGCGGATTCTGGCAGCAAGGCCCGCATGCAAGCGCGTCGCGCCGACCGGTTCGACAGACTGCAGCGCCCCGATGCCGGTCCGCCGTCTGCTCGTGCCCCTGCTCGCCGCGCTGGTCGCGACGACCGTCACCCTCGGCGGGAGCGCCGCCCCCGCCGCGACGGCGCCCGACGTCAACCCGTGCAACGACGTGATCTTGGCGCTCAAGTGCCCGGACCTGCGGATGAAGCCGCCCGGCGATCTGCGCGTCCGCAAGGCCGGCAAAGTGCTGCGGCTGCTGGCGACCAACCACATCGTCAACGTCGGCGCCGGGGCCCTGGAGCTGCGCGCCGAGCACAGCGGCCGGGCGACGCACAACGGCTACCGCTTCGCGTCGGCCTCCCAGGTCATCCGCAACCGACTAGGGGCGCCGGTCTTCTTCCCGCTGGCCGGCTACGTCTACTTCAAGGCGATCCCCGGCCAGGGGCACTACTGGAAGTACTGGCGGGCGGCGCGCTTCGAGCTGTGGACGCTGCGCCCCGACGGCACGCGCGAGAGCATGATCCGCACGGGCCCAAAGCTCTCCTACTGCTTCCGCGACCTGCGGCGCGTGCGCACGTTCGAACGGTCGCCCAAGCACCGGGTCTTCCCGGCTTGCAGTCAGCGCTTCGGTCGCAAGGAGCTGCGCCTCGGCGTCTCCCCCGGCTGGGCCGACATCTACCCGTCCAGTTACCACGAGAACTGGATCAGCATCACCGGCCTGAAGGGCTGCTTTGCCTTCGTGCACCGGGCCGATCCGCTCGACGACATCATCGAAGCGCGCGAGGACGACAACATCGGCGTGCGGACGATCCGGTTACCGCCGCGCCGGGGGAGCGTCGCACCGCGCGGCTGCCCCGGCCCACGGTAAGATTCCGCCCGCATGTCGCTCGTCATCGCCCTCAGCGCGTTCAAGGCCACGTTCGGCCTCGTCATCGTCTTCTTCGTCATCTTCCCGCTGCTCCTGCACGGGCTCGTCGGCTTCGCGCTAGCGCAGTCCGCCGGTGAGCGCCAGGACAACCTCGAGTATCTCGAGGGCGGCGAAGACACCAAGACGGTCTAGGCCACCGCTCCTTTCCGGCGCCGACGCGCGCCGATGCCGATCGCCACGAAGTTGGCGATCAGGCCGACCAGACCGAGGACCGAGAGGGACTTGCCGAGCACGACCGGCCACGGGTGCGCCGGGCGGACGCGGATCGTCACGGGCCCGGGCGGCGCGTCATCGTCAATCTGCAGGACGGCCCCGCGAGCAACCAACCGCTGGCGCACGATGCGCTGGATCGCCACCATCCTGGCTCCATCGATGTGGACCAAGGGGACCATCGTCATCAGGTTGCTGACGACGTGCGCCCCAGGCCCGGCCGAGGTGACGATCGAGGCGCGATTGGCGCGCATGCGGTCCCAGCGGAAGAGGGCGGTCGACGTCTCCTTGCGGAAGGTGGCCGCCGACAAGAGGTTCGGGAGCACCGGCAGCGTGCCGTCGGCGTAGTCGCCTGCTGAGTACGTGTTGAACTCCGCGAAGGTGCTTCGCAAAGACTCGTCGAGGGGGCGGCGATCAACCTGGCGAGCGGCAGCGACCAGCGAGAACGCGACGAGCGGAACGAGCAACAGCGTCCAAATCCGCGCGACGCGCCACGTGCTCTCGCGCCCCAGAACCAAGGCGGCGATCAGCGACGCGCTCACGCCCATCAGCACGAAGCTCTCCAGGCGATACGTGAACTGCAGTACCTGAAGCTTCGCCGGCAGGGCGAGAAACAGGCCGACGTCCATCATCAGCGCCGTCACGGCTGCCGTGAGCGCTACCAGCACGACCAGCGTCCGTCGCCACGCCGGGCTCCCCGCGCGCCTGACGAGGACGACCAGCAGCGTGATGAGCACCCAGACCATCGCCACGACGGGCAGCCCGACGACGAACTGCTCCGAGGGCGCGACGGCAGAAGCCCGCTCCAGGGTGAACAGCGCCTCCGGGCGGACGACCGGCTTGCTGATGGTGAGCAGGAACGGCGCGTTTGCGTCTGTCGCGCTCACCCGCGTGAGGTGCTGATAGGCGCCGAACGGCACCAGGAACCAGGCGTTGACCATGACCGCCGGCACCACGACGCACGTCCAGCGCAGCGCTCCTGACCGCGTGATGATCCGCCGGGCCTCCGGGACGGCCGCGACCAGGGCCGCGAGAACCAGCAGCAGGAAGGCCGTGCCGTACACCAGGGTGATCGCATGCGATCCGGAGAACAGCACCGTGCTGACGGCGAGCGCTGCGGTAGACCCCAGCGTGAGCCGACGTGCCCGGACGACGCTGAACGATGACGCCACCAGCAGCGGCATCGAGGACACCGCGACAAACTCCGGCCAATCCCCTCGCCCGTAGATCAACGTGAGGTAGTAGGCCGAGGTGACGAAGACCAGCGCTGGGACCTGCGCTGCAAAACGCCCGAGCCCTGCCATGCGTCCGAGCCAGTAGAAGCCGCCGTAGGCGCAGACAACGGCGAGGACCCACCAGGTGATGTACCCCGCTAGGCCGTCCCCGCCGCCGACGATCAGGGAGGTGGCGCTGGCCAGCGCGCTCAACGGTCCCGCGTAGAAGGCGAAGTGTGGGTAGAGCACCCCGCCGGAGTAGTTGATGTAGTACGTCGGGAGAACATGGTCCTGCATCCAGTCGGTCTGGTGCCAGACGTACCAGAGCTGGTTCAGCCAGTCGTCGCCGCCGTACGCGGCGCGCGGGTGCACCAGCATCGGCCAGACAATGGTCCCGATCGCCAGCACCGGGATGGCGACGACGAGTAACCGCGCGATCAACGGCCAAGACCGGGCGGCGGTCGAGCGCAACGCGGGCTCCGGGCGTGCCGTCACGGGCTCAGGTTCGGCAACGCTCATGCCGAGCGACCTTAGACCTGCGCTCAGCCCCAGGGAACGATCGAAAACGCGAACAGCTGCCAGCTGGCAGCGACTAGCCGCCCGCGATCTTCGCCCGCGCCGCGTCGATGTCGCCGTGGCCGCCGGCGCTGAGCATCGCCGCGACCTTGCCGTCGGCGAGATACCAGACCGTGAACTTGCCGCTGGCCATGTCGCCCTCGACGACTTCCTCGTCCCAGGTAAGTGCTGGGCCGACGTACTCAAACGACGCCCAATCGGCCAAGTCGCTGAAGAAGTAGGGCACGTCGGTGTGCTCGGTGTTGGCGCCGAGCATGTTGCGTGCGACCGTCCGGCCTTGGGAGGCGGCGTGCTCCTCGTGCTCGACGCGGATCACGGCGCCGCCGTGGACGGGGCTGTCGTACTCGGCGATGTCGCCGGCGACGTAGAGGCCGTCAGCGCCGTGGGCACGCAGCCGCGCGTCGGCGCGCACGCCACCTCGCTCGCCGATCTCCAGCCCGGCCTTGCGCGCGAGCATGACGTCGGGCGTGACGCCGACGCCGGCGACGACCAGGTCGGCGTCCAGCGCGCGACCGCCGGTCAGCACGACGCGCTGAACCCGCTCGCCGTCGGCCTCGAAGCGCTCGACCTCGACGTTGCCGACGACCTGAACGCCGTGGCTGGCGAGCACGTCGCGCACCCACTGACCGACCTGCAAGCCGAACGCGCGCTCCATCGGCTCCTCCTCCAGGAGCACGACCGTGACGCGCTTGCCGAGCGTCGTGAGCGTCGCCGCGCTCTCGCAGCCGATGTAGGACCCGCCAACGCAGACCACGTTCTCCACCGTCTCGGCATCCTCGATCAGCGAGTCGGCATTGCCCAGCGCGCGCAGGTAATGGATGCCGTCGAGGTGGACGCCGTCGATCTGCAGCCGGCGGACCATCGCCCCGGTCGCCAGCAGCGCGGTGCCGTACTCGACGGTCTCCTTGTTGGAGAGCGTGACGGTCTTGGCGGCGGCGTCCAGCGCCATGACGGAGGTGCGGGTCAGCACCTCAACGTCGTCGGGCAGCTCGATCAAGGTGTCGTCCTTGGTCTCGCTGCCGCCCAGGTAGCCCTTTGTGATCGGCGGGCGGTGGTAAGGCGGATCAAGCTCGCGCGCAACGAGCAGGATCGAGCCGGTGGCATTGGCCTCGCGCAGCTCTTGGGCGCAGGTGGCGGAAGCGATGCCGCCGCCGATGAGCAGGTGATCAACGAAGCGGTCAGCCATGCGCCTGATTCAAGCAGGCGCGCGCGGTCAGCTCACCGACGGCGCCAGCTCCTGCTCAGCCGAGATCGAGCGGCGCGCAAGGCGTCCGTCGGCCAGGACCTCGTAGGCGCCCATGCGCCGCAGCGGTGGCGAGTAGAGGTGCAAGGTGACGGCCGCCTCGTCGCCGATGTGCAGGACGCGGTGGATGTCGGTGGCGTCGAAGGAGAAGACGGCGCCGGGGCCGACCTCGCGGACCACCGGGTCGCCGCCCAGCGCGAGCGTCTCCTCACGCACGTGACCGGCCGCGACGCCGACGGCGCCGTGTGACTCGTCGTGGTCGTGGAAGCCGGTGTCGTTGCCGTCGCTCCAGCAGATCAGCCACGCCTCGAGGTGCTCGTCGAGTGCGAGCTGGTGGTAGGTGCGAGCGCCAGAGGGGTCGTGGAAGACGTGCTGCTGCCATTCCTCGGGACGGTGCAGCAGGTCGACGGCGGCGAGCTCCAGCTCGGCTCGGGACAGGTCGCGGTCGGTGTGGGGACGGCGGATCATGCGCTTCTCCCGTGCAGAAGACGGTGGACGTTGGTGGTGGCCATCACGCCCGCGGCCCGCTCACCGAGCGGGGCCTGGAGCGGTGGGTCGACGACGGGCCGGTCAGAGCCCGTCACCAGCTGATCGAGACCGACGGCGTCGGCTATCGCGCCGATCGCGCGCCGGCCATAGGACGACGTGTCGTAGAAGATGTTGGGGTTGTTGATGGCATCGCTCGGCCCGCCGCGCAGCGCCAGGCGCTCGGCGTGCAGCGGGGCGAGGCCGGCGAGCATCGCGAAGCACACGCGCAGCGTCGGATGGGCCGCGACGCCCCAACCGATGTGGGCATGCCAGGCACGGTGCATGTCGCCGACGTAGGTCGTCAGCGCCGGCCACCACGCCGCGCCGGCGTCCTCGCGCGGGACGATCGCGGGGCCGATCGGGCCCGGGTGGACGAGCAGTGGCGCGCCGCGCGACGCGAGGCGTGCCAGCACCGGCCCGGCCGCGTCGATCGCGGCCGGCGAGGCCAACGCCGCGGCGGGCAGCGAGACGCCGACGGCGCCGCGCGCCAGCAGCGCGTCGACGTCGTCAGGCTGTGCGCCATCGACCGGCAGCGCGCCCCAGACGCCGAACGCGTCGCCGGCGGCAAAGACGCCGTCGTGCCATGCGTCGAGCAGCGGGCGGGCCTCGTCCTCGGCCAAGGCCTCGACCCCCAGCGGCGTCGACATGCACAGCAGCGCCCGCTCCAGCCCGATCGCGCGCAGGTCGGCGGCGCGGACCAGCGGGTCGTGGGTCGCCGGCCCGAAGGGGCTGTCGGGCTCGCCCGGCACCCGGATGATCCAGCCGCGCCCGTCCCGGCGCACTGCGGGCGCGTCGACGCGGCGCGCCAGCGCGGTAAGGAAGCCCTCCGGCCAGAGGTGCTGGTGGACGTCGGTCGCGACCATGGTGCCCGGGTGATCGGCCATCGCGGCCTATTCTACACAAAGTCTGTCGACTTTCCTTGATTTATGGTCTGGCGCGCGTGCGACCAGCCCGCCCGCCAACGCTCAAGTTCTCCACCGATCGTGCCGTTGTAATGGCTTATGCGCCGTGTTCTTGCCGCGCTCGCCGTGCTGCTCGCGCTTGCGGCAGCCGACGCAGCGACAGCAACGCCCGTCTCCAACAGCGTCGTCGGCGGGACGCCCCGCGTCGTCGGTGGCTCACCGGCGACGTCGACCGACGCCCCATGGCAAGCCCTCGTCCTGCCCGATGGCTACCTCTGCGGCGGCGCGATCCTCGATGCCACCCATGTCGTCACCGCCGCCCATTGCGTTCACGACGACGAAGACGAGGTGATCGCCCCGTCCACGATCGCCGTCCGTGCGGGGATCACCAGCCGCTTCTCGGCCGGTCAGCATCCGACGGTCATCGCGGTCAGCGTCTATCCCGGCTATGACCCCGACCTGCAGACCGGCGACGCCGCGATCCTGACGCTCGCCACGCCGTTGAGCTACGGGCCGACCGTCAAGGCGATCGGGCTCACCGACGTCGGCTACCGCCCCGGGGCGAGCGACGCCCTGCGCCTCAGCGGCTGGGGGTCGGACGTCGCCCGCGCGCCGAGCGACACCACGACGGTCCCGCACGCCGTCGACAACCTCAACGTGGCCACGCTGTACCGCAATACGGGCTGCGCCACGGTCTACTCGCCGTATGACGACAACATGCTGCTGTGTGCCGGCCAGACCGGGATCGATGCCTGTCAGGGCGACAGCGGCGGCCCGCTGGCCGTCCAGGTCGGCGGTGTCTGGAAGCTCGCGGGCATCGTCACCGGCGGCGCCGGCTGCGCTTGGGAGCACTACCCCGGCTACTTCGCGCGGGTTGCTCACCCCGGCATCCACGCCTACATCGGCGAGCGCGGGACCGGCCAGGCGGTCCAGGGTCCGGCGGTCCTCAGCCCGCCCACGATCGCGGTCGACGCCGCCGACGGGTCGGTGCACTGCGACACCGGCAGTTGGGCGAACGCCACCTACTACGACGTCAGCTTCCTGCGCGGCAGCACGACCGTCGCGCAGGGCACGACGATGGTCCCCGGCGCCGCGGATGCCGGCACCAGCGTGACCTGCCTGGTCGAGGCCTATGGGTTGACCGGCACGACCGCGGCGACCTCCGCCGCGACCACGGTCCCGGGTGGGTCGCCGGCGCCGCCGCCCGTTGCGCCCGCGGTCAAGAGCGTCGTGGTGACCGGTCCTTCACCCAACGCCGCGGCGCTCCCCTCGCCCGATGCCGCCGCGCCGAAGGCGCATGTAACCAAGCTCAGCTGCGCGCGCTCGATCTGCACGCTCGAGGTCCGCGTTGATGACCCGGCGCCGAGTGCCGGCGTTCGGAGCATCGAGGCGCGCGTGACGACCGCCTACCGCGCCACGTGCATCAAGCGCCATAAGAAGCGGCGCTGCACCAAGTCGGTCGACCACCGCCTCCGGACGATCGCGACCGGCCCGGCCGCCTACCGAATCGTGACGCCCAAGCTGCGCAAGGGCACCCAGACCTTCCGGCTGCTGGCCACCGACCGCAGTGGCCACCGCCAGGCCAGGGCCACGACGGTCAAGAAGACGACGCGGTAGGCGCCGGCGCGCCTGCGCCCAGCAGTGAGCGGTAGGCCGCGTGCGTCTGGCGCGCGACGTCGCTCCAGTCAAATCGCAGCACGTGCTCGGAGGCCTCGGCGACCAGGCGGTCGCGCAGGTCGTCATCGGTGAGCACGCGCTCGACCATCCGGCCCAGCGACCGCGGGTCCTTGGCGGTGAAGCGCAAGCCGACGCGCTCGTTGGGGACGACCTCTCTGAGCCCACCGGTGTCGGCCACGATGCACGGGCAACCCGAGGCCATCGCCTCGAGCGCGACGAGCCCGAACGGCTCGTAGATCGACGGCACCACCGTCAAGTCGGCGATCCGGTAGAGCGAGTGCAGGACGTCGTCACCGATCCACCCCATGAACGTGCCGTGCTCGGTCAGGCCGAGGCGGCGCGCCTGGTCCTTGAGCTCCCACTCGTGCGTGCCCGAGCCGGCGACCAAGAAGCGCACGCCACCAACGCGCGCAATTACGCCGTCGGGTCCGGCCAGCGCCTCGAGCGCGTGCTGGAAGCCTTTCTCGTAGACGAGCCGCCCGACGAGCAGGACGAGCTTCTCCTCGGGCGCGGCGAACTGCGCGCGGAGGCTGGCGAGATCCTGGACGGGCTGCAGGTCGTCGGGGTCGATGCCGTTGGGCGCCACCACAATGCGTTCCTCATCGATCCCAAAGACGTCGGCGACGTGGCCGCGCATGTAGTGCGAGCAGACCAGCACCTGATCGGCCACATGGACCATCCAGCGCTCGGTGCGGTGGATGTCTGACTGCGGCGGCTTGTGGACCCAGCCCTGATGGCGACCGTGCTCGGTGGCGTGGACGGTCGCGACGAACGGGGCCCCGATGCGGTCGGCCAGGCGCTTGGCGGCGACGGCGACCAGCCAGTCGTGGCCGTGGACGATGTCGAAGTCGTGCTCCTGGATCAGCTCGCGCCCGCGCTCCAGGAGGTCGTGGTTCATCCGCCCGACCCACTGCACGAACTCCGGCAGCGCCGACGGGTAATGCGGCTCGCGCACGCGATGGACATGCACGCCGTGGCGGATCTCGTCGAGCGGGCCGTGCTCGCCGGCGCGCGTCAGGACGTGAACTTCGACGTCTTCATCGGCGACCAGCGCCTCGCTCAGCTTGCGGACAGCGCGGGCCAGCCCGCCTTCGACGATCGGCGGGTACTCCCACGACACGACCAACACGCGGAATGGCACCGCGGCGGATGGTATTGGCCAGGCGGCCAGGACGCGACGCGGCGGGTCTACCGGCGCGAAGCGGCGGCGTTCTGCAGCTCGGCCAAGAACGCGGCGACCGCCGGTCGCTCCTCGGCGCCGGCGCGGACGATGGCGAGAACCTGGCGCGACAGTGGCGGCTCGAGCGGGCGCAGCTGCACCTCGGGCGGAGCCTGGTCGTGAGCGATCTTCGGGATCAGCGCGATGCCGACCCCGCGGGCGACCAGCGCGGCGATGACGGCGAAGTCGTTGGAGAAGCCGACGATGCGTGGCTCGTGGCCGCCGGCGTGGCAGGCGTGAACGACGACGGCGTGGCAGCTGGTGTCCGGATGGCCGGCGACCCACGGGCGGCCGGCGAGGTCGACGAAACGCGGCGGTGCGTCGTGGTGGCCGGGACCGGTCGCCAGGTGGAGCGGGTCGTCGAAGAGCTCGACGACATGAAACGCAGGACCGAAGGTGCGCGGGACATAGGGGAAACGCTGGGCGATGACGATGTCGACCTCGCCGATGCGCAGCAGCGGCAGGCTGTCCTGCGGCTCGGCGTCGCGGACATGCAGGTCCAGCCGCGGGTAGGCAGCCATCGCGGCCGTGACGTCTGGCAGCACCGAGCGAGCAAAGGACGAGAACGCGGCGACACGCAGCGTTCCGGTGATCTCCTGAGAGCCGGCGTGCAGGTCAGCCTCGGCGCGCTCGAGCTGGGCCAGGAGCGTGTCGGCGTGGGCGACCAGCGTGCGTCCCGCATCGGTCAGGGCGAGCCGCCGGCCCTCGCGTTCGAGGAGGACGACGCCCGCTTCGCGCTCCAGCGCCGACAGTTGCTGGGAGACGGCGGATGGCGTGAAGCTCAGCGCCTCGGCGGTCGCCGCGACGGTCCCGCGCTCGGCGAGCTCACGCAGCACCCGGAGGCGTTTGACGTCGAGCGGCATGAAGCAGAGCTTACGGATCACACACGCGACCGCCACCCAGACTGAACGGTTCCCTGCCCCCGGGCGGTGAGTGGTCAGGGGAGGCGTTCGAGGAGCGCACGGCCGGTGGGGCCGAGGATGCCGGCGAGGGTTGCGCCGTCGGGGAGGTCGTACTCCTCGGCGGTGAGGACGTCGCGCCAGCGGCCGGTGGCGACGGCTGGGAGCTCCCAGCCGGCGGTGCCGGTGGCTTTGTCGCGGGTGGCGACGGCGGCGAGAACGTCGGTGCCGCGGAGGAAGGCGACGGTGTCGTCGCCGGTGGGGATGGGTGTGTAGTTGTTGTCGGCGAACGCAGCGGGGCGGCGACGGCGCAGGTCGAGCGCGGCGGCGACGAGGTGCAACTTGATGGTGTCGCTCGTGGGCGGTGCACCCTCGCGTAGGGCGGCGAGCGCGTTGCGCCGGGCGGCCCAGTCGACGGGACGGCGGTTGTCGGGGTCGACGAGCGAGAGTGCCCAGAGCTCGTCGCCCTGGTAGATGTCGGGCAGGCCGGGGACGGTCAACTTGAGCAGCGTCTGGGCCAGCGCGACGCGCGCGCCGAGTTCGGCGACCCGCGCGGCGACGGTGTCGAAGCCGTAGCGGAATGGGCCGTGGTCGAGCAGGTCGACGGCGAAGCGGGTGACGGCCGCCTCGTGCTCGAGATCGGGCGTGATCCAGTTCGACGACAGCTTGGCCTCGCGCAGCGCCTTGACGAGATAGGCCTCCAGGCGCTCGGCGTCGATCGGCCAGGCGCCGACGAGCGTCTGGTAGATCAGCAGCTCCTCGGCCGGCGTCGGGGCGCCGAGCTTCGCGTCGCGCAGCGGGGTGTTGACCTCAAACCACGAGCGCACCGCGCCCGCCCACTCGTCCGGGATCGCGGTCAGCGCGCAGAGCCGCGCGCGCACGTCGCCGGAGCGCTTGGTGTCGTGCGTCGACGACACCAACAGGTTGTGCGACAACCGCTTCATGTTGCCCGCGTGGAAGGTGTCGATGTCAATGCCGAAGCGCCCCGGGTCGCCGCCGACCTCGTTGAGCGCCAGCAGGCGGACGTAGCGATAGAAGGCCGTGTCCTCGACCCCCTTGGCCATGACCGGCGGCGTGGTCTGCTGGAAGCGCCGGACGAACTCGGCGGGCACTGATGGGTCATCAAGCGTCAGGACGCGCCGGATCGCGGCCGGCAACCCGTGACGCTCGGCCTCGGCCAGCGCCTCGCGATCAGCGGCGTCGACACGTGCCGTGTCGGGCTCGACGTAGGTGCGGTAGATCGGCAGCGACGCGAGCGCCTCCTCCAGCTCCGAAGCCTCCGGCCACAATCGCCGCAACCGCTCGACCTCCGGCGTGAACGCCGTGCGCGCCTGCTGGAGCTTGGCCTCAGCGGCCAGCTCGGTGAACGGCCGCGCGTCGCCGGTCAGCGAGGCGTACAACTCGGTCAGCACCGGTTCGGCCGCCGGGTCGACGAAGAGCGCCGCGACGTCGTTGGCGAACTCATAGCCCACCGTTCCGCAGACCGGCCAGTCGGCGCGTAGCTCCTCGTCGGGATCGAGGATCTTCTCCACCCAAACGTGCTCGGCGCCACCGTCGCGCAACCGCTGCAGGTATTGCAGCGGGTCGGTCAGCCCATCGGGGTGGTCGACGCGCAGCCCGTCGATCACGCCATCGGCGAGCAGGCGCAATGCGAGCCCGCTGACGGCCTGAAAGACCTCCGGGTCCTCCATCCGCACACCCGCCAGCTCGTCGATGTCGAAGAAGCGACGATGACGGCCGCTGACGGGGTCGACGTCGAAGAACTGCTCACGCAATACCCGGTCGCTCCAGAAGCGATTGGCTTCGTCGGTGGCCATGTGGTTGGGGACGACGTCCAACACCATGCCCATGCCATGGTCGTGCGCAGCCTCGGCCAGCGCCCGCAGCCCCTTCTCCCCACCGAGGTCGTCGCTCACGCGACCCGGGTCGATGACGTCGTAGCCGTGCATCGAGCCCGCCCGTGCCTGAAACGACGGCGACAGGTAGAGATGCGAGCAACCGAGCTCTGCGATGTAGGGGATGAGCTCGCGCGCCGCGGCGAAGTCGAGGTCGGTGCCGAGCTGCAGGCGATAGGTCGCGCGAAAAGCTGCCCGCCCGCCCACACGTTCCGACGGCACTACGCGGTCCTCCGCAGCACGGTGATCGACCGCGACGACAGGTAGCAGTCTCCACGCGCCTTGTAGCTCTCGGCCCCCGCCGCGATCCCCGGTACGGCCGTCGTCAGCTCGACCGTCCAACGCGTGCCAAAGCGCGCGGCCGGCAACTTGTAGACGGCGTCCTCGTGGTGGGCGTTGAAGAGCACCAAGAACGAGTCACCTTCCACCTTGGCGCCATGGCGATCGCGCGCGCCCGTCGCCTGCCCGTTGAGAAAGACACCGAGCGAGCGATGGTCGGGGTTCTCCCAGTCGCGGCGCGTCATGCGGCGGCCGTCGAGACGGAACCACCAGACGTCGGGCAGCCCCGGCTCAGAGCGTTCGCCGGCCAGGAAGTGCTCGCGGCGAAAGACCGGTTCGGAGCGACGCAGTGCGATCAGCCGACGCGTGAACTCCAGGATCTCGCGACCTTCGTCGCCGACGTCCCACGCGTACCAGGAGATCGGGCTGTCCTGGCACCAGCCGTTGTTATTACCGTCTTGGGTGCGGCAGAGCTCGTCGCCACCCAGCAGCATCGGCACGCCCTGGCTGAGCAGCAGCGTCGTAAGGAAGTTGCGCTGTTGCTTGGCGCGGAGCTCAAGGATGCCTTGGTCGTCGGTGTCGCCTTCGGCGCCGCAGTTCCAGGAGCGGTTGTCGTCGGTGCCGTCGCGGTTGCCCTCCTGATTGGCCTCGTTGTGCTTGTCGTTGTAGGAGACGAGATCGCGCAGCGTGAAGCCATCGTGGGCGGTGATGAAGTTGATGGAGGCAAACGGCGAGCGGCCGTCGTCCTTGTAGAGGTCGCTAGAGCCCGTGAAGCGCGAGGCGAAGTCGGCGATCGATGCCTGGCCGCGCCAGAAGTCGCGCATCGTGTCGCGGTAGATGCCGTTCCACTCGCTCCACAGCACAGGGAAGTTGCCGACCTGGTAGCCGCCCGGGCCAACGTCCCACGGCTCGGCAATCAACTTGACTTGGGAGAGCACCGGGTCCTGATGGATGGTGTCGAAGAACGATCCCAGGCGATCGACGTCGTAGAACTGGCGCGCGAGCGTCGAGGCGAGGTCGAAGCGAAAGCCGTCGACGTGGCATTCCTGCACGAAGTAGCGCAGCGAGTCCATGATCAACCGCAAGACGGCCGGCTGCACCGCGTTGAGCGTGTTGCCCGTCCCGGTGAAGTCCATGTAGAAGTGCGGGTCGTCGGGCATCAGCCGGTAGTAGGCCGCGTTGTCGACACCCTTGAACGACAACATCGGACCGAGGTGATTGCCTTCGGCGGTGTGGTTGTAGACGACGTCGAGGATGACCTCCAGGCCGGCGCGATGCAGCGCCTTGACCATCCCCTTGAACTCCTTGAGGTTCTCGCCCGGCTCATGGTTCGCCGCATAGGGCGAGTGCGGCGCGAGGTAGCCGACCGTCGAGTAGCCCCAGTAGTTGGTCAGCCCGTGCTCGTGGAGAAACTGCTCGTCGGCGATGTGGTGGACGGGCAGCAGCTCGACGGCGGTGACACCCAAGTCCTTCAGGTAGGTGACCATCTCATCGGACGCCAGGCCTGCGTAGGTGCCCTGCAGCTCGGGCGGGAGCCCTGGGAACTGCTTGGTCAGGCCCTTGACGTGGGTTTCATAGATGATCGTCTCGGTCCACGGGCGCCGCGGTGGGCGGTCGTCCTCCCAGTTGAACGATTGGTCGACGACCACGCACTTGGGGATCGCGGGCGCGCTGTCCTCGTCGTCGAACTCGAAGTCGGCGTCGTCGGTCGCCCCGTCCTCGGGCGGCGTGTAGGGCAGCGCGTTGGCCGCGTCCCAGTCGACGGTGCCGTCGATCGCCTTGGCGTAGGGGTCAATCAGCAGCTTGTTGGGGTTGAAGCGATGGCCGCGCGCGGGGTCGTAGGACCCGTGGACGCGGTAGCCGTAGCGCTGCCCGGGCCCGACGCCCGGCAGGTAGCAGTGCCAGTTGTGCGCGGTCTGATCGACGACCTCGACACGCTCTTCGTGGCCGTCGGCGTCAAAGAGGCAGAGCTCGACGTGCTCGGCGTTCTCGCTGAAGAGCGAGAAGTTGGTGCCCTGCCCGTCCCAGACGGGACCGAGGGGGAACGGCTCGCCGGGCCAGCACTCGCGGCTCATCGTGGCATCTCCACCAGCGCGCCCGACAGCGGTGGCAGCACAACGGCGCCGGCGTCGCGCAGCGCCGCTCCCTCGTGCGTCGCGACGACGAGGCGCCGCGCTGCGACCGCGACCGTCTGCTCTGCCTCTGCGAAGTTCATGACCAACTCGTACTGCCCGCGCACGACGCGCAGCCAACGCGCGCGCTCATCGCTGCGCACGTCGTCGACCGGGCCGCGCGGCAGCAGCCGGCGGGCGCGCAGCAGGGTGACGTACAACTCCCGCAGCGCCGGATCGCCGCGTCGCGTCAGCTTGGAGCGCTCGAACGTCGCAGGATCCTGCGGATCGGGCACCTTCGCGCCCGCGAAGCGCGCAAACGCAGCGAACTCGCGGCGGCGGCCTTCGCGCGTGGCGATGGCGATCTCCTCGTCGATGTGGTCGGTGAAGAACTGAAACGGCGCGTCCTCGCCGTACTCCTCGCCCATGAAGAGCAGGGGCGTGTAGGGCGACAGCAGCGTGCAGAACGCGGCCAGCGGACGCGCGGACGGTGGCAGGCGGTCGCCCAGCGCGCGGTTGCCGACCTGGTCGTGGTTCTGGTCGAAGACGACGAAGCGCTCCGGCGGGCAACCCGCCGCAGGCGCGCCGAAGCGGCGTTGGCGAAACGCCGACCAGCGCCCGTCATGGATGTGAGGATCGCGGAACGCGTGCACGAGGTCGCCGAGCGCACCGAACTCGGCGTAGTAGCCCTCGCGCTCGTCGGTGACCAGGGTGCGGATGGCGTGGTGGACATCGTCGGCCCAGGCGGCATCGCAGCCCCAGCCGCCGTCCTGGACGGCCCGCACCACCTTGGGATCGTTGAGCCCCGACTCCGCGATGACCAGCGCCTGATGGCGCCACGCGTGCACGCGGCGAGCCAGTTCGGCGACGACATGTTCGGCCGACTGGTCGAAGATCGCGTGCACGGCATCGAGGCGCAGACCATCGAGATGCAGGTCGCGCACCCACATCTCGGCCGCCTGGATCGCCCACTCGCGCACGGGTCCCGACCACGCGCCGTCGTAGTTGATGGCCTCGCCCCAGAAGGTCGAGTACTTGTCGGTGAAGTACGGGCCGAAGGCGCGGATCGCCTGCTCGCCCGAGGCGCCGACGTGGTTGAGCACGAGGTCGAGCAGCACGCCGAGCCCGGCGCCGTGGGCCGCGTCGACGAGGCGCTGCAGGCCGTCCGGCCCGCCGTAGGCCTCGTGCGCGGCCCAGAAGTAGACGCCGTCATAGCCCCAGCCGCGACGGCCCGGGAAGTCGGGGATCGGCATCAACTCGATCGCTGTGACGCCCAGCGCGGCGAGCTCGGCCAGGTGGGGGATGACCGCATCGAACGTGCCCTCCGGCGTGAACGTCCCGACGTGCAGCTCATAGACGACCAAGTCGGCCAGCGCCACGCCGTCCCAGCCGGCGTCAGTCCACGTCCACGCGCCCGGATCGACCACCCGTGACGGACCGCGAAGCCCGAAAGGCTGCAGCCGCGTATGCGGGTCGGGCAGCTGCGTGCCGTCGATGATGTAGACGTAGTCATCGCCGGCCCGCGCCACGACCGTGGCGACCCACGTGCCGTAGCCCTCGTCATCCATCGGGTACTCGACGCCGCCGACCACCAGCACCGGCTCGTGCTCCAGCGAGAAGACGCGGAAGCGCACCAAGCCATCGCCGATCGGCACGGCGCCGAGCGGCTGCTCGAAGGCAAGCGTCGTCAGGCCGGTCACTCCGGTGCGAACCACAGCACGCCGAGCGGCGGCAGGCTCAGCGCCGCCGAGTGCTGCTGGCCGTGCCACGCGAGCTCCTCGGCATCGACGCCACCGAGGTTGCCGACACCCGAGCCGCCGTAGACCTCGGCGTCGGTGTTGAGCACCTCGCGCCAGCGGCCGCCACGCGGCAGGCCGACGCGGTAGCCCTCACGCGGCACCGGCGTCAGGTTCATCACGCAGACCAGGACGCGGCCCTCGCGCGAGGTGCGGGCGAAGGCGACGACGCTGTTCTCGGCGTCGTTGGCCTCGATCCAGAAGAAGCCCTCCGGATCGCCGTCGCGCTGCCACAGCGCGGGCTCGTCGCGGTAGGCGTAGTTGAGGTCGCGCACCAGCGACTGCACGCCCTCGTGGCCACCGTCGTCCAGCAGGTGCCAGTCCAGCGAGCGCTCGGCCGACCACTCGCCGACCTGCGCGAACTCCTGGCCCATGAACAGCAACTGCTTGCCCGGGTGCGCCCACTGGTAGGCATACAGCGCGCGCACGTTGGCCAGCTTCTGCCAGTGGTCGCCGGGCATCCGCGAGTAGATGGTGCCCTTGCCGTGGACGACTTCGTCATGCGACAACGGCAAGATGAAGTTCTCGCTGAAGGCGTACATCAACGAGAACGTCAGCCCGTGATGGTGGTAGCGACGATGGATCGGGTCCAGCGCGAAGTAGTTCAGCGTGTCGTGCATCCACCCCATGTTCCACTTGAACCCGAAGCCCAGGCCGCCGACGTAGGTCGGGCGCGAAACCCCCGGCCACGCCGTCGATTCCTCGGCCGCGGAGATGATGCCCGGCTCGCGTGCGTGCAGCACCTCGTTGAGCTCCTGGAGGAACGCGACGGCCTCCAGGTCCTCCCGCCCGCCGTGCTTGTTGGGGATCCATTCCCCCGCCTTGCGTGAGTAGTCCAGGTACAACATCGAGGCCACGGCGTCGACCCGCAGGCCATCGGCGTGGTACTCCTCGCACCAGAACAGGCCCGAGGCCAAGAGGAAGTTGCGGACCTCGTTACGCCCGAAGTTGAACACCAACGTGCCCCACTCCGGATGCGCGCCACGGCGCGGATCCTCGTGCTCGTAGAGCGCGGTGCCGTCAAAGCGGGCCAGCGCCCAGTCGTCGCGCGGGAAGTGCGCGGGCACCCAGTCCATCAACACGCCGACGCCATGCTCGTGCATGCGGTCGACGAAGGCCTTCAGGTCGTCGGGCCCGCCGAGCCGCGGGTCGGGCGCGAAGTAGCCGGTCACCTGGTAGCCCCAGGAGCCGGTGAACGGGTGGGCCATCACCGGCAGCAGCTCGACGTGGGTAAAGCCCATGTCGGTGGCGTAGGCCGCGAGCTCGTCGGCCAGCTGGGCGTAGTTGAGCAGCCCGTCGGGGTTGCCCGGATCGCGCCGCCACGAGCCGAGGTGAACCTCATAGACCGACATCGGCCGCTCGTGCTGGAGCTGATCGCCGCGCGCGGCGACCCACTCGCCGTCGGCCCACTGATGCTCGGAGCGCGCAACTATCGCCGCCGTCTTGGGCGAGATCTCGACCTGGCGCGCATACGGGTCGGTCTTGACGCGCAGCGCGCCGCCTTGGGTGCGGATCTCGAACTTGTAGAGCGCGCCTGCGTCGACACCTGGAAGGAAGAGCTCCCAGATCCCCGACGAGCCGAGCGAGCGCATCGGGTGCAGCCGCCCGTCCCAGGAGTTGAAGTCGCCGACGAGCGCCACCGACTTCGCGGCCGGTGCCCAAACGGCGAACGCCGTGCCGGCGATGCCGTCGACCTCGCGCAAGTGGCCGCCGAGGCGCTCGTAGATCTCCTCGTGGCGGCCCTCGCCGGCAAGATGAAGGTCGAGGTCGCCGACCGTCGGCGCGAAGCGATAGGCATCCGGAGCCGTCACCGTGACGCCGTCGGCGTAGCGCGTCTCGATCTCATAGGACAACGGCGGCGTCACGCCATCGAGACGCGCGACCCACAGGCCCGCGGGATGCACGAGCTCGCAGCCGTAGTCCATCCCGTCGTCAACATGGATGACAACGTGCGCAGCGCCTGGCCGCCACGCGCGGACGGTCGCGCCACCATCGCCGTCGGGGTGCGGGCCCAGCAGCGCATGCGGGTCGGCCAGCTCACCGGCAGCCAGCGCCGTGGCGTCTCGCTGCCAAGCCTTGGTGAAGCGCTCGTCCTGCATCGTGTGGCTCATGCCTCCGGCTCCGTCGACTCGGGCTCGAGCAGGCGCGCGATCCCGGCAACGGGGATCTTGACCCAGTCGGGGCGATTGTCCAGCTCATAGCGCAACTCGTACACGGCCTTCTCCAGCTCGAAGACCGACAGCCAGCCGCTCCACCGCGGCGCGTCCGGGCGGTAGCAGCGACTGGTCGGTCTCCTCCAGGTACCCGTCCAAGTAGGCCGTCCGCACCTGCGCCTCCCAGCCGGTCGGCGCCGGCGCGTCGTGCAGGAGCGCCGAGGCCGTCGCGGCGTAGGCAAACGAGCGCAGCATCCCGGCGACGTCGCGCAGCGGCGAGCGCTTGCGCCGGCGCTCGATCAACGTCCGCGCCGGCTCGCCCTCGAAGTCGAGCACGACCCAGTCGCCGTCGGCGGTGTGCATGACCTGGCCGAGGTGGTAGTCGCCGTGGTGGCGGATGACGCGCCCGGCCGAGCCGACCTGGGTGAGCATCCGCAGCTCCTCGCGCACCTCCTCGCCGCGGCCGCGGATCGGCGCCAGGACGTCAAGATCATCAGGAAGGTCGAGGAAGACGCGCTCGATCTCCTCGTCGACGGTCGCGGTCAGCAGGCCGAGCGCCTCGGCCGAGGTCTCCTCGGGGGCAAACGCCGGATCGGCGTTCTCAGAGCCCAGCGCGGTGTGCAGGCGGCCGGTGACCTCGCCCAGCGCGCGCGCCCGTGCGGCAAAGCGCGCCGGATCCTCGCGCAGATCGGCGAGCGCCAGGTCCCAGCCGTCGGTCGCACCCGCCAGGAAGTCCTGAACGATGCCGAGCGTCGCGTCGATCAGCCGGCCGGAGTGGCCGTAGAAGCCGCGCAGTGCGGCGATGTGCGGGAAGTCGCGCTCGGTCAGGAAGCGCAGGATCTCCAGCTCGGGGTTGGGCCCCGCGCCGAGGCGACGGTAGGCCTTGAGCACCAGCCGCTCGTCGAGCACGACCGAGGAGTTGGACTGCTCGGCGCCCATCGGGCGAACTTCGGCAACCTCGGCGCCCAAACCATCGCCGACCGAGCGGAACTCGGCCGTGCCCTGTCCGGTCTCGATCACCGTCTGCGCCGCGATCAGGCGCACGAGCTGGCGAACCATCTCGGGGTCGCTCATGGCGTCATAGATCGCCATGCCCTCGTTGGTCGCGATGACGCCTTCGGTCCACTCGCCTTCGGGCCGGGCCCCGATCGGCAGCTGGTAGAGCTCGTGCGTGCCGGGGAGGAACTCGACCTCCAGGACCGCCAGCACGAGCGGTTGCTCGGTCAGCGGGATCGTCTCCAACAGCCGGAAGTGCGCGACCTCGCGGGACTTCGAACCGAACCAGCGCTGGGCGATGACGAACTCGCGCAGCGCGTCCTCGCTCGGCAGCCGCAGCTCGCGGACGGGGCTCATGCGGCGTCCTTCCGATCGTCGTCGTCGCGCTGCTCGGGCTCTTCCTCGGCGGGCTTCTCCAGGATGAACCAGAAGAAGCCGCGCGGTGCCAGCGTCAGCAAATAGGGCAGCTCGCCGATGCGCGGGAAGCGCGAGCGGCCGAACATCTCCACGGGGTGACGCCCCTCGTAGGCAGAAAGGTCCAGCTCGACGGCCTGCGCCGAGCGCGCGACGTTGTGCACGCACATGATCACGTCGTCGGCGTAGGTGCGCAGGTGGGCGAAGATCCGCGTGTTCTCGGTGCGCAGCGGGACGTAGTCGCCCAGCCCGAAGACCGGATGCTCCTTGCGCAGCGCAATGAAGCGATGCAGCCAGCGCAGCAACGAGGTCGGCGTCCGCAGCTGGGCCTCGACGTTGACTGCCTGAAAGCCATAGACGGGGTCCATCAGGGGCGGCGCGTAGAGCTGGGCGAAGTCGGCGCGGCTGAAGCCGCCGTTGCGATCACCCGTCCACTGCATCGGCGTGCGCACGCCGTCGCGATCGCCCAAGTAGATGTTGTCGCCCATGGCGATCTCGTCGCCGTAATAGAGGACCGGCGAGCCGGGCAGCGAGAACAGGATCGCGGTCATCAGCTCAATCTCGTCGCGCCCGTTGTCCAGCAGCGGCGCGAGCCGGCGGCGGATGCCGACGTTGATCTTCATGCGCGGGTCCTTGGCGTACTCCCCGTACATGTAGTCCCGCTCCTCGTCGGTGACCATCTCCAGGGTCAGCTCGTCGTGGTTGCGCAGGAACAGGCCCCATTGGGCGGTGCGGGGGATCGCCGGGGTGCGGTCGAGGATCTCGAGCATCGGCGTCGCGTCCTCGCGGCGCAAGGACATGAACATGCGCGGCATGACCGGGAAGTGGAAGGCCATGTGGCACTCGTCACCCTCCCCCTTGCCGTAGTACTCGACAACGTCCTCGGGCCACTGGTTGGCCTCGGCGAGCAGGACGCGATCGGGATACTCCTCGTCGACGGTCGCGCGGACCTTGCGCAGGAACTCGTGGGTCTCCTCCAAGTTCTCGCAGTTGGTGCCCTCGCGCTCGTAGAGGTAAGGAACCGCGTCGAGGCGGAAGCCGTCCAGGCCACGGTCCAGCCAGAAGCGCAGGACGTCGAGCATGCGCTCGTGCACGACCGGGTTGTCGTAGTTGAGGTCGGGCTGGTGAGAGAAGAAGCGATGCCAGAAGTACTGGCCGGCGACTGGGTCCCAGGTCCAGTTCGACGTCTCGGTGTCGGTGAAGATGATCCGCGCGTCGGCGTACTTGTCGTCGGTGTCTGACCAGACGTACATGTCGCGCTCGGGCGAGCCGGCCGGCGCCTTGCGCGCCTCCTGAAACCACTGGTGATCCGACGAGGTGTGGTTCATCACCAGGTCGGCGATGACGCGGATGCCGCGCTCGTGGGCGGCCAAGATGAAGGTCTCGAAATCCTCGACCGTGCCGTAGTCGGGATGGATGGCGTAGAAGTCGGCGATGTCGTAGCCGCCGTCGCGCAGCGGGCTGGCGAACATCGGCAGCAGCCAGATGCAGTCGACGCCGAGCCACTGCAGGTAATCGAGCTTCTCGGTCAGCCCGATGAAATCGCCCGAGCCGTCGTCGTTGCCGTCGTAGAAGCCGCGCATGTGGATCTCGTAGAAGATCGCGCGCTTGAACCAGAGCGGGTCGCGTTCGAACCAGTGGGTCGGGTCGGCAGCGCTGAGGCTCTCGGCCTTGCCCTGCGGCTCGCCGGCCGCGGGCACCGGCGGAGAGCCCTCAGCCTGCTCGAAGCGCGTTGGGGTCTCGTCCTGCGGGCTCTCGCGAGCTTGCGTGGCCATTACGCGTTGACCACGCGGAAGAGGTGCGCCTGGCGATCGCCGGGCGCGAGCGCGACGTAGTTGCCGCCGACATGCCAGTCGTAGCGGCTGCCGTCCAACAGGTCCTGGACCTGGAAGGCATGAGGCAGCCCGAGGTGGTCGGGCACCTGCACCAGTCCCTCCTGTGCCCATTGCGCGTCCAGGCACACGACCGCCAGAACGGTGTCGTCCCCGTGCTGTTTGACGTAGGCGATGAGCCCGTCGTTCTGGGTGTCGAGGAACGTGATGTTGGAGAGGTGTTGCAGCGCGGGGTGCGCGCGGCGCGCCTCGTTGAGCAGGCGGACGAGCCCGAGCAGGGGGGCGCCGCTGAGCGTGCGCTCCTTGGCCTCGTACTTCTCGGAGTCCAGGTACTCCTCGCTGCCCGCTCTGACGGCGGTCTGCTCGACCCACTCGTAGCCCGAGTAGATCCCGTAGGTCGGGCTCAGTGTCGCCGCGAGCACCAGCCGCGACTCGAACGCCGCGCGACCGCCGTGTTGGAGCTGCTCGGTGAGGATGTCGGGGGTGTTGGCAAAGAAGTTGGGGCGGAAGTAGTCCTGGCTGACGTAGGCCAACTCGCTGACGTACTGCTCCAGCTCCCAGCGCGATTGCTGCCAGGTGAAGTAGGTGTAGGACTGGTTGAAGCCGGCCTTGGCCAGCGTGCGCATCACCGCGCGGCGGGTAAAGGCCTCGGCGAGGAAGACCACGTCGGGGTGCTTGGCGCGGACCTCGCCGATCAGCCACTCCCAGAAGGCCAGTGGCTTGGTGTGCGGGTTGTCGACGCGGAAGACCTTGACGCCGCGCTCGACCCAGGTGAGCACGATGTCCAACAACGCGTTCCACAAGGACTTCCAGTCCTCGCACTGGAAATTGACGTTGTAGATGTCCTGGTACTTCTTGGGCGGGTTCTCGGCGTACTTCAGCGAGCCGTCGGGACGGCGATGGAACCACTCGGGATGCTCGGTCAGCCACGGGTGGTCGGCGCTGCACTGGATCGCGAAGTCGATCGCGATGTCGATGTCGTGCGCGGTCGCCGTGTGCACGAGCGCGGTGAAGTCGTCCAGCGTGCCGAGGTCGGGATGGACAGCCTCGTGGCCGCCAACGCCTTGCAGGCCGATCGCCCACGGGCTGCCGGGGTCGCCCGGGCCCGCAGTCAGCGCGTTGTTGGCGCCCTTGCGGTTGGTCTCGCCGATCGGGTGGATCGGGGTGAGGTAGAGGACGTCGAAGCCGAGCGCGGCGATCTGCGGGATCGCCTCGGCGGTGCCCTTGAAGCCACCCCACGAGCGCGGGAAGAGCTCGTACCAGGAGCCGAAGCGCGCGAGCTCGCGGTCGACGTCGAGGGCGATGGGCGCGTCGAGCTCCGCGGCTTCGGCGCGGTCCGGGTAGCGGTCGATCGCCGCGGCCAGCTCGGGGCCGAGGGCGGCATCGTGCTTGGCTTCCTCCGGCGCGTCGGGGTCGTTCAGCGTGCCGATGGCGTGCTCGATGAGACGGCGATCGGTCGCGGCCTTGGCACGCTGCGCGGCGGCCTGGAGGAGGACAACACCCTCGCTCAGCTCGCCGGCGAGATCGTGCTGGCCGCCTTGCACCTTGCGTCGGAGCTCCTCGCGCCATGATGCGAAGCGATCGATCCACGCCTCGATCATCCACTCCCAGCGGCCGAGCGCGTCGACGGCGAAGAAGCCCTCGAAGGTGTCGCCGTCGACGTCCTTGTCGACGTGGACCAGCGGCGTCTCGCGCCACTTGCGGCTCTGGGGTGCCTTGACCTTGGCGACCGCGCGCAGGACGTCGTGACCGTCGGCGAAGATGGTGGCGCGCACGTCGACCGACTCGCCAACGGTGCGCTTGGGGGCATAACGGCCGCCGTCAAGGACGGGCTCGGGCGCCAAGATGACGATCCGCGGCGGGGCCGCGAGCTTGGACCGTCGGGTCGTGGCGCCGTTCTTCACGGTGCGCGATTGGGTCGGTTGATCGGTCGGGCGAGCGGGCACGTAGGGGCGACTCTTCCCAGAATGGCGGCAGACGAACGTGGAAATCCAGAGACCGACCGCATGAACCACCTCTCCCGACGGTCGAGCGGCGTGCAACTCCACCTGACCTCGTTGCCCGGCGGACGCCTGGGCTCGCCGGCGCGCGCCTTCGTCGACTGGCTCGCCGAGGCGGGCCAGCGCTGGTGGCAGATGCTCCCACTCGGGCCGCCGGATAGATACGGGTCGCCGTACAAGTCGTCGTCGGCGTTCGCGGCGTGGCACGGCTTCCTGGAGAAGCCTGGCGCGGAGGTCACACCCGAGGAGATCGACGCGTTCCGGACACAGCACGAGTTTTGGGCGCCGTCACTCCCGGCGCAGATGCTGCCCGACCAGGTGCGTTTCGCCCGCGAATGGGCAGCGTTGCGCGCCTATGCGTCGGAACGCGGGGTCGGGCTGATCGGCGACGTCCCGATCTATGTGGCACCCGGCTCATATGACCAGCGCGCGTGGCCGGAGCTGTTCCTCGACGGCGTCCTGGCCGGCGTGCCGCCCGACGCGTTCACCGCCGCCGGACAGCGCTGGGGCAATCCGATCTATGACTGGCCGGCGCTGCAGCGCCGCGGCTACCGCTGGTGGGTTGAGCGCTTCCGGCGCACCTTCGAGTTGTATGACATGGCCCGCATCGACCACTTCCGCGCGTTCGTCGCCTACTGGGCGGTGCCGGCGGGCGACCGCGACGCGCGCGGCGGGACATGGCAGCGCGGGCCGGGGCGAGCGCCGTTCGCGGCGGCGACAGCGGAGCTTGGATCGATGTCGTTGATCGCCGAGGACCTCGGGGTCATCACGCCGCCGGTAACGCGTCTGCGGCGCGAGCTGGGCTACCCGGGCATGGTCGTTCTGCAGTTCGCCTTCGATCCGGACGACCCGCGCAGCCCGCACCGATTGGAGAACCACGGCGCCGACGTCGTCGCCTATACGGGGACGCACGACACCGACACGCTGCGCGGGTGGTGGTCGACGCTTGAGCCGGCGCGGCGCGACGAGGCGCTGAGCGCGCTGCGCGCGGCGGGGTTGGCCGATGACGACGTCGACTGGGGCCTCATCCGCCTCTGGATGCGCTCGCCCGCGCCGCTGGTGATGCTCCAGGTCCAGGACGTTCTCGGGCTGGGCTCCGAGGCCCGCATGAACTTCCCGGGGACCGCCGGCGGCGCCTGGAAATTCACCCTGACGCCCGGCCAGCTGACGGCGCGACACGCCCACCGCCTCCGCGCCGTCACCGAGGAGGCGGGCCGCCTTGGCTGACGGGCCGGTGCTGGCGCTCGGCGACTCGATCCTGTGCGGGCCTGAGGAGGGCGCGTTTGGCGTGCCGCCGCGGTCGTGGGCGCAATGGTTGGCCGAGGCGCTGGACCTGCCGTTTCACAAGCTCGCTCAGCCGGGCGCGATGACGCCCTGGATCGCGGACGCGCTCCTGCCGCGAGCGCGTGGCAACTATGCGCTGGCGTGCGTCGGCGTGGGCACCAACGACGTGCGCGCCCTCGACTGGGATCCGGGCTCCTTCGCAGTCGCGCTGGAGCGGATCCTCGACGGCCTCGCCACTCGTACGACCCGCGTCTGCGTCGCGACCGTCCCGCTCGACCTCGGCCGCCCGCGGGCCGGCGCGAAGGTCGCCGAGCTCAACGCGATCGTGCGGTCGGCGGCAGCGACGCGCGACGCCATGGTTGTCGTCGACTTGGACGATCTCCGTGGCTGGCGCCTCTACTTCCCCGACGCTGTTCACCCCACCGCACTCGGCCAGCTCGAGATCGCCCAGCGTGCCGCCGCGGCGCTTGGGCTGGACGTCTCGCCGACCGCTCTGACATCCGTCCAGCGTGGCCCCCGCGCGGATGCGCGCTATGCGGGGATGCGCCAAGTCGCCCATCTGTTGCGCGATTGGCGCCGTAGAACGGTCGAACGTAACGTTTGAGCTCGGGCAAGGGACGTATCGATATGCGCCGAAGAGGGGAGGACAAACTCCTTAGGAGCGCTTGATCGGACGATGGGAAGGTTTAGAAGTCGCCACAGCAGGCGACCCCTGGACCCCGAATTTCCCCTCCCCACCGCAACTTCTGCGTCCGTGACGCGTCGCACAGTTGCGCGAGCAACGAATCTGGCGTAGAATCCCTACTGCAGTAATCGGGATTTACCCGGGAAAGGACCTTAGTTGACCCCCTCCACCCTCACCCCCACGTTTACGAACGACGTCCTGGCCTCCCCCCTGGACCAGCTTCTGCGGCGTGCGAGCCAATATCAGCTGCTTGACCCTGCCAAGGAGATCGAGCTTGCCCAGCGCATCGAGCGCGGCGACCTCGACGCCAAGGATCTGCTGGTCAACTCCAACCTCCGCCTTGTCGTGTCCGTCGCTCGCCACTATGTAGGCCAGGGCCTGACCCTGGACGACCTCGTCCAGGAGGGCATGCTCGGCCTGATCCGCGCGGTCGAGAAGTTCGACTACCGCAAGGGCTACCGCTTCTCCACCTACGCGACGATCTGGATCCGCCAGGCGCTGCAGCGTGGCTTGGACAACACGGGCCGGACGATCCGCCTGCCCTCCCATATGTCGCAGCGCGCGCGCCGGATCGCGCGCGTCGAGCGCGAGCTGACCGCCGAGCATGGCGAGCCGCCGACGGACGAGAAGATCGCCGCCGCGGCCGAGCTGGAGCTCGACGAGGTCGCGCTGCTGCGTGAGCGTGACCGCTCGCTGGCCAGCCTGGACCAGACCGTCGGCGACGACGGCGAGACCGCGCTGGGCGCCCTGCTTCCCGCCGACGGCGAGACCGTCGACGAGGAGGTCGAGCGTGAGACCGAGGCGTCCTCGCTGCGCGAGGCCGTCAACCGCCTGCCCGAGGACGAGCGCGAGGTTATCCACCTGCGCTTCGGCACGGGCGGTGACGGTGAGCACACGCTCGTCCAGGCCGCACGCCGTCTGGGCATGCCGCCCAGCAAGGCACGCCAGGCCGAGGAGCGCGCGCTGCGTCGCCTCGCGGCCGACGGGGACGTCAAGTCCCTGCGGGTCGCCGCGTAAAACGCGTCCGGCCATCCGCAATCGTCGCTTAGCGGCGATCCGGCGTGTGGCTGCGTAGCTCCTCGATCAGCTGAGTTGCAACGATGGGCGGCGCCATGTGCGCCGCCCTTCGTCGTTCTGAGAGCGCTTCGCCTGCCGCCGCCGATGTCGTCGTCGCGCCGCCGGCGGCGTTGCCGCACGCGCCGGGATGGCGAGATCGCCGGCGGCTGGCGCGGGCAGTGCGTCGCGGCGGGGTCGTCGTCGAGGGCGAGCGCGACCGGATCGTCGTCGGCCGCGGTGTGCGCTTCGACGTGAAACCTGGCGGGCGGATCGTCCTCGGCGCCGGCGTCGCGCTCGGCGACGGCTGCCGGCTGCATGTCGGCGCGGCGGGGTCGGTGACGATCGACGCCGGCACCGCGCTGGGCGAGCGCTGCGTGCTGACCGCGCACGACCGCATCACGATCGGCGCCCGCTGCCTGCTCGCCGACGAGGTCGTCATCGTCGACGGCAACCCGTCGTTTGACGACGTCGAGCGTCCGGTTCGTGAGCAAGGCGTCGTGGCCGCGCCCATCGCCATCGGCGATGGGGTGCGCATCGGGCCGGGCGCGGCGGTGCTCTCCGGAGTGACCATCAGCGCCGGCGCCACCATCGGCGCCCACGCCGTCGTCACGACCACCTCATCACTCGATGGCATCTAACCCGCGAAATGCGCGGGTAAGATGCCATCCACTTCTCTCACCGGTCGCCATTCCGCGGACGACCGGCGACGCCTCGCACCTCCAGCCCGCTCTCACTCCCTCGCTGCCGACAAACCACGCTCTACAGCGCGACCCGCGTCCGCGCTGCTCGCCGATCAGCCTCGGTCACCCACCGTCCAGCGCCGCCGCGGCATCCTCGGCGCGCTCACGGCGCGAGCGCGCGTCGGTCAGCCTCCCCTCCGCCGCTTCGAGGTCCCGTCGACGAACCGTGAGAGTGGCTTCGACCTGCTCGAGCGCGCGGCGCGCGCCGGCGACGGTGGACTCCGCGTCGGCCTCGGCCTCGGTCGCACGGCGCAGCGCGTCGCGGCGGCGACGGAGCTCGCGCTTGTCGGGGCCCTTGGGCTTGGGCGGCGACGGCTCGTCTTCCGGCTCCGGCGCCGCGGCCACGCGCCCTTTCGTCCCCCGCCGCTTCGCGACCCTCGTTGTGCCGCCGTTCTCACTCCCGCGCCCCGCGGCGATCAGCGCGTCCAGCCCGCCGAAGCCCGCGGCCGAGCGCTCCTTGACCACGCGGCCCGCCGCGACCTCAGCGCGGACGTCAGCATCGACCGTCGCCGCGTGCAGCGTTGCCCGCACCTTGTCGCGGGCAGCGCCATCGACGGGCGCCTCGGCGGCCAGCGCGTCAACGAGCGCTCGCGCCACCACGGCCGCGCTGCGCAGGACGTCGGCATCGGCGCCATCGAGCAGTTGCTCTTGGGCACTCGCCAGCGCCGTGCCCGCCTCGACCAGCGCGGCGATCTCGTCGGGCCGGTCGCGGACGAGCCGGTTGACCGCCCACGCCGCACGCGTCGGCTTGGCCAGCTTCTTGACCGCCGCGGCGCCATCGCGGTCACCGCTTGCTCGAAGCTCCTTGGCCAGCGCGTCGCGCGCGCTGATGAACTCCTCGAGGTCGAGGCCGTACAGGTGGGCGGCGGGATCCTCGGCCATCGCCGTTAGGTCTACCCCATCCGCGCGGCAACTGGCGGGGCTCATGCACGCACATTGGCCATGAGGCAGGGGCAAGCGCGCTACAACGTGTGACGTGGAACGCAGGCGGAGCCACGCGATCGCCACCCTGGCACTGGCCGGGGCAGCGACGCTCATCCTCGGCGCCGCACCATCGCTCGCCATCGTTGCCGGTCCCGCACCAGCCCAGCCGGACTTCGACGCGCGCAGCGGCGATCGTGCCGCCATCCCGGCCGCGACCGCCGACGCCCGCGAAGCACTGGCCAAGCGCCTCGGCGCCCAGGCGATCGTCGCCGCCGACCCCGTGACGGGCGGGCTGCGCAGCGTCGGGCGCACCGACGGCCTGCTGACCGGCCCCAGCACCGCTGACCCCGCGACAGTCGCCCTCGACTACGCGCGCGCCCATGCCGACGCCTTCGGGCTCGACGGCGCAGACCTCGCGACGCTGGAGCCCATCAACCGCAGCGTCTCCCCCGACGGCGTGACGCACGTGACGTTCGGCCAGCTCGACAGTGGCATCGGCGCTTATGACTCGGCGCTGACGGCCAACGTCACGGCCGACGGCCGGCTCATCAACGCCGGCGGTGCACCCGTCCACGATCTCCAGGCCCCGAGCACCGACCCACCGCTCGGCCCGGCGGCCGCCCGCACCGCCGCGCGCGCCGATCTCGGCCTTGCACCGGACGGTCAAACGGGCACCGTCGGCACCGACCCCGCACGCACCACGCGGTTCAGTGGCCTGGACCGCGCGAGCCTGGTGACGCTCGCCGACCCTGACGGCGACCACCTCGCCTGGAAGCTCACCGTCGCCGGCGATGGCTCCTATGTCTACGAGATGCTCGTCGACGCGGCCAGCGGCGCGATCCTCACCCGCCACTCGCTGACCGACTTCGCCTCCAACGCCTCGGTCGTCGAGCACCACCCGGGCGACGGCTCGCTGCACACCGTTGACCTCGCCGACACGGTTGACCACGCGGCGTGGCTGACGCTGCCGGCCCAGGCGCTGACCGGACCCAATGTCCATGCCTACGCCGACCGGTCAGAGCCCGACGGCATCGGCGGCGTCGGCGACCCGGACACCGACGTCGGTCCGAGCTCCGGCACCGACTTCATCTACCCGGCGGTCCAGAGGAATCCTGGCGCCGGTCAATACTGCCCCACGGCCTTCACCGCCCCCTGCACCTGGAGCGGGACGACGGTGACCTCGCCGTCGATCGCCGCCAACGTCAATCAGGTCACGACCCAGGTCTTCTACTACGTCAACCGCTTCCACGACTGGCTGGCGCAGGCGCCCGTCGGCTTCACGCCCACGTCCTACAACTTCGAAGCTGGCGGCCCGGGCGGCAGCGACCCCGTCAACGCCGAGACCGACGACTACGGCTCGATCAACAACGCCAACATGGTCACCCCGCCCGACGGCCAACCGGGCCGGATGCAGATGTACTTGTTCAAGTCGCCGTATCCCGCGGTCAACGGCGGCGACGATGCGTCGATCGTCTACCACGAGTACACCCACGGGCTGACCAACAGGCTGGTTGGCAACGACGGCCAAGCCAACGGCCTTCTCGACCGCCAGTCCCAAGCCATGGGCGAGGGTTGGAGCGACTGGTATGCCATGGACTTCCTCACGGCCCAGGGCCTGATCCCCGACACCGGCACGCCCGGCGAGCAGGTGATCGGCGCCTACGCGTCCGACAAGACGGCCACCGGAATTCGCGAGAACGCGATCGACTGCCCGGTCGGCGCCGTCTCGACGTCCTGCCCGGGCACGGCATTTACCGGTCCCGGCGGGTTCACCTACGCCAACCTCGGCCGCGTCGACCCAAGCGCCGGCCAGCCCAGCTTCGAGGTCCACGCCGACGGCGAGATCTGGGCCGAGACGCTGTGGGACCTGCGTCGGACCGTTGGCGCGATGGTCGCGCGCGGGCTCATCACCAGCGCGCTGCGCCTGTCACCCAAGCAGCCCTCCTTCCTGGAGATGCGCGACGCGATCCTGCAAGCCGACACGATCAGCGGCGGGACGCGCCGCGCGCAGATCTGGAGCGTCTTCGCCGCGCGCGGGATGGGCTACAGCGCATCGACCACCAGCGCCAACGCCACGCACGCGACCGCGGCCTTCGACACGCCGCCGGTCGTCGCCGCCGGCGCACCCGACGTGACATCTGCGGCGCTTGAGCAAGACACCGTCCTGCACGTGCCGATCGTCAACCCGAACACCACGCCGCTGACCGGAGTCCAGGCCACGCTGAGCGCGACAAGCACCGGCGTGACCGTGCCGGCCAGCAACGTCACGATCGGGACGATCGCTGCCGGCGCTTCGGCGACCGCGACGTTCGCTGTACGCGTTTCCGCTACCGCTGGGTGCGGATCGATGGCCGACCTCTCATTGGCGATCACCACCGACCAAGGGCCGCGGACCGTGCCGCTGAGCCTGCCGGTCGGCACCGGCAGCGCGATGGCTGCGACGCGCAGTTACACGCCTGCTGTCGCGATCCCCGACAACCAGCCGACCAGCGGGCTGACCTCGACGGTCAACGTCACGACGCACGGTCGCGTCGACGACCTGCGGCTAACGCTCGCGGCGACCCATCCCTGGATCGGCGACCTGCACGCGTCGCTGACCTCGCCGTCGGGGACGACCGTCGACCTCTTCGAGCGCCCGGGCATCGGCACCTCCACGGCGTTCTCGCCGGGCAACCTCGTCCCGACGCTCCCCCTCGTCCTCGACGACGACGCAACCGGGCTGATCCAGGAGATCGCCAACGCCAACGTGACCGTCGGCGGCGCGCTGCGCCCGAACGAGCCGCTCGCGCGCTTGAACGGCGAGGATCGCTTCGGGACCTGGACGCTGCGCATCACCGACGCCTCCAACAACGGTGGCGGGACGCTGAGCTCGTGGTCGCTGGAGACCGCCGCGCCGGCGTGTGCCGTCACCGACGCGCCCACCGGCCTGATCGCCGACGACGCCACGTTCCATGCGCGCATCGATCCCGGCGCGGCCGCGACGAGCGCAGCGTTCGAGCTGGGCGCGACCGCCGCCTACGGAGCCCGCTCGCCGGCGACCGCGCTGACGACAGGCGGCGGGCTCCAGAGCATCAACCTCACGACGGGCGGCTTGACCGCCGGCCAGACCTACCACGTGCGGGCGATCGCGCTGCGTAACGGCGTGATCGTCGCGACGGGGGCCGACCGGACGTTCGTCGCCGGCGTCGATCCCCCGCCGCCGGTCGATCCCGGCCCGCCACCACCCATCGCTCCGGCAACACCGATAACGCCCGTGACGCCCGCCCCACCAGTGCTGCGGGTGCCCAAGGCCACCATGAAGGGCATGACGCCAACGGCGCGCCTGGACCGCAAGGGCCGTCTCGTCCTGTCCTTCCTCGCCACGCCGGCCAAGGCGCGCGGCAGGATCAAGGTCGCCTCCGGCAAGACCAGCGCCGGCAGCGCCTCGTTCACCATCCCGGCCAAGGGCCGCGTCAAGGTGACGATCAAGACCACCGCCAAGATCCGCTCGCTCCTGCGCAAGCGCGCCAGCCTCAAGGTCAAGGCCACCGTGCGGATCGGCGTGACATCGTTGAGCGCGAACATCACGATCAAGCCCTACAAGAAGCCCAAGAGGTGAGCTTCGACGTCGCGGTCGCCGCCCGCGCGTTGTTGGAGGCCAACTGGCGCGAAGGGGACTACCGGGGGCGCCACTACGCCTTCTCGGTTCCGAGCCCGCGCAGCTACCCGTGGCAGTGGTACTGGGACTCGTGCTTTCACGCGATGGTACGACGGCGCTTTGATCCTGATGGCGCACGTGCCGAGCTCCAGACGCTGCTGAACGCCGCCGATGCAGACGGCTTCATCGGCCACACGATCCTCTGGGGCCATCCGCTCGACGCCCAGCGAGCGATCCGCTACAACATTGCGTCGCGCCAGGATCTGATGACGCGCACGATCCAGCCACCGCTTCTGGCGTGGGCGTGGGCATGGGCGGTCGGTGATCCGGCACATGAGCCGCGGATCGCCGCGCACCATGCTTGGCTGCGCGAGCATCGGGCGCTGAAGGACGACGGGCTGCTGTGGCTGATCCAGCCCGACGAGTCCGGCATGGACGCATCGCCGAAGTTCGACCACGTCTGGGGACGACTGGCGCAGGGGCTGCCATTGTTCCCCGTGTTGATCGCACGCAACCGGCGGCTGGACTTCGACGCACGGCGGATCGCCGCGGCAGGACATCCGGTGGTCTGCGAGGTGCTGACCAACGTGGGGTGGTCGCTCAGCGAGCAGGCGCTGGGGCGGCCGTCGCTGACCGGCGCGCTGATCGAGCGCTGCTGGGATCAACGGCGGGGCCGCTTCGCCGACGACGTCCGCGGCGCGGTGCGGCCCACGGCGAGTCGGGACCTCCCACTGACCTGGGACACGCTGGCGCCTCTGGCCCTGCCGGATCTCCCCGACGCGATTGCGCAGCGGTTGGTCGACGAGGTCCTGCGCGCACCGGGCTTCGCCGCGCCGGCCGTGCCGCTACCCGCCGTTGCCCTGGACGACCCAACGCACTCCTCGCGGGAGACGTGGTGGGGTCGCCATCGCCACTGGCGCGGGCCGTCGTGGGTCAACAGCGCGTGGTTCGTTTCGCTGGGGCTGCGGCGGCTGGGGTTGAACGCCGAGGCCGACGCGATCGCCGCGCGGTTGGAAGTGGTCGTGGCGCGCGAGGGGTTCCGCGAGTACTACGAAGCGCAGTTGGGCTACGGCATGGGCGCCCACGACTTCGGATGGTCGACGCTGCTCTGGGAGCTCGTCGATCCGGCGCCGCCGCCTAGGCTGGCGTGAGCGTGCGCACCCTCGTCATCTCTGATCTGCACCTCGGCGGGCGCCTCGGCCGTGACGTCCTGCGCCATCCCGAGGCGCTAGCGCTGCTGCTCGACGCGCTCGACGGAATCGATCGTTTGGTGTTGCTGGGCGATGTCATCGAGCTCGCCGAAGGGCGTCCGCGCCAGGCGCTCGCGCTCGCCGAGCCGATCCTGCGGGCGATCGGGGAGCGGATGGGACCTGACCGCCAGATCGTGCTCGTGCCGGGCAACCACGATCGGGCGCTGACGCGCTCGTGGGCGCGCGCGCAGGGAGCGGCGCTGGCGGTCGACGCGCTGGTCCCGACGGATGCCAACGCGTTGCTGGCCAGGGTCGTCGGCTGGCTGGGCCCGGCGCGCGTCGAAATCCGCACGCCCGGGGTCTGGCTGTCGGAGCGCATCTGGGCAACCCATGGTCATTACATCGATCGGCACTTGCTCCCCGAGTCGGCCTACGGCGTGCACCGCCGCCGCGCCGCGCGCGAGCCCGTCGGCCCGGCGGTCTACGAGCGCCCGCGGCGGCCGTCGATGACGTGGCTTGAGACGTTGATGGTGCGATGGCTGCCGCGACGGCTCGCGTCGCTGGCCGACAGCGCCGGGGATCTCGTGCGCGCCGCGACGATGCCGAGCCTGCCGCGGCGCATGCACTCCCACCGGCTGGCACCGCTGGCGCGAATGGTGCTCGGCTTCCAAATGCAGCGCGCGAGCAACCCGGCACTGGCGCACGTCGTGCAGCGACTGGGCATCGACGCCGAGTGGGTCATCTACGGCCACGTGCACCGCAACGGCCCGCGCGAGGGCGACCAGGTCGCCTTGTGGTCAGGACCGAACGGCGGGCCGCGATTGGCGAACACGGGCTGCTGGCTGTACGAGCCGCTCCTGCTGCACCGCGGCGGCGCGCCGCACCCATATTGGCCGGGTGGTGCGGTTGTGATCGACGGGGACAGCGACCCGGTGGCGGTGGGGCTCCTCGACGGGCTCGACGTCGCAGCGCTGCACGCGGCGCGGCCGCGGTGGATTCGCTGAGCGCGGACGTTGATGGCGCCCAGTGCGCGGCGCGGTGTGCGCTTTGCTGCGGGGCGGGATGGCGCTGACGTTCGTGGCTCTCAGTGCGCGGCGCCATCGAGCTTCGTAGCGTGGTTCGTCGGCATCGAGGAGAGCGAGCGGAACGGTGACGCCACCGCCTCCGGGCGTCCGCCGGCGCCCGGGCGGGAGATCCGGGGTCGTTTCGCCCCTGCATATGAGAGGCGAATCGACCCGGACCCTGACCGAGGGCTTCGAACCGTCGGTCCAACGAGAGGTGGGCCTGTTGCCGGACGCATGCCGGCCGCAAACAGGCCCACCCGCCCGCAAAGTGCCACGACTCACTGGCGTGGGCCTGTTTCCGGACGCATACCGGCCGCAAACAGGCCCACCCGCCCAGGAGGCTCGCGGACGACAGCCAGCGCAGCGAGCGACATCCCCGCTCGCTCTCCTCGGTGCCGACGGACCACGCGACACGACTCGACCAACGCTCCGAACTGCGCGCCACAAGCGTCAGCGCCGCAACGCCCGCCCCTACCCCCGCGCCATCGGCAACTCGAACCCACCCGTCTGCACACCCCGCGCCAGCCGCTCCTCCAACTCGGCCGCAGCAGCGCGGAACCGCTCCACGTTGGCCAACTTGATGTCCTCGTAGCCCCGGACCACGTCCGGCAGCTCGGCGATCTCAGCGACCGTCCCGTGCGTCACCGGCGTCAGGCGCTCCAGCGAGCGTGACATCAGCGCCCGGTACTCGCCCGGCAGCGCCCGCTCGACGCGGCGCACCCGCGGCAGCCCAAACACGTCGAGCCGCGTCCCGCGCAGGCCCTTCATCGCCCGCAGTATCCGGAACGTGGGCACCGCGGTGCGACGGAGCTTGAGCTTGCGCTTGAGCCCCATTGCCCGCAGCACCGGCGGATGGAGCATCACGTACACCTTGGCGCCCTCACCGAACTCCCCGCGCACCCGTGCCTGCTCCACGGCGTCCAGGTGCAACCGCGCGACCTCGTACTCATCCTTGTAGGCCATCAACTTGAACAGCCCCCGCGCATACGCCTCCGCAATCGCCGTCTCCCCCGGCGCGCCACGCTCGCGCTCAACCCGCGCCACCGCGACGACATCCTCGACATACCGGCGCGCCAGCGCCGCCCCCTGGTAGGCCATCAACTCAACAACGCGCACCGACAGCAGCCGCAGCAGCTCACCGGACGTGCCCGAGGCCTCGACGATCTCCAGTGCTTCGCCCTCCAGCGGCGCGGGCGGAGCAACGGCTTCGCCCTCCAGCACCACGCGCACCGCCTCCGGCGCCGCCACAACCGCGCGACCCCACGCGAACGCCGCGAGGTTCTTCTCCACCGCCGCGCCGTTGAGCCGGATCGCTTGCTGCAGCGCGTCAGCGCTCAGCGGCAAGCAGCCAGCCTGGTAGGCCGCGCCAATCAACACCGTGTTGGTCGGCATGTGGTCGCCAAACAACGCCTCGCTCAGCGCCTCGGCGTCGACGTAGACGTTCTCCTCAGCCCGCGTCGCCTTGCCGATCGCCGCGACGTTGCGCTCCAAGGCGGGGAACTTCACGCCCGTGTCGGTCACCATCGCCGCCGTCGGCGCCGCATGTGTGTTGACCACCGCGATCGTCCGTGCCGCATCGGCGACCAGCAGGTTGCGCGGGTTCGCCGCACCGAGCACGTCGAAGCCGAGGATCAGATCCGCCGTGCCCGCCGACGCCTTGTTGGAGCCCTCGATCGGGTCCCGCGCGATCCGGACGTCGCTGACCACCGGGCCGCCCTTCTGCGCGAGCCCCGTCTGGTCCAGGCCGTAGCTGTGCTTGCCGTCGAGCATCGCGGCCATCTGCAGGATCTGCGAGACGGTCACCACGCCCGTGCCGCCCATGCCGGGCATCCGCATCAAGAAGTCATCGCGCGAGACCTTCAGCACGGGCTCAACGAGCGCCTCGGCCGGTGGCAGCGGGAAGCCGGAAGCGCTGACCTTCTTGGTGTTCTTGTCCTCTGCCGGGATCACCGTCAAAAACGACGGGCAGTCGCCCTTGACACATGAGTAGTCCTTGTTGCACGAGGACTGGTGGATCTGCGTCTTGCGCCCGAACTCGGTCTCGACCGGCAGCACCGACATGCAGTTGGACTTCGACCCACAGTCGCCGCAGCCCTCGCAGACGCGCTCGTTGATGTGGATGCGCTCGACGGGCTCGGCCGCCTTGCCGCGCTTGCGCAGTCGCCGCAGCTCCGCCGCGCACTCCTGGTCGTGCAGCAGCACCGTGACACCAGGGATGGCCGCCAGCTCCGCCTGCGCCTCGGCCAGCTCGTCGCGCGAGTGCACCGAGGCGATCGGATCCAGCGACACGCCCCGGTAGCGCGATGGGTCCTCGGTCGTCACCACGATCTTGCGCACGCCCTCCAGTGCGAGCCACCGCGTCAGCTCCGGGATCTTCAGCTGGCCAACGACGTCCTGACCGCCCGTCATCGCGACCGTGTCGTTGTACAACAGCTTGTAGGTGACGTTCGCGCCTGAAGCGGCGGCGAAGCGGATCGCCAGCGACGCGGAGTGATGGAAGGTCCCATCCCCCACGTTCTGCACGAAGTGCGACGCCTCGGTGAAGTCCTTCATGCCGACGAACTGCGCGCCCTCGCCGCCCATCTGCGTGATGCCGGTGATCGTCCCCTTGCCCTCAGGCGCGAGCAGGATCATCGTGTGACAGCCGATGCCGGCGCCCAGCAGCGTGTCGTCGGGGTTGGCCGTCGAGGTGTTGTGCGGACAGCCCGAGCAGAACATCGGCGTCCGCGCCAGCGTCGGGAGCGTCCGTGCGGTCGCAGCGCGGCGCGCCTCGATCAGCATGACCCGCGCGTCGACGGAGTCCGACCGCACGCGGCTACCCAGGCGCGACGCCAGCGCCACGGCGATCGCGTCGGCGTCGAGGTCGCTCTCGGCCGCCAGCAGCGGCGCGTCGTGCTCGTCGCGCTTGCCGACGATCCGCGGCGCGTCGGCCGTGCCGTACAGCGCATCGCGCAGCGCGGTCTCCAAGAACGGCAGCTTCTCCTCAACCACCAGCACTTCTTCCAACCCGCGGCCGAAGGCCCGGAAGGACGCACGGTCGTGCGGGTAGAGCATGCCGACCTTCAACAACCGGACGCCCGCGCGCTCGAGCGCGCGCTGGTCGAGACCGAGATCGTCGAGCGCCTGGACGAGCTCGTAGTAGACCTTGCCCGCCGCGACGACGCCGAGCCAAGCGTCGCGCGTCGGGACCGTCACCGGGTTCAACTGATTGAGCGCCGCGTACTGGCGCGCGATCTCCAGCCGGACGCCGAACAGCGACCGCTCCAAGTCCATCGACATCGGCGCGAGCAGGTTGCCGTTGGGGACGTGCCGATACGGGCGGCCGGGACTTGCCGGATCCTCGACCTCCGGGATCACCGCGCCGACCCGCGCCGGCCAGACCTGCACGGTCCCCGCACTGTCGGCGATGTTGGTGACGACCTTCATCGCGCTCCACAGACCCGACGCGCGCGAGCACGCCACGGCGTGCAGCCCAAAGTCCAGGACCTCCTGCAGCGTGCCCGGAAAGAACGTCGGCATATACAGGGCCGCCAGCGTTGCCTCGGCCGCCGAAGGCAAGGTGGAGGACTTGCACGACGGGTCGTCGCCGACCAGCGCCAGCGCACCGCCGTGCGGGTGGGTGCCGGCGAAGTTCGCGTGGCGCAGCGCATCCATCGCCCGGTCCAACCCGGGGTTCTTGCCGTACCAGACGCCCGTCACGCCGTCGACCAAGGGACCTGGCAAAGAGGGCGCCAGCTGCGAGCCGTAGACGGCGGTCGCCGCCAGCTCCTCATTCAACCCCGCGGCGAAGTGCAGCGCGTGGTCGGTCGCGATCTCGCCCAACCCCATGATCTCCTTGTCCAAGCCGCCGAGCGGCGAGCCCTGGTAGCCGGAGACGAAGGTCGCGGTCTTCAACCCGCGGCGGCGATCGGAGCGGACCTGGTCGAGCAGCACGCGCACGAGCGCTTGGGTGCCCGAGAGGAAGACGGTGCCCTGCTCGAGCAGGTACTTGTCAGCCAGCGAGACGTCCGGGCGGTGGAGCTTGACCGGCGCCGTCGAGACGGGGCTTGCCTCCGCCGCCTGCGCCGCAACCGTTGCCTGCTGCTTGGCGGTCCCCTCCGTCGTGCGTGGCACCTCCGGCGCTCCCTCTCCTCGTTGGGCACGTCATCGACCCACAATGGGTCAATTGACCTTACCACCGATCGTGGAGCTTCTAAACGCTTGGTCAGGAGCGCGACGACCCGCCGGGCTAGGCCGCCGGCTTGGTCCGCGAGCTAGCCGGCAGCAGGAAGTCGGGCAGCGGCCGCACCAGCGCCCGCGCGGTCTCTTCCTCCCACGTCCGCTCCAGCTGACCGACGTGCTCGTCCATGACCGCTTCGACCTCCAGGAGGTCGCCCGAGCGCACCGCGGCGACCGTGCGCTCGTGGATCTGGATCGTCCATTCCGGCACCAGCGGCAGGTGCATCGCCATGTCGCGGGCGATCTCCAACTGGCGGAACAAGACCCGCATCAGCGACTCGACCGTCGCGTTGCCCGAGGCTCGCGCCAGGGCGAGGTGGAACTGGACGTCGAGCTGCAGGAAGCGGTCCTCCTGCTTGAGCGCGCGACCCGCATCGACCAGTGCCCGCATGGCGTCGATCGATCGCTGCAGCGCCGCGAAGTCCTCTTCAGTGGCCCGGACCGCGGCGAGCTGCGCGACGCGCGGTTCGAGCATCCGGCGCGCCTCCAGTACGCCGGCGACCTCGCCAAGGCGCAGGCTCGAGCGCTGCCGGACGACCTCAAGCCCGACGACGTCGGTCGCCACGAACATCCCGCCGCCCGGGCCGCGACGGACCTCCAGCAGCCCCGCCTCGACGAGCACCTTGACGGCCTCGCGCAGCGTCGGACGGCTGATCTGCATCTGCCCGGCAAGTGCCCGCTCCCCGGGCAGCTTGTCGCCGACGCGCAGCTCACCGATCCGGACCTTGTCCGCGATCTGCTCGGCCGCCTCCTCGAAGGTTCGACGCGTCTGGACAGGCGTGAACACGCCAGGAACATATCGCTCTACCGCCTCGTGGTTAGCCCTCCGGACCTATCGGTGACCAACGCGGGTGGGGTGGGTCCACCTACGGAACGCGGCCCTGACTGACGCCGAACCTCGTCCGTCCGTCTTGCAGCCCTTTCCCCGGACGCCCCGATCGGGTAGGCATTCCGGCATGCCCCGCATCCCCAAGAGACTCCTCGCCCTCGGCGGCCTGGCCGCAGGCGGCGCCGCGTTCCGGCGCCTGCGCCGTGCCAAGAGCCCTGCCACCCCACCACCCGCACCCACGCCCACGCCCACCGCCGAGACGCCCACCGCGCCCGCCTACACCTCCTCGATGCCCACGCCCGGCATCGCGAAGCCCTCGCCTACCGCAGCGACGCCCGTCGTCCACACCGACGACGACTTCGTCGCCGCCGAGGAGGCCGCCGCAGCCGCCGAGGCGCGCAACATCGGCGGCCCACGCCTGGACGACGCCCACGGCGACGAGGCCTTCGAGGCGGTCGCCGAGGCCGGCGGCGGCGAGTCAGAAGGCTTCGAGCTCGCCGAGGAGCAGCTGATCGACAACGCCACCCACGGCGGCGGCCGCGCCGACCCGATCGGCGACGCCTTCCCGCCCGAGGTCGAGTCCGACGAGCGCACGGCCGTCGATGGTGAGGCCGACGAGGAGCGCATCTCCGAGCTCGACGAGGACGCGACCGACCGGACGTGATCCTGCGCCCCGACGGGGAGGCGGTCCTTGCCATCGGCCAGGCGTCGCACGCCTGGCTGTCCGGGCAGCTCGCCCGAGCCTGGGGCAACGATCGCCTCCCCGTTCCAGCCCCGTTCGAGGAGGTCTGCCTCGGGGCGCTGCAGCACGACATCGGGATGGCCGAGTGGGACCTGCGCCCGGAACGCCATCCCGGCAGCGGGCTGCCGCGCCAGTTCTTCGAGCTCGATCGCCGCACGCACCTCGCGCTCTGGACGGCCGCGCCCACGCGCGTCCTCAGCCAGAGCCGCTACGCGGCGTTGTTGGTGTCCTTGCATGGCACCGGCCTCTACGAGCGCTTCCCGCCGAACACCGACGACCCGGAGATCGCCCGGGCGGTTGCCGAATATCTCGGCGGTCAACGCGCGCTGCAAGCACAGCTCGCGGCCGAGGTCGGCGCCACTCAGGCGGAGCTCGCCCGCAACCAAGCGCTGCTCGCGATCTGGGATGGCCTCTCGCTCGCACTGTGCCGCGACCAGGCGCCGCACACGGTCGACTGCTTCACGCTCGGCCGCGCGGGCGAGAGCCACACGACCTTCACGCTCGACCCCTGGCCGTTCGCGGTCGACCACCTCGCCGTCCGCGTCGAGGGCCGGCGCTTGGCCGACGGCCCGTATCCGGACGAGCCGACCCTGCATGCCGCGCTGGACCGCGCACCGGTCCTGACCATCGGCCTGGTCTTGCGCCCCAACTGATATGGCTGTCGGTTTGTCAAGTCGGCGTGTGTGTGCGCGTCGGCTTGGTGGCCGGCGGTTGTTGGTGTGGTCGGTGGGCCGGGACGCCGGGCTCGGTGTCGGCGTTGCCAGTCTGAAATGCGAGGGTTGGGTACCTCAGGGCCCGGTTTCGTGCTGCCGGCTTGTGCTGTCTAGGAACGAGCGTGCCGCCCAGAGGCGGTACTCATAGTTGGATCGCGCGTGCCGGCCGCTGATGGCCCGGCGCCCCGGCCCACCGACCTGTGGTGCTGTCAGCCGATGGTCAGTCGGCGGTGGCCGCAGCCCAGAGGAATCCGGCCAGTTGGCGGGCGCAGGCCACGACGGTGACGTTGTGAGGCTTGCCGCGCGCCTTCATCTGGCGGTTGACCTTGAAGAGCCGTTGCTGAGCGCGGTTGCTGATGGCCAGGATGTGTTCGGGCTGACCGGCCTGGCGGTTGGCCAACGTGGCGCCGAGCCGCGGCTGCTTGCCGTAATGCCAGGCCGACTCGACCAACAGCCGGCGGGCGAGCATCGATCCGGTCTTGGTGATCGAGCCCTGCCGGGAGGACTCGCCCGACTGAGACAGCGACGGCGTCAGCCCGAGCCACGCCGACAACGACGTCGCGCGTTCAAAGCGCTTCCAATCGGCGCCGAGCTCGAGATGGATCGACAACGCGGTCAGCGTGTCGATCCCCCTGAAGGCCCGTAGCCTGGCGACCGTCGGCCACCACCGCTCATCGGTCGCCAGATCAGAGAGCCGCAGCGCGATCGCGGCCTTGCGCGAGGTCAGACCATCGACGGTGGCGATCAGATCAGCGAACACGACATCGCTGGCCGGCTCGTCAAACCGCTGGCGTGAGAGCCAGCGGCGATGCTCGGCCGTCCAGGTCGTCGGCTTCGGATAGACCCGTCCATGTCTGAGCAGCATCTTGCTCACGCGATGGCGCGCGTTCATCAGATCCCTGCGACACGCATCGTGGGCTCGCGTCATCTCGCGGGCGGCCTCGACCTCGGGCGCCGGCACGACGACCCGCGTCAACGATCCGGCCAGCAACAACCGGGCCAGCAGCTCGGCGTCCTTGCGATCGGTCTTGACCCGGTCAGACGGTCCGCGCGGCGTTTTGCCCGGCGCGATCACCTGCATCCCGACACCCGCCGCCACCGCCGCGCGATAGAGCCCGAATCCCGTCGGGCCGGCCTCATAACACGCCCTGACCGGACCCGGCAGCTCGGCCAGCCACGCCACCGGCCCCTCAACCCCGGGCCCGAACCGCAACCGCGTCAGCTCACCGGTCACCGAGTCGATCGCTGCCGCATGCATCGAGCGGGCATGGACATCCAGACCGACCCACGTCATCGTTCCGGCCATGGCCGGACCTCCTCACATTTCTGGGGTCAGCCGGAGGCCACTCCTCCGGCCAGACAAACCCCCGCGAGGAGCGTCCGGCCTACAACTACCGCCAGTCAACCCCAGGGGTCACCGGCATAGGGTCTAGCGGCATGGCGCGGTTGGCCGTCGGCACTGCGGGTAAGGCGACGCCCATGGATGAAGTCCTCCCTGGCGTGCTGCACTGGACGACCTTCCACGAAGGGATCGGCCAGCCCGTGCACTCGCACTACTACGTCGAGGGCGCCGCGCTCTTTGACCCGCGCGTTCCCGACGAGGGCATCGATGACCTCCGTCGCCACGGGCGGCCGGAGACGATCCTGCTCTCCAACCGCCATCACCTGCGCCACGCCGCGGAGCTCGCCGCGGCCTTTGACTGCCCGATCCGCGCGCAACGGCTCGGGCTGCACGAGTTCGCCAACGGCGGCCCCGAGGTCCAGCCCTTCGACTTCGGCGACCAGGTCGCGCCCGGCGTCCTCGCGCTGGAGGTCGGTGCGCTCACCCCCGAGGACACGGCCTTCCACATCGCGGCCGGACCCGGCGTCCTGCTCTTCGCCGACGCCGTGATCCGCAACGGGGACGGCGAGCTGGCCTTCGTCCCGGACTCGCTGATGGGCGACGATCCCGAGGGCGTGCGCCGCGGCGTTACCGCGGCTCTGCGCGCGCTCCTGGACCACGACTTCGACGCGCTGCTCTTCGCGCACGGTGCGCCGATCGCGTCCGGCGGCAAAGAGCGGTTGAAGATGTTCGTCAACGGACACGAGGCCGCGCGCTGAGGACGGCCCTCTCGGACGTTCGTCCAAAAACAGGGCCATTACTGCGTTCGGCCGTCATTTCGGGCGGGTTGTGCCGATTCCTTAGGCGTGCGCCCGCCATGGATGACCCGTGCCGCTGTCGCGACCCTCGCGACCGCGGCAACCGCTTTCGCCCTGCCTGCCTCCGCTCACGCGCTGGCACTCTCGGTCACCACCAATAGCCCACAAGACGTCACCACCAGCCAGGCAACGCTCAGCGCCACCGTCAGCGTTTCCGCCCTCGGCGGCAACATCGTCTGGCAGTACGGCACGACAACCCGTTATGGCACGACGTCAGCCGCCGTCGCGACCGGGTTGCTCGGCCTCAATCAGACGCTGACGCTCGGCGTCGCAGGCCTCGCCCCGGCCACGACCTACCACGTGCGCGCCGTCGCGACGAGCGGGCTCAGCACGGCCTATGGCCGCGACGTGAGCTTCACGACGGCGCCGGTGCCTCCTCCGGCATCGGGTGACGGCTCCGGCGACACGAGCGGCTCGGGCTCGTCGGGCTCAGGCTCGGGCTCTTCGGGCTCTTCGGGCTCAGGCAGTTCGGGTTCGGGCTCGTCGGGCTCAGGCTCCTCCGGCTCGGGCTCCTCCGGCCCGTCCACCTCAACATCGACCACGACGACCACCTCCAAGTCACCGACCTCGTCCTCCTCGGACAAGACCGACGACACCGCCGACGCCGTGCCGTCCGCAGACGACGGCGCCACCGTCGCGCCCGGCGTCGCCACCGCCACCGTCACACCGTCGCTCGGCAAGACGCTGGGCGTCGCCGCCGTCAGCGGCACCGTCACCGCCACGAGCCCGGCCGGCGCACCGCTCGACCTCGGCGCGGCCAAGATCGTGCCGACCGGCACCGTCATCGACGCGCGCGCCGGCACCGTCGAGCTCAAGACCGCGCTGGACCGCGCGGGCGCGACGCAGACCGGCTACTTCTGGGGCTCGCAGTTCGAGGTCCGCCAGAACCCGGCCGCCCGCGGCATGGTGCAGCTCATCCTCCGCGGCGCGAACTTCGCCGGCTGCAAGGCCACCAACAAAACCACCGCTCGCGCAGCGGGCGCCAAGCGCAAGTCCTCCAAGAAGAAGCCGTCCCGCTCGCTGTGGGGCAGCGACGACCACGGCCGCTTCCAAACCCGTGGGCGCGGCAGCGTCGCCACGGTCCGCGGCACCCGCTGGCTCACGCAGGACACCTGCGCGGGCACGCTGACCCGCGTCGTCGCCGGCGCCGTCGCCGTCCGCGACCTGCGCGGCGGCCGCACCACGCTCGTCAAGCGCGGCCACCAGCATTTGGCGCGCATGACCCCCTGATCTCCTGTGGCCCGCTCCGCCGCCCCCACCCCGCGCCCCTCGCCGGCGCATACCCGCGCCGTACTGCTCGCGGGCCTGGTCGCGGCGGTCTGCGGACTCGTGGCGTGGACGACGCACGCTGCGCGCTCGCTGGAGGACACGACGGTCGCGCTGCGCTTCCAGCTGCGCCCAGCCGACCGTCCCGATGACCTCGCGGTCGTCGGCATCGACGCCGCCACCTTCTCGGACTACGCCCAGCAACAGCGCTGGCCCTATCCGCGCTCCTGGCATGCCGACGTGCTCGACGAGCTGCGCCGCCTCGGCGCGCGCAAAGTCATCTACGACATCCAGTTCACCGAGGCGACGACACCCGCGCAGGACCGCGCTCTCTACGACGCGATCGGCCGCTTCCACGGCACGGTCCTCGCGACGACCGAGACCGACGAGCGCGGTGCCACAAACGTGCTCGGTGGCGACGAGAACCTCGCCCGCGCACACGCTCAAGCCGCGATGGCGACCTTCCCGATCCTGGCCGGCGGCGAGATCGCCCGCGTCAAGGCCTCGGCCGATGGCATCCCGACGCTCGCCGTCGCGACCGCTCGCTCGCTCGGGCACCGCGTCGACGACAACGCCTTCGAACGCGGCGGCGCGTGGATCGACTTCCGGGGTCCGCCCGGGACGATCCCGACCTACCACTTCTCCGACGTGCGCGAGCACCGGCTCCCGGCCTCCGCCATCCGTGGCAAGGTCGTCATCGTCGGCATGACCTCACCGACCGAGCAGGACGTGCACCCGACGCCGACGGTACGTGACGAGCTGATGTCCGGGCCCGAGGTCCAGGCCAACGCGCTGTGGACCGTCCTGCATGGCCTGCCCCTCCGGAGCGCACCCGGCTGGGCCGGCGTGCTGGCGATCCTGCTGCTCGCGCTCGCCCCCGCGGCCGCCGCGCTGCGCCTCAAGACGCTCTCGGTCCTGACGGCGCCTGTCCTGGCGATCGCCTACCTCGGCTGGTCCTACCTCGCGTTCCTGCAGGGCTGGATCATCCCGGTCGTCGCACCACTCGTCGGCCTCGCGCTGAGCGCTGTGGGCACCGTCACCGCCAGCTACCTGACCGAGCGTCGCGAGCGCCGCCGGGTCGCGCTGCACAACGCGGTGCTGGAGCAGGCCGTGCGCGAGCGCACCGCCGAGCTGCACGACACCCAGCTCGAGGTCGTCCGCCGCCTCGCCCGCGCAGCGGAGTGGCGCGATGAGGACACCGGCGCGCACGTCGAACGGATCGGGATCCTCTGCGAGCGCCTCGCGCTCGCCGCCGGCTTCAGCGCAAGCGAGGCCGAGACGCTGCGCCACGCCGCGGTCCTGCACGACGTCGGCAAGATCGGCGTTCCTGACCGCGTCCTGCTCAAGCCGGGCAAGCTGGACGATGAGGAGTGGGCGATCATGAAGACGCATGCCGAGATCGGCGCGTCGATGCTCGCCGGCTCGCCGTCGCCGCTCGTCCAGCTCGGTGAAGAGATCGCGCGCACCCACCACGAACGCTGGGACGGCTCGGGCTACCCGGCAGGACTGCGCGGTGAGGAGATCCCCCTCGCCGGACGCATCTGCGCGATCTGCGACGTCTTTGACGCGCTGCGCTCGCGCCGGCCCTACAAGGACGCCTGGACCCTGGACGAGGCGATCGCCGAGATCGCCAACCAGCGCGGCCGACACTTCGACCCTGAGTTGGTCGACCTGTTCGTGCCGATGGCCCCCGAGCTGGCGGCCGAGCTGGCGCTCGACCAGACGCCGGAGGATGGCGGAGCAAACCTGCCGCTCGCGGCGTAAGCGCGGTCGTTCGGGTCGTTACCATTAGGTGATGGACGAGCAATTCGCCGACGTCGGTAACGGCATCACCCTCTGCTACGAGACCTTCGGCGACCCAGCCGCTCCACCTATCCTCTTGGTCATGGGTCTCGGCACGCAGATGGTCGCGTGGCACACCGACTTCTGCGAAGACCTCACCCGGCGCGGCTTCTTCGTCATCCGCTTCGACAACCGCGACGTCGGACGCTCGACGCGGCTGGACGGCGCGCACGTGCCGACGCTGTCGGAGTTCGCGCTACGGCGGATCTCGAACCCGGCCTACAAGCTGGCCGACATGGCGCTCGACACGGTCGGGCTGATGAACGCGCTGAAGCTCGAGAGCGCCCACCTCGTCGGCGCCTCGATGGGCGGGATGATCGCGCAGACCGTCGCCGCCCGCCATCCGTCGCGCACGCGCACGCTGACGTCGATGATGTCCAACACGGGCGCGCGCTTCAGCGGCCAGCCCGCGCTGAAGACCTACCCGGTGCTCCTGGGCAAGGCGCCCAAGGGCCGCGACGCGTTCATCGAGCGCGGCCTCAAGACGTGGGCGATGATCGGCTCGCCCGGCTTCGAGCGCGACGAGATCGAGCTGCGCGCGATGATCGAGCTGAGCTTTGACCGCGGCATAAGCCCGGCAGGCACCGCTCGCCAGCTCGGCGCGATCGCCGCCAGCGGCGACCGCCGCCGTGAGCTGCGCGCCATCCAGGCACCGACGCTCGTCATCCACGGCGACGCCGACCTGCTTGTCTCACCCTCAGGTGGCCGTGCGACCGCCAAGGCCATCAACGGCGCCCGCCTGATCACCATCCCCGGGATGGGTCACGACCTCCCACGCGCCGCCTGGCCGCAGATCCTCGGCGCGATCGCCCAACACGCCCACGGCGCGGACGTCGCCACGGGCGCCGAGCCCGCGGTGCGCGCCGCATAGCGGTCTGAGACTGGGAACGGTGAGCTTCTTCCGGCGCATCGACGGTTCCGACGACGGCTCCGACCCGGTCGGCGGCCGTGGCGGCCCTGAGGAGATCCGCCGCGTGCAGCGCACCTCGACGCTCGCCGTCGGCTCGCTCGCCTGCCCGACCTGCGACGCGCCCGTCGCCCCCGCCGGCGCGCGCCTGGGCCCCGCCTCCCCGCTCGCCTGCCCCTTCTGCGGCCACATCGGCTACGTCCGCGAGTTCCTGACCCTCGGCGCACCGACCCGTGCGGCCCACGTCGTCATCAAGGTCATCTCCCCCGCCGAGATCCGCATCACGCGCAGGCCCGACTGAGCGCGCCGGGCCATCGAGGTGGGGCTGCCTAGTGCTTGGAGCGCCGGCGGCGCTGGAGGCGTTCGATCTCGCGGCCGAAGGCCTGTTCTGAGGCGTCGGCCATGGCGACGCCGAAGATCGCCAGGAGCGTGTCGGCGGCCAGCGGGCGGAGGCGTTCGAGCGCATCGCGGACCTCGGGCCAGCGGTCTTCGGGCGCGCCGGCCTCCTCGAAGGGCTTCCAGACCTGCTCGACGAAGAGCTTGACGTAGGCGCGGGCAACGCCGTCGGCGTGGCGGCGGATCGTGGTCGCCAGCTCCAGTCCCACGTCGGCTGGAACGCCGAGCGCCTCCAGCTCCTTGCCTGCGCGCGTCAGCCGCGGGCTGATGTCCTCGTAGGAGCCGTCGCCGAGCGGCCGCAATAACCCCAACTTGACCGCGCGCTCCAGGAGCCGGGGATCGGTCGAGCCCCAGCGCTGCGCGAGGTCCTCGCCGGTCAGCACCTCCGGTTGCTCCTGGGTATACGGCTCGGCGACCGCGCGCAGGAAGCGCAGCGGCTCCTCCGAAGAGCCCGGCGCGGCGTCGACCAACCGCCGGATCGCCTGAAGGTTGAAGCCCTGGCCCTGCATCTCGCGGATCAGCTCGATGCGGGCGAGATGGTTCGGACCGTAGTAGCCGGTGCGGCCGCGCACCTCGGGCGGGGGCAACAGGCCGCGCGACTGGTGCGCCCGGATGTTGCGGACGGTCATCCCGGTGCGCTGGGCGAGCTCGTCGATGGTCAGATCCCCATCGTTGGTCGCGCGCTCGGGTGCCTCCGTGACATCGGACACAGGACGATCCTACCGCGTTTGATGTGACATGGATCGGTGTAACATCGACTCATGGCACTTTCGCACGTCTTGATAGCCGCCTCGGCTCCGGCTGCCGCCAACCCCGCCGGCGGCGCCGCCATCGACCAGGTCGCGATCGCGACCGGCATGGCCAGCATCGCCACCGCGGCGCTTCTGTGGGCCATCCTCGGCTACCGCAAGAGCCAGAAGAACGGCCCGCTGCGCCGCCTCGCCAGCTTCTCGGAGAAGGTCTCCGGCCTCCCTGCTTGGGCAGCCCTGCCCGCCGGTCTTGCCGGCGGCAGCCTCCTCGTCGCCCTGCTCGGCATGTACTGGGACATCTCCCTGCACATCGATCAGGGCCGCGACGCCGGGCCGCTTGCCAACCCCGCGCACTACCTGATCCTCATCGGCCTCTACGGCGTCTTTGCCGCCGGCTGCCTCGCGCTGGCGCTGCCAGAAGAGAAGCCCGGGCCAGCTGCCATCAAGATCACGCGCGACTGGTACGTCCCGGTCGGTGGCGTGCTCATCGCAGCCTGCGGTGGCTTCGCGCTCCTCGGCTTTCCACTCGACGACATGTGGCACCGGCTCTTCGGCCAGGACGTCACGCTCTGGGGCCCGACGCACCTGATGCTCTTCGGCGGCGCCGGCCTCACGCTCATCGGCCAGGCGATCTTGCTCGCTGAGGGCATGCGCTTCCGCGGCATCAGCACCGACCGCCTGCGCAGCTCGCAGTTCCTGGTGGCCAGCCGGCGTGTCGGCCTGACGGGCGGGCTGTTGATCGGCCTGAGCACCTTCCAGGGCGAGTTCGACTTCGGCGTCCCGCAGTTCCGGATGGTGTTTCACCCCATGTTGATCGCGCTGGCGGCCGGGATGGCGCTGACCGCCGGCCGCATCTGGATCGGCAAGGGCGGCGCACTGGCCACCGCGCTGATGTTCATCGTCGTGCGCGGCGCGATCAGCTTGATCGTCGGCGACGTCTTCGGCGAGAGCGCACCGGCGATGCCGCTCTACCTCGCCGAGGCGCTCTGCATCGAGGCAATCGCGCTGGCGACCGGCCGCGACAAGCCAATCCTCCTGGGCGTTTTGGGCGGCCTGGCCGCCGGCACCGTGGGCCTTGGCGCCGAGTGGCTGTGGATCGGCGGCAGCTTCCCGCTGGTCTGGAGCGACGGCATCATCCCGGAGGCGCTGATCGTCGCGCCGATCGCCGGCGTCGCGGGCGGCGTGCTCGGCGGGCTGCTCGGCGCGGGTCTGCGCTTCCAGCTGCCCAGCCAGCGCGTCGCGCGCCCCGCGACCATCGGCGCGCTCGTCGCGATCGCCGCGCTGACCGCCTTCGGCCTGTCGACCACCGCACCGACCGGCCAGACCGCAACCGTCGCACTGCGCAGCGATGGCGGCGACGCGGCGCACCGCCACGTCGTCGGCACCGTCAAGCTCACGCCGCGCGACACGGCCGACGGTGCCGCTTGGGTCACCGTCACCTCCTGGCAGGACGGCGGCATGAAGGTCGACCGCCTGCAGCGCGTCAGCCAGGGCGTCTACCGCTTCCGCACGCCGGCGCCGGCCTACGGCGACTGGAAGACCATCTTGCGCGTCCAGAACGGCCGCACGATCATGGGCATCCCGATTTATATGCCCGCCGACGCGGCGATCCCCGGCGCGACCGCGGTCCCGGCCACCGCCCACTTCACGCGGACCTTCGTGTCTGACCACGAGCTGCTGCAGCGTGAGCGCAAGGACGACATCCCGAGCTGGCTGTGGACCGCCGCCTGCCTGGTCGTCCTGGCCCTGTCGCTGATGTTCATGGGGTCGCTGGCCTGGGGCGTTGCTCGTGTGGCGCGCACCAGCGGCGACGGGGCGGGCGGGCCCGATATCTCGTCTCCCGCGCCGACGCGCCCGGCCGAGGACCGCGCGACGCGCTTCGCCCATGGCGGAGTGGCCAGCGCTCCAGGCGCCTAGAATCGGGTACGACAGCCGGGAGCAGCGCTCGGCCCCGAGGAGAGGAGGGATGGAGCGATGAGCACGCACAGCGGGTCGTCATCCGTCGGACCATCACACCGCCACCCGGCGGCGGGGGTCGCTCTCGTGGTCGTCATGGCGCTCGGCTCGGTGGTCGTCTGGCTGGTCTCTCCCATCGTCTGGCTGTGGATCGCGTCGCAGATGACCGACTCCACCCAGCCGAGCCTCGGGCCCTACCTGCTCGTGCTCGTCGGCATTCTTTTGACCGCCGTCGTCGTCGGGAAGTTCCTCGGCATGGTCAACCGCACGCACATGCGCGTCACGGGCCGCGTGTCCGACAAGCGCGCGCCAGCGAAGTGGAACCGCTCGATGCGCGGTGAGCGCGCGCCGATCAACGACCGCGGCGTGCTCGAGCAGGTCATGGCGATCAGCGTCAGCTTCGCGCTCGTGCTCTTCGCCGTCTGGTTCTTCCTCTTCGCCGGCTCATCTCTTCCAGGCTGAGGCCGATAGCCTGGAGGTGGTGGAACTGGCCTCCGGCGACCCGAACGTCGACCTACGCCGGGGGCCCGATGGCAAGCCGATCGTCGTCCTCGGATTCCCGTATGACCCGCACATCGTCGCCGTGGTGCGGCAGATTCCCCATCGCCGGTTTGACTGGGACACGCGCGAGTGGTGGGCGCCGATCGACGACTGGGCAGCCGTCCACGTCGCCGAGGTCCTCAAGCGCTTTCCCGAGCTGACGACCAGCGCGCAGGTCGACATCTGGCTCAAGGGCGTCGGCGAGCGCTGGGTCGGCCGCGTACGCACGACGCGCTATGACGGTCAAGGCTGGTGGGTCCTCGACACGCGCGCGGGCACGGTGCCCGAGGCGTTGTTGGAGGGGTCGGTCGAGGTCGACGGCAAGCTGCTGGCGCCGCTGACCCAGGCGGGCGCGATCGCGCTGGGCGAGGCGCGCGGCGCCAGGCTCGACGGCGCCGCGCTGCGCTGCGTCCTGGCCTTGGAGCACGGCGGCGAGGCACCGCCCGCGCGGCTGGCGCTCAACGTCTCGGTCGAGGGCGAGGCGTTCCTGCTGGAGACGCTGTGGGACCCGTCGGTCGGCGACGCCTTCGAGCGGCTGCCCGGCACGTCGGACGGCGGGCGCTCGCTGCCGCTGGACCCGTGGGTCGTCCACCACCTCGACGGCTTTTTGGCCGCGCACGGTGTCGCCATCGACGCACCGGCCGCCCACGCGCTGGAGGAGCTGCGCGAGGAGGCGGCCGAGGCGGCGGCGGCCATCCGCCGCTCGCGCGCGACCGAGGCCGAGCCGCTGACCGAGATCGTCGACCGGCTCGGCGGCGAGCTGCAGCCCTTCCAGTGGGCCGGCGTGCGCTACGTGCTCGATGCGCGACGCGCCTTCCTCTCTGACGAGCAGGGCCTCGGCAAGACCGTCCAGGCGCTGGCGGCGATGGAAGCCGACGATGCCTATCCGGCGATCGTCATCTGCCCCGCCTCGCTGAAGCTCAACTGGCTGCGCGAGACGCGCAAGTGGCTGCCGCATCGCTCAGTGGCGATCGTCGAGGGCGGCGTCGCGGTCCCGAAGACGGCCGAGATCACGATCATCAACTACGAGGTTGTCGGCAAGCACTATGAGACGCTGGCGCGGCTGCGCGCCAAGGCGGTCATCATCGACGAGTCGCACTACTGCAAGAACCCGCGCGCCAAGCGCACGCAGGCTGTGCGCAAGCTGTCGGAGTCAGTCGCCAAGGGCGGGCTGCGCGTCGCGCTGACCGGCACGCCGGTGCTCAACCACGCCGAGGAGCTGATCTCCCAGCTGCGGATCATCGGGCGGCTGGACGAGTTCGGCTCCGGCGCCCGCTTCTCGCGCCAGTTCCAGGGCGTGCTGACCGAGGAGCGCCTGCACTGGCACCTGCGGCGCTCGTGCTTCGTGCGGCGCCTGAAGAGCGAGGTGCTGCCCCAGCTGCCGGCCAAGCGCCGCGTCGTCGTGCCCGTCTCGCTGGACAACGAGCGCGAGTACCGCGTCGCCGAGCGCGACGTGGTCGAGTGGCTGCGCTCCCAGCCGCTGGAGCTGTCGGACCTCAACGCGAAGATCGCCGCGACGCTGCGGGCCGAGCGCCTCGCCCAGCTCGGCGCGCTGCAGCGCCTTGCCGCGCGCGGCAAGCTGCACGCCGCGCTGGCCTGGATCCACGACTTCCTGGCCTCCGGCGAGCCGTTAGTCGTCTTCGCCCGCCACCGCGAGATCCAGGAGGCGGTGCTCGAGCGCTTCCCCGACGCGCTGCACCTCTTCGGCCGCGACAAGATTGAGGCCCGCGAGGAGTCGGTCCGCGAGTTCCAGGAGCCGGGTGGGCCGCAGCTGATCGTCTGCGCCACCCGCGTCGCCGCCCAGGGCATCACGCTGACGCGCGCCTCCAACGTCGCGTTCTTGGAGCTGGAGTGGACGCCGGCGCTGCATGACCAAGCCGAGGATCGCACGCACCGCATCGGCCAGACCGACTCGGTCACCGCCTGGTACCTGCTGGCCGCCGAGACGATCGACGAGACGATGGCCGAGCTCGTCGAGCGCAAGCGCGGCATCGTCGACGCCGTCACCGACGGCAAGACCATCAACGATGAGAACGTCGTCGCGGGCGTCATCCGCTCGCTGCGGGGCGAAGAGCCCTACCGGCACCTGCAGCCGGTGGCGTAGCGCGAGCTCAGGCCTGAGCAGGCGCCGGCGCGACCGCCTTCTCGGCCATGCGCTCGGGCGGGACGCGCACGACATCCCACGCCAGCCCGATCTTCTCGAATCCGCGGATGACCAGCCCAGAGAGGTCGAACTGCCAGCGCGTCAGCCCGTGGCGCGCCGAGGTCGGGAAGGCATGGTGGTTGTTGTGCCATGACTCGCCAAAGGTGAACGGCGCCAGCCACCACACGTTGCGTGACTCGTCGGGCGTGTTGAAGCCGCGGCGCCCGGTGAAGTGGCAGATCGAGTTGATGGAGTAGGTGACGTGGTGGACGACGAGCATCCGCACGCCGCCGCCCCACAGCAGCCCGGTGAGCCCGGCGTGGACCGAGCCGCCCAACGCCCAGCCGGCCAGGAAGCACAGCGCGAGACCACCGAGGGCCCAGACGAGGAAGAGCCGGTCGATGGTCACCATCATCGGCTCGGCGCGCAGGTCGCGGGCGTAGCGCTCCTTGGCACCACGATGGGTGTGGATGAACAGCCAGCCGACGTGGGCGTGCAAGAGGCCGCGCAGGGCGCCGCGGAAGCCGTGGCCGTGCTCGACGTGCGGGCTGTGCGGGTCGCCGACCTGGTCGGAGAAGTCATGGTGCTTGCGATGGTCGGCGACCCAGGCGGTGATCGGCCCTTCGATCGCGGCCGAGCCCAGGATCGCCAACGTGGCGCGCAACGGCTTGCCGGTCTTGAAGGCGCGGTGGGTGAAGAGGCGATGGAAGCCGACGGTCACGCCGAGGCCGGTGAGCACATAGGCGACGACGAAGATCACCACGTCGCTCCAGCGCAGCAAGCCCTGCCACGAGTGCCAGGCCGCGTAGCCGAGCGCAAAGAACGGGACGACGGTCACCGTGCCGGTGGCCAGGCGATCGAGCCACTCACGCTCCACGGGCTGGATGAAGTCCGGGCTCGTGGGGTCGACAACGGCCTCTTCGGGGTCCCTAACGGCCTGCGGCATCGGGCGAGTCTAGACCGGTTGGCTACGTTACGGAGCATGGCTTTCTCCCGTCCCGCTCCGCTTCGCGAAGAGCTGCGGCGTGCCCTGCCTGATCGTCCCTTCGAGATCGCGTTCTGGGACGGCAGCACCTTGGCACCCACCAACGGCGCCTCGCAGACCACCTTCCGCGTCAAATCGCCGACCGCGCTGGCCCACGCCCTGCGCGCCCCGGGCCAGCTCGGCATCGGCCGTGCCTACGTCTCGGGCGCGCTGGACGTCGACGATCTCGATGCCACGCTCGAGCTCCTGGACTCCTGGCAGCCGCCGTCGCTGGACGCACGCGCCAAGGCCCGTCTGGTTGCCGCCGCGGTCCGCTCAACCGGCCTTGTGGCCCCGCCCAAGCCGCCGGCCGCCGAGCTGCGCCCGCGCGGCCAGCGCCACAGCATCCTGCGCGACAAGGCCGCCGTCCGCCATCACTACGACGTCTCCAACGACTACTTCGCGCTGTTCCTGGATGACTCGATGACGTACTCGTGCGCGATCTTCTCGCGCGGGGCCAAGACGCTGGAGGAGGCGCAGTTCGTCAAGCGCGAGCTGATCTGCACCAAGTTGAAGTTGCAGGAGGGCGAGCGCGTCCTCGACGTCGGCTGCGGCTGGGGCGCCTTCGCCGTCCACGCGGCGGTCGAGCATGGTGTCCACGTCACCGGCATCACGCTGAGCGAGCCGCAGGCCGAGCGGGCGCGCCAACGCGCGGCCGACGCCGGCGTGGCCGACCGCGTCGAGATCAAGGTGATGGACTGGCGCGAGCTGCACGCAGAGCCATTTGACGCGATCTCCTCGATCGGCATGGTCGAGCACGTCGGCTCGGGCAACATCGACAACTACGCCCGCGCGCTGCAGCAGTTCCTCAAGCCGGGCGGCCGGCTGCTCAACCACGGCATCGCGCGCCTGCGTCACACCGATCCGGAGGCCGGACCGTTCTCCGAGCGCTTCGTCTTCCCCGACGCGGCGCCGCTGCACCTGTCACGGATCTGCTTTGCGATGGAGGGCGCCGGCTTGGAGGTGACCCACGTCGAAGGGTTCCGCGAGGACTACGCCGAGACGCTGCGTCATTGGTCACGGAGGTTCGACGACAACTTGCCGCGAGCGATCGCTCTGGGCGGCGAGGAGCGCGTGCGCGTGTGGCGGCTCTACCTGCGCGCGGCGCGCCGCGGCTTCGAGAGCGGGTTCCTGTCGGTCTTCCAGGTGCTCGCCACGCGGGCTCCTTAGATCGCGACGCCGCGCAGCGGCACGGGCGAGGTCTGCATCACCGAGGTCGTCGTCTGGCCGAAGAGCGTGAAGCGGTCGATGACCTCCTCGAGATGCTCCACATCGCGGACATGGGCCTTGATGAAGAAGCAGTCCTCACCGGTGATGCGATGGCACTCGACGACCTCGGGTGTGGCGCGCGCCAAGTCGGCGACCTTCGCGAGCTGGCGCGGCGCCGGGCGGATGCGGACGATGGCGCTCAGCGCGTAGCCGAGGGCGCGTGGATCGACGTCGGTAAGAAAGCCGCGGATGACACCGTCTTCGGTCAGCCGTCGCACGCGCTCAGCGACCGCGGGCGGCGATAGACCGACGCGGCGACCGAGCTCGGCGAGGCTCAAGCGCGCGTCTACCTGCAACTCGATCAGCAGGCGCCGATCGGTCTCGTCGAGGTCAACGACGGTCGATACCGCAGCGAGCTTTGGGATCGAAGCCATGACATCGACGATACCGTCGATCACCTCTTCCGACCAGGATCGCGGCGCGCCATCGTCTGAGGCCGATCATGCGCCGCCCTCCGCCCCACGCCTACTTCGCCGTCAGCGCCGTCTTCCACTACCTCGGCCCGGCCTTCGCGGTGCTGCTCTTCGTCCGCGTCGACGTCCTCGGCGTCGCCTGGCTGCGCATCGCCACCGCCGCGCTGGTCTTCGCCGCGTGGCGACGGCCGTGGCGCATGGTGAGCGCCCTGGATCGCGACGGCCGCCGCCTGCTCGCAGCCTGGGGCGGCTGCCTCGCGTTGATGAACTGCTGCTTCTACCTCGCCATCGACCGCCTGCCGTTGGCGACCGTCGCAGCGATCGAGTTCCTGCCTGTGATCGGGCTGGCCGCCCTCGGCGCACGGACGTCGCGCAACCTCGCGGCGCTCGCGCTGGCCGTCGTGGGCGTCTACTTGCTCACCGGCATCCACCTCGCTGGTGGCGCCGCCGGCCTCGCGCTGGCCTTCGCCAACGCTGGACTTTTCGCGCTCTACATCGTGCTCGCGGATCGGGTCGCCAAACGGCCGGCGCTCGATGGCGTCGACGGTCTGGGCGCCGCGATGCTCGTCGCCGCCGTCGTCGTAACGCCACTGGCCGGCTGGGCGGCGTTGCCGGCCATCACCGACCCGGTCGCACTGGCCGCCGGCGCCGGCGTCGGCCTCAGCTCGTCGGTCATCCCCTACGTCTGTGATCAGCTTGCCCTAGCGCGCCTGGCGCGCGCGACCTACAGCCTGATGGTCTCGCTTCTGCCGGCCGTCGCGACGGTCATCGGGATCGTCGTGCTGACCCAGATCCCCAGGGCCGCAGAGGTCGCAGGGGTGGCGGCCGTCGTCGCGGGCGTCGCATTGCACCGCCCGCCACGTGCGGATCAGCCGCGCAGCGCGAAGACCATCGACAGCTTCGCGCCCGCTGCCTTGCCGGCCGAGAGCTCGACCGCGTCGGCCACCGAGGCAATCGTCGGCAGCCCGAGGCCCAGCCCTGGGCTGTCGGAACGCGGCAGCGGCCCGAAGCCGTCGTCCTCGACGACGATCCGGAGCGAGCCCTCGTCGGTCAGGGCCGCGTCGACCCGGATCTGACCAGGGTCACGGTCGCGGTAGGCATGCAGCACCGCGTTGGTGACCGCCTCGGAGACGGCGAGCCGGATGTCGCCGAGGCGGCCGTCGACAACCCCTACGCGTTGGGCGTACTCCGTGACCTCGGTGCGAAGGACGGAGATCTGCTCGGCGGTCGCCGGGACCTGCCACCGTGCTGGCTGGGGCGCCATGCAGCGGGTGTGCCCAGCTGCCCGCCGTCCATGCGCCGGGCTCGCGTCAGGACAGAGCGATCGGACTATGCGTCGAAGGCGACAAACGCGACAGGAGCGAGCGTGTCGAGCCGGCTGGCCTGCAGGCCGAGGGACGAGAGCGTGTACAGGCGATCGCCGATCACGAGCGAGCGGGCGATCGGCGCGACCGTCTCACCGCTGCCGTGGCCGGTCCGGCCGACCTCGCTGATGCCGCCGGCGGTGACCTTCAGGCCGACCGCGCCGACGAAGCTCGTGCCCGCGGGGCCGGCGGCCGACTGCTCGGAGATCTGCAGCGGCAGGACAGCGGTTCGCGTCGGCGCCCACCACAGGAAGGCGTGCGGGTCGAACTCGGCGTCAGAGCTCCCGTTGCCGTAGACGACGTGCTGTGTGCGCTTGGGGTGCGCCAGATCGGAGACGTCAAAGAGCGAGACCTGCGTGCCCTGCGTGCGGCCGGTGGCGTCGGCCTCCTGCCCGATGCCGAGCAGCAGCCCGTCGCCGAGCGGATGCAGGTAGGCGGAGTATCCGGGGATCTCCAGCTCACCCACGACCCGCGGGGCCTCGGGCTTGGAGATATCGATGGTGTACAGCGGGTCGGTCTGGCGGAAGGTGACCACGTAGCCGACGGTGCCGACGAAGCGCACGCCGTAGATCCGCTGGCCCTCGCCCAACCCGCCGACCTGGCCGACTTGGGTCAGCGCGCCGTCGGCGCGCGGCGAGAGCACGGTCACGTAACTGTGGGCCGGCGTGGCCTGACCACCCTCCGGCAGCCAGGACGGCTCGTCGGTCGAGGCCACGCGCAGGGCGCCGTCCTGCTCGGACAAGGCATAGGCATTGACGACGAAGCCTGGAACCGTGCCGGAGCCGGCGTAGGTCGTCTGGCCGGCCGTCGAGGCGTCGAAGCGGTGGATCTCTGTCCGCAGCGTGCCCGGCACGTCGGTGGTGTCGTTCAGGCCACCGACGTAGCGCTGACTGGCGACGTACAGGCTCTTGTCGGAGCCGTAGACCGTCTGGGCGCCCGCCATGACCGCGTCACGATCGACGTTGTAGAGCCCCTTGTCGAGGTCAACGGTCAGGACCGTCAGCAGCCCGAGACCGGAGAAGGCGTCCGGGCGGCGGACGTCGTCGCAGGGCACGACGGAGCGCCGGAAGGTGCGGCCCGAGATCTTGCTGCGGATCGTCGTGGGCGGGACGAAGGTGCGCAGCGGCGCGGCGGTCAGCGGAACCTCACCGGTAGGTGCCGGCGTTGAGCTGACGACGACGCGCACCGTGCCGTCGACCATGCGGGCGTCGACGTAGGTGCCGTCGAGCGTCATCGTACGCGCGACCTTCGGCGCGGCTGGATCGGTGAGATCCACCTCGGTCAGCAGGACCGTAGAGCGGCCGGGCATCGGGGCGATCGCGGCCTTGGCTGTTTGTGGGACGGGCGCCGGTGCGACGTCCACCGCGATCGGTGCCGAGACGGTCGAGAGGATGAGCGCGCGCTTGCCGCGGATCAGCAGCTGGTGGGCATAGCCACCGCCGAGCGTCAGGGCCCCCACCATCCGCGGCGCATCGCCGGTGACGTCGATGACGTGCAGCTGCTGGCCGGCGACGACGTAGACGTGACGGCCGTCGGTCTTGACGACATCAGGCTCGTCGATCCCGGCCTCTTGCGCGTTGGTGGTGGAGAACTCTGGGGTCGAGGCGCCGGTGCCCGCTGCCACCGGCGACGGCGCCGCTGACGGCGAGCTGTCGACGTTGGCCTCGCCGGTCTTCATCACGGGCTCAGCAACCGTCGCCACAGCGCCCTGCGCGCGCATCGGCACGCCGACGCCACCACCGGTCACCGCGGCGTTGCGATGTGCATAGCCGACCAGCGCCTGACAGGAGTCGAACGCGGCGAGGTGGGCACGCGGCGCCTTCTTCGGCTTGCCCGCCGCGACTGCCGGCGTGGCCGCGACCGCCGCGAGCGCGACGGCGGTGAGGTTGATCAGGACGCCGCGACTGAAGGACACCATGCCGACACTACGCACAACGGCCCGTTCGGTCACATCTGCGTGCGGCTTCAGCGCTGGCACGCCGGACCTGGCCTTTATCGGTCTTATCGCGGTTTTTCAGGAATTGATAAACCACGATAAGACGGATAAGCTGGGCTCACGAGAGATGCGGCCACACGACAATCCCTATACGCCCAACGCCGGCGCTCGCCCGCCCGCGCTCGTTGGACGTGACGCCCAGCTGACGGCCTTTGAGATCCTGCTCGATCGCTTACGACACGGCCGCACCGAGCAGTCGATGCTCATCACCGGCCTCCGCGGGGTCGGCAAGACCGTCCTCTTGGGAGCGCTTGAGGAACGTGCCCAAGGGCGCGGATGGACGACGGTGGAGCTGAGATCACCAAGAACATCGCGTTCGGTCCGCGAATGGCCCAGCTCGTGCGGCGTGCTCTGCTGCAGGTTGCTCCGCGCGCGCGGTGGAAGGATCGCGGGGCGCGTGCCGCGGCAATCCTCAAGTCCTTTCAGCTAACTGTCTCCCCCGAAGGCTCCGTCACATTCGGGCTCGATGTCGATGCCGCCGAAGGTCTCGCGGACAGCGGCAGCTTGAGCGAAGACCTGACCGACGTGCTCGTCGGCCTCGGCGAAGCCGCCCAGGAACAGGGTGGCGGAGTCGTCTTCTTGCTCGACGAGGTGCAGTTCTTGACGACCGTCGAGCTCGAGGCGCTGATTGCCGCCCTTCACAAGACGGTCCAGCGGCAGCTACCAATCACGCTCGTCGGCGCAGGCCTTCCGCAGCTGCCCCGACTGGCGGGAGAAGCGAAGTCGTACGCCGAGCGTCTCTTCGAGTTCCCGATCATCGGCGAGTTGAGCGGAGACGAGGCGCGCGAGGCGCTTACCCGTCCGGCCGAGCCGGCCGGGGTCGTGTTCGATGACGACGCCGTGGACGCGATCCTCGAATACACGCAGGGGTATCCATACTTTCTGCAGGAGTACGGCAAGTTGGTGTGGGACCACGCAGACGCATCCCCGATCACGCGCACCGATGTCGAGGAGACGCGCGACGCAGTCGAGGCCAAACTCGACTCGAGCTTCTTTCGCGTGCGCACCGACAGGGTCACCGAGCTTGAGTTGCAGTACATGCGAGCAATGGCCGAGTTGGGCTCGGAACCTCAGGCCGCGAAGGATGTGGCCCAGCTGATGCGCCGAACCTCTGAGCAACTGGGGCCGACACGCTCGCGGTTGATCGAGAAAGGCCTGCTGTACACCCCCACCCACGGCTACGCCGCATTCACCGTGCCGCAGTTCGACCGCTACATGCTGCGCGCCCACGCACTCGACGTGCCCGAGGTGCGCAAGCGAGGGTCGAGCTGACTCGCTCTAAGCGCCGATGGGGTGCCAGACGGTACGCAGCTCGGTCAGCGCCTCGAGGCGCTGGAGCGAAGACTGCTCGCCGCGGATGACGCGCTTGAGGGTCTCGGCGGCGAAGGTGTCGATCTTGGTCGCCAGCTCCGGGTCGCTGGTGGCATCGATGATGGCGTTGACGTCGCGGTGAGCGGCGAGGGCGGGAACGAGTTCGTCGGTCCGACCGGAGAGGAGGTTGACGACACCGCCGGGGACGTCGGAGACGCCGACGACCTCGCCGAGGTCCAGGCCGGGCAGCGGCGTGCGCTCGGGCAGGGCGACGACGACGGTGTTGCCGGCGGCCAGCGGCGCGGCGATGGCGGAGACGACCGCAGCCAGCGCATCGTCGGGGCCACACAGCACGGCAACGACACCTGACGGCTCCGGCGTCGACATGGACAAGAACGGCGCGGCAACCGGGTTGATCGTGCCGAGCACCGCGTGGAGCTTGTCGGTCCAGCCGGCGTAGTGGACCAACACATCGACGGCCTCCCCCACGTCACCACCGAACTCGCCGGCGCGCGACTCCAGCGCCTCGGCCGCCCGGTAGAGGATCTGGCCGCGATTGTAAGCCGTGCGCTTCGCCCACCCGGCCTGCGCCTTGCGCGCGACCTTGACCGCGTCGCGCACATCCTTGCGCGAGCCACGCGGGACGTTCACTCCATCAACAACATCATGCCGTCCGGACTCCGAGCGCACGAAAGCCCCTCCGACGTACAACTTGTAGGTCTTGGCGACCGCAACGCGCATGTCGCTCACGCCCCTTGCCTCACGTACGGACGCAGGCCCGCCACGCCGCCCTCGCGGCCGAAACCGCTCTCCTTGAACCCGCCGAACGCCGCGGTCGGGTCGAAGTGGTTGTAGGTGTTCTGCCAGACGACGCCGGCCTGCAGCTGCGCGGCGACCTCGAAGGCCTTGGAGCCCTTGTCGGTCCAGATGCCGGCCGCCAGCCCGTAGGGCGAGTTGTTGGCCTTCTCGATCGCCTCGGCGTGCGTGCGGAAGGTCGTGACCGCCAGCACCGGCCCGAAGATCTCCTCGCGCGAGATGCGGTGCGCGGGCGACGCCTCCGTGAACAGCGCGGGCGCGAACCAGTAGCCGCGGTCGGGCAGCGCGCAGCTGACCTGCCGCAGCCCCGCGCCCTCCTGCACCCCCACGCCAACGAGCTCGCCGATCCGCGCCAGCTGCGCGGCGGAATTGATCGCGCCGACGTCGGTGTTCTTGTCCAGCGGGTCGCCGACGCGCAGCGTCTGCATCCGCGTCCACAACCGCTCGATCACCTGCTCGGCCACCGACTCCTGCACCAGCAGCCGCGAGCCGGCGCAGCACACGTGGCCCTGGTTGAAGAAGATCCCCTGGACGATCCCCTCGACCGCCTGATCGAGCGCCGCGTCCTCGAAGACGATGTTGGCCGACTTGCCGCCGAGCTCCAGCGTCAACCCAATGTCCTTGCCGGCCAGCGCGGTCTGGATGTCGCGGCCGACGGCCGTCGAGCCGGTGAAGGCGACCTTGTCGATGCCCTCGGCGCGCACCAGCGCGGCGCCTGCTGAACCATCGCCGGGCAGGATGTTCACGACACCCGCGGGCAGCTCGGCCTCTTGGCAGATCTCGGCGAGCAGCAGCGCCGTCAGCGGCGTCGTATCGGCCGGCTTGAGTACCGCCGTGTTGCCGGTCGCCAGCGCCGGCGCCAGCTTCCACGCCGCCATCAGCAGCGGGAAGTTCCACGGGATGACCTGACCGACGACGCCGCGCGGCGCGACTGCGCCGGCCCCCGGCAAGGCATAGGCCAGCTTGTCGGCCCAGCCGGCGTAGTAGAAGAAGTGCGCCGCCGCCAACGGGATGTCGACGTCGCGCGACTCCTTGATCGGCTTCCCGCCATCCAGCGACTCGACGATCGCCAGCTCGCGCGCCCGCTCCTGGATCAGCCGCGCGATCCGGAAGACGTACTTGCCACGCTCCAGCCCGGGTAGCGCCGCCCAAGCCGGCTGCGCCGCCCGCGCAGCGGCAACTGCGCGCGCAACATCGTCGGCACCCGCCTGCGCGATCTCGGCCAGCGGCTCCTCGGTCGCCGGGTTGATCGTCGGCGCGTACGCACCGCCCAGCGGCTCCACGAACTCACCACCAATGAACAGCCCGTAGCGATCGCGCAGACGGACGTGGTCGGTGGACTCCGGTGCCGGCGAGTACTCCCAGCGCAGCGGCGCGCGGGGCGTAACGGACGCCGCCGCGCGACCATTAGTCGGGGTCGTCTGCGGCGCGGTCGTCGTCTCGCTCATGCGATCACTCCCTTGAGAAGTCCTCCGACCGCCCGTAGCGACCGGTCTCCGTCTTGATGTACTGCGCCAGCAGGTCGTTGAGCACCGACGAGGCGCCGATGCGCAGCAGGTCGGGCGTCAGCCACGCGTCGCCCAGCGTCTCCTTGACCAGAACGAGCACGCCCAGCGCGGTCTTGGAGTCCGAGACGCCGCCCGCGGGCTTCATGCCGACGATCCGCCCCGTGCGCTCCGCGTAGTCGCGGATGGCCTCCAACATCACCAGGATCACGCCCGGCGTCGCACCCTCGGCCGCCTTGCCCGTCGAGGTCTTGATGAAGTCCGCACCGGCGTCCATCGCCAGCATCGAGGCGTGGCGGATGTGGTCATAGGAGCCCAACTCGACGGTCTCCAGGATCACCTTCAGGTGCGCATCGCCGCAGGCCTCCTTGATCTGTTCGATCTCGTCGGCAACACGCGCGTCGTCACCCGACAGGTAAGCGTCGCGCGAGATCACCATGTCGATCTCGTCGGCGCCGTCGGCGACCGCGAGGCGCACCTCCTCCAGGCGCGTGGCCAGCGGCGTCTGCCCGGCCGGGAAGCCGGTCGCGACCGATGCGACGTGCACCCCGGAGCCCGCCACCGCATCGCACGCCGCCCGCACCATCGTCGGGTAGACGCAGACCGCCGCGCACGACGGCACCTCCGGGTAGGCCGGCGACGGCGTCACGGCCTTGGCGGCGAGCTGGCGCACCTTGCCCGGCGTGTCGGCGCCCTCGAGCGTCGTGAGGTCGAGCATCGAGATCGCCAACAGCAGCCCCTCGCGCTTGGCCTCGCCTTTGATCGAGCGCTTGGCCAGCGCGTCGACCCGCTCTTGAATGCCGACGCGATCGACGTGCGGCAATGTCCTGGTGGGACTCATATACGCACGAGGTTAGACCCCCGCGCCTATTTCCCCTCGCGCGTATACGGCACGCCATCGGCCGCCGGTGGCGTCGATCGCCCTACAACGCCCGCCACGGCGATCAGCGTCAACACGTAGGGCAGCGCCTGGAACAGCGTGGCCAGCTGCGGCGAGAACTCCGGCAACCGCTGCGCCAGCGCGCTGGAGAAGCCGAACAGCAGCGTTGCGGCAAGCAGCCCGCCCGGCCGCCAGCGCCCGAAGATCAGTGCCGCCAGCGCAATGAACCCGCGCCCCGCGGTCATGTTCTGCGAGAACGAGTGAACGAAGCCGATCGACAGGAACGCCCCGCCGAGCGCGGCCAGACCGCCCGAGGCGATGACCGCCGCGTAGCGGACCTTGAAGACGCTGATGCCGACCGTCTCGGCCGCCTTCGGGTTCTCGCCGACCGACCGCAACCGCAGGCCCAGCCGCATCCGAAAGACGACGATCCAGACGAGGACGACCGCCAGCAGCGAGCCCCACACCAGCAAGTTGAGTTGGCTGATCGCCTGGCCGATGAAGCCCAGCGAATCGGTCGGGAGGTTGACCTCCGGGACCGCCGGCAGGTTGTCGGGCGTGCCGTTGGCCCCGTAGGTGTCGACGTACATGTAGCCCGTAAGGCCGAGCGCAAGGAAGTTGAGGCCGGTGCCGACGACGATCTGGTCTGACCGCAGCGAGATGGCGAAGATCGCGTGGATGGCCGCCAGCGCCATGCCGGCGAGCACGCCGATGAGGATGCCGCCAACCCACGAGCCGGTCTTGTCGGCGCCGTAGGCCCCGAAGAACGCGCCCATGAGCATCATCCCCTCCAGGGCGATGTTCACGACGCCAGCGCGCTCGCTGACCAGACCGCCGAGCGCAGCGAACGTCAGCGGCGTGGCGTAGCGCAGCATCGCGGCGGTCAGCGCACCCCAGGAAACGACGACCTCCAGGTGCGAGACGCCGGACTGCGTTGCCGCGTACGCGCCGACCGCGCCGAACACGGCAGCGACGGTCGCGCCGATGCCGATACGGCGCTCGCCGCCTCGGATCGCGGCACCACCCAGCCCGATCGCGACCAGCGCGATGACGATCGACGGAACCACCGTCCGGACCTCGAACGGCGGCAGCGTGATCAGGAACGCCAGCAGTCCGAGCCCGACGCCACCCCAGCCGAGCCCCTTCTCGCGCGTGAGCGGCCGGCTCGGACCAGGCTCGGGCCCGCGCCTGAAGCTCTCCGTCAGCCCCTCGGTGCTCATGCGGCGCCCGGTGCTCACGCCGCCACCTCCACCGGCTCGGCGCTCACGGGACGGCGCCGCTGTCGCAGCTTGTTATAGATGTACAAGACGAGCACGTCGGCGCTGACGAACAGGATGACCATGCCCTGGATGACCGTCGTGAGGTTCTGCGCGAGCTCGGGCTCAAAGACCGCCGGGTCGAGGTTGCGGACCGAGGTGCCGTTGACCATGGCGCCGAACAGCAGCGCCGCCAAGCAGGTCCCGATCGCGGTGTTGCGCCCCAACAGCGCAACCGCGATGCCCAGGAAGGCCAGCTGCGTGCCCTGGATGTCGTTGGTGGCCAGGTGGAACTGCCAGCCCAGGACGTCGAGCGATCCGGCCAGTCCGGCCAGCGCGCCGCAGGTGCCCATGACCAACACATAGGTCTTGCCGACCTTGATACCGGAGTAGCGCGCCGCCTCGGGGTTGAAGCCGACCGCACGCGCCTCATAGCCCTTGGTCGAGCGGTTCAGCAGCACCCAGTAGACGACCGCGGCGGCGAGCGCGACGAAGATCCCGATGTGCAGCCCCTGCAGCTCCGGGTCGCCCCAGAAGACGTGCAACTTGGCGCCGGGCACGACATCGTTGGAGATCGGGACGCTGGGCTGGGTGTCGTTCTGCAGCGGGCCGCCGAGGCCGAAGAGGTAGACGCCCAGCCAGATCGCGATCCAGTTGAGCATGATCGTGGTGATCACCTCGTTGGCGCCGGTGGCGGCACGCAGCAGGCCGGAGATCCCCGCCCACGCCGCGCCGGCCATGGTCGCCAACAGCATGCACAACACCACGTGGATGCCGTGCGGCATCCCCTCCCAGGACGAACCCGCCCAAACCGCCGCGATCGAGCCGACGATGTACTGGCCCTGGCCGCCGATGTTGAACAGCCCGGCCCGGAAGGCATAGCCGACAGCGAGCCCCAGCAGGATCAGCGGTGCCGTAATGATCAGCGTTTGCTGGAGGTTGATCGCCGCGGTCGTGCGGTCGTCGCCCGTGGTCCACGGAAAGAGCCACTGCAGGCCGGTGCCGTCGAAGATCGCCTTGTAGGTGTCGATCGGGTTGTGGCCGGTGACCAGCACCACGAGGCCACCGACGAAGAACGCGAACAGCACCGTGATGATCGGCGTGATGATGCCGCCGGCGCGCATCGCCGTGGTCATCCGCGCACCGACGGTGGCACCACGCCCGAGGTCGTACTCGGGCTGCGAGCTCGGTGGGAGCTCGGTCACGCTTGCTCGTTCCCCGGCTGCGGGAAGGAGCCCCTGGCGAGTTCCCGCTCGGAATCCGAGCCCTCTGGGCGAGGTATTCCGCGGCCGCCGGTCATGAGCAACCCGAGCTCCTCATCGGAGGCGGTCGGCGGGAGCTCGCCGACGATCCGCCCGTCGTAGATGACCAAGATGCGGTCGGCCAGCGCCCGCACCTCTTCCAGCTCGAGCGAGAACAGCAAGATCGCGCGGCCCTCGTCGCGCTCGGCGAGCAGGCGGCGGTGGACGAACTCGATCGCACCGACGTCGAGTCCGCGCGTCGGCTGCGCGGCGATCAGTGCGTCGGGGTTGCCCGACACCTCGCGCGCGATGACGACCTTCTGCTGGTTGCCACCTGACAGCGAGCTGGCCGGGGTCTGCGGGGTGCCGCCGCGCACGTCGAACTCCTTGAGCAGGCGGCCCGCGGTCTCGAGCATCCGGCGCGGCTTGAGCAGCCCGAAGCGCGTGCCCTCGCGGTAGTCGTTGAGCGCAAGGTTCTCGGCCAGCGAGAAGTCGAGCACCAGGCCGCGCGCATGGCGATCCTCGGCGATGTGGCCGACGCCGGCCTCGCGAGCCTGGCGCGGCGTGCAGTTGGTGATGTCCTTGCCGCGCAGGCGCACGTGGCCGGCCGTGATAGGGCGCAGCCCGCTGATCGCGTCGATCAGCTCGCTCTGCCCATTGCCGTCGATGCCGGCGACCGCGACGATCTCGCCCGCGCAGACGTGGAGCGAGACGCCGTCGACGGCGGGGAGCCCGCGGTCATCGACGGCATGGACGTCCTCGAGCTCCAGCAGCGGCTCGCCGGGCGTGCCGGGCTCCTTCTCGACGCGCAGCACCACGTCGCGCCCGACCATCATCCGGGCCAGCGACGCCTCGTCGGCAGCGGCCGTCTCGACCGTGCCGACGGTCTTGCCGCGCCGCAGCACGGTGACGCGATCAGCGACCTCGAGCACCTCGTGCAGCTTGTGGGTGATGAAGACGATCGAGGTCCCGTTGTCGCGCAGTCCGCGCAAAACCTCGGCCAGCTCGGCGGTCTCCTGCGCGGTCAAGACCGCGGTCGGCTCGTCGAGGACGAGGATCCGGGCACCACGATCGAGCGCGCGCAGGATCTCCACACGCTGCTGCTGACCGACCGAGACGTCGGCGACGCGAGCGTCGGGATCAACGCGAAGGCCATGCTGTTCCGACAGCTCGCGCGTCCGGCGCCGGGCGCCGCCGAGGTCGAGCAGGCCGCTTTTGCGCGGCTCGTCGCCGAGCACCAGGTTCTCGGCCACGGTCATGACCGGGATCAGCATGAAGTGCTGGAAGACCATGCCGATGCCGTGGTCCATCGCCTCGCGCGGCGAGCCGATGCTGACCGCGGCGCCGTCCACGAGGATCTCGCCCGCGTCGGGCGTGAGCATGCCGTAGACGACGTTCATCAGCGTCGACTTGCCCGCCCCGTTCTCCCCCAGCAGGGCGTGGATCTCGCCGCGGCGCAACTGAAAGTCGACAGCGTCGTTGGCCGTCAGCGCGCCGAAGCGCTTGGTGATGCCGCGGAGCTCGAGCGCGAGCCCCGCGGCATCGGATGCATCAGGTGGCGACACGTGCGCCAGGGTAGGGCTTAGGAGCTCGCCTTCACCGTGTCCGGCGGCTCCAGCGAGTTGTCCTTCAACTTCGCCGTCACCTCGTCGATCTGCGGCTGGTACTTGGTGCCGGCCACGCTGATCTTGCCCAGGCCCGTGCCGTTGTTGGCGACCTCGAACGTCGTGGTGACGCCGCCCGTGAACTTGTCGTCTTGGACCTGCTTGATCGTGTCCAGCACCGCGACGTCGACCTTCTTGATGGCCGAGGTCAGGATGTGGGCGCCGAGGTAGGACTGGTCGGCATCGACGCCGATGCCCTGCTTGCCCTTCTCCTTGGCCGCGTCCAGCGCGCCGAGGCCGCACTGGCCCGCCACCTGGAAGACCACGCCGGAGCCACGGGCGATCTGGCTGAGCGCGATCTCCTTGCACTTCGCCTGGTCGACGAAATCCTGGGAGTAGGCGTTGAGCGTCTTGATCGACGGGTTGGCCGCCTTGGCACCGGCCTGGTAGCCGGCGATGTAGTGATCGACCGGCGGGATCTTCTGACCGCCGACCGACGAGATCGTCGTGATGTTGTTGTCCTTGGCGTACAGGCCGGCGAGGTAGCCCGCCAGGTAGCCCGACTGCTGCTCCTTGAAGAGCAGGCCCTCGACGTTCTGCGGCTTGCCCTTCAGGGTGGCTGCGTCGACGTCGATGATCGCGAACTTGGTGTCTGGGAACTTCTTGGCGACCGTGCCGACCGCATCGGCCATCAGGAAGCCGACGCCGATGACGAGGTCGTACTTCTGCTGGGCCAGCGTCGACAAGTTCGGGACGTAGTCGGCGTTGGACTTCGAGGTCAGCACGCGGCCGGTGATGCCGAGCGTCGCCTTGGCGTCCTCGAGGCCCTTGTTGGCCAGCGAGTTGAAGGAGCGGTCGTTGAGACCGCCGATGTCGGTGACAAGACCGACCTTGACCGCCTTCTTGGCCGGAGCGGCCGCGGTCGAGGTGCTGCCCGCCGACGAGGAGCTGTTGTCGTCAGAGCCGCAACCGGCGGCGACGAGAAGGATGCCGGCGGCGCCGATGACGGCGAAGGCACGGCGAGTGGAACGTGCGCGCACTTGCGAGGTACTCCCTCTGAGATTGAACAGGACTACTGAGGGACAGCGTGGCCAACGAGGCCGCGGCGCAAACCTACAGGTCCTCTGGGCGTTGTGGTTGGTTTTCCAGACCTTCAGTGTCTGAGAACGCCGCATCCAGCGCGGTTTCGGTGATCGCTCGGAGATCGTCCAGGCTGCAGCCCAAGCGCTCGTGCGCCAACTGGTACTCACGTCCGATCGTCGTACCGAAGTACGGAGGATCGTCTGATCCCAAGGTCACCCGGACGCCAGCGGCCCGCAGCGCGCCCAGCGGATGGTCCTCATAGCTAGGGAAAACGCCGAGGACGACGTTCGACGTCGGGCAGACCTCCAGCACAATCCGGCGCTCGGCCAGCTCCCTGACCAACGCTGGATCCTCGATCGCCCGAACACCGTGAGAAATTCGTACGACGCCGGGCAGGGCGAGCGCGGCACGGATCGACTCCGGGCCCGCGTGCTCGCCCGCATGGACCGAGCAGCCCAGGCCCGCGTCGGCGGCGATGGCGAAGGCGCGGACGAAATCGCCGGCGGGGAAGCCCGCCTCGTCGCCGGCCATGTTGAAGCCAACGACGTATGGGTGAGCGAGCGCAACGGTCCGCCGGGCGACGTCCTCGCAGTCGGCCACGCCGAAGTTACGGACGATCGAGGAGATGATCCGGCCGACGATGCCGTGGTCGGCGTAAGCGTCGTCGATGCCCTGCGCAATGCCGGCGAGGTGGTCGGCATCGTCGAGGCCGACCTTGCGACCGTGATCGAGCGACGCGATCAGCTCGACGTAGACCGCGCCTTCGGCGGCACAGGCTGCGAGGTACTCATAGGTGATGTCGCGGTAGTCCCGCGCGGTACGGATCGTGCTGGCGGAGTCGTCGTAGGCGCGCAGGAAGTCGAGGAAGTCGGTCCAGGCGAAGCTGCCGTCGGGCCGGAAGAGGCCGTCGGGCAAGATGATGGCGTTGCGCTGCGCGAGGCGCCGGACGAGCTCGGGCGTAGCGGTGCCCTCGAGATGGACGTGCAGCTCGGCCTTGGGCACGGCGCCAACGGCCGCGGCAGCGCTCATCGCAGGACCTCCGCGACGACGGGGTTCTCCGGCGGTGCTGTGTCCCCCACGACCATCGCCGCGCGCACCGCGGCCTCAGCGGTATCGGCGCCCGCCGCGTCGCGCGCGTGGACCACTGCTAGCGGCCGGCCGCCACGACTGACCGCAGTCCCCGGGCCCGCAACCGCATCCAACCCGACCGCCGGGTCGATCACGTCGCGCTCGACCGCGCGACCGCCGCCGAGGTTCATCACCGCGATGCCCAGCGCGCGCGTGTCGTGCGCGATCACGACGCCAGCGGTCTGCGGGAAGACCTCGCGGATCACCGGCGCGCGATCCAGGTGCTGCTCGAAGTTCTCCATCATGTCGCTCGGACCACCGAGGGCTGCGACCATCGCGCCGAAGCGCTCGGCCGCGGCACCGGAGGCCAGCGCGGCCTCCGGGTCGGCGTCGCCCAGGCCACCGAGCTCCAGCAGCGCGCGCGTCAGCTCCAAGGTCACCGCCAGCAGCCGCGGGTCGGCGCCCGACGGATCACTCAGCAGCTCAATCGACTCCCGCACCTCCAACGCGTTGCCAGCCGTCGCGCCCAGGACACGGTCCATATCGGTGAGCAGCGCGACCGTGGGCAGGCCGGCGGCGACCGCGACGTCCACCAGCGCCCGCGCCAGCGCGCGGGCGTCGTCGCGCTCGCTCATGAAGGCGCCGTTGCCGTGCTTGACGTCCATCACCAAGCCACCCAGGCCGGCGGCGAGCTTCTTGGACAAGATCGAGGAGACGATCAGCGGGATCGCCTCGACGCTGCCCGTCGCATCACGGATGGCGTACAACTTGCGATCGGCCGGAGCGAGGTCGTCGGTCTGACCGCCGATGACGCAGCCCACGTCGCGGACCACCTTGCTCATCAGCGCCGCGTCGGGGGTCGCGTTGTAGCCCGGGATTGTCTCCAGCTTGTCCAGCGTGCCGCCGGTGTGGCCGAGACCACGGCCCGAGATCATCGGCACCGCGCCGCCGCACGCGGCCACCAGCGGCGCGAGGATCAGCGACACCTTGTCCCCCACACCACCGGTCGAGTGCTTGTCGAGGACCGGCTTGTCGATGTCTGACCAGTCCAGGACCGTGCCGCTGTCGCGCATGCCCAGCGTGAAGGCGGGCAGCTCGGTCGCGTCCAGGCCGCGAAAGAAGGTCGCCATCGCGAAGGCCGCGACCTGCGCGTCGCTGAGGCTGCCATCGCCGATGCCGGTGGCGATCGCGCGCAGCTCGTCGGGCGTCAGCGCGTTGCCGTCGCGCTTGTCGCGCAGCAGCTCTTTCGTGGGGCGCACCATCTAGGCGTAGTCCCGGACGAAGCGGGTCAGCACACGCTGCAGGTCCTGTGCGGCGACCGCGGCACTGGCCAGCGTGTGCTCGTGGGTCAGGACCTCGTCGCCCAGGCCCTCGGCGAGGTTGGTGATCGCCGAGACCGCAACGACGCGCAGGCCACAGTGGCGCGCGACGATGACCTCGGGGACGGTGGACATCCCGACGGCGTCGGCGCCGAGCACCTTGAAGGCGCGGATCTCGGCCGGCGTCTCGAACGAGGGGCCACCGACGGCGAGGTAGACACCCTCGCTGAGGTCGACGCCCTCGGCCACCGCGGCGGCCTTCAGCGCGCGCTTGAGCTGCAAGTCGTAGGCATCGCCCAGACCGACGAAGCGCGGGCCGATCGCGTCGTCGTTGATCCCGGTCAGCGGGTTGACGCCCATCATGTTGATGTGGTCGGTCAGCGCCATCAAGCGCCCCGGTCCAACGTCGGCGCGCAGCGAGCCCGCAGCGTTGGTCAGCACGATCGCCTCGGCGCCGAGTGCGCGTACGGTTCGTACCGGGACCGCGAGGTCGGAGACCGGGATGCCCTCGTAGAGGTGCGCGCGACCCTGGAGCACGACGACCGGCGTACCGGCCAGCGTTCCGACCACCAGCCGCCCGGCATGGCCGGCGACCGAACCGACCGGGAAGCCCGGCAGCTCGGCGTAGGGGATCGCGGTCGCGCCCTGCACGGCATCGGCCAGGCCGCCGAGGCCCGAGCCGAGCACGAGGCCGAGACGGGGCGCCGGGGCGCCCGACCCCATCGCTGCGCAAATCACCTCTGCCGCGGCCGTCATCGTTGCGCCCGCTCCAGGTCGAAGGCGAGCGGCAGCAGCTCGCCGAGCGTGACGGTGCGGCGAATGCCCTCGGGCCCGGCCAGGTGGATCGGCGTCTCGGGGTCGGCAAGCTCCGACAGCCGCTGGCGGCAGCCGCCGCACGGCACGATCAACTCGGTGTCGGCCATGACAACAGCCTCGCGGATCTGTCGGCCGCCGGCAGCGATCAGGGCGCCGATCGCCGCCGCCTCCGCGCAGGTGCCCTGCGGGTAGGAGCTGTTCTCGACGTTGGCGCCGGCGTGCAAAGCACCTGCCTCGTCGCGCAGCGCCACGCCAACCTCAAAGTGCGAGTAGGGCGCATAGGCCCGCGCCATCGCGCTGCGGGCGAGGTCGACGAGGCGCGGCGTCGCGGCGCCGCGCTCCAGCAGCATCGCCGCATAGCCGGTGGCGACCACGTCTTCGTCGTCCATCTTGAGCACGGCGCGCAGCTCGGCGACCTTGCGATGCTCTTCGGCAAGGTCGGAGGAATCGGTCCCACCCACCACAACCGCCTCCAGCTCCAGCCACGACCCGAGTCCCTCGACCGCGTCGATGTGGATCCGCACGTTCTGCCACAACAGGAGCCGTCGGAATTTCTCCACAATCACCACCGTGCCCAGAGCATCGTCCAGCGCGGCTTTGAGCGCTGCCGGGTCTGGGACGGCGACCAAGTGATAGGCGCTGGTCCGTGCAACTGCCTCGTCGGCGCGCGCGTAGGCGATCAGCGTGCCGGCGCCATCTTCCTCGCGGAGCTTCAACCGCCCCTCTCGCGCGGCGAAGTAGGTGTCGGTCTGCGTTAGGACGCCCTGGTCGACCGCGCCATGGGCCAGCGCGGCCGCGAGCGTCGCCTCCGGGTCGCGGTCGCGGGCCTTGAGCTCGACGTTGCGCAGTGGGTGCATCGCCGGGCCAAGCTACAGGGTGGCTCGCCCGGTCCGAGAGAAGTGGGCCGTCGCGCAACGAGGCTCCGGTCTTGCCGTTCGGCCACGCCCGCCTCGCCGTGACACCCGCATCCAATAACGTCACAACCGTGTTGAAAGGGCTGCGCGTCGTCGAGCACCCCGTGATGGCCAGGGCCGTCACCGAACTGCGTGCCGCGAGCACGTCGCGCGCCGCGTTCCGTGCCGCAATGGCCGATGCCTCATCGATGCTCGCCTACGAGGCGCTGCGCGACGTGCCGACGCGAGAGGTCGAGGTCCAGACGCCGCTGGAGCCCACCACCGGCGCACACCCGACGCCGGTCATGGTCGTCGCGGTTCTGCGTGCCGGCCTTGGGATGGTCGACGGCTTCCTGCGCTACGTCCCGGGCGCCTCGGTCGCACATCTGGGCATGCGCCGCAACGAGACGACGCTCCAACCCGAAGATTACTACGAATCGCTGCCCAAAGGTATCGACAGCTCGACCGTCTTCGTCGTCGACCCGATGCTCGCTACCGGCGGCAGCGCCACGGCGGCGCTCACCCGCATGCGAGAGGCCGGCGCACGCGACCTGCGGCTGGTCTGCCTGATCGCGGCGCCCGAAGGCGTCGAGGCAGTCCATAGCGCCCACCCCGATGTGCCGATCCTCACCGCCGTCCTGGATCGCGGGCTGGACGAGCGCGGCTTCATCCGCCCCGGCCTCGGCGACGCCGGTGATCGACTCTTCGGCACCGACTGATGGAGATGCGATGAGCGAAGACGACGCTCCCGCTGGTCCGCCGCCAGCGGACACCGCCTCCGGGTCCCAACAGCTACCGAAGGGGCGCCACGGCCTCTCGCGCGCGTTCATCGCCTCCAACCAGCGCGAGCGGCTCCTGGATGCGATCGCCAACGTCGTCGCCGAGAAGGGCTATGCGGGCACACGCGTCGCTGACATCACCGACTACGCCGGTGTCTCGCGCAAGACCTTCTACGAGCTGTTCACTGACAAGGAAGAGTGCTTCCTCGCCGCGTTTGACGCCATCACCAAGCTGCTGATGGACCGTATGGCCCAAGCGCTGACCGACCTCTCCGACAGCAACTGGCGCGTCAGAGTCCGCGCGCTGCTCGGAGAGTTCCTGCGCTTCCTCGCCGGCGAGCCTGCTTTCGCACGCATGTGCATCGTCGAGGTGCTCGGCTCGGGCTCGGAGGGCCTGGCCCGCCGCGACGCCGCAATCGAAGCGTTCTTTCCCATCGTCGACTACATCCCGCGCTCGCAGCCCGGGGCGGAGCAGTGGCTGGCACCGCTGACCCCCGTCTTCGTCACCGGCGGAATCCTCGAGGTCATCTACGCAGCCATCCGCCGCGGGGACACCGCGACGCTGCCCGCGCTCGAAGAGGACCTGACGCGACTGGCGTTTCGCGCCTACCGCGCGGATCCTGACCATCCGCCGCAGTAGGTCGGTCGGTTCGGTCGGCGAGCAGGTTGCCGACTGGCTGTCCATAGGCCCTGGACAGCTTCTTAACCAGGCGTACCATGATCAGTGATCGCATCCGATCAGGTTCAGTTGAGCGCCATCATGGACGACCAGCTCACCGTCGCGGAGATCGCGCAGCGCGCGGGGATCGCCCCATCCCACGTGCGCTTTTACCAGCGGGCCGGGCTGTTGCCCGAGCCCGCCCGCGCCGGGCGGCAGGTGCACTATCCGGCTGGAGTGTTGGAGCGGTTGCGCGTGATCGCTGCGGCGCGTGAGGCTGGGTTGTCGTTGGAGGAGATCGGCGAGCTGTCGCGGCTGCGGGGGCTGTTGCAGGCCGATGTCCGGCAGCGGCGTAGCGGCGCGCGGCGCGTGTCGTCGTCATCTTGAGGTGCGCTTCAGGCAACCCACATCAGGTCTTCAGCGAGCCGGCCGATTATCTGTTGCATGGACGCAGAGCTCACCCTCGAGCAGGCCCGGGAGATCAACCTCCTGCGCTGGCGCCACCCGGGCGCCGTGCTTCGGGTTCACGAGCGGCGGTGGGGCGTGCTGGTCGAAGTCGTGCGCGGGACCCACACCGTGACGGTTGAGCGGTTCGAGTTCGGTGGGACCACCGTGCACGATGCGCCAATTCGGCTGGCTGCCTGAACGTCTCAGCCAGAACAATCCGCCCACCCATCGGTCCAGCCACCGATCGGCATCTGCCAATGTACTGAGCATGCCTTCGCGGACGCTCTCCTTGCGTCATGACGACCGCTGTGTGAACTGTGCCGCAGAGCTCGCGGCTGGCACCCAGGCCTTTTGGGATGCCGACGATCGCACGGTGACTTGCTTGAGCTGCCGCGCCACGGCCGCACCAACAACGATCGATCGCGGGCAACCTGGGGCGAGCGCTAAGCGTGAGCACGCGCGCCGCCTTCGCAATCGCGAGCGCCGCGTCCGCGAGAAGCATCCCTACATCGGCCTCGCACGGCTCAAGCTCCAGAAGGCCCCGCAGCATGAGGTGGCGTTCAAGCAAGGTGGGCGAGGCGAGGAGGCTGTTGCCAAGACCCTGCAAGCGCGGACGGCCGGGTACCCCGTCAGCTACTTGTTCGACCGTCGGATGCCAGGCGGCCGCGGCAACATCGACATCCTGGCGATTGCCCCAACCGGCGTCTACGTCATCGACGCCAAGCAATGGTCCGGCAAGGTCCGCCTGACCTCTTCGTCCACGGGCGAGCGCCTGCTAACGGTCAACGGGCGCAACAGGACCAAGGCAATCGACGGCCTTGACCGTCAGGTGGCCGCGGTTCGCGCCGCCCTCACGACGGCCGTCCCCGACGCGCCGATCCACGGCGTCCTCTGCTTCGTCGACGCCGACCTTCCGATGTTCGGCACGCTGTCGATGCGCTCCCACCTGCTGCTCTACCGGCGACCGCTGTCGAAGCGGCTGAAGGCCGGCGGGCCATGGAGTCGTGACCAGATCGATCACGCCGCCCGCGTGCTCGACATCGCGCTGCCGCAGGCGTAGCCAGAAACACCGCGGTGTCGATCGATGACATGCCCGGTGGCAACCGACACCGCTTAGCGATAGGAATTGCAGCGTGAAGCCGGCCACGCATACCCTCACCGACCTTTTCGGCGGCAATGTCCGCTACATCGTCCCGTTGTACCAGCGCCCATACGTCTGGCAGGAGAAGACGCACTGGCTGCCTCTCTGGGAGGACGTCACGACCGTCGCCGAGCATCATCTGGCCGGCCACGGCGCGGCCCTGACCCATTTCCTCGGTGCCGTCGTGCTCGAGCAAGAGAAGACGGCTCCGGGCGAGCTTCCGCGTCACCTGGTCATCGATGGCCAGCAGCGTCTGACCACCCTCCAGCTGATGCTGGCCGGCATCGCCAAACAGGCGCAGGACGACACGGCCGATCTCGACGCGCGGCTGCTCCGTGCCCTCGTCATCAACGACCCGGACCTCGCGCCGAGCGAAGAGCAGCAGCTGAAGGTCTGGCCGACGAACGTGAACCGCGCAGAGTTCAAGGCAGTCATGGCGAACGCTGGCGGTGACGGGACGATCGCTGAGGCCCACTTGTTCTTTGGCGGTGCGTGCCGGCGTTGGGTGCGAGAGGACGGCGTCAACGAGCAGGCATCCCGGTACCGGGCCCTGCGTGTCGCCCTGACAGATCTGCTCCAGGTGGTGTCGATCAACCTCGAGGGGGGCGATAACGCGCAGGTCATCTTCGAGACGCTCAACGCGCGCGGGACGCCGCTCTTGGCGATGGACCTCGTCAAGAACGCGTTGTTTCGTCGTGCCGAGCTCCAGGCAATGCATGACGTCGACGACCTTCACGCGACGGTTTGGGAGCCGCAGCTCGGCGAACCGCGCTGGCGCGAGGAGCAGCGGCAAGGGCGCCTCAAGCGTCCACGCGCCGAGCTCTTCCTCATGCATTGGTTGACGATGCGGCTCGTCGACGTGGTGCCGGCCACCGAGCTATTCAACACCTTCCGTTTGGCCGTCCTGGACAGCGACGACTTCAGCGACGCTGGCCAGCTCGTGCGCGTGCTGTGCGACGACGCCGGGGTCATGCGGGCCTTTGAGGAGGCAGACGTCCAGAGCGACATCGGCCGCTTCTTCGATCGGCTCGCCGCGTTGGACACCACAACGGTCATCCCCATCGTGCTCTGGCTGTACACCAAGCCTCAGATCGATGAAGGCCAACGCCAGCGTGCGCTCGCTGCGCTCGAGAGCTGGCTGGTCCGCCGGATGCTCTGTGGCCTGACCACCAAGAACTACAACCGGCTCGCGGTCGACCTGCTGCGCGCGCTCGAAACCGCGTCAGCGCCTGCCGACGAAGCCCTCGTGCGCGTGATGGACGAGTGGGACCAGCCGTCGAACCGCTGGCCACGCGACAACGAGGTCCGCCAGGTCATGACGACGCGTGGGATGTACGGGTGGATCGCGCAGAAGCGTCTCGCCATGGTGCTCTCCGCAGTCGAGCGTCAGCGACGCGCGTCGACCAAGACGGAGGGGTTGATCAACCCCAACGACAAGCTCAGCATCGAGCACGTGATGCCGCAGTCATGGCGCAACCACTGGCCCGCGCCTACGGACGCCAGCGGCGACGAGACCGAAGCAGCTGCCACCGCACGGGAGGCACTACTGCACACGATCGGCAACCTCACGCTCGTCACCCCCGGCATGAACTCGGCGCTCTCCGACAGCGCGTGGTCAGCTAAGCGCACGGCCCTCCCCCAGCACAGCCTGCTCCTGTTGAACGCCGAGATCGCCGGAAAAGAGGTATGGGACGACGAGGCGATCCGAGCCCGTAGTGCCCAGCTGACCGACGAGATCATCGCCATCTGGCCCGGCCCACCGACCCCCAGACCCCTTCCCACGACACAGAGCGCGCAACCGACGTCGCGCGTGACCTACGTGTGGACCTTGCCTGATCTGGTCGCCGAGGGAAAGCTCGTTCCGGGAGAGCAACTGCGCCCGAAGTCAGAGAGATACAAGGCCCTTGCCACGGTGACCGACGACGGTCACCTCCTCGTCAATGGAACGTCCTACACCGCGCCGTCCCCGGCGGCACGAGCCGTGACCGGCAGCCAATCCGAGCCGGGGTGGAACTTCTGGTGCGCCGAGCGGCATGGCAGCCTCGTGGAGATCTTTGACCTGCGGGCCGAGATGGGCAGTGTTGAGGACCTGGACGAAGACCACTTGCTTTAGTCATCCTCTGCGGGTAGCCGAAGCCCGTCCTTGTCCGTGGTGTGATCGAAGTTGACGGGGGGATTCGGCGCAGCACCGAAGTGTCGCGTGGCGAACCGGATCCGCAGCGCCTGGTCATCAGGCAGCTGGCGCAGGTCGAGCGTCGCCTTCGTCTCGCGCACGAGGTACAGCCGATCGGTCCCATCGCGGTCCACGACGATCGCCCAGTCGGGCGAGTAACGGCCGACCGGGGTGTCGATGGTAAAGCGACGCGGAAGCTTGCAGAACAGCCGTACGTCGGTGTTGAGGTCGAGCCCCTCCGCGAAGAAGCGCTCGACGCGGCTGTCGTGGATGACGTGGCTGTGCAGATTTGGGCCGGGCTCTCGTGTCGCCAGGACACCGTGCCACGGCGCGCCGGCGACCGGAGGCTCCGGGCGGTCGTAGGCCGTCTGCGTCTTGTCAAAGATGAGCTCGGCCTCCCACCAGTCACTCTCTGGCAGCGGCTCGTAGACGATGCCGTTGACCATCTGCTCGACGGCTACGGCGACGATCGCCTCGGCGACGAGAGCTGCCCATTGCTCGGGCTGGCGAACCGCGCGATCCTTATAGGGAGCGCTGGCCAGGATCTTGCCGATCGTCGCACGGGTGAGGTTCAGCGGCGGCGCGTTGGACTGGAGGCGGTCCTCGATGAGGCGCACGAGGTCAGGGAGCGGGCCGGTTCGGACGACTTGCGTACCGGCAGCCTCCGAGATCTCGTTCGCGCGCACATGCACGAGACCATCGGTTCCGTAGCGGAGCCTGGCGCTCGTGACCAGGTTCGATGAGGTCCGTACGCGCTTGAGGGACTTGATCTCCTCACTGGCAAGGACCGCCTGGACCAGTGCATCGGTGTCAAGCTCGACGTGGAATCTCGTCCGATACCGGATCCGGTCCCAGAGCTCTCGGAACTCATCGCTCTCGACCTGGTGCTGGAGCAGCGTGACCTCGACCTCAGTGTCGGCGTCCTCGATCGTGAGGCCACCGCCACCGCCGCCGCCACCATCGGCCGCTTCGCCCCCGGCACCGATGCCGCTCTTCTTGTACTCGTCGTTGAGTGCCTTGCGGAAGTCGGCGAAGCTCTCGTCCACGACAACCGTGAGCCGGTTCAGCTCGGGCTCGTGCAGCCGCGTGCCGTCGGCGCAGACGGCGAGCCGCAGTCCGCGGCCGACCTGCTGACGGCGTTCGACCGGCGAAGCGGTGTGTCGCAGGAAACAGACCTGGAAGACGTTGGGGTTGTCCCATCCCTCTCGGAGTGCCGAGTGCGAGAAGACGAACGACGGCGTCTCGGGTTCGAGCAGTCGCTCGCGGTTGGCGATGATCAGGTCGTAGGCTTGCTGCTCCCACTCCCGTTCGGCTGCCAGTCCGCGTGTGTCGCGGACCTCACCCTTCTTCGTCGTGGCGAAGTAGGCGACGCGCTGCTGGTCGGGCTCTCCGAAGTCCTCGCCGGCGAAGTAGCGCGCAACGACCTCTCGGTACTCCTGATCAAACAGGGCAGGCAGCGTCGCGTCCGGCCCGACGTAGTCGCCGACCGACTCGACGAACACCAGCGAGATGACCTTGACCGGGACCTTGTCCTGCTCGAATTGCCGGCGGCGTTGGAGGTGCGCGCGGATCGTTGCTCGCAGCTGGTCGCGCCAGAGTCCCCGTCGGTCGGTCTCGGTCTGCTCGTCGAGGCCGACCCACTCGTCGTTGGTGAAGCCGATGCGATCCGGCTTGCGTTCGATCTCCTCAACGACCCAGCCAGCATAGGCCGGCAGACCCGTCTCGTCCTCTAGGTCATCGCCAAGACCGACGGTGATGATGTCCTGAGCGACCGCGCCGCCGTCGACCGGCACATTGACCTTCAGCTGAGCATGCGGCTTGCGGCGGATGCTCTTCATGCCCATCAGCTGCACGAAGGCCTGGTTGCGATCACGTGCTGCGGCCACACCGCGTACCGCGACGCTTTTGACGAGGTTCATCTCCTGCGCCGTTCGGGCGTCGAGGCGGTAGACGATGTTGAAGCGGTCTGCGAGGGTCGCGGTATACCGCAACATCAGCAAGGGATTGAATGTCGCCAGCGCCTGCTTGCGCTTGTCCGTCGTCATGTTTTGTGGCTCGTCCACGACGAGGACGGGTCGCATCGCGGCGAGCTGCTCGATGCGCCGGCCGCTTCCCCACAACGCCATGCTCTCCGGCGCCCGGTAGAGGGTATTCGTGTCCGGACGGTCGAACGACTGCACCATCGCGACGAGGAACTGCGGGGCGTCAGACGGGTTTAGGAAGTCGTCGAGCGCGCTGCTGGAAGAGAGGGCGCCCCAGCCGTACTTCAGCGCCGGGAAGACCTGCCCGAAGTGCTGTCGGGTCTGCTCGAACGTCTTCAACACCCCGGCGCGGATGGCCTGGGAGTGCACGACCATGACGAACTTGCGCAGCCCGAACTCCTGCGCAAGCTGGAGACAGGTGCGGATGTAGACGTACGTCTTGCCCGTTCCGGTTTCCATCTCGACGTCGAACGTGGGGATGCTTGCCTGGTTGCCGAGGAGGTCCTCAATGTCGAGCGTCAGCACGTCCGTGCTGGGCTTGAGTCCTTCGCGTGCTTGGACAACCCGAAGGTTCTCGCCCAATAGCTCGCGGTCGAGCACGTAGCCCGCATGGCCGGTGGCGCCCGCCGCGACGAGGTCGCCGACGGGCAGGGCAGGCGGCAGAAGCGCGCCGTCGAACGTGTCCGCCACCGCTGCGACCGCGCGCAGCTGATGGGGCTGTTCCTCAAAGAGAAACTTCACTGCGAACCCGCTCGACCACGACCAGTCGGCAGCGCTGGCCGACGGTCATCGCGGTGTTGTCGTCCATGGCGCCCTTGATGCAGATGAACACGTCCTGCGCATCGAGCCCGAGCCCCTCGACGACATTGAGCTCCAGCTGGTCGGCCAAGGTCACGACGACACGGTCGGCCTCGTCGCCGGTGCCCTTCAACTCGTACATCTCGATGTCTTCAGGTCCGACCGCTTCGAGTCGCGCGCTGAGCCCGTACGACGTGCCCTTGAGAATGACCTCCCATAGCGCTGCCGCCGGATCGGCATCCGCGGCGAACACCGGCTGCTCGTTCACGTCGAGCACATGCTGGATGTAGTCCTCGCCCGTCAGCTCGTCGCTGCCGATGGCGGGGGCTGAAGGCCGCAGCTGCGAGGGTGTGGAACGAAACACACGGAAGCCGAGGTCTTCGGTGTCGCCGCGGTCGGCGGCCATCTTGTCGCCTACGCGCCGCATGCGCTCGAGCGTGATCTCGGAGATCGTCTCGTAGCCGGCCTCGCGTGCGCCGCTCTTCTCCTCGGTGTCCTCAGGGGCCTGGACCATGACGTAGCGTCGGCGGCCGCCGTCCTGGCGGTTCTGTTTCAAGGTCGCGTGGCCGAACGAACCTGAGCCGGCGAAGAAGTCCAGCACCAAGTCATCGCCCGAGGTCGTCGCCTCCAGTAGCTGCGCGAGGATGGTCGGGTCCTTAGGGAAGTCGAAGACCTCGCCGCCCATGAGGTCTTCGAGTTCCTGATCGGCCGCGCGGCGATCGCGGTAGAAGACGGAGGAGAGGACCTGTTCCTCGTTCTCGTGCAAGTAGCGGCGCAGCGAGATCCGGCCGTCTTCTTTCGCTGGGTAGAGGAGGCGCCCCTCGTCGTCGAGGCGCTTCATCTCCTTCTCTTCGTACCGCCATCCCTTGGCGGGCGGCTTGTAGCCCTTCCAGTCGTACTTGAGGTTGGCCCGGAAGTTCGGGCTGCTCATGTTGTCGGCGAAGAAGATCCCGCGGTCATCGATGCGGCGGTAGTGCTTGTGCTCGCGCGAGGGGTCGTCGAGCTTGAGGCTGTCGTACCAACTGCCGAGGTCCCGCTGGACGGCGGCGTTGTCGGTCCCGTGCTTCTCCCGCAGTCGGTTGAACTCTGCGTAGATGGGCTTCAAGCCTCGCTTGCGGACGCGCCAGCGGACGTTCTCGGCGCGCAGATGAGCCTGGTCACGTGCGTAGGCGAGCATGTAGTCGTGGCCGACTGACACGTACCGCGCATCGTTCTTGCGGCCACCTTCCCAGACGAACGTGCCGACGAGGTTCGCTTCGCCGAAGATCGCGTCCATCAGCTGGCGCAGGTGATGGACCTCGTTGTCGTCGATGGCGGCGATGATCGCTCCATCGCGCCGGAGCAAGGCGCGGGCGACGAGCAGTCGCGGCAGCATCATGGTCAGCCATGGGGCATGCTTGCGTCCGCCGTGCTCGATGCGGGCGCTCAGCGCCTGACCAGCCTCGTCGACCTGGCCGCTCATGCGCAGATACTCGACCTCAGGGACCTGGTAGCGGTCCGAGTAGGTGAAGGTCTGTCCGGTGTTGTACGGCGGGTCGATGTAGATGAGCTTGAAGCGGCCACGGTAGCTCGCGAGCAGCAGCTTCAGGACCTGAAGGTTGTCGCCTTCGATGATCACGTTGCCGGTCGTGTCCCACTCCACTGAGGCGTCGGCATCCGGCGCCAGCGTCGCTGTCGTCGGCGCGATCGACTCGCGCCGCGCCTGCCCCAGACCCGGCCAGGCGAACGTGTACGGCACTTCGTCGCCCTCGTCTGGGACAGTCAGACCGAAGTGAGCGAGCAGGGCTGACACGTCCGGCTGATCGTCGTCGCGGAACGCCTCTGGGACGAGCTCCCGCAGCTCCGCCAAGCTCTGCTCGACCACGGTGGAGCTCGCGGCAGGCAAAGTCTCGAAGTCGGGCATCCGCCGCGCATCCTGTCACCTGCTGCCGACGCCAAGGGTCCCGCCAGGATGTGGGCCGACGAATAGCCCGCGCCCGCTCACACCGGCAGCATTTCTCCCGGCAACCAAGCCCCAAGACGAGACCACGTCGCCGCGCCACCCCGGCCCCAGAACGACGAAAGCGCCCGCAAATGCAGGCGCTTTCGGAAGTAGCGGGGGGCAAGACTCGGACTTCGAGGTCGAGGGTCGTCGACTGCTGGCTCGACGCGACCCCGGAAACGTGGCGGCGGTCTGCGCACTAGGCCCGGCGCAACGTCGCGCGCGCCACGATGCGCACCGGATCTACACCCAGGTGCTCGCCGAGAACCCCAACGACCGCCACGCGTTGCTCGGGCTCGCCGCAGTCCATCTCGATGACGCCACCGCGGGCAGCGGCGACGTCGTCGACCTGCAGCGCGATCGCGTTGCGCGACGGGGCGAAGTCGCCGACCCCCATGCGCTTCGGATCGATCAGGCTGATCGTGACGGTGCCGGTCTCGAGCGACGCTACGGCACGTCATCGGCGGCGGCCGCAGCAGTGGTCGACATGGCGCGCCGAGCAAACTCCAGATACTCGTCCCGCACTCTGGATGCACCTTTCCGAGAACATGCGCACCACGCTCACCGTCGCCTGCGACGCCCCACCGCTCAGCCCGTCGACGCCGTGCGCGCCGTGGCCGCCGCCAGGACGTAGTCGCAGATGCGCTCGTTGGCTTGGCGCAGGCGGCGGAAGTAAGTCGCGCGGCTGACGTGCAGCGCGAACGCAACATCCTCGTGCGTCCTGCCTGGGTTGTCGTAAGCACCGAGCGCGACCTCGCGCAGTAGCGCCTCGTCGCGACCCGTGCCGAAGGCCTCGGCGATCGCGCCGAGCAGCAGCGCGCGCACGCTCGACGCGGTCGTGGTGGCCTCGGCCGGCGTGGCGTCGACCAGCCCGGCGAGCGGGCTCGTCATCAGCTCCGACGGGCGGTCGATGTCGCGCAGCGCCTGGCGGACGTCAGCCTCGGTCACCGCGGCGACAAGGCCGGCCGGCGCGGCCTCGCCGGCCGCCGGTCGCGGCAAGCCGAGCTCGGCGTAGATCGTCGCGCGCATGCCACCCAGGACGCCACCAGGGCCGTGATCGATGACATGGCACTCGTGGACCACGGAGCCCACGAGCACGTCGAGTCCATCGACCTTGCGTGCACCCGCCTGCCGGGCGAAGGCAACCGAAGCGGTGTTGACCGGGCTGATGGGGAGATAGAAGCAGCGCGGGTTGGGCAGCCCGCAGCGCAGGATCGTCGCCGTGTTGATCACCGCCAGGACGCGCGAGGCGAGGTCGCCCTCCTCGTCGGCCGTGAGGTCCAGCGCATCGCGCCAGACCAGCGCGTTGCCGTCGGGCACATGGTCGCGCGCGTGGGCGATCCAGCGGCCGAGGAACGGATCGGCCAGCGTGGCCGGCGAGGCGCCTCGCGGCGTCGCGGCGATCGCCAGTCCCTGAAGTTCATCATGTTGGTCGCGGGCGACCACGAAATGCTCGGGCGCCGCGGCGGCCAGCGCGCGCGTCGCCGTCCACCACGTCTCCCCCGCCCGGTCGCGCACATGCTCAGGAGGATCGTCCAGCTCGCCAGGACGCAAGCCGTCCGGGCGCAGGAGCCCGGCCGCATCGGCGCCGAAGCCCCAGCGCAGCGCAGGGTCCTCGATCAGCTCGGCGAGGTCGATGACCAGGCGCGTCTCGCTGGCGATGGCATGGTGATGGAGATGGTCGGCGATGCGACGGCGCAGCTCGCGTTCGCGCTCGGGCCGCTGCGTTCGAAGCTGGGCGCGCAAGGCACGGCGGACCAGCTCATGCATCGCGATGCCGTCGCCGACCGGCTCGGCGATCGCCTGCGCGCGCAGCCACGCCTGGGCACCGTTGGGCGCGACCCCTGGAAGGACATCGGCGAGCATCGACGCCGTCGTCACCCGCGCGATCGTGGCGACCGCGGTGACGTCGTCATGGCGCTGCGCCGGTGCGTCTGCACCGAAGCCTTTGATAAGGACGAGGCGTGCTACGAGCGCCTCGACCAGCTCGGGGTTGGCGTCGAGCAGCTGCGCGTCCCAGCGGCCCTCACGCTGCGCGATCGCCGAGGCGAGGCCGAGCGCCAGCGGCGAGCCATCCGACCAGCGGACCAGCGCAGTGGCCGTCGCCTCGTCGACGCGCGCGTGGGCGTCGACGAACGCGCGGCCTTCGGCGACGCTGAACGGGACAAGCGGGAGCGCGCGGGTGACGTGCTCCCAGCCGTCCTGAAACCACTCGGCCGCGGGACGCTCCCGCCCGGCGACGACGACGATCGCGCGCGCCGGAAGCGCGGGCAGCAGCCGCGTGCGCAACGCGCCATCGAGGCCGGCGATCCGCTCGTAGGTGTCAAACAACAGCAGCGGGCGTTCTTCGGCCTGCGCCGCGGAGAGGATCTCCTCCAGCGCGCCGGGGATCGGCGGTAGCTCGCGGCCGTCGATCCGCCACGGCGACCAGCCGCGCTCGGCGCCGAGGCGCTCGACCTGGCGCAGCAGCGCGCTCTTGCCGATCCCGCCGGGACCATGAACGTGCACCACGCTGGCCGGCGGGTCCTCGACAAAGAGCGTGTCGAACACGGCCAGTTCGGCCGTCCGGCCGACGAACCGCTCCGCGTCGCGTGCGCGGAGCCGGTCCGCCATGGTCTCCGCCATCGGGCCGCAGCGTAGCCTCCGCGAGGCCCGGCGGTCGGCGCGGTGGTCCGGCGCTCAACGGCGGTGGGCAACCTTCTTCTTGGTCTTGGCCTTCGGGAGCTTGCGCGTAAAGCGCGCCGGCTTGCCCAGGACGCCGGTGCGCGAGGTGGCCGTGATCGTGACCTTCAGCGTGGTCCCGGCCGGGGGAGCCTTCAGGCGCACGATCGGCCGCTTGACGGTCTTTGACAGGTTGAGCCCGTTGGAGGACCTGATGTCGACCTGCGTCGTCTTGGCCAGCGCGCTGCGCGGCCAGCTCAGGACGATCGACGAGCCCTTGCGCTTAAGCGTCAGCTTGCGCGCCGCCGCCGGCCGCGGCGCGTTGGGCGCCGTGTAGGTGCCGAGCTTGCGGCGATCGGCGACGTAGCCGTCGACGTTGGTGACGATCGCCTGGACGTCACGCCGGCCCGCCTTGCCCTCGCCCGGGTGGAAGGCCAGGACGCCCGTGCCGTCCTTGACGATGCGGCCGATGACGCTGCCCGCGGCGGTCCCAACCTCGGCGAAGTCGACGTGCTGGCCCTTGGCCAGGCCCTTGACCGTGTACCGCAGCCGGCGATCCTGTCCGCTGCCGAGCACCTTGCCGGTGATTAGCGCCGGGCGCGTCCCGTTGGCCTGCAGCGCCTCGACGAGGCGAGCGGAGTCCGGGGCCGCCTCGACGGTCCAGCGCCCGGCCGATGGTTTGGCGATGACGACCTCGGTGATGCCCGTTGTCGGGTTCTTCAGCGCGGCGACACCGGGCGTCTGGACCGGCGCGTTGCCGATACCGGTGTCGATCGTCTCGCCCTTGGGTCCGTGGAGGATGACGTGCGGCGGGGCGCCGGCGCCCTTGAAGCCCATGACGGTGCCGGGCAGCCTGGCCGGGATGTCGATGGCGTCGGGTGTGGTCTGGGCGGCGTGGGCTCTCGGCGCGCTCTTGCCGACGTAGCGGACGAGCGTCGCGTCGTTGCCGCGGCCGGTGGTCGGCAGCTCCCGCACGCGCGCCGTCTGGGCCTTCATCCCGTGGATGGGCGGCCCGATGACGAGGTCGCCGGAGAGCGCGTGCTGGATGACGACCTTGTAGTCATCGACGTCACAGCCGAAGAGGTACAACTTGGGTCCGTGGCCCCACTTGGCGCCACCGCCCGGGTGCCAGTCACCGAAGACCGTGTCGAACGTCAAGCAGCCGACGATGCCCTTGTTGGAGGCCAACAGCTCAGCGCCGGCTGTGAAGTCCAGCGGGACGATCGTGATCCGGGCCCACGCCTGAGCGTTGAACTGCTGCTTGAAGTACTCGAAGTCGAGGCCGAGGTCCCAGCCGATCCACGGGTCGTTGGTCGGGTAGCCGCCCTTGACCGCGGCGTTGACGTGAACGTAGCCCTCGGTCGTGATCTCCGCGTCGATCGTCGCCTTGATGATCTCGATCAGCGTGCCCTCGCCGTGGAAGAACAGGACGTTCGGGAGCGGGTTCGGGTAGCGGGCGAAGCCGAAGCCGAAGCGCGCTTCGACCAGCTTGGCGACGCTGAGGCCGATCGAGCCGCACAGCGCGAAGGTCGGCGTCTTGTAGTCCTTGAACAGCTGGTGGAACAAGATCTGATTGGGCCCGTCGTGGGCCAGGACGTAGTCCTTGTAGCCGGGGATGAGCTTGTCGAGCAGATCCCAACCGGCATATGGCGTGACATCTTCGAGACCGACATGCTTGACGCAGTTCTCATTGGCAGTGACCTTGGGGCCGAAGTCGATCGTCAGGCCGACGTGGGTGATGAACAGCGGCCCGACGGTGATCGCGCCGTCGAACTGCAAGTCCACCATCTTGACCTTGCCCTTGGCCAGCTCGAGCTTGCCCGAGAGCGAGGTCGGCACTGGGACGGCCATGCTCGCCTTGGCCGAGATCGCCCAGTTGCCGTCGCCCTTGTAGGTGATGACGACCGGGCCGAGCGTGATGACGCCGAGCGGGATCTCATCGACGGTGTAGGAGAACGGAGCGAGGTCGGAGGCCGTGGCCGACGGCCCGAACGTGGCGTGCATCGGCGTGCTCGGCGTTTTGCCCAGCAGCTCGGGCGGCGTGCCGGGGAGGATGTCGAGCGTCGAGGTGCCGTTGACCAAGAGCTTGGGCTCACCGGAGGTCTTGAGCGGCAGGCCGCCGATGCCGGCGTTCGCGTCGACCTTGAAGCCGCCGATCGTGTCGCCCTTGAGATCCCACGCGATTTTGCCGTCGATAAAGGCGAAGTCGGTGTTCTTGTAGGTGCCGGTGACCTTGACGTTGGCGGCGGTCAGCACCGCCTCCGTGGTCGCGCCGGGAGCGAAGGTGTTCTTGTTGGGGACCTTGACGAGCTTGCGCTTCCAGGTCAGGACGGCCTTGGACGTGGCGAGGGTGTCGACCTCCAGGCCGTTGAGGCGGAAGTGGCCGTCGGTGGTGTAGGTGACCGTGCGGATGCCGTCCTTGTCGACGGTGACGGCATGGAAGCAGCCGGCGCCGGCCTGCGCCGTGCCTTGGGTGATGAAGACGGCCTTCTCGATCTTGATCGTCGGGTTCTCGACGCAGGGGCCCTCGCCGACCTTCAAGTTGTCCGTGTTGGTCGTGGAGAGACCCTCGTCGTCGGTGACGCGAACGCCGAGCAGATGCTGGCCGGCCGTGTCGTACTTGGTGGTGACGTGCGAGTCGGCGCCGGTGCTGGTCTCGTAGGTGCCATTGCCGTCGAGGTCCCAGGCGTAGGAGACCACGGAGCCGTCGGAGTCCCCGGCGAACGCGGTCAAGCTGAAGGACTTGCCGGCCTGCGGCTGGGTCGGCGGCTCGATGATGGCGACGCCCGGCGCGTGGTTGGCAGCCACGGTGAGAGCGGCGCCGGTCGTCGCGGTCAGGTTGTCGTCGTCGATGACCTTGAGCAGGACGGTCTGCGTGCCGGGGTTGTTGTAGGTGGTGGTGACCGTCGGTCCGGTGTGGTCGGTCTGGCCGTCGCCGTCGAGGTCCCAGGCGTAGGCGGTGATGGCGCCGTCGGCGTCAGAGGAGGTGGTGGCGTCGAAGGTGACCTGCTGGCCGGGGCGGATCGGGCGGTCGGGGCGCGTGTGGTCGTAGCTGGTGGTGAACGCGGGGCTCGGCGGTGTGGACGTCCCGCCGATGCGGGCGAGGAAGCCGGTGTCGCGCGGGGTGTTGGTGACGCGGCCGGCGATCAGTGCAGTGGTCGCAATGCCAGGCGTGAGCGCGATGGCGTAAGCCTCGTCGTCGCCGTCATCGCCGATCGTGATGTTGGTGGCGTTGGTGGTCGGCGTGTGGCCGGGCTTCAGCGTGGTGTCGGGCGTGCCATTGGCGTGGAAGCCGGCCACGGCGACCTGCTGAGTCGAGCCGATGGTCATCCGGCCGGCAAGGGTGAGCGCGCCGTCGGTCGGTGAGACGGCGAAGTCCGCGACGTCGGTGATGTGCGAGGGGCTGGCGTCCTGGGTGGTGGTCCCGTTGGCGCCGAAGCTGGGGTCCAGCGCACCGTTGGGCGTGAAGCGCGCGAGTCCGAGGAGGTGGTTGGCGCCGGCGCCGGTGACCGTGGCAGCGACCGTCGCGTGGCCGTCGGCGGAGAGGTGGACGCGCCGGCCTTCGACGTCATAGGTTGCCGGCGACGCGCCGTCGAGGTCGGCCGTGACATAGCCGGAGGTGCCGCCGGTGCCGTAGGTCGAGTCGAGGGTGCCGGCCGCGCTGTAGCGGGTGAGGACGAGCTGGCCTTTGGCTCCGGCGCCGCCGGTCGCGCGCCAGCCGGTGATGACGAGACGGTCGGTGGCGTCGACCCCGATGTCGTCCAGACGCGTCGCCGCACCGCCGAGGATGACGCGGATCTGGCCGCTGCCGGCGAACGTGCCATCGACCGCGCCGTCGGCGGTGAGCCGCGCGACGACGCCGGCGTTGCTGGTGATCGGATGGGTGCCGACGAGGATGATCGCCCCTGTTGACTGCAGTGCCATGTGCCCGAGGCGCACGCCACCGGCCGCGGTGGTGACGGTCGTGATGCCGTTCGTGCCGAAGCCGGGGTCGAGTTGGCCGGCGGCGGTGAGCCGCGCGACGATGATGCCCGGCGAGGTGCCGCCGGTCGCGGTGAGGGCTGTCGCGGCGACGAGGATCCCGCCGTCAGGGAGAACCAGGACGTCGGTCGGGATGACCGCGCCCTGGCCGCCGCCGAAGGCGATCGTGCCGGGGACGGGCTGGTCGGTGGCGAAGGAGGTGTCGGGGGCACCGTCGGCCGTGCGCTTGGTCACGGCCGTGCGGTCGTTGCCGACCTCCCCTGCCGCGAGAAAGGCGCCGTCGGGGTAGACATGCAGCGCCGCCCAGCGGCCGCCTTGGGTCCCGCCCGTGGTGATCGCCCCGCCGCTGCCGGGCGGGCCGAAGCTGGGATCGAGATCGAGCGGGCCGGCAGTGGCCGTCGCGCCCGTGGCGATCAGGGTGGCGAGGACGAGGAGAGCGGTGACGACGGCACGGCGGGGAGAGGGCATCCTCTCCACCATGGACGCGCAAGGGCGCCGAGACCGTCTCGGATCTGTCTCAGGCTGCACTCCGGGTCACGCCGCGAGTGTCTTCCGATAGGCCTGACGCAGCGCTGCTCGGAGGGCATCGACGTCTGCTCGGTCGTCAACAAGATCCTCCCACCCATCGAACACGGCCATCAACAAGTCGAAGGGGTCGACCGTGCGATATCGGCCGCAACGCGTAAAGGCCAATGTCCGTCCGTCCTCCCCGAGATGGAGGTAGCGGCGCGTGCAGATGTGCTTGTAGGCGTGCACCGCCGTGCCATCGGCGAGGTCGACCTGGAACATCCACATGAACTCGCCGGCCAGCTGCTCGCCGACCATCGCCTCCAACGGCTCCCAGTTCGGTCGATCGGCCTGGCCCGTTTCTCCCGCGATGGTTTGTCGTCGCTCACGCCCCAGACCTTCCAACTTTCCGACCCATCGAACAACGCGCATCTGCACCCAAACAGCAACCAATGTCTCAACCGGCGCAACGCGAGATGACCCAGGCGCTCGAGATGCGAACGATCGCCGGGAGCTGGACCGGGCTTCTTCATCGTCACCGCCCCGTCCCGTCCCCTACGTCGGCCCGCAGCTCATCGGCTTGGCTGCCGCGCAGCCAATCGCCGCGCACACCCTTGTCGAAGGCCGGCTCAAGCAACGAGCGGCGCAAATGCCGGGCATGGGCCTCATGAACGGCCCTAGATCGGGATGCCCTCAAGGTCGGCCTCGTCGGCCCCGAGGATTCGAACCTGCGACCTTCGGATTATGAGGCGTATTAGTGAACTATTTTGCGCTTACTGCCGCTAGCGAACTTGCCGCAAAACGGCGGTTTCGGGCGTTTGGCGAGTTGCGCGATCTTCGCTGGGATTCGTGGGGTGTGTTGCCCCTTTGTTGCCCCACCGACTCGAGTGTCGGGCTGGATTTGCGGCCTAAATGTTTGCCTCGAGCGTCGTCGCCTTCCCCCGAACGCTCAAGGTGAGGTCCTGGGGCGAGGAGGCCAGGCGACCGTCAGGCGCGAGTCGTCGGCCGCGGTCAGGGAGGTCTCCCGTGCGGCGTCGTCGGCGTAGGACCCCGACGCGTCGTCGATGGTCGTCGCTTCCAGCCCGACCCGCGCCGGAATGTGCTGGGCGTCGATGCGCCGGACGTCGCTGAACTCCAAGAGCCCTGGTCCGGAGGTCGCAACGCCCGTAAGGAACGTGAACCAGACGCTGCCGCGCGCCGGGCAGAGCTCCGCTTCGGCCGTGTCGGCGTCGGTGGCGATCTTCATGCTCACCGGACGACCTACGCATTCCACCTCCACGGTCGCCTCCGATCTTCCCGCCCGCAGCGTCCACTGGTCGGTGGCCTGGGGTTCGAGGGTCGTCGCCGCATGAGCCGTGACCCGGATCGGGAACGCGTAGACCAAGTCCATGTCTAGCATCGCCACCGGGGCCTGCTTCAGCGTGCCCGTCTCGCCGCAACGCCCGCCGAGCAGCGACCGCAGGCGCCGGCAGCCGCTCGCGGTGACCGGGAACCGCATCCTGAAGCGCTGGACCACCGTCGTCTCCGAGGGCAGCGCCTCGACGACACCCGGGCCGACCGTCAGCGCACCGTCACCGTCACCGTCAGCGGCTTGGACTTGTTACCGGCCGCGTCGATCGCCACCGCGGTCAACCGGTAGGTCCCCGCGCCGAGCTTCTTGGTGCCCAACTGGGCGGCGAAGCTCACGTTGTTCGCGCCGGCCTTGGCGTTCACGCGCAGCGATCCGCTCAGGTGCTTGAGCAGCGTGCAGGCCTTCGCCTTCTTCTTCACGCCCGCCAGGCACCTCTTGCCCGACTTGTGGCCCTTGACCGACCGCTCGCCGGTGAACGTGACCGTCGAGGCCTCGGACACCGTGAAGCTGAGCGTCGCGGGCTTGGCCTTCTTGGAGCCCTTCGCGCGCGCCGCCGTAGACGGCTTGGCCGAGAGCTTCGACAGCGCCGGCGCCGTCGTGTCCTTCGCCGGGCCCGCCGGAGGAGCCGGAGGAGCCGCACCGCCCCCGCCCCCGCCGCCGCCGCCGTTCTTCTGGCCGGGGAACGCCTGCAAGCTGTTCATGGTGGTCTCGCAGGCGTCAGCGAAGCCGTTGCCGTTGGCATCGGTCGCGTCGCTGCCGGCGGTCATCCGGCAGGCGTCGGCGAGGTCGTTGACGCCGTTGCCGTCGGCGTCGGAGTGCGCGGCCTCGGCGAGGATCGCGTCGTCGGTCTCCTCGTGCGCCTGAGCGTTGGCGCCCTGGTAGGCGGGAGCGTCGCCCGCCTCGGGCTGGTCGCGGAAGGAGTACTGGATGTCGGGCCAGTCCGCGTAGGACTTCAGCGCCTCCTTGGGCGTGTCCGAATAGCAGTTGTCGTCGTGGACGACGGCCGAGGTGACGGTCGTGACCGGGATGGCGTCCCAGTCGATCGCGCCGCCCGTGGGCCCGTTGAACACGTCGCAGCTCCCGGTCCAGCGGTAGAACGCGGTGTGCGGCCATTCGGCGGCGGCCGCGGCACTCGTGCTGGAGTCGGCGCCGCCGAGGACGCCCTGGCCTTCGACCATGTTGTTCTCGTCGAGCGTGGGGAGCGCCCAGCGCGAGTAGTCCAGCGGCCGGTCCGGCGTGCGCCCGCGCATCTGGAACAGGTAGTTCATGACGCTCAGGTAGTTGGGCTTGTACTGGATCTCGTCCTGCCCGCCGTGGTGCAGGCCGAGCGTGTGCCCGAGCTCGTGCATCATCGTGCCCGCGTCCATGACCCGGCGGCACGCGACCGTCGTGTGGCACCGGCTGAGCCCGCCACCGCCGTAGACCACGTTCGCGTAGTTCCAGGTGGCGAGCGTGACCGTGAACGCGCTTCCGCCGATCCCGGCCGCGAAGCCGCTGGAGTTGGGGTCCTCGGAGTAGGCGTAGCCGAACAACCCCCAGCGGTAGGCGAGCGAGCGCGCCGTGAGCACCTGGAAGCAGTTGGACGCCGAGCGCTCCGCCGGCGAGCCGAAGTAGCCGTCGCACGGGTTGCTCAGCGAGCCCTGCTTGAGGTAGTCCAGCGTGCCCGGGCCGACGCCGCCGACCGCGTAGGCGGCCTCGGGGATCGTGTCGTTGAAGGTCGCGTTGGCGTGCAAGGCGACCCCGGTGCCGCCCTCGCCGTTCTGCACCGGCGCTGCCGCGAAGGCGTCCACGACGTCCTGGATCGCGCCGTCGGAGGGCGCGTCCGAGCCTCGGCCGTTCTGCATCGTGTCCATCTCGAGGAAGATGTCCTTGTGCTTCGGCGAGGCGCCCGGGAGCGTCAGGTCGATGGTGCCGTTGTCGTCGGCGTCGATCCCGGTCGTCTCCCACGTGTCGCACAGGCCGTCACCGTCGGAGTCGGGGTTGCCGTCGCCGTCGGGATCGGTGCAGACGGGCGAGAGCTCGGAGGTGCCGTCGGCCGCGGTCGACACCGTGGCGGAGAAGAACCGGTCGGCCGCCGGGATCGAGGCCGGGACGTCGAGCTTCCAGCCACCCATGTAGCCGGGCGTCACCGAGCCCACGTAGTCGGCCGGCTCGGCGCCCTTGGCCGCGTCGGCCGAGCTCTGGGCGTAGACGTCGATCCGCTCGCCCGAGTCAGAGGCCGGGTCGACGCCGGAGACGATGCGCTGGTGGTCGACCGGGTTCACCGTCCCGAGCACGCCGATCGGGAAGTTGTGAAGCCCGTTGGGGCCGGCATCGGCGTCCTTGGCGTCATTCGCGGTGCGCCCGTCCGCGCCGAGGTCGATCGCCGCCGGGCCGTTGTTCTGCATCCGGTTGCCGTCGACGTCGTTCTGCGTGCCGGTGAAGACCGCCACGGCGCCCTTCGCATTGCCCTTGAACGTGTTGCACGGGTACGTGCACGACGGCGTGCTGGTCGGCAGCGCGCCGATGTCCATCTTCGAGCCCTCGATCCGGATGCCGGCGGCCTGGAAGCCCTCGATGTCCATCCCGCGAACCGACGACTCGTCGCCCTGCAGGATCAGCCCGTTGGCGTTGCCACCCGCGTTGGTGCCGAGCAGCGCGACCTTGCCGAGGCCGTCGATCGCCACCGGGTACTGCGCGGCGGGGAGCGCCGAGGTGGGCTTGATCGTCCCGTTGCCGCCGGGCAGGGCGAAGGAGATCTGCGTGGTCGCGCTGAGCTTGGCCGCGTCGACCTCCTGGATCGCCGCGCGCAGCGTGCACGCACCCGCCGCCGTGGCGCAGTTGCCGTCACCCGGCGTCTTGTCGGCGTCGTCGAGGATGCTGTCGACGACGTAGCCCGCGGGCAGGAGGAACCCCACTTCCTGCTGCGTCGAGATCTGCCCCGCGACGCCCACGATGTCCCCGTTGTCGTTGATCGCCAGCGGGTCGTAGAGGACCAGGTCGGGGTTCGCGCCGGGCAGGTTGTTGAGGTCGACGACGGTGCCGTCCGGCTTCCAGATCGCCGCGTGCGGAACCTGCTGGCCCTGGTAGGTGCCGAGGATCGTGCCGATCACCGTGTGCTTGGCGTTGACGCCGTTGTGCCCGATCAGACCGGTGATCTGCTGCTCCGAACCGCTCGGGGATCGCAGGTAGAACGTCCCGCTGGTCGCGTCGGCGCCCTTGTAGCCGACGATCGCGCCGTCTGAGGCCATCAGGTTCGCGAACTGCGGCGTCGACGCCGCGCCGAGGATCGAGGCCCCGGTCTGGAACACGTTGAGGTCGAGCTTGAGGCCGCCGTCGCTCGGGCCGTTGAACAGGTACCAGCCGGTCGTCGACTGGTGGTCGCTGTCGCCGTTGACATGCCCGAGCATCGTCGTCCCATCCGGGGTGATGCCCGCGACCGACGTGGTGCCGAACTCGCCGCCCACGCTGGCGCCGACCTGCGTGATCCCGTTCCCATGCGAGGAGACGAACCCGATCTGCCTGGAGTTGACGTCGAGCGTGTTGCCGACGACGTCGCCCGCGTTGTCGACCGCGACGGCCTGGCTGAAGTCCGAGTTCCCGGAAGAGAGCGGCCCGAGCCGGTTCGGCGCGCCGCCGACACCGTCCCAGTAGAGCGCGTGGAGCTGACCGCCGGCGTCCGTCGACCCGCCGACGACGCGCCCGTCGGCGTTGATCTCGTACGCGTCGCTGTGCTCGGTTCCCGCCGGCTCGGGCAGCCGCGAGAGCACGCCGGAGTTCCAGATCATCGCGTGCGTGGGCGCGTCGTCGTTGGCGGGATCAAAGCTGTCGCCGACGATCTGGCGATGCCCGTTGACCCCGTTCGGGTTGATGCTCCCGAGGGTGATGGGAGCGTCTGCCTGCACCGGCACCGCGACGACAAGGGCCACGGCGAGCGCGAGCAGCAACGATCTCATGGCGCCGACGCTATACGCGCCGACGGTGATGAAGAACCGATCCTCTACGCCGGTCCAGGGGGATACGCGGTTCCGCGTATCCCGGCCAGCGGCCCTGCCCCGCGCGCCGAGCGGTCTGGAGGCCGCCGGCCCGAACCTGCCGCCGGCCACCACCGCCCTCCGCCCCGGCCATCAAGCAGCCAGCAGGAACCCGCGCTTCCTCGTGACGGCGGATCCGCGCCGCGCTCCGTCGAGGCATGAGCTCGATCGAGCGTCAGATCACAGCCGGCGTTCGGGCAGGATCAGATCGGGCCATGCCCCGTCACGATCGAAGGCAGCGAATACCTCGTCAAGGATTCTCGCTGTGTTCCTCAGCCCAGGCTCGGACTCTCGCTGGCAACCAATTCGGGGTCCGGGGCGCGTGAGACACGCTTTGAGGTTTCGTCGGTTCAAGTGACGGATGCTGACTGGATCAGAGGGCGCCGTTCAATTTGGGCTCGGCAACCGGTCCGGCAGTCGCGATCAGCAGCTAGCTCGACCGACGGCCAAGTCCCAAGCGATCCCGGCGCCACCAGCCGGCCCGTGGGACAACGCTGTCGCCGCGAACTCGTGGCGATGATCGAGCACATGGCCGAGATGGGCGACGGATAGCCCGCAGCCCACTCCCACCGGTAGCGTTTCTCTCGGCAACTAAGTCCCCAAACGAGACCACGCCCGCCCGCGCCACTGTCCCGTTAAGCACGAAAACCCCCTGGCGAGAGGGGGTCTTCGTAGTAGCGGGGCAGGATTCGAACCTGCGACCTTCGGGTTACGAGGCGTTTTGATGAGCTTCTCTGCGGATACTGGCGCCAGGGAAATGCCTGGAAACGGTCAGTTTCGGGCGGGTGGTGAGTCGCGCGAACTTCGCTGGGATCCGTGGGGCGTGTTGCCCCACGACACTCGCGCCCGCGACCGCCGAGCCAGTCATCTGGCGGCCAGTTCGTCGATGCGACCCATGTAGACGCTGTCTGTCACGGCGCCTACCACGAGGCGCGTGCCCCACCAACACCAACGAGGTCGCCGCGGCTCAGCGCCGGCGCCGCGGCGCTCCGAGCTCCCACCAGTCGGGCTCCTCGCCGTCGCGGGCCCAGTAGTCGAGAGTGGCCGTAGCGAACAGCGCCCGCGACCCCGTCAGCTCGCAGAACTTCCACAGCTCGCGCGCCGACCGGGTGTATTGGTGGACGACATCGTCAAGCTCGAACGCGTCGAGCTCCCCCGCGTCATACCGCGCGAAGCCATCGCGCACGTGCTCGAGCAACCCCTGGAGCTGCTCCTGGTGGTAGATCGCGACGCGATCACGGGCCGCGCGCCGCGTTGCCTTCGTATCCGGCTCCCCCATGCTGCCTCAGGAGTCCTCGTAATCGGCGTACTGCGGCGGCGGGGTGCCGGTGCGCCGCAGGACGCGCGGATAGTCGCCGTCATCAGGTTCGGCCTGCTCCCGGAGGGTCAGGCGCACCCGCCAATCGTCGCCGAAGTCAAAGACGTAGGCGATCTTCTGGCCGACGGCGAGGTCGAGCTCGGCCAGCGGCACGTCGGCGGTGTGCTCGGACTCCTCGGAGGTGACCGGGCTGGTGTACTCCTGCTCGTCGTCGCCCCAGAACCGGCCGTCGAGCCAGAACGAGTAGAGGTGGTCGTCAAGCCAGCCGAACGCCTCCTGGATGGCGTCGTGCAACTCGGTGAGGTGCTGATCGGCACGCACGGCGACGCGCGCACGCACGCCACGAACGTTCGTCAACTCGGCATCGAAGACCAAGACGGGCATCGGACCGGATCGTACGGGAGCGACCAGCTGCCCCAAAGCCGCCCGCCCGCCTGCCGACAGCGCGATCAGCAGACCGAGACGACGCGGATCGACCGGATCGGGATGACGCTCGATCAACCCATAGGCCTCGCCCCGGCACAACACGTCGCCGACGACCCACGACACCTCCCGCTCATCGGGCAGTTGATGGTTCGGGCCGCGCCACCCTCCGCGACGCGCTCGCTTCAGCGCCTGCCCCACGAGTTCGCCGTGGGTGCAGGTCGGCACGCGGGTCAGCCGTCTGAGCACCTCGTCGGCGATCATCTCGGTGAACGGGTCGGCGGTGCCGAGGTCGGGCAAGAGCTTGTTTATCAACAACGCCGGCCGTGTGGCCAGTTCTCTCCCCAGCGGCGTGGCGTAGAGCTTCTGCCCCCGGCGGCGCATCAGCTTCGATCGCAGAAGACCCTCACGCAACGCGGCCAGGACGCGGAGGTCGGCCTCGCGATGCGGCGGCCCGAACAGCTCGGCGTTCCACCAGCCCGGCCAGCGCAGTGCGGCCTCGCGGACGACGGCTCGCGCCAGCACGTGGGTGGCCGTCAGCGGCACGCCCTCCAGACCGAGCTCCAGCAACCACCGGGCAGGCGCGGTGGCCTGCGTTACCGAATCGCGTACGTCCTCCGCCATCCCCGGAAGCCTCGCACGCCCCTGCGATAGACCGGGGTGCGGCCGGGCACGCGCCACCGCCCGAGACGCCTACTCATTTCGTGTCATTTTGATACGCTTTTGGCATTGTGCCCGGCCGTGTCTTCACCACCCTGCTTGACCAGGCTCAGCAGCAGTATGGGTTTCTCACGCCCGAGGACGCCCGCGATGCAGGGGTTGACCCGGCTCAGCTACGGCTGATGGTGGCCCGCCACACCCTTGAGCGGCGCGGTTGGGGGCTGTACCGCATGCCGACGGTCCCGCCGACCCACCTCGACGCCTACATGGAGGCCGTTCTGTGGACCGGTCGACGCGGCGCGCTCAGCCATGAGACCGCACTCGATCTCTACGACCTCTGCGACGTCAACCCCAGCGCCATCCACCTCACCGTCCCGCGAGACTTCCGGACGCGCAAGAGCCCACCCTCGGCTTACCGACTTCACCGGGCCGAGATCGACGAGACCGACCTACGCCGGCACGAGGGCATTCCAATCGTCACCGCTCACTGCGCCATCGCCGGAGGCATCGCCGACCACCTTGGCGCCGAACTCATCAGCCAGGCCATCGACACCGCCCGGGCTCGCGGACTCATCACCAAGGCCCAGGCCGCGGATCTTGAGGGCCAAGTTGCTACGCACCGCATGCGCCGATGACCAAGAGCGACCTGCCACGTCTGCCCGGAGACCGCGGGCATCTCAACCGCCTGGTCAATGCCCAAGCCGACAAGACCGGTGTCCCGCCGGTCCGCGTCCAGGGCTGGCTGAACGCGATGGTCGTCGCGGCACTGCTGGACCGCGTGCGCGACAAGGACGACGAGCCCATCTTCTTGTTGAAGGGTGGCGTGGCCATGGAGCTGCGCCTGAAGCTCCGCGCCCGTGCCACCAAGGACTACGACGCCGCGTTCCGTGCGCGCGCCGACGAAGTGCTGGATCTCCTCGACACGGCCCTGCAGGGCACCTACAACAACTTCACGGTAACCCGTGATGCCCCGAGGACATCAAGAACACCGGAGCGATGCGCCTACGGTTGCGCTTGGCATACAAGGGGCGCGAATGGGGCAGCGTCCGACTCGAGCTCGCGCCCGTCGAAGGCCAAATGGGCACCGAGCTCGACCGCGTCGAGTCCGCACCAGTCGACGGCCTGCAGGTCCCCATGCCCGAAACCGTCAGCTGCGTGTCTGTCCGCTACCAGGTCGCCCAGAAGCTCCACGCGTGCACCGAGGTCTTCACCGACGGCCCGGACAACGGCCGCTTCCGTGACGTCATGGACATCTTGCTCATCGAAAGCCTCCTCCGCAACGAGGTCGGCCTGGAGCATGCCCGCGAAGCATGCGTCGACATCTTCGAGGTGCGCGGCAAGCACACATGGCCACCCGACGTCACCATCTACGAGAGTTGGCAAGAACCGTTTGGCACCTTGGCCGAGAAGAACGGCTTCGAGCCCAACGACGTCAACGAGGCCGTCAAGCGACTGCGCCAACTCATTGCCGACATCGACGCGGCCGACAGCACCGTGTGACGGGCCGGCCGGCGCCGTCGACGGACTCACTCGCAACCGCGTCGGGCGACAAGGCCGTCGTGTTCGACGCCTATAAGTCTCGTGGAGGGTTGTTCCGTTGGGTGCGCGACTGCCCGACCTCGGCGAGCAGTTGCGCAAGGTACCGCCAGCGATCCGGCGTCAGACGCAAGTGACGGCGACTTGCTCGTCACCGCCATCGACATAGCGGGGGCAGGATTCGAACCTGCGACCTTCGGGTTATGAGGGCCTCCGTTCGGTGTGCCCTCGCATGCTTTACGCGTGCATGTGCGCGCGTTGGCGGCGCTCGTGTCGCCTGATGTGCACGCTTGATGACGGATCGATCAACGGATCGACTCAGGCGCGCTTGCGCCGCGCCGGGCGCTCCGGCACGTCGGGCACGTTCCCCGTAGCCACCATCTGTTCGGCCTCGCGAAGCAGATCGCTCGCTTCGACCCCGAGGGCGTCAGCAATCCGAGATAGCTGAAGCACCGAGGGTGCGAGTTCGGCGCGCTCGATCTTGCCGAGGCTGTTCCGATGCAGATCGCCCACGTGCTCCTGGGCGAGCCCGAGTGCCTCTCGGCGGGACCTGATCGTGTGCGCCAGTGCGCGGAGGAGCGGGGCGCGCTGGGCCAAGCGGTCGAGCGTTTCAGCGAGACGCGGAGACCACTACACATGATTAGGTGTAGTCGATATCGTCGCGAGGGCCGCCAGAAGCCGTGCCCGCCCTCGCGTTAGGACAGCGTCAAATCGTGTCACCGGAATCGCTCCGTATCCACATCGCCAAGCTGTTCCTTCGGCTGCGTCGATCGGCGCCCTTGCTGTTCGTAGTCGTGGCGATCGCGCTGGAAGCCCAGTCAGTGCAGGCAGCGACCGCGATCTCGCCAGCGAACGGAGCGACAGTCAGCTCGACTCCCGGCTTCCAGTTCGACTTCCTCTACGGGACCGCGAACATCGAACTCTCGAAGCAACCGGACGTTACGACCGCCGGTGACGACGTGGGCTCGTTCGTGGATCCCGAGAGAACCAGGTTCTTAAGCCTGTCGTCCGACGCCGTCAACGGCCTCGCCTCTTGGCCAAACGAATCACCCCTCATCGCCGGCCGGTACTACTGGCACATCAAGACGCGGGATGACGGCAGCGAGTTGGGCGTCGGAGTCCAGGGCCCGTGGCAGCCCACGATGACGCTGACCGTCCGAGACGAGCCCATCGTCTTCGAAGGATGGACGCTCACGGCGCATCGCATTCGAGCTACGCGCACATGCAAGACGCTCGTCGGGATCTACGGCAAGTTCAAGTTCTCCGACAACGTGGACGCTCTCAAGCTCAGCGCCCGGTACTCCATCGCCCTCAAAGCCTCCAACAAGGTCGTCGGCCGCATAACCGGATCCACCGACTGGGGCGAGGGCTACTCGGGCGTCATATGCACGAAGGCAACGAAGTTCACGGCGTCGCCGACACTGCGCGACCCAGCCGGGCACGTCACGCCAGGCACGGCGAAGGCCGTTCGCGTGCACTGATCGGACAGGCTCGCCGTGCGGGCGCCATATGGCAGCTCCATTTCAGCCCTCGATTTGGCGTGGCCGACTCTGTGCGCCACACCGCGCCTTCGGCCTAAACCATCCGGGGGTAGTTGGCACGCCACCCGCCCAGGGCGGCCAGCACTGCGCGCACCACGTCCATACGGTGCACAACAGTCATGTAGTAGCCCGCAAACCTTGATGCGCAGCGCCCTCTAAGGGGTAGTTGACGGAGCAGATTGACGGCTCGCTTCGGATCTCCGCAGAGCAGTACGGCATACCTTCGTTTCGGAGAAACGAAGGCCAGTCGGTCTCGCACCGCGCGATCGGACTTTTCGGGAAGTCTCCAGGACCTTTCCCATGGGCTCAAGCCCATTTTGTAATCCTCGTGCGGACAACCGCATAGGCCGCTCGATGTGTGATGTGACCGACTGAGGCCCATTCTGCAAGCTAGCGAGTGGCGCAGGCCAAGACGACGACGCTGATCCGGTCGTTGCCCAGAAAGGGCTACCGAACCATGAGTCGATCGTTCTCGGGACCGAAACTGCGCGCTCTTCGCAAGGCACGCGGGCTATCTCGCACGCAGGTCGCCGCATCGACGGGACATGAGATGGACGCAGTTGGGGCCTGGGAGCGCGGAGACGCCGTCCCTCGCCTCAAGTCGTTCTACGCATTGCAGGAGGTCCTCGGCTGCACCGCCGACGACCTGCTGGCCGACGACGCGCCGAGTGCGTCCTCCGAGCCCCAGAAGGGCTCAAGGTGAGCGGTCCGACGAGGCGACGCGTCCAGATGCCGCGGACGGCGAAGGCCCCTGCGCCCGTCAAGCCCGAGCAGCGATTCACGGCCGACCGGCCGTGCCCAGTGTGCGGTGGTCACAAGGACGCGCCCACGCATAGCGGACTCCGCTGCTGGGGCTTCCTTGGGGATGACGGCCGAACCGTTATCTGCACCGAGATCGAGAGCGATCGCGAGGCCGGTGAATCGTCCGGATGGTTCCACGATGTGGACGAGGACTCGGCCTCTTCGTCTCCGGTGCAGACCTCGCCGTCTCGCGGCGAGGTCGAAGCGAAGTACACCTACGTCAACGAAGCAGGGATACCGCTGTTCGAAGTACTTCGTTTGTCCGGCAAGCGTTTCGCCCAGCGACGTCCCCATACCCAGGGGTTCGGCATACAAGGCGTACGTCTTGTCCCCTATCGGCTGCCGGAGATCGTTGCCGCCGTCGCCAGCGGAAAGCGGATCTACGTGGTCGAAGGGGAAAAGGACGTCCACGCGATCGAGCAGGCGGGCGAGGTCGCGACGTGCAACCCCATGGGCGCGGGCAAATGGCGCGACGAGTACTCACGGTTCCTTACTGACGCCGACGTCATCGTGGTCGCCGACAATGATGACGGCGCAGGTATCAAGCACGCCCGAGACGTTCGTCGCTCGCTCCTTGGCATCGCTCGGTCAGTCAAGATCGTCCGGGCCGCCTCCGGCAAGGACTCGCACGACCACATCGAGGCCGGCCACACGCTCGACGCATTCGAGCCAGTCGCAGTGCGATTTGAGCGAATGCTCTTGGGCTCGTACGTTCCCACACCTCCGCGCTGGCTGTTCGAGCCCGTGCTCCTGGCCGAGACCTACACGCTCATTCCGGCGGCAGCAGGTGCTGGCAAGACGATGATCGCACTGGCGATGATGAGCTGAAGGAACTCGTCGCCGAGGTCGGCGCGCTGCAGCCGGAACTCGTCGTCTTCGACGCGAAGGCGAACTTCTCAGCGTCAGCAGGCCTCGATGAGGACGCGTCCATGGACATCACCTCGTGGCACCAATGGGTGATCCAACCGTTGCAACAGTTGGGAGCAGCGGTCCTAGACCTCGACCACACCGGCCACCGCACCGATGGACGGCCCCGAGGCTCCAGCGCGAAGGAAGCCGTGGCCGAAGCGTGCTGGTACCTGAGTGCCGAGGGCCAGTTCGATCCGACGTCGACCACGACCGTGAGACTCAAGCGCGGCCTCAAGAACCGTCGCGGCGCTCTGCCACGCGAACTCTGCTTCAAGGTCGGCGGCGACGGCCAGGGCGGCTTCATCTTCGAACCGCTTGCCGGGGCCGTCTCTTCGCGCGACGAGCGGCAGGCGAGCAAGGAGCGCGCCATCAAGGCAGCCATCGCTGCGCTTGTCCGCCGCCACCACGAGAAGCACGGAGAGCCGCTGTCGTTGTCGGCGATCACGAAGGCTGTCACCGGACCTCGCGCGCAGGTCAGCGAGCTCGCGAAGGAACTCGGAACAACTCCGATGTCGGGCTTCAAGATCACGACCGGGCCACGGAATGCCGTCCTACTTGGCCTGACCGGAGAGACGTCGTGACCGCGTCGCGCTTTGGGCATCTGCGAGTCGCCCCCATCGAGGTCCACGACGAAGTCGACACCGCGTCGTGCAGACACGACGCGGTGATGTGGCTTCTCTGTACGAACACGCCTTGCAGCAGGCAATGCGACCGCGTCGCGGACAGACGCGACGCGATTGCGACGTGGTGCTTCGACGTCAGCAATCGCTCGACCGCGTCGTGGTCGTCGCACGCCTGTGTGAGGCGTGCGACACGACGTGGTCGCGCTCGACCCGTCGACATCCGTAGTTTTGGGCTGAGCAAGTGCATGTTGAACGCGAGAAGCGCGTCATGAGCACCAAGCGCTTCGACAAGCAGAAGCGTCGCGCGCAGCGCGAGCACGCCGACCGTCTGCGCGCCGCAATGACGTCCGGACCGTCATGCGATTTCTGCGGAGCCGGTGCCAGTCGCTGGACATTTCCGTGCGCTGACTTCACCGTCGCTGGAGAGCTGAGCGGCTCGCCAATGGCGAGCGTCATTCGTGGCCCGTGGTCCGCGTGTGACGAGTGCGGGTCTCTCGTCCGCACGGATGACTGGGACTCGCTCGCGCGCCGTGCAACCGCCCGGACCATCGAGCAAAGAACTTCGTCCGGTCCCGGAATGGACTACGAGTCGGTGCTCGCCAGGATGCGCGCGGCGCACGCCGTGTTCCGGGAGCGTCGCACAGGACCTGGAAGGCGGCTGCCTCGATGACGGTCGAAGCCGAGAAGGTCGAAGGCTGGGTGTCGGCTGACGAGGTCGCGGAGCATCTGTCGATGACCGCACACTGGGTCCGTGAGATGGCGAAGCGCGGAGAACTGCCGGCCGTGAAGTTCGGCGCCTATTGGCGGTTTCGCATCTCGACCGTCGACCAGTCGATGACAGAGCGACAGCAGACGCCGCGGACGCGGCGATGATCGGTTGCGCAACGGGGGCGATGGCCCGTACAAGCCGCGAGCCGTCATCGCACAACATCCCCGACGCTGGAGTAGCTACCAAGATGAATAAGAAGGATCGACGACGATCGTGGGGTAGTGGATCGCTCATGGAGGAGAAGCAGCGCACTGGCCGGGTGGTGTGGATCGGACAAGTTCGAGTCAACGGCAAACAGCGCCAACGAACGCTCGGTCCAAAGTCGGGTAAGGACGCGGTGACGAAGCGACAGGCAGAGGCCGCGCTGCGGGCATTCCGTGACGAGGCAGAGGCACAGGCCGCAGCAGAGGCACGTGCGCCTGGGTCTGACGCGACGCTGCGGGCGGTCGCGATGGCTCACTTGGGTCACCTCGAAAGCAACGAGACGAAGGCGTCGACGCTTGCGGACTATCGAGGCTACCTCGACGGACATCTGTTGCCGTTCTTCGGGAACGTCCCGCTGGGCGAGATTCGCGTGAGCACGGTCGAGGACTTCATCCGCTATCAGCGCACAGAGCGTACGCAGAAGCGCCTCGACAAACGCGGCAAGCCAAAGGTGGGCCTAGCGGGGTCGACGGTGTCCAACCACATCAACTACCTGCACGCCATCTTCGCCTTCGCGCAGCGACGCGAGCAGGTGGACATCAATCCGGTCACGCCCGCCGCAAAGCCCAAGGTCAAGAAGCAGGACACCGACTTCTCGTTCCTGACCGTGGCGCAGGTCGACCTTGTCGTTCGCGCCGTTGCCGACGACTACCTGGGCCAGACCGACCGCACGATCATCCTGACGGCCGCGATGACCGGTCTCCGGCAGGGCGAGTTGATCGCCTTGCGTTGGCGCGACGTACTGTGGGCAGATGCAGCAATCATCGTCCGTGGCAGCGTCTCGCGCGGCGTAGACGGCGACCCGAAGTCGGAGACGTCGAGGCGCGAGGTGCCGATGGGTGACCACGTGGCCCGAGCGCTCGAACGTCATCGTGGAGCCTCAAGGCATCAAGCGCACAGCGAGCGCGTGTTCTGCCATCCGCACACGGGGCGCCCGTACGACCCAAGCAAGATGCGCGATCGCTTCTACGACGCAATGCGCACGGCGAACCTCGGCCACATGATCGGACGAGACGGCGGCGGCATCGTCTTTCACTCGCTACGTCACACATTCGGTACGCAGATGGCGTCGGCGGGCGTTCCGCTCGTCGCGATCAAGGAGTGGATGGGCCACGCGGACATCCAGACAACCATGATCTATGCGAAGTGGGGCAAGGATCGTCAGGCGGACCGAGCGCTCGTTGACGCTGCGTTCGTCACGCCATAGACGGACGGCGCTATGGCGGTAAAGCGAACGTGTGCTGACTAGCGCTATCGCTCAGGAGCCGTGGAGGTTGCGCTCAGCTGCTTCCGCGCTCAACGCGTCGTGCTCATTGAAGTCTGCGCCGTCACCGTATGGCCATAGAGATCGCTCCACCACTTCTCGCTTTCGTGCGTGGCCCGAGACGCGCGACGCGGGAGGTGGGACCTCGAGCAGTTCCTCTAGCGTCTCGATTGCTGCTCGCACCGATCGCCAAACTTCCCGCGTCTCGTCGTCAGCCTCGATCGGGAATCCGAGTTGGTGGCCGGTCGTGTCGCTGCTCGTCCGTCGTCGGTGATCGACCGTCCAGTTTAGGTTGTTGATGGCATCGAACGCGGCCGTGATCAGATACCAGTCGCCGGGCGACTCGATGGCCGTCGCGATGTCTGTCCGGTAGTCGTTCCACGTGTTGGTCGGAAGCTGCCGCGGAGCAAGCCAGTAGCGACGCGACCGTGCCGTGTCATGGATAAGGGAGAACGACTCCGCCAACTCCTCCATGACGAGCCGCAGCGCAAGTCGCGTCTCGCGAGCCAGACGACGCGTCTCAGCTTCCGTCTCGCGCTTGCCACGCCCTCTTTCAACCAGGATCTGCCCGGAGGTCGTGAGGATGCCGCCGAAGACTGCACCTCCCGCACCGATGAGTGCAGCGGCGAGAGGGGTAACCGAACTCATTTCCGCGAGGATCTCACACACCGCTTTCGATCGCCGGACCGCCTACCGTCGGCGGCGGCCATGTCCGGTTGAACCTCCACATCGTCAAGGAAGTGGCTAGGCCCAAGGGCATCCGGGACGACAGGTTCCGAGCTGTGGCGCTACGACCTCCGGCTAGTAGCCGGGGTTCCAGAGTACGCCCAGAGGTTTGAACCTCAGACCTCCCGCGGCGTGATACTAGGACCATCAGTCCGGCGGCGGATCGGCAAGCGGAGCTTGGTAAAGCGCGACGCGCCCGAACGCCCTCGAGCTCCGCGTATTCAGTCAGGTCGGCTGCGCGTCGTCGCTGACCTCCGCGCGCGAGCAGAAACCGCTCGATAGAAGCCTGCGCCGCCTATCCTGGACGCATGGCAAAAGGTCCAATCAACTGGGGCGCCAGGAACCGCGCGGCGCGGCGCGCTGATGCCATCCGCAGCGCAAATGCAGCGGCGGAGCGGGCCACAGAGAATCCCTCCTTGAAGGCTCCTCGGGGTGGCCTCATCCAAGCCGAGAACTCCCGCGGAGCAATCATTAGCAACGTCCACGCCATCGGCGACTTCGAGACACTCACCGATTTCCAGAACTGTCAGGACATGACAGTGATCGACAGCAGCATCACCTACATCCCGAAGGGCAAGGACAAATAGATGCGGCGACATGTCGGCTATTGGTTCGAAGCAATCACTCGCGGCTTCCCCAGCCTGGTCTACGTCTCGGGTCTTCTGACGCTCGCCATCGGCGGATCCGTCGCAGTGGTCGTGCTCTGGGGCAAAGACCACATCGTCTGGAGCGTCGTGATCCTGCTCTCCGCCCTCGTCGTCCTGCTTGGCGAAGGTGCCGCTGCGATTGGACGTGAACGTGACAACGCTAAGGACGCCGCACAGCGGTCCTCCGCCGCAACGCGTCCCGCGCGTGGGAAGACGACCGGCTTCCGCAGCCGAGACTCAGAAGTGACGTACATCAACTCGTCCGCGATCGGCCAGGACATCGGATTCGACAATGAGGGCGGTGTAGTCCGGCACCACGGATCGACCGCGCTCGACCAGGGAACCGTGGACGCCGCATTGCGTCGAGCGCATGAGCGTGCAGACAACTGACAGAGCGCGAGCAGACTAGAACATCGCTCCGCCCTGCAAGACCTGCACGTAGCGTCTTATCGCTGCATCCCTGCGTTGCAGCAGACAGCCAGCCGAACTTGACGGCCACATAACGGATCGCCCGAGAGCGCAACCCCGCCCTTTAAACACGAAAACCCCCTGGCGAGAGGGGGTCTTCGTAGTAGCGGGGGCAGGATTCGAACCTGCGACCTTCGGGTTATGAGCCCGACGAGCTACCAGACTGCTCCACCCCGCGGCGGACGTAGAAGTGTAGCGGATCGGTCGTCTCCGAACGATGTCGGCGGGCTTACGCGCGGTCGCGCCCGCGGCGCAAACACGTGACCGCCAGCCAGCGTCCCGGCATGCCCGTCGGGGCCAGCGGAAAGGCCAGATCGCCAGCCAGGGCCCACAACGCCACGGGCCTGTCAGACACCACCCAACCCGGCGGCCAGCGGGTGATGTCGGCGTCCTCCAACGTGCTCAGCAATGCGCTAGCGACCTCCTCCAGGCCCGGCACCCGGATCGGCATGCGCTCGCGATACCGCGCGACGCAGTGGTCGCTCGGGACGATCTCGGGCGCCTCTGCATCACCGGTGCGTGCCGTGCCCACGAACATGTCCCGCGCAGCCTGCCAGGATCCGTCAACGATGGCCCACGTCTTCGTCTCTCGCGCGCTGACCGGCAATGCGCTCGATCGCCTCACCGACGCGGGCCATGACGTCGATGTCTGGCCCGGCAACCTGCCGCCCCACCCCACCGAACTGCGCGACCGGCTCGCCCACGCCGACGGCCTGCTCGCGATGCTCACGGAACGCATAGATATCGCCCTCCTCGACGCCGCACCCCGACTCAAGGTCATTGCCAACTACGCCGTCGGCTACGACAACATCGACATCGAGGCCACCACCAAGCGCTCCATCTCCGTCGGCGTGACGCCCGACGTCCTCACCGACGCCACCGCCGACCTCGCCTTCGCCCTCCTCCTCGCCGCCGCGCGGCGTCTCTCGCCCGCCGAAGCCGCCGTACGGCAGGGGCGCTGGCGGACCTTCGAGCCCCAGGGCTGGCTCGGCGCCGACGTCTACGGCGCGACGCTCGTGATCGTGGGCGGCAAGGGCCGCATCGGACAGGCCGTGGCCAAACGCGCGGCAGGCTTCGACATGTCCGTCATCTCGGTCGGCCGGGACAACAACCTCCATCAAGCCCTCCAACAAGCCGACTTCGTCTCGCTCCACGCCCCGCTCACACCACAGACCCACCACCTGATCGACGACGCCGCCCTTCGCGCCATCAAGCCCGGTGCGATCCTCGTCAACACCGGCCGCGGCGGGCTCGTCGACCAGACCGCGCTCGCCGCCGCGCTGCAGGACGGGCGCCTCGGCGCCGCCGCGCTCGACGTCACCGACCCCGAGCCGTTGCCTGCCGACGACCCGCTCCTCACCGCCCCCAACCTGCTCGTCGTCCCACACATCGGCTCGGCCACCCACACCGCGCGCAACCGCATGGCGCACATGGCCGTCGACAACCTCCTCGCAGGCCTCGCCGGCGCACCGCTCCCGCACCCGGCGCCCGCGCCGCCGCCGCCCCCGAAGTAGCCTCGCCCCATGCGCGTCGCCGTCGTCGACATCGGGACCAACTCGACCCGCCTGCTCATCGCCGATGTCACCGGCCACCACGTCACCGAGATCGAGCGCCGCACGACCGTCACCCGCCTCGGGCAAGGCGTCGACCACAGCGGCGAGCTCCACCCCGAGGCCATCCAGCGCGTCTACGCCGCGCTCGACACCTACAAGAAGCTCATCGACGACAACAACGTCGAGACCACAACCGGCGTCCTCACCTCCGCCGTCCGCGACGCACGCAACGGCGCGGCCTTCACCGCCACCGTCAACGAGCGCTACGCCATCAACGCCAGAACGATCACGGGCGACGAGGAAGCCCGCCTCACCTACCTCGGTGCCACCAGCGACCGCACCGACACTAACGACCCCAACAACTCCACCGCCCGCGTCGTCATCGACGTCGGCGGCGGCTCGACCGAGCTCGTCGTTGGCCACGGCGCCACCGTCGACTTCCACGTCTCCACCCAGGCCGGCGTCGTCCGCCAGACCGAGCGCTTCCTGCGTTCCGACCCACCGCGCCCCGAAGAGCTCCAACTGCTCCAGGCCGAGGCGGCAGACATTTTCAACCGCGCGGTTCCGGAGACCACCCGCGCGCGCGTGACCCAAGGCATCGCCGTCGCCGGCACCGCCACCTCCTGCGCGGCGATCCTCCAGGAGCTCGACCCCTACGACCCCGCCCGCATCCACGGCTTCCGGCTCCTGCGCGCCCAAACCGAGATGCTGCTCGCCCGCTTGGCCGCCATGACGCTCGCCCAGCGCCGCCACGTCACCGGCCTGCATCCCGACCGCGCGCCCGCGATCGTCGCCGGCGTGATCTTGCTGCTGGAGGCGATGCGCACCTTCGACCTCACCGAGGTCGAAGTCTCCGAGCACGACATCCTGCGAGGCGCGGCGTTGAGCTGCGGCGGCGGGACGGGCGAGGGCTGAGGAACACGCCCGCCCCGCTCGCTACAGCGACGGGGTCAAGCGGGACAGGGCTGCCCCACCTCCCGTTTTCGCCGCAGTGCGGTTGTACCTTGCATCCCCACTTCTCGGAACACTCCTGGACGGGTGTCTGATTGTGACCCTCCGAGCCCCGCCGGATACTGCGGGTTGTCGGGTCTCGGGTGTACGTGCCGAACAGGCTCGTTTGCCCGCGGTTCCGACGCATAGGTCGAGCGAAGCCGCATCGAATCGGCGCCTCCCGCCGCTCGGCCTGACAATCAGGCCCCCGCAAGGCACGTACCCCTGCCCGTCCTGTCGGGGCCGAATTTGGAAGCCGCCCTTCGGGGCGGCTTCCAACTTTTCCAGCTCAGGCCGCACCGGAAAGTAAGGGCCTTCTTCTTGCAGAAGACCGGTGTATCGCAGCGGCGGACCGATTACGCCAGATTTGACTTGCGCGGGTACACCACATCGGGGTCCGTCAGCACGTTGACGAGCGCCGGCGCCCCCGCCTCGAACGCCCGCGCCAACGCCGGCTTGAGGTCCTCCGGCGTCCGGACGAGCTCGCCGTGGCAGCCCAGCGCTTCGACCATCTGGTCATAGCGCGTCTCGGGTCGCAGCTCCGCGGCCACCGAGTACCCGTACAAGAACTCCATCGGGTGCTTCTCGAGCGCCCAGATCCCGTTGTTGCCCATCACGGCGACGACGTTGACGCCATGGCGAGCAAGCGTGTCGAACTCCATCCCGCTGAAGCCGAACGCGCCGTCGCCGACGAGCAGGACGACCTGCCGGTCGGGGTGCGCGAGCTTGGCCGCCAGCGCATAGCCCGGACCGGTCCCCAGGCAGCCGAACGGCCCCGGATCGAGCCAGCAGCCCGGCTCATAGGTGTCGATCACGCGGCCCGCGTAGGAGACGAAATCGCCGCCGTCACCGATGACGATCGCGTTGCGATCCAACATCTCGCCCAGCTCGCGGTAGAGCCGCATCGGATGCAGCGGCGCGCGGCCGTCATCCAACTCCACCCGCTCAGCCTCGCGCTTCTCGGTCTCCTTGCCGCGCAGGTGCGCGACCCAGTCGCGCGTGCGGTCCGGCGTACCGTCGCCGATCAGCGCACGCAAGGTCGCGTCGATGCCGCCGTAGAGCGACGCCTCGACCGCCCGCGGATGTGCACGCGCCGGCTCAGCCCGGTCGATGACCACCAACTTGGTCTCCTCGCCGAACGACGCGCCGAAGGCGAGACGGAAGTCCATGGGCACGCCGATGACCAGCGCCACGTCGGCGCCCTTCAGGCCATCCCCGCGTGCGCGCGAGAAGAAGAGCTCATGGTCGGCCGGGAGGCAGCCGCGCGCCTGGCCGTTCAAGTACACCGGGATGCCCCGGCGCTCGGCCAGCTCGCGCAGCGCGTGCTCGCCCCGACCCCAGTAGAGGTTCGTGCCGGCCATGATCACCGGACGCTGCGCACCGTCGAGCAGCGCGAGCACACGCTCGATGTCGCCGTCGGCCTCCGGCTCGGCGAGCACATCGTGCAATGCACCTTCCAGACCGGTGTCCTCGCCTTCGGAGAAGACGTGGTCCATCGGGAAGTCCAGGAACGTCGGCCCCGAGTGCGGCGCCATCGCCGCCGCCAGCGCGCGGTCGACCAGGCCCGGGATCTCGTCGGGCGAGCCGGCGGTCGCCGCGAGCTTGGTCAATGGCGCGACGAAGGGGACGTGGTCGATCTCCTGCAGCGACCCCATCCCCCATCGCATCGCCGGCGCGCGGCCGCCGAGCACGACGATCGGCGAAGCCGACTGCTGGGCGCTCGCGATTGCGCTCATCCCGTTGGTGACGCCCGGACCGGCGGTCAGCGCGGCGACGCCTGGCGTGCGCGTGACCTTCGCCCAGCCCTCGGCGGCGAAGGTCGCCGCCTGCTCGTGGCGGGTATCGACGATGTCGATCCCCTCCTCTCGGCAGCCGTCGTAGATCGAGAAGATGTGCCCGCCCGAGAGCGTGAAGAGCTTGGTCACCCCATGGGCCTTCAGCCTTCTGGCGATCAACCGCCCGCCGTGGACCCGCGTCGTCTGCTGCGCCTCGGTGCTCATCAGACCATCCTCGCGGGCGCGGGGCCTGCTCGCCAGCCCCGCGGTCATACAACGCGGCGCTCGATCTTCAGAGGTTTCCTATGAGGCTAGCCCGATCGGGTAGCCGTGCGCCGACATCGCGCTTGCAATCAGACGCGATCGGCGTAGAACGGTGGTAGGAAGGCACCCGAAACGAGAGAGGAGTCCCGTGGACCCCCGCTTCGAGAAGGACCTGCCGGACGTGCAGGAGCAGAGCCTGCCCACGCGTCGCTTCGCGGCCATCGCCGCTGAGCAAGACGCGACCTACCCCATGTTGGCGCCAGCGGCGGCGCTGCACGTAGACGCCGACGAGGACGTCTATGACGAGCAGATCCTCGCGGGCCTCGTCAACCCGTAGGCCTCCCCATCAATCGCAGACTTGGGCCGGTGCGCGTCGTCGGTGCGACGCGCATCCGCTCGTTCGCTGTATATCCGGCTCGGTGACCGACCGAATGCCTGTGCACCAGTCCTCCCGTGCCAGGTGTCATAACGGACTTCCACACTCGCCAACATGACGACGTTCTGGCAATGTGCTGATTTTCGGACCGGTAGTCAGGCCTTGTGCGTCACCGACTTACCACCCGCGGGTCAAACGGACGTCCAAGTCCGCTAAAAAACGGCGCGTCCGAGGTCTGACGTGGGTATCCTCGTCAGTGGCTGAGGGGTCCGTCCCATCTACGCGGTCTCAAGGGAGGCAGCCATTCCCTCCGTTCCACCCCCAAAGCGGCATCCGTACAACCAGTGGGCGCCAGACGCGCGCGCTCTGGATCTGGTTGGCGATAAGTGGACGCTGTTGATCGTCCGCGACCTCGTCGCCGGCCCCCGCCGCTTCGTCGAGCTGCAGCGGGTCCTGCCCGGCATCTCGACCGAGCAGCTGCGTTCTCGTCTCAACCGCATGGTTGCTGACGGCCTGCTGACACGCCAGCGCTACCGAGAGGTTCCGCCGCGCGTCGACTACGAGCTCACCGAGCGAGCCCGTGATCTGTTGCCCGTCGTCGGCGCGCTCGCGCGCTGGGGCGCACGTTGGGCGTGGTCGCCACCACGTCCGGACGAGTCCGTCGACATCGGCGCGATCCTGCGCACCGTGCCAGGCCTCACGCTCCCCGGTGAGATCGACGGCATGGTCGAGATCACCGTCGTCCGCCGCGCCGGAGACATGAAGCGCTACGTGCTCATCGCCCGTCGCGGCCACATGGAGCTCGCGGAGCGCTCGGCGCCCGAAGCCGACGCCCGCATTGCGGGTCCGGAGCGGGCATGGATCGAGGCGCTGGGTCCCGACGCCTCCCGCACGGAGCTGGAGATCACGGGCGATCAGGAGATGGCCGACCTGCTGCTGGACGCGCTGGCGCCCGGCGCGGTGCGCGAGACGCCCGTGGCTTAGGAGGCCCTGCGCCGCAGGATCGAGACGGGCGTGCGCGGCGGCGGCCCAACAGGCCCTGCGGGTTCCGCCCCCTGGGCGGATACCCGCGACTGAAACCTGGCCGTCTAGGCCAGCGTTTCAGCATGCCCGGGGGGGACTCGAACCCCCATGCCCTTGCGGGCAGCCGGTTTTAAGCCAGCCGTGTCTGACCAATTCCACCACCCGGGCGGCGCCTTGCGGAGCGTATCCAGCTCCGTCCTACACTGGGTAGGCGCAACTCGCTGACCGCTCGCGAGTTCCAGTTATCGGGCGGGTAGGAACCTGTCTCAACCCACGCGTGGAAGTCTCAAGCCTCCGATATTCCGGGGCCGCCGGTGTTCGTGGCCCAACCCCGCTGCTGCGTTTGCAGGGCGACGAGCGGCTGGTCGCGCTCACCCGCCGCGGGAACCAGGCCGCCTACGAGGCGCTGGTCGCGCGCTACCAGGCGCGGCTACTGGCGTTCTGCCGTCACATGCTCTCCTCGCGCGAGGACGCCGAGGACGTGCTGCAGGAGGTCTTTGCCGCCGCGTTCAACGCGATGCTGGCCGACGAGCGGCCGATCAACGTGCGGCCGTGGCTCTACCGGATCGCCCGCAACCGCTGCCTGAACCACCTGCGCAAGCAGACCGCCATCGGGGTCGACTCGATGGACATCCACCTGGCCGAGCATGGCACGACCACGGCCGACAAGGTTCACGACCGCGAAGACTTCCGCCAGCTCGTCGCCGACGTGCAGACGCTGGCCGAGACGCAGCGCACCGCGCTGCTGCTGCGCGAGATCGACGCGCTGAGCTACGAGCAGATCGCCGAGGCGATGGAGACGACGGTCCCGTCGGTCAAGTCGCTGCTGGTCCGTGCGCGGGTCTCGCTCGCCGAGGCGGCCGAGGCGCGGCGGCTGACCTGCGACGAGGTCCGCAACGAGCTGGGCGAATGGGCCGAGGGCCTGGCCCGCATCAGCGCGCCGGTGCGCCGGCACGTGCGCGGCTGCCAGCGCTGCGGGGCCTTCAAGAAGCAGCTGCGCCAGACCAATAAGGCACTGGCCGCGGTCTTCCCGGTCGGCCCGTTGTTGCTGCTCAAGAAGTTCATCTTGGCCCAGGGCGCCTCAGGCGCCGGAGCGGCGGCAGGCAGCGCGGCAGCCACCGGAGGCGTCGCTGCCGGTGGGGCGACGGCGAGCAGCGCGCTGTCGGCGGGCGTCGGCGCTGTGGCGACGAAGGCCGCGGCCGGGCTCGCCGCCGTGGCGATCGTCACGACCGGCGTCGCCGAGGTCGACCACGTCCAAAGCCATCGCCTCAAGCGCCAAGCGACGCCGGCCCAGGCTGTCGCGTCCGCCCCGCCGCGCGCCGTCACCTCTCACGCCCAGGTGCCCGCACCGGCGCCGGCGCCGATCGCCGTCAGCTCCAAGCCGCAGAAGCTGTCGGTCCCAGCACAGAAGGCGACCGAGCGTCCCAGCAGCGCGGCGCCGTCGAGCACCGTCGCGGCCCCAGCGACCCCCGTGCCGGCCGACGGTGGCGCAACCGCCAGCGTCCCCTCCACCACCGCGCCGACCGGCACGCAAGAGGGCTACGACAACACGCGGCTGCCCGACCAGCCGAGCACTGGCGCTCCGGCGACGCAGCCCGTCTCGCCGATCGCCGCGGTCACGCCCGCGCCTGCCGATCCCGCACCGCCCGCCACGACGGTCCCTGCACAGCCCGCGCCCGCCGACCCCGCGCCGAGCACGCCATCCACCACGGCACCGACCGCGCCCGCCGACCCCGCCCCGCCGGCCGACAGCTCGTCGTCAGCGCCCTCCTCCTCCGCCACGCCGCCGTCCTCGACCACGCCGAGCACGACGTCGCCCGCACCGGCGACCTCCTCGGTCCCGGCGGACTAGCCGTAAGAGCTCAGTCGCCTACGGGCGCTCGGTGCCGAAGCGAAACGATCGCAGCGCCGTCTTGAGGCCGCCGTTGTGACCGACGTCATCGGCGCGCACAATCGCCGCCGAGCGCGGGGCGGTGACGAGGAGGTCAGCGCCCTCGCGCGCGGTGACGCTGGGCAGCAGGAGCACGCGGCGCCCGTAGCTCAACGGGCCACCCGGGCGCCGGAACTGAAAGACGATCTCGAAACCCTGCTGCTGGTTGATGTTCGCGCGGCCGTCGGAGCGCCAGACGAAGCCCGGGAACTGCCGCGCCATCTGCGCTTCCTGCTGAGCGGCGTAGAGCGGCAGGAAGCCCGCGGCATCGCCGCGATATGGCGGCAGCTTCAGCTCGCGGACCGCGAAGGACTGCGACGTTCTGCCGACCCGCGCCAGCTCGCCCGCCTGCGGCGCGAGCCGCGCGAACGGCGCCCGGTAGACGAAGTTGAAGGCGACCGGCGTCCGCACGACCACGGCCCGCTTGGCGTCGGCCCCGTCCCCGCGCAAGACCAAGCCATAGAAGATCACCACCACGACGAACCCGCCCAGCGCTGCGAGGCCGAGGCGTAGCACCGGCGGCAGCGCCCGCAAGCGCGGCCCCAGCAGCTCGGGCAGCGTCGGGCCGAACTCGGGACGGACGGCGGACATCGACTGCGGAGTCTAGGCCGCTCAGGGCCCGGGGTTGCCGCCGCTGACCACGTGCAACGTCGCCTTGCCGCCACCGGCGCTCGTCACCGGGTAGTCGCCGGGCTTCAGGCCAGCTAGGCGCTTGGTCGCCATCTGGCCCGCGGCCACCCACAGCGTCCCGCCGCCCGGCACGGAGATCGTCAGCTTCTCGGCGCCGCCCTTGGCGCTGACGCGCAGCTCGACCGCCAGGAAGGCCGGGATCGTCACGACGGTCGGCGAGAGCGATCCACCGGCGGCCGTCAGCGTGACGGGGACGCGCACGGCCTCCTCGTCGCCGGCACCGCCCTCCCCTTGCTCGCCGCCGGCCGGCGCGCCGCCGGTCGTCGTCGGCTTGACGCCGCCTGGCGGGACGCCAGTGGTCGCCGTGGGGTTGGTCGACATCGAGGTGGACGTCGAGGTCGTCGGCGCTGTCTCGGTCGTTGTCGCGGGTGCCGTGGCGGCGGGCGCCGGTGCCGTGGCGTCGGGTCCCTGCACGACCGTCGCCGACGTGGTGTCGTCGTCCCCGCAGCCCGCGGCGGTCAGCGCGACGACCGCCACGAGGGCTGCGAGCGCTGGACGAGTCAGCTTGCTCACTGCCCGATCGAGAACATCGCCTCGAGGTCGTGCTCGGAGAAGACCTCGAAGGCGACCATCGTCTGGGTGCGGCTGACGCCCGGCAGCTTGACGATCTCCCCGGTGATGACCTCGGCGAGCTGCTCGTGACGCTGGACGCGCACGATCGCCACGAAGTCCCACTCACCGGTGACGGAGTAGGCCTCGGCCACCCCGGCCAGGCCGGCGAGCGCACCGCCCAGCGACGAGAGCTCGTCGCGCTCGGCCTCGATCAGGACGACGGCGTGCGTCATAGCTCGTGCGACGCGCCCGGGTCCAGGACGATGACCTCGCTGAAGCCGGCGTTCTGGACATCGGCCTTGAAGGCCTGGGCGTCGGTCTCGATCGGCGGGAACGTGTCGTAATGGCAGGGGATCACCTGGTCGGCCTTGATCAGCTCGGCCGCGACAACGGCGTCAAAGCGATCCATCGTGTAATGACCGCCGATCGGGATGACCGCAAGGTCGATGTGACCGCGCTTGGCCGGCAGGGCGAGGTCGCTGAACAGGGCGGTGTCGCCCGCGAAGTAGATGCGCTTGCCGCCCATCTCGACCACCAGGCCGGCCGGCGTGTTGACGGTGCCCTTCGGCGTCGTCGAGGTGTGCCACGCCGGCGTCAGCCGGACGCTGACCCAGTCGAGGTCGACGGTGCCGCCGATGTTGGGGTCGAACACGTTCTCGACGCCGGACTCGCTGAGCTCGTTGGCCAGCTCGACGATCGCCACGACCGTGGCGCCCGTGCGCTTGGCGATGTCGACGGTGTCGCCGATGTGGTCGCCGTGGCCGTGGGTGAGGAAGATCGCGTCGGCGGCAACCTCGTCGGCGCTGGCGGCCGCCTTCGGGTTGCCGGTCAAGAACGGATCGATGAGCACGGTCTTGCCGTCGTGCTCCAGCGCGAACGCGGCGTGGCCCAGGAACTGGATCTTCATCTACGTCGTCTCCTCTGCATCGTCGTCGACATCGAACAGCTCACGTGCCAGCTCAAGCCCCACCGCCACGCCCACGAGCATGCTCAGGCGCGTCTCCTCGGCGATCAGGACGCGGAGCGCCGACTCGCGCTGCGGCCCGTCAGCCGTCGCGGCAACGCCGGTGATCTGCGCCTCGTGGGCTTCGCCGAACCAGCCGCCTGCCGAGAGCGCCTCGTTGAGGACGCGCTGCAGACCGGGAGCGGCGTGGGTGACGATCTCCTGAGCGTGAACGAACCGCTCGGCGTCGTTCGACAGCGCCGCGACGGCGGCGTCGACCTGCTCGGCAGTGAAGCGGCGGGCGGGCACGTCAGCTCACCCTAGCCGCTCGCCCGTGGCGTCCTACCGACGCGTGTCGGTGCCGCGCACGAGCATCAGGCCGGCGAGCGCGCCGATCACCAGGCCGGAGAACGTCGCGATCGCATTGGCGCTCGGCACGACCGCCGGCATGACCGCGACGGTCACCGCGATCACCGCGGTGCCGAGGAGGTCGCCGTCGTGCTCGACGTCGTTGCGGGCGCGCAAGATGTCGGGCACGGCCCAGGCCGCGAGCATGCCCATCGCCGCGCCCGGCGCGCCGAAGATCAGGATGTCTTGTCCGGCCGCCGCCCCGATCGCGTTGCCACCGACACCGCAAGCGAGGAAGAGCGCGATCACCAGGATCGGGCCGTGGCGCAGCTCCAGCCGCCAGCCGAAGATGCCGATCGCCAGTAGGACGGCCAGCTGGTACCAGGCGTTGGGATAGAGGAAGGCCGCGGTGACGTAGCGCCATGCATCGCCGCCCAGCGAGACGAGCGCGACGTCGGCGTCGGTGACAAACGGCAGGACCAGGAAGCCGAACAGCGACAAGATCAGCAGCGCGAAGGTCGCGTTCGGCCGGCCCGTCGGGTCGCCACGGATGCCGGGGATCTCGTTGGTGCGCAACGGGCTCAGCGTCGGGCGCACCGCACGCCGCGGCGGGCGCGGAGCAGCGTCGCCCGAACGGCGATCGATCTTCGGGGCTCGCTTCCGCAGCCGGGTCCCGCAGTACGGGCACTCGGTGATGTACGGGCTGACCTCAGACCCGCACTTCTTGCAGACCACGAACAGGTCGGGCGTCCCGGCCATCTGAAGATCGATTCTAGGCCCCTGGGAGCCCGGCCGGTGAGCAGTATGCGAAGTGGTCGCCGAGGAGTGCTCCGACACACCACTGCGCCGGTTTCGTCAGCACACTCCTAGAACTCGGTGTCGCCGTCGCCGGTGCTCGCGGCGACGATCTCGGCCATGACCTCGCGGAGGTCGTGATTGGCCTCGTAGACGACCACTTGACGGGCCGCACCGTTGCCGCGGGCCAGCAGGTCGTCGATGCCCTCCAGCTCAGCGGCCGACCCGAGATCCTGCGCATGATCGCGCAGGCGGTCCAGCAATCGCTGGGCCAGCGCCTTGGTCGCCACCCGCCCGTTGGTGGGCAGGTCGACGAGCTCCCCCTCCAAACCGTGGCGCGCCGCCAGCCAGCGGTTCTCGTCGAGCATCTGCCACGGGTACTCGCCGAGGTGCTTGCCCTCGTCGAAGTGCTCGGCCAGCTCCTTGACCATCGCCTGGATCAGCGCGGCGAGGCCGAGCGTGTGCTCGACCCGGGTCTGCGCGTCGCAGGCGCGGATCTCGACGGTGCCGAGCTTGGGGTGCGGGCGCACGTCGTACCAGAGATAGGTGTAGTCCTCCATCACGCCGCTGGAGACCATGAACTCGATCTGACGCTCGTAGTCGGCCCAATCGCGGTAGCTCGGCGGGACACCCACGCGCGGAAAGGCCCGGAAGATCGGCAGTCGTGTGCTCGCCAGGCCCGTGCCGTCGCCGCGCCAGAACGGCGAGTTGGCGCTGAGCGCGAGCAGGACCGGCAGATGGACGCGCATTCCGTTGGCGACGTGGATCGCCTTGTCGGGATCGTCGAGGCCGACATGGACGTGCAGGCCGAAGATCAGCTCCTGCCTCGCAACAAATCGGAGCGCGTTGACCAGCGCGCGGTAGCGCTGACGCGAGGCAATCCGCTGGTCCTCCCAGAGGGCGAACGGATGCGTGCCCGCCGAGCCGATCGCCAGACCGCGGGGCGCGGCGATCTCGCAGACCTGGCGACGCAGCGCCCGCAGCTGCTGGCCCGCCTCCGCCGTGTTGGCCGCCGGGCGCGTCGCGATCTCCAGCACCGACTCCATCAGCTCGGGCTTGATCTCCCCGGCCGTGGTGTCGACGTTGCCGGCGTCCTCGAGCAGGGACTCGATGGCGCTGACGAGCTCGTAGGAGCCGGCGTCGACGATCATCAGCTCCTCTTCGATGCCGATCGTGTAGCTCGGCCCGTTGAAGTGGTGCTCCATCTGCCGTCGGAGCCTACTGACGCCTATGATCAGGAGTCCAAGCCATGACTCTTTTGGAGGTCTGACAGTGTCCACCGACGTGCTCAGCGGATCGCGTCTCGAGGAGCTGCTCGGCGACGAGGCCGAGACGCTTCTGAACCATCGCAGCACCACCCTCGACGCTTCTGAGCTGCACCTGCCGGGTCCGGACTTCGTCGACCGCATCGTGCGCGACACGGATCGTTCTTCGACCGTGCTGCGCAACCTGCAGTGGCTCTTTGACAACGGGCGCCTCGGCGGCACCGGCTATGTGTCGATCCTGCCGGTCGACCAGGGCATCGAGCACTCGGGCGGCGCGAGCTTCGCGCCCAACCCCAAGTACTTCGACCCCGACAAGATCGTGGAGCTGGCCGTCGAGGGCGGCTGCAACGCGGTCGCCTCGACCGTCGGCGTCTTGGGCGCCGTCGGCCGCAAGTGGGCCCACCACATTCCGTTCATCGTCAAGCTCAACCACAACGAGCTGCTGACCTACCCCAACGGCGCCGACCAGATCATGTTCGCCTCGCCCCAGCGCGCGGCCGACATGGGTGCCGCAGGTGTCGGCGCGACGATCTACTTCGGCTCGGACAACAGCGACCGCCAGATCGTCGAGGTCGCCGCGGCCTTCGAGGAGGCCCACCGCCTGGGCATGTTCACCGTGCTCTGGTGCTACCTGCGCAACCCGGCCTTCAAGCAGGGCGACACCGACTACCACCTGTCGGCCGACCTGACGGGCCAGGCCAACCACCTCGGCGTGACGATCCAGGCCGACATCATCAAGCAGAAGCTGCCCGAGAACAACGGCGGCTACCCGGCGATCAACGGACTCGGCACCGGCGGCTACGGCAAGACCAACAAGCTGGTCTACGACCAGCTGACGACCGACAACCCGATCGACCTGACCCGCTACCAGCTGATCAACTGCTACCTGGGTCGCTCCCCGCTGATCAACAGCGGCGGCGCGTCGTCGGGCGCGACCGACCTGGCCGAGGCGGTCCGTACCGCGGTCATCAACAAGCGCGCCGGCGGTGCCGGCCTGATCTCCGGCCGCAAGGCGTTCCAGCGCCCGACCGCCGAGGGCGTCGAGCTGCTCAACGCGATCCAGGACGTGTACCTCTCCGACGAGGTCACGATCGCCTAGATGGTTGCGGCGGAGGTGTGACGCGGGTGCGACAGCGCGCCCGTCACGCCCCCGCCGCGCCTAGGGTCGGCGGCCGATGCGTCGCACGCTGCCCTGGGTCCTCGTCGTCCTCCTCGCCGCCGGCTACGGCTGGATGCAGCGGGGTGAGGACGACGTCGAGTCGTCTGTGACGGCCGCGCGGGTGCTGCGCGTGGTCGATGGCGACACGATCCTCGTCGCCATCGGCGGCCGGCAGGAGCGGGTGCGCTACATCGGCGTCGACACGCCGGAGACGGTCAAGCCGCACACGCGGGTGCAGTGCTTTGGCAAGCGGGCCTCGGCCGCGAACCATCGGCTGGTCGACGGGCGCGCGGTCCGGCTGGACGCCGACGCTGAGGCGCGCGATCGCTACGGGCGGCTGCTGGCCTATGTCTATCGCGCCAGCGACGGGCTGTTCGTCAACGCGGCGCTGCTGCGCGGTGGCTATGCCACGACGCTGACGATCGCGCCGAACGTGCGCTTTGCAGACCGCTTCGCCGCGCTGGCGCGCCAAGCGCGCGACGCCGGGCGAGGGTTATGGAGCGCGTGTGAGCGGTAGCCTCCGGGGCGGATGCGCATGCGTCAGAGCCTCGCCCAGCTGGAACGGGCGCTCGTCGACGAGATTGAGCAGGACCGCGAGCAGGCCGACCGCCTGCGGCGCGAGGTCGAGCTGCGCGCGCGCAAGCGCCATCTGGAGAAGACCCACAAGCGCGGCTCGATGCGCTTCGGGCTGCTCTACCTCATCCTCATCGCGACGGCCGTCCTCGTGACGATCGCGATGTTTGAGACGCTCTACTACGTGATGGGGTAATCGCCCTCTGGGCGATTACTCGGCCGCGGTGCCGAGCTTGCGGAGGGCCTCATCGACCTCGCCGCGCACGTTGTTGTTGCTGTCGGAGCTCGTGCCCTCGACGGTTCCGGCGCGCTCCTGCTGGATCTCCAGGTAGACCTCTTTGCGGAACACGGGGATGTCGCGCGGAGCCTGGATTCCGATGCGCACCTTCTCCCCCATGATGGACAGGACGGAGACCTCGATGTCGTCTCCGATCATGATGCTCTGGTTGGACTTTCGTGTCAGTACGAGCATGGTTGGACGCCTCCCAACGTCCCTGCCACCGGCGCAGCGAGTCTCGCAGGGCCGGTGCCCACATGCAAGCAGCGCGAAACCATCAAATTGCGGGAACGTCGTTGGATCACGAACCTTGCCCCAAAAGCCTGTGCGAAGTCGTGTGCGGGAGGTCGGGCATCGGACTGCAGCCTGACGGACGGTGCCGACGTACCGCCCGGACGGTCGACTAGGATGGCCACCTTCGTATGGCAAGACGATCGCTCCGCCCTCATCTGAACCAGATCCGTACGTGGGTGCGCCAAGGGCGCACGGACGCGTGGGTCGCGCACCAGCTGGAGGTCACGGTCCAGCAGATCGAAGCCTTCAAGAAGGAGAACGAGCTGCTCCCCGACGGGGAGTCCTCGGACGCTCCCGGGGTCGACTTCGACGACGAGATTGATCTCCGCGCCGAAGACGACGCGCTCATCGCCGCCGAGCTGGAGGCCGAGGCCGCCCGCAAGGCCGAAGCCGGTGAGGACGAGGACGAGCCGTCCGACGATGAGGGCGCACCCAAGCGCCGTCGGGGCCGCCGCGGCGGTCGTGGCCGCGCCCGCACCGGTGCGAAGAAGGGCTCCGCTTACGAGGGCACCTTCGACCACGGTGATGAGGGCTACGGCCTGTGGCTGGACCCGGCGATCGCCGACGACGGCACCTACGCCGAGCACTGGGCGGGCCACCGCCAGGTCGAGGTGACGGTCGAGGCCGACCAGATCGTCATCAAGCGGGTCGGCGATGGCGCCGACACCGACGCCGACGAGGACTGACGACGCCAGGCTGGCTCGCGCGTTCGCCTTCGAACGCGCGATGCACAGCGCCGTTGGGCGCACGATCACCGGTGCGTGGGGCCAGGCCTTCCTCTCGCCCGACCTCGACCGCTGTTATGACCGCAACGTCCTCTGGGCGGTAGCGGACGCCGGCGGCATGAGCGCCGCACAGCTGGACGGCCACGCCGAGCGCCTGCTCGGTGGCCACGACCTGCCACACCGCCGGCTGCTGCTCGAGCCGCCGGCCCACGCGCGGCTGCACGACGACCTGGTCGCCCGTGGCTATGACGCCAGCCGCCATCTGTTTCAGCTCCACACCGGCCCCGCAGCGACGCCAGACGCCGTCCCGGGCGTCGACGTGGCGGAGGTCTCCGTCGACGCGGTTCTCGCGGCCAACGACCGCTACCTGCAAAGCGATCCCGACACGCCCTACGGCCGTGACGCACGCACGCGTCGGCACCTGATCGAGCACCACCGCACCTACGGGCCCGCCGGGGCGCAGGAGCGCCGCTTTGCGGTCTGTGACGGCGCCGACGTCGTCGCCTGGGCGCGGTTATGGACGCGTGGCGCCGAGGCCCAGGTCGAGGACGTCATCTGCCTCGCTGAGTACCGCAGACGCGGCTATGGACGCGCGGTGGTCGCCGCAGCGGCGCGCGCCGCCCTGGCGGAGGATCCGGAGCTGCTGTTCATCGTCGCCGACGCCGACGACTGGCCCAAGGAGCTCTACGCGCGCCTTGGCTTCGCGCCGGTCGGCGAGCTCGGGGTGTATCTCCGCTTCGCGCCTCAGTCGGCAGGGCGCGGGTCCAGCCGGCGGCCGCCCGCATAGTCGGAGGCCTCGCGGACGTAGCGGCCAAAGGCGGCATCGGCGGTCGTCCGGGCGTCCCAGGCCCACGGAGCGCCTGGGGCGACGCTGTAGGCGATGTCGGTGCACCACGCGGTGCCCTGGTCATAGAGCGCCACCAGCTCGTCGATCGTGAACGGGCCGCCAAGCCGGCGGCGCAGCTCCGCGAGCACATGATCGACGACGCGATCCATCGCCATGCGCTCGTCCGGAAGGGCCTCGCGCACACGGCGCTCGCCCTCCTTCCACTGGAACATCGACGTCTCGAACTGGGTCACAAGTCCAACCTAGCGACCGACTCAGGCGAGTTTCGCCCCCTGGGCGAACACTCGCAAGTGAACCTCGCCCTCTGGGCGAGCGTTCACCGATCGCCCGGCAGGCCTTTGACGATGAACGGGAGCTCGCCCGGCTTGACGAGCCCGAGCCGGCGCGCCTCGCGCTCCAGCGTGCGCGGGTCCTTCAGCGCCGTGCGACGCGCCCGCAGGCGCTTGTTCTCGGCCTGCAGCGCGCTGACCTCGCCCCTGCGCGCCTGCGCCTCGCGGTAGGTGTGGACGAACGTGATCGACGGCCCGACGTACAGCGCCACGACGCCAAGCAGGACCATCAGCAGCGCGACGCGCCCGACGCGATCCCAGCGGATTGCCCGGCCGCCACCCGCGACGACGCGTGGCCGCTGTCGAGGCCGAGCTTCCGTGGAGGGACGGGAGCGCGCGTGCGCCGCGGACTGGCGGGCTGGGGACATCTAGAAGGCCCGTTCGCCCCGCGCGAGCGCGTTCCTGCTCCTATGAGCGAAATACGGAGCGACCCGGGTAGGTCGCGTCGGCGCCCAGCGCCTCTTCGATGCGCAGCAGCTGGTTGTACTTGGCCACGCGATCGGAGCGTGAGGGCGCCCCGGTCTTGATCTGCCCGCAGCCGGTCGCGACGGCGAGGTCGGCGATCGTGACGTCCTCGGTCTCGCCCGAGCGGTGCGACATCACCGCGGTGTAGCCGGCCTCGCGCGCCATAGCGATCGCGGCCAGCGTCTCGGTCAGCGTGCCGATCTGGTTGACCTTGATCAGGATCGAGTTGCCGACGCCCGCGTCGATGCCGCGCTTGAGGCGGTCGACGTTGGTGACAAACAGGTCATCGCCGACGAGCTGAACGGTGGAGCCGATCTTGTCGGTCAGCGCCTTCCAGCCGTCCCAGTCCTCCTCGTCCATCCCGTCCTCGATCGACAGGATCGGGTACTTGCCGGCAAGGACCGACCAGTAATCGGCCAGCTCCACCGAGCTCAGCTTGCGACCTTCGTGCTCGAGGTCATAGACGCCGTCCGCGAAGATCTCCGACGTCGCCGGATCCAGCGCGATGGCGATGTCCTCGCCCGGCTTGTAGCCCGAGGCCTCGATGCCCGCGACGAGCAACTCCAGGGCCGCCTCGTTGGACTCCAGGTTGGGCGCAAACCCGCCCTCGTCGCCGACGGTCGTGCCGAGCTTGCGATCGTGCAGCGTCTTCTTCAAAGCGTGGAAGACCTCGGCGCCGTAGCGCAGTCCTTCACGGAAAGAGCTCGCCCCCACCGGCACGATCATGAACTCCTGGAAATCCACCGAGTTATCCGCGTGGGCACCGCCGTTGAGGACGTTCATCATCGGCACCGGCAGGATGTGGGCACTTTCGCCGCCCAGGTAGCGCCAGAGCGGCTGACCTTCCTCGGCCGCTGCCGCATGGGCGGCGGCCAGCGAGACGCCGAGAATGGCGTTGGCGCCCAGGCGCGACTTGTTCGGCGTGCCGTCGAGTTCGATCAGCCTGCCGTCCAGCGCCGCCTGATCGGAGGCGTCGAGGCCAGCGATCGCGGTCGCGATCTCGCCGTTGACGTTGCCGACAGCTTGCGTGACGCCCTTGCCGAGGTACTCCGAGCCGCCGTCGCGCAGCTCGGTGGCCTCGAACTCACCGGTCGAGGCCCCTGACGGGACGGCCGCGCGGCCGGTCGCGCCGGAGCGCAAGGCGAGCTCGACCTCGACGGTCGGGTTGCCTCGCGAGTCGAGGATCTGGCGGGCGTGGACGCGTTCGATGGCGCTCATGGCAGTCGGGTCTCAGTCCTCTTCTTGGAGTCGGGCCTGCGCGTAATAGGTGATCTGGCGACCCGTTTGCAGGTCATTCCAGCGCGCGCCGTCGGCCTCGGCGAGACGCTCGGCGGCCTCGACGCGCGCGCGAAACCTATCGGCCGAGGACCGCAGCGCGAGCTCCGGGTCGACCTTGAGCTTGCGCGCGACGTTGACGGCCGCAAAGAGCAGGTCGCCGGCGGCGGCGTAGCGCGCGTCAGCATCGTCGGCGGCCTCCAGCTCTTCAAGCATGCCGCCGACCGCCGCATACGGCGGCCCGTCCATGTCGAAACCACTCGACGCGCTGCGCCGCTGGACCTTGCGGGCATAGAGCAGCGCGGGCAGGTTCTCGGGCACCTCGCCGAAGATGCCGGGCTCCCGATCGGCCTCGGTGGACTTGATCGCGTCCCAGTTGGCCAGGACCTCGCCGGCGTCGGCGACTTCGACCTCCCCGAAAATGTGCGGGTGGCGGCGGATCAGCTTCTGGCGCACATGCTCGGCGACCTGTGCCAGCGACCCAGCGCCGCGCTCTTCGAGCAGCAGCGACAGGAAGTGGACCTGGAAGAGCACATCGCCGAGCTCGTCGAGCAGCTTGGCGTCGTCGCGGCGGTATGCCGCATCGGCCAGCTCGTAGGCCTCTTCGAGGGTGTGCGGGACGATCGTGCGCTCGTCCTGCTCACGGTCCCAGGGGCACTCGATGCGCAGCTTGCGTGTCAGCGCATCGAGCGCCGCGACCGCCTGGGCGACGTCTGCGGCGGGGTCGGAAGACACCCTTCGCAACCTAGCGTCTGAGCCCGAAACACGCGGGTGTCGCGAAGGGCCGTACCCTTCGCCACGCAGCGCCTGCGCCTGACGGGCGGGTGTCGCGAAGGGCGACACCCGCGCAGGCTACCCGTCCTACTTCTTCGGGGCCGTCGTCGTTGGTTGCGGCGTGGCCGTGGTGGCCGGGCCCGGCGTCGAAGGCTTGGGCTTCGGCGCGTTGGAGCAGTCGGTCGTCTGGTAGCCCTTCTGGCACTCCGTCCGATCCTTCCACTTCTTCTGGAAGTCCTTGACGAACTTGTCGAGCGCGGTCTGCTGCTGCTGGCTGACCAGCAGCTGCTTGATCGAGGCCTTGGACGTCGACAGCGGCTGCTGCTTGCTCGGCGTGATCTTCTGGACCTTGAAGACGTAGTAGCCGAACTGCGTCTTGACCGGGCCCCTGACCTCACCGATGGGTGCCTTGAAGGTCGCGGCGTCCAGCGACTTCTCCTGCTGGCCCTTCGGGACACCCGTCAGTTCGCCGCCGTCGACCTTCGTGGCCTGGTCGATGGAGTACTTCCTGGCGACCGCACCGAAGTTCTGGCCGCCATCGATGGCCGCCTTGGCCTTTTTGGCCTGAGCTTCGGTCTTGGTCAGGATGATTCGCAGGTCGCGCTGCTCGGGGGTGGCGAACCGAATCTTGTTCTTGTTGTAGTAGTTGGTGATTTGCGCGTCGGTGACCTTGTCGGTGCCCTTGAGGATCTTCTCCCTGAGCTTGCCCGACAGGCTCTGGATCTTGACGCGGTAGAGCAGGTCTTCCTGGCCGTTGCCGGAGCTCTTGAGGAAGGCCAGGTAGGACTTGTCGTCGGGGAAGCTCAGCAGGCGCTGCTTGTCGAAGTCCTTCTTGACCTCGGGATCGGTCAACTTGACGCCACGGTCTGCCGACTCGCCCTCGATCCACGCGGAAGAGATCAGGAACTGCATGGTCTGATCGCGCAGCTGCGTGTACTCCTGCTCACACTGCGTCTTGTAGGTCGCGTCGGTCGGCTTAGGCTGGCCCTTGGCCGGCTTGACCGCCGTCTTCTTCTTGTTGGCGATGCACTCGGTGTACTCCGGTGGCTTCGGGATCGCAGGCTTGCCGGTCACCCCCGTCTGCTGCTGTGCCGAGGTGGCCGCTACCTGGAGCCAGTGGTCGAACTCCGAGGTCTTGATCGAGTCACTTCCGATCTTGACCACGGCGTTGCCGGGCACGCTGTCGCCGCCGCACGCGGCGAGGACAAGGGGGAGCACGAAAAAGGCGCCCAAGAGCGCCGAAAACCGACGAGGCGATGTCATAGCGGGGCGCAAGCTACCAGGGTCTGTATGAACGGAGCCTTAAACCTGTGTCCAATTGGCAGCCCTCCGCACCTTGACGCTGCCTCGCCGACGGTCTACACGGGCGCGAAAGACACCGCCAGCAAGGCATCTGCTGCCGCGATGACGGCCGGAAAGCGCTGTTCAGGCTCTTTAGGAACAATTACCGAGAGCTGCGCGCGACCGGGCTCATAGGTCGACGCCGGAAGCGCCTCCTTGAGCCGCGCGGCCTGCTCGGCGTCGAGATCGACCGGGTTGACCGTCAGCCGGTCGCCGCGGAAGCTGACGGCACGAGCGCCGGCCTGACCGAGCTTGATGCGCGCCTGCTGGAGATCGAGCAGGTTGGCCAACGGCTGCGGGATCTCGCCGAAGCGGTCCTCCAGCTCGTCGCGCAGCACACCGAGGTCGGCGACCTCGCGTGCACCGGCGATGCGCCGGTGCACGTCGATCTTGGCCTGCTCGTAGGCGATGTAGTCGGCCGGGATGTAGGCGTCGACGTTGACGTCGAGGCGCACCGGCTCGCGCTGGTCGCCGTCGTCGCTCTCGCTCGCCATCTGCACGGCCTCGTCGAGCATCTGCATGTAGAGCTCGAAGCCGAGCGCCGCGACGTGGCCCGACTGCTCGTCGCCGAGCAGGTTGCCGGCGCCGCGGATCTCGAGGTCGCGCATCGCGATCTTGAAGCCGGCGCCGAGCTCGGTGTAGTCGCTGAGCGCGCTCATGCGTTTCATCGCCTCCTCGGTCAGCGCCGCGTGCGCCGGGTACAAGAGGTAGGCGTAGGCCTTCTCACGCGAGCGGCCAACCCGCCCGCGGATCTGATAAAGCTGAGCAAGCCCGAACATGTCGGAACGCTCGACGATCAGCGTATTTGCCTGCGGGATGTCAATCCCCGACTCGATGATCGAGGTCGCCACAAGCACGTCGGCGTCGCCACGCAGGAAGCCGAGCATGCGCTTCTCGAGCTCTTTCTCATCGAGTTGGCCATGGGCGACTTCAAAACTCACGCCCGGACACAAACCGCGCAGGCGCTCGGCGGTCTCGTCGATGCTCTCCACACGGTTGTGCACGAAGAACGCCTGGCCTCCGCGCCGCTTCTCGCGCATGATCGCCTGCTTAACGAGCTCCTCGTCGTACTCGCCGACGTAGGTCTTGACCGGGCGCCGCCCCTCGGGCGGCGTCTCGATGACCGAGATGTCGCGGATGCCCGCCATCGACATCTGCAGCGTGCGCGGGATCGGCGTGGCGCTCATCGCGATCACATCGACCTTCAACTTGAGCTGGCGCAGCAGCTCCTTTTGCTTGACGCCGAAGCGCTGCTCCTCGTCGACGATGATCAACCCGATGTCCTTGCCGCGCATGTCGCGGCCCAGCAGGCGATGGGTGCCGATGAGGATGTCGACGCTGCCCTTGTTGAAGGCGGCTACGACCTCCTTCTGCTCCTTGGGCGTGCGGAAGCGCGAGACGTGGTCGACGGTGAAGGGGTAGTCCTTCAGCCGCTCGGCGAAGTTGCCGTAGTGCTGCTGGGCGAGGATCGTCGTCGGGGCGAGGACCAGCACCTGGCGGCCGTCGTCGGCGGCCTTGAACGCCGCGCGCAGCGCGACCTCGGTCTTGCCGTAGCCGACGTCGCCGCAGATCAGGCGGTCCATCGGCGTGGAGCGCTCCATGTCGGTCTTGACGACCTCGATCGCCTCGCGCTGGTCGGCGGTCTCGGTGTAGGGGAATTTCTCCTCGAACTCGCGCAGCCACTCGGAGTCCTCGGGGAAGGCGTGGCCGGCGCGCTTGCGACGCTCGGCGTAGAGGTTGAGGAGCTCGCCGGCGAGCTCTTGGGCGGCGCGCCGGGCGCGCGCCTTCATCGTCTCCCAGGCCTTGCCGCCGAGCTTGCTCAGCGTCGGCGAGCCGCTGCCGGCGCCGAGGTAGCGCGAGATCTTGGCGAGCTGCTCAACCGGCATGTAGACCTTGTCGCTGCCGGCGAACTCCAGCTGCAGGTAGTCGCGGGTGACGTTGGCCACCGTCTTGGTCTCAAAGCCCGCGAAGCGCGCCACGCCGTGGTCCTCGTGGACGACGTGCTCACCAGTGCGCAGGTCGCTGAACGAGCGCAGCGCGCCGCGGCGGCGCGCTTGCACGCCATCGGCGCGCTCAGCGCGCTTGCGGCGGAAGAGGCGGTGCTCGGGGATAACCGCGATGCGGGGACCGCCGGCGATGAAGCCGTCGCGCAGCGACGCGACGGCGAAGCGCAGATCGCCGGGCTCGGCGGTGTCGCCGTCGTCCTCCAGCCAGCGGGCTTTCAGCCGGGCCAGGTTGTAGGCGGTGCGCTCGCCCTGGCCACGCTGGGGCCAGGTGACGACGGTGCGGTAGCCGCCGCGGACGTGCTTCTCCAGCTGCGGCTCGGCCTCTCGCAGCGAGCGCGCACCGAGGTCGGCGGCCTGGGCGCGGAACTCGAAGGGCTGGTCGCCCGACAGCGCGCTGAGACGGACATGGGCGCGCGCGTCGAGCGCCGCGTTGACCGTCTCTGGCTTGACGTAGAGGTCGTGCGCGTCGGTGGCGTGAAACGCCGCGCAGACGTCCTGCCAGTGGTCGGTCAGCGCCGAGCCGATCTCGGCCTCCTCGGCCAAGATCACCGCGGCGTCGGCCGGCGCGAGGTCGAGGAACGCGTGGAACTGGTCGACGGGCAACAGCTCAGCGACGTCGGGACGGTCTTCGGCGTCGGAGACCGCGGCGATCTCCGCGGCCTCGCGGTGCTCGGCGCTCAGCTCGGCGGCGGGCGCGATCTCCAGCTCGGTCAGCTCCGCGAGCGAGCGCTGGGTGAACGTCGAGAACTCGCGCAGCGACTCGATCTCGATGTCGAATAGGTCGACGCGGACCGCGTGGTCAGACGTCGCCGGGTAGACATCGAGGATGCCCCCGCGGATCGCGAACTGGCCGCGATCGTCGACCTGGTCGACGCGCTCGTAGCCGGCGGCGACGAGGTCGGCCGAGACCTCGTCGAGGTCCAGCAGGTCGCCCACGCGCAGCCAGAACGACTTCGGGCGCAGCGCGGGATCGGGGACCTTCTCGCTGAGCGCGACGGCGGAGACGACGACGACGGGCGGCTCGGTCGCGTCGGGCGCCGCACCGTCGGCCAGCAGCGCGTCGAGCGCGGCGACGCGCAGGCCGACGAGATGCGGCGGGGGCGCGAGGTGCGACTCGTAGGCGACGCCACGGCTCGGATAGAAGCGCACCGGCCGCGGCGCGAGCCAATGGCGCAGGTCGGCAGCCAGATCGCGTGCCTGGCGGTCGTCGGCGGCGACGACCAGCGCGGGACGGCCGGCCATCGGGCCGTCGAGACCATCGAGGAGTGCCCCGATGACGTATGGGCGATAGGAGGCCGACACGAACGCCCGACCGCCCTCGCGCGCCAAGCGCGGGCCGTTGGGGTCGTCGGCGAGATGGGTGAGGAGCGGGCGAAGCGACATGTAGGGCATGCACAGCGACCGCGCGAAGGCGCGGCCGGGTGCGGTAGCCCATTCTAGGAAGTCGCGTTCGGCGCTGCTCGGCGCGCCGGCCGCCCGCGCTCAGCCCAGCGTGTCGCTGCCGTCGACGATCCGCTCGACGGCGTCGGCGGCTCGGTCCACCAGCTCGGCGACCTCGGCCTGCGGCTGGCGCCACCGGCCGAGCACGTAGGAGGACACGATCTCCGGATCGGTGGTGTCAGGCCGGCCGATGCCGATCCGGACGCGGGCGAAGTCCGGTGAGCCGAAGCCCGCCTTGAGGGACTTCAGCCCATTGTGGCCCGCCAGCCCGCCGCCCATCCGCGTGCGGATGTCGCCGAACTTGAGGTCGAGCTCGTCGTGGACGGCGATCACGTGGTCGAGCTCGACCTTCAACGCACCGCGCGCCGGGCTGGCCGCGCGGCCCGAGTCGTTCATGAAGGTCTGCGGCAACAGGACGCCGACGCGTGGAGAACCGGTTCCCGCCCACCCCGGCAGGGTCATCGCGCGCCCGTCGGCGTAGAGCCCGGCAAACGCCTTCTTCGGCTTGCCGAGCCCCCAGCGCGCGATCAGGGCCTCGGCGACGAGGAAGCCCACGTTGTGCGGCGTGCGCGCGTACTGCGCGCCCGGATTACCGAGCCCGACGATCAGCCAATCGACGGGCGCGGGACTGCGTCCTGGAAGCTTCATGGGGCTCCAGCGGAGCCCGCCCGGGCTGTTACTCGCCGCCCTCGGAGGCCGAGTCGTCGGCCTCCGCGGCAGCGGCCGGGGCGGCCTGACCCACGACCTCGGTCTCGGTCTCGACGCCCTCGTCGGACTCCGTCGACACGCTCGGAGGCGTGACCGAGGCCAGCACCGTCGCGTCCGGGTCGTCGAGCAGCGTGACGCCCGCAGGCGCCGTGATCTCCGACAGCTGCAGCGTGCCGTTCATCTCCATCTTGGAGACGTCGACCTCGATGAACTCGGGGATCTCGTTCGGGAGCGCCTCGATCGTCAGCTCGCGCGTGACGTGCTCGAGGATGCCGCCCTCGACGACGCCGGGCGCCTTGTCGTCACCGACGAAATGGACGGCGACCGTCGCCTGAATGGCGACGTTGAGGTCGACGCGCAGCAGGTCGACGTGCATGAGATCACCGCGCACCGGATGACGCTGAGCGTCCTTGAGCACGGCGGGCGTCGACGAAGAGCCGTCGACGCTCAGCTCGAGCACCGCGCCCTTCGCGGCAAGCGCGTGGCGGAGGGTGCGTTCAGCGACGGCGAAGGAGACGGGCTCCTCAGAGCCTCCGTAGAGGACTCCGGGGACCTGGCCGCTACGGCGCAGGCGGCGGGTCTCGCGGGAGTGAGCTGCCTCGCGGGCGTGAACGTCGAGCTTGGTGGTCTGGTCGGCCATGGGCGGCGGTCGATGGTAGCGGAGGAGCCGCAAAAAGCGCGGCTCCTAAGGACCCCACTGCTTGGTGGCCTTGTAGATCCGCTGGAGGTCGAAGAAGGCGGGCTTCTTGACCCCGGCCATCGTGATCGTCGCCTTCTGGTGGATCGGCGGCGCCGCCCACGGGTTGCCGCCTTCCCAGCCGGGCTTGACCGCGAACTCCTCAAGGGTCCACCACAGCGCGCCCGACAGCCATGGCTTGCTCGCGTAGACGCCGTAGTGGTAGTTGGCGAACGCCTGCTGGAACTGGTAGGTCCCACGCTCCTCGACCGGGCCGTCGCGGTTGGCTTCCGCGCCCGTCTCGGTGATCACGATCGCCTTGGTGGGATAGCACTGGCGGACGCTGTCGAGGTAATCGCTGAGCGTCGTCTGGTCGGCGATCTGGCCGTTGGGGCCGGAGTACCACCCGAAGTACTCGTTGATGCCCAGGACGTCGAGCTGTGCGTACTCCGGCTGGCAGCCGGCCGACGGGTAGCCGGCGACCGCAAGGCCGACCGGGCGCGTCGGGTCCAGCGACTTGGCGAGCTTGACCGCGCGCTGGATGTAGTACCCCTGCACCGGGCCCGGGCGGGCGCTCAGCTCGTTGCCCGCCGACCACACGATGACCGACGGGTGGTTGATGTTGGTCCGCACCGCGCTCTCCAGCTCACGCGCCGCCAGCTGGCGCACCTCGCGCTGCTTGAGGTACTTGGTCTTGACCGAGTAGACGGGCACCTCGACCCAGGCCAGCATGCCGAGCTCGTCTAGGCGCTCGTAGTAGTAGGGGTGCAGCGGGTAGTGGCTGCGCAACAACGTCGCCCCCGCCTCGCGGGCCCACGTGATCTGCTGCTCGCGCTCGGCGTTGCCGATCGCAAAGCCCTTGTCGAGCGAGTCCTCGTGCGTGCCGAAGCCCCGGAAATGCAGCGGCTTGCCGTTGAGCATGAGGTGGCCGTCAACGACCTTGATCGACCGGATGCCCGTCTGCACGTGGTAGGTCTGCAGCGTCTTCTTGCCGTCGCTGACGGTCAAGGACGTGTTGTAGAGATACGGGCGGGTAGGCGACCACGTCTTGGGGTTCTTGACCGCGATGCGCTTGGTGAACGTCGCGAACTTCTTGGCCCCCACCGACGCCGTGCCGAGCACGATCTTGCGCGCGCCCAGACGCGCGGTCACCCGCATCCGCTGCGCCTTGTCGCCGTAGTTGCGCAGGGTGGTCTTGTAGGTGACGTGGGCGTCGCAGCTGCCGCATGGCAGGTCGGGCAGGACCGCCACGGTGTTGAAGTCCGCGCGATCGATCTTGCGCAGATAGACCTCGCGCAGCAGGCCGCCGTAGTTCCACCAGCCACCGGTCGGCACACCGGTGCTCGACAGGCCCGAGGGCGGGAAATCGGTCGGGAAGCGGCGGTCGTCGACGCGGATCGCCAACAGATTGGTTCCGCCACGCTTGAGCAACCCGGCGGGCAGCCGGATCTCGAACGGCAGATAGGCGCCGGTGTTCTTGCCGATCAGCTTGCCGTTGAGGTAGACCCTCGAGCGGTAGTTAACCGACTCGAAGCGCACGACCCAGGACAGCCGCTTGGCCGCGCTCGGGAGGTGGAAGCTCTTGCGATACCAGCCGACGCCGCCGGAGAAGGACGCGTCGGAGAAGTCCTTGGCGTTCCAGGCGTTGGGGACGCTGACCGGCGTCCAGCCCACGGTCGATGGATTGCCGGCAAAGACCGACACGGCGCCGTTGCCGGCGGTGTCAGCGCGGTAATACCACTGACCGCCCATCAGGTAGCGCCCGGAGGCACCGCCCTTGTAGAGGGTCTTGGTCTGGAGGCCGTCGGCCTGGGCGGCGTGGGCGATCGGGCTCTGGGCCACGGCGGCCGTCGGCAATGCGAAGGCGGCGAGGAGGGACAGCAGAAGGCAGCGTCGGAGCATCTCGGGGAGGGGGAACACCACGGGCAGGGACGCGATGCGGTCCGACGAGACGAAGCCTGGGATCAGCAGGAGTCCTCGTTGTCGGCCAGCGGCGCGCTAAGTGCCAGCAGGCTAACGGAGCGTCCGGTCAGCGGACCGCCATGGCGTCTGACGGTCACGCACTGCACGATCGGCCGGCTGTCGACACCATGCACCCAGACCACGCGCGACTTGCCGGTGCTGGTGCCCAGCGTGTAGGAGGTGCCGGAGTCCAGGCGCGCGATCTTCACCGCACCCGCGCCGGTGACCTTCGGCAGGAAGACCGCGATGTCCGCCTGGCAGCCGCGGTCGCAGCCGTCGAGCTCGGCGACGACGCCGTCGATGTCGCCGGCGGCCTCGCGCTGCAGCAGCGTGAAGATCGCGTCGCGCTCCCGGTTCTCGGTGGTCAGGAAGCGCGCCGACAGGAAGCCGACGGCCAGCACGACGAGCGTGACCGGGACGGCGATGACGACCAGGCGACGGCTGGGACGGCGGGCGAGCACTGCGCTCGCACCCTAGTCGGCGCGCGGGTCAGCCGGTCGCAGGGAACTCGTCGGGGCCGTTGATCTCCAGGAAGCGCTGCACGCTGCGCTCCTGAGCTTCAAGCCGATCGACCATGCTGCGAGCGTGATCGGCAGCGCGAGCGACGAAGTCCTCCAGCGCGGCCTCCGGATCATCGGGCAGCGGGTAGACGTGGGCGACGTCCTGCTGGGCGCAGGCGATGCCCATCGGCGGTAGGCCGTCAGACAGCGTGCGGGCGCCGCAGACCGGGACGATCGTGAGGTGGCGCTCGGGCGCGACGAGCGCGACCGGCATCAGACGATGGGCCGGCAGCGGGATGTCGAGGTCAACCGAGCGCACCAACATCACCCCCGATTCGGCGACATCGCGCAGCGGGCCTTCCCAGATCGCCAGGACGGTGTCGGCGGCCTGCAGCGCGTCGCGCAGCGTCCGGGCCTGCGCCGCGTAGGCGTCCTGGGCCTCCTCGCGGCTGTAGGCCTCACCGAGATCGAGGTCGACCGGGACGCGCAGGAGGTCGCGCGCACCCAGCTTCTCCCCCTCGCCGTGGCCGCCGTTGGCGACATAGGTCTGGATCGTGCCGAGGTCGCGACGCCCGTGGAAGATGACCGTGAGCTCCTCGCAGAGCGCGAGACCCCGCACCTTCAGCGCGACCGCAGCGGCGTCTTGGGGGTCCAGCAGGGCGCGGCGCAGCAGCTCGTCGGCGAGGTCGTCGCCGGGCGGGTCGTCGTGCCGGTCTGGATGCTGATCGTCCACCGCGCCTCCCACCTGTCGCTCGGTTGCTGGATGGTGCACCGAGTCCTACCCCATTTCATCGGACAGATGGTCGAAATCTCCATCGCCGATCCGGCAGTTGCGGCCAGGCGTCTGCGGTCGCGCGCTCGGGTACGTTGCGACCTATGAAGCTTTTGTACAAGCCGTTCGGGATCGTGCTGGGCCTCCTCGCCGGCCTGCTGTCAAAGAAGCTGTTTGACGTCATCTGGGGGATCTTCGACAACGAGGAGCCGCCCAAGCCGACCACGCAGGAGGCCGACTGGCCGAAGGTGATGGCCGCCGCCGCGGTCCAGGGCGTGACCTTCAAGGTGACGCGCGCCGCGGTCGACCGTGCCGGCGCCAAGGGCTGGGATCACCTCTTCGGCGTGTGGCCCGGCGAGAAGCGCCAGGAGAAGTCGCAGGCCGCCGAAGCGGTCCGCTAACGCGCTGCGCGGACCACGAACCCGCGCTCGCGAAGATCTTCAAGGGCGTCCTCGAACGCGCCGAAGTCCTGGGCGAGCAGCAGATCGATCGGGCGGCCGTGGCGACCGGCGGCGCGGACCCAGCGCTTGAGGACTTCGGGACCGGCGCGCTCCGCGGCCTCCTCGGTCAACGTGAGCAGGATCGGCAGCTGTGGCTTGTGGTCGAGCTCGCCGCCCAGGACGCTCAGCGGATCGGCGTCAAGGACCGCCAGCAGCTCGTCGTCGGAGAGTCCGAGCCGGTCCTGCAGCAGAGCGGCGGCGGTGGAGGTCAGAAGAGCTGGTTCTCGCCGCCAAAGACTTCTGACACCGAGTCGTCGGTGAAGATCCGGCGGATCGAGTCCGTCAGCAGGTCGGCGCAGGAGAGCACCTGGATGTTCTCCGGCGCGCCAGGCCGCAGCGGGATCGTGTCGGTGACGACGATCTTCTCGAAGCCCGCGGCCTCGAGGTTCTCATAGGCGTTGCCGCTGAACACGGGGTGCGTCGCGGCGGCGAAGACGCGCGCAGCGCCCTCGTCGCGGACCGTGTGCGCGGCGGCCTTCAGGGTCCCGGCCGTGTCGATCATGTCATCGACGATCACCGCGGTCTTGCCCTTGACGTCGCCGATCACGTAGCCGATCTCGGCGACCTGCTGGGCCGGGCGCTCCTTGTCGAGGATCGCCAGCTCGGCGCCGATCTTGGACGCGAACTTCTTGTTGAGCTTGACACGGCCGGCGTCCGGCGCGACGACGACGAGCTCGTTGAGCTGCATGTCGTCGAAGTGCTGGGTCAGCATCATCAGCGCGGTCATGTGGTCGACCGGGATGTTGAAGAAGCCCTGCACCTGGCCGGCGTGGAGGTCCATCGTCAGGACGCGGTCGGCGCCGGCCGCCTCGATCATGCGAGCGACCAGCCGCGCGCTGATCGGCTCGCGCGGGGCGCTCTTCTTGTCCTGGCGGCTATAGCCGTACCACGGCGTGACGGCGATGACGCGATGGGCCGAGGCGCCGATCGCGGCGTCGATCATCACCAGCAGCTCCATCAGCGCGTCGTTGGCGCTGAGGCCCATCTCCGGGTTGCTGCACATCGGCTGGATGAGGAAGACGTCCGCGCCGCGGATCGACTCCTCATAGCGGCAGTAGACCTCGCCGCTCTTGAAGGTCTTGAGGGTGATCGGCCCAAGGTCCACGCCGAGCTTCGACCCAATCTTGGCCGCCAGCTCGGGGTTCGCGCGCCCCGAGAACAGCATCAGCCGCTTGTCGTAGTCGATCGGGAGGCTCGTAGCCACCGGCATCGTCCGCAGGGTGCTCACGTCGTCGACCATGGTAATCGGCTGACCCGACGCCTTGAGCGGCAACTGGATGCTGGTGCTCACCTGATGTCCCGGTCCTTCTCTCCTGCTAGCGGTCCGCGTAGCCCTCGACATTGCGTTGGCGCGCACGCGCGACGGCGAGCGCACGGGCCGGGACGTCCTGGGTGACGACCGACCCCGCGGCAGTGTAAGCGCCGTCGCCCAGCGACACCGGCGCGACGAGCGTCGTGTCCACCCCGGTCTTCACGCCGGCGCCGATCGTGGTCCGGGACTTGGTCTTGGACTTGCTGTCGTAGTTGGCGGTGATCGTGGCCGCGCCGAGGTTGCAGTCGGGACCGACGTCGGCGTCGCCGATGTAGCTCAGGTGCGGGACCTTCGAGCCCTCGCCGATGTCGGAGTTCTTGATCTCGACGAAGGTGCCGGCCTTGGAATTGGTGCGCAGGTGCGCGCCAGGTCGCAAGTAGGCGAAGGGGCCGACCGAGACACCATCTTCGATCGTCGCGCCGTCGAGGTAGGAGCACTTGATCGAGCAGCGCTCGCCGATCGTGGTGGCGCCCTTGATCGACGTGCCGGGCTCGATCGTCGTGTCCTGGCCGATCGTGACGCCAGCGTCAATGCGGGTCGAGGCCGGGTCGATGATCGTGACGCCCGCGCGCATGTGGTCTTCGAGGATCCGGCGCTGGGCCAGCGCGGTGACGTCGGCCAGCGCGACACGGTCGTTGATGCCGAGCACGAGCGCGTGGTCGTCGACGACGTGGGCAGCAACGACATCACCTTGGTCGCGCAGGAGCGCAAGCACGTCGGGCAGGTACTTCTCGCCCTGGGCGTTGTCGGTGCCGACACGCGGGAGCGCATCGGCGAGCGCGGCCTGGTCGAAGCAGAAGATGCCCGTGTTGATCTCGCGGATCTGGAGCTCTTCGGCGGTCGCGTCGCCGGGGGCCTTGGTCTCGACGACGCGCACGACGTGGCCGGTGGCCGGGTCGCGGACGACGCGGCCGTAGCCGGTGGCGTCGTCGAGGATCGTGGTCGCCATCGTCGCGGCAGCACCGGAGGCGACGTGGGCGTCGACGAGCTGCCCGATCGCCTGCGAGGAGACCAGCGGCACGTCGCCGGAGAGGACGACGACCGGGACGCCGGGCGCGACGTCGGGCAGCGCGGCGAGCACGGCACCGCCGGTGCCGTCGGGCACCGGCTGGGTCGCGGTGCGCGTCCCCTCGGGCAGCGCGGCGGCGAGGTCGGTGCTGGGCGAGGAGACGACCACGATGCGCTCCGCTCCGGCCTCCTGCGCGGCGATGACCGGCCACGCAACCATCGGCCGCCCGCAGATCTCATGCAGGACCTTGGGGGTCGCGGAACGCATCCGCGTCCCCTGTCCGGCGGCCATCACGACGGCGCTGAAGGAGGTCACGGGGCGGAAGGCTAGAGGGAGCACGGCCGTCACGACTGGGGGGCTCGGATTCGAACCGAGACTGCACGGCGCCAAAGGCCGGCGGGCTGCCGTTACCCCACCCCCCAAAAGGACCCTCCAGGTGGAGTTTGCCAGTTTGGCGTCACGTCGCCGGTGTCAGCAGCGCGCGAAGGTCCGGCGAGGTGATCGGGTCGGCGAGCAGGGCGCGGGCGTCGCCGACCGAGGAGAGGCGTCGCTCGGCGCGCACCATGCCCAGCGTGCCGCCGAGCCGTGCCGCGGTGGCCAGGACGTCGTTGAAGGATGCGCCGACGAGCGCGAGCAGCTCGGGCTTGGGATGCGAGAGCGCGACCAGGAACGGCGTGCCGTCACCGGTCGCCGCGCTGCTGAGCAGGACGCCGTCGGCAAGGTCGCCGCGGACGGCGGCGAGATGGACGGCTGAGAGCGCAGGGACGTCGGGGGCGACGAGGATGATCGGGCCGTCGTGACCCGCGACGGCAGCGGGGAGCTCGGCGGCCGTCGCCAGCTGCAGCGGCTCGGCGCCGTCGCCGGCGGCGCGCGCCCAGTCCAGCGCGTGCTGGCGCAGCGCGGCACGCAGCGCATCGTCGGCCTCGGGGCCCAGCCACGCGCGCAGGGCCGGCTCGGCCGGTGCGGCGAGGGCGTCGAGGACGATCGCCAGCGGCGCGGCAACGGGGTCAGTCAAAGCGGAAATGCGATCCCACCGGCGCGAGCTCCGTGCGGGTGACGTGCGGCAACGCAGCGGCAAGCGTCGCGGCAAACGCCTTCGGGCTGGCCTCGACGAGCCGCACGAGATCCTCCACCGGCGCCACCTCGTCGGTCACGCCGTTGGCGTAGTCGGTCGCATAGCCGAGCAGCGCGAACGGGATCTCGGCCTCGCCGGCCAGCACCGTCTCGGGCCCCGCCGTCTGGCTGACCGCCGTCACGCCGGCGGCGGCCAGTGTCCGGATCTCGGACTTGGTGTTGAACCGCGGGCCGTCGACGTGGCCGTAGCAGCCGCCATCACGCGCCTCGAGGCCGACCTCGCTCGCACCGGCCAGGAGCGCCGCGCGCAGGCCGGCGTGGAACGGCTGTTCGAAGATCCAGTGCCCGCGGCCGGCGCGACCGGGGTCGGTGTGCAGCGTGCAGATCGACCCGTCGGCCAGCCGGTTGGCAAGGAAGTGCAGGTCGTCGAAGACGACCAGCGAGCCGAGCGCGACCGTCGGGTCGACCGCACCGCAGACCGTCACGGCGAGGATCGCGTCGGCGCCGCGATCGCGCAGCGCAGCGATGTTGGCCTGATGGGTCACCTGGTGTGACAGCCGCGGGTGGCCGGCGAGATGGCGCGAGACGTGCAGGACGTCGACGCCGGCAAAGCGCCCCTCGGTGATCGTCGCGGACCCGAACTCGGTGGCGACCTCGACGGCCTGCGCGTCGGCGAAGTCCGGCAGCGCGTAGGTGCCCGAGCCGGTGATGATCCCGATCCGCATGGTCCGGGATCCTACGGCGGCGGGTGGCGGTGGCTGCCCTGCTCGCTAGGAGGACGCTTCGCGCGGAGCGAGGAGCTATTGCGCGCTGGAGGGGATCGCGGCGTTGGCCGCGGCCGGGGTGCTCTCGGATGCGGGTGCAGCCGCTGCCGGGTCGGCGGGCGGTGCGGTGTCCCCTGCCGGGGCCGGATCGGCCGGCGGCGCGGGATCAGCCGGAGCCGGATCGGCCGGCGGGGCCGGATCAGCAGGCGGCGCAGGATCAGCCGGAGCCGGGTCAGCCGGCGGGGCCGGATCAGCAGGCGGCGCAGGATCAGCCGGAGCCGGATCGGCCGGCGGGGCCGGATCAGCAGGCGGCGCAGGATCAGCCGGAGCCGGATCGGCCGGCGGGGCCGGATCCGAGGACGGGGCCGGGTCGGCGGGCACCGGGTCCGACGACGGCGCGGGGTCAGCGGGCGTCGGGGTATCGGTCGGCGGCGGGGGCTCGGTCGGATCGGTCGGGATCGGCGTCGGGTCGACCGGCGGCTCCGGGGTCGGCTCGGGCGTGGTCGGCACCGGCGTGGCGGGCGGGTCGGCGGTGAAGGCCGAAGGCGTGGTCGTGTCGCGGCGATCGGGGTTGCTGCCCGTCGTGGTGGGCGCGGCAGGCGCGACCGGCGCGCCGTGGTCGCTCTCCCACGCATCCGGGATGCCGTCGCCATCGGTGTCCACACCGGAACCGACGCGAATGTTGCTCGTGGCGCCGGTCGAGGTCGCGGGGTCGCGCTGGCCGTCGACCGAGCTGCTCGGCGCCGAGCCGAGCGAGAAGCCGAAGCCGTCGCGGGTCGCGCCGGCGACCGCGCCGGCGGGGCTGCCCGACCCCGCACTCGTGCCGCCAGCCGTCTCGCCACCGGCGACCGCACGTACGGGGATCGAGATACCGATGGCCGCGATGCCCGACGGGCCACCAAGGCCCGGCAGGAGCGCCGCGGTGCCGCCGACGCGTGTCGCACCGGCCAGCAGCGCCCTGCGCACGCTTTGGATCGCCTGCGCCTCCTGGGCGATCGGCGCGGTCGGCAGCGCGAGGCTGCGGGGCGTATCACCGGCCACCAGCGGCCAATGATCGAAGTGAAAGACCGAGCCCGTCAGGACGGTGGCGCCGGTGCCGATCAGCGAGAGCGCGGCCGTGACACCAGCGGCGGCGAAGAGGTGATCGTGGGTGCGATGCATCATCAGGAGGGACGTGAGAAAGGGACATGCTCCCTCACACATCTAGGTTTCGGCCTCCGGCACCCAGTCCTCAAGTGGGGTCTGCACCCCATGTCCGCTCGGAATTCCGGGGACTTCAGCCGTTCTGGCCTGTCTGTGTCTAAGAGCCTCTCAGACTTGGCGCGTAGGCGCTAGTTCCGACCCGCGCAAACCTCCTCAAACCCTCAGCTACGCCGAGGCACGCGGCCTCCACCGGCCCCCTGCTCGCTGGCCGGTCCGCCGCGCGCGGCGATCCCGAGGACCCGCATCGCCTTCAGCCCGAGGCTGAGCTTCTCGCGGCCATCGGTGGAACCAACATCCAGGCCCGACAGCTCGCGCACCCGCTCGAGCCGGTAGCGGATCGTGTGGCGATGGGTGAAGAGCCGCTGGGCGGTGCCCGCGACGTTGCCGTCGGCGTCGAGAAACGCCTCGACCGTGACCACCATGTCGGTCTCGTACTGCTCGTCATAGGCGACGAGCGGCTCGATCGTCTCGGCGTAGAAGCGCTGCAGCTCGGCGGGGTCCTCGCTCATCGCCGACAGCAGGAGCCGGTAGGCCCCGGTGTCGTCGAAGGCCATGACGCGGGGGCCCTCTTCCGCGGTGGCGTCACCCTCCGCGACGTTGGCGGCCAGCAGCGCCTCGTTGCCGGCGCGCGGGAGATCAGCTGGATCGGCAGCGAAACGGCTGCGTCCCAGCGCGAAGCTGTGGCCGGGCAGCGAGGCACCAAGCTCGCGCAGCACGCCCTCGGCGACGCGCTCGGCGACGGAGGCATCGGTGCCGGGCACCAGGACCACGACCTCGGAGCCGATGAACTCGACCCCCACCCCCTCCCGCCCAGAGGACGCAGCGACGGCGGTCGGGACGCTTGCACGCGCGCCGCGCTCGGCGACGGTGACGACGCGCTCGCGCCAGCCTTCCTCAGTGGGCACGTGGAGCTGTGCGCGCACCACGATGATGGCGGCACCGGCGCTCACGTCGACGCCGATCTCCTCGGCGCGCGCGACGATCTCATCGCCGGCAACGAGGCGACGCCCGAGGAGGTCGTGCAGGAACTCGGCGACCGCCAGCTCGGAGGCACGGGCGGGAGCGCGCAGGCGCTGCACCTCGGAGGCGACGAGCGTCAGGATCAGCCGCAGGACCATCGGCGACGGCGGGTCGCCGTCAGAGCGCGACCGCACCCGCAACTGGCCGACCTGCTCGTCGGCCACGCGGAGGTCGTGGATCTCGACCCCGGCGGCATCACCCATCAGCCCGCGTTCGTCAGCGGGCGACCGCGCCGCCACGGCGAGGACCGCGCCAGACCGGTCGGTCAGCGCCAGGCTCGCGTCGTCAAGCGCGCGAGCGGACGCGCGGATCACCTCGGGGAGGCCCGCACCGGACTCGACGGCGTCGGTGACGGCATCCAGGGCCTCGAGGTCGATTCCGGCCGGCGTCCTCGGAGCCGGGCTGGACATGGCGCAGAGTTTACGGGGCCGAACCAATTCGCAGCATCTCTGCATGCGAAGGGCCATGAAGGAGGCCCAATCGCTCCGGGGCGAGGCCGGTTGGGGGCCGGGTTGGGCAGGGCCGGGGCGGGGTCGCTAGACCCCGATGCGATCCCAGAACCAGACGATCGCCGCTCCGCCCGCCACGCCAACGCCGACGAACGCCGCCAGGACGTACAGGCTCAGGACGGCGGCGGCCATGCGCTGCCAGACCCGCGAGTAGGCCGTCCAGGCGGGGACCAGGATGAACGCCACGTAGGCGGCAAGGGCGAAGACGGTGCAGCATGCCCCGACGAGATAGGTGACCTCGGTGTTGCTCACGCGCGCCGTCCATTCTGCCGAAGGTGGACGACGACCAGCCCCACCATGCCCGCCGCGGCGAAGATCGCGGCCGCTAGGCCGGCCCCGCCGACGACATCGGAGAGGTAGTGCGCGCGCAGGTAGACGCGCGTCAGCCCGACGAGGACGGCGACCACGATCGCGGTGACGATCGCCACGGTCGTCCGGGCCAGACCGGGCAGCGGGCGGGTGAGGACCAGCGCGATCGCGATCCACGCGAAGGCATAGGCAGCGTGGGCCGACGGGTAGCTCTGGCCGGCGGTCTCGACGAGCGAACCGCTCGGACGCGGTCGGTCGACGACGGCCTTGGCGATGTGCACGGCAGCCCAGGTGAGCCCGAGGCCACTGACGAGCATCACCGACTCGGTGATCCGCCGGCGCATCAGCAGAGCGACGACGGCCAGCGCGGTGGCCACGGCGACAACCGAGAAGCTGCCGAGGTGCGTGACGGCACGGGCAACGTCGTCGAGCGTGCCGCTCCGGATATTGTCGGCCCAGGTGAACGCGGTGCTGTCGCCGGTGATGAGGTCCTTCTCATGCAGCGTGATCGCGTTGGCGGCGAAGGCGAACGAGCCGACAGCGGCGATCGCCAGCAGCGTCGTCAGCTCCAGGCCGAGCTCGCCGGGCGTGATCCGGTTCCAGAAGAACTTCAGCGGGCCGCGGGCCCAGCGGCCGATCGGGCGCAGGATGCGCGCCAGCGGCCGCAATGCCGGACGGTCGAGTTGCGTGTCGAGCCACGCCATCGCCGCGTCGCGGTGCTCTTGATGGCGGAAGTGGCGGTAGAGCCAGATTGCGCCGGCGACGACGACGATCGTCGCCCCGAGCGCCAGCGTTCCCTGCTCGGCGTAGTGCAGGACGCGATCGAAGCTCTGCCAGAAGACGTAGCCGAGGACCAGCAGCATCGTCGCCCAGGCGCCGGCGCCGATGATGTCGTAGGGCAAGAAGCGCCGGAGCGGCATGCCCGACGATCCGGCCAGGAACGGGTTGACCGCGCGGACCAGCCCGACGAAGCGCCCAAGGAAGATCGCCTTGCCACCGTGGCGATCAAAGAAGCCCTCGACCTGATGCACGCGCTCCTCGGTGATCTGCACCTTCGAGCCGTGCTTGATCAGGAACGCGCGGCCAAGTCGGCGCCCTGCATAGAAGCTCGCGAGGTCACCGAGGACCGCGCAGGTCCAGACAATCGCGATCAGCGCGACGAGCGAGATCGTTCCCTGGCCGGCGACGACGCCGCCGAAGATCAAGAAGGTCTCGCCAGGCGCGATCAGACCGACAAACGCACCGGTCTCGAAGAACGCCATCACGCCGACGACGACATAGGTCCACTGACCGAGCGTGTCGCCCGCGTCCTCGACGATCTTCTTGAAGTCGGGCAGCTCGATCAGCCCACTGCCGTAGACGAGCAGCCCGATGGTGGCGATGGCGCCGCCGATCAGCAGCGTCGGCTCGAGCTTGCGCCGGCGCAGCACGAGGAACGCGGCCAAGAGGACCGCGCCGATGATGGGTGCCGGTTTCATGCGGCCAGGACCTCGCCGCCGTGCGGGCCGATCGGCTTGGCGACCTTCGAGCCCGGGAAGTGCTCGCGCGCTGCTTTGGCGGCTTTGACGTCGTGAAAGAGCCCGAGCACGGTCGGGCCGCTGCCGCTGACCATCGCCACGTCGGCACCCGCGTCGCGAACGCGCGCGAGCGTCTCACCGAGCTCGGGGCGCAGGGAGAGCGCGGCGGGCTCCAGCTCGTTGACGCACAACTCGTCGGGCAGATCGGGCAGACCATTGCGGACAGCGTCCAGCGCCGCGGCAAGGCCGGCGCTGTCGCGGGCAAGACCAAGACGGTCGGCTTCGCGAAAGACGTCGGCGGTCAACAGCGCGCCGTCGGCAGGCACGACCAGGACGCCGTAGCGCGGCACGCCGGGCACGCGCTCAACCTGCTCGCCAGCGCCCGTGGCCAGCACGCGTCCGGGCTTGACCTGGGCGGGCACGTCGGCGCCGAGGCCGGTGGCGATCTCATGCAGCAGGTCGCGGTCCTCGATGCCCGATGCGCGGGCCAGCAGGCGCAGCGCAGCGCCCGCGTCAGCCGAGCCGCCGGCCATGCCCGCCGCGACGGGGATCCGCTTGTCGATGCTGATGCGCACAGGGTCGCCGTGCCAGCCGGTCGTCTCGCGGAAGGCAGCAATTGCGGTCGCGACGAGGTTGACGCCGGCGACGCCGGGACAGTCGACAGCGTCGGTGCCGTCGCCGTCCTCCAGGCGCAACCGGTCGGCAAGCGTCACGGACTGCATGATCGACACCAGCTCGTGACGGCCGTCGGCACGCGTCGGCCCGAGGAAGAGGCAGACGTTGATCTTGCCCGGCGCCCGCGTCTCGAGTCTCATAGCGCGATCCGCGCCCCCAGCGCACGGAACTGCTCGGGGGTCAGGCGCTCGGCGCGGGCATCCTCGGGCAAGCCGAGCTCGGCCAGCGCCATGCGGGCGCGATCGCCGAGCGGCTTGTCGCCGGTGTGCAGTTGCAGGGACTTGGCGAGCGTTTTGCGGCGGTGCGCGAACGCGCCGTGGACGAGCGACCGCAGCGCGGGCGACGGCGCGTCGCCGGTGCGCTCCAACACGACGAGAACCGAGTCGACGTTCGGGACCGGATGAAAGACGGTGCGCGCGACGGAACGGTGGACGCGGACGTCGCAGGCGAGCTGAGCCAGGACGCTGGGCACGCCGTAGGCCGATGTCCCTGCGGGCGCGGCGAAACGCTCGCCGACTTCCTTCTGCACCATCGCGACCCAGCGGGTGACCGACGGCAGCTCGAACACCGTGCGCAGGATCGCCGTCGCCGCGATCCCGTAAGGGAGGTTGGCCACCACCTTGGTCGGCACCGGATCGAGCGCGGCGAGGTCGAGCGCCAGCGCGTCACCAAGGTGCAGCGTCGTATTGGGATGCGGCGCGAGCGCGTCGCGCAGCGCGGGCTCCAGCGAGCGGTCAAGCTCGACGACGTGCGTGTGCGCGGTGCGCTGCGCGAGATGCTCGGACAGGACCCCGAGGCCACCACCGATCTCCAGCGCGACATCGTCGGGCGTCAGCTCCGCTGCCCGCTCGATGACGCCCAAGATGTTGGAATCGATCAGGAAGTTCTGACCAAGGTCGCGCTTGGGCCGCACGTCGAACGCGCGCATGCGCCGCAGGCTCGGCTGCGCCGGGAGGTCTGTTGGCGGCTGGTCGGTCACCACTGAAACAGCGTGGCCGCGTTGCGCTCGACGATCGCCTCGAGCTCCGTGTAGGTCTGCCCGCGCTGCTCCGCGACGAACTGCGCGGTCTCGGTGACGTAGGCCGGCTGGTTGCGCTCTTTGCGCATCGGCTGTGGCGTGAGGTACGGCGCGTCGGTCTCCACCAGCAACTTGTCGTCGGGCACACGCGCCGCGGCGGCGGCCAAGTCCTCGTTCTTGGGGTAGGTGACGTTGCCGGCAAACGAGATCCACCAGCCCTCGGCTAGGCACTCGTCGAGCCGATCGGGCATCGAGAAGCAGTGCAGGATGACGTTGACGCCGCCGGCACGCGCGCGCAGGGTGGCGATCGTGTCGTCCTCGGCCGCACGGCTGTGGATGACCAACGGCTTGCCGATGTCGCGCGCCAGTTCGATCTGCGCATGGAACGCGCGCTCCTGATCGGCACGCGGCGCGTAGTCGCGAAAGAAGTCCAAGCCGGTCTCGCCAATGGCCCGGCAACGCTCGTGGACGGCGAGCGCCTGCAGCTCGGCGAGATGACCGTCGTCAAAGCCCGTCGCCTTGTTGGGGTGGTGGCCAATCGCGGCGAAGACCTGTGGGAACTCGTCGGCGGTGGCCAGTGCGGCGCGGCCGGTCGCGCCATCCTGTCCGACCGTGAGGATCCGGTTGACGCCGGCGCGCGTCCCCGCGGAGACGAGCTCCGCGGAGCTCGGCCCCCCGCTGGCTGCGCAGGAGTCCAGATGGGTGTGGGAGTCGATCAAGCGGCCTTCGGGGACTGCTGCTGCTTGGGAAAGAGCGGGTCGAGGTCGGAGACGTGGACGGGGAGCGCCGCGCCGAGGCGCGCGCCGTCGATCGCCAGGGCCGGCGCGGTGTCGCCATCGAGGTCCGGTGCGCCGAGCGCTTGCAACAGGATGCCCGCACGGTCCGGGATCCACGCGTGGAGCAGGACCGTCAGCACGCGGAGGCCCTCGACGAGCGTGGCGAGCGTCTGGTCGAGCTCGGCGACGCGTCCCTCGTCCTTGGCCATCTTCCACGGCTCTTGATCGCCGACGTAGGCGTTGAGCCGGCGCACCCGCACCCAGATCTCCTCGAGCGCCGGCGTCAGCTCGGCGCGGCCGACGAGCTCGCCGACGCGCTCGCTCAGTCCCTCGAACTCGGCGACGATGGTCGGGTCGAGCGCGACTTGCGGCACGGCGCCGTCGCGGTAGCGCAGCACCATCTTGATGGTGCGGCTGGCGAGGTTGCCGAAGTCATTGGCCAGCTCAGACTCGTAGCGCTTCTCAAAGTCGGCGGTCGAGACCGAGCCGTCCTGCCCGAAGCTGACGTCGCGCAGCAGGTAGAAGCGCAGCGCGTCGGCGCCGTAGGTCTCGATGACCGCGAACGGATCCAGGACGTTGCCCAGCGACTTGGACATCTTGTGACCCTCCATCAGGAGGTAGCCGTGGACGAAGACGTGCTCGGGCAGCGGCAGGTCGGCGGCCATCAGCAACGCGGGCCAGAAGACGCAGTGGAACTTGAGGATGTCCTTGGCGATGAGGTGGTAGCTCGCCGGCCAGAACTCCTCGCGCAGGTCCTCACCGGGGCGAGCGTAGGTCAGCGCGGTGTAGTAGTTCAACAACGCGTCGAACCACACGTAGAACACGTGGCTCTCGTCCCACGGGACCGGCACGCCCCAGGTGAGCTTGCCGCGCGTGAGCGAGACGTCGTTCAACCCGCCCTTGATGAAGGACAACGCCTCGTTGTAGCGCGAGGACGGGGTGATGAAGCCCGGGTTGTCGGCGTAGAGCTGCTCGAGGCGCTCCTGCAAGAGCGACAACTTGAAGAAGTAGTTCTCCTCCTCCTCCCAGGTGAGCTCGATCAGGTGGATCGGGCAGCGGTTGCCGTCGACGATCTCCTGTTCGGACTTGAAGTCAGCACAGCGCGGGCAATACCAACCCTGGTAGGTGCCGAGCTCGACGTAGCCGTTGTCCTTCACCTTGGTGAGGACCTCCTGCACCGCCTTGCCGTGCTCAGGGTCAGAGGTGCGGATGAAGAAGTCGTTGGTGGCATTGAGCAGCGGTGCGAGCGCCTTGAAGCGCTCGGCGTTCTTGTCGGCCAGCTCACGCGGGGTGACGCCGGCGGCCTCAGCCGCAAGCGCAACGGGCTCGCCGTGCTCGTCGGTACCGGTGAGGAAGAAGACGTCCTCGCCACGCTGGCGCATGTGGCGCGCCATCACGTCCGCGGCGATCGTCGTGTACGCGTGCCCGAGGTGGGGCGCCGCGTTGACGTAGTAGATGGGCGTCGTGATGTAGAAGGACATCTGGGCCTAACGCTACCGCTGTGCGAGCGCCGTCCCGGTGCGCCTATGGCCGCGCTGCCGCTGCCACGTCACACCGCCGCCTCCGACCCCCGCGGCGAGAAGGGCGAGGCCGGTCCACGCGAGCATGGGAAGCGCTGCCCCATGAGGCGCCGTGACAGCCGTCGGATGAGCGCTTGCGGCAGGCGCGACGGCAATCGTTGCGTGCGGGTTTGCGACCAGGGCAGCCGACGGCGTGGCGCGCGATCGCGGCCGGGCTGCCGGCCCGCCGCGCGGAGCAACCGGCGGCGCGGACGGCTCGCCACGGCTGAGCAGACCGAGCGGATCGATATAGCCATGGCGCCTGCCCACCCGCCGGGCACCCAGCCGCAGCACCCCATGCTGTGCCAACCGGCCGACCACGGCGCCAGGCCAGACACGAGCGCCACGGGCAACCGACGCCGACGCCAGCCCCAACTCGGTGGCGACCAGGCCACCACAGCGCAGGCTGACCCCACGTCCCCACCCCGGGACGCGCCCGGCATAGGTCACGATGCCGGCGCACGCCGCGACCACCCGCGTACCCGGCGTGCCCCGCAGGTCGATGCCACGACGGGCGCCGCGCACGTATGGGGCCGCGCGATCGAACGTGAACGCAGCGCTCAGCGTGCCGTCCGGCAACGGCGGGCGCCAACGCCCACGCGCCATGCCAACGTCAGGGACGAGCACCGAGACGGCGACGGCGAGCAACAGGGCGAGCGCGATGCGAGACATGCACGCGACCGTATGCCCGCCGCGCCCCAGCACCCGCTCCTGTCACAGAATCGGCACGAACATGTCGCAGTGGCGCAACCAACCCGCGCGAACACGTTCTTAAGGGGTCTGACCCTGGGGCCGTGGCCGTGACCCCTCGGTGTGACCTGACCCTCAGCGGTCGAGCAATGCCTTGTACAACGCGTTGGCCGGCACGCCCGTGAGCTCGGCGACGACGCCCGCCGCCGGCCGCGCCTTGGCCCCCGCCTCGACGAGCCGAGCCAGCGCGTCCAGCGCCGGCGTCACATCCACCGCCTCGGGCGGCGCACCGCCCACGACCACGACGATCTCGCCCCGCGGAGCCTCGTCCGCGTACCGCGCCGCCAGCTCGCCCGCCGTGCCGCGCACGACCTCCTCGTGGAGCTTGGTCAGCTCGCGACACACCACGACCGCCCGCTCCGCGTCCACCGCCGCCAACGCAGCCAGCGACGCGCCCACGCGTCGCGGCGACTCGAACGCCACGAGCGTCTCGCCCGCACCCCGAAACAGCGTCTCCAACTCGCCGCGCTTGCGCGGCAGGAACCCAACGAAGCGCCATGTCGTCGCCGGCAGCCCCGAGACCACCAGCGCGGTCAGCGCCGCGCTCGGCCCCGGCAATACCTCGACCCCGACATCCGCCGCCACACACGCCGCGACCAGCAAGAACCCCGGGTCGTTGACCAGCGGCATCCCCGCGTCGCTGACCAGCGCCACGGTCTCCCCCGCCTGCATCCGCGCCACCAGCTCGGCAGCGCGTGCCGCCTCGTTGTGCTCGTGGTAGCTCACGGTCCGAGCCGAGATCCCATGCCGATCGAGCAGCACGCGCGTATGGCGGGTGTCCTCGCAGGCCACCACGTCGGCCTCGCGCAACGCGGTCAGCACGCGCAGCGTGATGTCCTCCATGTTGCCGATCGGCGTGGGACAGACGACGAGCGAGCCGGTCATCGCGCGTCGACGAGATCCATCGCCATCAGCGCCGCGCCAACCATCCCCGACGCGTCGCCGAAGCGCGTCGGCACGATCCGCACCTGGTCGCGCGACGGCGCCAGCGCACGCTGCGCGACAACCTTGCGCGCGGGCTCCAGCAACAGCTCACCCGCGGCGATCACCCCACCGCCCACGACGATGACCTCCGGGTTGAGGATGTTGATGACATTGCTCAGCCCGACGCCGAGGTGCTCGCCGACCCGCGTGACGACCTCCAGCGCCACCGGGTCGCCATCGTGCGCAAGCTCGGTCGCCAACATTCCGGTGATCTCACGCCCGGCCCGCAGCGCCTGCCCGAAGCCCGAGTCAGGCAGCTCCTGCGCGGCTTGCCGCGCGCCGCGCCCCAGCGCCGTCCCAGACACGAGCATCTCCAGGCAGCCGCGGTTGCCGCAGGTGCAAACGGGCCCATCGACGTCGACGACCATGTGCCCCCACTCGCCCGCGCCGCCGTGCGCACCGCGCAGCAGCTCGCCGTCGACGACGATCCCGCCGCCGATGCCCGTCCCGAGCGTCAGCAGCGCCGCCGTCCGCGCGCCGCGCGCCGCGCCACGCCGGTGCTCGGCGAACATGGCGGCGTTGGCATCGTTGTCGACCGCGACCGGGACGCCGAGCCGCTCGGCCATCACATCGCGCAGCGCCACGTCGCGCAGCGGCAGGTGGACGGTCGTGGCGACGATGCCCGTCCGCGCGTCGACCAGCGACGGCACGCCGAAGCCGACCGCGGACAGCTCGCGCCCGGCGGCCTTGCGCGCCTCTTGGACCGCCTCCACCAAGGCGTCCAGCAGCTGCTCGGTGCCCTTGCCCTCACGGGCGTGGCGGAACACGCGATGGTGGACATTGAGGTCGGAGTCGACGACCCCCGCAAGCAGCTTCGTGCCGCCGAGATCGACGCCGATCACGCACCCGGCGGACATGCGCGTCACCCTATCCGCTGGATGTCGCCCCCCTCTGACCCCCCACCCGAGTACACGAAGTACCGATCGGGCCCCGGCTTCTTGCGCCGCGGACCCAAGCCCGGCGAGCCGCTGATCGGCGACCTCGGCGCGGGTCCCGCCGCACCGCCGCGCCCGCCCGCGGGCCCGTCCGGCCGCAAACCCAGGCCAAGCGAAGACGACGATCGCCGCCTCTCCGACAGCCGGCCGCACCGACGGCTGCCGTTCCACCTTCCGCGACGGCGTCGCCTCCAAGGTCCGCTCTCGGTTGGGCGGGTCGTCAAGTGGCTCGTCCTCGCCGCGCTCGGCTGGATCGCCCTCTCGCTCGTCCTCTTCTTGATCAGCGCCCAGCTCCAGCAGGGCGACCTCAGTGGCGAGGTCGCCCTCGGCGGCGCCGGCTTCCCGCTGACCAGCCCCAACACGATCCTCGTGCTGGGCTCCGACGCCCGGCCCGAGAACTCCAAGGAGCCCGGGGCGTCGACCAACGGCAGCCGCTCGGACTCGATCCTGCTGATGCGCATCGGCGGCAGCAAGAACGCTCGGCTCTCGATCCCGCGCGACACGATCGTCGACATCCCCGGCCATGGCCCCAACAAGATCAACGCCGCCTACGCCTTCGGCGGCCCGGCGCTCGCCGTCCAGACGATCGAGCAGTACCTCGGCATCCAGGTCAACCACCTGATCGAGGTCAACTTCAACAACTTCCCGCAGCTGATCGACGCCATGGGCGGCATCACCTACAAGGGCGGCTGCGTCGTCTCCAAGATCAACGGCGGCTTCAAGAACGGCGGCTTCACGCTGCGCCTCAAGGAGGGCAAGACCCATATCAACGGCAAGCAAGCGCTTGCCCTTGCCCGGACGCGGCACAACGACTGCAACAAGGCCGAGTCCGACCTCACCCGCGCGCGCCGCCAGCAGAAGATCCTGTCGGCGATGAAGTCGCGGCTGATCTCGCCGTTCGCGTTCCCGCGCCTGCCGTTGATCGCCTGGAACACGCCCAAGGCGCTACGCAGCGACATGTCGGGCCCGACCCTGCTCGGCCTCTTCGGCGCACTGGCCATCAGCGGCTCACCGCCGACGCAGATCCTCAAGCCCGACGGCGTGCAGACCGCACCCGACGGCGGCGCCGGCCTCCACGTCTCCGACGCCGAGAAAGCCCGCGATACCGCGCGCTTCCTGAAAGGCTAAGCCGGCTTCTTGGAGGACTTCTTGTCGCCGGACTTCTTCTCGGCCTTGGGCTTGGCAGCAGCCGACGAAGACGCATCCGACGAAGAAGACGGTGCCGCGGCCTTCTCCTTCTCTTTTTTCTTCTCGGCCTGCCCGGCCTCGTACTTGTCGGCCCCCGACTCGGCAGACTCGCGCAGCTCGCGATTGCGACGCTTGGTGCCGTAGTCGGTGTTGTAGAAGCCCTTGCCCTTGAAGTGGACGGCGACGGGATGGAAGACGCGCTCAAGCGGGACGCCGGTCTCGGGGTCCTTGGTGAGCGGCTCGTCGGTCATGCGCTGCATGACCTCGAAGGTGGTGCCGTCCGGGCGTCGATATTCGTAGATGGGCATTGGCACTCTCAGTATAGGAGTGCCAGGGGAACCCTCGCCCAGAGGGCTCGGGTTCCCTTGCACGAACTCGCCAGAGGCTCCTTCGTGCGGCGCCGGTTCCTGGCGATTCTGCCCCTGGGTAAAGTGGCGCGCGTGCCCACTCAGGATGTCGTGACGATGGACAAGATCGTGGCGTTGTGCAAGCGCCGTGGTCTGATCTTCCCCGCCTCGGAGATCTACGGTGGCATCGCCAACACCTATGACTACGGACACTACGGCGTGCTGCTCAAGCGCAACGTCGTCGATGCGTGGTGGGACGCGATGCTGCAGGAGCGCGATGACATCGTCGCGCTGGACTCGGCGATCATCCAGCACCCCAAGACCTGGGAGTCCTCGGGCCACCTGGCGGGCTTCACCGACCCGCTGGTCGACTGCAAGACCTGCAAGCGCCGCTTCCGCGCCGACCATCTCGACGAGGCCAAGCAGGATCCAGACTCCCAGCCCGAGATCCGCTGCGGCAAGCGCCCCTCCAAGCTTCCCGGCGACACCGACGAGTGCGAGCTCACCGAGCCGCGCGAGTTCAACCTCATGTTCGAGACGGCGATCGGCCCCGTCCAGGGCGGCGGCCAGCGCGTCTTCCTGCGCCCGGAAACCGCGCAGGGCATCTTCCTGGACTTCAAGACGGTGCTGACCTTCGTGCGCCGCAAGCCGCCGTTCGGCATCGCTCAGGTCGGCAAGTCGTTTCGCAACGAGATCACGCCCGGCAACTTCATCTTCCGCACCCTGGAGTTCGAGCAGATGGAGATGGAGTTCTTCGTGCCACCGGACCAGGCCGCACAGTGGTACGAGCACTGGAAGCAGGCCCGCTTTGACTGGTACGTCGAGCTCGGGCTGCGCCCCGACCACCTGCGCCTGCGCGACCACGACGCCGACGAGCTCAGCCACTACTCCTCCGGCACCGCCGACGTGGAGTACCTCTTTCCCATCGGCTGGTCGGAGCTGGAGGGCATCGCCAACCGCGGGGACTTCGACCTCACCGCGCACGGCAACGGCTCCGGCAAGCCGATCGAGGTCGTCGAGCAAGACGGCACCCGTTACGTCCCGCACGTCATCGAGCCGGCCGCCGGCGTCGGACGCTCGATGCTTGCCTTCCTCGCCGACGCCTACGACGAGGAGGACCTCGGCGACGGCGACATCCGCACCGTGCTGAAGCTCCATCCACGTCTGGCGCCGGTGAAGGTCGCGATCTTGCCGCTGGTCAAGAAGGACGGTCAGCCCGAGCTGGCGGCCGAGGTCCAGGCGCTCCTCAAGAAGCGGATGCAAACCGAGTACGACGAGGGCGGCTCGATCGGCAAGCGCTACCGCCGCCAGGATGAGATCGGCACGCCGTGGTGCGTGACGATCGACCACCAGTCCTTGGAAGACCGCACGGTCACGCTGCGCGACCGTGACTCGCTGGCCCAGGAGCGCGTCGCGATCGACGAGCTGGGCGAGCTGCTGTCAGGCCGCCTGGCCGGACCGTGGTCGTCGCCCAAGGCGGCGGCCAGCTAAGCGGCTCGCGAGCTGCCGTCAGTACGGCGGCGCCGCAACGGCGACGGCGGCTCTGCGGCCCACGGCGCATCGTCGGCCGCGCGGAGCTGACGGGCCAGCATCCCCGCGCGCGAAGTGCGACGGGCGATCATCCAGCCCAGCGTCGTGGGCTGGTAGCTGGGCTCGGGTCGCTCCCCGAGGTTGGGCACCGCCCGCACGAAACCGGCAACGCGCGCGACCGAGAGCTGGAAGGCGGCATCGGCAGCCGCGAGGCGGCCGGGCTCTTCGAGCTCGCGCAGGCTCAGCGGACGACCGGCATCCGCGAGCACGCACAGCAGCTCGCGGGCGACGCTCCGGTAGGGGTCGGCACCATCGGTCATCGGGGAGGCTGCAGCCTCCACGCGCGGGCAGCCGTTGTCCACAAGCTGCACGACTCTGCACAGATTCCCCTGCACGGCGCGCAAGTTCCGGGCCAAGATGTGGAGCTTCGCGCAGCCTGGGCGTACTCTGGGTCCATGAACGTCTCCGTTCCTGCATCGGGGCCGTCGGCAACCGACGCGATCTCCTACGAGGATCTCTACGCCCGCTGGGAGCGCAGCAACTGGCAGGCCACCGCGATCGACTTCACCCAGGACGCGATCGACTGGCGCGAGAAGCTGACCGAGGAGCAACGGGTCAGCGCGCTGTGGCTCTACACGCTCTTCTTCCACGGCGAGGACTCGGTCGCCGACAACCTCTCGCCCTACATCGACGCGGCGCCGCACGAGGAGCAGAAGTACTTCCTGGCCACCCAGCAGGTCGACGAGGCGCGCCACGCGGTCTTCTTCCATCGCTTCATGAACGAGGTCGTCGGCCTTGGCGATGGCGGGTCGGTCGCCTCCACGCTGCGCGCCACCGGGCCGGAGATCACGTGGGGCCATCGCAAGGTCTTCTCGCGCCTGGATCGGATGGCTGCCGAGCTGCGCGCCGACCCTTCGCTCGACCGGCTCGCGCGCGCGATCACGCTCTACCACCTCGTCGTCGAGGCGACCTTGGCCCAGCCCGGGCAGCACATCATCGAGCAGTCGCTGGAGCGCCTCGACGTCCTGCCCGGCTTCCGCGCCGGGATGCGCAACGTCGCCCTGGATGAGCAGCGCCACATCGGCTTCGGCGTCAAGCTCCTGGCCGACCTCTACCGCGAGCGTCCGGCGCAGACCCAGACGGCGATCGTCTCGGTGCTCAGCGAGACGCTCGGGTGGACGATCGTCGTCCCCAAACCACCCAACTGGGACGAGCGCTACTTCACCTGCTGGGGCTTTACCTTGGCCGACATCGCCGAGGAGGGCGGGCGCTCGCTGGAGCAGAAGCTGCGCGCGATCGGCCTGCCCGTCGACGACCTTCCTGGCCTGCCGATGGACATGTCGGTGAGCGTGGCCGAGCGCGGGCGCCGTGGGATCGTGATGGCCAAGGCCAACTACCTCGGCGAGGGCGGGCCGATCTCACGCGACCCCGAAGCGGTCGAGATCCTGTTCGATGCGATCGCCCGCGGCGCGCGCGGCGACCAGCTGCCGGCCGGTACGACGATCGCCTGGGACTTCCGCGACCACACCCCATGGCACGTCGCCCTCGACGGGCGCCGCGCCACCGCGCACCAAGGGTTGCCGGCGCGCCGTGCCGACGCCACCTTGCGCTGCAATTTTGACGACTGGGTGAACCTCAGCGCTGGGCGTCTCGACGCACGCCGCCTGATGCTGACCCGCCGCCTGGGCCTGCGCGGCAACCCGCGCACCCTGCTGGGGCTCGGGCGCGTCTTCGGCGTGAGCTAGCCGATCAGCGCCGCGACCGCGAGCGTGCCCGCCGCGACCGTCCCGCGATGATCGCGGTCGGGCTCGGCGAGGATGCGCAGCGCCAGCCCGTCGCCGAGGCCGAAGATGATCTCGGCGATCGCCTCCGGCTCGGCGCGCAGCACCAGGACGCCCTCGGCCTGCTTGGCCGCGAGCACGGCAGCGACGTGCTGGCGGGTGCGGCGCACGAGCTCACCGAACTCGATCGCGATCTCCGGGTTGCGGCGCGAGAGCGTGAAGACCTCGAAGGAAAGCGTGAGGAACTCGGTGTCGTCGCGGAGCATCGCCTCCAGCGTGCGACCCAGCATCGCGATGAAGTCGGCCGCGTTGGACGCGGCAGCCAGCTGCTCATCCAGCGCGGCCATCCGCAGATCGGTGTCGCGCTTGACGACCTCGGCCAGCAGCCGCTCCTTGGAGCCGAAGTAGTAGTGCAACAGCCCCCGTGAGACGCCGGCCTCGCGAGCGACGTGGTCAAACGTCGAGCCCGCCACGCCCCGCAGCGCCACCGATGCGCGCATCGCGTCGACGATCCGCTGAGCCTTGTCGCCGCTGAGCTGCGAGCGCGCCGTGGTCGCCTCCATCCGCCGATCCTAGCTGGCCGGCCAACCCGGCCACGCGCAACAGAAAGGGCGCCCCGTGCGGAGCGCCCTTCCGATGCTACGGATGTCGGTGCGACTAGGCGGCGGTGCCGGCCGACGGCGCGGAAGCCGGAGCCGTGGTCGACGTGTAGTCGAACTCCTCCTCGGCGCCGAAGAGCGCGTCGAGGAGCTTGGAGCGCAGGTCGGCGCTGAGCGCGATCGCCAGGCCACCGGCGATCGTGAGCACCAGCAGCTTGCGGCCGAGACCGCCCTTGCGCTTCTTCTTCTTGGGACCCTCGCGCAGTGACGAGCCCGCGTCCTTCAACGCCTCGGCCGCGGTGTGGAGGTCCTTGTGGAACTTCTTGTCCTCGGTGAGGGTCTTCGTGGGCGCCTTGCCGTGCGACAGACGCTCGTAGGCGTCACGCGCAGCCTCGAAGGCGACACGGACGTTGTCGCGCAGGTCATCGTCCTCGATGACGCGCTGAACGTAGGGGTTCTGGCGGGCCGCCTCGACGGCGCCGACGGCTACGGCCGCCTTCTGCTTCTTCTTGGCCATGCAGCTTCCCTCTTTGGGTCGGGGTCGTGGCTCTGCGCCGAGCATACCCGCCGCCCGGGGTTCGTCACGCAGGGTTTTGCAGAGCGGCGTCCAGCACGTCGCCGATCTCCGCGACCCAGACGAACCGCAGCCGCTTGCGCAGATGCTCGGGAATGTCCTCGGCGTCGGCCTCGTTGAGCGCGGGCGCGAGGATCGTCTTGACCCCGTTGCGCTGCGCGGCGAGTGCCTTCTCCTTGAGCCCGCCGATCGGCAGGACCTGCCCGGTGAGGGTGATCTCGCCGGTCATGGCCACGTCCTCGCGGACGGTGCGCTTGGAGATCAGCGAGGCGAGCGCGGTCGCCATCGTGATGCCGGCGCTCGGGCCGTCCTTGGGCGTCGCGCCGGCGGGCACGTGGACGTGGAGGTCGTGGTCGGCAAACCACGCGTCGCCGAGCTCGGGTGCGATCTCGTGCGCGTTGGCCTTGACCCACGTCAGCGCGGCCTGCGCGGACTCTTTCATGACGTCACCGAGCTGCCCGGTCAATTGCAGCTTGCCGGTCCCCGGCGTGGCGCTGGCCTCGATGAAGAGGACGTCGCCACCGACGGGCGTCCAGGCCAGGCCCGTCGCCACGCCCGGCGTCTGTGTTCGGCGCTTGGCCTCGGCGTGGACCTTGGCGCGGCCCAGCAATTCGCGGACCCGCTCGGGCGTGATCGTCGTCTTCTTCGGCTTGGTCGAACCATTGGCCTCGGCCACCCCGCGCGCGACCTTGCGACAGATCGTCCCGATCTCACGCTCCAGCCCGCGCACGCCGGCCTCGCGCGTGTAGTCGGCGATGATCCGGCGCAGCGCTTTGTCGCCGAAGGTGATCCATGACTTCTTCAGGCCATTGCGCTCGACCTGGCGCGGCACGAGGTAGCGCTTGGCGATCTGCAGCTTCTCGTCCTCGGTGTAGCCGGCGAGCTGGATGACCTCCATGCGATCGCGCAGCGGGCCCGGTACCCGGTCGAGGTCGTTGGCCGTACAGATGAACATGACCTTGGACAGGTCGAAGGGCACGTCGAGGTAGTGATCGCGGAACGTCGCGTTCTGCTCGGGGTCCAAGACCTCCAACATGGCGCTGGACGGGTCGCCGCGGAAGTCGGAGCCCATCTTGTCGATCTCGTCGATCATGAACAGCGGGTTGTCGGAGCCCGCGTCGCGCAGCGCTCGGATAATCGTTCCGGGCATCGCACCGATGTAGGTCCGGCGATGGCCGCGGATCTCCGCCTCGTCGCGCATGCCGCCGACGCTGATGCGCTCGAACTTGCGGCCGAGCGCACGGGCGACCGACTTGCCCAGCGACGTCTTGCCGACGCCGGGCGGCCCCGCGAAGCAGAGGATCGTGCCTCGCGCGTCCGGCTTGAGCTTGCGCACGGCAAGGAACTCGAGGATGCGGTCCTTGACCTGCTCGATGTCGTAGTGGTCGGTGTCGAGCACCTCGCGCGCATGGGCAAGATCGAGGTCGTCCTCGGTGCTGACGCCCCAGGGCAGCATCGCGATCCACTCCAGGTAGCTGCGAATCACGCCATGCTCGGCGGCCTGGGCGGGCAGCTGCTCGAGGCGATGCAGCTCGCGGTCGACCTGCTTGCGGACGTCGGCAGGCAGCTGCACGTCGGCGAGCTGGTCGCGCAGCTCGCGGGCCTCCTCCGCGGACTCGTCGAACTCGCCCAGCTCGTCCTGGATCGCCTTGAGCTGCTGGCGCAGAACGTACTCGCGCTGACCCTTGTCGATCTCGGACTGGACCTGGGACTGGATCTCTGACCCGATCGAGATGACCTCCAACTCGCGCGCGAGCACCTCGACGAGACGGCGCAGCCGGCGACCGACGTCGACCTCCTCCAGCAGCGCCTGCTTCTCGTCGGTCGGCAGCCGCAGCGAGCCGGCGATCAGATGGCTGAGCGTCGAAGGGTCGTCGATGTTGGCGACCGCGAGCTGCAGCTCCTCGGGCAGGTAGGGCACCAACTCGACGATCCGGGTGAACGTCTCCTGGACGTTGCGCGTCAGCGCGGTCAGCTCGGGCGACTCGCGGACGACGTCTCCCAGCTCCTGCACGTGCGCGACGAGATAGGGAAGCTCGCCGACCCAGTCGGTGAGCTTGACCCGTTGCGCACCCTGAACAAGGATCCGCAGTGATCCATCAGGAACCTTGATCATGCGGGCAACCGCACCGACGACGCCGACGTCGTGAAGGTCGTCAGGCCCCGGGGTCTCCAGCTCCGGATTGCGCGACGCGACCATGACCAGGAGGCGATCGCCGGCGAGAACGTCATTGACCAGCTGGATCGAGCGCTCCTGCCCGATCGCCAGCGGCGTGAGCGTGTCGGGCAGCGGAACCGTGTCGCGCAACGGCAGTACCGGCAGCGTCTCGGGCACGCGGCCGCGCGTCCCCACCTCCACCGGACGACCTCCGCCTTCCGCGCTGATCTCGATCACCGATCCAGGACCTTATGCCGACGAGGCGGCATCGTCGGCGACTTCGATCGACACGCGGCGGGCGCGTGGCTCGGGACGCAGCAGCGGCAACTCGACCCGCAAGATCCCGTCGCGATAGGTGGCCCGAGCCTCTTCAGCGACGACGTCGGCGCCGAGCGGGATCACGCGCCGAAACGGCCCGAAGTCGATCTCCAGCTGCTGGTAGACGCGGCCCTCGCTGTCGGCCGGGCGGCGGTGGCCGGCGATGACCAGCTCACGACCCTCGATCTCCAGCCCGATCTCGTCGGGGTCGATCCCCGCGAGCTCGGCGTGCACGACAGCGCGTGGCGGCTCGCCTTCGTAGAAGACGTCGACGGCCGGCGAGAAGCCGCCGCGGTGCCGCGGGCCCAGGACGCCGGCGCCGAAGACATCACCAAACAGCTCGTCCATCTCGCGGCGCATGCGCTCGAAGTTGGCGAAGAGATCGCGCTCGGGGGCCACGCGCACGAATGTACCGCGCGGGTGGCGGCTCACACCTCGTAGACGGCGCCCTCGCGGGCGACCGACACCGGACCCTCAAAGGTGCGCTCGGCCTCGCGGCGTACCCACAGCTCGTCCAGCTCGTCGGAGAAGTGGGTGATGACGAGACGGCCGACCTTCGCGCGGCTGCCGTGCTCGCCGGCCTCGGCGGGCGTCAGGTGCCCGCGGACGCCGTCACGCTCCGGACGCGGGAGCGTCGCCTCGATCATCAGCAAGTCAGAGCCCTCGGCGAAGCGCACCAGGTCATCGGTCGGGGCGGAGTCGGCGCCATAGGTAAAGAGGCCGGTCCGTGGCGATACAGGATCCTTGGTGGTCGAGCGGACCTGGACCGCGCAGGTCGGCAGCCAATGCGGCACTTCCTGGAAGCGCACCGCCAGCGGACCGACCGTCAGCTCGTCGCCGGGCACGTATTCGTGGATGTCGAAGGCGTTGTCGATCAGGTCCTCCGCGCCCCACGCGCCAACGACCTGCCGGAAGACCTGCCGTGCGCCCTGCGGGGCAAACAGCTTCGGCTTGGCCGGCCGCGCCGTGCCCGGCCAGCGATCGACCGGGACCGGCTGCTGACGCGGCGCGTAGGTCAAGGCATAGGCGTAGGGAACGAGGTCGAGGAAGTGGTCGGCGTGCAAGTGCGAGATCACGATCGCGTCGACCGCCACGTAGTCGCGATAGCGCCGCAGCTTCGAGAAGACGCCGTTGCCGCAATCGAGCAACAGCGACGTCTGGGCCTCCTCGACGAGGTACCCGCTGCATGCGCCTCCGGCGTCCTGCCAGGAGGGCGATTTACCCAGCACGGTGATGCGCACCCTTGATCCTTCTGTCCGCTGGGCGGGAGCGTAAACGCCGAGCGGCGCTAGGCGACGGCCGCGAGCGCGCGGCCGGTCGGCAGGGCACGGGCCGCGGCGCGGAGCGCTTCGATGACGTGATCGACGAGCGGGTCGACCTCGCCGACGCGGACGGCGGCCTGGATGCGACGGGCCGGCGGCTGGCCGCGCAGCGGGATGATCGCGACGTCGGAGCGGATGTTGGCGGTGGCGAGGCTCGGGATCAGCGCCACGCCGACCCCGGCGGCCGCCATCCCCTGCAGCGCCGGATAGTCATCAAAGGCGAGGCGGACGTCGGGCTCAAAGCCCGCGTCGCGGCACGCGCGCAGCACGATGTTGGAGTCCGGGCAGGTGCCGCCGACGTCGGGCATCAGCCAACCCTCGCCGGCGAGCTCGTCGAGACCGACCGATGCGCGGTTGGCCATCGGATGGTCGCTGGCCATGACGAGCAGCAGCGGGTCCTCGCAGAGGTGGACGTGCTCGACGCCGGGTCGCACCCCCATCGGCGACAGCTCGGAGTCGATGATGGTCGCAAGGTCGAGGCGGTCGGCGAGCATCGCGTCGATCGCGTCCTCGGGCTCGATGACCTTGACCTCCATGCGCAGGTCGGGACGCCGCGCCCGCAGGTCCCGAGTAGCGCCCGGAAGCAGGCCCGCGGCGAGGGTGGCGAAGGCACCGATGCGCACGGTCGGCCGGCCGGCGCCCGCTGCCTCGCGCACCTCCTCTTCAGCACGGCGTGCCGCGTCGAGCAGCGCCGCGGCCCGGGTGAGCAGCAGCTCGCCGGCGGGCGTGGGATGCACGCCGCGCGCGTCACGATCCAGCAGCCGGACACCAACGACCGCCTCAAGGCGCGCAACGTGCTGGGAGACCGCCGGCTGCGTGTAGCCCAAGACGGTGGCCGCATCGCTAAAGGACCGCCGCAGCGCGACCTCACGAAACGTCGTCAGGAGCTTGAGATCGAGCATCACGAACCATGATCCCAGCCAGGTCAAGTCATCAGTGGGCCTAATCCAGTTGGCAGGCCCGTCGCGCGTCTAGAAGGAGGTGATGACGGTGCGCACGCCTTCGTGGCGATCCATCGCCGCGAAGGCCTCGTTGACGCCGTCCAGCGCGATGCGGTTGGTCACGAAGGCTTCGAGGTCGAGGTCGCCAGCGAGATAGAGCTCGACCAGCTCCGGCACGCGGTCACGACCCTTGGCGCCGCCGAACGACGCGCCCGCGATCCGACGACCCGTGATCAGAAAGCGCGGGATGACCTCCAGCACCTCGCCCTTGCCGGCCACGCCGGCCACGGTTGCCAGCCCCCAGCCCATCCGTGCCGCCTCGACCGCCTGGCGCATGACCTTCACGTTGCCGGTTGCTTCGAAGGTGTAGTCGGCGCCGAAGCCGTCGGTCATGTCGAGGATCTGCTGCACCGCGTCCTCACCTCCAAGGAACGTGTCGGTCGCGCCATGCGCGCGGGCCTGCGCCAACCGTCCCTCGTCCAAGTCCACGCAGATGATGCGCTCCGCGCCCGCCAACCGCGCCCCGGCGACCGCGCCCAGGCCGACGAGGCCCGCACCGAAGACCGCGCACGTCGAGCCGCGCTGCACCTTGGCGATGTAGAGCGCAGCACCGATGCCGGTGGTTGCGCCACAGGCCAGCGTCGCGACCGCGTCCAGCGGCGCCTCCGGGTTGATCTTGGCCAGCGCGATCGACGGCATCACGGTCGCCTCGGCGAAGGTCGAGGTGCCCATGAAGTGGCGGATGCGCTCCTCACCGCGGTGCAGCCGCGTCGTCGCGTCGGGCAGGTAGCCGAGGTTCTGCTGCTCGCGGATCGCCAGGCAAAGATTGGTCTTGTCGCTGCGGCAATGCAGGCACTCGCGACACTGCGGCGAGAAGAGCGTGACGACGTGATCACCGACCGCGAGGTCCGTCACGCCCTCCCCCAGCGCCTCGACCACGCCCGCGCCCTCGTGCCCGAGGACCGTCGGCGCATAGCCCGACGGGTCGGCGCCCGACGCCGTGTACATGTCGGTGTGACAGACCCCGCATGCGTGGAGTCGCACAAGGACCTCGCCAGGTCCAGGCCCGTCGAGATCGACCTCCTGGACGACCAGCGGCTGAGCGAATTCCTCGAGGACGGCGGCGCGGATCTTCATGGCGCCGACCTTAACGCGCGCGGCGCTTCTAGCTGTGGAGCGCTGCCTGCTCCTGGGCGTTGGGGAACGCCCAGGCGGCGGTGGTGCGACCCTGCTGGCGGAAGTGGAAGCGCAGCTGGCGGGCCGGACGCAGCCCTTCGGGATGGTCAGGACGGAACGTCGAGCAGGGCTCGTCGAGCGCCAGAGCGCAGAGCATGTTGCAGCGGAAGTAGCACTCCTCGCAGCTCGGCTTCTTGCCCTTGGCGCGCGCCTTCGACATCCGTGGTCCCGACTCCCTCTGCTCGACCGGCTCGTTCACGACGGTGCCATCGAACCACGTCCGGACCGACCCCTGCAACGGGCCTTCCCGCAAATGCCGGTAAACGCCGAAATACCTGCTAATAGCGGGAATTTGGCGCCGTTTACCGGTGTTTGCGGCGAGGATGGCGCAAAGACCTCCGCGACCGCGGACGACCTGCTATCGAAGTCCTATATGTTGATGGACGCGATGCCGCGTGTCCTCGTCACCGGCGCCAGCGGCTACGTCGGCGCGGCGCTCATCCCCCGCCTGCAGGCCGCGGGTGAGACGGTGCGCGCGTTCGCCCGTGACCCCGCGCGCGTGGCCGCGGCCGGTGTCGATATCGATGGCCTGGAGATGGCCACCGGCGACGCCGTCAGTGGCGCAGGCCTCGACGCCGCGCTCGACGGCATCGACGTCGCCTACTTCTTGATCCACTCGATGGAGAGTGGCGCGGCGATCGCCGACGGCTTCCGCGACCGCGACCGCCGCGCCGCGGAGCAGTTCGCCGAGGCCGCCCAGCGTGCCGGCGTGCGGCGCGTCGTCTACCTCGGCGGGCTCGTGCCCGACACCGGCATCGCCTCAGACCACCTCGCCAGCCGGTTGGAGGTCGAGCAGACGCTGCTGGAGGCCGCGCCAGAGGCGTTGGCGCTGCGCGCCTCGATCGTCATCGGCGCCCGCTCACGCTCGTTCCGGTTCCTCGTGCGCCTGGTCGAGCGCGTGCCGGTCATGCCGCTGCCGGCCTGGCGGGAGAACCGCACGCAGCCGATCGACGGCCGCGACGTGCTGTCGTTGCTGGTCGCCGGCGGCCGCTCGCCGGCCGTCGACGGCCCGCTGTCGCTGGACATCGCCGGCCCCGACATCGTCACCTACGGCGAGTTGGTCACGCGGATCCGCGATGCGCTGCTCGTGGGCCGTGCGCCGATCCGTCTCGGCTTCAGCCTGACGCCGGTCGCCAGTCGCGTCGCCGCAGCGATCGCGGGCGAGGACCATGCGCTGATCGGTCCACTGATGGAGGGACTAGAGGGAGACCTCCTGCCGCGCGACGGCCGCGCCTCGGGCCTCCTCGGCGTCCGATTGCACCGCCTCGACGCCGCGATCGAGCGCGCCCTGCGGGATTGGGAAGCGACCGAGGAGCTGCGGGCACGCTGAGCCGCGCCCGGCAGCACCGTCTAGGGTCTTCCCACGTGAGCGCTGTGGCCACGAGCATCGACATCGACGCGTCCCCTGAGGACGTCTGGCGCACCGTCATGGATCCCACGCGCCTGGGCGAGTGGGTGACCATCCACCGCAAGCTCGTCTCCTACTCCGAAGACGAGATGGAGCAGGTGCTGCATCTCCGCGGCGCCAACTTCAAGGTCAAGTGGCACCTCGACTCCAGCCGAGCGCCCCACCACGCGACGTGGAAGGGCCGCGGCCCGGCCCGCTCACATGCCGAGACCGAGTACCGCCTGGCCGACAACGGCAACGGCGGCACGCGCTTTGACTACCGCAACGAGTTCAAGGCACCGCTCGGCCCGCTCGGCGCCTTTGCCAGCCACGCGCTAGTCGGCGGCTTGCCGGCCAAAGAGGCCGACGCGTCGCTGCGCAAGCTCAAGGCGCTCGTGGAGCGCGGGCGACGCTAACGCGGCGCGGGCGGAGGCCGGCGGGGCGGGCGGCATCAGAACCCCTGCATCCGTCCAGGTTCACGGCCGCCGAGCAGAACTAAAACACTGAGATCCAGCTGGGCGATCAGAAGCCCGATGAGCTCCCCCGTGAATGTCTCAGCGGTGCACGTCACCTTGCTTCGCATTGACCTTCACCTAGTTCCATGTGACACTCACTTCCACTAATAGTAACTCTCACGAAGGCAACGACCCACGTCATGGCAGATTTCCTGGACGAGAAGCGGCGCGAGATGCAGGAGCGCCTCAAGGAGCTTCGCCCGTTGGTGGACGAGTTCCACCGCTTGGAAGCCGCAATCTCCGCACTCGACGGCGTCGGCAGCGATGCCGCGCCAACCCCGGCTCCCCGCCGTCGATCGAAAGCCTCCACCAATGGAGCCGCGACGCGCGGCACGAGCAACGGCCGTCGCGGCCGGCCGCGAGGCTCGGGAACCCGCGGCAAGCAGGCGCTAGAGCTCGTCAAGGGCAATCCCGGAATCACCATTCCGGAGATTGCACAGAAGATGGGCATCCAGCAGAACTACCTCTACCGGGTGCTCCCCGGCCTGCAGAAGGAGGGCCTCATCCGCAAGGAGGGCCGCGGCTGGCACGCGATGGACGCGTCCGAGTAGCCACACCGTCGCGGGAATGGCCCGTGAGCCATTCCCGCGGAGTTGCTCCGGGCCTAGCCGATGAGGCCGAGCCCCTTCACCGCATCGCGCTCGCCCTTGAGCTCGTTGACAGTGATGTCGATCTTGGACTGGGCGAACTCGCCGACCTCCAGGCCTTCGACGATCTCATAGCTACCGCCGCTCACACGGACCGGGAAGCTCGAGATCAAGCCTTCGTCAACGCCGTACTGGCCGCCTGACGGCACGGCCATCGAGACCAGGCCCTCGGCGCCCAGCGCCCAGTCGTGGACGTGGTCGATGGCCGCGTTCGCCGCGCTCGCGGCGCTAGAGGCGCCACGCGCCTCGATGATCGCCGCACCCCGCTTGCCGACGTTGGGCAGGTACTCGTTCTCATACCAGGCCATGTCATCGACAGCCTCGACGGCTGATTTGCCGTTGACCTTGGCGTTGAACAAATCGGGAAACATCGTCGGTGAGTGATTGCCCCAAATGACGAGATCCTCGATGTCGGTCAGTGCAACACCAAGCTTGCTGGCGAGCTGGCCGTAAGCGCGATTCTGGTCCAGGCGCGTCATCGCGGTGAAGCGCTCGTTCGGGACGTCGGGCGCGTTGTTCATGGCGATCAGCGCGTTGGTGTTGGCCGGGTTGCCGACGACGAGGATCTTGATGTCATCAGCAGCGTGGTCGTTGATGGCCTTGCCTTGGGGCTTGAAGATCGCGCCGTTGGCCTCGAGCAGGTCGGCGCGCTCCATGCCGGCGGTGCGGGGACGGGCGCCGACGAGCAGGCCGACGTTGGTGCCGTCGAAGGCCTCGTTGGGGTCGGAGGTGATGTCGATGGCCTCCAGCAGCGGGAAGGCGCAGTCGACGAGCTCCATCGCGGTACCTTCAGCAGCCTTCAGCGCGGGCTCGATCTCCAGCAGGCGCAGGCGGATCTTCTCGTCTGGGCCGAGCAGCTGACCCGACGCGATGCGGAAGAGGAGGGCGTATCCGATGGCGCCGGCCGCGCCGGTCACCGTGACAGTCTTGGGCATAGCCCAAAACCTATCGGTGCCGAACGCTTGCCGCGTGGTGGCTCACACCAGCGTGGCCAGCGCCACGTTGAGCGTTGCGCTGGGGCGCATGGCCGCCTCAGCACGGGCGGGATCGGGGCGGTAGTAGCCGCCGACGTCCACGGGCGAGCCCTGAGCGCCGTCGAGCTCGGCCACGATCGTCGCCTCCGCGTCGGTCAGCCGCTGGGCCAGCGGCGCGAAGCGCGTGGCCAGCTCGGCGTCCTCGGTCTGGGCCGCGAGCTCCCGCGCCCAGTAGAGCGCGAGGTAGAAGTGGCTGCCGCGGTTGTCGAGCTCGCCCACCTTGCGCGACGGCGAGCGCCCCTCCTCCAGCACGCTGCCGGTCGCGCGATCGAGCGTGGTGGCCAGCAGCTGGGCGCGTGCATCGCCGGTCTTCTGCGCGAGCATCTCCAGCGACACCGACAGCGCGAGGAACTCGCCCAGCGAGTCCCAGCGCAGATGGTTCTCCTTCAAGAACTGCTGGACGTGCTTGGGCGCTGAGCCTCCCGCACCGGTCTCGAAGAGCCCGCCGCCGTTCATGAGCGGGACGATCGACAGCATCTTGGCGCTGGTGCCCAGCTCGAGGATCGGGAACAGGTCGGTGAGGTAGTCGCGCAAGACGTTGCCGGTGACCGAGATGGTGTCCTCGCCGCGCCGGGCGCGCTCCAGCGTGAAGCGGGCGGCGTCGGCGACCGGAAGGATCTCGATCTGCAGGCCTTCGGTGTCGAGCGCGTCGAGCGCCAATCCGACCTTGGCCAGCAGCTGCGCGTCGTGCGGGCGCGTCTCGTCGAGCCAGAAGACGGCGGGCGCGCCGGTGGCCCGCGCGCGGCCCACGGCGAGGCCGACCCAGTCCTGGATCGGCGCGTCCTTGGTCTGGCACATGCGCCAGATATCGCCGGTGTCGACGTCGTGCTCCAGCAGCGTGGCGCCGGCCGCGTCGACAACTCGGACAATGCCTGGCGCGTCGATCTCGAACGTCTTGTCGTGCGAGCCGTACTCCTCGGCCTTCTGTGCCATCAAACCGACGTTCGGGGTCGTGCCCATGGTCGCCGGGTCAAAGGCACCGTGCTCCTTGCAGTGCGCAACCGTCTCGGCGTACAGCGACGCGTAGCTGGAGTCGGGGATGACGCACTTGGTGTCCTGTTGGGCGCCGGCGGCGTTCCAGCCCTGCCCCGAGGCGCGGATCAGCGCCGGCATCGAGGCGTCGACGATCACGTCGGACGGCACGTGCAGGTTCGTGATGCCGCGGTCGGAGTCGACCATGAAGAGGTCGGGGCCGACGGCCAGCGCGCGGTCGACGGCCTCTTGGGCCTCGGGATGGGCGCTGAGCAAGCTCGCCAGGCCGTCGTTGGGACGCACGTCGCCCAGCCCGGCGTAGACGTCGTCGCCCACGAAGGCGCGGACGGCGTGGCCGAAGATGATGGGGTCAGAGACCTTCATCATGGTGGCCTTGAGGTGCACGGAGAAGAGCACGCCCTGGGCCTTGGCCTCGGCAATCTGCTCGGTGAAGAACGCCTGCAGCGCGGCGCGGCGCATCACCGATGCGTCGATGACCTCGCCGGCCAGCAGTGGCGTGGAGGCCTTGAGCACGGTGACCGTGCCGTCGGCGGCGACGTGCTCGATGCGCACGTCGGTTGGCTCGGCGACCGTGACCGAGCGCTCGGTGGAGCGGAAGTCGCCGCCGTCCATCGTCGCGACATGCGTCTTGGAGTCAGACGACCACGCGCCCATCGCGTGCGGATGCTTGCGCACGAACGCCTTGACGGAGGCCGGCGCGCGGCGGTCGGAGTTGCCCTCGCGCAGCACCGGGTTGACCGCGCTGCCCTTGACGGCGTCGTAGCGGGCGCGGATGTCGAGCTCCTGATGGGTGGCGGGCTCCTCGGGATAGTCGGGGATCGCGTAGCCCTGGCCCTGCAGCTCGGTGATCGCGGCCTTCAGCTGGGGCACTGAGGCGCTGACGTTGGGCAACTTGATGATGTTGGCCTCGGGCGTCTTGGCCAGCTCGCCGAGCTCGGCGAGCGCGTCGGCGACCCGCTGCTCGGGCGCCAGGCGCTCGGGGAAGTGCGCCAGGATGCGGCCGGAAAGGGAGATGTCGCGCAGCTCGAGCTCGATGTCGGCCGTGGCGGCGAATGCCTCGACGATCGGCAGCAGCGACTTCGTCGCTAGCGCCGGGGCCTCGTCGGTGTGGGTGTAGATGATCTTCATGGGGGCGGGGCACGCTATCGACTCGCCGCGACTTGACACTCTGTCAAGATCCCGGGCAATGGCCACCACGCACGTTCCCAGCGCCCTCGTCGTCTCCGGTCTCGCCGAGGTTGCGGCAGGAGCCCTGGCGGGCTGGCCCTACACGCTTGTGCGCCAGAACCCGGAAGCGGCGCGCAAGATCGGGATCAAGTCCGGCGCCCGCATCAAGCAGTGGCACTTGGACCTCGCGATGCTCGGCGGGCTGACGGTCGCCGTCGGCACCGCCGTCCCGAACGCCCCACGCTGGGCGGCGATCCCGCTCGGCGTCGGCGCATGGACCAACGCCATGTCCTTCCTTCCGCTCGCCTTCGCGCCGGAGGTCGATAAGTCACCCGTGTATAAGGCGTTTGCGGGCGCCTCGTTCATCACGACGTCGATTGGCTTCACCGGCATGGCGATCGAAGGCGCGCGCCGGCGCCGCCGCGCACGCCGCGACTAGCGTCGAGTTGCCTCAAAGCCTGAACGGTGGTTCACTTCTTGGTGACCGCCATGCCGTACCGACCTACCGAGCGCACCGAGGCACGCCGCACGCAGACGCGCGCGAAGATCGTGCGTGCCGCGCTGGCGCTCGTTGCGCGGGGCGGCTACCGCGAGGCGCAGGTCGCCGCGGTCGCCAAGCGCGCCGGCGTGGCCACCGGCACGGTCTACCGCCACTTTCCCTCCAAGGCCGATCTGCTCACCGAGGTCTTCCGCGTTGCCTCCCAGCACGAGGTCGACGCGGTCGCCCAGGCCGGTGGCGAGACCGCGCAGGAGCGGCTCATCGCCGCCGTCGACACCTTCGCCCGCCGCGCCCTGGCGGGCCGGCGGCTGGCGTGGGCACTGCTGGCCGAGCCGGTCGATCCCGCGGTCGAGACCGAGCGGCTGCAGTTTCGCCGCGCCTACGCCGACACCTTCTCCGCCACGATCGCCGAGGGCGTCGCGCGCGGAGAGTTGCCACCGCAGGACCCCGCCTTCACCGCGACCGCGCTTGTCGGCGCGATCGGCGAAGCGCTCGTCGGGCCGCTCTCCCCCACCCACGCCGACACCGACGTCGACGTGCTGGTCTCCCGCCTCATCACCTTTTGCCTGCGTTCCACCACCGATCAGGAGCTCTCTGAAGATGTCCACCGTCGCGCGGCCTGAAGCCGAGACGTACGCCACCCACGAGGTCCGCAACCAGGTCCCGCCGCTGGAGGGCCGCAACCTCTTCCTCGACCACACAGCCCTTGTTGAAGGACTGGCTCGTGAGGGCGGCGGCTGGGCGCATGACCGCGCCGTCGAGGTCGGAGCGTTCTGGGGCGGCGAGCCGCTGGTGTGGGGTGAGCAGGCCAACGGCAACCCGCCGGTGCTGCACACCCACGACCGCTTCGGCAACCGCCTCGACGCCGTGGAGTTCCACCCCGCTTGGCATCAGCTGATGGCCCGCGGCGTGCACGACGAGATGCACGCGCTGCCGTGGAACGACCCCCAGCCGGGGGCGCAGGTCGCCCGAGCGGCGATCTACATGTCGGGCACGCAGGCCGACGCCGGCTTCGGCTGCCCGATCACCATGACCTTTGCGGCAGTGCCCGCCCTGCGCGCCACCCCGTCGATCGCCGACGAGTGGATCCCGCGCCTGACCGCCCGCGGCTATGACGGCGCGCTGAAGCCCGCCTCCGAGAAGCCGGGCGCGATCTGCGGCATGGCGATGACCGAGAAGCAGGGCGGTTCGGACGTCCGCGCCAACACGACGGTGGCCACCCCGCTCAACGGTGGCGGCGAGGGCGCGGAATACCAGCTCGTCGGCCACAAGTGGTTCTGCAGCGCGCCGATGAGCGACCTCTTCCTGGTCCTCGCCCAGACCGACGAGGGCCTGAGCTGCTTCGCCGTCCCCCGCTTCTTGCCCGACGGCGCCAAGAACGACGGCTTCCAGCTGCAGCGCCTCAAGGACAAGTTGGGCAACAAGTCCAACGCGTCGTCGGAGGTCGAGTTCAAGGGCGCCTGGGGCCAGATGCTCGGCGAGCCCGGTCGTGGCGTGCCGACGATCATCGAGATGGTCGGCCACACCCGCCTGGACTGCGTGATGGGCGGCGCCGGCGGCATGCGCACCGCGGTCTCGCTCGCGACCTGGCACGCGATGCACCGTGCAGCGTTCGGCAAGACGCTGATCGACCAGCCGCTGATGCGCAACGTGCTCGCTGACCTCGCGATCGAGAGCGAGGCCGCGACGGCGCTGACGCTGCGGCTCTGCCGCGCCTACGACGAGGCCGCAGCGGGCGACGAGCGTGCCGACCTCTTCAAGCGGCTGGCCACCGCTGTGGCCAAGTACCACGTTTGCAAGCGCGTCCCCAATCACGCCTTCGAGGCGCTGGAGTGCCTCGGTGGCAACGGCTACGTCGAGGCGTCAGGCATGCCGCGCCTCTACCGCGAGGCACCGCTCTGCTCGATCTGGGAGGGCTCGGGCAACGTGATGGCCTTGGACGTGTTGCGCGCGCTGTCGCGCTCGCCCGAGTCGCTCGACGTCTTCTTGGAGGAGCTCGACGCCGCCACTGGCCAGGATCAGCGTTACGACGCTTACGTCCAGACCGTGCGCGGTGAGTTCTCCCGACCGGCTGAGCTGGAGCATCGCGCGCGGCTGGTCGTCGAGCGGATGGCCGTCGCGCTGCAGGCCTCGCAGCTGCTGCGCCACGCGCCTGCCGCGGTGGCCGACGCGTTCGTCGCCACGCGACTAGGCGGCGACGGCGGCGTGCACTACGGGACGCTACCGCCCGGGACGAACGTCGACGCGATCATCGACCGCCACGCGCCGGTGGTGGCAGCATGAGCGCCCCGCAGCGGTTCCGTGCCGCGGTCGAAGCCTGGGATCTCGACGCCGCGCTGGCGACGCTGGCACCGGACATCACGTTTCACAGCCCCGCGGTCTTCCAGGAGTACCGCGGCGTCGAGACCGTCGGCGGCCTGCTGCGCTGCGTCTTTGAGACCTTCGAGGACTTCCGTTACACCGACGAGCTCGCCGGCAACGGCGACGACCCGGTCCACGCGTTGATCTTCCAGGCGCGTGTGGGCAACCGCACGTTGGAGGGCATGGACCTGCTGCGCATCGGCCCCGACGGGCTGATCGCGGATTTCACGGTGATGGTCCGGCCGTTGTCGGGCCTGATCGCCCTGGCCCAGGCGATGGGGCCGAAGGTCGAGGCCGCAGGGCTGAAGGCCGGCTAGCGATCCGGACGCGGAGCGAGGGCGGCGCGCAGCCGCTCCTCGTACTCCGCGCGCGAAACCTCGACCGCGCCCAACCGCAGCGTGTGCGGCGTTGCGGTCTGGATGTCGCACAGCTCTGCGCCGCCGCCGGCCAGCGCGTCGAGCGTCCGCGACACCAGGACGTTGCCCGCATGCGGGACGCGGTGCCACATCGACTCCAGCATCGCCGCGCGCCCGAGCGTCACCGCGATCAGGCCTGCTGCGAGCTCGTCGCCGACCCAGATCTCGAACGTGTGGGCGTGGCCGTCGGCATGGAGTAGGCGGTAGAGGTGCCGCATCCGCTCCGTCAGCCAGACCCCGTCGTCGGGCCCACGGGGCTGGGCACAGTGCTCGATGACGGTGTCAAAAGCCGTTGAGATCCGCAGCTGCCAGTCGTCACGCGCCTTGAGCGAGCGCCGCACCCGGCGGCGCAGCGCGGCGCGCGAGGCCTCGTCGAGCTCGAAGATCGTGCGCGGATCGGCGATCCACCACGGCAGCTCGGGCGGTCGCGACGGACCCGACTCGTCCATGGGAAAGAGGCCCTGGGCATAGAGACCGAGGATGGTGGCCTGCTCCACCCGTCACACTGTGCCCGATGTTCGGCGGCGGTGGATCGATGCAGCTCGCGCGGGTGTTCGGCATCCGCATCGGAGCCAGCCCTGGGTGGTTCATCTTCCTGTTCTTGATGATCTGGTGGCTGTCGGACCTGTTTGCCACCGCGCTGCCCGACGCGTCCAACACCACCACCTACGTGACAGCGGTCGCCGGCGCGCTGCTGTTCTTCTTATCGCTCGCCCTGCACGAGCTTGGCCACGCGGTTGTCGCGCGCCGCAACGGCGTCGAGGTGCTCGGCATCGACCTGTGGGTCTTCGGTGGGCTGGCCAAGCTCTCGCGTGACTCGCAGTCGCCGGGTGAGGAGTTCCGGATCGCGGCCGCGGGGCCCGCGGTGACGCTGCTGCTCACGGTGCTGGCGGCGGTCGGCGTGGCGCTGCTCTCCCACGCTGACTGGAGCGTGAACCTCTTCGCCGACTCCGACGACACCACCCCCGTGCTGGCGCTGCTGAGCTGGCTCGCGCTGGTCAACGCCGGGTTGTTGGTGTTCAACCTCGTGCCGGGCTTCCCGCTTGACGGCGGCCGGATCGCGCGGGCGATCGCCTGGAGGGTCACGGGCGACCGCCATCGCGCGACGCGCTTCGCCGGCCGCCTCGGCCAAGCCTTTGCCTACATCTTGATCGGCCTCGGCCTCTTCCTGCTCGCCTCGGGGGATGCGATCGACGGGATCTGGCTAGCGATCCTCGGCTGGTTCTTGAGCCAGGGGGCGCGCGGCGCGGTCGTCTCGTCGCAGTTCGCCGAGCGCATCGAGGGCGTCACCGCGGCCGACTTGATGGACGATGAGCCGGTCGCGGTCCCGCGCGAGACGACCGCGCTCGCGGCCCAGGACGAGTTCTTCTTGCGCTATCACTTGCCGTGGTTTCCGGTCGTCGATGCAGCGGGGCTGCTGGTCGGCCTGCTGCGCCAGGAGCGCGTCGACGTCGCGGTCGCCGGCGGCCATCCGACGCTGACGGCCGACGAGCTGTTGGAGGGTGGCGAGGGCGACGAGGCAAGCGTCGCGCGCGACACGCCCTTGGAGACGCTGCTGAGCTCCGAGCCGCTGCGGCGCTTCGGGGCGCTGGCGGTCGTCGATGGCGAGGGCCGGTTGTGCGGGGTGTTGACGCTGGAGCGCGTGCGCCGCGCGCTGGCGGCGAGCGTCGGCTCGGTCTGAGCGGCCGGGGAGCGCCGCCGAGCGCGCCGGCCAGACCCTCGACGTAGGCGGGCCTAAACCAGCCCGACCTATAGAGTCCCAGCCCCCGAACTTCGAGACGAAGAGCCGTATACATGCCTGCACATGACGTCCTCATCCTCGGCGCCGGCCTCGCCGGACAACGGGCCGCGCTGGCCGCCGCGGACGCTGGAGCGTCGGTCGCGATCATGAGCAAGGTCCACCCGGTCCGCTCCCATTCGGTCGCTGCCGCCGGCGGCATCAACGCCGCCATCAACCCCGCCGACGACTGGCGCTCGCACGCCTACGACACCGTCAAGGGCTCCGACTTCATCGGCGACCAGGACGCGATCGAGGTGATGTGCCGCGAGGCGCCGCACGAGGTCATGCACCTCGAGCACATCGGCGTGACGTTCCATCGCAACGAGACCGGCCACATGGACCTCCGGGCGTTCGGCGGCGCCTCGATGAAGCGCACCGCCTACGTCGCCGACATCACCGGCCAGGCGATCCTGCACGTCCTTTACGAGCAGCTCATGAAGTACCACGAGCGCGTCGACCGCTACGAGGAGTGGTTCACCACCTCGCTGCTGCAGGACGAGTCCGGCGCCGTCTCGGGCTGCATCGCCCGCGACATCCGCACGGGGCGCCTGGAGATCTTCACCGCCAAGAACGTCATCTTGGCCACCGGCGGCGCCGGCCAGTGCTTCAAGCCGACGACCAACGGCCTGATCTGTACGGGCGACGGCATCGCCCAGGCCTACCGCCTCGGCGCGCCGTTGATGGACATGGAGATGGTCCAGTACCACCCGACCTGCCTGGTCGAGAACGGCTTTCTCATCACCGAGGGTGCCCGCGGCGAGGGCGCGCACCTGCTCAACGCCAATGGCGAGCGCTTCATGGAGAAGTACGCGCCCAACAAGCTGGAGCTGGCCTCGCGCGACGTCGTCTCCCGCGCCGAGCAGACCGAGATCAACGAGGGCCGCGGCGTCGGCCCCGGCGGCGTCGGCATCTACCTCGACATCACCGTCGTCCCCAAGAAGCGCACGCTCGAGGCGCTGCGCGAGATCGTCAACATCGGCAAGGACTTCGCCGGCGTCGACATCACCCGCGAGCCGATCCTGATCCGCCCCGGCCAGCACTACATCATGGGCGGCGTCAAGACCGACATCGACGGCGCGACCCCGATCGAGGGCCTCTATGCCGCCGGCGAGGTCGCCTGCGTCTCGGTCCACGGCGGCAACCGCCTCGGCGCCAACAGCCTGCTCGACACGCTGATCTTCGGCCGCCGCGCCGGCGAGCATGCCGCCCAGCGCGCCGCCGGGATGGCGATGCCCAAGGCCGCCGGTCAGGCGCGCCTCGACGACGAGCAGACCATGTTCGACACGATCATCGACCGGCCCAAGACCGGCCGCCGGATCTCGGAGATCAAGGACGAGCTCGGCACCGAGATGAACCGCAACGTCGCGGTCTTCCGTGAGCAGGCCGGCCTGGAGCATGCGCTCGAGGTCGTGCGCCGGCTCAAGGAGGAGGCCAAGACCGCCTACGTCGACGACAAGGGCACCGTCTTCAACCAAGACGTCCTCGGGGCGATCGAGCTGGGGTACATGCTCGACTGCGCCGAGTGCACGGTCGTCGGCGCGATCGAGCGCAAGGAGTCGCGCGGTGCACAGTTCCGCACCGACTACCCCGAGCGCAACGACGAGGAGTGGCAGAAGCACATCACCCTCTCGCGCAACGGCAGCGATGAGCCCAGCGTGGCCTACTCGCCAGTGACCATCACCCAGTGGCAGCCCGAGGAGCGCAAGTACTAGTCATGGCAGCCGAACCCCTCACCCCGCAAGAGACCGACCCCGACCCGCCCGCCGCCAACCCGGCGCACGCCGACAACTCCGAGAGCTTCACGCTCCGCATCCGTCGCTTTGACCCGGAGTCCGGCGAGGCCCCGTACTGGGTCGAGCACACCATCGAACTGGAGCCGCACCGCTCCGTGCTCGAGGGGATTCTTCAGGCCAAGGGCCGTTTTGACGGCTCGATCGGCATCCGCTGCTCGTGCAAGGCCGCGATCTGCGGCTCGTGCGGCGTGCGCGTTAATGGCGAGCCGGGCCTGGCGTGCCACACGCACCTCGACAAGGCCAAGCGCACCTCCAAGGACGGCGTCATCGAGATCGAGCCGATGGGCAACATGCCCGTCATCAAGGACTTGATCGTGGACATGGACGCCGTGCACTGGAAGAAGATCCAGCGCGTCACGCCGTGGCTGATCAACAAGGAGCCGATCCCCGAGCGCGAGTACCTCGTCGACCGCGAGTCGATGGTCGACGTCACCCAGACGATGGCCTGCATCCAGTGCGGCGCCTGCGTCTCGGACTGCCTGGCGATGGAGGTCGACCCACTCTTCATCGGCCCGGCGGCGCTGGCCAAGTCCTATCGCTTCGTCGGCGACCCGCGCGACGCCGAGCAGTACGGGCGGCTCAAGGACCTCGCCGAGGATCCGCACGGCATCTACGACTGCACCCACTGCTTCAAGTGCATCGAGGCCTGCCCCAAGGGCGTCGCCCCGATGAACCAGATCATGCGCCTACGCCGGCGCGCGGGCAACGACCACCACATCGTCGACCGCAACAACGGCGAGCGCCACGAGTCGGTGTTCATCAAGCTGATCAAGGACTATGGCTTGCTCTGGGAGGCCGAGCTGCTGCCGCGCTCCTACGGCGGCAACTCGTGGTTTGGCAAGTTCCACCCGGCCGCCGGCCAGGAGCTGCTCAGCTCGCTGCCGGCGATCACCAAGGCGATCCTGCGTCGCAAGGTGACGCCGATGGGCGCGCTCAAGCCCCACAAGATCCCCGCCGCCGACCTCAAGCAGGTCCAGGAGATCTATGAGGAGATCGAGGGCCGCGAGGAGCGCATCGAGTTCAACCTGTACATCTCCGGGACCGACGAGGACAACGCGGAGAACCCGACGGCAGAGGACAAGTCCTGATGAAGGTTGCGTACTGGCCCGGCTGCGTCAGCCGCGGCTTCACCCCGGAGCTGCACGGCTCGATGGCCAAGATCGCGCCGATGCTCGATATCGAGCTGGTTGAGCTCGATCGCGCGTGCTGCACCGGTGCCGGCGTCATCGCCGAGCACAACACCGAGCTCGCCGACACGCTCAACGCGCGCACGTTCGCCCTGGCCCAGCAGGTCGAGGGCGCCGAGTTGATGATGAACATCTGCTCGACCTGCCAGGGCGCCCAGGGCGAGTGCCAGGAGCGCCTGGATGCCTCGGAGGAGTACCGCGGCCACGTCAACCAGACGCTGGCCAAGTACAACCTGGAGTACCGCGCCGGGTTGGCCAACAAGAACTTCCTCTGGGTCTTGGTGGAGGAGTTCGGCCTCGACAACCTGCGCGAGCGCGTTCGCCGCCCGCTCACCAACCTCAAGGTCGGCCCCTTCTACGGCTGCTACATCGTCCGGCCGACCGACCGCCTGGGCATCAACGAGGACAACCCGCGCGACACCTACCTCGGGCTGGTCATCGAGGCGCTCGGCGGTACGGTCATCGACTACGCCGGCTCGCACAAGTGCTGTGGCTTCCCGATCATCACCATGAACAAGACGGCGTCGCTGGCCCAGGCCGGTCGCCATCTCGGCGACGCGGCGGATGCCGACGCCGACTGCCTGGTGACGCCGTGCCCGCTGTGTCACCTCAACCTGGATCTCCAGCAGCCGTTGGCCGAGCGCCAGGTGGGCCGCGAGCTCAACATGCCGGTCCTGCATCTCCCCCAGCTCGTCGGGCTGGCCCTAGGCCTGGAGCCCAAGGAGCTCGGCCTCGACAAGCACGTCGTCAAGCCCACCGCGGTGATCGACTGGACGACCTCGGTCGTCGCAGGCGTCGGCGCGGGCGCGGGCAGCGGCGGCTGGTGAAGCTCTCGAGGCTCTTGCGTGGCGCGCCGTCGGCGCCCGAGGTCTCATCCCCTCGGCGCCGGCGGCGTACTGCGCGCCCCGACGGGCCGAAGACGATCATCCCGATCGTCGACGACGGTCCGAGCACCCCGCTCGCGCGCGACCTCGACGCCGCCCGCGAGCGGTTGCGCCGCGCGATCCCGCCGGTCGACGACGACCTGGAGTAGGGGCCACCCGCACCTCCGGTAGCGAGTGGGCTCCCCAGTGGCTCAGGGGGTGTCCCCGATGTCCACGGGACGGCACGGCCCGCATCATGGAGGCCATGCTCCGCACCCTCCCCCTCGCGTTCCTGCACGTCGGCGTCCTGCTCGCCCCAGGCCTGTTTGCCGTCGTCAACCATCTCTGAGCGCTCACCGGGGCTAGGATCGGTCGCGCATGGACGCGCTCAGCCGCCACAACGTCACCGTCCACGGCCGGCCCGACGGCCCGCCAATGGTCTTCGCCCACGGCTTCGGCTGTGACCAGAACATGTGGCGCTTTGTCTGGCCGGCGTTTGCCGACGAGTATCGCGTGGTCCTGTTTGACCACGTCGGCCACGGGCAATCGGACCACTCGGCCTTTGATCCCGACCGCTACCGGTCGCTCGATGGTTACGCCGAGGACGTCCTGGCGATCCTGCGCGCGCTAGAGGTGCAAGGCGCGATCTTCGTCGGCCACTCGGTCAGCGCGATGATCGGCGCGCTGGCCGCCGTCGCCGAGCCTGAGCGGTTCTCGCGGCTGGTCATGGTCGGCCCGTCGCCACGCTACATCGACGACGACGGCTACAAGGGCGGCTTCTCGCGCGAGGACATCGACGGGCTACTCGAGTCGCTGGCCAGCAACTACCTCGGCTGGTCGGGCGCGATGGCTCCCGTGATCATGGGCAACGGTGACCGGCCCGAGCTCGGCGACGAGCTGACCGACGCGTTCTGTGCCACCGACCCCGAGATCGCGGCGCACTTCGCGCGCGTGACGTTCCTGTCAGACAACCGCGCGGATCTCGCGCGCGTGCCGGTGCCGGCGCTGGTCTTGCAATGCTCAGACGACGTCATCGCCCCAGTCGGCGTCGGCGCCTACGTCCACGAGCATCTGCCCGACAGCACGCTCGTCCAGCTCGCAGCGACCGGGCACTGCCCCAACCTCAGCGCGCCCGACGAGACCACCGCCGCGATCCAGGCGTTCCTCGCCAGCTCGTGACGCCGCCCGACGAGCTGATCCGCGACAGTCCCGAAGAGCTCTTCGAGAACGCGCCCTGCGGCTATCTGACGACCGCGCTGGACGGCACGATCATCCAGGTCAACCGCACGCTGCAGACGCTGACCGGCTACGAGCGCGACGCGCTGGTCGGCCGCCGCTTCCCGGAGCTGTTGACCGTGGGCGGCCGGATCTACTACGAGACGCATTACGCGCCGCTGCTGCGCATGCAGGGCTGGGTCCGGGAGATCGCCGTCGATCTCGTCAGCGCCGATGGAACCAAGCTGCCGACGCTGGTCAACTCAGTGCTGCAGCGCGACGAGGACGGCGAGCCGCTGTCGATCCGTACCGTCGTCTTCGAGGCCACCGACCGCCGCCGCTACGAGCAGGAGCTGCTGGCAGCACGCGATCGCGAGCATGCCGTCGCTGCCGAGCTCCAGCGCGGCCTGCTCTCCGGCGGGCTGCCGGATGATCCCGCGCTCGACCTCGCCGTCAGCTATCGGCCCGCTGTGACCGGGCTGGACGTGGGTGGTGATTGGTACGACGCGTTCTGGCTCGGCGAGCGACGAATCGGCGTGGTAGTCGGCGATGTCGTCGGCCGTGGGATCGAGGCGGCGGCAACGATGGGCCAACTGCGCAGCGCGGTCCGTGCGCTGGCCTCCACCGGCCTTACGCCTGGCCCGCTGCTCGACGCGCTCGACGGCTATGCGCGCCGCCACGAGGTTGGCCAGATGACGACGCTCGCCTATGCCGAGCTTGACCTCGACAGCGGCATGCTGGTGCTGGCGTGCGCAGGCCACCCGCCGCCGGCGATGACGGTGCCGGCCGGGTCGGCGAGCTTCCTCTGGGACGGGCGCTCGACGCCACTGGACGCCGCCGCGCAACCGGGCGTCCGGCCCGAGTCGGCCGTGACGCTGGCCGCTGGCGCGACCGTGGTGCTGTTCACCGACGGTCTCTTCGAGCGGGTCGACCGGCCGCTGCAAGAGGGTCTGGATCTCGTGCTGGCCGAGCTCGACGAGCATCGCCACGAACCGGCGGCCGCGCTGGCCGAGGCGGTAACCGACGCCGCGCTCGCCGGCAGGCAGACGAGCGATGATGTTTGTCTGCTGGCGCTGCGCTGGATGGGGCCGCCGGGCTGAGATGTTGGTGGTAGGCCGCGGGGGGCCGTGCAAGCTTTGTCGGCGCGCAGTGCGGGGCGTTGGCCGGTGGTGCGCACCGGGACTTGTTTGGCACCGAGGGCGAGAGGCGCTGGGGCGGTGCTCGGCGGAGTTGGTGTGGCTGGGCCGTCATGGCGGCGCGGGTGGGAGATTCGTGGCCGGATCGCGAGCGCGCCGGGGTCCGTGTCGTCTGGTGTCCCATATACGGACACTCGCCGCCCCGGACCTCGGACCTTCGTGATCAAACGCGCGGAACCCGCGATATGCGCGGGTTCCGCGCGATCGGCGCCGCGCGCCAGGGGTGGGCCTGTCGAGCGCGAGCACACCGCGTCAGACAGGCCCACGTCCTCTCCTCTCGACGCCGCAGGCAGGGTGGGCCTGTTCGGCGACGTATACCGGGCGCAAACGGGCCCACCTCTCCGAGGACGCCGTCCACGACTCTGGGTGGGCCCGTTGGGGGACGTATACCGGCCGCAGATAGGCCCACCCTCCCGTGCGCTGGCGGACGACCAGCCCACGCCGCGAAGCATCCGATCCGCTCGCTCTCCTCGCTGCCAAACAGACGACGCCGCGAACCACGACCGACGCCGCGAACTGAGCGCCACCGACGCAGCGCGCCGCCGGGTCGCCACGACGCAACGCGCCGCCGCGAACCCCTACGCCGCCGCGCGGGTTCCGAGCAACCCGCGCTCGTGCAACAGCTCAGCGATCTGCACGGTGTTCAACGCGGCGCCCTTCAGCAGGTTGTCGCCAACGATAAACAAGTTCAACGCATACGGGTCGCTCAGATCCAACCGCACGCGGCCGACGGCCACTGGGTCCTTGCCCGCCCACTCCAGCGGCGTCGGGACATCGTCGAGCTCCACGCCCGCGTGCGCACCCATGACCTCCAGCGCGCGGGCGACCGACGGCTCGCGCTCGAACTGCGCGCGCACCTCGACGGCATGGCCGACCATCACGGGGACGCGCACGCACGTCGGCGAGACCGCGAGCTCGGCGATCTCCAGGATCTTGCGCGACTCGTTCTGGAGCTTCATCTCCTCGTCGGTGTAGCCGTTGCCGGTGTCGCTGCCCAACAGCGGCACGACGTTGAAGGCCAGCGGCTTGCCGAAGACGGGCGTCTCGCCCACCTTGGCGGCGGCGCTCGCGCCGTCGGTCTGCAAGGCGTAGGGGTCGGCGAGCAGGCCTGGGACCTGGGCGATCAGCTCGTCCATGCCCTTCTGCCCGGCGCCACCGGCCGCCTGGAAGCTTGTCGCGACGATGCCCGTGAGGCCGAACTCGACATGCAGCGCGCGCAGCGGCGGCATGATCGCCATCGTCGTGCAGTTTGGGTTGGCGACGATGCCCTTGTTGATGTTGTTGAGTGCGTCGGGGTTGACCTCGGAGACGACCAGCGGGACGTCGGGGTCCATGCGGAAGGCCGACGAGTTATCGACCACGATCGCGCCGCAGGCCGCGAAGCGCGGCGCCCACTCGCGCGAGATCGAGCCACCGGCGCTGAAGATCGCGACGTCGAAGCCGTCGAGGCGCTCGTCGTCGGCCAGGCCCTGGACGACGAGACCGTCACCGAGCACCTTGCCCGCCGAGCGCTCGGAGGCAAACGGCACGATCTCGGCCGCCGGATAGGCGCGGTCGCGCAGCAGGCGGCGCATCTCGGTGCCCACGGCACCCGTGGCGCCGACGACGGCAACGCGGTATCGACTCATGAGGCGAACCTCATGACAACTTCGTTGTGGTAGCTGTTCATGAGGCAAACTCCCCAAACGGCTGCTCCGGGCGGATCGTGTCCGCCCCCTGCAGGTCAAAGGCCGTGTGCAGCGCCTTGACCGCGGTCTCGACATCGCCGACCGGCACGACGCACGAGATCCGGATCGGCGAGGTCGAGATCATCTCGATGTTGATGTTGTTGGCACCGAGAACCGTGAAGACCTTGGCGGCCACGCCGGGGTGGGACTTCATTCCGGCGCCGACGATCGACACCTTGCCCATCGCCTCGTCGGTCTCGACCTCGATCCCGAGCTCGGTCGCGATCGGCTCCAGCGCGGCGCGCGCGGCGGCGGCGTCGTCCTGCGGGACCGTGAACGACAGCTCGGCCAGCGCGCCCGCCGAGCGGGGATCGTTCTGGATGATCATGTCGATATTGACGTTGGCGTCGGCCAGCGCCGTCGTGACGCGCCCCGCGACGCCGGGCGTGTCGGGCAGGCCGATCAGCGTCACGCGCGCCTCGCCCCGCGAGTGGGTGACGGCGGTGATGAGGGGGTTCTCCATGTCCTTGTCCTTGGCCTCTTCGTCGGAGACGACGAGGGTCCCGTGGGAGTCGTCGAAGCTTGAACGGCAGTGGATGCGCACCCCGTGGGTGCGCGCGTACTCGACGCTGCGCAGCTGCAGCACACCGGCGCCGGAGGCGGCCATCTCGAGCATCTCGTCGAAGGTGACGACGTCGAGCTTGCGGGCGTCGGGCACGATGCGCGGGTCGGAGGTAAAGACGCCGGGCACATCGGTGTAGATCTCACACTCGTCGGCGCCGATGGCCGCCGCGAGCGCGACCGCGGTGGTGTCCGAGCCGCCGCGACCGAGCGTCGTGACGTCCTTGGCGGTGCTGACGCCTTGAAAGCCGGCAACCAGGACAATGGAGTCCTCATCGAGTGCCGCGCGGATGCGATCGGCGCGGACTTCGAGGATGCGCGCCTTCGTGTGGCTCGTATCTGTGACGATGCCCGCCTGCGATCCCGTCAGCGAGATCGCTCGATGACCGAGATCGTTGATGGCCATGGCACACAGCGCACACGAAACCCGCTCTCCGGTGGAGAGGAGCATGTCCATCTCCCGCGGGTCGGGCTGGGCGGAGACCTCGAGCGCGTCGGCGATCAGGCGGTCGGTCTCTTTGCCGCGCGCGCTGAGCACGGCGACGACGCGCGTGCCCTCCTCGCGCTTGGCGACGATGCGCTGCGCGGCACGCTTGAGCCGCCCCGCATCGGCGACGGACGTTCCTCCGAACTTCATGACGACGGTGCCCGGCATGGACGGGCAATGCTAGAGGCTGGGCGGCCGCGATCATGAGCCGGGGGTGGATCATCGGCCTGGCCGGGTGCCTGACGATTGGCATCGTAGTGCTGGTCCTCGCGCTCAGCGGCGGCGACAAGAGCCACGCGGTGCTCGAGGGCGGGGCGCGAACCACGACCACGCTCGGCCAGGGCGCCGCCAGCGCCGCGCCACCGGGAACGACGAGCGCTCCGGCCAGGACGGTGTCGACGGGCGATCGCCGGCTGTCGGCGGCCGAGGCGCGGGCGACAGCCCGGCTCTTCCTGGTCGGCCTCGGTGGAACCCAAGCGCCGCCCGAGGTCCTGCAGAGCTTCACCGATCACGAGTGGGGCGGCGTCGTCCTGGAGCCGGGCAACGGCGAGTCGCCCCAGCAGGTCGCCGATCTGATCGGCGCGATCCAGGGCACCGCGCGCAACGCCGGCCACCTCGCGCCGCTGATCGCGGCCTCCCAGCTCGGCGGCGAGCGCGACGCGGTGCCGATCGGCTCGCGCCCGCAGGCCGCGGCGACCACCCCCGCAGAGGCGCTGGCGGCCGCGCGCGGTGCCGCCAAGGCGCTGCTCCCGCTCGGCATCCGGATGGTCCTGGCGCCCGACGCCGATGTCGCGTTCGCCGGAGGCCCTTGGGAAGGGCTCGCGTTCTCCGACGACCCCACGACCACCACCGTGATGGTCACCGCGGCGGTCACCGGTTGGAAGCTCGGGAAGGTCGCGCCCGTCCCGGGACACTTCCCCGGCGAAGGCGCCGCCTCGGGCGATCCGGCGCTGGAAGCGGCGACGGTCGGCCTGTCGCTCGACGAGCTGAAGGCCCGCGACCTCCAGCCGTTCGCCGCGATCGCCAAGCACACGCCGGCGATCCAGCTCAGCGCCGCGACCTACGTGGCGTTTGACGGTGTGACGCCCGCAACGCTGCTGCCGGAGGTCGTCGCGATGCTCCGCAACGAGCTCGGCTTCCGCGGGGTGATCGTCAGCGGCGACCTCGCCGCGGCCTCGCTGAGTGGTGGCCAGTCGATTGCCAAACTCGCTGTCCGGGCGCTGCAAGCGGGTGTCGATCTGCTGTGGATCCCCGGCGACGTCGCCGCCCAAGACGCAGCGTGGCGTGCCGTGGTCCAGGCGCTGCGCAAGGGGACGATCCCGGCCTCGCGCGTGGCCGACGCGCTGGCGCGGGTGAGCAAGCTGCGCGCCGACTACGGCGTGCAATAGCTCGCGGCAAGGTGCCTGCTGGCACGCCAACCCGGCGTGGGCCGTGAGACGAGCGGTCACACTGGTTCGGGAGCGATGGCACGCCTTCCGACCTCAGATCCGGTGTTGCAGGCGCGACGGCTCGTGAAGGTCCACGGCTCGGGCCGCGGCGAGCGGCGCATCCTGGACGGCGTCGACCTCGATGTCGGTCCCGGCGAGCTGGTCGCGATCGTGGGTCGCTCGGGCAGCGGGAAATCGACGCTGCTGCAGATCCTCGGCGGCCTGGACCGTGCCGACGCGGGCACCGTCACGGTGGCAGGCCGCAGCGTTGCCGGCTCACCGGCTCCCTCGGAGCGTCAGCTCAGCGCGCTGCGCCGTGAGGAGATCGGGTTCGTCTTTCAGTTCTTTCACCTGCTCGCCGAGCTCGACGGCGAGGCCAACGTGCTGCTGCCGACGGTGCTGCCGGGCGCCGACCGCGGCGCTGCGGCGCGGGGCCGCGCGCTGATCGCACAGTTGGGGTTGCGCGATGTCGCCAGGCTGCGGCCCCATCAGCTTTCGGGCGGTGAGCAGCAGCGCTTCGCGCTGGCGCGGGCGCTGGTCGGCAACCCGTCGCTGGTGCTCGCCGACGAGCCGATCGGCAACCTCGACGTGGCCGCCGGCGAGGTGGTGCTTGACCTGTTGCGTGGCGTCGCCGACGAGGGTCGGGCGGTCGTCATGGTCACCCACCAGGCCGAGGCGACCGCGCGCGCCGACCGCGTCCTGCGGTTGGAGGAGGGTGTGCTGGCTGAGGTCGGTCTGGCCGACGGCGCGCGCGACGACGACGACCGGCGGTGGGCCTCAGGATGAGCTGGTTCGCGCTGCGCACGGCGTGGGCCTCGCTGCGTGGCCGGCCGGGGCGTGCGGCACTGACCGCGGTCGGGGTGGCTGCGGCCGGGCTGGTGCTCGGTGTGGCGCTGACGGTCGCTTACGCGCTGTCGACCGGCTTTGACCGTGCCGCCGACCGTGCCGACCTGCCGACGATCGTCGCGCGCTTCGACGATGAGGACCGCTCCGCGGTCGATGCGGCGGTCCGCGATCTTCCGAACCTCGCGGCGGCGTCCTATCGCTACGAGCGCACGCGCGTGCGGCTGGCGGCAGGTGACCATGCGCTCGAGCAGGGGGTGATCGAGGTCGTCGGCGGCGGGCGGCGCGGCTACGCGATCGTCGCCGGACGCGACGTGCGCTCGGCGGCCGGCGCGCCGCTGGAGGTCGTCGTCGAGCGCGGGCTGGCGACGCAGTGGGGCCTCAGCGTCGGCGACCAGGTTGAAGTGGGCGAGGTGGGCTCGGTACCGATCGTTGGGATCTCGGTCGCGCCAGACAACGTCGCCTATCCGCTGGCCAAGACCGCGCGGGTGATGCTCGGCGAAGGACCGCTACTGGAGCGCTTCGGGGCACCGCCAGGCCAGCGCTTCGCGGTCAACACCGCGCTGCTGTGGGCTCAGGATCCGTCGCGCGCCGACGTCCTCGTATCGGCGGCTCGGCAGTCGTCCTTCGGCCTGCGCCAGCTGCGCTTTCTTACCCGCGATGGCGTCGAGGCGCTCGTCGGCCAGGCGGCCGGGATCGTCGTCGCGTTGTTGGTGGCCTTTGGTGTGGTCGCGACGGGGTTGGCCGGCGTGCTGCTGAGCGCGGGCGCGCAGTCTGAGGTCCAGCGCGCGCTGGACCGGATCGGGTTGCAGCGGGCGCTGGGCGTGTCGCCCGGCGGCGTGGTCGCCGTGCACGCGGTGCGCGGTGCGCTGGTGGCGGCGCCGGCCGCGGCGCTCGGGCTGGGGATCGGCGCCATCGCGGGCCGAGCACCGACCGAGCGCGTGCTCGCCTCGTTGAACGAGCTGCCGCCGAGCGCGGGACGGCTGGTGGCGCTGTTGGCGCTCGTGTGGCTCGGCGCGGTCACGCTGGTCGCGGGAGCCTCGGCGCTGCCGGCCTGGCGCGCGGCCCGGCGCGCGCCCGCGGTGCTGCTGCGCGGAGGCGACGTGGCGGCGCCACGGCGGGCCCGACGCCGGGGCGCTGGTCGAATTGACCGGCACCACGCCGGTCAAGTCGACCGCCAACAGCATGGCGGGCACGTTGACCGGGATATTCCCGGTCAACGTGCCCAGGAGACGCGCAGAAGGGCAACGCGCGGCGGCCTCGCCGCGCTCGGCGTGCGCCTGGTCGTCGCGCGGCGCGTGCGCTTCGCCGCGGTCGTCGCCGTGCTCGGCGCGGCGGCGAGCGTCGTCTTACTGCTGCTCGCGCTCGCCTCGCTGCTGCAGGCGCTGCGTGACGATCCGGCGACGCTCGGCAAGCGCTACCAGTTGACGACGCGGCTGCCCGACTCGGCGACCGCTGAGGTCGAGGCGATCCCAGGCGTCGAGGCCGCCGCGGTGCGCTTCTCGACCGACGCCGTCAGCGCCTCGGCGCTCGGCTCGCCACTCAAGGTCATTGCCTACTCCTCGGAGGACCGCACGCGCTTCGAGGCGCCACCGCTGGCGTCGGGCCGGCGAGCGCGCGGGCCGGGCGAGGCGGAGGTCGGGCTCGGCCTCGCCGACGCGCTCGGCCTGCGGCCCGGATCGACGCTCGCCATCCAGCCGCTCGGTCCCGAGGAGGTGCGCTACCGCGTCGTCGGCATCGTGCGCGCGCTGCAGGACGAGGGCCGCGTCGCGTACGTCACGCCCGGCCGCTTGCTGGCCGCGGGCGTCGGGCTCGACGGGCCGATGGTACTGCGACTGAAGCCCGGCGCCGACCGCGCGCGCATCGCCGCCGGGCTCAACGCGCTCGGCGCTCGCGCCGACGCGGTCCGCGGCGCGTCCGGCGACAGCAGCGCGTTCCTCGACGTCCTTGCCGGGCTGCTGCGGATCGTTGCCGCGACCGTCGCGCTCGTCTGCCTGCATGCGCTGGTCAGCGCGCTGGCCCTGACGGCCCGGGAGCGACGCGGAGCGGTCGCGACCTTGCGGGCCGCAGGCGCCGACGTGCGGGCACTGCGCCGGCTGCTCGGCGGCGCAGCGTTCGCCGTCATCGCCCCTGCAATCGTGGTGGCGATCGTCCTGGAGACCGTCGTGCTCTCGCCGCTCGTCGCTCACCTCGCCGCCGGCTATGCCGACCTGCCGCTGGGTGCGACGGCCGACCAGATCGTCCTCGTTGCCGGCGGCCTGCTCGCGCTCTCGTGGGCCGCGGCCGCGCTCACCGGCCGCCGGCTCGTGCGCGAGCCGGTCGTGGCCGGGCTGCGGGAGGACGGATGAAGGCCGCCGGGAAGGCTCGGATCCCGACCCGTCCAGCCGCGAGCTCGCCCAGCGAATCCTTCGCGCGGGCGTGGCAGGCAGCGACGCGCCGCGAGCTCCTCCTCGCCGCCGGCGCAGCGACCGCGACCGCGCTCTTGCCCGGCTGCGGCGACAGCAACAACGGGGCACCCGGCTCGACGCTGCAGCGCACGCTGATCGACCCCGACGGCGACGGCTTGCTGGAGACCGGCCCCCCGCTTGCGCTGCGCGACCGCACCGACCTCGCGCCCCGGGCCAAGGTCGGGGGGACGCTGGCCACGCTCGCCCAGCTCTCCGACCTCCACGTCCGTGACGCACAGTCGCCCGGCCGCGTCGCGTTCCTCGACCGCCTCGGCCCGCGGCTCGGCTCGGCGTTTCGCTGGCACGAGACGCTCACCGCGCAGACCGTCGCCGCGACCGTCGACGCCATCAACATCGCGCGCCCCGACGCCGTCCTGGTCACCGGCGACCTCGTCGACAGCGCGCAGCGCAATGAGCTGCGGTGGGCGCTGACGCTGCTGGGCGGCGGAACGGTCCGGCCCGACTCCGGCCGCCGCGGCTACCAGGGCATTCAGGCCGCCTCGATCGCCGACCCCTTGTACTACCGTCCGGCCGTCGACGCCCCGCGCCATCCGGAGCTCCTGGCCCGTGCAGTCCAGCCGATCCACAGCGCCGGCCTGCGAGCACCGTGGCACGCGGTCCTGGGCAACCACGACATCTTGGTCGCGGGCGAGATCGCGCCCACCGCGGTAACCCGCGCGGCGGCGACCGGCAACCGCCTGCTCGTCACGCCGGCGCCGGAGCTCCTGGAGCAGCTGCGCGGCGCCCAGCCGACGCGCGCGCAGATCGACGAGCTGCTGCGCGCCGGGCTGCAAGGCGACGCGATCCGCGTCGCACCCGATCCGGATCGCACCCAGCTCGACGCGGTCGACGTGGTCGGCCAGCTGCGGGCCAAGCGCCCGCAGGCCGCCGACCGCCTCGACTACGCCGTCGATGCCGGCGATCACCTCCGCATGATCGTGCTCGACCTCGTCCGCCGCGACGCCGGCTCCGGTGGCCTGGTCACCGCCGCAACGCTCACCGCGCTGCAGCGCGAGCTGGCGGCCGCGGGCAACCGCTACATCTTGGTGGCCGTCCATCAACCGCTGGACCAGACCGCCGGCGGCGACGCGATCTTCGACCTCCTCGACGCCGACCCGCGCGTGGTCGCCGTGCTCGCCGGCCACACCCACCGCAACGCGGTTGTCCCTCGTCGCACGCAGGCCGGCGGCTACTGGCTGATCACCACCGCATCGATCATCGACTGGCCGCAGCAATGGCGTGCACTGCGTCTCGTGCAGACCGCCGGCGGTGGCGTCGCGCTGGAGACCTGGATGGTCGACCACACCGGCCGCCCCAACGACGAGGGCTCGCTCGCCGGCATCGCCCGCGATCTAGCCTTCCTCGATCCGCAAGGCGGCCGCCCCGCGCAAGCCGCGGGTCCGCCCACCGCGCGCAACGTCCGTCTCTTCCTGCCGCCACGCGCACCGCGCGCGCCAGCCAAACCCGGCACGCCTCGTGCCCTGCCACCATCCACCGCCCCAGAGCGCCTCGGCGCCGGCGACGCCGTGGCCTCCGCCTAGACCGGCAGGTCCGCCGGCAGCGCGACGTCCTGCGGCGCGCGGCCGTCGCCGTTCTCGTCCCAGGACTCCCACGCGCGGCCATCGCGGCCGACGTGCTCGCCCGACCCGCCGAGGGCGACCAGCACCAGCGTCGTCGTCCCGCGATTGACCAGCTGACGCCGCACCGAAGGACCGACACGCACGAGCCCACCACGCGCAACCGTGTGCTCCTCGCCCTCGACGCCCAGCGTCAGCTCACCCTCCAGCACGAGGTAGACCTCCTCCTGCTGCTCATGGGCGTGGATCCGCCCGCGCTGGCGGGGCGCCAGCATGACGAGGTTCAGCCCGAAGCTCGAGACACCCAGCTCCCGCCGCAGCGGCTGAAAGCGATCAGCGCCGTTGGTCTTGATCGTGGTGAACGTGATGTCAGGCTCGGCCATTGGCCGGGAGCCTACGAGGAGCCCGACCGCTCAGGCGATCTCACGGCGCCCGGCGAACGCGCGGCCGAGGGTGACCTCGTCGGCGTACTCCAGGTCGCCACCGACCGGCAGGCCGGAGGCCAGACGCGTGACCGCGACGTCGGGCATGCGCTCGTGCAGCGCCGCGGCGATGTGGTGCGCGGTCGCCTCGCCGGTCGTCGTCGGGTTGGTGGCGATCACGACTTCGCGCACCTCGCCACCTTCGACGCGACGATAGAGCTCGGCAACCTTGATGTCCTCGGGATCGACGCCATCGATCGGCGACAGCGCGCCGCCGAGCACGTGGTAACGACCCCGGAACTCATGGGTGCGCTCGATCGGGACGATGTCGCCTGGGCCTTCGACCACGCAGATGATCGCGCCGTCGCGCCGCTCGTCCTGGCAGATCCGGCAGCGCGCCTCGTCGGCCAAGTTGAAGCAGATCTCGCAGGGGCGGATCTTCTCCTTGACCTCGCGGATCGCCTCGCCGAGCGCGTTGGCGTCCCCGGGATCGGTGGCGAGGATGTGAAACGCCAGCCGCTGCGCCGTGCGCTGGCCGATGCCGGGCAGCTTGCCGAGCTCGGTGATGAGGCGCTGGACCGGCGGCGCGAACAACTAGCGGTTCTTCTTCGCCGCGGCGCGGCGGGCCGCGCGGTTCATGCCCGGGGCACCGCCGGGGAGACCGCCGGGAGCGCCACCGCCAGGGTGGGCGGGCCCGATTCCGAGCGCGTCGCCCAAGCCGAGGCCCTGCAGCGCCTCCATCGGATCAAAGCCGGCGGCGCCCGACGCGCCCGCCAGCGCCTTCTCCTGCAGCTCTACGGCCTGGCGCAGCGCCTCGTTGGTCGCGGCCAGGACGAGGTCCTGGAGCATCTCGACGTCTTCGGGGTCGACCGCGTCGGGGTCGATCGTCAGCGACTCCAGCCGCAGATCGCCGGAGACGACGACCTTGACCATGCCGCCGCCGGCCGAGGCCTCGACCTTCTGCTCCTTGAGCGCTTCCTGGGCCTCTTGCTGGGCGGCCATCGCCTCTTGGGCCTGCTTGAGCATGTTCTGGATGTTGGGCTGCGGCATCAGGCCTGCTCCTGGTCTTCCTGATTGGGCTGGTGATCGACAGCATCGAATTCTGCCCGCAACCGGGCGATGAAGTCGTCCTCACCGAGGACCTCGGGCTCGGCGCCCAGCTCCTCGGCTTCACGGGTCTCGAGCAGGAGCCGCGGCGCGACGCCCGTCAGCTCCTGGAACGCGGCGGTCAGCAGCTGGCGCTCGGCCGTGCCCTCGGCCTTCTTCTTCTGAAAGCCGCAATCGGGCGTGAAGGCGAGGGTGATCTCGCGACCCGAGACGGCGATCGGCCGCGCCTCGGCCAGGCAGCCGGCCAGCAGCTGGTTGGACTCCGCGAGGTTCTGCAGGACCGCGGGCCAGAGCTCCTGGACCATCGTGAGGTCGAGCTCGCCGATGGGCGCGGGCGGCTCGGCGACCGCGACGGCCGCGAGGACGGGCTCATGGACCGCCTCGGGCGCAGCAGCCTGCACGACAAGCGCCGGCCCCGACTCGGGTGGGCCCGGCTGGCGCGAGGAGCTCGCGGCATCTAGGCCCACGGGCGTCGACGGTGGCTCCTCGGCGGCCGGTGGGCTTGTCGGGCGCGAGAGGTCCGCGTCAGACGGGCCCACGGGCGCGGGCTGGGCGGCGGGCGGTGGCGAAGGCGCAGCAGCCGCGAGGACAGGAGCGGCAGCCGCAGGCGCGGTCGCGACCGGCGCGCCGCCGCGCAGCGCCGCCTCCATCCGCTCCATCCGCGCCAACAGCGCGCGCGTCGAAGGGTCGACCTCCGGCGTGGCCGCCTTGACCAGTGCGACCTCCAGCTGCGTCTGGGCATCCGCCCCGTCCTTGGACAGGCGCATGGCCGCGGCGAGCAGGTCGAGCAGACCGACGGAGTCCGCGCCCGACATCCGCGCCGCTTGATCGGCCAGCCGCGCGTCGCGCTCGGCGGTGATCGCCAGCTGCGACGGAACCTCGCCGAGCGTCTGGGTCACGAGCACGTCGCGCGCGTGGGTCTCCAAGTCCTTCAGGAACTGCGCCGGCTCGCGGCCGGAGTCGGCCAGGCGCGCGGCCACCTGCCACGCCGCCCGCGCATCGTGGGCGGCGATCGCGTCCAGCGCGCCGAACAGGAGGTCGTCGTCGGCGACGCCGAGCACGGCCAGCACGTCCTCGGTCGCGATCGCCGCGCCCGAGTAGGTGACCAGCTGCTCCAGCGTGCCGAGCGCGTCGCGATAGGAGCCCGTCGCGTTGCGCGCGACCAGCGCGACCGCCTCCGGCGCGATCTCGATCGACTCCTTGCCCGCCACCCGCTGCACGACCGTCGCGAGCTGCTCGACGGTCGGCCGGCGGAAGTCGAAGCGGTGGCAGCGGTCGACGACCGTGTCCATGATCTTGTGCGCCTCGGTGGTCGCCAGCACGAAGATCGTCGACGGCGGCGGCTCCTCCAAGGTCTTCAGGAACGCGTTCCACGCGGCCGAGGAGAGCATGTGCGCCTCGTCCAAGATGTAGACCTTGTAGCGACCGGTGACGGGCGCGTACTGGACCGAGTCGCGCAGCTCACGGATGTCGTCGACCGAGTTGTTGGACGCGGCGTCCATCTCGATGACGTCCATCGACGTGGCGCTGGCGATCGACACGCAGGACTCGCAGACGCCGCACGGCTCAATCGTCGGACCGTCGACGCAGTTCAGGCATGCGGCGAGCATCTTGGCCATCGATGTCTTGCCCGTCCCGCGTGAGCCGACGAACAGGTACGCGTGATGCACCGCGTCCTGGCCGATGGCGTTGCGGAGCGTGCGCACGACGTGCTCCTGGCCGATGACGTCGGCGAACGTCCGCGGGCGATGGCGGCGATAGAGCGAGGGTCCGGCAGACACGGACTCGTCAGTGTAGAGCTGAGGGAGGCGGCGTCTCCCTAGGCTGAGGGGATGGCCGATCCCCTCCTCGACGAGCTCTTCGACTGGCTGCGCATCCCCAGCATCTCCACGGGCGGCGGCGACCCCGCTGACCTGCAGCGCGCCGCCGAATGGGCGGCCGCGAAGGTGCGGGCGGCGGGCGGTGAAGCCGAGCTGGTCACGATCGACGGCGGCAACCCGCTGGTCGTCGGCGAGCTGCGTGCCTCCACCGGCGAGGACGCGCCCACGGTCCTGATCTACGGCCATTACGACGTCCAGGGCGCCGAGCCGCTCGACCTCTGGACCAGCCCGCCCTTTGAGCCCGAGATCCGCGACGGCCGCGTCTTCGCGCGTGGTGCTGCTGACGACAAGGGCAACTTCCTGCCGTTGCTGCACGCCGCCTGCGAGCTGGCCAAAGCCGGCGAGCTGCCCGTCCACGTCCGCGTCGCGGTCGAGGGTGAGGAGGAGGCCGGCGGCGAGTCGATCGCCGCCTGGCTGGCCGCCGACGGGCGCGGCGCCGACGCGGCGATCGTCTACGACAGCGGCATGGCGGGGCCCGACCTGCCCGCGATCACCGTCGGCCTGCGCGGCGTCGTCCTGCTGACCTTCGACGTCCGCGCGGCCCAACGCGACCTGCACTCCGGCATGTACGGCGGCAGCGCCCTGAACTCGCTGCACGCGCTGCATCGCGCACTGGCGCAGGTCCTCCCGGACGACGAGGGCCGGGTGCGCGACGAGCTGCGCGTGGGCATCGCACCGGTCGCAGACGCCGAGCGCGAGTCGTGGAACAGCCTTCCGTCTGGCGACGAGGCGCTGGCCGCCGCCGGCGCGCGCCCTGCCTACCCAGGAGCGGGCGCCGAGTACGTGGAGCGCAACGGCTCAGATACCGCGGTCGACGTCGACCAGATCGTCGCCGGCGACGCGCGCACGGTGATCCCGGCCGTCACGCGCTGCACGGTCTCGATCCGCCTCGCGCCCGGCCAGGATCCCGAGGCGATGGGCGCCGAGCTGATCCGTCTGCTGCGCGCCGGGCTGCCGGAGGGCGCCGAGCTGGAGGTCATCTCGTCGCACAGCGCGCAGCCCGCGCTCTTTCCGGTCGACACGCCCGCCATCGCGCTGGCGGCGAAGGCATTGGAGCGCGCCTGCGGGGTCGCGCCCGCGTTCGTGCGCTCCGGCGGCTCGATCCCGATCGTCGCCGACTTCGGCTCCAAGTCCATCCCGACGATCGTCACCGGCTTCGTCCTGCCCGACGACCCGTTCCACGCGCCCAACGAGTCCTTCTCGCTGCGCGGGCTGGAGCTGGGCTACAAGAGCGCGTGCGAGCTGCTGATCGGCCTGGCCGACCTCAAGGCGCAGTAGCTTCCCGGGCCGCCGATGCGGCTGCGCCCTTTCTATCTCCCCGCTGCGGTCTCGGTCGCTCTTGCGGCGCTCGTCGCGCTGGTCGCGGCGCCGGCGCGCTTTCTCAACTACGACACCGCTTACACCCTGCTTTGGGGCCATGACCTCGTCCATGGCCGGACGCCGGACTACTCGGTGGCCTTCGCGCCGACGCCGCATCCGCTGGCCACGCTCGTCGGTGCCCTCGGCTCGCTGATCAGCGCTGGCTTCGGCGAGGCGCTCTTCGAGGTCCTCGCGTTCCTCGCGCTGGGCATCTTGGGGTGGTTGGTCTACGCGCTGGGGCGGGCGTGGTTCAACCGCGCGACCGGCGTCGTCGCCGTGCTGATCGTCCTGACCCGCGAGCCGGTCCTCAGCTACGGCGTGCGCGCCTACGTCGACATCCCCTACATCTGCCTGTTGTTGGGGGCCTTGCTCGTCGAGACGCGGCGCCCGCGCGCCGGGACGCCGGTCTTGGTGTTGATGGCCTTGGCCGGGTTGCTCCGACCCGAAGCGTGGTTCTTCGCCTTCGCCTACGTGATCTGGCTCTGGCGCGGCGGCGCGCTCACCCGAACCCACATCGCACTCTTCGTCGGCGCGCCGTTGTTGTGGGCCTTGAGCGACCTCGCCGTCACCGGCGACCCCTTGCACTCGCTGACCGGCACGCGCTCGACGGCCGAGGACCTCGGGCGCGTCACGGGCCTTCAGCATGTCCCGACCACGCTGCCGCGCCGCCTCGGCGAGATCCTGCGCGAGCCGGTGCTCTTCGGCGCCGCGGTCGGCGGCGTGCTGTCGCTGTGGCGGTTGCGCACGCGCGGCCCGCTGCTGGGCGCCGCGGCCGGCGTCCTCGCGGTCGTCGCCTTCTGCCTCCTGGCGACCGCGGGCCTCTCGATCCTGACCCGCTACCTGCTGCTGCCGGCCACGATCCTGGCGATCTTCGCGGCTGCGGCGATCTGCGGCTGGACGCTGCTGGAACGTGAAGACCCATGGCGGCTGCGCTGGGCCGCGCTGGGGCTGGTCACGGTGTTGGGCTGCATCGCGTTCATCCCGTCGCAGGTCGACCGGCTGCGCAACACCCACGGCGCACTGGTGACCCAGACCCGCATCCTCGACGAGCTTCATGATCTCGCCACCGCGCGCCTGCGCCCGGCGCCGTGCCCGGTGTGGGTGCCCAACCGCCGCGCGGTCCCGCAGCTGGCGCTATGGACCGACCGTCGCGCGCGCGACATCCACTCCGCACAGGAGGAGCACCGCTACGGCGAGGCCGGCGTGTCGTTCGTCCCGGCCTCACCGGCCATCGCGCGGCAGTTCGTCCTCGACACGAGCGACGCTGACAAGACGCTGCCCCCGCCACCGTCGGGCTTGCCGCAGGTCCGCGGCCGCTATTGGCTGCTGTACAGCCCGTGGATCACCGGGCCGCTCAATTGCGCGGCGCGCGAATGACCGCTTGACAACCAGATGTGAGTGAGTACATACTCACACCCGCATGACGCCCACCGCCTCCCCCGCCAAGCGCACCCTCTCGACCGCCGACGTGCGGCGCGAGACGGTGCTCGAGGTCGGCATGTCGGCCTTCGCCGAGCGCGGCTTCCTCGGCACGCCGACCGCCGAGATCGCCAAGGCGGCGGGCATCTCCCAGGCCTACCTCTTCCGCCTCTTCCCCACCAAGAGCGACCTCGTCCTCGCGGTGATCGAGCGCTCCAACGAGCGCATCAAGGAGGCATTCGTCAGCGCCGCTGCCAAGGCGCGCGCGGCCGGCGAGGACCCCAAGGAGGCGATGGGCGAGGCCTACGGCGAGCTGCTCGAGGACCGCTCGATGCTGATGACCCAGATCCACCAGCACGCGGCCGCCGCCTCGATGCCCGAGGTCGCCGCAGTCTCCCGCGCCTGGTTCGCCGAGCTCTACGCGCTGGTCGAGCGCGAGACCGCGATGACACCCGAGGAGCTCCACCAGTTCTTCGCCACCGGGATGCTGCTCAACGTCATGGCCGCCATCGGCGCAACCGACGAGCTCGGCCCCTGGGCGACGACCCTTCGCGTCTGCTGATCAGCCATGTCCCCTTCCCCCTTTTTTACCCATCGAGTGAGTGAGCGCTCACTCTTCGTACCCACGGTCCAGGAGGCCGAGATGACCCTCTCCCCCGCACCGCCGTCCCACCGCCCACGCGCCGGCTGGACGTTCGCGATCGTCAGCGTGGCGCTGTTCATGGTCACGCTCGACAACCTCGTCGTCAGCACCGCGCTGCCGACCATCCGCGTTGACCTCGGCGCCTCGCTGGAGTCGCTGGAGTGGACGGTCAACGCCTACACCTTGGCGTTCGCCGTCCTGCTGCTCACCGGCGCCGCGCTCGGCGACCGCTTCGGCCGGCGCCGGATGTTCGGCATCGGCATCGGGCTGTTCACGCTCTCCAGCGCGGCCGCGGCGCTCGCGCCATCGACCGACGCGCTGGTCGCCGCGCGCGCGGCCCAGGGCCTGGGCGCCGCGATCGTCCTGCCGCTCACGCTGACGCTGCTCAGTGCGGCCGTGCCCGTCGAGAAGCGCGGGCTGGCGCTCGGCGCCTGGTCGGGCATCTCGGGGCTCGGTGTCGCGCTGGGGCCGGTCGTCGGCGGCGCTGTTGTTGATGGCATCTCCTGGCACTGGATCTTCTGGATCAACGTGCCGATCGGTCTCGCGCTGGTGCCGCTGTCGCGCCGCTTCTTGAGTGAGTCGTTTGGGCCCTCGAACCGCCTAGACCTGCCCGGCATCGGGCTCGCCGGCGCGGGCCTGCTCGCGGTCGTCTACGGGATCGTGCGCGGCGAGGCGTTGGGCTGGACCTCGCCGACGATCGTCGCCTCGATCGGCGTCGGCCTGGTGTTGGTGGCCGCGTTCCTGGCCTGGGAGCACCGCGCGCCGGCGCCGATGCTGCCGCTGCGGTTCTTCCGCTCACGGGCCTTCAGCGCGACCAACGCGACGTCGCTGGCGATGTTCTTCGGCGTCTTCGGCTCGATCTTCCTGCTGTCGCAGTTCTTCCAGACGACGCAAGGGCTGTCGCCGTTGCAGTCCGGACTGCGTGTGCTGCCGTGGACGATCATGCCGATCTTCATCGCGCCAATCGCCGGGTTGTTGAGCGACCGCATCGGCGCGCGGCCGCTGATGGCCTCCGGGCTCGCCCTGCAGGCGATCGCGATCGCCTGGCTGGCGAGCGTGACGACGCCAACGGTGGCCTACTCGGCGCTGCTGGTGCCGTTCGTCCTGGCGGGCGCCGGGATGGCGCTGGTCTTCGCGCCGGCCGCCAACGCGGTCCTGGCCTCAGTGAAGCCGGAGGAGGCCGGCCAGGCCTCGGGTGCGACCAACGCGATCCGCGAACTCGGCGGCGTCCTCGGCGTCGCGATCCTTGCGAGCGTCTTCACCGCCAACGGTGGCTACGAGTCGCCGCAGGCATATGTGGACGGGATGAACGCGGCGCTGCCGATCGGCGCGGCGGTCCTCGGCGCGGGCGCGTTGCTGGCGCTGCTGATCCCGGGCAAGGCGCGCAGCGCCGAGGCCGCACCGGCGCCAGCTCTCGCCGAAGCCGCCTGACACGACAGCGCAACGAAACAGCGAAGGCCCCGCCGGAACCGGCGGGGCCTTCGTGCTCAAAGAAGTGGACCGTGCACCCAACCTTGTGATGTAACCCCCGGGCGCCACGCCGGCGGGCGGCTCCGGCACCGGGAACTCCCGCTGCGCCCGCCGGTGATCGCTTAAGGCTGCTTCCTTCCGGACCTGACCTGGTTCACGAGCCGTCGTCGCGCGGGACCCGGGCCATCAGCGCCGCCACGGCGCGCAGACCCCGTTGGCCAGCACCCCTCGATCGGGGATTCGGCCTCGCTAGAGCGGATTGCGAGCGACAGGGCACCGCTACCTCCCCGCCTAGCACGGTCCGCGAGCGAGTCTAGCGCTGCGCGGCAGCGAGGGCCGCGGCGAAGCGAAACAGCGAGCTGGCCAGCGACGGGCCAACGTAGACGTTGCCGCCGGGGGCGGTGACCGTCGGGACGGACGGTGCGGGAGTCGCGGACATGCCTGGCAGTATTCCTGACGGGGGCGTCATCTTGTGTCGGTGAGGTCACAGACTGCCCGAAGGGTTGGGGTGGAGCCACGAGCGGGGTTTCTCGAACGCGGGCGACCCAAGCCGTACAGATGATGCTCTATGATGCGCTCCATGGAGCAGCGGCGTCGAGCCCCGCAGCGCGCAGGCCACCGCACCACCCTCAAGGTGCCCGAGGAGGTCCTCGCCGCGGCACGAGCCCTCGCGGCCGAGCTGGGCACCACGCCCAACGACGCGATCGTGCGACTAGCCGAGGAAGGCGCGTCGGCGCGGCAGCGTCGCCTTGAAGCCCAGCACCTCGCCCAGCAACGGCGAGCCGCCGTGGCCCGCGAAGGCCACGACGTTGACCCCGTCTACCCGTCCGGCAAAGCGCTGCGCTCAGCAATGCTCAGCGATCGCGAAGCGTCCTGAGCGAGATCTGGGACACGACGGTCGCGTCGCGGGTCGCGCCCGGCAACGACCACGAACTGCACCTGCTCGAACGAGCCGCGGCCGGCGACCCGGTCGCCATCACCGCGCCGACGGTCATGGAGATCTCTCACGGCCTGGCCAAAGCCGCCCAACGCGACGAGGCATTCCGACCAGCGCGGGCATGGTTCACACGGCTGATCACCAGTGATCTCGTCGCCGTCCACCACCTTGACCGCCACGGCGCGCTGGTCGCCGGGCGCCTGCGCGCCACGCACCCACTGCCCCCGACTGGCGGGCGGCCAACCAGGAAGGCCACCAAGCCCGATCAGCGCGCCGCCTGGATATTGGACATCCAGATCGCGGCGTGCGCATGGTCGGCGGGCGCGTGGCTGCGTACCGACAACCGCCATGACTTCGAAGTCCTCTCCCGGCTGCTGTCGGAGCTCTACCCCAACACCACGCCGCTGCGCGTGGAGGGCGCTCTGGATGTCAGGTCCAGCTAAACTGCCGCCCACGAGGGCGCGTAGCTCAGTGGGAGAGCGCTCGCTTCACACGCGAGAGGTCGCAGGTTCGAAACCCGCCGCGCCCATGTACCGAGAGCCCTTGCCCCGCAAGGGCTCTCGGCGTTTAAGGGCCCATCGGCCCACAGCCCGACCAGTGGGCCAAACGAGACGTTGGGCCAATCAGTGGGCCAAACGACCAGAGGAGCGCCGGGTTTCATGAGTCGCCTCGCTGCCGCGTCCTTTACCGAGTAGGGGGCCGTTCATCCCGAGCGCCCTCGAGGATCCGTGTGCGGGATCCTTCCTCGCAAAATGGCGCGGAAATTCCCTAGGCGGCCAGCAGGCCGAGTCTCGCCCACCGGCCACAGAAACTGTCCGCCGGTGCCTCAGCTCCAGCTCGCGCTCTCATGACTCCATCCCGACAGCGCCCCGTCCTCGCCAAACAGAAGCGGGTCGGCGAAAGCGATCACGCCGGCGAGGAGATCGATCCAACGCTCAGGCGTCGGCGCGAGATAGGACATTCGCCGCACCATCGCGGCGTAGGGCTGATGGCGGTCCGGCATGTTCGCCAGCGCCTCGGCCAGCGGCATGACCGTTTGCTGCCGGTGCTCCGCCACGTCGCGGATGTGCCCCCACAGGTCGGCGGCTTCGAAGTCGAAGCGCCGGCTACACACCCACAGATCGGCGAAGTCCCGGTCGCGGGTACTGGTCTCGCGACGCTGCATGGCGGTGACGATCTTCTCCGCCAGGTTGAGCGCCAGCGGATACGCACGTAGCGCCACGTCCGGCTGGTCGATGACCGACGCCAGCTCGATCGTCGTCGACGTTCCCGGGTCGCCGAAGGAGATGTCCAGCGCGAACGGGATCCGCGCTCGGCCCAGCCCCGCGGCGAGCTTGCAGCGCACGCCCTGGTATTCGTCGCCCTCGCGCATGATCTCGGTCCGGATGCTCGTGAGATCGATCACGATCCCGTCGTCGGGATCCGGAATCAGTGAGCAGATCTCGGCGACGATCTCCCGCACCAGTTCGGCGTCATTGGGCATACCGTGGGTCGAGAGGTCCGCGTCCTGGGTCATGCGACGCACGCCGCTGGCGGCCATCAGCATCCCGCCCTTGAGCACCATCCGCTCGGCGTAGTCCGACACAGCCAGCCGCCGCAAGAACGACTCGACCGCATAGACGACGAGCAACGGCTGCGTGTTTCCTCCGTGCTCGGTACGAGCCTTGGTCTGCAAGCTCCTGAACGCCTCGGCGGCACGGTCGCTCAACTGAGCAGCGCCTCCAAAGCGGGGCGTAGCTGATTGCTCCCGCCGATATCCCGAGCGATCTCGGCCAGCCGCGCGGGCTGCGCATTGCCGCGGTCCATGTATCGACGAAGCGCATGCAGCCCGACGTCCCGTCCCACCCACCGCGACGTCCGGATCGCGTCGACCACCGATCGCTCGGCGGAGTAGATCCAGAACGTCTCGTCGGCGTCGGTGCATTGTTGCTCGCGCTCGATATCGAACGTTCGGGCATCAAAGACATGCACTTGGGTCGCCGGCTCGGCGATCGACGGCCGGTGAGCCCCTCGCGGGACCGCGACGTGGATCCGCTCCGGGACCTCGTCACTCAGGTCCCAGAACGCCAGCGCCGAGTTCAGGCAGATCGCCCCGCGCGGCACCCGGGCCGACACCACCGCCAACCCGGACGACATCCCCATCCCCGCGCCGGGGAGCTGCACGACCCCGCGCCCGACCGCGACCAGGTCGCCGGCCTCTCGTAGCCGATGGAGCGTGGTGCGGCCCACACCGGCGGCCACGGCCTCAGAGACTCGGAACGGCTGCTCGCCGAACCGCTCCCGCAAGATCTCGACACCCGAAGCCATCCAAACAAATCCTACACATGAGCAGGTCCTATATGTAGCTTTTGTTCCAAGGGCACCGCTCATGCTCTCGCGCAGCTCGCCCTTGCGGCTCGCCACGCTGATGAAGCAGCATTTCTCACTGAGCGGGCCTGCGTGACAGCGACATGATCTACCCACCGCGACCCAGACACTGGCGCCTGGCCGACCCGGCGATGGCCGAAGCTCTTCGCACGACTGAGAACTGACGCGAGGAGCGGCCGACCGGGTCACCGTCGAATCTCGGGAACCACCGATGAGTTCCGCCGCCCGCGCCGGTCTATCGCACCATGACCACTCCCACACACCCCGGCCGCATGCTGTTCGTGAGCCTCCCCGTAGCGGACCTCGAGCGCAGCAAGGCGTTCTTCGCGAAGCTCGGGTTCAGCTTCAACCCGCTGTTCAGCGACGAGACCGGGGCCTGCATGCTGGTCGGCGAGCACGCCTTCGTCATGCTGCTCAGCCGCGAGAAGTTCGCGGAGTTCTCGAAGCTGCCGATGGCCGATCCCACCACGCACGCGCTGGCGCTCTACTGCTTCAGCGCGTCAAGCCGCGAGGAGGTCGACGCGGTCACCGACGCCGCGCTCGCCGCGGGTGCCGTCGACCACGATGACACCGAGGACCTCGGCTTCATGTACTCACGCAGCTTCTTCGACCTCGACGGCCACGGCTGGCAGGTCATGTGGATGGATCCGGCGGCGGCGCAGGAGGACCCCGAGGCGTTCTCGGCCTCCACACAAGACGGCACCGACGCCCGGCCTGACTGAGCTGAGCAGGAGGAGGCGGCTGGCAGCGACGACCCGTCGCTGCGTTCACCCGAGAGGTCGCAGGTTCGAAACCCGCCGCGCCCATCCTTTGGAAGCCCCGTCAACCGCGGGCTTCTTTGGTTGCGAAGCCAACGCCTCCGCGCTGACGTTCCATCCGCCCCACCGCTTAGGCTTCGCCTACAAATCAAATGACCCCCGCGACCGCTTACGACGGCCCGGGGGCATGACCCAAAGGAGAGCAACCTCCCATGAGTACCCCGCAGGGTAGCTTCGGCTGCCGTATCACCGTCGACCCCTCGACCGCCGACGTGCTGCGCATCGAGGCCAAGAAGGTCTTGATGTTCAACCACGACCCCTTCGAGGACTTCCTCGACTACCGCCCAACCAAGCAGCTCGCGCTGGCCGACATCTACCGGGATGCCACCGCCGTCATCGACGCACTGGGCTGGGACCCCGACCGCAACCCGCACGCCGAGAGCATCGAGGTGCCGCTCACCCACGGCCACATCGAGCAGCTCCATCACCGCCGCTGCGACCTGCTGAACACCAACCTCGACCTGCTCACCGACATCGGCGCCGACCGCCACCACAACGCCACCATCATGGCCGAGATCCACTCAAACCGCCACGGCGTCGAAGCGCTCAACCGCGTGTTCGACAGCTACGGCGACACGATCACCACCTGAACAACGACACAGCGGGCGGCGGCCACGGAGGCCGCCCGCCCGCTGTTCACATCACATCAAGCGATGCGCTGACCGATCAGGTGAGGTTTAGGGTGTTAGTCGTTTCGTGCCACCATGCGGTATCGGCGTTGCCGACGATGCCCACCGGGGTGCCCATCAGGGAAATCTTCATATTCGGATAATCCGGCACGGCACTGAGCGTGTGGGTTGTGTTGAAGTACATGCCTTTGGCAGGCCCGTCCAAGGTGAACGTGTATCCCGGGTAACACGGGTTCGTCACCTGCAGGTGCTCGGTAAACGTAACGTTGGAAAAGGACGTGGTGGCCGCCCAGGGAAGTCCCGTCGCGGTGACGGTGACGGGGGTGCTAAGGGAGCACACGGTCGCCGTGAGGCTGCAGCCCGTGAAGGAGGCCGAGGTGATGTCGAGGGTCGAGGAGGCCGGCGACCGGACGTGGACGCCCAGGGTCGAACTCGAGCACTGAAAGCCAATTCCGCTTGTGTCGTTTACCACGGCATACTTCGCGGCGCTCGTCGAGGTCAGCGTCTTGTTGAAGTTCGGCGAGCCCGGGTTCCAGACGGCGGCCGAGGCCATCGACGGCACGGCGAACGCGGCCATCGCGGTGATAACCACGACGAGCGTGGTCTTCTTGATGGTGTTCATCGGTTACTGCTCCTTGTGAGATTCTCGGCACTTGGTGCCGAGGTGTGGTTCAAGCCGGCGGCTGCACGCAAGTGGTGCGGGCCGTCGGGTGCTGCTGGTCTGGCCCGTCCGCCCATCGGGCATCCGTGAAGGGCCGTGTGATGGCACTCGTGGTGTCGCCTCCCTTGTTGTGTGGGCAGGCGGCGCTGTGCCGCCCGCCGGGATCGAGGCCGCTGGGCCTCAGGCTCTGGTTTTGGCTTTGGCGCTCTTGTGGGCCGTGCGGGCCGCGGTCGAGTAGGTGACCTTGGCCTTCTTGGCACCCTTGGGCCGGTAGGAGACCTTGACGCGGATGTCGCGCTTGGCCCTACGCAACTGGCGGCCCTTGGCCGTCAGCTTGGCGGTGACCGTCGCCGACGTCGTGGCCTTGATCGTCCGCCGGGTCGTCTTCAGGCCCGAACCTGACACGGTGATGGTCCCGGCGCCGATGCCCGTGACCTTGACCCGTGCGCTGGTCGTGGTGAACGTCTTGGAGGCCACCGCCAAGGGACAGTCCGGGGTCAGGCTCATCGCGCTGTCGACCCGCTTACCGTTCTGGGCCACCGCAGACAGGAACGGCTTTTCGGTGTCGGCGCAGACGTTGGCGCCGTCGGTGACCACCAGGATGCCGTTCTTGCCGCTGTCGAGCTTGAGCTGGAAGGAGCTGATCGGGGCGTCGGGGATCATCGAGAACGTCGAGACCAGATGCTTGTTATCCGGAACCGAACTGCTAGCCCGCAGGTTGAGGCTCACCTCACCCCGCAACTCCAGCAACAGGGTCGGCAGCGTCCGGATCTGACGACCCGACTTCGGATCCGTTCTGACGCCCTTGACGAAGAACACCTTGCCGCTCAGCGGCGTCTTGAGCAGCGGGCTGATCGCCGTCGCGGTCCCGATCACCGACTTCTGCGGACAGCGATCGGCAAGGCCATCGGTGTACTCACAGAGGTTCTCCGAGGCCGCATGATCCGGGTCGAGGGCGAGGCTGAGCGGCAGGGTGACCTCGGCCGACTTCAGTGCCGCCTCCCCCGGACGCTGGGTCACCAGGGCCTCGATGCCGGGGTGGCCGCCGACCTTGGTCTCCTTGCTGCCCGTCAGCTTCATCGCGAGCTTCGGCGCAAACGGCAGCTTCGCGCAGCCATCGACGGCAAACGGCGCGCTGAGATTGACCGTCGTACCGTTCAGCGAGCCGACCGCCGCGCCGATCGCCTTGGATGCACATGAGGTCGGTGAGCGCATGAACCCGGGACGATCCACCACCACGTTGATCCGACGAACGCGCAGCGGCACGCCATCACGGATGGTCGGCAGCGGATCGCTGACCACCGTCACATGCGCATCATCCGGGTCGATGTTCAGCGCCTGGCGCACCACCACGGTGCCGAGATCAAACGGACCCGCCACAGCGTGCACCGCGATCGCCAACCCATACGGCGCACCCTTGTACGGCCCCGTCAGCGACACCGGCTGATCACGCACATAGAACGGGCTTGCGCCCGAACCGGCCGCGACGGTCGCCGAACCAACCCGTGAGGCCACCGGACAGCTCCCGGCATTAGCGTCGGCGTCGGCGCACAGCGGCACGTCCTTGACCGCGGCCAGCAGACCACCCGGCAGCGTCACACTGACGTTCTTGAACACATCGGTGCGATCCTCACGGGTCACATCAAAGGTGAACGGGCTCGACCAACCCGCCAGGTCAGATGCCGTCCCGGCCGTCATGGCCGGACCGAACGGCAACGCGGCCGGGCAGCTGGCGCCCTTGCCATCCCAACTCACATCAAACGACGAGCTGTCGGTCCTGTCCGGGGTGCCGGGCACCACGACCCCGTCTGACCGGGTGCCGCCGCGCGACCACGGCGTGAACACACCCGTCGTTGTCGCCGCACCACAACTGGTCGGGTTGACCAACGGCGCCCGATCCCCAGCCTTGAACGTCAACGACAAATACTTGACCGGCAACTGCGGATTATCCGTAAACCGCGCCACCAACCTGCCCGTCATCTTGTCAGCCGTCACGATCCCCGGCAACTTGACGTTCAGACCGTACCGCTCGCTGTTGAGCTGAATCAACAACCGGAACCGGCCGCCCCGATCACCGGACGGGTCCAGATCACCAGGATGCGGCTTGATCAAAAACACATCACCCGCAAGCGACTCGGCACCCGTCACCGCATCGGTCTCCGAATCATGAGAAGCCAACAACGGCGACGTCGCCACCACCGACCCGATCCTCGAGGCATCCGGACACGTGACGGGATTGATCGATTCGAGGTTCACCTGATCGTTGCCGGGCACATCCGAGCAACCATCCAGGCCATCCGCCGCCGACGGCGAGACCGCCACCCCCGCCGGCAACGTCACCGTCGCATCCTTCAGCTGCGGCGCCTGTGGCACCGACGGATCAAACACCGTGTCCGGATCCGTCGAATCATTGGACTGCGGGAACGACAGATCGACCTGATAGCCAGACGGCGTGTCCGCTGCCGACGAACCACCGGCATCCGCCGAGGACGGACCCGCGTCAATCGTCGGCTTGAACTGATCGGCCAACGCAGGCGCATTGCACCCCGTGATCGCCGGAGCCGGCGTGGACGAGGACTTCCAGTTGGGATCGGTCAGGTCAGGCGTGCCATCCGACCGCTTGCGCGCCGGATGCTCCCACGAATCCACATAGATCTTCGCGGTTGGCTGCGCGTCCAGGCAGTCCGATTGATTGGACAAGAACGGGATCGGAGGGCCACCCGTTGGTGGACCGAAGCCAAACGGACCGGTACCGGGGTGTTGCGAGGGCACTCCCCACAGCGTCGCGGAGACGCCCGTAATCAGGTAGCGGCTCGCGCCGGGAACGGTGAAGTTCAGCCCGTACCCCTCGCCCCGTGGCCGCAGCTGCGGATAGCTGACGACCGCGTCGGTCGCGAACTTGAACGCGAACTCCGCCGGATACCCCTTCTCCGGCACCATGTTGTACAGCACCTGCTTTGCGGCGAGGCCGGGTTTGTAGAGAGTCAGCGTCCCCACCTGGCTGCCCGCAGGGCACTGAGGGGAGCCCTTCGCGAGTTCCGACAGCGGGCAGCGCGGCGCGGCGGACGCGGCTCCCACGAAGCCTGGCGGCAGTTGCACCCATATGTTGCGCACGTTCTCAACCGGGATATCGCCCCCCGGGAACACACCGCCCTCATCTCCGCGGAAGGTGGGAAAGTGAAAGGACGTGGTGGCCTCATACGGGTGGCCGCCCGCCACAGTGTAGTCATCGCCGCCAGCGTCCAGCGACCGCGCACTGAAGTCAAACGGGCCAAAGACCAGCCTCTCGAGCACGGGGATGTGATCCTCGGCCGTGACGTCAGACGCACCGGCCGCCGAGACGGTGACCGACGTCGTCAGCTGGCCGGCGGCATCCCCAGCCACGATCAGACTCGCCGCCACTAGGCGTCGGGAACGGCCCGGGGCGAGTGCAGGTGCGCTCCCTGCCGGGTTCGTGCAGATGAGGGGGGCGCCGGCGTTCACGGATTGCACCGACGGGCACGCAACCCCGGCGAAGCCCAGATCTTGGAAAGCGCGAAGTTGCAACCCCGCGGGAAGGACGACGGTGGCCGAGATCGGCAGGTCGACCGGCGCGTCGCCCGTATTCGTCACTTCCACGATCACATCCGCATCCCTATCGCCCCGGTGGAAGGTCGTGGGGTCGTGGGTGAGCGACACACTAAGCCCCGGCCCCGCGGCGTGGGCGGCAGAGGCAAGGCAGAGCACCGCACAGACGGCACCGAACAACACCACCAGCGTGCGGTAGCGGTTGTGGCGGTGGGTGCGGGGTGCGGGCATGAGCGAACCTGTTGTTGTCGAGCGGCGAACCTGATCGGTGGCGGTCATGACCGACCTCCCTTGGCCGCGTGCGGTGATGTCGTGCGCGAGGACTTTCTCGTCTTCTTCTTGGCTGCCTTGGGCTGGGTCAGCTTCAGCGACACCGTCCGGGCGATCGCCACGTTGTTCTGGCGGACCAGCACCTTGACCGTCAGCTTGCGCTTGCTCTTCAGCTCAGCCCGCGCCTTTTTGGACAACGTCATCGACATCGACAGCGTCCCCGCCTTCACGACCCTGAGCTTGGCTGACCCGACGGTGCTCGAACGTTTGGTGATCGTCGCGGTCGCCGTCGCAGACAGCGTCCCCGGCGCGTTAGTCGTGACCGACAGCAACACCTTCCCGGTCGAAACGATCCGCTTCAGCTGACTGGCCCTCAGCTTGCCCACTGTAAACGTGGGTGTCGTCTGCGGCGTGCCGTCCTGTCCCGTCGACGACGTGGAGCCCGGGTTCGATGGCGGAAGCGGCGCCGACGGAGGGCTCTGACATGCATCGTCCGAACATCGGGGCGGCACGGACAAGTCGAAGCCTCCGTCGATGCGGGCGGTGTAGGTGTCCATGACCGTGTCGACGTCGCTGGGGATCAACTGGGCCGTCGTCGTGAAGAACACATCGCGCCCCGATGGTGAGATAAGTCCCCGAATGCTGGAGATACCGGTGCCAAAAGCATTGCTGCCTGAGGGGAAGTTGTAATCGACCGACCGCTTGCCGCTGGAGATCAGCGAGACCCGCCCGTCATGCCACAGATAGACGTCAATCGTTCCGTTCGTGTCGTTCGGCGCGAGCGTCTCGTCGGTGGTGAATACCACCGACCCGCCGTCATCGCTCATCGCCCCGCGGGGAGCAGGCCGGTTGGGAAGCGCCGGGCCGTACCCGATCGGGGTGACGGCGGCGTCTGCTCCTGGCTGGTTGCCGCCCTCCCCTTCGGCATCGGTGGACAGCCGGACCAGGGCACCGGTCGCGGCGTCATAGCGATAGATGTCCGACGCCGTGTCGGTATCGGCCTGCGGGCCGTGATCGATCAGCGCGGCAGAGGTCGCGAACACGAGGTAGCGCCCGTCATCGGTCGTCTGCGCGAACCGCCCCAGGGTATCCGATCCCCAAAGGCCTCCGCCGATGGGGGTGGGGCCGTCGGCCGGTTCCAGCTTCGCGACAAACCACGTCTCACCCGCCGGATGGGCAGCGTCGCGTTGCCAGACGTACAGGTTGTCGTCCCCCGTCGCGGCGACCGCGTCGTTGGCGCCGGGATTGGGCGCCAAGACACCCTTGGCGACGAAGTACACCCGGGACCCGTCGTCGGAGATCCGCGTGACGCCCTGAACATCGGCGCCGGCGGCCGCGCCGGAGACCTCCCTTAGGTCCGGACACGGGTTGACCGCCCCGATGGCAGCCGGGATGCCGGACGGGATGTCGCATTCGTACAGATCACTGGTGTCGTCGGTGTCGCCGTTGACCAGCTGCTGGCTGGTCGTGAAATACACCCGCGTACCGTCAGCGTTGGCACCCGCGAACCCCGGCGACGAGGTGGCGTTGCACGCCCCGCCGGGATCGGACGAGATGCGCGTGCACTGCGACGCAGAGACAGCGATCGTCGTCGTCCCGCTGACGCGCGCATACACGCCGTTGCTGCACGACCAAACGATTACGTGACCGTCCACAGAGATTCCGTGGTAGCCACCGACCCTGGTCTCTGCACACCCCGGCCCGACGAGCGACTGACCGGCGTTGTCGACGCTGACGGCCCGCCGCTGATCGCCCCCCGTGCTCACGAACTCGTATGTGGCACCGGACACCACGCTGAACACGATGTGCGACAGATCGTCCGACGCTGAAACCGTCGAGGTCCCGTACGTCCCCGTGGGTTGGTCAGGAGCCGAGCCGCGCCGGGTAAAGGCACCGTCAGGATCCCTTGCGTACAGATCTAGCACCGCGCCCGGCTGGTCCCCGCGACGCATATTCCACACCGTCGAGCGCAGATCACGTGAGAAGGCCGAGGGGAACGCCACTCCCGAGAGAGAGGGGGCGTTGAGGCTAGAGGTGATGTAGTCCGGGCCGGACGGCGCGAGCGCGACGCTGGACCAGCCGCTCCCGGTGCGCGTAGCGAGATACCCGTTGCCTCCGGGGATGCCGGCAGTCCCGTTGCCGTTGTTGTTGTAGTTCCCGTTTGAGAGGTAGCTCAGCCTGCCGTCATCGGTGAACCCGATCGGGGCGGCGGTAAAGCCCTCCTTGAACACCGGCGAGACCTGCTCGTAGGCGCGGCAGTCGGGCAGCTGGGTGGAGTTGTTCTGGGCGCGCAGGACGGCGTTGGGACAGTCGTCGGCCAGGGCGGGGACGGCGGTGAGGCTGAGCACCGCGGTGGCGACTGTCGCCAGGGCGGCGAGAGCGCCCGCGGCGCGGCGGACGAGGGGGCGGCAGCGCGAGCCGCCGACTGAGCCAGCGCCGTTCGTCGGGGTTGTGATGGTGGGGTGCATGGGCTGGTCCTTGGGTCAGCGAGAGAGGGATTGGCGGTGGCTGTGGGGGGTCATCGCTTGCTCCCGGTCTTGAACGTGAGGGACTTGGTCAGCGTGGCCGCTGTCCCGCCGGCCGGCGTGTAGCTGACGCGGACGGTGACCTTGAGCTTTCGACTCTTGACCTTGTTCAGGGCCTTCTTGCCTGCCTTGGTCAGTGTGACCTTGACCGTGCGGGTTCCGGCCTTGGTGACCGTCGTCGTCTTGGCCGCGGTGTGGTTGGCGGTGGTGGTGACCTTGCCGACGCCGGGGAGCTTGAGCGACAAGGTCGCCGTGGTGGCCTTGACCGTGGTCTTGGTGATCGTGAAGCGGTTATCGGGCGCGTGGTAGATGGCGACCGCAGTCGTGTTCGATGCGTGGCCGCAGTTGACCGTCAACGGCAGGGTGCCGGTGGCGATGTCGGGGATCTCGATCGAGAACCCAGCCGCCGACCAGTTCGATGGGGTGATCTGGGTGTCGCCCAGGGCAACGGTCCCGCCGACCCCGAGATCACTACCGGTGATCGTGATCGTCTCACCCGGCTTCGGATGCTGGTTATAGGCATTGAGAACCGGAGCGCCACAACCGTACGGGCCGCTGGGCCCGATCGGCGGCGGCCCGGGCGGGGTCTGCAATGCGGCGGTCGAGAACACGACCTGATCGCTGACCGTCGTTCCCCCATTGCTTGTCACTGATAGGACGACGCGGAAGCTCTCCCCCGCCGGCAACCCCGACAGCGCGGCGCCAACACCGTGGGCCCCCTCACCGACCGGGACCGGTTGGGCGTCGGTGGTCGTCGTGTAAGAGCCGTCGAGCGCATCGACCAAGAACCGATAGGTGCCGTCCTTGCCATACGTGTTGACCGTGCCACCGATGGTCGCTTGGGTGGTCGTGACCCCGGTCGGATCAGTCGCGACCGCCTCGGGCATCGCACCGGTGGAGAACGTGACGTCGTCGCTGGTGGTGGTCTGGCCGTTGCTCGTTGCGACCAACCGCAAGTGATACGTCGTGCCCGGGGTCAGCCGGCCCGCAGCCTGACTGACCGCCAAGTCGGCGTTCCCCGAGCCACCGTCGGTCTCGGCCGTGGTGCGACCATACGTGGTGGTGGTGCCGTAGTCGAAGTGATAGGTCGCCGGGGCACCGTGCGGGTTGATGACCCCACGCAACGTCGCACCAAACACCGACACATCGGTCGCGCTGACCGGCGTGCCAGGGCCGGTGAAAAACACACCGTCAGCCCCGTACTGCACACCACCCGTGCCATTGTCGGCCACCAACCGGAAGTGATACGCCGTCCCGGCCGTCAAACCGGTCAGCTCGGCGGCCACCGGCTGATCGCCGACTCCGGCACCCGCATCGGTCCCCTCGGTGCTCGACCCATAGGACGTGTCGATCCCGTACTCAAAATGAAAGCTCGTCGCCGAACTGTTGGGATTCAACGTGCCGTTGAGTGTCGCCCCGGTCGTCGTGATCGCCGACGCAAACGCCGGGACACCATCCAGCGTCGGCGGCACCGCATCGGTCGTGACCGTCTGGTCGTCTCCGGTAATCGACCCAGCGCCATTGGTGCCGACGATCCGGAAGTGATAGGTCGTGTTAGGCAACAAGCTGCTCAGCAGCCCGGACGCCGCGACCGCACCCGTACCGCTCATGGGATCGGACTCCGCGGTCTGCGAGCCGTAGTTGATGTCCTGTCCGTACTCGAAGTGATAGGTCGACGACACACCACCCGGGTCGATAGTGCCGTTCAACGTCGCCGAGACTGCGTCAACCGACGAAGCCGCTGTGGTCGTCACGGTCGGGCCTTCGAAGGTCGTAAAGCGCTGCACCGCGCTGTTGGCGTTATCGGCCGTGTACACCGTGCCCGAGGTGCCGTTGACCGCGATCCCGGTCAGGTTGCCGATATTCGGCGACCCGAAGCTCTGCCCACGCCCAACACCACCCGCGGAGAACTGCGCCACCACCACACCCGAATTGCCGGCCTCGCCGACAAACACCTCACCCGACACCGGATCGGTACTGACGCTCACCGCAGCGCCGCGACTGCCGTCATCGACAATCCGGTCAAACACCCCGGCCGCCGTGTAGCGGTCTACGCGACCCGTACACGCATCCATCACGTACACCCCACCACTGTCCGCGGCCAAGCCGGTCAGGAAGCACAACCCCGCCTCAGGAGAGTCCAAGCCGGCAAACGAGAAAATAAACGCCCCCGTACCACCATCAAAACCGTCGATCACCGGAACACCCGTCGTGGTATCGGTCGCCGTCACAAACACCGTCCCGGTGGACGGATCAACAGCAACACCAGCACCCGGGCTGATCGACGTCCCCGAAGCCCCAACGTCCAAGGCATAGGCCAGCGTTCCGGCCAAGCTGTACTTGACCACCGAACCAGCGCCCGTCGAGACATACACCGACCCCGACCCCGCCGGATCAATGGCCAACTGCACCGCCGAGTTCGCCGCCGCCGCATCGATCGCAAACGACGACACAAACGCCCCCGAAGCATCAAAACGCTCGATCCGCGGATCCGGCGTCACACCATCACCCAACGTATGCCCCGGATCACCAACAAACACATCACCCGAGACCTGATCCACCACAACCCCAGCCGGACCACCCCCACCGAACTCGCCATCCCCGTTACCGCCAACGCCGAACTGATCGGCAAAGCCATGCCCTGTCGTCGCAAACGCCGACCCCGTCACAGCAATCGACGCGAGCAGGACAGTGCTGACCGCGATGACCAGCGCGCGAGCGCGGGAACGGCGAGCAACAGGGGAACCGGAGGCCATCGTCATGCGTGCGTGTCCTTGGTCGTGGCGAAGATGTGAGAAGGGGCGAGCCGTCATAACGGAGGCGGCGATCAATGCGGCGCCGCGGTCAGCGGCTCCGTCGCAAAGCGTCTGGCGCATCGGTCAGCAGTCCGGTTCCACGGAGTCGTCGACGGCCATGGGCTCGACCCACTCGCCGCGGTGACGGACCTGGTCGGCGGCCTCTTGGCCGAGTGCCGTGAGCTGCCAGACGTTGATGCGGCCCTCGCGGCGACAGCGCAACACGCCGGCCCGCTCCAGACGGTGAAGGTGCCGGCTCATCTGGCTCTCGTGGCGCACGGCGACCGCGCGGGCGATGTCGACATTGCTGGACCCGGGGTGCTGCTCGAGGTGCAGCAGGGTCATGCGCGTCAGCTCCGTCATCAACCCATGACCGAGCGCCGGTTGCGGACGCACGACCGGCTCGAACGGCGCAGGCTCGGGCACCCGCTCGGCGTAGGACGCCGCCGTGCGACGGCCGATGAACGGCGCCATCGTCGTGTAGACCACAGGCCCGGCGAGGTCGCGCAGGGAGCCACCTTCCATCAGGCGGTCACCGGCGAGTTGCAGGACGGCGCCGACGGCGCCGCGGGCGGCGACGTCGCGCAAGGCCTCGTCCTCCATCACCGCGCCCGCGGTCACGACCGTGGCGACGCGATGGACGGCGGCGTTGCGCAGGCTCAGGGCCACCCTGTTGCCCGATAGCGGCTCGATCAGGCACAGCCGCGCCATGACCGGATCGCGCTCCAGCGTGTCCAGGAGCGCGACGATCGCGGCGACCGCCCGCTCCTCCCAGTGCTCGCCGGCCGCGGCCACGCTGTCGTCGATCGCGTTCAGCAGCCGCGCGAAGGCCTGGCCGACAGCGCCGATGAAGCACTGCTCGACGTCGGTGAACAGCTCGTAGAACGTCCGCCGCGACATGCCGGCGCGCTTGCAGACGAGCTCGACCGTCGCACCGCCACGACCGCGCTCGACCACGACGTCGCCCATGGCGGTCAGCAGCCGCTGACGCTGGCTGACGACTGTGTTCCTAGCCGTCGTGGCACTCGCGTCGCAATGCACATCGCTCAGGGTCTGCGTGCTCAACGCGACACCTTCTCCCGGTGCTTGATCCACATCCTGCTCCACTCCTCCACCTCAACCCGGCCGCCCATTTCGACGGTGAATGGGAACATAGACTCCCTGGGTCCTGAAAGTCAAATCTCTAAGTCAACTGCTGTCCTTTTTGAGCGCGGACAGCGTTGTTCCCGGAGGCGGTGAGCAGCCAGGCGTTCGCCCGTCCGCGCCGCGCGCCGCGAGTGAGCAGCCCCTCATGGTGCAGCCGTGACAGCAGCCGGCTGACCTGCGACAGATCGGAGGAGCCAAGCGCCTGGCGCACCTCTTTGCTGGTAGCGCCCGGGTGCTCGCCGATGTAGGCCAAGGCGCGTGCCGCCGGCGTCGGCACATCCCAGCCGCTGCCCTGCAGGTCGCGGACCGGGATGCCGAAGAACCACGCCTCCCGCAGGCCCTCCAAGGCGCGGCGCTCCAGCGCGCATGGCACCGCCTCGTGGCGCATCCGCAGATCGTGCAGACCCACGACGATGCGCCACAGAGCGGCGCCGTCGCGAGCCGCGATGGCCTCGTCGACCACCCCCTCGAGCTCCGCCGACGTCTGGCGGTCACCGAGACGCGCCACGACCGCCGCGGCCCGCCCGGCACGCTCCACGCTCGCCGCCGCAACAGGCAGTGCGACCCTGCCGGAGATCCGCTGCTGCGCCCTTCGCGGCCCCAGGCACAAGCTCAGCACTAGCGCGGCGAGCTCATCGCGAAGATCCTGCAAACGGGCATCATCTTCGCGGAGCAGCCGATCCCGCAGGATGCCGTCGACCGCAGCCAGCACCACGGGGATGGCGATCGGGCACTCGGCCGGCGGACCCGCCTGCAAAGCCGAGACCAGCGGCGCCAACGACGCGCGGCGCCGCACAGCAGCATCGGTGCCGATCACCGGCAGCTCGACCAGGCACAGCACCGCCCAGGCGCGGTCGCAGTCGAGCATCGCCAGGTAGGTGCCCAGCGCGGCGTCCACGCCGGTCGCCCAGTCCTCGTGTGCGCGGAAGGCCTCGACGATGCGCGGCACCGTGTAGCCGGCGGCGGCATCGAAGGCGGCCAGCGCGGCCTCCTCCTTGCGATCGAAGTGCTCGTAGAAGGTCCTTGCCGAGACGCCGGCCCGGCTGCGGATCTCGTTGATCGACGCCGCCGCGTACCCCCGCTCGGCGACCATCAGCGCCGTGGCATCCAGAATCCGTGCCCGCTGCAAGAAGCGCGTCGCCTCGATCGGCAGGCTGCGGTGCCCGGCGGGCAGCGCGGAAGGACTCACCCGATCCGGACGCGCGTGTTTCTCATCATGGGACGGATCGTAGCCTGAAAACGCAGCTCTATGTCCGTCAATGTCATTTTAGATGACGAAAACGTTGATAGTGTGACCGTGGAAGCGCCTCTTTCTGAAGGCGTGTCACTGCGCTTCGACCGGTCATGTCCACCCACCCCATCACCTCTCGCAAGCTGCCACGTGGCGGCAGTGCGCTGGACCCCGAGACGGTCCGGCGCCGGCAACGCGAGCGTCTGCAGGAGGGGCTGGTGCAGGTGGTGGCGCGGCAGGGCTACGCCGCCACCCGCGTGGCAGACATCGCCGCTGCGGCCCACATATCGCGCAGCACGTTCTACGCGCTGTTCGCCGACCGCGAGGCGTGCTTTGCGGCAACGTGGGAGTCGATCGTCGAGCAGGGGACGGCCGAGATCGCGCGGATGTCGCCGGCTCGCCGCGGCGAGCCACGCACGGTCCACGAGAGCCTGCAGGGTGTCGTCGGTGGCTTGGCCTCGGCCGTCATCGCCCGCCCCGACCATGCGCGGGTGCTGCTCACCGAGGCCCTAGCCGTTGGCTGCGCCGGCTGGTCATACCGCCAGCGTGTAGTACGACTGATCGAGCAGTGGATCGCCACCGCGGTCAGCCGCACCGACGGTCCGACGACGATCTCGCCCAGCTCCCGGGTGGTCATCGCCTGCGGCGTGCTGCAGGTCGTCGAGCAGCGGCTGCGCTCCGGCCACGTCGGAAAGCTGCGGTCGTCCGTCGACGACCTGGCGGCGTGGGCCACCAGCTATGAGACGGTGTCGCCGCTGGCCGCACACCGGCAGCTCGGCTCGCCTGCTCCCCCTGCGCCACCCCGGCCGTCGCTGCCGCTGCCGCGTGGCCATCAGCGACTGCCGCGATCGTTCGTCGATCGCTACCAGCGCGAGCGCATCTTGCAGACGATCGTCGAACTGACAGGCCGCGGCGACTACGCGACGGTCTCGGTGCCCGAGATCGTCGCCGCGGCGCGGATGTCCAACAAGACCTTCTACGACCAGTTTCCCGACAAGCACGCGGCGTTCATGGCCGCTTATGACGAGGCCTTCGCGTCCTTGTTCTCCGCGACGTGGTTGGCGGCCGCCGGTGGGCCGAACTGGGTCGAGTCCGTCAGCGACGGCATCACCGCATGGGTCGACCACCTCGCCGCCGACCCCGACCGCGCACGCTTCGGCCTCGTCGACGTGCTGGCCGGCGGGCGCGATGCCGCCGTCCGGGTCGACGAGAGCTACCAGGCCTTCGCCCACCTGCTCTCCCACGGCTACGACCACCTGGCGCCCGGCCAGACCGTCCCACCGATCGCCGCCTACGCGATCGCGGCGGGCATCGCGGGTCTGATTCGCGAGTGGATCGTCGCCGGCCGCACGCATGAACTCCACGAGCTCGCGCCGGACCTCTGCTACGCCGCGCTCGCGCCGTTTGTCGGTGATGCCGAAGCTCGCTCGACGGCTGAGCAGCTCATCGCCGCCTGACCGGGCCACACTCCCAGCCTCTGCTCAGCCCAGGCCGGGGTTCGACTCAGCCTCGCACCCGATGCTGCGGCGATGCCCAACATCAAGACCCGGACCGCCATCGTCGCCTCGGCCATCGGCCTGTCCCTCGGCGGTGGCGCATACGCGACCGCAGCCTCCCAGTCCAGCTCATCCGCGCCGCCCGGCAACGCCAACGAGCAGGCGCTCACCGGCGACACCGCCGACAAGGTGAAGGCCGCTGCCCTCGCGAAGCTGCCCGGCGCGACGATCCTCCGCGTCGAGACCGACGAGGGCGGCGTCTACGAGGCGCATGTCCGCAAGACGGACGGCACCGAGGCCGAGGTTCACGTCGACAAGGACTTCGCGGTCACCTCGGTCGACACGCGACCCGCCAGCGGCGCTGGCGGCCACGGCCACGGCGGCCCCGGCGGCGGGCACTTCGACACCGCCGCACTGGCCAAGACGCTCGGCGTCACCGAGGACAAGCTCCAGGCCGCGCTGGACAACGTCCGGCCCGCCAAGGGCGACCGCGACAACAAGCGAACCGAGTGGACCGCCGCCATCGCGAAGGCGCTCGGCCAGTCCACCGCCGACGTCCAGGCCGTTCTCGATGCCAACCGCCCGGCCCCGCCGGCGGCCGGCACCACGCCGCAGCAGCGTCCCGCCAAGCCCGATGACTCGGCGCTCGCCAAGGCGCTCGCGGCGAAGTTCGGGATCTCCGAGGACAAGGCGCAGGCCGCGCTGGACGCCGCGCACGGCGACAAGGGCGATCGTGGCGATGAGCTGGCCACGGCGCTGGCCAAGGAGCTCGGGCTCGATGCCACGAAGGTCAAGTCGGCGCTCGAGGCCCAGCGGCCCAGCCACCCGTAGCGAGAGCGGGCTGTGGCTCCGAGGAGCAACAGCCGACGCTAGGTACGTCGACCGGAAGACTTCCGGTCGACGTACCCGGGACCGTCACGACGGTCGGTCACGGCACCCTGACGGCGCGTCTACATCCTAAAAGTCCGCCCGCAGCCGACGCCATCTGGTGCCGCGACCGCTACCGATGCGCTCGATGACACCGGCGTCGCGAAGCTCTGCGAACACCTTGTTGATGTAGGAGTCGCTGGTCCCTGCTGACGCTTGACGGACCTCGGACACCGTGAACTCACTGGACACCGACGAGCGGATGTACTGCTCGATGGACGCGCGTTTGGCACCGCGTCCCCCGATGACCCCTGCCCGTTCCTCGAACTCGTTGTAGGCGGCCGCCATCACGCCGAGGAAGTAGTTCAGCCAGGGGCTGATGTCGTGCTTGCCCTCGTGCCATCCGTGGCCGGAAGCCTGGAGCGCGTCGTAGTACGTCTCCTTGCTCTCGTTGACGAGGCGCTCAAGGCTGATGAACCGACCGACTTCGTACCCCGCCTGGTACAGCGCGAGCAGCGTCAGGAGTCGGCTCATGCGGCCGTTGCCGTCGCGGAACGGATGGATCGCCAGGAAGTCGAAGACGTAGGCGCCAACCAGCAGCAGCGGATGATGTTGATGTCCATCGCGCGCGGCGGCGAAGCTCTGGTGGAGCTCGCGCATTGCGGCTGGGGTCTCGACCGCCGAAACCGTCCGAAACCGGAGCGTCTCGGTCCCGTCCGCTTCCCGCTCGGTGATCGAGTTGTCGACGCTCTTCCATCGACCTGCTGGCACGCCCGTGAACCGGTAGAGGTCGCGGTGCAGTTGCTCCACCACGGAGGGCTTGAAGGAGATGGCGTCGGCGCTCGAGTGGATCGTGTCGAGCACCACGCGGTAGCCGGCGATCTCGGCTTCCGACCGGTTCTCCGGTGTCGTCTTGTCGGCAACGAGCGCCCTGATGCGCTTGGCGGGGGCGGTGATCCGCTCGATGGCATTCGACGCCTCCGTGCTCTGGATGCGCGCGATCTCGATGAGCGTCTTCAGCGACTGGGGGTGCTGGCCGCGGAAGGCCTGCTCGCGTCCGCGAGCGGTGTCGATGTCGCCGAGGGCGACCGCCATGGGTCCGGGAATGAGCCCGATTTGCTGCGGAAGGCTACGAAAGGTGTGCATATATCCGGCGCGAGTGAATCCCGCACCCTGACGTCGGAATCTAGCACTCTCGGGCAACGTAGTAGAGGATAAGCAGTCAGGCTGATCCCCCACTTGCCCACTTCAGTAGCGCACTCTCGAGGAGAAGTGCAGGATTAGGCTCTGAGAGGCGCGCGCAGCGCCTTGAGCGCCTCGACGAAGATCTCCGAGAAGGTTGGGAACGGCTGGATGGTGTCGCGCAGGATCTCCAGTGGCACGCGGGCGCGGATGGCCAGCGTCGCCTGCTGCAGCCACTCGCCCGCCTCCGGGCCGAGCGCGTAGGCGCCGGTCAACCGCTCACCATCGCTGAGCAAGGTCAGGAAGCCGTTGGACTCGGCGTAGGCGCGGGAGTAGGTCTCCATCTTGGCCACCGACGACATCGCGGCGGTTCCGCTGAAGGGCGCCTCGACCGCCCCCACCGCGGCAGCCTGCGGATCGGTGAAGACCACCCGCGGCACCGCGTCGTAGTTGGCCTCACGGGGCTCACCCAGGATGTTCGCGGCGACGACCTCGCCCTGGTACTTGCCGACATGGGTCAACGGCCATGCGCCATTGACATCGCCGATCACCCACAGCCCTTCGGCCGCGCGCAAATGTCCGTCGACGGGAACCCCGTGCTCGGCGGCCTCGACGCCGACCGTCTCGAGGCCGATCCCGCTGACGCGCGGACGGCGGCCGGTCGCGACGAGCAGGCGGTCGCCGCGCAGCTCGCGACCATCATCGAGCTCCAACATGTAGTCCTCGCCCTCGCGCCGCGCCGCCGTCGCGTGCACGCCGAGGACGACCTCGATCCCATCGCGACGCAAGACCTCTTGAAGCGCCTCGCCCAGCGGCGCGGGCTCACGGGCGAGCACATGGTCGCCACCCTCGACGAGCACCACCTCGCCACCGAACCGGCGCACGGCCTGTGACAACTCGACACCCACTGGCCCGCCGCCCAGGACGATCAGGCGGCGCGGGACAGCCTTCATGCCGGTCGCCTCGCGGTTGGTCCAGATCCCGTCCAGCTCGCGCAGGCCCGGAATCGCCGGGATGACCGGCTCCGCGCCGTTGGCCAAGACGATGTGCTCGGCGGTGTGGCGGACCCCGTCGACCTCGACCGCGCCCACCCCGGCGAGGCGGCCGCTGCCGCGCAGCAGCGTGATGCCCGCGCTTGCCAGCCAGCGCTCCTGGCCGGCGTCGGAGTAGTCCGACACCATGAAGTCGCGCCAGGCCAGCGCCGCCTCGACGTCGACGTCGGCCTTGCTCACCGCCTCCCGCGCTCCGTGGACCGCCTCGCCCGGGCGCAGCAAGGTCTTCGACGGGATGCACGCCCAGTACGAGCACTCCCCACCGACCAGCTCGCGCTCGACGACCGCCACGCGCAGGCCGCCGTCGGCCAGCGCGCCGGCGCAGTGCTCGCCCGGCGAGCCGCCGCCGAGCACGATGACGTCGTAGTCGCTCACGTCGGCAGCTCCTCCCCGGCCTGCTCGCGCACCATGTACTCCGCGTACCAGTCCGGCCAGTTCGCGTCCTCCTCGCCGGTGCGCGCCTCGTGCTCGCCGTGGGCTGCGGCAGCGCGCCGCAGGGCCTCGGCCAGATCACCGGCCGAGTTGTAGGTCGTGGGTCCGGTCACGCGACCCGGCAGGCGCGTGGTGATCTCCTGCAGCAGCCAGCCGTTGCCGTCCGGATCGCTGAAGGACGCAAACGAGCCGTAGCTGCCGCGATCGGGGGCGGGACCCGATACGCGGGCCTCGGTCCCGGCGTGGTGAAAGACCCCGCCCGCGTCGTGGAAGACCTCGCTGACATCGACACCCCTGTCGATCAGCTGGGCCCGCGCCGCCTCGATGTCAGAGACGATCAGCAGCAGCCCGTCGGTCGAGCCCGGCGCGGCGGTCGTGACCCCCTGGCCGATGATGATCGACGTGTCCGAGCCGGGCGGCGTGAGCTGAGCCAGGTGGAAATCGTCACCTGCGGAGAAGTCGGCGTCGAGCCGGAAGCCCGCCGCCTCGTAGAAGCGCTTGGCCCGGTCAACGTCGCTGACCGGGACCTGCACGACCTCGAGCTTCATGTCCATGATCGTCTCCTGTCGTGAAATGCATCAAGGAGTCGACCCTATTCCTGCCTCCAACGCCGGGCAACCGCGCGGGCGTAGTTGTTCACATCCGGAAGATCCCGTTGCTGACGTCCTCCAGCGGCGCGTTGGCACACGCCGCCAGGCACTGGGCCAAGACCGTGCGCGTCTCACGGGGATCGATGATGCCGTCGTCCCACAGCCGCGCCGTGGAGTAGGTCGGGCGCCCCTGGCGCTCGTACTGCTCGCGCAGGGCCGCGCCGGTCTCGGGCTGGCCGACCTCGGTCATGACGGTCGCGGCCTGCTCACCGCCCATGACCGAGATGCGCGCGTTGGGCCACATGAACAAAAAGCGCGGGGAGTAGGCGCGACCGCACATGCCGTAGTTGCCGGCGCCGAACGACCCGCCGACGATGACCGTCAGCTTGGGAACCCGCGCGCAGGAGACCGCGGTGACGAACTTCGCGCCGTCCTTGGCGATGCCGCCAGCCTCATAGTCCTTGCCCACCATGAAGCCCGAGATGTTCTGCAAGAACAGCAACGGGATCTCACGACGGTCACAGAGCTCGACGAAGTGCGCGGCCTTCAGCGAGGACTCGCTGAACAGGATCCCGTTGTTGCCGATGATGCCGATCGGGTGGCCGTCGAGGTGGCCGAAGGCGCAGACGACGGTGGTGCCGTAGAGCTCCTTGAACTCCTGGAGCTCGCCACCGTCGACCAAGCGCTTCATGAGCTCGCGGACGTCGTAGGGCGTGCGACTGTCGGTCGGGACGACGTCGAGGATCGTCGCCGGATCCTCGAGCGGTGGCCGTGGCGCGCGGCGCGTCCAGGGCGCCGATGGCTCGGCGGGCAGCGTGTCGACGATCCGCCGCACGATCTCCAGCGCGTGCTCGTCGTCGTCGGCCAAGTGATCGACGACGCCGGAGGTGCGGGCGTGCACGTCGCCACCGCCGAGCTCCTCGGCCGTGACGATCTCCCCCGTCGCGGCCTTCACCAGCGGCGGGCCACCGAGGAAGATCGTGCCCTGCTCGCGGACGATGACCGTCTCGTCGCTCATCGCCGGCACGTAGGCGCCACCGGCGGTGCAGGAGCCCATGACGCAGGCGATCTGCGGGATCGCGCGCGCCGACATCTGGGCCTGGTTGTAGAAGATCCGCCCGAAGTGCTCGCGGTCGGGGAAGACCTCGTCCTGCATCGGCAGGAACGCGCCGCCCGAGTCCACGAGGTAGACGCACGGCAACCGGTTGGTCAACGCGATCTCCTGCGCGCGCAGGTGCTTCTTGACCGTCATGGGGTAGTAGGTGCCGCCCTTGACGGTCGCGTCGTTGGCAACCACGACAACATGGCGCCCGCAGACCGTGCCGATCCCCGCGACCATGCCCGCGCCGGGAGCGTCGCCGTCGTAGAGGCCCTCGGCGGCCAGCGCCGACAGCTCCAAGAATGGTGCGCCCGGGTCGCAGAGCCGCTCGACGCGGTCGCGCGGCAGCAACTTGCCGCGGGAGAGATGGCGCTCGCGGGCGCGCTCGCCGCCGCCGGCGCGCACGCGCTCCAAGCGCTCCTGCAGGTCGGCGAGCAGCGTGAGGTGGCCGTCGCGGTAGGTGGTGGTGTCGGTCATGCGGCGGCCTCCTGCGCGACGACAGCGACGAGCGGTTGCTTGAGCGCGACACGGTCGCCGGGCGTGAGCGTGAGGCCCGCGACCGTCCCCGCATAGGGCGCGGTGATCGACAGCTCCATCTTCATCGACTCCAGGACGAGCAGGACGTCGCCCTCGGCGACGGTGTCGCCGTCGGCGACATGGACCAGCAGGACGGTGCCGGGCATCGGCGCCTCCAGCGAGCCGGCGGCCGCGCCGGCCCCGCCGCGCGCGTGGCGCTCGGTCCGCACCTCAAGATGATGGCCATCACGGGCGATCCAGACGGCACCGTCGCTAACGGCGACGGCGTAGCGGCGCTGGACGCCGTCGAGGGTGATGAAGACCTCGCCGTCGGCGGCCGCCACACGCGGGCCCTCGGCCGCCCACGCGCGCTCGCCGACGCTCACGCGACCATCGCCCACACGCGCCTCGCCATGCCCGTCAAGCGCCCGCCGCCACGGACCGGCCGGCCGCGCGCTGCCCGCCGCGGCGACCATCGCCGCGGCCGCCAGATCCTCCGGCGGCGCCTCGAGCGGCTCGGCCAGGACGCGCTCCAGCAGCCCCGTGTCCTGCTCGCCGGCGCGGACGTCCGCGCGCGTTAGCAGCGCGCGAGAGAACGCGGCATTGGTGGTCACGCCCGCGATCGCGTAGCTCGCCAGCGCGCGGTCCAGCCGGGCCAGCGCCGTCGCACGATCGGGCCCATGGGCGATCACCTTGGCCAGCATCGGGTCATACGAGGTGCCGACGACGCTGCCGGCCCGGATGCCCGAGTCGACCCGCACGCCCGGGCCCCTTGGCTCGCGGTACACACGCACCGTGCCGATCGCGGGCAGGAAGCCGGCGGCCGGATCCTCGGCGTAGAGCCGGGCCTCCACCGCATGGCCTTTCGGAACAAGCCCCTCCTGCGCCAAAGCCAGCGGCTCGCCCGCCGCGACACGCAACTGCTGCTCGACCAGATCGACGCCGTAGACCAACTCGGTCACCGGATGCTCGACCTGCAACCGCGTGTTCATCTCCAAGAAGGAGAAGTCGCTCGGATCATCGCCCGCGGCGATGAACTCGACGGTCCCGACCCCCACATAGCTGCACGCCCGCGCCAGGGCAACCGCTGCCTCCCCCATGCGTCCACGCAGCGCCCCGTCGACGACCGGCGACGGCGCCTCCTCGACGACCTTCTGATGGCGCCGCTGCAGCGAGCACTCGCGCTCGCCGAGATGCACGCACGCCCCGTGCGCGTCGGCGAGCACCTGGATCTCGATGTGCCGCGGCCGCTCCAGGTAGCGCTCGATGATCACGCGATCGTCACCGAACGCGGCGAGCGCCTCGCGCTGCGCGGCAGCCGTCGCGTCCTGAAGCTCGTCCGCAGCGCGCACGACGCGCATGCCCTTGCCGCCGCCGCCCGCCACGGCCTTGACGACGACCGGCAACCCACCGTCGTCGCCAGCCGGCACCACCGGAACGCCCGCGGCGGCGGCAGCGTCCTTCGCGGCACCCTTGTCGCCCATGAGCTCGATCGCCTCCGGCGGCGGCCCGATCCACACCAGCCCCGCTTCGACGACGGCGCGCGCGAACGACGCGTTCTCGCTCAAAAAGCCATAGCCCGGATGCACCGAGCGCGCGCCGGACAGCCGCGCTGCGCGGAGCACCTCGGATGCGTCGAGATAGGAGTCGATCGACACCACCATGTCGCTCACATCGGCATGCGCCGCTCCGGCGTCTGCCTCGGTGACCACGCCCACGCTCGCCAGCCCCAGCGCGTGGACCGTCCGCGCGACGCGGATCGCGATCTCGCCACGGTTGGCGATCAGGACCGGGCTGAGCTCATGCATGTGCGTCGTTCCACTCGACGGGACCGGCGACGAGCGTGTGACTGCCCAGCGGCCGCCCCAGGACGTCTCGTGCCGCTCGCGCGGCCTCCAGCAACAATCCCAAGTCGATCCCCGTCTCGATCCCCATCTCGTGCAGCATCGACACCAGATCCTCGGTCGCGATGTTGCCCGTAGCGCCCGCGGGAACCGGGCAGCCGCCCAGCTCGCCGAAGCTCGACTCAAACGACGCGCACCCGGCCTCCAACGCCGCGTACACGTTCGCCAGCCCCTGGCCACGCGTGTTGTGGAAGTGCGCGGTCAGCTCGACCTCATCGCCGAGGGCAGACCGCGCGCCCTCGAAGAACGCCCGCACCTGCACCGGGTTCGCCATCCCCGTCGTGTCGCCGAACGCGATCTCCGCCGCGCCCGCCGCGATCAGCCGCTTCGCGATCGCGAAGACCCGCTCCGACGGCACGTGCCCCTCATACGGACACCCGAACGCCACGCTGATGACGCCCTCGGCCCGCAGCCCTTCAGCCACCGCGCGCCCGATCACGCGCTCCAGGCCGCTCAGCGACTCCTCGATCGAGCGGTTGACGTTGGCCTTGTTATGGGACTCGGTCGCGCTCAAGAAGCAGTTGACCTCAGAAAACCGATCCCGCAGTGCCAGCGCGTTGTCGAAGCCGCGCTCGTTGGGCACCAGCACGGTGACGTCGACAGTCTCCGGAACGTCCATGCGCGACAGCACCTCGACCCCATCAGCCAGCTGCGGGATGACGTCCGCCCGAACGAACGACGTCACCTCCAACCGCGGCACGCCGGTCCGCGCGAGCAGGTTGACCAGCGCCACCTTGTCGTCGGTCCCGATCACCTCGGGCTCGTTCTGGAAGCCGTCGCGCGGCCCCACCTCGCGAATCTTGACCGACGCCGGAAGCGACATGGTGTCCTACGCTACGCGCCGAGCGCGCGGGCGATGACCATCTGCTGAACCTCGTCGGTGCCCTCGCCGATCGTGAGGATCTTGGCGTCACGGTAGAAGCGGCAGACCGGGTACTCCTCGATGAAGCCGTAGCCACCGTGGATCTGCACGGCCTCCTCGGCGCAGCGCACCGCCAGCCGCCCCGTCTTTAGCTTCGCCTGCGCGGCGGTCAGCGAGAAGTTGCGGCCCTGATCCTTGAGCCACGCGGCCTTGTAGGTCAGTAGCCGCGCCGCCTCGATCTCGGTGGCCATGTCGGACAACTTGGCCTGGATCGACTGGAACTTGGAGATCGACTGCCCGAACGCCTTGCGCTCCTTGGCGTACTTCAGCGCCTCGTCGAGCGCACCCTGAGCCAGGCCAACACCCATCGCTGCCACGCCGATGCGCCCGATGTCCAAGATATGGAGGAACTGCTTGAAGCCGTTGCCGCGCGGGCCGAGCAGGTTGTCCTCAGGGACGCGGCAACCCTCGAACATCAGCGGCCGCGTGTCTGAGGCGTTCCACCCCATCTTGCGGTACGGCGTGCCCTGCTCGTAGCCGGCGGTGCCGTTCTCGACGATGATGTTGGAGATCTCGTTGGGGTGGGTGGGGGTGCCTGTCCTCGCCGTGATGGCCACGTGGCCGGAGATCTCGGTGCCCGCGTTGGTGATGAACTGCTTGGCGCCGTCGACCACCCACTCGCCGCCGTCCAGCGCCGCCCGCGTCTTGACGTTGCCCGCATCGGACCCCGCCTCGGGCTCGGTCAAGCCGAAGGCCCCGAGCTTGCGTCCCGCGCACAGGTCGGGCAGCAGCCGCGCCTTCTGCTCATCAGAGCCGAAGAGGTAGATCGGCTGCGTGCCCAGCGACGTGTGGGCGCACATCGTGATCGCGACCGAGGAGTCGATGCGCGTCAGCTCCTCGACGGCGATCGCGTACTGCAGCGACGTGCCGCCCGCGCCCCCGACCTCCTCAGGGAACGGGATGCCCATCCAGCCCAAGGCCCCCATCTTGCTCACCAACTCATAGGGAAACGCCTTGGTGTGGTCGAGCTCCTCGGCCACGGGCGCCACCTCGCTCACCGCGAAGTCGCGGACGGTGCGCTGCAGCAGCTGGGTGTCATCGTCGAGATCGAACAGCATGCCAATGAGCATACCGAATGATCATTCGGATTTCGAATGATCGTTCGACACGCTCGCTATCATCGAATCAGATGCCGCCCAAGCCCGACCGCACCGCCCTGCGGGAGCGCTACGACCGCCGCCAGGCACAGGTCGTGCTCGACGCCGCCCGCGTCTTTGCCCTGCATGGCTACGACCAGACGTCCGTCCCCCAGCTCGCCGACGAGCTCGGCCTCGCCGCCGGCAGCCTGTATCACTACTTCGGCTCTAAGGAGCAGCTGCTGATCGCGATCTGCGACCAGCTGATGGACCCACTGCTCGACGAGGCGCGCGCCATCACGGCAAGCGGCGACGATGCGGCAACGCAACTCCAAGCGCTGGTTCACCTCTGGGTCGCCCACGTCATCGAGCGCCGCAACCACATGCTCGTCTTCCAGCAGGAGCGCCATGTCATCGACCACGGCGACCAATGGCGCCAGGTCCGCGACCGTCGCAAGGAGTTCGAGCGCCTCATCCAGTCCGTGCTGGAGCGGGTGCACCACGACGGCGAGGCCCGCCTGGCCGACGCACGGCTCTCGCTCGCCGCGCTGTTGGGCATGGTCAACCACACCGCCCAGTGGTACCGGCCGCGCGGTCGCCTCAGCGCCGCCGAGATCGCCGACGGCTACGTCGAGCTGATCGTCGGACGCTGAGCGCGCAGGCCGCGCGCCGCCGCCTTCACTTCCCGCGTCAGCGTGTCGACGTCGTAGACGCCCTGGTGGCGCCGGCCGTTGATGAAGAACGTGGGCGTGCCGGAGACGCCGCTGGCATCGGCGCTCTGGACGTCACGCGCGACCCGCGGCGCATGGTCGCGACCCGTGAGTTCTTCGGAGAAGCGCGTGAGGTCGAGGTCCAGCGTGGATGCGGCACGGTAGATGTCAGAGATCGTGAGATCGTCTTCATCGGCGAGCAGCAGGTCGTGCATCTCCCAGAAGCGAGCCTGGGCGCCCGCCGCCTCGGCTGCCTCGGCGGCGACCTGCGCCGCGGGATGGACGTCGGTCAGCGGCAGATGGCGCCAGACATAGCAGAGCTCGTCGCCGAAGTGGTCGAGCAGCTGGGAGATCAGCGGCGCGGCGGCAGCGCAGTAGGGGCACTCGAAGTCGCCGTACTCGATCAGCGTCACCGGTGCGTCGACCGGGCCGCGAATGTGGTCACAGTCGGGATCGACATCGTCGGCGAGATCGACGATCTGGCCGGCGGTCGCGCCGAGCTGGCGAGCCCGTGTCTCGGCCGGCAGGCGCGCCATCACCCAGAACGCGAGCCACGCCAACCCCGGCGACAGCACGGCCGCCGCCATCACACCGATCTTGGCCTGATCGAGCAACGCACCGCTGAACGCGTGCGACGCCACCAACAACGAGACCGTGAAGCCAATACCCGCCGCTGCCGCCGTCCCGATCAACGCCGGCCACGTGACCGTCAGCCGCCCGCCGCCGAACAGCTTGCGCGTTCCCACCCATGCCGCACCGAGGATGCCGGCCGGCTTGCCGACGACATACGCCGCCACGATGCCGAGCGTGATCGGCGAGGTGACCGCGTCCGACAGCAGGTCCGAGCTGAAGTGGATGCCGGCGTTGGCCAGCGCGAAGAGCGGGACGACAACCTTGCTCGTCCACGGCAGCAGCCGGTACTGCAGGCGCTCATTGAGCGAGATCGCCGAGGTCAGGCTCGCGCGCGCGGAGTAGGCGAGCTCCGGCGTCGGCTGCTCGCGGAAGGAGCGCGTCAGCTCGGTGCTGCGCTCGAGGTCATCGCGCGCCGGCGGGTAGGCGCTGGTGACCAGCCCGACGACCAACCCGGAGATCACGGGATCGATCCCGGACTTCAGCAGCGCCACCCACATGCCCACGGCGACGACGGCGGCGATCGGCGTGCGCCAGCTTCCGGCCCACCGAACCCCGAAGAGCGCCACGAAGAAGCCGACGGCGACCGCGAGCGCCGCGACGTCGATATGGTCGGTGTAGACGATCGCGATCACCGCCAGCGCCACGAGGTCGTCGATGACCACGACCGTCAAGAGGAAGACGCGCAGCCGGATCGCGCGCCCGCGGGTGACAAGCGCCAGCGCGCCGAGCGCCAGCGCGGTGTCGGTCGAGATCGCCGCGCCCCAGCCGACGGCGCCGTTGCCGCCCGCGTTGATCGCCAGGTAGACGGCGGCCGCTCCCGCCATGCCGCCGAGGCCGGCCATCACCGGGATCGCGAGCCGCTGGCGCTCGCGCAGCTCGCCAAGGTCGAGCTCGCGCTTGGCCTCCAGCCCCACAACGAGGAAGAAGAGCGTCATCAGCCCCTGGTTGACCCACTCGCGCAGATCCAGCGCGATGCCGTGGTCGCCGAGCTGCACCGCAAGCCGCGTCTCCCAGAGCGAGGTGTAGGAGTCGCTCCAGGGTGAGTTGGACCACAGCAGCGCCACGACCGCGGCGGCGACGAGCGCGATCGCGCCACCGGTCTCGGCGTGCAGGAAACCGCGGATCGGCGCGGCGAGGTTGCGCGCCCAGGCGGTGCGCCCCGCGCTCAGCTCGCTGACCACCGGGGCCTGGGCTGCCGGACCGTCGCTCACGCCGCGGACCCTACGCCGCGATAGCCCGTGCGCCTAGCACTGGCGGCGGTACGCTGAGCGAGATCGCATGAGTCGCCACGATGTCACGCCCGCCGGCGACGAGCCGGAGCTGGAGGTCGAGGCGCCCGAGCGGGCCGCCGCCGGAGTGCCGGCGGTCGCCTACGCCGCCAAGCTCGCGCTGCAGCAGATGGGCCCACTGCGCACCGCCCAGACGCTGCGCCGGATCAACCAACCTCAGGGCTTCGATTGCCCTGGCTGCGCGTGGCCCGAGCCCGGGCACCCGCACATCGCGGAGTTCTGCGAGAACGGCGCGAAGGCCGTCGCCGAGGAGGCGACCAAGGCCCGCTGCACACCGGACTTCTTCGCCCGCCACAGCGTCGCCGAGCTGGCCGAGCAGCCGGACTTCTGGCTCGGCCGCCAAGGTCGACTGACCGAGCCGATGCTGCTCGACGTCGGCGCCACGCACTACCGACCGATCGGCTGGGACGAGGCGCTCGACCTCGTCGCCGAGGAGCTCCACGCGCTCGACTCGCCCGACGAGGCCGTCTTCTACACCTCGGGGCGTACGAGCAACGAGGCGGCGTTCTTATACCAATTGCTCGTTCGCGCGTTCGGCACCAACAACCTGCCGGACTGCTCGAACATGTGCCACGAGTCCTCGGGCTCGGCGCTGACCGAGACGATCGGGATCGGCAAGGGCAGCGTCACGCTCGATGACCTGCACGCCGCCGACCTGATCTTCGTCGTCGGGCAGAACCCGGGGACCAACCACCCGCGAATGCTGTCGGCGCTGGAGGAGGCCAAGCGTCACGGCGCGACGATCGTGGCGGTCAACCCGCTGCCCGAGGCGGGGCTATTGCGCTTCAAGAACCCACAGGTGCCGCGTGGCATCGTCGGGCGCGGCACCGCGCTGGCCGACCATTTCTTGCAGATCCGCGTCAACGGCGACCTCGCGCTGTTCAAGGCGATGAACAAGTTATTGCTGGAGCGTGATGCGCTCGACCATGCGTTCTTGGAGGACTACACCGAGGGCTTCGAGGCGTGGGCAGCGGAGATCGCCGGCCTCGATGACAAGCTCGTCGCGGAGGCGACCGGGCTCGATGCGACCGAGATCGAGGCGGTCGTCGACCTGGCGGCGACCTCAGAGCGCACGGTCGTCTGCTGGGCAATGGGGCTGACCCAGCACAAGAACTCGGTCGCGACGATCCGCGAGATCGTCAACTTCCTGTTGTTGCGCGGCAACATCGGCCGCGAGGGTGCCGGCGTCTGCCCGGTCCGCGGCCACAGCAACGTCCAGGGCGACCGGACCATGGGCATCTATGAACGGCCCTCGCCGGAGTTCCTGCAGGCGCTCGGCGCCGAGTTCGCCTTCACGCCGCCAGCCGAGCATGGCCTCGACACCGTCGACGCGATCCGCGCGATGCGCGCGGGCCAGACCCACGTCTTCTTCGCACTGGGCGGCAACTTCCTCGCGGCCGCACCCGACACGCATGCGACCGCTGAGGGGCTGCGTGCCCAGCGGTTGACGGTGCAGATCTCGACCAAGCTCAACCGCTCGCATCTGGTCACCGGTCGCCGCGCGCTGATCCTCCCGACGCTTGGACGCACCGAGCGTGACGAGCAGGCCACCGGTCCGCAACGCGTGTCCGTGGAAGACTCGATGGGCGTCGTGCACGCCTCCGCCGGCACGCTGGCGCCGGGCTCGCCGCACCTGCTCTCGGAGGTCGCGATCGTCGCGCGGCTCGGCGCGCGCTTGCGCAGCGCAGCGGCCCGACAGATCCCGTGGGCGGCCTTCGCCGGCGACTACCGGCTGATCCGCGCGGCGATCGCGCGCACCATCCCCGGCTTCGAGGACTTCGAGACGCGCCTGGACCACGACGGCGGCTTCGCGCTCCCCCACCCGCCGCGCGACGAGCGCCGCTTCACCACCGCGACCGGTCGCGCGCAGCTGACCGCCAACCCGCTCGAGGTCTTGCGCACCCCGCCGGGGCGCCTGATCCTGCAGTCGATCCGGTCACACGACCAGTACAACACCACCATCTACGGCCTCAACGATCGCTACCGCGGCATCAAGTCCGGCCGCCGCGTCGTCCTGGTCAATCCCGACGACCTCGCCGCGCTGCGCCTCGCCGACGGCCAGACCGTCGACCTCGTCTCCGAGTGGCAGGGCGAGGAGCGCCGGGCCGAGCACTTCCGCATCGTGGCCTACCCGACCGCGCGCGGCTGCGCGGCGGCCTACTACCCCGAGACCAACCCGCTCGTCCCACTGGGATCCACCGCCGACGTCAGCAACACGCCAACGTCCAAGTCGGTGGTCATCCGGTTGGAGCCGACGGGTTAGTCGCCGGCCAGCGTCGCCGTCGCCCGGCAGGTGACGCCGCGCGGTCCCGACGCTCGGGCGCTCACGCGGTCGGCGCCGGCCAGATCGCGCAGCCGCCGCTCCAGGCTGAACGACCCCGACCGTGCCCGGACGCTGCCGCGCCAGACGACGCGGCCCTCCTGGGAGAGCGTCACGCGCCACAGCGAGCCGCGGCGCGCGTGGTCGACCTCGAACTCGGCTTCGATCCCACCGTCGCGGGCCTTCACCTTGAGCTCGGAGCGCGCGCTGCCGCCGCAGGTGCCGGTGGCGCGAACCTCGTCGTCGTTGCCGTGGCGCGCGCTTGCGCCCGCGGGCAAGGCCAGCGCGAGCAGCAGCGACACGATGATCAGCGGCATGAAGCGCACAACCTTCAGCCTGGCGCGCCGCGGCCCGCGGCGCAATGGGACTTCCGTCGCAGTCATCCGCCGCGCCGCGCGGTGAAGCCGCTGCGCTCGGCCCACAGCGCGGCCTGCGTCCGGTCGGTCACGCCCAGCGCGCGGAAGATCGACGTCAGGTGCGTCTTGACCGTCTTCTCGCTGATCTCCAACCGCCGCGCGATCAGCTTGTTCGGCAACCCCTCGACCAAGAGGGTGAGCACCTCGCGCTCGCGAGCCGACAGCAGCTCGGCCGGATCCGGCTGGGCTTGGGCGGTCAGGATCGTACGCGCCGCGCGCGGGTCGATCGGCGACTCGCCACGCGCCGCGGCGCGGATGCCCTCGGCAACCTCGTCGGCCGCGACGTCCTTAAGCAGGTAGCCGCACGCCCCGGCCTCGATCGCCCCGAGAATCCGCGGCCGGTCTGAGAACGACGTCAGCACCAGCACGGCGGTGTCAGGACGATCGGCCAGCACCTGCCGCGTCGCCTCGATGCCGTCCAGGCGCGGCATGTCCAAGTCCATCACCACGACATCAGGCTCCAGCTCGGCCGCGAGTGCGACCGCCTCGACGCCGTCGGCGGCGGTGCCGACCAGCTCGATGTCGTCAAACGACGAGATCAGCCGGCCGAGACCGTCACGGATCACGCCGTGGTCGTCGGCCAGCAGGACGCGGATCATGTGGTCGGGACCTCGAGCTCGACGGTCGTCCCCGCGCCCGGTGCCGAGCGCACTGCCAGGGTGCCGCCCGCCTCGGCGACCAAGTCCTCCAACAACGTCAGGCCGACGTGACCCTCGCCGGCGCGCTCGGCCCGGCGCGTGCCGTCGAAGCCGCGGCCATCATCGGTGACGGTGAGCATGACGGTGCCATCCTGACGCTCAACCGCCACGCGGACTGTCATGGCATCCGCGTGCTCGGCGACGTTGCGCAGCGCCTCGCGCGCCACGCGATAGACCAGCGCATCGGCCGGCGAGCCCGAGGCCGCACGGTCGTCGACCTCCAGCTCGGTCGTGATCCCGCTCGCCGCCAACGGGCTCAGAAGGTCGTCGAGCACCGGCTCTAGGCCGGCGGTCTCCAACCGCGGTGGGTGGATCTCCACCAGCAGCGTGCGCAGCGCACGGACGCCCTGGCGCAGCCGCGCCGTGCTCTCCCGCAAGGCGGTCGCCTCGGCCTCGTCACCACGCCGCTGCGCGTTCTCGGCCAGCGGCGCCAGCCCGAAGGCCACGCCCGCGAGGTCCTGGACGGCGCCGTCGTGGAGGTCGGCGGCGATCCGCCGGCGCTCGTGATCGGAAGCCTCGATCGTGCGCGCCAGCAGCCGCTCGCGCTCGCGGTGGCCGCGCTGCAGCCGGCGCGCCAGCGACCAGGCGAGGGGCACCTGGAAGAGCAGCAACACCAACAACGCGCCGAGCAGCGTCGGCGCGAGCGCACGCAGCAGGCGCTCGCCGCTCGCGCTCAGAGCATCAAACCGCTGATAGGTCTCAAACAGCACCGGCGTCCCATTGGGCGTGCGGATGACCGTGTGCGCTTCCAGCAGCCGGCCCTCCTGACGCTCGTACTCGTTCTCGGGCTGGGAGAGGTCGCTCAATTCCGCATCCGCGCCACCTTCGGTGAACAGCTCCCGTTCCTCCGCCCCGAGACCAAAGCGACGCCCGATGATCGCCGGCTCGTCGGAGTAGAGGACGCGCCCGTCGCGCGACCACAGCTTGACGCGGACGACCGACGGGCTGAGCAGGCGCGCGGCGACCACGTCGTCGAGCTTGGCGATCGCCTCCGGGTCGCTGCGCAGGATGTCGTCGCTCAGCCCCGCCGACTCGACCACCGCGCCCTGCAGCTCGACGCGCCCACGGGTGTCACGCTCGGCCTCGCGGATCGCGACCGAGCGCAGCGCGAAGAAGCCGCCCACGACCACCACCGCGATCGCGGCGAGCGAGCCGAGCATGAAGCGCGCCACGGCGGCCGAGGCGCGTGGCGGTGCGTCGGAGAGCTCCATCGCTCCCCATGGTGCCCGGTCGGGCGGTGCTCAGTCAGTCTGACGCGCGACGACCGCGTCCGGATCCAGCGCGTAGACGTCGATCGGCTGCGAGACGCCCGCCACGGTGATCGCGCCCAGCGCGACGGGTGAGAGATGGCCGGGCACCGCGGCGACAGCGCCGCCGTTGACCAGCAGCTGGCCGGCCGCCGCCTCCGAGCACAGGCGCGCTGCGACGTTCACGGCCGCGCCGATGTAGTCGTCGCCCTCGAACATGATGACCTTGCCCTCGCAGACGCCGCCGCGCAGCGCGAGCCGCCCATCGGTCAGCAGGACGTCACGAACGCTCGCCGCGCAGCTGATCACCGCGGTCGCCTCGACACCCGACAACATGGCACCGTCGCCTAGCCACTTGGTCACCCGCACACCTGCGTCCTCGGCCTCTGCCCGCAGGACCGCCCGCAGATGGCCCAGCACCGCAACTGCTTCCTGATCCCCGTACTCGTCGGTGAACGCCGTGAAGCCACAGAGGTCGAGGAAGCAGAAGGTGCGGTTGACGCGCATGTCCTAGGACTTGGCTTTGGCCTTGGCCGCGCGGATCGCGGCCTTGTTCGGAAGATCGGTGATCGTACCGTCGGCGATCTCGGCCGCCAACATGATGGTCTCGCTCAGCGTCGGGTGCGCATGGATCGTCAGGCCGAGGTCGGCCACATCGGCGCCCATCTCCAGCGCAAACCCCGGCTCGGCGATCAGATCGCCTGCGTGCGGGCCGACGATGCCAGCGCCCAGGACACGCCCGGTCTCCGGATCGCGCAACAGTTTGGTGAGGCCGTCGGCGCCATCGATGGCCAGCGCGCGACCGGAGGCCGACCACGGGAAGACCGACTTCTCATAGGCGATCGACTGCTCGGCGGCCTCGGTCTCGGTCAACCCCACCCACGCGACCTCGGGGTCGGTATAGGCGACCGACGGGATCCCGCGCGGCTCGAATGCTGCGGCGTGGCCCGCAATCACCTCGGCGGCGACGTGGCCTTCGGCCGTCGCCTTGTGGGCGAGCATCGGCCCACCGGCGACGTCGCCGATCGCGAAGATGTGCTGGACGTTGGTCCGTTGCTGAGCATCGACCGGGATGAACCCACGCTCATCGACGTGCACTCCTGCGTGTTCCAGACCGAGCGACGCGCCGTTGGGAATCCGGCCGACGGCCACCAGCACGCGATCGAAGACGGCGTCGGCCACCTCGCCGGAGAAGGTGGCGTGCAACCCCTCGTCCTTAGCCTCGATCTTGTCCACCTTGGTCTCCAGATGGATCGCCGCGTAACGCTCGCCAATGCGCTTAGCCAGCGGCTTGACGAGGTCGCGGTCGGCGCCGGGGATCAGCCCGTCGGCCAGCTCGACAACGGTCACCTGCGAGCCCAGCGCGTCGTAGACCGTCGCCATCTCCAGGCCGATGATCCCGCCGCCGACGACCAGCAGGCGCTCGGGGATGTCGGCCAGCTCCAGCGCGCCGGTGGAGTCCATGACGCGCGGGTCGTCGTGCGGGATGCCGTCCAGCTGCACCGAGCGCGAGCCGGCGGCCACGATGGCGTTGTCGAACGACACCGTCGTCGTCTCGCCGTCGTCGCCGAGCACGGCCAGCAGGTTGGGCCCGGTGAAGCGCGCCTCGCCGGTGACGACCTGCACCTTGCGACCCTTGGCCATCTGCTTCAGCCCGCCGGTGAGCTTGGCGACGACCCCCTCCTTCCACGAGCGCAGCGCGTCGAGGTCGATCTCCGGCTTGGTATAGGAGATGCCGTGCGCGCCCGCTGTCTCGGCCTCGGCGATCACCTTGGCGACGTGCAGCAGCGCCTTGGACGGGATGCAGCCGACGTTGAGACAGACGCCCCCGAGGATCGGATAGCGCTCGACCATCACCACGTCGAGGCCAAGGTCGGCGGCGCGGAACGCCGCGGCGTAGCCGCCGGGCCCCGAGCCAAGCACCAGGACACTCGCGTGCACATCCCCACGCTCCACCGCCCCACTGGTGGGTTGGGCCGGCGATTCGACGGCCTCTGCGGGCGCACCGCCGCCGCCGCTCGCGGTCGGTGCCGCGGCCTCGACCTCCAGCACGACCAGCGCACTGCCCTCTGAGACCGCGTCGCCGACGGCGACCCTCAGCTCCGTGACGGTCCCGGCCTCCGGGGCCGGGATCTCCATCGAGGACTTGTCGGACTCCAGGACGACCAGCGGATCCTCGGCCGCCACCGCATCGCCGACCGCGACCAGGATCTCGGCTACGGGAACGTCGGTGAAGTCCCCGATGTCGGGGACAAGAACGTCGAGCGTGCTGCTCATAGGAGGACCCTCCGCAGGTCGGTCAGAACGCCAGACAGATGTGCAACGAAGCGCGCGGCGGCGGCGCCATCGATGACCCGGTGGTCGTAGGACAACGACAACGGCAGCATCAGCCGAGGCACGAACTCCTTGCCATCCCACACCGGCTTGATCGCCGAGCGCACGACGCCGAGGATCGCCACCTCGGGCGCGTTGACGATCGGCGTGAACGACGTGCCGCCGATGCCACCCAGCGAGGAGATCGTGAACGTCGCTCCCGCCATCTCGGCTGGGCCGAGCTTGCCCGCACGGGCCTTGCCCGACAGCTCGGTCAGCTCACCGGCGACCTCCAACAGGCCCTTCTTGTCGACGTCCTTGACGACCGGCACGACGAGCCCGTTGGGCGTGTCGGCCGCAAAGCCCAAGTGGTAGTACTTCTTGCGCACCAGCGCGTCGCCGTCCAGCGACGCGTTGACGTCGGGGAAGGCCTTCAACGACGCGACGACGGCCTTGAGCAGCAGCGCGACCATCGTCACCTTGACGTCTGACTGCTCGCTGTTGAGCTGCTTACGAAACGCCTCCAGGTCGGTGACGTCGGCCTCGTCGTTGTGGGTGACGTGCGGGATCCGAACCCAGTTGCGCGACAGGTTGGCCGCCGAGATCTTGCGGATCTTCGACAGCTCCACGCGCTCGATCTCGCCGTACTTGGCGAAGTCGACCTTGGGCCACGGCAACAGGTCGAGGCCGCCGTCGCCACCGGCAGCGCCGGTCGCCGCGCCGCCCACCGGGGCACCACCGCCCTCCGCCACCGCGCGCACGTCTTCGACGACGATCCGCCCCTTGCGCCCGCTGCCCGCGACGCCGTCCAACGCGACGCCCAGCTCGCGCGCCACGCGGCGCACCGACGGGCTTGCGTAGACCGGCTGACCACCGTTGTCTGAAGGCGCGGCCGGCGCCTTGGGCGGCGGCGGCTCCTTCTCGGCGGGCGCCGGGCGCGCCGAGGCCTCGGCCGCCACCGCGGTCCGCACAGCGCTGGGCGCAGCAGCCTCCGCGGTCGCGGCCGCGTCGGCGCTCGCGCTCAACGAGACGACCGGCGTTCCCTCCGACGCGACGTCCCCGACCTTCAGCAGCACCTCGGCAACGACCCCGCCGAACGGCGCCGGCACGTCCATCGTCGCCTTGTCGGTCTCCAGCGTGACGAGCGGGTCGTTCTCGGCCACCTCATCGCCCTGGGCAACATGGACTTCAACAACGGCGACATCGGCGAAGTCGCCGATGTCGGGGACGGTCACCTGCTTCAGATCCGCCATGGGGCCTCCGTCTCGGGATCGATGCCGTACTTGTCGATCGCGGCCTTCGCGTCCTCGTCGCGGCCGAGCGCGTGCAGCGCAGCGACGGCGACGTGGTGGCGATCGACCTCGAAGAACCGGCGCAAGGCCTTGCGGTAGTCGCTGCGGCCGAAGCCGTCGGTCCCGAGCACGGTGAAGGGAGCGTCTACCCACGGCCGGATGGAGTCCGGTAGCGCGCGGATGTAGTCGGTCGCGGCAATGACCGGGACCCGCCCACCCGACCGCCCGTCGAGCGACTCCTCCACGAACGAGCGTCGCGGCTCGTCCGTGGGATGCAGCCGGTTGTGGCGCTCGACCTCCATCCCGTCCTTACGCAGCTCGGTGTAGGAGGTCACCGACCACACGTCGGATTCCACGCCGAAGTCCTCACGCAGCAGCTCGGCGCCCGCGAGCACCTCGCGCAAGATCGTACCCGAGCCCAGCAACTGCACCTTCGCGTCAGAACCCTCGGCGACGACGTGCATCCCGCGCAGGATCCCCGCCTCCGACCCTTCCGGCATCGCCGGCATCGCGTAGTTCTCGTTCATGACCGTCAGGTAGTAGAAGACGTCCTCGTGCTCGGTGAGCATGCGCCGCATCCCGTCATGGATGATCACGGCCAGCTCATAGGCGTAGGCCGGGTCGTAGGCAATGCAATTGGGAATGAGCCCGGCCTGGATGTGTGAATGCCCGTCCTCATGCTGCAGTCCCTCGCCGTTGAGCGTCGTGCGCCCCGCCGTGCCGCCGAGTAGGAACCCGCGCGCGCGTGAGTCGCCCGCCGCCCACGCCAGGTCACCCACGCGCTGGAAGCCGAACATCGAGTAGTAGATGTAGAACGGCAGCATCGACACGTTGTGGTTGGCGTATGACGTCGCTGCGGCGATCCACGAGGAGAACGCGCCCGGCTCGTTGATCCCCTCCTGCAGGATCTGCCCGGACTTGTCCTCGCGGTAGGACATCAACTGGTCGGCGTCCTGAGGCGTGTAGAGCTGGCCAACCTGACTGAAGATCCCCAACTGGCGGAACATCCCCTCCATGCCGAAGGTTCGCGACTCGTCGGGCACGATCGGCACGACGTGCGGGCCGAGCTGCTTGTCACGAACCAAGGTGGACAAGATCCGGACGAACGCCATCGTGGTGGAGATCTCACGGTCGCCGGTGCCGTCGAGCTGGGCCTTGAACGCGCTCAGTTCCGGGACCGGCAGCGGCGGCGCCTCGGTGCGACGCTGGGGCAGCGAGCCACCCAGCTTTGCGCGGCGCTCGCGCAAGTACTCCATCTCGGGCGCATCGTCAGGCGGCTTGTGGAAGCTGACGTCGCGGACCTCGTCGTCGGTGAGGTCCAGCCCGAAGCGGTCGCGGAAGGCAAACAGCGCCTTCTCGTTCATCTTCTTGGCCTGGTGGGTGATGTTCTGGCCCTCGCCAGACTCACCCATCCCGTAGCCCTTGATCGTCTTGGCGAGAATCACGGTCGGCTGGCCGGTGTGCGCGACTGCCTGGGCGTAGGCGTTGTAGACCTTCTGCGGATCGTGACCGCCGCGGTTGAGCGAGAAGATCTCAGCGTCGCTCCAGTCCTCGACCATGCGCGCGAGCTCGGGGTCCGCGCCAAAGAAGTGCTCGCGGACATACCCACCGTCGCGCGACTTGAAGACCTGGTACTCGCCGTCGACGGCCTCCTCCATGCGCTTGACCAGACGACCCTCGGTGTCGGCAGCCAGCAGCGGATCCCAACGACGACCCCAGATCGTCTTGATGACGTTCCAACCGGCACCGCGGAAGTTGGTCTCCAACTCCTGGATGATCTTGCCGTTGCCACGCACCGGGCCATCGAGGCGCTGCAAGTTGCAGTTGATGACGAAGACCAGGTTGTCGAGATGCTCGCGGCCGGCCAGCGAGATCGCCCCCATCGACTCGGGCTCGTCCATCTCGCCGTCGCCCATGAAGGCCCAGACCTTGCGCCCGGACGTGTCGGCCATGCCGCGACCGGTCAAGTACTTCATGAACCGCGCCTGGTAGATCGCCATCAGCGGGCCGAGGCCCATCGAGACGGTGGGGAACTGCCAGAAGTCCGGCATCAACCAGGGATGCGGATAGGACGAAAGCCCGGGCGTGCTCGCGTCGGTCTCGGTCCGGAAGCGCTTCATCTGCTCCTCGGAGATCCGGCCCTCTAGGTACGCGCGCGCGTAAATTCCCGGCGACGAGTGACCCTGGATGAACACCAGGTCGCCCCCATGGTTCTCAGACGGCGCGTGCCAGAAGTGGTTGAAGCCGATCTCGTAGAGCGTCGCCGCCGACTGGTAGCTCGCGATGTGGCCGCCGAGCTCCGATGACTCCTTGTTGGCGCCGAGCACCGTCGCGATCGCGTTCCAGCGCACAAGCGACCGTACGCGGTGCTCGAGCTCGGGATCGCCCGGAACCGGCACTTCGAGCTCGGCCGCTATCGTGTTGACGTAGGGCGTGCTCAGATCCTCGGCCGGGTGCAGGCCACGCAGGCGCGCGTCGGCAAAGACCTCCTCGAGCAGCTGCCGCGCGCGGTCGGGACCGTCGTTGCGGATGACGGCCTCCAGCGCGTCGACCCACTCGGCGGTCTCGATCGGATCGATGTCGGGGTGGAGCATCTAGTCCTCCTGGAAGTACTCGGGGTGAGTCTCGCGGATGGCAGGCAGGCTGGAAAGGACCATTTGCAGGTGGTGGCGCAGCTCGCGCTCGGCGGCGACCGCGTCGTGGTCGGCGACCGCAGCCACGACGGCTCGGTGCTCGGCGAGCATCTGGCCGCGGTAGCCGGCCTCGGGCAGGCTGAGGAGGCGGACGCGGTCGAGCTGCCCGCGCGTGCGCTCGCTCAGCCGCCACGCGACCTCGCGACCCGACAGATCGCAGAGCATTCGATGCAGCTCGTCGTCCAGACGGGCGAAGGTTGCCGCATCGTCACCGGCCACCGCGCGCGCTTGGGCCTCGAGGTTGCGCTCCAGTTCGGCCAATTGCTCGGGCCGGGCGTCGCGCGCCGCGATCCGGATCGCGCCAACCTCCAGCGCCTCGCGGACGAAGTGGGCGTCGGCGATGGCCTGCTCGTCGATGTAGGTCACGAACGTGCCGAGTTGCGGCACGATCGCCACGAGCCGCTCGTCACGTAAGCGCGCCAGCGCGTCGCGGACGGGCGTGCGGCTGACGCCGATCAGCTCAGCGAGCTGGTTCTCAGACAGCCGCCGTCCTGGCTCCAGCTCCGCACCGACGATCGCCTTGCGCAGCGCGATGTACGCCTGGTCGCGCGCAGACGTTCCGAGCGAGCGCTCACGGAGTGCGGGCCGCATGTCGCGTACTAGTATACAAGTACGCAAGCGGCCGCCGAGACCCGCCCTTCCGAGCTACCAACCGAGGAGCTATGGGCGCTCAGATCCCAGCGATCGCACAGCCCAGCGCATCGCCGCTGAACCCGCGGACCATGGCGTCGGCGTTGGCGGCCTCCATGCCGAGGTAGGTCGCACCCTTCGAATCGGCAGGACCCAGCGTGTCGCCGTACAGCGTGTGGTCGGATGAGGCACCGGTCTCGCGCGCGATCGCGTCGGCGAGCTTCGGATTAATGGAGGACTCGGGGAAGATCGCCTTGACGCCCTCGCGCTCGATCGTCGTCGTGAGCTTGGCGAGATCGCCAGCCGAGGGCTGAGCCTGCGTCGTCTGCGAGGGAATGACGGCGCCGACGACGTCGATGCCATAACGGTGGGCGAAGTAGCCGAAGGCGTCGTGATCGGTGACGAGCTTGCGCTGCGCCCCGGGGACGCTGGCCATGCATTTGGCGATACCGGCGTCGAGCGCGCGGAGCTTGGCGAGATAGGCGGTGGCGCCGGCGTCGATCTTCGCCGTGGCCTTCGGGTCAGCCTTGGCAAGCGCATCACGGATGCGCGCGGTCGCGTACTCGACGTTGCGCGGATCGTGCCACCAGTGTGGATCGAAGCGCGAGGCCTCGGGTCCGGCGTCTTCCCCCGGCCGCGTCACCGGACGCCCGGCACCGGCATCGACCACCGCCGGATCGCCACCCGCGTTGTTGATGACCTCGCCCATCCACGCGTCGAGATCGTCACCGCTGGTGACCACGAGCTTCGCGCCCGCCGTCTCCTGGATGTCCTTGGGCCGCGGTTCGTAGTCGTGCGGGTCGGTATTGGGCTTGAGGATCTGGTGAACCGCGACAGCGTCGCCGCCGACGGCACGCACCACGTCGCCGAGCTGAGTGGTCGTCACGACCACGTCGATCGCGCCGGACCCGGCGGAGGAGGAACCACTCGAGCCACAGCCTGCCACCAGGGCGGCGACAGCCAGGAACAGGAGGACAAGCGAGAAAGAGCGTCGCATCAGATGAGACTCATTCTTATCACATGAGCATCACCGAGCTGCGCTGGCTTGCGCAGCGCACCGGCTCCCCACCCGCGCTGTCCTAGCTCGGGCGCGGCTCGACGAGCTTCTTGGCCTGACGCTCAGGCGAGATCTCCACCACATCCCAGACCAGACCCGCGCGCCGCATCCCACGGATGATCAGCGACGACACGTCGAACTCGTACCAGCGCAGGCCGTGATGGGCCGAGGTCGGGAAGGCATGGTGGTTGTGATGCCAAGACTCGCCGAGCGAGAAGAGCGACAGCCACGCGAGGTTGCGCGACTCGTCATCGACGTCGAAGCGCTTGCGTCCGAAGAAGTGGCAGAGCGAGTTGATGGAGTACGTGACGTGGTGCAGCACGAGCATCCGCACCGCGCCGCCCCACAACAGGCCGGTGAGTGCCGTGTCGATGGAGCCGCCGATCAGCCAGCCAAGGCCGAACGGGAACGCGAGGCCGGCGAGGACCCAGAGCAGGAACGTCCGGTCGACGTAAGCGATGAACGGGTCCTTGATCAGGTCCGGCGCGTAGCGCTCACGATTGGCACGCTGGGTGTGGATGAACAGCCAGCCGACGTGGGCGTGCAGCAGGCCACGCAGCGGACCGTCGTGATCGTGCGGGCTGTGCGGATCGCCCTCCTTATCGGAGAAGGCATGGTGTTTGCGATGGTCGGCGACCCAGGAGATGATCGGCCCCTCGATCGCCGCCGAGCCGAAGATCGCCAGCATCCCCCGCACCCACGGCTTGGCCTTGAAGCTGCGATGGGTGAAGTGACGGTGGAAGCCGACGGTGACCCCGACCGCGCACAAGGCATAGGTGATCCCGAAGACCGCGATGTCTGACCAGTGCAGCAGGCTGTTCCACAGCTGCCAGCAGACGACGCCGAGCGCCAGGAACGGCACGACCGTGATCGTGCCGGTCAAGAAACGGTCCAGCTTCTCGTTGGCGGTCGGCTGGACGTCATCGGCGGTTGGGCCGATCGACGACGCGCCGGGGGCGGGCGGTTCAGACGCAGACGGTCGCGCGGGCGCAACGGTGCCAGACGGGGTCATGTCATCACCTTGCCTCGCGCGGGCGCCCGTGTCCCTGGGGCGCGCGGGCGACCCTTACGGGGGTTAACCCCCGAGTCGGGTCGTGGTGCTGGCGTTGGCTAGTTGTCCGCGGCGGGGCTGGCCATCAGCCCGGCCCCACCGGCTGCGCCTCGCGCGCCCGCCGTCCGCCGATCTTCGGGCTCCACCAACACCGCTCGCCCAGCAACACCATCGCCGCCGGCACCAGGATCAGACGAACCAGCGTGGCGTCGATCGCGATCGCGACCGCGGCCCCAAAGCCCAGCTCGGTGATCACCGGCACGCCGGTCACCGCGAAGCAGGCGAAGACCGCGACCATGATCAGCGCCGCGGCACTGATCGTCCGGCCGCTGGTCGCGATGCCCTCGATCACCGCGGTGCGCGTGTCTTTGCCCGCGTCGCGGTGCTCGCGGATCCGGCTCAGCAGGAACACCTCATAGTCCATCGACAACCCGAAGACGACTGCCAAGATGATGGGGATGGTCACGGTGTCGATGTAGCCGTCTGTCTGACCCCACGTCTGGACCGCCGTGAGGATGCCGAAGCTCGCACCGACGCTCAACACGTTAGCCGCGACCGCCTGCAGCGCCAGCGGCACCGCGCGCAGCATGAGCAACAACAATATGAACGTCGCGACCAGCGTCCAGAGCGCGATCTTCCACAGCGAGCCGGTGATCGCGTCGCCGAAGTCCACCTGTGCGGCGCTGTTGCCGCCAACCAAGCTGCCCGCCGGCAGCTGGGCACGCAGCCGCGTGATCAGCTCCTTGACCTCCGGAGCGTCGGCGTTGTGGCGCGACTGGACGACGATGAAGATCCAGCGCTTGTCGTTGGTGAGCGTGCGCACACCCGTCCGGACCACCTCCGGATCGGCGCGCAGCAGCTTGACCGCGCGGTTCAAGTCCTTCCGTGCCACCAGGATCTTCAGCGGCGAGCCATCGCCTTGGCCCCGGACCGCCGCGACGGCCTCGAAGCCTTGTCGCGTCTCGTTGTCCTTCGGGAACTGACGCAACGCGCCGGCGCCGGTGCGCAGCCCCAACACCGGCGCGGCGAGCACGAGCAGGACAACGACCACCGCGATGAGCGAGAGCGCGGGCCGTGCGGTGACCCGCTCGCTCCAGCGCCGGAACAGCCCTGAGTCCGGCTTCGCCGGCCCGATCCGCGGGCCGAGCACCGCCAGCAACGCGGGCAGCAACAGGGCGCAGGCCAGCATCGCGACCAATACCACCACGATCGCCCCGAAGGCCATCGAGCGGATCGCCGGCGTCGGAACCAGCAGCAACCCCGCCAGCGCGATGACCACGCCCGCGCCGCTGAAGAGCACGGCCACCCCGGAGGTCGCCATCGCCGTTGCGCGCGCAGCAGCGAGCGTCGCTCCGTCGCGCAGCTCCTCGCGGAAGCGCACGACGACGAAGAGCGAGTAGTCGACCGCGACGCCGATCCCGATCATCGACGCCATGTTGGGGGCGTAGAAGCTCATTGTCGTGTGGCGCGCGAGCAGCGCGATCAGCGCCATCGTCAGCAGCACTGAGACGCCGCCGATCGCCAACGGGAGCACAGCCGCGGCCAAGGACCCGAAGATCGCCAGCAGGATCAGCGCGACGACCGGGAAGCCCACCCGCTCGGCCCCGCTGAGGTCGTCCTTGGTCAGATCAACCATCCCCGCCCACAGCGCACCGGCGCCGACGAGGTGCAGCTTCACCGCCCCGTACTGGCGGCCCTCGTTGATCTCGAGCTTCTTGCGCAGCACCTTGGCGACGTCAGGCGCGTCGAAGACGCCGGCGTTGAGCTTGAGCGGGATGACGACCGGTCGGCCGGGCTGCGTGCGTGCGAGGTACAGCCCGGTCTCGGCGAGCTGTGGCACGAGGTCGACCCGCGGCGTCTCGCGCGCCGCCTTGCCCAGCGCGGCAATCGCCGCGCGGTAGTCACGCAACGGCGTGCCCTTGGGCGCGATGAGCACGGCGCCGAGCTCGGTCGGCCGGTAATCGATCGGAACGTCGGACAGCACCTCGTTCTCAACGCGCTCCGACGCCGAGCCAGGCACCTGGAAGCCGCCGCCCGTCAGATGGTCGGCTTGCCCGAGGGCGGCCGGAATCGCGGCGGCGATGAGCACCGCCCAGGCGATCAGCACCGGGATGCGGTGGCGACCGATCCAGGCGTGGACTGCGCTGAGCACGGGCCGAGCTTAGCTGCGACAGGCGATCGTGCCGTCAGCAGGCACGACCTGCCCGGAGCTGTAACGCCCCTCGGCGTGCCAGCGCCACTTGCGGTCCGGCGGGCAGTACGTCGTGGCGAGCCAGTCCTCGCGACCGAACAGAGCGTGGAAGCCCTCCGCCCGCAGCGGAATGCCGGCGACGATCTGCAGGTTGCGCGGAATCTTGAAGTCCAGCCGGTACTGCCAGCGGCCCGAGGTGAGCTTGGTGATCGTCGCGGCGATCGGCTGCTTGACGCGGGCGGGCGTCGACAGCTCGACGTAGAAGTACACGTACTTGGCGCCGCCGTTGACGATGGTGATCTTCGGATAGCTCTTGGTGCCATCAGCGTCGGCGACCGCCCTCGCGTGGCCCATGATCGAGCGCGCCGGGCAGGTGCGCAGCCCGCTGCGCTCCATCGCCGTGAAGCTGCAGGTCGGGAACTTGGCGCCGTTGTAGTTGCCGGCCTTGGAGGTCCAGATCGTCACGGACTGGACGAGCGGCGGGTCATAGTCGTGCGGAATGTCGATCTTGGCCCGCACATCGACCTTGATCGGCTGCGGATGCTTCGGCGTCCCGGCCTTGTTGGGCATGACCTTGACGACCGCCGAGACCTTGATCGGCACGACGTCTTGTCCGAAGGCAAGGGTGGCGACGCCAAGGAGCGCCACGGCGGCGAGGACTGCAACTCCGACCCGGAACATGAATCGGACGCTAGGGCAGTGAGGCGCGCTTTGCAAACGGCAACATGTCTTTAGCATCCTGACGCCGCCGGGCTATCTGTACCGTCCAGACGGTATAGTAGATACATGCCCGCCTTCCTCCTCCTCTCGCTCGCCATCCTCTCCGAGGTCGGCGCCACCCTTGCTCTGCGAATGTCCGACGGGTTCTCCAGACCCATGCCGTCGGCGATCGTCGTCGTCGGCTATGGCATCTCGTTCTGGTTCCTCGCCCTTGCGCTAAAAGACATCCCGGTCTCGCTGACCTACGCGATCTGGTCGGGCGTTGGCACCGCGCTGGTCGCCATCGCCGGCGTCTTGGCCTTCGGTGAGACCATGAACGCCATGAAGCTCGCCAGCCTCGCGATCATCGTCCTCGGCGTTGCCGGCCTCAGCGCGGCCGGCGGGGCGCACTAAGTGGCCCGCCGCGCCGCGGGCGACACCCGCGACAAGCTCCTGGACGCCGCCGCACGCCTGCTCTTGCGCGACCCGTCGAAGCTCACGCTCGACGCCGTCGCCCACGAGGCCGGCGTCTCCAAGGGCGGCCTGCTTTACCACTTCTCCTCCAAGGGCCAGCTGTTAGACGCGGTCGTCGACCGTTGGGAGGCATCGTTTCAGGCCGACATCGACGCCGCGGCGGACGGCGCCCCCGGCGGCTGGACGCGCGCGTACGCTGACGTGTCCGCCCACGACGGCACAGACCCGCGCACGCGCGAGGTCGACAGCGGCATCCTCGCCGTTCTGGCGCTGCACCCCGAGCGCCTTGATGCCGTCCGCGCGCGCTACGAGGGCTGGCAGGAGCGCATCACCGACGACGGCATCGACGCCACCGACGCCACGATCGTCCGGCTCGCCGCCGACGGCCTGTGGTTCTGCGAACTGTTGGGCCTCGCCCCGCCGGCCGGCGAGCTGCGCGAGCAGGTGCTCGCGCGCCTGCGCGAGCTCACGCGCGCCGACACGAGATGAGTTCTCGAAGCTGAGTCGGTCTAAGGTTCCGGAAGCGATGCTCACCGTGAGCATCCTGCTCCCCTCCCCAAACCACCGGAGCCTCTTTCCCCCATGCGCACAATCGCCCGTTGGTGCTTTCGGCACCGCTGGATCGTTCTCGCCGGCTGGCTCGTCGCCCTCGTTGGCCTCTCCGCCATCCACGGCGCTGCCGGCAGCGACTACAAAGACGAGTTCAAGCTCAGCGGCACCGACAGCTTCGATGCCCTGAACTTGCTGCAGAAGTCCGCCCCGAAGGCCTCGGGCGACCAGGAGCAGCTCGTCGTCGCCGTCAAGGACGGCAAGATCACCGACCCGCAGACCAAGGCGCGCGTGGAGACAGCGCTCAACGCCGTCGAGAAGATGCCGCATGTCGCCTCGGTCGCGTCGCCATTTGACGCCGGCAACGAGGCCCAGGTCTCCAAGAACGGCCAGATCGCCTTCGCGACGGTGACGCTCGACGACGATGTCGTCGGCGTGCCGGTCGACGCCACCAAGGACATCGTCAACAAGGTCCAGAGCTTCAGCAAGGACGGCCTGCAGGTCGAGATCGGCGGTCAGGCGATCGAGCAGGAGCGCCAGCAGGAGGAAGGCGCCGGCGGCACCGTCATCGGCTTCCTCGCGGCACTCGCCGTCTTGTTGGTGGTCTTCGGATCGTTCCTGGCGGCGATCCTGCCGCTGCTGACCGCCGCGTTCGCGCTCGGCGTCGGCGTCGCGGCCATCGGGCTGCTGTCCCACGCGCTGACGATGGCGTCCTTCAGCTCGCAGCTATCGCTGCTGATCGGCCTGGGCGTCGGCGTCGACTACGCGCTCTTCATCGTCACCCGATACCGCCAAGAGATCATGCGAGGCGCCACCCCCGAGGATGCGGCGGTCAATGCGCTGGACACCTCCGGCCGCGCGGTCCTGTTTGCCGGCATCACGGTCTGCATCGCGCTGCTAGGCATGTTCGCCCTGGGCGTGTCGTTCCTCTACGGCGTCGCGACGGCCGCATCGATCGTGGTGGCCTTCACCGTCCTCGCCGCGCTGACGCTGCTACCCGCGTTCCTGGCGCTGTTCGGCAAGCGCGTGCTGACCGGCAAGCAGCGCCGCGCGGTCGCCGCCGGCGAGCTAGCGGTCACCGACGAGTCGCCCGCCTGGGCGCGGTGGGCCGACACCCTGAACAAGCGGCCGATCGTCCTCGCCGTCTCGGCGGCGGTCCTCATGCTGCTGCTCGCCGCGCCCGCGCTCTCGATGCGCCTCGGCTCGTCAGACGCCGGCAACGACCCTACGGACTCGACGACGTTCAAGGCCTATGACCTGCTCGCCAAGGGCTTCGGACCGGGCTTCAACGGGCCGCTGCAGCTCGTGGCCGAGATCAAGGACGACACCGGCAAGGCGGCCTTTACGCGAGTAGTCGACGCCGTACGCAATACCGACGGCGTCGTCGCGGCGACCAAGCCGGTGATCGTTGGCGACAACATCGCCTTGGCCCAGGTCTACCCGCAGCACTCACCGCAAGACGAGGCGACCAGCGACCTGGTTAAACATCTGCGCGACAACGTCGTGCCACCGGCAGAGCAAGGCCAAGTCAACGCGCTGGTCGGTGGCTCGACGGCGATCGGCATCGACTTCTCCAAGGTGCTGGGCGACAAGCTTCCGCTGTTCATCGGCATCGTCGTGTTGTTGTCGTTCTTGCTGTTGATGGCCGTCTTCCGCAGCCTGGTGATCCCGGCGATGGCGGCGGTCATGAACCTGCTGTCGGTCGTCGCGGCCTTCGGCGTCGTGGTCGCGGTCTTCCAGCACGGCTGGGGTGCCGAGCTGATCGGCGTGGACCGCACCGGTCCAATCGAGGCGTTCCTGCCCGTGATGGTCTTCGCGATCCTCTTCGGGTTGTCGATGGACTACGAGGTCTTCCTCGTTAGCCGCATCTACGAGGAATGGCACAAGCGCGGCGACAACCGCGAGGCGATCAAGCACGGCCTCGCCGCGACCGGCCGGACGATCACGGCGGCCGCCGCGATCATGGTGCTGGTCTTCGGCGCGTTCATCCTCGGTGGCGAGCGCGTGATCAAGCTGTTTGGCATCGGCCTGGCTGGTGCCGTCTTCCTCGACGCGCTGATCGTCCGGTCGGTCTTGGTCCCCGGCCTCATGCTCACCGTCGGCAAGGCGAACTGGTGGCTGCCATCGTGGCTGGATCGCATCGTGCCGCGCCTCAACGTTGAGGGCCAAGTGTCGTCGACGACAGAGCCCACACCGCCCGATGCGGCGGGGTCCGGTCCGACCGGGGCCGGGGCGGGCGGGTTCGGGATCGAAAGCGCCTAGCGCGAAACGCCCCGAACGCCCACAGGCTCCTGGCCACCAATTCGGGTGGTCAGGACTGTGTTTGGACTGTACGTTGACGTTCCCATGGGGCATGCTGTTCGTCGACCAGTCGTCTCACTCCCTCGGGACAGGGGGCGAGCGACCGCTGACGCAGAGCTAGAGACCGAGCGTACGCGAGCTGGTCCTTCTCCCAGCGGGTCGGGTGCTTCCCCTGGCGCCCGGCCCGTTGACCCTTCTTCGATGACCGACGACCCGTCGCCCGGCAGCCGGACCGCAACCGCCGCCGCGGCTGCGGGCTCCTCGACGCTGCCGGCCCTGCACCTGCTGGTCTCGATGCTCGGCGACCGGGAGATGATGACGCCGGGCTCGTCGTTCTATGACCGCCTTGCCGAGACCGTCTGCCGCCTGGGCTCGATGCGCCGCGCCGCGGTCTATATGTCTGACGACATGCGCCGGCACGTCTGGGCCGCGGGCAGCCACGGCGTCGACCTCGCGCTGCTGGCCGACGGCCCCGTTCAGGCGATCCCGTTCGCGATGCGCGCGCTGGAGCGCGATGAAGTGCTCGAGGTGACCGCCGACGTTGTCAGCGTGCTGCCGGCCAACGACGTGGCGCGCCTCGCGTTGTCAGACGTCACGTGCATTCCGATGTCGGCCGGTGGGCGCCACTACGGCGTGGTGCTCGCCGAGCGCGGCGACGGCGGGACGTTGAGCGCCGCCGAGCGCCAAGGGCTCTGGACGATCGGCAAGGTCTGCGCGCTGGCGGCCTCTGCACGCGCGGCCACCCGCCAGCAGGAGCGCGCGCGCCACCTTGGGGATCGTCTTGATCTCGCGCGCGATGTGCACGAGCGCGTGATCCAGCGCCTCTTCGGCGTGGCGCTCGCGCTCGGCGCGCCCGGCGATCTCACCGGCCCCCAGCGTGCGCGCTGCGCCGAGGAGCTGCAGGCCGCGACCGAAGAGCTGCGGCTCGCGATCCAGCGGCCGCCGGCGCGGCCGGGCCGCGACCATCCGGTCCAGACCACGCTGCGGGACGAGCTCTCGCAACTGGCAGCCGAGCACGCCGACGTCGAGGTACGCGTCTTCTGGGAGCCCGGGGTCGAGCTTGCACCGGCGATGGAGCCGCTGGCCCAGAACGTCGTCGCCGAAGCGGTGCGCAACGCGCGCAAGCACGCCCAGCCGACGTGGATCGACGTCCGCGTCGAGCACGCGCACGACACCGTCGCGATCGCGATCGTCAACGACGGGGTCGGCGCGGGCGCGCCCGCGGGGGCCGGCGTCGGCCTGCGCCTGGCCGCCTTCGAAGCGTTGGAGTTCGGCGCCGCCGTCGACTTCGGGCTCACGCCTCCCGACCGCTGGCACGTCCGTCTCGTCCTTCCTCTCCCGAACCATCCATGAGCACCCCCATCGCGTCGCGCCGCCTCAGCGTGCTGGTCGTCGACGACCACGACATCGTCCACTGGGGCATGCGCCTCGTCCTCGTCCAGCAGGATTGGGTCGAGCGCTGCGTGCCGGCGACCACCGGCGACGAGGCCGAGGATCGTGCCCGCCGCTATCAGCCCAACGTGGCGCTCGTTGACCTCTTCGTCGGCGACGAGTCGGGCACGGACATCGCCCGCCGCGTGCGCGCTGCCCACCCGTCGACGCGCGTCCTGCTCATCTCGGGCGCCGGACGGATCTCGGCGACAGCCGCCCGTGCCGCCGGCGCCGCCGGCTTTGTCACCAAAGACCGCAGCGCCGCGGAGATCGTCGAGGCGATCCGGCGCATCGGCGCCGGCGAGGACGTCTTCGACGCGCCACCAGTCCCGGTCGGAGGCGCAGTCGTAGCGGCCTCAGGCCAGCCCGCCCATCAGCGCCTCACCGGCCGTGAGCAGGAGGTCCTGCAGCTGGTCGCCGCGGGCCTGACCAACGCCGAGATCGCCGCCGAGCTGCGGCTGTCGCCCAACACGATCAAGGAGCATGCGAGCTCCATGTTTCGCAAGCTCGGCGCGCGCAACCGTGCCGACGCTGTCGTACGTGCGCAGCGCCTCGGCGTCTTAGGCTGAGACACCGCGGTCCGCCGATCGGGGCGAAAACACCGAGGGCCCCGCTCTCGCGAGGCCCTCGGGTCAAGCCGGTAGTGCGGGTGCTACTTCTTCTTGGGGCCGTTGACGGCCGTCTTGAGGCCGGCCCCCGCCGTGAACTTCGGCGCCTTGCTCGCCTTGATCTTCACGGTCTCACCCGTCTGCGGGTTGCGACCGGTCCGAGCGCTGCGCTTGACGACGGAGAACTTGCCGAAGCCGGTCAGGGCGATGTCGTCGCCCTTCTTGAGGGACTTCTCAACGGTGGTGATGAACGACTCGACGGCCTTGCGCGCGTCGGCGTTCGTGAGACCGCTGTCCTTGGCGATGGCCTCGACGAGCTCGGTCTTGTTCATGCGGATGCTCCTGAATCGACGGCAAACAGAGGCCGCAGCCTAGACGAGCGGCCCCACGACATGTTTGCCGGCTATCGGGCCCGATTCGTTCGGGCCCGACGCGATTTGCCGGTTCAATCCTTGCGCAGGGCGTCCTTGACCTTGTCGGCGACGTCACCGACCTTGTCCTTGACCGAGCCAGAGGCCCGATCGACCTTGCCCTCGTTCTTGAGGCTGTCGTCGTTGGTGAGGTCGCCCGCTGCTTCCTTGGCGCGGCCCTTGAGGTCATCGGTGGTTCCGTCGTTCATGGTCTTCGACGTACCCGGATCAGGTATCGGTACGCATGGCAATGCTGATGGTCAGGCGCGCCAAGATCTCGGGACGCAGCTCGAAGAAGCGCAGCGGGCGACCGCCGGAGATCGGCTGAACGCGGAGCTGGCCATGGCGACGCAGGCGGCCGGCGGAGCGCCCCTCGACGCCTGCGATGTCACGGTGGCGCAGGTAGCGCACGCGGCCCATGATGGCGTCGTCGCGCAGCCACAGCAGCCGGCGGTCGGTCACGGCGAGCTGGACGTCGTGACTGTCGGTCGTGGCGGTCAGGACGACCTCGTCGACCTGCTCGCCGGGCTCCAGCGCCGCGAGCAGCTCGCGGGCGAGTACGCGCCGCACGGCGGGCGCCAGCCAGTCGCCGGCGATCTCGACCGGTGGCTCGGACTCAGCCTCCGGCGAGACGGCGGCGCCGTTGGCGGTGGTGCCGTGCTCCTCCTCAAGCCGGCCGAGCAGAAGGTCGTGCGCAGCGTTGATCGAGATCATCAATTCACCAGCCGCCTCGCCCGCCCGGTCGGGGTGAAACCGCTTGGCCAGCGCGCGATAGGCGCGCTGGACCTCGTCCGGCGACGCGCCGGGGTCCAAGCCGAGGACGGCGTGCGGATCCACGCCCTGCATTCTGGCGAACGGCGGTCAGACGTCCGGCCAGCAGCTCACCGATCGCGCCAAGATCGCCCATACTCCAGCGTCGTGATGCAGACCCGGCAGGAGCGCGTGTACCTGGAGACCCCGCGACATCGGATCGCGGGCACCCTGACGCTGGCCCGCGACGGCTACCGCAGCCGGGTCTCAGATGTCCTCAACGCATCAGAGCGCGACTTCATCCCGCTCACCGACGTCACCGTGGAGCTCGTGGGCCACGAAGGCCCCGGCACCCATCACGAGTTCCTGGCGGTCTCCCGCCACCACGTCGTCATCGCCATTCCTGAGCTGCCCGAAGACGGGGCGCTCGACGCGGCGACCGCAGCGATGCCGCCTGCTGGCGCGGGCTGAATCGCTCCTCAGACGATGCGGTCGGCGAGCTCGGTGAGCCCGAGGAAGTACCGACCGTGCGTGATCCGAGCGGCCTCTTCTGACTCAGCGACCAGCGCCACCGCGAACCGCCCCTGCATGGCGTCGACGCTCGTCTCGTACGCCTCTTGGCGGACAAGCTGCTCTGCGTTGCGGTCGTAGATGAGCAGGAAGTGAGCCACGTTCACAGATCGTAGTAGGCGTCGCCCCGCTCGACCAGCACAGCGACCGAATCTCAGCGCTACTCCAACAGGTCGCGGAACGCGGCGAGCAACGCGTCGATGCTTTGCCGACCCGTCCCGCGCTGTGGATTAACGCCACCACTGCGGCTCGTCGTCGCCGGGACGAAGTGGGGCAGATTTTTCCACGCACGCAACCCTGGTCGTGGACCATGATCGGGTGCGATGAGTACCAATAATCGGTCTGTGATGGAGGGCAGATGCCGAGTTACACCTGCCCGAAGGGTCACAGCGTCGTGATCCTCCCAGCTTTTCGCAAAGAGCCGCCGACGTACTACTGCAAAGCATGCGGTCGCTCCTATCCGACCAAGTGAGGTCCAGCTGACGCGCGCAACGCAACGCTCCGTGACCCCTCTTGGGCCTGCAACCGCCGTCATGCTTGCGGCGCTGCTGCTGCGAGTCCTCTGGCGGCGTAAGTGCTCGCCACAAGTCCCCGCGTCCGAGCCGACGGACGCGCTTCAGTTCGAGATGACGAAGCTGATGCTCGCCGCGAGTCTGGAGTACCAGCGCTACGTCAACCAGGGCCTCCAAACGCTCACGAGCCTGATGCTGACGTCGTACATCGCGCTGTACGTGGCATTTGGCAAGGAGTACGGCTTCTTCGACATCTCGCCGTTGGTGTCGGGCCTGCCCGTGCTCTTGTTCGGCGCGTCGCTTGTGTCGTTGCTCGGGCGCGCAGCCGTCTATCCGGGCGCCCAGTATGAGTTCGGGGACCTTGACGAGACGGTCACGGCGTACGAGACAGTGCTGAGGGAGCGTCGGAAGCAACTGGTTCTCCCATGCGTGTTGACCGCGCTGGGAATCGCCTCGTTCGCCTTCGTAGTGGAGAAAGCGGCGTGAAGGGTGAGCTCGGGACGATTACATCGCCTATGACGTCACCAAGGTGCATGGTCGAGCTCCAGGAGTGGATCAACCACCACAGGACTACACCTAGCTCGGCTACCGCAGCTTCAGCACACGCGGTCCTACACGCTCAAACCGCTCCGGGTGCTGGCTGGGCGACGCTAACGCGTTGATTGAGCGAGTCAGCTGGTCCGCATACTTGGGCGGCCATTTGTGCTGGAAGCCGAGCTCGTAGACACGGTCGGCGATGTCCTTACAAGCCATAGGGCCGCCGCCGGCCTCCTTGAGCACGTGGACGACATACGGCTGCAGGGCAAACCGATCTGCGACATCGAGCTGCTTCGCCGCTCGATCAGGAACGCGCTCGCTCTTGGCGACGGTCAAGTTCGAGCCGCCATTGGTGCTCGTAAATGCCGACAGCTCCTCGCGTACCACTCGGCGAATGGTCGTTTCGAATGCATCATCGAGAGAGGGCATGGAATACCAGGCGCACAATCCCGCCGACAGGAGTGACGGCAACAGCGCGGGCTCGTGGTCGAGGAGCGCGAGGCCGACCCCAGCCGCCCCCTGAAAGAGCCCCGGAATGTCGCTGAAGCTGTAACGGCCGGCAGCACGCTTGCGCGCGAGGCTCTGCGCCTCGAGCTGGACCGCAGCGTCCAGCCACCGTCGTTCGGCGGTCTGCGCTGCAGCGAGGCGGAGGATCGCCGCGGCACCCAAGCGGCCGCAGCAGAGCGAGTCGCCATCGAGCATCCCGTCTGCCGTTGTGCTGAGCGCCAGGCGGAGGTCTGCCTCGACCTGCTGGTCCCAGAGCGGCGTGTGACGCATACACAGCCGAGCCAGTGCAATGCCAGGGGCGCCGTGGCACCAGCTGAGCATGAACGTTGAGCCCTCGGCCTGATCGTCGCCGCGGAAGTCCGGCCAATTGCCCACGGCCACGTCGAATTGCTCTCGCTCGTAGCGCAGCGCCCTCGCAGCTGCCCCGAGGTAGGCGCCGTGCGCCGTCTGGGCGTGAAGCTGTGCGAGTGCGGCGGCCATTCCAGACGCCCCGTGCGAGAACCCGGTGAGTGGCCTCGGGGCAAGTGTGTCGGTCCGCCAGCCTCCTGACGGATCTTGGCGCTCGACGAGCGTGTTTCCGGCCTCGCGGGCCAGCGCGAGCGCACGGGGCGAGCCGATCATGAGGAGCGGCCCGATGAGGCCCGCGCAGCCGAAGATGACGTCCAGCTGATCGGTCGAGCGCAGAAGCTCGATGTCGAGGGCGTCGAGGAGCTGCCCGGACAAGTCAGGCACAAGATCACGCATATGCGCGAGCGCAAGCAACAGGCCTCCGCAGCCCGCAAGCCCGAGCGGCTGATCGCGCCACCAGCGGGCGCCGTCGTCGGGCAGGTCGCGCAGATCCGAACATGCTCCGATCGCCGTGTCCCGGTAGGTGGCAGCGTTGGAGGCGTCGCTGCGCGCAAGCGCGGCGAGAAACAACGCGATGCCGCTACGCCCGCTGTAGACCGAAGGCCCGAGCGGTCCGTAGTTCGACCGGTCGAAATCCTCCGCAGCATCGATCGCCAGCCACTCGACCGCTCCGCTGTCGTCGGCGATCGCGGTCTCGACGAGGAGATCGCCCAGCTTCTCGGCCTCGCGGCGACGATCGTCGTTGGAAGGCATGTCGAGGACCGGGCTCGCACGTCGACCTGGCCCATCGGGACGATGAGCGCGAATCTGCTTGGCGGCGATCACGCCGCGGATGAGGCGCAGCTGCAGCGCGATCGACTCCTCGTCGAGCTCCTCCACGCGCGTGCGTGCGTACGCGTATCCGCTGATCCGGAAGTAGTCGGCGATCGTCGAGCCGTCGGGCGCGATCACCTCGGCCCCGTCGACCGGCTGCTCGAAGAACGGGACATCGAGCTGCTCCATCTGCGCAACTTCGGAGGTAAACAGCGGCCAACTGCGCATCGGCGTGGCGGACACGAGCTGGGTTTGTGTGAGGTTGCCCAGCACCTGACGCTGCGCCTCCTCAGAGGTGAGTGACTCCGGCTGCAACAGCTGCGTGCGCAGCCAGAGATAGAGCCACGTGGGTCGCCTCACGAACCGCCGGCGATACGCCGTGAAGGTCGCGAGCGGCCCGTGCTCATCGTCAAGCCAATGGGACTTCTGTGCCGAGATCGCGTGCAGCTGCCGCTCGACGCCGTCGCAGAACTCATCGACGAAGTCGGCGAGTCGATTCGGGCTGCCGATGCCGACGGGGAGCGAGGTCGCAAGGGAGATGTCCTCCTCGATCTCACCCGCCAGCATTCCGTCGCTGTTGAGCGCGATCCATCCGGCAACTTTTCGACGCGAGTGCTTTGGTGGCTCGAGTCCCAGAGCGCTCACGTCACGAGCCATCCGCTGCTCGCCGGCAACCTGCCATTGCGGCAGCAGGCCGAGACGGATGACCGATCTGCTCATCTGCTCATGCAATGCGGTCCGCGCGGTCGATGCGCGCTGCTCGCCGGGAGGCTCGTCCGGGACGCCTTCAAAGAGCGTCTCCGCATCGATGAGCACGAGTTGATCCCCATGCGCGATGAGGTTCTCAAAGTGGCAATCCGTGCATCCGAGCAGGTAGAGAACGGCGGCGAGCCGGCCGGCGTTGCGGTAGAAGGCCGCAAGCGCCTCGTCGGTCGCGCACACCTTGTGCGCCACCCATTCCATGTATCCGTAGCCGTCGCGCGCGACCACCTCGATACTGCGCAACGGCGCGTCGTCGGGCGCCGAGAGCGGCAGTTCAGACAGCAGCCGCTGCAGGGCCCCGTCGATGCGCAGGTCCTTGGGCTTGTAGACCACGCGGCGCTCTTCGGAGAGCGTGCCCGGCGAGGCGAAGGTGAGAAGCGCGGCCATGCGACCGCCATGATGGGGGTCGCTGAGATCCTGGCGCACGCCCACCAGCTGCGCGTTTGCCGGAAGCTCGAACGCTCGCACCAAAACGGCGTGATCGTCGCGAACCCTGCTGAGGAGCTCGTGACTGGCCGCACGCCACTGGCCGACCGTCGTCGACACGTGACGCTGCAACACAGGGTACGTCGCCATCAACGACCGCAGGCCGTCACCGCGCAGCCCCTCGAGAAAGCCGCAGTAGACGGTACGCACGGGGGCCTGCTCTGCGAGGTGGGCGAAGACGATCTGGGCCGGATTGCGCCGTGCGTCGAACTCCTGCCACAGCGCCGCTTCGGCGACGACCGATAGCCTCGTGACGAGGTCGTCGCCGAGGTCGCGATAAACGGCCTCGTCATATTCTCGGAAGCTCTCGGCAAGCTCCCGCGTCGCTGCATGCGCGATCCGCTGCCACAGCTCGACAAACGATACGCGGGGGCCCTGCGGTGCCGACTCGGCCTCGTCAATGGGTGGCGAACGCTTCAACCACCCTTCGACGACGTCGTACCCGTCTATACCTGTGATCTCTTAGCTATGTGCGTCGAGGTGAACACCCAGCAGCAGGTCTCGCCGACCCAGCCGCAGGTCAGCCAGCAGCCGTCTTCAGCGAACTCGCCCTCGGTCGGTGTCGGCGCGTAGCCCTCCGGGAGACCACGACTCCCGGTGATGTCGTAGCCCGCCTCGGCCGCGATGTTCGCGATTGTCTCGGCTGCGGTCGCGGCAGCCGCCTCGGCGTAGAAGACCTTCCGGCCCAGCGCCTCATCGCTCTTGACCTTCTCGATGAATTGCAACAGCTGCGAGCTCTCCACGGGTAATCCTCTCCTCGTCGCTCTCGGCGGTGTGATCGACGATAGACGAGTCTGGACCGCGTGTGCGACTTTTCACATCACTTTGTGATGCGAATTGGCCTCGGGGATCCGTGGCGGGCTACAGGAGCTGACGGAGAGAGAGGGATTCGAACCCTCGGTGGACCGTAAAGCCCACACACGATTTCCAGTCGTGCCCGTTCAGCCGCTCCGGCACCTCTCCTAGAAGGGGGCGAGGATAGCGATCGGAAGCGGCTCAGACCTGCCAGGCGCCGTCCACGAGGATCGGCGTCTCGGCGCCGGCGGCGTCGAGGCCGAGCACGCGGACCTCGGGAGAGCCGATCATGAAGTCGACGTGGATGGTCGAGTCGTTGACCTTCTCGACGTCGGATCCCTCCACGCACATCTGGTAGGCGTGACCGAGCGCGATGTGGCTCGCCGCGTTCTCATCCAACAACGTGTCGAAGAAGACCGTGTTCAGCGCGCCGATGCGGCCGTCGCCGTCGACCAGCGCCGTCTCCCCCAGCCGGTTGGCGTGCTCGTCGCGCGCTGCATACGAACGTAGAACCTCGGCGTTCTCCTCAGCGTCGATGCGCACGGCGCGGCCCTCGCGGAACTCGACCTCGAGCCCACGGATGATCGAGCCGCCGAGGACCAGCGGCTTGGTGGCGCGCACGACGCCTTCAGCCCGCAGCGGGTCTGGCGAGGTGAAGATCTCCTCCGACGGGAGGTTCGGCAGGTGCGTGATCCCATCGACGGTTTCAAAGCGGGCAGCCAGGAACCTCGACGTCGGCAGCAGCCCGACGGTGAGATCGGTCCCTGGACCGACGAAGCGCAGCGCATCGAAGCGGCGCTCGGTCACCCGGGCGGCGGCGCTGACCAACACCTCGGCGCGCTCGCTCCACGCCGCAATCGGATCGTCGGTGTCCAGGCGGCACACGTGCAGGATCTCGTCGCAGAGCTTGACCCACGCGTCTTCGGGATCGAGGTCCGGATGGACAAGCTCTGCCCACGGCCGCGTCGGGCAGGGCACAGCCGTCCAGTTGGTGGTGCGCTCGTTGACGACCTGGCCGGTCTCGCGGACCGACGGGAGCTGGTCACGGCCGACCCGGGAAGGATCAAGATCGCTGAGCAGTCCGGGATGAGCAGGACCGGTCAGCCCCACACGGGCCGCACGCGCCCGTCCCAGCTCCAAAATCCGCTCGCCGTACCACGGCGGCACGTAGTCGAGCGTGTCGTCGGCCGCATGCTGCAGCCTGGCGCGCTTGACGTGCAGGTCGAAATAAGCGACGTCGACGAACTTCGCGCCGTGGCGATAGCCCGCGGCAGCCAGCGCACGGGTGACATTCTCCTTGCCGATCTCCGAGCCAATTGCCAGCAGCTGCCCGGGCTGGAGGTTGGCCGCGGTCTTGATGACGAGGTCGGCGAACCGCTCCACGATCTCGGGATCGTCAAAAGCCGCACGCTTGCCGGAGCTCATCACCCCACCCTATCGGCGGGGGTGGGCAGCTTTAAACAGCGTTGCGCCTAAACCCACTCAGACGTCGTCGACGAGCTTCAAGACCGCGTCGAGCCCGGAGATCTCCAGCACCCGGGCGACCGGCCCGTCGGGCTCGGTGCGCACGAGCGCAAAGCTTCCGCCGTGCTCCTGAGCGGCGTGATGAGCGGCCACGATCACTCGGACCCCCGTGGAATCCAGGAACTCCAGGCCACGGAGGTCAAGCACCGCGGAGCCCCCGTCGCGCAGCGGCGGCAACAGCGCCGACTCAAGCTGCGGTGCCGTGGCGAGATCGAGCTCGCCGCGGACGGCGACCACCGCTTGGGTGCCCGCCTGTGCGACCGATACGGAGAAAGGTTCTGGCCTCATGCCGCTCACGGCGCGAAGCCTAACCGCCCCGCGAGCCGGTCACCTCACTGACAGATGCCGTGCAGGCCCAGCGCCGCGCTCGGGCGCGCCCGAGCGAGCGCGGCCTGTGTCATGCGGCCACCGTGACATCAGATGTCACCCTCACGGCTGAGCGTCCGCCCCACGCTGCTTGCTCGGCGTAGTTCATCAAGTTGTCGAAGTACCCGTCCAACGGCTCGGACGTGATCCCGACCGGCTCGAGGATGGAGCGTGCCCAGCGATCGTCGAAGCGGACGCCCAGCGCGAAGTAGGGAAAGAAGATCCGGGCGCGATCGAGGGCCGTGCGCTGCGCGACGGTCATCGGCCGCCCGAGCGCCTCGTCGAGCACGCCCGGGTCGACGACCGCCGGCGCCGGGACACCGAACCGTGCCGCGGCCAGCGCGATGACCTCCGCGACGGTGCTCGCGTGCTCGCCGGCCACCGCGTGGTAGGTCCCAGTCGGCGCGTCGGCGAGGCCGAGGATCGTATCGGCGACGTAGTCGACCGGAACGACGTCAACCGGCGAGTCGGCCAGCGCCGGGATGACCGGGAGGCGGCCGCGTGCGAACATCTTCAACGGCCAATACAGGACGTTGAACGATCGGGTCCATCCCGTCATTCGGTCGCCGACGACGATGCTCGGCCGCACGATCTGCAGCGGCAGCCGCGGCGACCAACCACGCAGGAGCTGTTCAGCCTCGTGCTTGGTCTGCTCGTAGGTGTTGCGAAACGGCAGGCCGATCGTCATCGCGTCCTCGCCGAAGGTACCGGTGCGCCGGCCGGCGACATAGGCGGTGGAGACGTGCACGACCCGCCGCAGACCGCCACCACGCACCGCTGCACGTGAAGCGAGCTCGGCGACCCTCGCGGCACCGGCGGTGTTGACCGCGCGGGCATCGTCGAGCGGCAGGTCGAAGCTCACCGACGCGGCGCAGTGGATGATCTCGTCGCACGCGCGCGCGAGGCGCTCACGGTCGGCGTGGCACAGGCCGAGGCCGTCGACCAGCAGGTCCGCCGGCACGGCATGGCAACGCGACATGTAGGCGTCGATGCGCTCGGGCGGCGTGACCTCGGCCAGCGCACCCCGCAAGCGGGCGGTCGCCTCCGCCGTATCGGCGGCGCGCACCAGCGCGACGACTGGACGTCCTGACCGCTCCAAGATCCGGAGCATGACGGCCGTCCCGACGAAGCCGGTCACTCCGGTGAGCAGAACTGCATCGGTGCGCGTGGGGAGCATGCCTCGATGGTCCTCCCCACGAACGTCGGTCTCCACGGACCAGCGGTCGGAACTGCAGCGTGGTCACGTCGACCGCCGGCATGAGACACCAGCGTTTCCTCGGTGCCTCGCTAGGGTGCGAGGCATGGGTGTGCGCATCGGATACAAAGCGTCGGCAGAGCAGTTCGACCCGCCGACATTGCTGCAGTACGCACGACAGGCGGAGGCGGCCGGGTTGGAGCTCGTGGCGACCTCCGATCACTTCCAGCCTTGGCGCCACCGCGGTGGCCATTCGCCGGCCGCACTGCCGTGGTTGGGCGCGGCGGCGGTCTCCACCACAACCGCCGTGCTCGGCACAAGCGTCCTCACGCCAACGCTGCGCTACGAGCCGGCGATCGTCGCCCAAGCGTTCGCTACGCTCGGCTGCCTGGCCCCCGGCCGCGTGTTCCTCGGCGTCGGAACGGGTGAGGCGCTCAACGAGACGCCCGCGACCGGCGCGGAATTCCCGGGGCGCAAGGAGCGGCGCCTGCGGATGGCCGAGGCGATCGAGCTGATCCGGCGGCTGTGGCGCGAGGAGCGCGTCGACTTCGACGGCGACTACTACAAGACGTCGCAGGCCACGATCTATGACCGCCCGGATGCGGAGGTGCCGATCTTCGTCGCCGCCTCGGGGCCGCTGGCGGCCAAGCTCGCCGGCCGCGTCGGCGACGGCTTCATCTGCACCAGCGGCAAGGACCCGCAGCTCTATCTCGACCTGCTGGAGAAGGTGCGCGAAGGCGCCGAGGCGGCCGGACGCGACCACGCGCAGATCCGGCACATGATTGAGATCAAGGTCTCCTACGACCGCGACAAGCAGAAGGCCTATGACAACTGTCACTTCTGGGCGCCGCTGGCCCTGACGCCGGAGCAGAAGGAGGGCATCGAGGACCCGATCGAGATGGAGCGCGTCGCCGACGAGCACCTCGACCAGGCGCACACGCGCTTCATCGTCTCCGACGACCCTGATGAAGTCATCGAGAAGATCGGCGTCTACCTCGATCTCGGCTTCAACGACCTCCTGCTCCACGCCCCGGGGCCAGACCAGTCGCGGTTCATCCAGCAGTTCTCCGAGGATGTCCTGGCGAAGCTGCGAGCCCGCGCGGGCTGACCTCGGCGCCTAGCGCCAGTGCCAGTGGCGGTGGACGCGGTTCAGGGTCAACAACGCCTGGTATTGCAGCGCCGTGTCGGCGTAGAACTCGAGGATGTAGACGCGACCACGGTAGACGGAGACCGTCTCGCTTTGCAGCAGCGTCGTTCCGCCCAAGGAGAACTGCGCGGCCCCGGACGCCGCGGGCCGACCGCCCAGTTTGGCGGTGCGGAACGTCGCCGTGAGCTGCACGTTCTGCGCCTGCTGCGGTGCGGTCATGACCGCGCCCAGAACCTCCTCCAACGAGGACGGGATCTTGCGACCCAGCTGCCGCTCGAAGTCCGTCACCGGAATCACGTTGACGCTCAGCAGCGTGGAGTTGATCGTGACATTCGGCTTGGTCTGCGGTGATGAGGCGCTGTAAAAACGCGCGGGGCCGGCCTTGCCCTTATCGAGCTTCCAGCCGCTCGGAACGATTGTGGTGAAGCCAGAGCCGCGGAACTTGCGGCTCGCCTCCGATACGCCCGGTAGGGCCGCGCAGGCCAGCACCGCCAGGAGGATCGAGCAGGCCAGCATCCTGCGTCTTTGAAGCCTGCTGCCCAGCGCCCACGGCATCATGGGGTGGAACATCGCAGCTTCCAATAGTGGCCGCTGGAGTTGCTAGTGCCAGTCCGGCAAGGCCGCTAGCGGCGGCACCACCCAGCGCTGCTACGCGCTGGTCGGGTGATCTGGCGCATCAACGACCGTCGTGGTCGCCAGCGCCTTCGCACTGCCGCCACCGAGGACCTTGCGGGTCAGCCGCGGGAGCAGGATCCGGGCGACCGCGGCGAGCCCATAGGGCCGTGGCACGTAGCGCTCCGCCTTGCCACCAGGGCCGGCGTCGACGATCGCTTCGGCCACCTTCTCGGGCGTCGACACCATCCATCGCGTGGCGGCCTTGGCGACGAGCTCAGCCTGCGGAAAGCCCTCGGTCGCCACGAAGCCCGGGTTGACGATCCCGACGTGAACGCCGTTGGGACGCTCCTCCATGTGCAAGGCGTCACTCCAGCCGATGAGCCCGAACTTCGAGGCGCTGTAGGCGCCGGCGCCGGCGCGGGCGACGCGGCCAGAGGTGCTCGCGACGTTGACGATCGCGCTCGGTGCGCTCTCACGCAGCAGCGGGAGCAGCGCTTCGGTGAGCGCCGCCTGGGCGAAAAGGTTGAGCTCCACCGACTGGCGCAGGTTGGCGGTGCCGCCGTCGGCGAACGTCCCGCGCCATCCTGCCCCGGCGTTGTTGACCAGGAGGTCGAGCCGGCCATGGCGTGCGCGCACCGCCTCGGCGATGCGCGCTCCGGCACCGTCATCGGTCAGATCTTCAGCAAGGACGAGCACGTCACCGCCGAGCTGCTCGGCCAGCGCCTGCAGGCGATCTTCGCGGCGTGCGACGAGGACGAGCCGCGCGCCCGACTCCTGGGCCAGGCGCCGGGCGGTCGCCTCGCCGATGCCGCTCGACGCGCCGGTGATGAGGGCGATCATGGCGCCATCCTACGGGCGCGTCGCAAGGGCGGCGTCCGTGTCGGCGAAGAGCGCGACCAGCTGCCCGCGGCAGGATGCCCACTGTTTGGCCGCGCGCGTCCCGCCCGCGTGGAGCGTGTCGAGGACGACGAGCCCGCGGATGGTCGCCAGCGCCAGTTCGATGACGTGCTCGAAGTCCGGCCGCGCGGCGGCGTCGGGGAAGAGCCGGCGCGAGAGCTCCATCGTCTGGCGATCCAGCTGGCGCTCGATCGGGATCAGGTGCTGGCGCAGTTCCGTGTCGGTGCGGCCGTGGGTCCACAGGTCGAGCGTCGCCTGGTAGAGCGGGTTGGCGTAGCTCTCCCACAACAGGTCGAGGCCGCGTGCGACGCGATCGGGGCCGGACGGCAGCGCGTCGGCGGCCTCCAACAGCTTCTCGCCGCGCCGCAGCGTGAGGTGCTCGGCGGCCGCGGCCAGCAGCGCGTCGCGCGTCTGGAAGTGATGCAGGTGCGCGCCCCGCGAGACGCCCGCGCGCTCGGCCACGCGCGCGGTCGTCGTGTTGGCGTAGCCGTCCTGGACGAGGCACTCGAGCGTCGCGTCCAGCAGGGCCTGGCGGGTGGTCGCCGAGCGCTCGGCCTGGTTGCGCCGTGGCGCGCTCTGCGTCGACTTCGTAACGGCCATGTGATGACCATGCTACTTGCGTTCACGACTGAATGTTTCTGTGGTAGCTTCCCGTGCCCGAATTCGACTTGAGGAGTACGAGGGAATGGCAGCCTCCGACGCGTTGGTGTTTGACGCGATCCGCACCCCGCGTGGCAAGGGCAAGAGCAACGGCTCTCTGCACGCGACCAAGCCGGTCGACCTGGTCGTCGGCCTGATGCACGAGATGCTCGTGCGCAACGAGCGCATGGACCCCAACCGAGTCGACGACGTCGTCCTCGGGTGCGTCTCCCCCGTCGGCGACCAGGGCGCCGACATCGCCAAGACCGCCGCGATCAAGGCCGGGCTGCCGGACACGGTCGCCGGCGTGCAGCTCAACCGCTTCTGCGCCTCCGGCCTGGAGGCCGTGAACATCGCCGCCCAGAAGGTCGCCTCCGGCTGGGAGGACCTCGTCTTCGCCGGCGGCGTGGAGTCGATGTCGCGCGTCCCGATGGGCTCTGACGGCGGCGCCTGGGCGATGGACCCCGAGACCAACTACGACACCTCCTTCATCCCGCAGGGCGTCGGCGCCGACCTGATCGCGACGGTCGAGTCCTTCACCCGCGACGACGTCGATGCATACGCCGCCCGCTCGCAGGAGCGCGCCGCCGCGGCCCAGGCCGCCGGCAAGTTCGATAACTCGGTCGTGCCGGTCAAGGACATCAACGAGAACCTCGTCCTCGACAAGGACGAGTTCATCCGCGCCGGCACGACGGTGGAGACGCTGGGCAAGCTCAAGCCCTCCTTCGCCGCCATGGGCGAGATGGGCGGCTTCGACGCCGTCGCGCTGCAGAAGTACCACTGGATCGAGAAGATCGACCACGTCCACACGCCGGGCAACTCCAGCGGCATCGTCGACGGCGCCTCGCTGGTCGCGATCGGCAACGAGGAGACCGGCAACGCGCTGGGCCTCACGCCGCGGGCGCGCATCCTGGCCACGGCCGTCTCGGGCGCCGACCCGACAATCATGCTGACCGGCCCCGCGCCCGCCTCCAAGAAGGCGCTGGCCAAGGCCGGCATTACCGCCGATCAGCTCGACCTCGTCGAGATCAACGAGGCGTTCGCGGCCGTCGTGCTCCGGTTCGTTCGTGACCTGGACCTCGACCTCGAGAAGGTCAACGTCAACGGTGGTGCCATCGCAATGGGCCATCCGCTCGGCGCGACCGGCGGCATGATCCTCGGCACCATCATCGACGAGCTGCACCGCACCGGCGGCAAGTACGGCCTCTGCACGCTCTGCGTCGGCGGCGGCATGGGCATCGCGACCGTCGTGGAGGCCATCTAAGCCATGGCTGAGTCAACGACCATCAAGTACGACAAGGGCGACGACGGGATCGTCATCCTGACGCTGGACGATCCCAGCCAGTCGGCCAACACGATGAACCGTGCCTACATCGAGTCGATGGGCGCGACCGTCGAGCGGCTCGAAGCCGAGAAGGACGACATCAAGGGCGTCGTCCTGACGTCGGCCAAGAAGACGTTCTTCGCGGGCGGCGACCTCAACGACCTCAAGACGGTCACCCGTGAGCAGTCCGCGGAGTTCGCCGCGGGCGTGCGCGAGGTCAAGAGCCAGCTGCGCCGGCTGGAGACGCTGGGCAAGCCCGTCGTCGCGGCGATCAACGGCGCCGCGCTGGGCGGTGGCCTGGAGATCGCGCTGGCCGCCCACTACCGCGTCATCGTCGACGACCCGAAGGCCAAGCTCGGCTTCCCCGAGGTCAAGTTGGGGCTGTTGCCCGGCGGTGGCGGCGTCGTGCGCACGGTGCGCATGTTCGGCATCGTCGACGCGATGATGCAGCTGCTGCTGCAGGGCCAGGAGAAGCGCCCGGCACAGGCCAAGGAGATGGGCCTAGTCGACGAGGTCGTCGCCACCCGTGACGACCTGCTGCCGGCCGCCAAGGCCTGGATTGCCGCGAACCCCGAGGCGGTTCAGCGGTGGGACGTCAAGGGCTACAAGATCCCGGGCGGCACGCCCTCCAACCCGAAGCTGGCGATGAACCTGCCGGCGTTTCCCTCCAACCTGCGCAAGCAGCTCAAGGGCGCCAACTACCCGGCACCGCACCACATCATGGCCGCGGCGGTCGAGGGCTCCCAGGTCGACTTCGACAGCGCGATCGAGATCGAGGGTCGCTACTTCACCGACCTGGCCACCGGCCAGGTGGCCAAGAACATGATCCAGGCGTTCTTCTTCGATCTGCAGCAGGTCAACGGCCCACGTGGGCGTGCCGCTGACGCGGAGCAGTTCACGCCGTCCAAGGTGGTGGTGTTGGGCGCCGGCATGATGGGCGCGGCCATCGCCTATGTCTGTGCGAAGGCCGGCATCGAGGTCGTGCTCAAGGACGTCGACCAGGCCGCCGCCGACCGCGGCAAGGGCTACAGCAAGGCGCTGGTCGACAAGGCCGTCTCGCGTGGTCGCTCCACGCAGGAGGCCGCCGACGAGCTGTTGAGTCGCATCACGGCCAGCGCCGATGCCGCGGACGCCGCAGGGGCCGAGCTCGTCATCGAGGCCGTCTTCGAGGACCCGGCCGTCAAGGCGCAGGTCTTTGCCGAGATCGAGCCGCACCTCGCCGAAGGCGCGTTGTTGGGGTCCAACACCTCGACCCTGCCGATCACCCAGCTGGCCGAGGGCGTCTCGCGCCCCGCCGACTTCATCGGGCTGCACTTCTTCAGCCCCGTGGACAAGATGCCGCTGCTGGAGATCATCAAGGGCGAGCAGACCAGCGACGAGACGCTGTACCGCGCGCTGGACTTGGCCAAGGCCATCAAGAAGACGCCGATCGTCGTCAACGACTCGCGTGGCTTCTACACCTCCCGCGTCATCGGCACCTTCATCACCGAAGGCATCGCGATGCTGCTGGAGGGCGTGCCCGCGCCGACGATCGAACAGGCCTCCTCGCAGGCCGGCTACCCCGCCCCTGTGCTGCAGCTCTCCGACGAGCTCAACATGGAGTTGATGGCCAAGATCCGCAAGGCGACCCGTTCGGCGATCGAGGCCGAGGGCGGCGAGTGGCGCGACCACCCGGCCTACGCGGTCATCGATCGCATGCTGGAAGAGGGCCGGGCGGGCAAGCTGCGCGGCGCCGGCTTCTATGACTACGAGGACGGCAAGCGCGCCGGCCTCTGGCCCGGATTGCGGGAGATCTACCCGCCGGTCGCCGACCCGTCGACGATCTCGCTGAAGGACCTCGAGGAGCGGATGCTCTTCGCCGAGGCGCTCGAGACGGTCAAGTGCCTGGACGAGGGCGTGATCGAGTCGGTCGCCGACGCGAACATCGGCTCGATCTTCGGCATTGGGTTCCCGGCGTGGAGCGGTGGCGTATTGCAGTACATCAACGGATACGAGGGCGGCCCGACCGGGTTCGTCGCGCGCGCCCGTGAACTGGCTGCGCAGTACGGCGAGCGCTTCGAGCCGCCGGCGTCGCTGGTCGACAAGGCCGAGCGCGGCGAGACGTACTCCGACGCCGCAGCGCCGGTCGCGGCCTAGCGCCACACCGCGCAACCCCGGGTGGGCCTGTTCAGGGACATATCGCGTCCCCAGACAGGCCCACACCACCCAGCCCGCGCGGGTGGGCCTGTTCAGGGACGTACTGCGTCCCAAGACAGGCCCACCCGCCTGGTCGCGCGTCTGAGCCCATACGATCCGCCGCGATGTCCAAGAACGCCGATGAGATGCTCGAGTTCGCCGCTGCCCGCTCGGCCGAGCTGGCCGCCCCGGGGCTCAGCCCCCGCCCGCAGCGCAAGGTCGCCGTGCTGTCCTGCATGGACACGCGCATCGACCTTTTCCCGATGCTCGGCCTGCAGCGCGGCGACGCCCACATCATCCGCAACGCCGGCGGCCTCGTCACCGACGACGCCATGCGCTCGTTGAGCGCATCGCAGCGACTGCTGGGCACCGAGGACATCGTCGTGGTCATGCACGAGGGCTGCGGCCTGCGCAACGCCTCCGAGGACGACTTCCGCCAGCAGCTCGCCGACGACGGCGTCCTGCCGACCTGGCGCCTCGGCGCCTTCGGCGACCTCGAGGCAACCCTGCACCACTCGCTTGAGCGCCTGCGCACCGCGCGCGAGCTCCCGCACCGCGACCACATCCGCGGCTTCATCTTTGACCCTGAAGACGGGTCGTTACGCGAGGTCGACGCGCCGGACGACGCGGCCTGAGCTTGGCGCTCAGGCGCGCGCCGCGGGCGCTGCGACGCGGCCCTTGACGAGATCGGCGGCGCGCTCGGCGACCATGATCGTCGGCGCGTTGGTGTTGCCGCCGGGGATGACCGGGAAGACGGAGGCGTCGACGACGCGCAGGCCGTCAATGCCGCGCACCCGCAGCTCGGGGTCGAGCACGGCGTCCGTGCCGCCCATGCGGCAGGTGCCCGATGGGTGATAGAGCAGCTCAAGGTTGCGGCGGACGAAGTCCTCCACGTCGGCGTCGTCGCGCACGCCTGCGCCCGGGTAGATCTCGCGCCCGGCGGCGGACTTCAACGGCTCGGCGTTGACGAGCTCACGCGCGAGCTCGATGCCGGTGACCAGCGCCGCCAGATCCTCCGGCTCGGCCAAGGAGTTGGTGATGATGCGCGGCTTGGCGACCGGATCGGCGGCGGCGAGGCGCACTTCGCCGCGACTCTTGGGGCTGATCAGGACTGGGCCGAGCGTGAACGCGTGGCCATCGAACTCCTCGGCGCCATGGTCGACGAAGTACGCGGGCGCGAAGTGGTACTGCAGGTCGGCCGCCGGCAGTCCGGGCCGGCTGCGCACGAACGCCAGCGCCTCGGCGACCGACGACGTCAGCGGTCCTGACCGGCGCAACAGCCACTCCAGCAGCGGCTTGGGCTTGTCGGCGCCGTAGAGCGACTCGGCGACGGTCGACTCCCACACGCAGACCACGTACGGATGGTCCATCAGGTTGGCGCCAACGCTCGGGCTGTCGAGCGCCACATCGACGCCGACGTCGCGCAAGTGGTCGGCCGGCCCGATCCCCGACAACATCAAGATCTGCGGCGAGGCGATCGCGCCCGCGCTGAGCAGGACCTCGCGCTCGGCGCGCACGATCTCCTCGCGCCCACGGCCATCACGGAGGACGACGCCGACGGCGCGATCACCCTCCAGCGCGATCCGCGCGACGTGGGCGCCGGTACGGATCTCGAGGTTCGGGCGATCCTGAGCCGGCCGCAGGTACGCGTCGGCCGTCGACCAGCGGCGGCCGTTGCGCTGCGTGACCTGCGCGAGGGCGGCACCGTCCTGCTCGGGGCCGTTGTAGTCGGAGATCTTGGGAATGCCGACGCGCTCGGCGGCATCGAGGAAGCGCCTGGTCAGGGCGCGCGGCGAGCGCTCATCGGCGACGTTGAGCGGGCCGCCAACCGCGTGATGCTCGGACGCGCCGCGCTCGTTGTGCTCGGCCTTGAGAAAGTAGGGTCGCACGTCCTCCCAGCCCCAGCCCGCGGCGCCTTGGGCTTCCCACAAGTCATAGTCCAGCGGCCGGCCGCGGACGTAGAGCATGGCGTTCATCGAGCTCGACCCGCCCAGCGACTTCCCGCGCGGGATATAGAGCGAGCGGCCGTCGCAGTGGGGCTCCGGCTCGGTCGCGAAGTCCCAGTCCAACTTGGTGTGGAACTGCTTGGCGAAGCCCGCCGGGATCTTGATGTTGGGACTGCGATCCTTCCCACCCGCCTCGACGAGCAGCACCCGGACAGATGGGTCCTCCGTGAGGCGGTTAGCGAGCACGCAGCCGGCTGAGCCGGCGCCGACGACGACGTAGTCCACGGGGGCCATGGACTCGATCGTCGCCGACGGCGCCGGTGAGGGCAAGTCGCGGCCGACCGCCACGCGCGGGGTGGGCCTGTTGACGGACGCATACCGGCCGCAGACAGGCCCACCATCCGGTCTTAGCGATCCGCCATGTGGGGTGGGCCCGTTCACGGACGCCCGCCGTCCGCAAACAGGCCCACCCCCGCCCGCTACGACGCCGCCGCGATCGCCGCCGCGGTGCCCTGGAGGTCGTAGAGCCCGCTGACCGAGGTCGCCTTGCCGACTTTTTGGACGACCGCCATCAGCGCGCTGGAGCCGACGCGGCCGTCGTTGCCCATGCCGCCGCCGGTGCCGTCGGTCAGGACGTAGCGGATGCGGCCGTCGGCGACGGCTTGGGCGAGCCACGTGGCCGAGACCTCGCTCTCGCGCCCGGAGAAGCCGCCGAGGGCGGCGACGTCAGCGCCGGACTGGATGATCGCGTCCGACGCGCCCTGCTGGGAGGAGACGCCGATCGTGCCGCCGCCGCTGGCCCTGGCGTAGGCGAGCGCCTCGGTGAGGTTGGCGTTGCCGCCGAACATGCCGCCACCGCCCGGCCCGCCGCTCTGGGCGTTGTTGGTGGTGTTGCCACCGGCTGTGCCTGTGCCGCTGCCCAACGAGAAGCCTGCGGGTGGTGCGACCTGACCGGAGGACGAGGAGCCGGTGCCGCTCGGCAGCTGTGGCGCGGCTCCCTGGCCGGAGGCTGAGCCGGTGCCCGTGCCACCAGGAAGCTGTGGGGGTGCACCGCCGTTGGCGCCGCCGAAGCCGCCACCACCTGGGCCGCCCATGCCGCCGCGTCCGCCGACGCCGCCAGGCCCGCTGCCCATACCCTGGACACCATCCCCACCCACCCCACCGGCCGGGAACGTGCTACTCGTCGCGTGCCCGAGCGTCTGCGTGGCCCAACTCGCCGGCGCGATCAACAGCGCGCCGAGCGCGACCGCCAGCGCGATCCCGCGCACCTTGGCCGGGACCTGCGCGGCCAGCACGGCCGCGCCGCCCAGACTGGCGACGATCGCCAGCGGGACCAAGCCTTCGACGTCAGCCGCCCCGCGATGGATGACCATCACCTCGGTGAGCAGGCCGCCGACGATTGCGACCGGCGCGATGATCCGGGCCGCAAGGCCGCGCTCGAGGACCGTGCCCGCCGTCGCGCCAACGAGGACGGCGGTGAACGGTGCGAGCATCGAGACGTAGTAAGGGTGGAAGATGCCCTTGGCGTAGGAGAACGCGACCGCGGTGGTCAGGAAGGCGCCGCCGGCGGCGATGATCCAGCCGGTCCGCACGTCGCCACGACGGAGGCGCGTGAAGACCGCGATCGCGGGGCCACCGGCGAGCGCCATGCCGATCAACCAGCCGGCCTGGCCGCCGAGTGAGGCATCGACGAGCCGGGTGAGGCCGGTGTCGCCGCCGAAGACGGAGCCCATGCCGCCACCGCCGAGACCGCCCCCACCCACCCCACCGGCCGCGCCGCCCGGACCACCCGCCTGGCCGTCTAGCCGCCCAACGCCGTTGTAGTTAAGGATCAACGACCAGATCGAGTTGTCCGACGTCCCCGAGATCCATGGGCGCGACGAGGCCGGCGTCAACCACATCACCATCGGCCACGCCAACCCGACGACCGCCATCGCGGCGCCGCCGGTCAGCAGCTGACGCACGGCGGTCAGCCGGCCATGCGGTGCCACCCAGAGGTAGGCGGCGACTAGCGCCGGCAGGACGAGCAGCGCCGCACCCATCTTGGTCTCAAAGCCGAGCCCAACCATCACGCCAGCCCACACCAGCCAGCGGGTCCGGCCGTCCAGCAGCGCGCGCACGGTGAACCACAGCGCGGCGGTCGAGCACAGCACGACGAGCGCATCGGGATTGTTGTGGCGCGAGATCGCGACCGTGATCGGCGTCAGCGCCAGCACGAGGCCTGCAACGAAGCCCGCGGGCCGGCCGAAGACGCGCCGCGTCAAGTCATAGGCCAACGCGACCGTGCCGATCCCCATCAGCGCTTGGGGCACGAGCAAGCTCGGAGAGCTGAACCCGAACACCCGCGCCGACAGCGCTTGGACCCACAGCGCCAGCGGCGGCTTGTCCACCGTCATGACACCGGACGCGTCAAACGAGTTGTAGAAGAAGTTGTGCCAGCTGGTCGACATCGACCGCACGGCGGCCGAGTAGTAGGTGTTGGCCCAGCCGTTGCGGTCCAGCGCCCAGAGGTCGAGCACGGCAGCAAGGATCAGGAGCGCGAGCAGCTCGGGTGCAGGAACAGGAATCCGGACGGCGCGCACGCGGTCGCGGACGGAGGTCACGGAGGCGCGCGGGGCACGCACATCGGCGGAGGTAGCGGTCGACATGCCAGCAGGATCGGCACCGGCCCTGAGCACCTCCCACAGGCTTGCTGGGAGCTGTCTGAGTCCTCCCCTCTCAGCCGGCTCTCAGCCAGATCCCATCGCGCTCACGGCGGCGCCGATGATCTTCTCGTCCATGCCCCATGCCGACAGCCGCCAGCGCGTCGACGTCGACGTCATCGTCCCGGTCTACAACGAGCAGGCGACGCTGGAAGACAGCATCCGCCGCCTCCACGACTTCCTGAGCACAACCTTTCCCTTCACCTGGCAGATCGTCGTCGCCGACAACGCGAGCACCGACGGCACGCCCTTCATCGCCGCCGCGCTGGCCGACGAGCTGGCCGGGGTGACCCATTTGCGGCTCGACCGCAAGGGCCGCGGCCTTGCGCTGCGAGAAGCGTGGTCGCGCAGCGACGCGCGCGTCGTCTCCTACATGGACGTCGACCTGTCGACCGACCTACGCGGGCTCCTACCGCTGGTCGCGCCGCTGCTGAGCGGCCACAGCGACGTGGCGATCGGCTCGCGGCTCGCACGCGGCGCCGACGTGGTCCGCGGCCCGAAGCGCGAGCTGATCTCGCGTACGTACAACACCATCTTGCACGCGACGCTGCGCGTGCGCTTTACCGATGCGCAGTGCGGGTTCAAGGCCGTGACGCGCGGCGCGGCGGCGCAACTGCTCCCCCAGATCCGCGACGACGGCTGGTTCTTTGACACCGAGCTGCTCGTGCTCGCCGGCCGCGACGGTCTGCGCATCCACGAGGTGCCGGTCGACTGGGTCGACGACCCCGACTCGCGTGTGGACATCGTCCACACCGCGATCGAGGACCTCAAGGGCGTGGCACGGCTCGCGTTCGCGACGCCGGTCGCGCGCTTTGCCGCCGTCGGGCTCGCCTCGACCATCGCCTATGCCTTGCTCTTCCTCGGCGTCATCGGTCGTCGTGGGCGGCTGCGCCAGCACACGGCCGGCGCAGCCGTCTTCGCGATCACGCTCAGCTTGACGGCGGGCGCGCTCAGCGTCCTGCACGCAGCCGCGCCAGACGCCTCTCGCACGATCGAGCTTGCCGTCCTCGTCACCGCGAGCTTGGTCGCGACGGTAACGCGCTACGTCGCGCTCAAGTCGCTGGTCTTCGCCAGCGCCAAGCGGCCCGCCAATGGAGACACGAGTGTTACCCTCGCCCGAGCACTTGCCGATCCGCCGGTCGTCCGATCCGGCCACCTCGAAGGACCTGTCCCCGTCCCATGCCGTCCTGCCGCTCACTCCCGATCCGCTCCCTGACCACGCTGATCGCGCTCTGCTCGCTGACCGTCCTCTGCGGCACCGCCTCCGCCGCCACACCGCTCCCCGGCGCCCATATCTCGGCCGTCACCACGGTCCCCGAGGCCACCTATCCCGGCATGCAGCGCCAGACCTACCTCTACGGGCCGGTCAAGATCGCCCCGGGACAGAACACGATCGAGGCGCAGCCCAACCTGCAGAAGCCGCAGGTCCCCGGCTACATCACGCGCTTTCAGCCCGACCTCGTCTACGCCAAGGTCAACGCCCAGGGCGGCCACGACGTGCCGCGGGTCGACGTCATCCACCTGCACCACGGCGTCTGGCTCGTCGGCCGCGACAACGTCTTCTACCCCACCTTCGCCGCCGGCGAAGAGAAGACGATCTTCTCCATGCCCCAGGGTTTCGGGTACCGCTACAAGCCGACCGACACGTGGATCATGAACTACATGATCCACAACCTCACGCCGAACGCCGACTCGGTGTACATCAAGTACACGATCGACTTCGTCCCCGACAGCGAGCCGGCGGCGGCGTCCATCACCGAGGTCAAGCCGCTGTGGATGGACGTCTCGGGCATCAAGCCCTACCCGGTCTTCGACGCGCTCAAGGGCAAGGGCACCAAGGGCAAGTTCACCTTCCCGACACAGGCCGCCGCCGCCCAGAAGAAGGACATCGGCGTCGCCCATCAGATCACCGTTCCCAAGGACATGACCTTGGTCTCGACCGCCGGCCACTTGCACCCGGGCGGCCTCTACAACGACCTGACGGCGACCAGATCCGGCACGACCAAACCGCTCTTCCGCTCCGAAGCCAAGTACTACGAGCCGGCGGGCGCCGTGTCCTGGGATGTCTCGATGACGGGGACCAAGCCCGACTGGCGCATCGCGCTGCACGCCGGCGACCAGCTCAACACGACCGTCACCTACGACACGCGTGGAGCCTCCTGGTATGAGTCGATGGGCATCATGGTGGTCTTCTACGCCGACGGCATCGTTGGCGGCGCCAAGGACCCGTTCACCCAGCCGATCGACACGCGCGGTCTGGTGACCCACGGGCATCTCGCCGAGAACGACAACCACGGCGGCGCGCCCGACGCCGGCCTGCCCGACGCGCGCGACATGCTTGACGGCTCGCGGCCGACCAACGTCGACATCAAGGGCTACATCTACGGCAAGGGCGACCTCAGCCTGACCGGGGCCAACGGCCGCCCGCCCGTCGTCCGTGCCGGCCGCTCGCTGAAGTTCACCAACCTGGATGCGACCAAGTCGATGACGCCGCAGGCATCGGCCTACCACACGCTCACGGCCTGCAAGCAGCCGTGTGATCGCAGCACCGGCATTGCCTACCCGCTGGCCGACGGCAGCATCCAGTTCGACTCCGGCGAGCTCGGCTACGGCCCGGACTATCCGAACCTCGGCAAGTTCACCCCTGCCGCCCAGCGCAACACGTGGAAGACACCCAAGAGCCTGAAGGCCGGCACCTACACCTACTTCTGCCGCATCCACCCCTTCATGCGCGGTGCCTTCCGGGTCGTCGGTGCTAACGGCAAGGGCAGCGTGACCAAGAAGTCCAAGGCCAAGAAGTCCTCCTCGTCCTAGCCGGCGTCGAACGCCTCACACGGAACGCCCGAAGGCCGCCAATCGGCGGCCTTCGGACTGAGACGGAGATGACGGGCCGACGTTCAAAAACCGTCCTTCGCCTCTGGGAAACCATCAACGGGCTACATAAGGATCGCTTCGGAACGTAGCGTTAGCGAGAGCGCTGAGCCCGCGCCCAATCACTGCGGTAGAACGTCGAGCGAGACTGGCGATAGCCCGCGGCCTGCGCAAGTTCGTAAGCCTGAGCGCCGGACAGGCCAGAAGCCACAGCCTCCCGGATGATCGCTGTGAGCGCGGCCTGCCGTTCTTCAACGGCAGGCCTCTCTAGGCGGCGGCACTCCTCCGCGGCGGCCTGCTCCTGCTTGGTGATCCACTTGCGCTCGGTCTCCCAGCGGCCTTTGTGCTGGTACGGCACGTCAACAGCTACGTGGGTGCTCCGGCACTCGGGGCAGTTCATCTCCCAGCGCTGGTCGTGCCTGTTCCAATCGTCCGAGAGGAAGACAACGGTGTAGGTGCCTTCGCCGCAGGGACATGGATGCTCGGTCCGTCGATCTTCTTCCCAAGCCATAGCTTCACGAGAGGCTATGCCGTATTGACGGCCCTGGAAGGCCATCGGCCGTCTGCACACGCAACAGCGAGCGACGTAGGAGACCGTTGCCAAAGCGAGCCAGTCCACTTACAATTTATGGGTGACCAGCAAGAGTAAAACAAGTATCAAATCGATCGTTACAGACGCATGGTCTGCGCTTCGTCGCGCCGCACCGGCTGACCTAGATGCAGCATTCGCGGACTACTGCCGCACTCTGCTCAGTCTCCATTCAGCCCATCTGCTGCCGGACACGGACACCGTCGAATCCATCGCTGGAGCGATGTTTATCCCCGGGCTCGATGACGACCCTCTACGAGAGGAGATCACGATGTATGCAGGCGAGCTAGAAAGCCCGCAATCGAACGAGCGACGAGCAGCGCTCTGGGGAAAGCTGGGTAGCTGCGTTGATGAACTTGAGCGCCAAAGTTCCAAGTCCACCTAAAAGAGAACGCCAGAGACGGCCTCCGAAGAGCCCGCCTCTGGCGAACTACCGCGGCAAGGGGCTACTGCCCCTGAGCCGGACGACCACCGCGAGGGTGAACAGGCACGCCCTGCTCGTTGACGTCGACGTGGCCGTGCCCCGGACCGTCAGGCGTGCCCACTCCGCCGAAGTAATTCGACGAGATCCCGGTCTCGGGATTGAACACGACCTTCACGTTGGGCGGCGGCTGACCCTGATTTCCGTCTGCCATCTCGATACCCCTTCTGATCGACAATTGATCGGGCTTGCGAGCGCTCTTCACGCAGAGTAGAGGCCGAACCGTTGCACCTGTAAAGAAGTTGTGAACGACATGTAGCGTCCAAACCTATCCCCGTGTCTTTAGCTCAGCGCGCTTCCAACTAGCCATAGGGCGCGGCTGCACATGGGTTGCCATAGCTCACATCAGCCACGGCCCCACGATTGGAGAGGCAGCCCTACCGCGGCGGCTTCAACCCCGCCACCAGCTCGCCCGGATCAACGCCCAAACCGGCCGCCACCTTCAGCAGGTTGTGCAGGCTGACGTTCCGGCGTCCACGCTCCAACTGCCCTATGAACGTCCAGTGCACGTTGCTCTGACTGGCCAGCGTCTCTTGGCTCCAGCCGAGAGCATCACGACGGGCGCGAACACGGGCACCAAGCTTGGCCGTGGCGGGCGAAAGAGGGTCTGCCATTGGGTGCTAGAGCACATACGGCCCGACCATCTAAGTCCAGAGCACTTGCGTCTCAACTGCATACGTCCTATGCTACTCATCCGTATGCAGACACCAGAACCGAATGACCCGCAAAGCTATGTGCTCGACTTCCTCGTCACCAACCACCCGGCGCTGTTCTCAGTCGAGGAAATCATCCGCGAATACGCCGGCCGAGATGACCCCGAGATGGCCCGCATATACGTCGAAGAGGCGCTCATCAGCCTGGTCAGCTACGGCCTGGTGCATCGGGTCGGCGAATTTGCCTTCGCCAGCCGAGCCGCAGCCGAAGGCAACGCACTAGCGATGTAGCCGCAGATCAGCGGTCTGACGCAGGGGTCGTCAGAAGCGACAGCGGATCGACCCCAACCCGTTCGGCGATCCGCTCCAAGCTCTTGAGCGTCAGGTTGCGCTCGCCACGCTCCACCCCACCCATGTACGTCCGATGGACGCCGAGCACGTCGGCAAAGGCCTCCTGGCTGAGCCCGCGAGCCTCGCGGTAAGTGCGCAAGTTGCGCCCGACCGTGCGCTGTAGCTCCCCCTCCATCTAGGGAGCCAGACTCCCCGGCTGCTACTTGACGGTCTACAGACTTATAAGTAGCGTCGCTCGTCCCATGACTCGAAGGCCGCTGAAGAAACAGACCTTCGAGTCGTGCCTATGCCCGAACCCGTGCGCCTGCTCGTGCCCCGATTCAAAGGACCGTCTCGTCTCGCCATGCTCTCCCTACGCCTGCTTGCAGCGCTCAGCCTGGCCGTCCTAGCGATCTGTGCGCCGGCCAATGCGGCCCAGCGGCCCAAGCTAAACCTGATGCTTCCACCGGCTGGGGGCGATACCGGAGTCCCGACGCCCTTCTCATGGAGCGTCCAGCACAAGCGGCCTGGCATCGTCGTAGTCCAGCGCCAGGTGGGCACGCTGGGGAACTGGCGGACGATCGCCACGCTTCGGGGTAGCAGTGGTACCGGCACCATTCCGGCTTTACCGCTGGGGAGCTACTCACTACGTATCGCCAATCTCGGGCCGAGGATCAAGCACACCCGCCGCTACCGGCAGTGGGGGCGGCAACTGCGCGAGCTACGGATCTTCGGACGGGTGGAGCTGGGGACCTTGATGCACGACGAGAGCAGCGGCGTCCTCTCGACACCAACCAATACGTTCGTGTGGATCGACTGGACGTCGCCAAAGCCAACGCCTGGTGAGGTATTTGGCTTCCCCATCAACTACTGTCGCAGCGTCCACATTGACTTCGTGACCAACAACGAGAACGACGCCAGAAACCGACCGGCGACCACCGGTACCGTCACGATTCTTCAGGAGACAGCGGATCCGGTCTCGGTGACTGCGGCAGAGGGTGTGATCGCGGGCGTTGATGCCGACCTTGTGCCTGGCAAAGGTTGGTCAATGACGGTCAGCGAGGCTGGTGATGAGTACAGCGTGATGTTGTACTACAACGGCTGGGCTAGTTGCTACCGGACGGCTGATTCGCCGGTGGCGTGAACGAGCGCTGCCGTGATGTGTAAGAAATCTTACTGCGCACCGTCGTTGACTGATGTTAGCTCCTTAGGTGAAAGAACATCCACCTACTCCAGCTGAGCAGCTCCGTCAGCTTCTGGCAGTCAGCTATGAGCAAACACTAGCTCCCGAAGCGGAGGATGCCGAGCCAAACGCCCTCGGAGAATTTCTCGCTCGCACCAAAACTGCCACGGCTCGCTGGAAGTCATCAGAGAACAAAGCGCTCGGCGAGCAGGTTCACCAAGTACTGGAAGCAGCATCGGTCACCGACTCCTTCAAACAGTTCATCGTGCGAGCCATTCGCACTGCGCATGCCCGTGAGACCGCGATCTCACGAGAGATTGCTCCCACCGAGCTAGGTCTATTGGCAAGCGAGGGCATCTTCGATCCCGAACAAGCGCCCAGTATCGAGGCAAAAGCTCTTAGGGGTTATTTGTTCGACATCATGTCGACAAACTTTCTTGTTCTAGAGGACGCCGAGGGTGACCGCCTGGCCAACCTGGCACCACCGCGAGCAGATGAGCAAATGACCCGTGCTGAGAACTGGCACAACGATTACGTCGACACCTACGCGGTGGATCCGCTGGAGGGGATCGACCCTGAGATGCTTGATGAGACCGTGCCACGGCTTGAACTGCCTGATGAGTCAGCGGAAGGCTAGAAGGCGTAGGCCGTACAGCTGTTGTGAAGATTTGTAGCGACATGTGTGTAGATAGCGTCGTTGGTGGGAAACTGCAACTCAGCGGGTTGCCGCCCGTAGGCTGAACCGACCGTCGGGTCGGCATCGGCCACACGCTCTCAACGAGGTGGAGTTCTGATGCCTGGACTACCTACGCTCTCGGGCCCATCGGCGAACGCCGACGTAGAGCAATACCTATCCCAGCGACTTGAGCGCCAGGTGCTCGCGCCAGCGCGCTCGGCTGGTGTGATCCTGGAACCGGCCGGTACAAGTGGGCTGCCAGCCAGCCGTCAATACGTTGAGTCTCCGGTTGGATACTGGGTGCTCGACCACCATCTGCGCGAGCCAGGCCTCGACGGCAAGAGGAAGGCGTGGATCCCGCCTGCTGAACTCGATCGTCTCGCAGCTTTGGATCGAGTCGGGGTTCGCGCCGATCTGCTGTGGGTGGGACATCAGCTGCCCCCAGACTGGCATCCGCGGCAGCCACTTCCGGACATGACGCCGCCACCGCCGCGCCACGTGCGTGAAAGAGACGAGCGTCTCGCTCGCGGAGTCCGCTCCGTGTGGAAGGCAATGGCCACCGGCGCAAAGCTTGTCGGCCAAACGGCTGCCGGGGCGATGGCGGGCGTAGCGCTGATCGGGCTCGACCCGATCGTGTTTGGCGGCGTTCGCCACCCGACCGCGCCCGCAGTGCAGTGGGCCGTTCTTGCGCAGTGGAACTGGGAGTAGCTCACGATGCGTTCCGTCATCCCTCGCGACTGCGACGACGCGGATGGAACGGCGCTGGCCGATTTCCTGCGGCACGCATTCGACCACGACAGGATGCCCACGGTAATCCCGTCTGAGTTGGTGCTGCTCGGCTGGATCGGCAGCGCCATCACCGTGCTCGCCAGCGGTCTTGCGCTGGTGATCTCCGATGCTCACGCGTTCGGCCACGGCGGCTTCTTCCTGCTGTTTGGAAGCGCAGCGGCAGGCATCGTGTCGGCCATGCACATGATCGCCATTCCCGTGATGTTGCTGGCGCTGCTGCTTGCGGCGCTGACAAACTATTTGCGCGTCGTGCCGGCTGCTGAACAGTGGCGTCTCGCTGTTCCGGCTCAGGCGACGCTCGGTGCCAGCACGGGCGTCATGAGCGGCGCTGTGCTGATCTTCATTCTGGTCAACCTCATCATCTGGATCGCCTTGATGACCCTCATCATGTTCGCCGTGGGCGTCTTCATCGTGGGGCTTTTTAGCTCCGGATGAGCATGATCTCAGTCGTCGGGCTCGACCTCGATCAGGCTCTCCTTGTCGGGCATCTGGCCCCGGACCATGACCAGGACGTCAAGGCCCAGCTGGTAGTTGTCCGGGAAGCTCAGATTGCCCGCCTCATCGACCATCTTGAAATAGGCGATGCTGGAGCAGTCGTAGCTCGGCGCTCGCAGCCTGCCTTGGATGGTGGCGATGTCGCCCGGTTCGGTAAGCGGGATCGGCACGTAGCGCGGCGACAGGATCAGGCCTGGTCCGGCCTTTGGTCCTTGTCGCTCCAGTTGGCGATCAATCCACGGCACCGTGCCGCTATTGCGAATCCGCCAGATGATCGCAAACCGTTCGCCGGGCTTCATCAACTTGCCGTGCGGGACGCTTTGGTGGACGAACTCTGAAGCGTCGCCCGGCAACTTTTGGGTCAGTGGTGGCCGATGTCCACCAGCCCGCCGCCGCTCCTGCTCGGCGTGGCTATCGACCACAACGAACAGCGAGCGCAACACTCCGTCGGCCTCGAACTGCTGCTCGTAGAACTCCACCAGTTCGTTACTCGGTCGGTTCTGTCCCAGCTCGACGCGGGTGATGTGACTCGGGCTACAGCCGAATGCCTTGGCGGTTTGGCGAGCTTTCCAACCGGCGGCATGACGTAGCTCGCGCATCGTCCAGCCCAAGACGGTGCGGGGCTGGCGTGGGATCAAGTGCGTCTTGAGCACCGGTCGCGGCATGTCCTAGATGGTTGCAAGTTCGTCAATTACCGCTGGGCACTGGACGCTTGGTTTGTCCGCACTGTCCAACGCTAGGAGCCCCACCGCATGTCGCCCGACCAAGCCGCCTCGGCTGCACATCCTCGCTCGGTCTACGCCGAAGCACCTCCTGAGATTGACGTGGCATGGCCGCCACTCGAACTCGATGACTACGTCTGGGTGTACCTGGTTCGGCGCGAGTCGACGGGTCGGCTATCGCGGGCAGACGAGTCGTGAGCGGCCGGCCGGAGCGTCTTGCGCTCTGTCTCATTTTGATAGCGGTCGGGCTTCAACTGCTGGCCGAGGTGCTGCCGCGACTGCTCGTTCCCATCGTGGTCATCGCCGCCACCTTCGTGGCCGTACGCTGGACGATTTTCCACACCCGCCGCTGGTAGGTGAGTTGTCAATTCGACCCGTTGACCAAGTCCTACATGTTGGCGCATACTGGAGGGTTACGTTCTTCCCGTGGAGGCGTGACCTACGCGAGTAGCAGTGAGAGAGGAGGTCACGATATGCCACGCAAGAGGAACAAGAACGCCCGCCCACGGCTGGGCCGGGTGCGGGTTCAAGCCCAGCGCCGACCGGAGCCTGATTTCGATCGCTTCGGTTGGGCGCTCCTCCAATACGCCAAGGCACTGGACGCCGACGCTAAGTCGAAGGCCGCCAAGCCACCCAAGTCGCGAGACGGCTCGTGAGGCAGCTAGCCCTCACCCACTACCGGTTGCGCTTCCCGCATGACCTGACCGATGCGGCCGTCACCGCCGCCCTGGCTTCATTGTCCGGCGCCCCTCACGGCACCCGCCTGATCTTCGAGCTATCGGCTACAGAGACGAGCATCACGCACCAGTTGGCTGTCAGTGCAGACCACAGCGAGCTAGTCATCGGCAGCTTGCGCGCCGCCATCCCGAGCCTTCGCCTCGATGTCGTGAACGCCCCGTCTGTACTTGGCGGTAGTCGGCGTATCTGGCAGCTAGTACCGCGTGCCGCCGTCCTGCGTTCCGACGATCTGGCCGCCACGTCGGCCAGCTTGCTGGCCAGCCTCTTTCCACTGGCCGCTGGCGAAATCGTCCGGCTGCGCTGGCATGTGCGGCCAGGGCTTCGCCCGCGCCTGGAAGACACACCCGAGATGCGCCGCACCGGCCGGATGCAGGCTCTGCGCCACAAGCTGGTCCTGCCTGGTCTGATCGCCGAGGGCGAACTGATTGCTGTTGCTCCCACGCCCGTCCGACGGGCTCAACTGCTGAGGCGGAGCGGTGCGGCGCTGTGGAGTCTTGGCACGCCCTACGGTCGGCTGACCCCTGACGCGCCGCTATGGGGACGGCTGGCCCGATGGGTCGGCCAACGTGGCCGCTATCTCAACGTCCAAGAACTGGCCGCAGTGATCGGTTGGCCGATCGACGGCCCCGATCTGCCAGGGCTCGAACTCGGCGCCGCCAAGCGACTGGCTCCCAGCCGTGAACTGGCTCAGACTGGCCGGCTGCTCGGCACGACCGACTTCAGCGGGATGTGCCGGCCGGTAGCGCTAACGGCGACTGCCGCCACCCGTGGCCTGTACGTGCTTGGCCCGACCGGTACCGGCAAGACCTCGCTGCTCAAGAACCTGATCTTTGACGATCTGCTGGCCGGTCGCGGGCTAGCGGTAGTCGAAACCAACGGCGACCTGATCCGTGATCTGCTCGAGCTGATCCCCGACCACCGCATTGCCGATGTCGTCCTGATCGATCCCACTGACCGGATAGCGGCCGTTGGCTTCAATCCCTTTGCTGGTAACGACGACGCGGCGCTGGTGGCCGACCAACTTGGCGAGCTGTTTCAGCGGCTCTGGAAGGAATTCTGGGGGCCGAGGACTGGGCAACTGGCCCACATGGGACTGCTGACGCTAGCTCAGCGTCCCGGCTCGACGCTGCTTGATCTGCCTCGGCTCTATCTCGATCCGGCGTTTCGCGGCTCGGTCCTGCACGGGCTGGATGATCCAGTCGGCTTGGAACTGGATTGGCGCTGGTTCTTGAGCCTCGCCGAACGAGAGCAAGCCAGCGTGGTAGCGCCGCTGCTCAACAAAGTGCGGCAGTTCACGGCGCGGGCCAGTGTGCGGGCCATCATCGGACAGCCATCACCGGCTACCTCGATGCAGCGCATCATGGGAGAGGGCAAGATATTGCTGGTCAACCTGCCCAAGGGTCTGATCGGCAACGAGACGGCCACCTTGCTCGGCTGCCTGGTGCTGACGGCGCTGTGGCAGGCCGCCACCGAGCGCACCGCCTTGCCGATAGAGCAGCGGACACCGTTCGGGCTGTACGTCGATGAGGTGCAGGACTTCGCCAGCGCCCCGATCCCGTGGGCCGAAATGTTTTCCCAAGGCCGCAAGTATGGGTTGGCGCTATCCGTGGCTCACCAGAACCTGGAGCAGCTTCCGAAGGAGCTACGCGAAGCCATTCTGTCCAACGCTCGCTCACAGGTCTTGTTTGCTCTCAGTCCGGCTGACGCCCGCGTCATGGCCCGCAGTCTGGAACCTGCTTTCACGGCGGCCGATCTGCAAGCCCTCGACGCCCATAGCGTGGTGGCGCGCCTTGCGCTCGACAACGGTGGCAGCGCTCGTCCGGTGACGCTGCGGACGCCACCACCGCCGAAGTCGCTCGGCAGCGCCCGAAGAGTTCGCAAGACCTCGCGCCGTCTCTACGCCCAAGCCCGCCACCAAGTCGAGGCCGACTTGCGTGGCCAGCGAGCCACGACTGCCACAGCAGCGGTCGGACGTAAGCCACGGGGCCGAACCTAGATGTGGTCGGTCGCTTGGCTAGTCGCGTCGATTGGCTGGTCACAGAACCCCCGTCCGTGCGCCCGTCTTGGACTCAATTGGCCACTGACTACTAATCCCAAGTGGGACGGCAGATGACGCGGCGCTACATGACCGCCAACGCCTGCCGCGATCTCGCCGCCAAGCTCTCAGCGCGAGACCTCGCTGTCCTTCAACAAGTCTCGGAACTGCGCTTCGTGACCGGTGCTCAACTGGCGCGGCTGTGTTTCGCGGACAGCACCGATCCGACCGCCAACGCTCGCGCCGCCCGCCGGTCGCTGCTGCGCCTGGTCCGGCTCGGCGTGCTGGCTCGACTGCCGAGGCCGATCGGCGGCGTGCGGGCCGGTTCGGCTGGCTTCGTCTACTACCTGGGACTCGGTGGCCAGCGTCTGGCTGAGCTTCGCGGCTGGCAGCCCGAGCGTCCTCGGCGGCGGTCGCAGGTCCCTGGAACCATGTTCGTGCGCCACAGTCTGCAAGTGGCTGAACTCCATGCGCGTCTCATCGAGGCCGACCGCTCCGGACGCTTCGAGCTGCTGGAGCTGGTTGCTGAGCCGACCTCTTGGCGCGCCTTTGGCGGCGTCGGCAGCCAGCGGGACTGGCTCAAGCCCGACAGCTACGTGCGGCTCGGCCTGGGCGCCTACGAGGACAGCTACTTCGTAGAGGTAGACCGCGGCACCGAAGGCAGTCGGGCCTTAGAGCGACAGCTTGACTGCTACGTCCGCTACTGGTTGCTCGGCCAAGAGCAGGCCGACCGCGGCGTCTTCCCGAAGGTGCTGTGGCTGAGCACAACCGACGAACGGGTGCAGGTCATCCGAGCGTGCATCGGCAGCCTGCCAGAGGCGCGGCGCGGACTGTTCGCGGTGGCTCCGTTCGGGCGGGCACTGGACGTGTTCAGCCACGGTTGAGCAAGACCATGTAGCGCTGAGATACGCTTATCGGAACAAGACGTATGTGATATGATGCGTAATTAACAACGCCCGCCAGGGTGCGCTAAACGAAAGGAGGTCAGATGGCCATCAACACAATCAATCCGCCGCTGGCAACGACCAAGCGGGCCTTCGTCTATCTGCGCGTCTCATCGGATGGCCAGGTGCAGACCGACTACAGCGCCGACGGGCTGTCGATTGACGCCCAGCGTGAGGCGGGCTCCGACAAGGCGGCCCAACTAGACGCCAGCATCGCGGGCGAGTACAAGGACCCAGGCCGCTCGGCCTATGTCGACCTGCACAAACGGACCAGCTTCCTCCAGATGCTGGACGACCTGAAGCGGGCCAACGCCACACCAGCCACCCGCGTCGACTACGTCATTGTCTGGGCACTCAACCGCTGGGCTCGCAACATCCAGGATCACTTCCGTACCCGCGACCTCGTCCGCGCGGCCGGTGCCGAACTGGTCTCGATCACGGAGCCGATGATTGGCCAGGACACACCCGAGGGCTTCTTCACCGAGGGCCTGTTCGCCCTCAACAACCAATATGAGTCGATGAAGACCGGCCGCAACGTGCGCGGCGGCCTGAAGCGAAAGGCCAGTCTCGGCGGCACCTATGGCCCAGCTCGTTTGGGTTATCTCAACACCGTCGATGAGCTACCGGACGGCCGGCGAATCGCCATCGTGGTGCCCGATCCGGAGCGGAGCCACTTCCTGACGACCGCCTTCCAGCTCTACGACAGCGGCGAATACTCGATCTCGCAACTCACCCGCGAGCTAGACCGGCTGGGCCTGCGCTGTCGTCCGACCTTGAAGCGACCAGAAAGGCCGCTCAGCTCGTCGGTAGTGCAGCGTATTCTGCGCAGCCCGTACTACATCGGCCAAATCGTCTACAAGGCCGGCACCCCAGATGAGCAGACGTTCTCAGGACGCCACGAGCCGCTCATCGACGTTGAGACCTTCGAGCGAGTCCAACTGCTGCTCGACCAGAAGCGAGTCTCCGGCGAGCGTCCCCAGAAGCACCACCACTACCTCAAGGGTTCGGTCTTCTGTGGCGACTGCGGCAACCGGCTCGTCTACAGCATCACGACCGGCAAGAACGGCGGCAAATACCCCTACTTCTTCTGTTCGGCACGCATCAACGGCACGCGGTGCAACATGCGCTTCAACATCGCACCGGACAAGATCGAGGAAGCGATCGCTGCTCACTACGAGACGATTCAGCTAACTCCGCGAGAGGTCGAACAGGCCAAGCAAGCTATCCGAGACTTGGCCCAAGTCAGCGAGGGCGCGCTGCATCAGATCCGCGTTACCAAAGAGGCCCTGATCCGCAAGCTCGAAGCCAGCCAGGATCGTTTGCTGGACCTCTACGACAGCGAAGCAATCTCGAAGGATGTCCTCACCCGTCGGCAGGGCAAGCTGGAACGCGAGCTGCGAGCAGCGCATGAATCCCTGGCCGAGACCGAAGGCAACCTGGCGATTGAGCAAGCTCAACTCAACCGAGCCTTAGAGCTGGCCGAAGACGTGTGCGGGATCTATCTGGCAGCCGATGAGCAGACCCGCAGGGGCTACAACCAAGCGTTCTTCAAGAAGCTGTTGGTGATCGGCGAGACGGAAGACACCGAGGGCACGTTCCAACTCGTGGCCCGCATCCACGGGTCTGAGCTAACCGAGCCCTACGCCCTGTTGCTAGCTGAGGGCCTGGTGGACGGCATCCAGACCGAGACTCAGCTGATTCGAGCGGCTGAGCTACCCAATCCGGCTCGCCAAAACCGTCGACTTTCCAGCCCAAATAGAAACGGGACCGGCATAGCCGGTCCCGTTTCGAACTTCGAACGTATGGCGGAGGGGGAGGGATTCGAACCCTCGGTACGACGAAGCCGTACAACGGTTTTCGAGACCGCCCCGTTCAACCACTCCGGCACCCCTCCAGGGCGAAGCGAAGATGAAGCCTAGCGCCGGGCGCGAAAGAAGGACCGCAGGAGCTCGGCGGCCTCGTCGGCCAGCACGCCGGCGACCACCTCCGGGCGGTGGTTGAGGCGCCCGTCAGCTAACACGTCCAGGACGCTGCCAGCGGCGCCGGCCTTCGGGTCGGCCGTCGCGTAGACCACGCGCGGGACCCTCGACAGGACGATCGCGCCCGCGCACATCGTGCAGGGCTCCAGCGTGACGTAGAGGGTGCTTTCCAATACCCGCCAGGTGCCGAGCGCGGCGGCGGCCTCGCGCAACGCCAGCACTTCGGCGTGCGCGGTCGGGTCCTCGCGCAGCTCGCGCTCGTTGCGACCGCGACCGATCACGCGCCCGTCATTGTGCACCACCACGGCCCCGATCGGGACGTCGTCGTGCGCCATCGCGGCGCGCGCCTCTTGCAACGCGACGGTCATCCACCGCTGATCTTGCTCCGATGTGTCCATCGACGCGTCATCATGGAGGAACTTCCCCTCCTCGCGAGGGTTCCTTCTCCAGCCTGTGCCATCTCCGCCCGTCCGTACCTTTCCCCGCTGCCTTGCCGGGGTCGCGCTCGTCCTGACCTGCGCGTGCGCGTCGGCGCCCGCGCCCGCACTGGCCAAGACGGTCCCCGGTGAGGTCGTCGTCGCCTATCGCGCGTCGGCACATGCCTCGGCGGCGCACGGGCGGGGACGGACACACACGCCGCAGGTGCTCCACGTGCGCGACGTCCCCGCGACCCTGCGCCGGCTGCGCGCACGCAGCGACGTCCGCTACGCGGTCCGCAACGTCGTCGCGCGCGCCGCGGGCGCCTTCCTGCCCGACGACCCGGGCCGCGGCGCCACCGCGGGCCGCTGGGCCGCAGTGCAGTGGAACTTCGCCGGGCCGGCCGGCATCAACGCGCCCGACGCGTGGGGCAACCTGATCGCGGCGGGACGCCCGGGGGCCAAGGGCGTCAAGATCGCCGTGCTCGACACCGGCGTCGCCTACCGGCAGTTCGGCAAGACGCCGGCCGACCCCGACCTCGCCGGTGCGCACTTCATCGCCGGCTATGACTTCGTCGGCGACGACCCCTTCGCCAACGACCGCAACGGCCACGGCACCCACGTCGCCTCGACGATCGCCGAGTCCACCAACAACGGCATCGGGCTCACCGGCCTGGCTTACGGCGCGAGCATCATGCCCGTCAAGGTCCTCGACGACCTCGGCGAGGGCGACGCGGCCGTCATCGCCCGCGGCGTGCGCTTCGCTGCTGCCCACGGCGCCAAGGTCATCAACTTGAGCCTCGAGTTCTCCTCCGATGTCGGCTTCCAGCAGATCCCGCAGCTGATCGACGCGATCGCCGAGGCGCGCCGCAAGGGCGCGATCGTCGTCGCCGCCTCCGGCAACGAGGCCGACACCGCCGTCGCCTACCCGGCCCGCAACGGCAAGGTCCTGTCGGTCGGCTCGACCACCGAGCACGGCTGCTTGTCGGACTTCTCCAACCAGGGCGCGGGCCTTGATCTCGTCGCACCCGGCGGTGGCGCCGACGCGCCGCTCGACGACGTCGGCTGCGCGCCGCACGGCAAGGCGGGACGCAACATCTCCCAGATGACGCTGATCGGCATCCACCGCACGAAGTTCGGGATCCCGCGCGGCTACCAGGGCACGTCGATGGCGGTCCCCCACGTCTCGGCGACCGCCGCGCTGGTGATCGCCAGCGGTGTGCTCGGGGCCAACCCGACGCCTGACGCCATCGAGCGGCGGCTGGAGGCGACCGCCCGCGACCTCGGCCCGGCGGGCTACGACACCCGCTACGGCTTCGGCCTGATCGACGCCGCAGCCGCGACGAACCCCGCGGTGCCGGTCACCTAGGTCCCAGGGCGACTACGTCGTCCGCACGATCAAGACACTGCATGGCGCGTGATGGCTCACCTTGTTGGGCACCGAGCCCAGCAGGAAGCGCTTGGCACCGGTCATGCCCTTGTTGCCGACGACGATGAGGTCGGCGCCCTGCTCCTCGGCGACGTCGAGGATCGCGTCGGCCGGATCGCCCTGACGCGCGAACAGCGCGACCTCCACGCCTTGCTCCTGGGCCACCTCGGCCGCGACGGCGAGCGTCGCATCGACGTCCTCGCGCGGGTTGACCATCCAGCGCACGTCCTCGGGCACCTGCGAGGTCTCCTCACGCAGCCGCGTCGGACCGACCGGCGCAAACGCCGAGACGATCAGCAGCGTCGAGCCGACGTTGGCCGCCAGCTCAGCGGCCTGGCCAACGGCCTTGCTCGCGGTCTCGGATCCGTCGGTGCCCACCACGATCGTCCGGAACATGGGGGCGGAGTCTAAGCGCTACACCAACTTGATCGTCGCGATGATCATGCTCGCGACGATGCAGACGAAGATGATGGCCTGCATCCAGATCCAGAACGGGGACACGCCCCCATCTTAAGGGGCTACTCGGCGGGGCGCAGCACGACGAGCATGGTCATGGCCAGGATCTTGAAGTCCAGGCCCAGGGTCCAGTGCTCGATGTAGTAGTTGTCCCACTCGACCCGGTCGCTCAGCGAGGTCTGGCCCCGCAGCCCGTGCACCTGCGCCCATCCGGTGACGCCGGACTTCACGCGATGGCGATCGCCATAGCGGCGGATATCGGTCTCGAAGAGCTCGACGAACTCCGGGCGCTCGGGCCGCGGGCCGACGAGGCTCATGTTGCCAAGCAAGACATTGAAGAACTGGGGTAGCTCGTCGAGCGAGGTGCGGCGCAAAAAGCGCCCGATGAGCGTGCGGCGATCGGTGCCCTCGACACCGCCCGGAGCGCTGTCGGCACCGGGCTGGAAGCCCTCGCTCACCGGCTCGGGCATCCGCATCGAGCGAAACTTGAAGAGGTCGAAGACCGTGCCGTCGCGACCGACGCGGCGCTGGCGGAAGACGACCGGGCCCGGTGAGCTGATGCGGACCGCCAGCGCGATCGCCGCCATCAGCGGCGCGAAGAGCAGGATCAACAGCGCGGCGCCAACGCGGTCAAACGCGTGCTTGACGGCGAACTGCCAGCCCTTGGGGTGCACGGAGCGCAGGCCCATGAGCGGCGTGCCGCCGAGCGGCTCGTAGGTCGCGCGGTGGTTGAGCGACTCAAACAGCCGCGGCACGAGCGAGACCTCCAGGCCCAGCGCCTCGCAGCGCCGGACGAGGTCGACGAGGCGCTCGTCGGGCTCGGAGGAGAAGGCGATGACGACGTGCTCGGCACCAGTCAATTGCGCGACCCAGTCGAGCTCGTCGGGCGAGCCGAGGACCGGGATGCCCGGGATCTCCTCGCCGTCCAGTGGGTTGGCGTCCAGGAAGCCGACGGGCGTGAGGCCGTACTCGGGGCTGGCCAGCAGCCGGCGTGCGAGGCGCATGCCGACGTTGCCGGCGCCGACGATCAACGTCGGGGCCCCGTCGAGGCCACGGGCACGGGCCACGCGCTGAACGCCGAGCAGCCCGATGCGCGCGCCGCCGACCCCGAGCATCGCGGTTGCCCAGAGGTGAGCCGCGACGGAGGAGACCGAGGCGGTGCCGCCGGCGTAGACCTGCAGGACGACGACGAACATCGCCGCGATCGACACCGAGCCGGCGATCGGCACGACGCCGTCGAGGATCGTGGGCCGCAAGCGCCGCTCGTACATGCCGCGGATGAGCAGCAGGAGCATGACCAGCGGCGGGAAGAGCAGCAGGGGCCAGCCGTCGCTGATCGACACCGGCTCGTGCGGCCAGCGCAGGGCCAGCACGAGCGCCCCCACGAGGCCGATGGCGTCGATGATCGGCCGCAGATAGCGCCATTGGACGATCCGCCGCAGGCCCGAGCTCTCGTGGCGCGGGACCAGGATCGGGACATCGGGAACGGTCGTGGGCAGCCCGGAGACCGGCGCGTGCAAGGGCACGGCCTCGGCGGTCTGGCGGCTGAACTCGATGCGATTCACGTCTGGTACCGGCTATCCCAAGATGTCGGCGTCACGATGACGACACTTGAGGGCGCGCAGGGGCGTCTTCTGACCCCACCGACAGGCGCCGGAGGCCGAGCGCGGCCAGGACGAAGAGGGCGATGGCAGCGACGAGCGCGAGGACGCCGCCGGCCGAGATCGGCAGCGCGCTGACCTCACCCGCGCGGGTCGGGTAGGCGATGGGCTGCGGCGCACCGACGGGCGTCGTCTTGGCGGTGGTCTTGGTGGTCGACGCACTGGGCATCGTCTTAGGCTGAGACGCAGCAGACGACGAGCTCTTGCGCTTCTGGGGCTTCTCGGTGAGCTTGCTCGGCGCACCTGGCGCGACGGCGCTGCTCGGCCCCGGTGCACGCAGGCTCTCGTCGCCCGTCGCGGTCGCTGCGCCACTGCCACCGGAGGTGCCCCCGCCGCCGCCCACCAGACCGCCGCCGAGCACAACCTGCTCGCCGCCGCCAGGGCCGGCATAGCCGCTGAGCAGGGGATCCGCCGCGTGTCCCGCAGCCGGAACCAGCAGCAGGATCAGGAGGGCAATGAGCGGGGAACGAGAGGTCATGGCAGGACCGAGAAACCGAGCTTTGAACGTACCACCGCAACCTGCTGTTCCGGTAAGCATCTGGCCGTCCGTCCAAAGACTTCAGTGGGTGAGATATCTCACCCTTGGGTGATGCGCTGGCCGGCGCCGAGGATGCGCCGATTGAGGGCCGCGACGTTCACCGTCCCGCCGCCTTCGACGGTCTCGAGCGCCTCCTGCGCGGTGCCGTCTCGGGGTGCGAGGGCAACCGCCTGTCGGAGCAACGCCAGTGCCCGACGACGGTCGCCTTGGACCGAGGCGATCGCCCCGAGCTCCAGCGTGGCGTACTGCCCGCGCGAGTTGCGGTCCAGCGCCCCTTCGAACGCCGTCCGCGCCCGAGCTAGGTCGCCGTAGCGCAACGCGATCGAGCCCTCGATCAGCGCCGGCCGGTCGCTGGCTGGGTTGAGGTCGGCGGCACGGTCCAGACGCGAGTAGGACTCATAGGGCCGCTCAGCGAAGACCGCACCCGCCTTCTCGACGTCGCGCTCGGCCTGCCACGGGCCGGCGATGGCCAGCGCGCCGAGGATGAGTGCGGCGCCGGCAAGGACGAGAGCACCCGCGCGCATGCGCACCGAGGTCTCCGCGCCGTCGCGCACGGCCTCCCCCATCCGCCGCGGCGTGAGCGCACAGGCCAGCCCCAGCAGCGCGAACGCCGGCGTGCCGAGCCCCGCCCACTCCCAGAACCAGTCGGTCATCCCGTGCACGACCCAATACAGGAAGGCGAGCACCGCGCCGCCAGCGACCGCGGTGGCCAGCGGGTCGGTACCGCGCATCGCCCGCCAGCCTGCGATCAGCGCGCCAACGAAGGCCGTCAACAGCAGCAGCGTCCCGACAAGCCCAGTCTGGGCCAGCGTCCGCAGCGCGAGGTTGTGCGGGTTGCGGGGCGTCTCGTTGCTGTTGCCGCGCTGGAGGTAGTCCTGAAAGAAGTTGTCGGCCCCGACGCCCGCTATCGGGTGGTCGGCGAAGACATCCAGCGAGACCCGATAGAAGTCATAGCGGTTGGAACCGAGCCCGGAGGTCAGGCGGCTTCCGCTGCCCGCGTTGTCGTCATAGCCACCCTTGAACGAGTGCCAGCCGTTGTCGAGGCGGTCGACCGGGTTGCCGAGCGCGACCAGCCCGCCCGCCGCGCCGATGATCGCGCCGGCGACGACCAGCGCCGTCCAGGCCTTGCGGAGCCGCGCCGCGGTCGCGGGCGCCGGCGGGCGCAGCGTCTCCCTTGCAGCGACCAGCGCAACTACCGCGCCGGCGGCCAGCGCGAGCAGCAGGACCGTCGAGCTGACCGCGCTGGCCGCATCCTGCACGGCACCGGCGTCGGTCCCGTCGAGCGCGTCGCCGACGTCGAGCACTTCGGGGATCGCCACTGCCGCGGCGCCGAGGACCGGGACTAGCACCGCGATGGTCCGCAACCGTCCTGGCACGATCGCCACCAAGAGCACCACGCAGACCGGCAGCGCCAGGAGCGACCCGCGGCTCTGGCTGAGGAGCGCGACGTCGAGCACCACGACCGCCAGCGCCGCCGCGATCCCACGCACCGCCCACGGCACTCGCGCGCTGGCGGCCAGCGTCACCGCCGGCCAGAGCGCCATCAGCCACGTCGCGGCCTCGGCGTTGGCGTAGCCGACGGGCTCGGTCAGCCGGTCGCCGTCAAAGAGCGTCGCCGGGTCGGCGACCGCGCCGATCCGCACCAGCGTGATGGTCGCAAGTGCCCCGACGCCGAAGGTCCAGAGCCCGAGCACCCAGGCCGCCGTCGCCGGTTGTTGCGGCCACAGCGCAAACAGGAGGAAGGCCGCCAAGTAGAGCAGCGTGCGGTCCGCGCCCTCCAGCGCGGTGCCGCCGTCGTCGGCCCAGCCAATCGAGAGAAACGACCACACGGTGAACGCGCCCAGCGCGAGCGCGGCGACACGGACCGTTCCCGGCAACGACGACCAGCGCAGCGGTGGCAGCGCGGCCAGCGCGAGCCCGAGCAACGCGAGCAGCACGATCGCCCCTGGCGCCCAGCGCGTGATCGGTTGGCCGCCGTCCAGCGGCGTCCACACCAGGAAGACGGCTACAGCGAGAAGGGTCGGCGCCGTGATGGGCGCGGCACGTAAACGGGGCAGCACCGCTACGCCTTGAGCTTCTGGTTGATCGCCTGGATGGTGGCGTCGAGCCGCCGGCCCGCGGCGGTCACCGCGCTGCGCAGCCGACCTTGGGCCGCGAGGATCGCTCGCGGATCGTCACGATCCAATTCGGCGCGCGCCCTGCGCAACGCGCTGCCATAGGCGGCGACCTCGTCGACGAAGCGCTGGTGCAGCGGCGCGAGGCCCTCAGGCGGGTCGACGCTGCGCAAGTCGCTGACGGTCGTCCCAACGGCGGCCTCATATGCACGCAGCGTCTCGATGTCCTGCGCGGCGTTGCTGGTCGGCGTGATGCGCGTTTGCAACGCAGCGAAGCGCTGCGCCAGGCCCGTCTGAGCGTTGTTGAGGGCCTTGACGTAGGCGTCGCGATCCTTGTCGGCGCCACAACCGGCGGCGACGACGACGACCAAGATGAGGGCGAGGAGAACTCCCGCGCGGGCGCGCATACGGGGAGCGACCTTAGCTGGCGGCCCGGCCGCAGGAGCCGCCCGTCACCTCCGCGAACCCGGGTCGCTGCGCGCTGCCGATGGCAGCTCTGAGCGACCCGGATCAGCGCGGGGTCCCACTAAGCTCGACGCCTGATGGCCCAGCTCCCCGACGGCGAACGCCCGCCCGCCGACGGCGCCCTGCCGGCGGTGGCTTTGCACGGCCTCGGCGCGCCCGAGCGGCCGTTCGGCGTCTACGTCCACGTGCCCTATTGCGCATCGGTCTGCGGCTACTGCGATTACAACACCTACATCCCGGGTGAGAGCGCACCGGCGGGCTATGCGGCCGCGGTCGAGACCGAGCTCGACCTGGCGCGCAGGGTGCTCGGCGACGCCGCGCCGCCCGCACAGACCGTCTTCCTTGGCGGCGGAACGCCGACCTTGCTGACCCCCGCCGATCTCGGGCAGATCCTGGAGGCGATCCGCTCGCGCTTCGGCATAGCGTCCGGCGCCGAGGTGACGACCGAGGCCAACCCGGAATCCGTCGACCCCGTCGCACTGGCCGCATTGCGCGAGGCCGGCTTCACCCGGATCTCGCTCGGGATGCAGAGCGCGGCAGTCCACGTCCTGGAGACACTCGATCGCCATCACACGCCGGGTCGTGCCATCACCGCGGCGCGGGAGGCGCGCGCGGCGGGCTTCGAGCACGTCAGCCTCGACCTGATCTACGGCACGCCGGGCGAGAGCGCCGCCGACTGGCGGCTGTCGCTGGAGACCGCGTTGGAGGCGGAGCCCGACCACATCTCGGCCTACTCGCTGATCGTCGAGCCGGGCACCCGACTCGCCGCTCGCGTCCGCCGCGGCGAGCTCCCCGCGCCCGACGACGATGTTCTTGCCGACCGCTACGAGACGACCGAGGCCGTGCTCGGGGCCGCCGGCCTGCACTGGTACGAGGTCGCCAACTGGGCCCGGACCGACGCTGACCGCTGTCGCCACAACATGGGCTACTGGACGGGTGGCGACTGGTGGGGCATTGGGCCGGGAGCGCACTCCCATGTCGGCGGCGTGCGTTGGTGGAACGTCCTGCACCCCGCGCGCTGGACGGCAATGCTCGAGGAGGACCGCTCGCCCGCGGCAGGCCGTGAGCAGCCCGACCGTGACGGCGCGCAGCTGGAGCGGGTGATGCTTGCCGTGCGGCTCAAGGACGGGTTGTCGCTCGACGTGCTTGACGACCGCGCCCGCGCCACCGCGACGCAATTGACCGACGACGGGCTCGTCGAGCGCGGCCCGCTGAAGGATGGACGCGTCGTGCTGACCGTGCGCGGCCGGCTGCTGGCCGACCGCGTGACGCTCGCCCTCGCAGGCTAAGAGGAGCCCGCGCCGGCGGCGTCGCCGAGCAGCCGCTCGACAAGCACGCAGTCGCGCCAGACGCCTTCCAGCTGACCGTGATGGCGCTGGACGCCGACGGTCGTGAAGCCGGCCGCCTCGTGCAGCGCGATCGACGCCGCGTTGGTCGTGAAGATCCGCGACGTAAGCTTGTGGAGCCCGGCCTCCTGCGCCACGCCGGCCAAGGCCTCCAACAACGCCTTGCCTACGCCGAGGCGCCGCGCGTCGCCCGCGACGTAGACACCGTGCTCGCCGATGCCGGCATAGACGTCGCGCTCGGAGTAAGGCCCGATCTTCGCGAAGCCCACGATCCGGCCCTCGGCCTCAGCGACGACCACCGGCAACGGCCGGACCGTCCATCCCGCGACCTCGGCCGTGCCACGCGAGCGCGTCTCGAACGTCGCCTGACGCTCGGCGATCCCCTCGTTGTAGATCGTCGCGATGCGCTCGGCGTCGCCGGGATCGGCACGGCGGATCGTGATGGCGCTGGACGGCAGAGCCCGGATTCTACGACCGCCACCAGGCCAGGTACGGCTACCCGCACCAGGCAGTACGGCCACCATGCCAAGTGGCTGCGGTGAGACCAGGGTGATACTGGAAATCGGCGGGGCCGTGCCTAGGTTTCGGGGCATGTCGACGGCCACCGCCACCTACGACCACGCGACGGCGGTTGCCGACATCCTGGCCGGGTACCACCGGACCGAGATGGCTCTGCGCCGTGACGACACCAGCACCCTGGAGCTCAGACACCGGCAGGACGGTCGCGAGCTGACGCTCGGCGCTAGGGCGTCGTCGTCGACGGTGGGGATGCCGTCGACGGCGTAGGTGCCGGCGCCGCGGTGCTCGGGGCCGCGGTCGACGGTGCCGGTGCCGGCGTGGTGACCGTTTGGGTCTGCGTGACCGTCTTGGTCTGATCGTTGGTCGTCGTCGGGGTGGTCGCGGTGCTGGTTTGGGTCGCCGGCGTAGTCTGCGTCTGCGTCGTCGTGGACTTCTTGGTGTGGTTGCGGTGCCCACCCCAGAGCGTGGTCGCGCGGCCCCCGTGCCCGATCGACTTGCCCGAGATCAACTCGGGCACCGTGTAGAGCACGACGCAGATGCCGAAGCCGAGCAGGCCGGTGAGCACGGCCAGGCGCCAGCGCAGTCGCCGCCCGCGCGTGGAGTAGACGCGGACCGGGCCGGGCTCGGCACCGACGACCGGCGGGAGCACGACGTGCGGAGCGTCGGGATCGACGCGCGGCGCGGGCTCCGGCTCGCCGTCGACGACGAGGCCCGGCTCGCTGGCGCCCGCCCGCGACCAGCGCGTCGATGCCGGGACGACCGTCGGCACGACGTTGGCGACGACCTCGGTCGGCTTGCGCAGCCCCTCTTTGACCAGCGCCACGATCACCGGCGACATCGCGGCGCTGAAGAGCGTTCCGGGCGCCCAGATCTTGGACGTGATGTACGCCGCGGTCGCTGACGCGATCGCGCTGAGCAACAGCGTCGTCAGATCGATCCCGCGGTCGGCGGGCGGTGCGGGTGGCGGTGAGGCCATCGACCAGCGACGCTAGCGAACGCCGGCGCGCCGACCCGGCGCGCGGACGCTCAGCTCTCGGCGGTGCGCTTCAGACCGTCGGCCGCGTTCCCCAACAGGAAGTCGCGCACCTGGCCCTCGACCGGACCGCGGATGAGCATCCCGAGCATGCGCCCCGGATCGACCTCCAGCGCATAGGTCGCACGGGTGCGATCGCCGCCGAGATCCTCGAGCTTCCACCAGCCGACCAAGGACTTCACGTCGCCCTTCTCCTGGCGCCACCGGATCTCCGTCGGTGAGTTATAGGTGAAGCTCAGCTTGTTCTTCACCGTCTTGACCTTCGCGTCGTTGACGGTGTCGACGAGCGACGGACGCCCGTCGCCGTCGCGCTCGAGCACCTCGACGTCCTTGAGTGATCCCTGCCACGCAGGGGCGTTCTCGATGTCGGCCGCGATGTCAAAGACGCGCTGAATCGGCGCATCGATCTCGACCGACCGCTCTCCGGTGATGTTGCCCATGGCGTGACCGTACCCGAGCGCGGTCAGACGAAGCGCTCGGCACGCAACGTCTCCAGCAACCCGCGACAGGCCGCGTCGACGAGGTCGATGACGTGCTCGAAGCCGTCGGGGCCACCGTAGTAGGGGTCTGGGACCGCGAGGTCGCCGTCGGCCGCCGGGTCGTACTCGCGCAGCAGATGGATCTTGGCCGCCGCCGCGGCATCGGGCGCGAGCGCACGCAACGCGGCGACGTTGTCGGCGTCGGCGGCCAGGAGCAAGTCATAGTCCTCGAAGTCGGCGACCGTCACCTGCCGCGCCGCACCTTCCATCACGATCCCGCGCGCCTTCGCCGCGGCCGTCGAGCGGCGGTCCGGCGGATGGCCGACGTGCCACGAGCCGGTCCCCGCGCTGTCGATCTCGATCTGGTCTGCCAGCCCCTCTTCGGCGATCAGCGCGCGCATCACCGCCTCGGCGGTCGGCGAGCGGCAGATGTTCCCCATGCAGACGAAGAGCAGGCGCACGCGCACATCATCGCCGACCACGCCGCCGCGTCACACGCGGGCCGCCGGCGCGTTTCCCTTAACGAGCCGGTTCACGATCGTCTGCCACGGGGAGACGATCGCGACCGGCTCCCTCCACCCGCTAGGCCGTGCCGTCGGCGCCTAAGGACGCCTCGACGCCGTCACGCCCGACGTAGCCGTCGGCGCCGCCGACGACAACGTAGACCGACTCGTCGCTTTCGAGGTTCTTGACCGCGCGCGGCATCGCGGCGGCCACGCGCGCCATGCCACCGGCCTCTAGAACGTGGCTCGTGCCGTCACCGAAGCGGATCTCGATCCGGCCGGAGTGCACGAAGTACAGCTCTTCCTGGCGCTCGTGTGCATGTGCGCCGGTGTCGTAGCCGCCGGGGAGCACGATCGCGTTGACCCCGAACGCCGTCACGCCGAGCGGGATGCGGATCTTGCGAATCCCCGGGCCTTCGCCGAGGTCAGAAAGGTGCGCGACGGAGTAGTCGTCGGTGGTGGTGATGGGCATTGCGGCATCGTATGCGCATGGACTACCTGCCTGCTGAGGATCGTTACGCATCGATGCCCTATCGCCGCAGCGGTCGCTCCGGGCTCAAGCTGCCCGCGGTCTCGCTCGGCCTCTGGCACAACTTCGGCCACGACCACCCCTTCGACACGCAGCGCGCGATCGTCCGCCGCGCGTTTGACCGCGGCGTCACGCATTTCGACTTGGCCAATAACTACGGGCCACCGGCCGGCAGCGCCGAGGAGAACTTCGGTCGCCTGCTGGCCACCGACCTCAAGCCCTACCGCGACGAGCTGGTCATCTCCAGCAAAGCCGGCTACGACATGTGGCCCGGGCCTTACGGTGAGTGGGGCTCACGCAAGTACCTGCTCTCATCGCTGGATCAGTCGCTGCAGCGCATGGGCCTGGACTACGTCGACATCTTCTACAGCCACCGCTTCGACCCCGATACCCCGCTCCAGGAGACGATGGGGGCACTGGACTCCGCCGTGCGTCAGGGCAAGGCGCTCTATGTCGGCATCTCCTCCTACTCGGGCCATCGCACCGAGGAGGCCGCCCAGATCCTCCGCGACCTCGGTACGCCCGTGCTGATCCACCAGCCGTCCTACTCGCTGCTGAACCGCTGGGTCGAGGAGGAGCTCCTGGACGTCCTCGAACGCGAGGGCGTCGGGTGCATCGCCTTCTCCCCGCTGGCCCAAGGCATGCTCACCGACAAGTACCTCGGCGGCAACGTCCCGGCCGACTCACGCGCCGCCCAAGATCGCTTTCTCAAGCGCGACATGTTGACGCCCGAGACGCTGACCCACATCGAGGCGCTCAACGCGATGGCCGCCGACCGCGGGCAGTCGCTGGCGCAGATGGCGATCGCCTGGACGCTGCGCGACGCACGCGTCACCTCGTCGTTGATCGGCGCCTCCAGCGTCGAGCAGCTCGACGAGAACCTTGCGGCGCTCGACAACCTCGAGTTCACCGACGACGAGCTCGCGACGATCGACCAGCACGCCGTCGACGCCGGCATCAACCTCTGGTCATCGTCCAGCGCGCACTGAAAGGGTACGGCGGGCCGTACCTGTGTTCGGGAGCCACCTCCGTCGCCTCGCGCCTAGGCACGCAAGAGGATCCGTTCATGCAGTCGCACGCGGAACACATCCAGGCCATCCTGGCCCGGGAGCTGGACACGCACCGCCGCCAGGTCGCGCTCGTCCAGGCCAGCCTGCTGACCGTGCCGCCACGCAGGCCGGGGATTGCTGCCGGCGCTCGGGCGCAGGCTCCGCGGTAATTAGGCGCTCACGGCGCGCCGTGCCGGCGCGGCGTCGGCGACTGCATAGCTGCCGCCAGCGACGACGGCACTGACCACGGCCACGGACGGCCAGGCACCGATCGCGTGGCCGAGCACGTGGGACCCGACGAAGGCCGCCGCGTAGAGCCCAATGAGGCCGGCGGCGCGCGCCGCGCCGACGCGCTCCTTCCAACGCACCGCACACCACCCGGCGCCGGCCAGGAGCACGACGCCGCCCAGTGGCCGAACGCCCGTCGCCTGCGCGACGGCAAAGCCGAGGGCCAGTGAGCCGGCGGCCACGGGCCAGGTGGGCGTGCGGTCCATGCCGCCAAGGTACCGCGAGCGCCCCCGGCGGCGCCGAGCTCGAGCGCAAGCTCAAGGGCCAGCGCCTCTTGCGGCGGGCACTGCTGGCCGGCGAAGCGCGTGAAGTCGCTCATCGGCGCGAGTAGAACTCGACGATCAACTGCTCCTCGATCGGCGCCGGGATCTCCCGCCGCTCGGGAAGACGCAGCACCTTGCCGGCGAGCCCGTCGAAGTCGGCCTGCAGCCACGGGCCGATGCCGGCCGTCAGCTCGGTCGCCTCGCGCACGAGCGGCTCGATCGGCGCGCCCTGGCGCAGCGTGATGGCCTGCCCAGGCGTCACCGCGTAGGAGGCGATATCGACGCGCTTGCCGTCGACCAGGAAGTGGCCGTGGCCGACGAACTGCCGAGCCTGGGCCCGGGTCGACGCGAAGCCGAGGCGGTAGACGACGTTGTCCAGGCGCCGCTCCAAGGCAATCAACAACTCCTCGCCGGTGCGGCCGCCACGCCGCTCGGCCGTCGCGATGTAGCGACGGAACTGCTTCTCGCGAACGCCGTAGTAGCGCTTGGCCAGCTGCTTGGCGCGCAGCTGGGTGCTGAAGACCGACGGCTTGTTGGCACGGCGCTGGCCGTGCTGGCCGGGCGGCATCGGACCACGGCGCACGAGCGCCGACTTGCCGTTGATGGCGCGCAGGCCCTTCAGGTACAACTCGACGCCTTCGCGCCGGGAGAGCCGCTCGACCGGCCCCGTGTAGCGTCCCACTCGTAACTCCCACCGTGCTGGTTGGCTTTTCTTAGGGAACCCTAACACGAGCGCGACGGCGGCAGCCGGACGTTGCAATTGGCCCTGCAGAGCGCGAGGTTCGCGGCGCTAGCGTGACCGGCTCGCCGTCCCGTCGCATGACGTCTCGCCGCCTATCGCTCAACCGAGCTGCGCTCGCGCTCGCCGCCCTGCTCGCGGTCGGCCTCGGCCTGGCCGTGACCGCCCGCGGCGCCTCAGAAGACGCGCTGCGCTCGAAGATCCACAGCGGCAAGGTCCGCGAGCAAGCGCTGGGCGACGCGGCCGCGCACCTCGGTCGGCTGGAGCGTGCCAGCGCCCGCGAGCTCGCGATCATCGAGACACGACTCGCCGACGCACAAGGCGATCTGAACGCGGCCCAAGCACGGCTAACCGCCACGCAGACGCGGCTGACGGCCGAGCGTCGGCGACTGGCGCGCCTGCGTAAGCGACTGGCCGAGTCGCGCGCATTGCTGACCGACCTGCTGCGCCAGCGCTACATGTCGACGCGTCCGGACCTCGTCTCGGTCGTGCTTGATGCCCACGGCTTCGCTGACCTGCTGGAGCGGATGGAATTCCTCCAACGCATCGAGGACTCCGACACCGTAATCGTCGACGTGGTGCGCGCCGCGCGACGCGACGCCGGCCGTGAGACCGTCGTGCTGACCAAGTTGGAGGCCGAGCGCCAGGCGGACACCATCGTCGTGCAGCGCGAGCGCGACGCGCTCGCCGGGATGGAGGCCGCCGCCCAAGCACGCCGCAACGCGCTCGCCCAAGCCCGCGCCGCGCGCCTCGCCGCCCTGCGCGCGACCCGCAGCGGGCGCCGCTCGGCGCAGCGCACACTGCGCAAGTTGCTCGCCGACCGCGCCCGTGCGGCGGTCGATAAGGCCGGCCCCGGCGGCCCATGGGCCATCCCGTGGGCGATCGTCCAGTGCGAGTCCGGCGGCCAGAACTTGCCGCCCAACAGCGCCGGCGCGTCGGGCTACTACCAGATGACGCCGGCCACCTGGGCGGGCCTCGGCGGCTCGACGCCGGATGCCTACAAGGCGTCCAAGGCTGAGCAGGATCGCCTAGCAGCCAAGTTGTGGAACAACGGCGCGGGGGCTTCGAACTGGGTCTGCGCGGCGCTGGTCGGCGCGATCTGACCCGAAGGGTGAGACGCCCGCGTTCAGCGAACGCGGGCGTCGATCACCAGACGTTTTCAGTCGACGAAGAGGTCGGCCTGCAGCTCTGCGTCGTCGCCGCCATAGGAGTACTGGCTGAGATCCGTTACGCCCTCCTGCGCCAACACGTCCTCCACCAGCGCAAGGTTGGCCGTGTACTCACGGCTATCGCGCGTCAGGATCACGTACGCCGCGTCGGCGACGATTTCGGGCTTGCGGGACTTGGCCATCGCCGCGTCACCACCGAGCAGGTTCTGGACCGCCGCGGTCGCAACCAGCGTCTTGGGCCAGAGCGCGTTGAACGCGATGCCATCGCCCTTGAACTCCTCGGCCATGCCGAGGGTGCAGAGGCTCATCCCGTATTTGGCGATCGTGTAGCCGATGTGCCCGCCCAACCACCGCGGCTGCAGGCTAATCGGCGGCGACAGTGTCAACACGTGTGCGTTTTCAGACGCTTTGAGATGCGGAATACACGCCTTGCTCACCATATATGTGCCGCGCGTGTTTATTGCTTGCATCAGGTCGTAGCGCTTCATGTCCATAGCCTCGGTACCGGACAGGTTGATCGCGCTGGCGTTGTTGACGCAAATATCAATGCCGCCGAATTTCTCGACGGTGGCGGCGACGGCGTCGGCGACCTGCTGGTCGTCGCGGATATCGCCGACGATCGGCAGCGCTTTGCCGCCGGCCTTCTCGATCTCCTCGGCAGCCGTATAGACGGTGCCTTCGAGCTTGGGATGCGGCTCAGCGGTCTTCGCGATGAGCGCAACGTTGGCGCCGTCGCGAGCTGCGCGGACGGCGATGGCCAGTCCGATGCCCCGTGAGGCGCCGGAGATGAACAGGGTCTTTCCTACGAGCGTTCGGGACACCGGTGCATCTTATTCCGGGACGGCAATTGCAGCATCTGGAACGATCCAGGTTCCACATGTACCACTTGCTTCTGAAGAACTTGCAAAATGCTGCGTAACGGCTGCCGATAGGACAGCTGCGTGACAAAAAAGCTCGCACGGTTCACGATTCTGAGCGATGATATGCAGAGCATCACTCCCTGACATCCGAGGAACCTCATGCCCACCATCACAAACGTCGACGACCAGCGGTACGTCAAGGCGCTCTCCCATCCCCTCCGAGTCCGCATCCTCGGAATCCTGGAGGAGCAGCCAGCCAGCCCCGTCGAGCTAAGCCAGGTGCTCGACGCGACGCTCGGCACGATCTCCTACCACGTGCGTCAGCTCAATGAGCTCGGGCTCCTGGAGCTCGTGCGCGAGACGCCGCGCCGCGGCGCCATCGAACATCACTACCGCGCCAAGCCACGCCCCAAGAGCGGCGGGGCAACCTGGGACAGCGTCTCGGTGATCGCCAAGCAGGCCGTCATCGGCGCCGAATTGGCCCAGACGACCGAAGTCGCAAGCCGCGCCGCCGGCGTCGGCGGATTCGACAGCGACCACGCGCGCCTTGAGCGCCTCCGCCTCTCGCTGGATGCAAAGGGCGTCGAGCAGCTCTCCAAGGCGGTGGCCAAGCTCGTGGCCGAGGCGCTCAAGATCCAGGAGACCGCGGCCAAGCGCCTCAGCAACGGCAACGGCTCGGCGTCGGATACCGCGCTGGTCGCGATGCTCTTCGATGCCGTCGGAGCACCAGACCCCAGCGCCGGTCGACCGGAGCCGACCCAGAAGCCGCGCAAGCCGCGCCGGCGGACGGCATAAGAAACGGTACTTTTTCTAAAAAGATCCCCAAGTGGGGCGCAAGGCGGTCGACGTGTACGAATTGCGTTGGGAGCCGCGGCGCCGTGTCACAGCTTCTGGCGAAGTGCGTCATATAGGGCATGGCCCCCCGACGTGACGATCGCTGTGGCGCGCGCCTGCGGCGCGACAAGACTGACCTCGAGCCCCACATGCCCGACACCGAGGAGTTGGGTCTGACCACCCTCGGTGCCGCGTTCATCGACCTACTCCGCGACGACGAGCGGTTTCGCGACGTCATCGCCGATCCGTTCGGCGAGCACCACGATTCGGCGGCGGCCTCCTGAACCCGAGCTGTCGCCGAACTGGCGGCCCAGCCTTGTCTGAACGCATACGATCTGTGGACAATGTCCCAGATCACCCCTGACCTTTACCGCGCCGGAGAGGGCGAGCCGCTCGTCCTGATCCACGGCTTCACCGCCACCTGGCGCAGTTGGTTGCCACTCCTCGCTGAGCTCGTCCCCCGCTTCGAGGTGATCGCCCCGACGCTGCATGGCCACGACGGCGGCTCTCCCGTGCCGCGCAACGGCCAGCCGTTCGGGACCGCGCGCGCGACCGACCTGTTCGAAGAGCGTCTCGACGATCTGGGCATTGGCACCGCGCACCTCGTGGGCAACTCGATGGGCGGCGCGCTCGCACTCGAGCTCGCCAAGCGCGGTCGAGCACGCAGCGTCGTCGGCATCTCCCCCGCCGGCGGCCTGCGCCCCGGTGACGAGGCCACCGCCCAGCAGGTCATCAAGGTCTTCACGCGGATGCAGAAGAACACGAGGAAGTCTTTGGGCCTACTGCCGCGGGTGATGGCGCGGCCCGGGCTGCGCCGCCTGGCGCTTCGCGACGTGATGACCCGCGGCCATCAGGTTCCGGCCGCTGAAGCGATCACGCTCGCGCGCTCCTCGGTCCGCTGCGACATCGTCGACGACGTCTACACCGTGCTGCGCAACGGCGAGGCCGCGCTGCGTGAGCTCGACAAGATCGACGTTCCGGTCCTGGTCACCTGGGGTGACAAAGACCGCATCCTGCCCATGAAGACGCACGCCCCGCGCCTGCGTGAGGAGATCCGCGGCCTCGAGTTCCGCGTCACGCCCGGCGTTGGCCATGCGCCGATGTGGGACGACCCGGGCCTGTTCTCGACGTCGATCGTCGACTTCGTGACGCGCGCGGTAGGCGCGACGCCCACCCCCGCGGCGGCCTAGCGTGGCGTCGATGAGCAGCTCAAGGGCAAGGTGGTGCTGATCACCGGCGGTGCGCGCGGCATCGGCGCCGTCGCGCACGGCGTCCAGACGTTCGGCGGCCTCGACGCGTGATCGACGTCAACATCAACGGCGTCTTCCACACCGTCCGCGCCGCGCTGCCCGCCCTGATCGAACGCAAGGGCTATGTGTTGGTCGTCTCCGAGCACTTCGCCAACGCGCTCCGACCCGAGGTCGGCTACTGATGGACCAGGAGGTCCTCGCTCGGACGGTCGATGAGCGCCCGCACGGCAGAGCTCGAAGACCAGCCCGAGCCGCGACCACCTCCTGACGTGACACCACTCCCCGGTCCGTCGTGACAGACGTCACGCGCACGCCGGGAGGTGGCCGCATGGTCGCCGGTTGCGGCGCCGGGCATCGTGTTGGCCATGGCATCAACCACGACCCAGGCCGGGATCGACCTGCAGGGGCTGACCAAGACGTTTCGCACACCCAGTGGTCCCGTCCGCGCGGTGCGTGGCGTCGACATCGCGATCGCGCCGGGCGAGACGGTCGCGCTGCTCGGGCCCAACGGCGCCGGCAAGTCCACCACCATCGACATGTTGCTCGGGCTCGCCGAGCCCGATACCGGGACGGTGTCGCTCTTCGGCGGCACGGCGGCCGACGCGATCGCCTCCGGCCGCGTCGGCGCGATGCTGCAGACGGGCGGCTTGCTGCGCGACCTCACCGTGCGCGAGCTGGTGTCGATGATGGCCGCGCTCTACCCCCGCCCACTGGGCGTCGATGAGGTGCTGGAGCTGACCGGCCTGCAGAGCGCCGCGGCGCAGCGCACCGAGAAGCTCTCCGGCGGCCAGGCTCAGCGCGTGCGCTTTGCCTGCGCGCTGGTCAGCAACCCTGACTTGCTGGTGCTCGACGAGCCGACGGTCGCGATGGACGTCGAGGGGCGCCACGCCTTCTGGGCCACGATGCGGGAGTTCGCCTCGCGCGGCACGACGATCGTCTTCGCCACGCACTATCTCGAGGAAGCCGACGACTTCGCCGACCGTGCCGTGCTGATGGCGCACGGGCTTGTCGTGGCCGACGGTCCGACGACCGAGATCAAGGCGCGCGTCGGGTCACGCACGATCCGGGCGACGCTGCCAGAAGTGCCCGACACAGCGCTGCTCGCGCTCACGGGCGTCGCGACGGTCGACCGCCGCGGCGCCGCGATCACGCTGCGCTGCAACGACTCCGATGCGGCGATTCGCGCCCTGCTGACGGCGTTTCCGGCCGTGAGCGACCTTGAGATCAGCGGCGCTGGTCTGGAGGAGGCGTTCCTCGAGCTGACCGGCGGCGAGGACACCGACGATCAGGCGGTTGCAGCGTGAGCGCCATGGCCTACACGCGGTACGAGCTGCTGCGCGCAGTGCGCAACAAGCGGTTCTTCGTGTTCTCGCTCGGCTTCCCGCTGGCACTGTACTTCCTCACCGCCGGGCCCAACCAGCACGAGAGCGACCTGCAGGGAACGGGGCTCAGTGCGCCGCTGTACTTCATGGTGTCGATGGCGTCGTGGGGCACCATGACGGCGATGCTCGGCACCGGGGCGCGCATCGCCGGCGAACGGCAGGTCGGGTGGAACCGCCAGCTCCGGATCAGCCCGCTGCCGGCGCGCACGTATCTGCGCGCGAAAGTCGCCATCTCTTACCTGATGGCGACGTTGTCGATTATTCTGCTCTACGTCTCAGGCGTGGTCCTGGGCGTGCGGCTTCCGGCCAGTGAATGGCTGCAGATGACCGGGCTGATCCTGGTCGGCCTCGTGCCGTTCGCCGCGTTGGGCATCTTCCTCGGACATAAGCTGACCGTTGACGCTATCGGACCGTTTATCGGTGGTGGAACCGCGTTGCTGGCGCTGCTGAGCGGCACGTGGTTTCCCCTGGCCCAGACAGGTTTTCTGCACGACGTTGCACAGTATCTGCCCTCCTACTGGCTCGTGCAGGCCAACCGCGTGGCGCTCGGCGGAACGAGTTGGGGCAGCCGTGGCTGGCTCGTGGTCGTGGCCTGGAGCATTGTGCTCATAGTGCTCGCCGCACATGCCTATCGGCAGGACACGGGACGCGTTTAGCCCACTTATTGACAATGTGACGAAAATTCGTGCGCGGCGGGTGTCACATTGACATGATCCTTGCGCCATGTCTGCTGCCGTTCCCACCTCCCGCCGCGTGCAGATCGTCGATGCTGCCCGCCGCATCCTCGAAGAGCAGGGCCCCGAGGCGCTGTCGATGCGCAACGTGGCGGCCGAGATCGGCATCCGCGCCCCCTCGCTCTATGAGCACGTCACCGACAAGCGCGCGTTGGAGAGCGCGATCATCGCGGCGGGCCTCAGTGAGCAGGGCGTCGCGCTGGCCGCAGCACTGCGCTCTTCAGCAGATCCTCTGACGGAGATGACGGCCGCGTGGCGCCGGTGGGCGCTGATGCACCCTCACGTCTACCGCCTCATCTACGTGCGCGACCTCGACCGCGACGACGAAGCGGTCGCGGCGGCCGAGCGCTCGGCCGCCGAACCGATGTGGGCGCTCTGTGGCGGTGACGTCGTGGGCGCGCGCGTCCTCTGGGCCTTCGCGCACGGCATGGTGCAGCTCGAGCTCAGCGACCGCTTTCCGCCGGGCGCCGACATCGAGGGGCTCTGGCAACGCGGGTTGGAGGCGCTTCGCGGACTGCTTCCGGACGACGCAAAGGTCGCGTAGTCGCGGCGATCAGACGGCCGCTGCGGCAGCGGTGCCGGTCAAGCGGTGGCGCCCGTACATCTCGTGGATCCAGCGACCGCCGGGGCGAGCCGTGAGCTCTTCGCGCAAGGGCTGCAGCGCGGCCGGGAACGTGGCCGGCATGTACGGTCGATGCGGCGGAGCGATCAGTGGCGTGAACAGGGCCGCCGCGGTCAGGTCAGCCACCGAGAAGCGGTCGCCGACGAGATAGCCCGAGGGCTGCAGCTCGGCCTCGATGCGATCCATAGCGGCGAGCACCTCGCCGCGCGCAACCTCGGCAGACCCGGCGGAGACGCCGTAATCGCGCCGGACGAACGGGCGTACAACGGGCGCGGTGGCACGCAAGAAGCGCGCTCGACCCGGCGCCCGGTCGCCGAAGAGCGAGTCCGCGATCGCGTCGGTGTCCTGCAGCACGTGGTGCCACACGAGCCGGCGCAACTGCGGGGCAAGATGCTCGTCGAAGAAGTCCTCGAGCTCCAGTGCATGCGCCTTCTGGCCCGGGTCGGCCGGATAGAGCGGCGGCTCCGGCTGGTAGGCCTCCAAGGCCGCGATGATCGCCGTCGAGTCACCGATCCGACGGCCTTCGAGCTCCATCACCGGGAGGCGCCCGTGCTTGCCGCGGGTGAGTACGCGCGCCTTCGCACCGTGCAAGCCGGGCATCGGCACGCGCAGCTCATGGGCGATCGACTTGTAGTCCAACGCCCAACGCGCCTTCTCGTTGTAGTGCGAAACCTCAATGTGCCACAGGACGACGGTCATGACTGACGAGCCTAGACCAGCGAGGGCCCCGACGTTGATGCTCCGCGGTGGAGAGGCGAAGCGGCACGCCGGCCGCTTCGCCTCCCGCACAGAGCGAGCCTAATTCAGGCTTGCGCTGACGGTCTTCGCCTTCTTGGCTCCGGCGGGCCGGAATGCCACCGTGACCTTGCCCGGCCGCCCCGTGGTGCGCTTGGCGGTGATCGTCGCGACCGTTGACGTGGCGATGGTCCTGCTCGTCTTCGTGATCCCGTGGCCGCTGATGATGAGCCTGCCCGCCGACAACCCGCCGACCTTGACGGCCACGGAGGTCCTCCCCAGCGTTTTGGAGAGGATCTTCAGCCGACAGTCCGGCGTCTGCAGGGCGAGGTTGGCGTCCGCGGTCTTGCCGTTTTGCCCGTCGATCTGCCGGGCGGCGGTTTGCGTGGCCTTGCAGACGTCGGTGTTCGAGACGACGAGGATGCCGTGCTTGCCGCCGGTGATGTTCAGCGCAAAGCTGCTCACCGGTGCATCGGGGATGTTGTCGAAGGTCGTCACGAGACGATCGGCGACCACGTCGCTGGTACCGACCAGATTCAGGCGCAGGCCATTCTCGCCGGTCAGCGGGATCACGATCTTGGGCAGGGTCCTGATCTGGCGTCCCGACTTCTTGTCGATCCGAATGTTCTTGACGAAGTACACCGGCCCCGACAACGGCTGGTTCAACAACGGCGTCTTGGCCGTCGCGGTACCCACGATCGAAGCCTTCGGGCAGGTCGGGTCGACCTTCGACCCATCGGCGAACTCACACAACGCCTGGGCGTTGTCCGGATCCAGGGCCAGCGACTTGGGTAGCGTGACGACCACCTTCTTCAACTGCGCCTGGCCCGGTCCCTGAGCCAGCACAGCATCGACGCCTGGGTGCTTGCCGTCGGTCGTCTGTCCCTTGCCCGTCAGCGTGAGCCCGAGCTTGGGGGCGAGCCGCAACTTCGCGCAGTCGCCAATCTGGAACCGGTTGGTCAGGTTGGCCGTCGCGCCACCGGGCGAGGAGACCGTCGCGCTAACTTGCATCGGCTTGCAGTTGGTGGGGCTGACCATGAAGCCAGGACGGTCGATCACCACGTTGATCTTCTGCACGTTCAACGGGACGCCGAGCAGCATCGTAGGCAGCGGATCGCTGTCGACGGTCACGTGCGCGTCGATCGGATCGACCCGCAACGCTGCCCGGACCACGACCGTGCCGAGATCGTACGGCCCGGCTTGCGCCGGCACGACCACGCTCAGCCCATAGGGCGCGCCCTTGTATGGACCCGTCAGGTACACCGCCGTCGGCGCCTTTCCGGCCTGCGGAACGTAGACCGGGTTGGGGCCGGCGCCGGCCGCGACGATCGCGTGACCGATCTGCGATGCCACCGAACATGTGCCCGCCGCCGCATCGGCATCGCCACACTGCGCCACCGACCCGACGCGCGCCAGCAGCCCCGGCGGCAGGACGACGTTGACGCCGTTGATGTCCTGTTGGCCATCCGGCCGCGACACCGTCAACGAGAACGGGGACGAGCCTGCAGCCACCGGGTTGGTCAAACCCGCTTCCAGCGACGGCTCGAACTTCGCCGCCCGATCGCAGTTCTGATCGATCACGAACGAGCTGCTGGTCGTCACGGGAGCGTTTGGGGCACTCCAAGGCGCGAGCTCTGCCGTCGTCGTGTAGGTGCCGCACTGCTTGGGCGATGACAGCGGTGCGCGATCGCCGCCCACCAGCTCCACGTGCAGGTTCGTGAACGGCAGCTGCGGGTTGTTGTCGAACGTCGCCGTCAATTGCCCCGTCAGCGGGTCAGGCACGACCGAACCCGTGAGCTTGACGCGGACGCCGGAGCCCTGAGCCGTCAGGAACAGCCGGAACATGCGCCCGTTGGCCGCAGCGGTCGGACCCTGCTCGAGTGGAGACGCGAGAAACGCCGCGCCGGTCAGCGGCGCCTTGAGCAGCGGTGACGTGACCTGCACCGAGCCGATCTTCGACGCATCGGGACAGCGATCCTCATCGGTTGAGCGGAGCGCGAAGTCCTGGTCGGCGCAGCCCTGCAGGCCGTCGGAGGCGCTCGGGTTGATCCCGATGCCGGCGGGGAGCTTCACGACCGAGCGCTTGAGGTCGGCAGAGGCCAGCGTGTCCGGGTCGTCGCTCTGCGGCAGGTCGACGTCCACGTTGAGGCCGGCGCCTGAGCCCGCCTTGCGCGTATCGGGCCGAACCGTCACCGAGGGGTCAAATGGCAAGTTTTCGCAGCCGGTGAGCGCGGGCGACTGCGCCGTCGCGCTGACAAACTGGTCGGGCTGCTGCCACGACGCGGCACGGATGCCGGTCGTCACGGACTCTCCCGTGCACTCGGTGGGGTTGCGCAGGAGCGCAACGCGAGGCGCGGTGCTGGGCAGCGGGTTGCCGTTCTCGTCGCCGGGGCTCTGGAAGATCGGGCGGTATCGCCAGACATCATGCGATGGATCGGCCGGCACGCCCCACAGGTGGATGGTCGCGCCGAACACCACCGCTCCCGCGTTGCTGTTGTGCACCGTGGCCCGCACCCCGTAGTCGCCGTCGGTGCGCACGTGGACGTCGATGTGCGCGACCGCCGCGGTGACCACGAAGCCGAACTGCGCGGGCTCGCCGGAGGGCGGGATCATGTTGTAGATCGGGACGTGCTGGACGGAGCGGCCGAAGAAGTCGACATCGACCTCGGCGTAGCCCACTTGCGTGTTGGTAGGACAGCTGCTCTGCGGGAAGTCGAGGTCCTGCTGGCGACATTGCGGCACCCCCGTGGGGTTGCCGATGGCACCGGCAGGAAGGTCTACGACGGTGTCCTTCACCGAGGCCGTGGCCACTTCCGTGCCCGTGCGGTTGTCGGTCTCGGTGTTGAAGGCGAAGGAGGTCGCGAGCTCCCACGGGTGGGAGCCGGCCTGCGTCGCCGGGGTACCGTCAGCGTTGTAGGCGCCGGCGGTGAAGCTCGAGATGCCGAGCGGCGCCGACCGCGCCGTCTGCGCCCCGATCAAGCCCATTGACACGACGAGCAGAGCGGCGAACCACAACCGAAGGGTGTGGACCCCGACCTTGTCCTTCGTCTCCCTGGAAGCAGCGTGCATCGACGGGATCTCCTCGAGACGGGTGGTGCGTGCGGAGGTCGTGATCGAGAGCATCCCTAACGCCCCTTGACCTTGAACGTGATGGACAAGGAGGCCGACGATGTGTGGCCGTCCTGACCGGTGAAGGTGACCTTCGCTTTGGTCTTGTAGGACCGCTTGCGCTTGAGCGTCTTCGTCGCGCTGCTCGTGAGCTGCAGCTTGATGGTCAGCGTCTGCGCCTTCGAGAGGCTCGATCGCTTGGCCTGAAGCCCGACACCGGAGAGCGACACGCGTCCGGCACCAGGGACCTTGACCTTCAGCGACCCGCTGGTGCCGTTGATCGTCTTGATCTTGGAGACCGTGACCGTCTTGGTCCCGGCACTGTCGGCCCGCGTCTCATCCGCGTTGCCGCCTCCGAGGAACGCGATCGACGCCACGGTCGGGAGGGCCGGTTCCGGCGTGGTCGCCGGTTGGCAGGCGATCTCGGCACAACGGGTGTTGGTGGCGCGGGGGATACCCCCGCCAACGCGCGCGTCGTACACGGCGGTGTCGCCGTTGCTCGGATCCGGCACGAGCGAGTCGTAGGTGGTGAAGAAGACGTCGTCACCCGACGCGCTCGCGTCGATGATCGTCGCCGGCACCGTGCTGTCGGGCCGCGAGATCGGGGTCACCCGCCCACCCGAGTACTCGAACACCTGCTGCACGCCGCTCGTCGCCTGGCGGATGACGGCGTCCGTGCTGTGGAAGAAGACGCGGCTGCCGTCGTCGTTCAAGGCGCGCGGCGGCTTGACCGGCGAGAGGCCCGTGTAGGTCGGCAGCGACGCGTCGCCCATCGGCGGGCTACCGTCGGCGCGACACGAGACGCAGACGAGCGCTCCTCCGAGCGTCGCCCGGTAGACCTCGGCGTGCGGCGCGCCGGTCGACGGATCGATGTTGCGGTAACTCGTCAGCTGGTCGCTCGACGTGAAGACGGCGTGCTGTCCGTCGGAGCTGAAGTAGAACCCGTTCGCGTCCAGCGCGTCGGCGTTGGCCACGAACGCGATCTGGCCGTCATGCCAGACATAGAGCGAGGTATGACCGGTGGTGGCCCCCGCGGCGAGGACACCAGTGGCCGTAAAGTAGATGTGCGATCCGTCCTGGGTCGCTCCGAGCACCGTCTGCACGTTGGCGCCCGTGGCGTCGTCGGCGGGGTTCGTGTCGGCCGTCAGGTCCGTGAGGTCCCCGCTCGCGATGTCGAAGCTGTAGAGGTCGCGACCGGCGTCAGACGAGACGCCGCCGGTCTCCCCGGTGTTCGCGTCGTTGGTCAGCTCGGAGGAGCTCGTGAACAGGACGCTCTTGCCGTTGCCGGTGACGCCCACCGGGTTCACCGGCGGCGCGGGGTTCGGATCCGCGGTCGTCCGGCGGCTCGTGTCAACCTGGACGGTCGTGGCGTTGCCCTTGCGGAGGTACATCACCCCGTCGGCGGTGAAGGCGACGTACCGGCCGTCCGACGACGCCGGCTGCAACAGCCCCCGATTGCCGTCCCACGCCAGGCTCGCGCCGTTAGGGGCGGGCGTGCCGTTCGGCAGGATGCCGACGAGGTACAGGCCGTCCTCCCGTGACCAACCCACGGTGTTGAAGGACGGCAGCGGATCGTTGGGGACCTGCTGCGTCGCCGAGTGCATGAAGGCCTGGCCCAGGTCCGGCGTGGCCCACACGAGCTCCGAGCCGAGGTAGATGTCGGGCCCCGGGAAGAACGGGCTGCCGGCCGTGGTCAGCAGCGTGTAGCCGTCGGTGGGGTTGCCGAGGAAGAGGTTCTGGCCGGTCGGCTCGTTGCCGCCGCTCAGCGGCTGGTCGCTCGCCTCGAGCGTGTTCTTGAGATCCGCGGAGAAGCCGAAGGTGGTGTTGGCGAAGTAGCCCGTCGTCGGCGTCGTGATCCGCGGCGTCAGGGAGACGCCCGACCAGCCCTTGTTGGGATCGCGCGTCGCGCGGACGACGTTGAAGACCGATGCGGAGGCGGCATGCTCCGGAGCGTCGACGGCGGTGTAGGACATCGTGTTGCCGTCAGCAACTGCGTGCCCGGCGTGGTTGTTGAGCGACGCGTGGTTGAGGTCTGTGGAGACGAGCTCCCAAGCACGGCAGTCACCCAACAGCGCGCCGGCACCGCTCCGATAGGCGACGTTGCCACACGTGTCGGCGGCGTTCGCCAGGGATGGCAGCAAGGCGGATAGGCCGAGCGCGGCGACCGCCGCGGTGGCAAGCCGCAGGCGAGCGGCCCGGTGCCGGAGGGGCGTACGGTCCTCCATGGACCGGCGAATGAGTGCCCCGGTGCGGGCACATGACAACATCGGCGCAGCGGTAGCTGCGCCGCAAAGACGACGACCCAAAGCCCCATCCCTTTGTTGGGCCCGCCGCACCGTCGCAGCGAGCGATCTCCCTACCCACGCGCCGAGTAGCCTTGCTCCTCAGAGCTTCAACTGGTCCGGCGTTCGACCGCGAGCTTCTCCGGCTCGGCGGCGATCAAATGATCTGGCCGCCTTCCGTTCGAAGCACCGTGGACGTTTCTGGAACAGAACGTAAACGTTTACGGACATCTGTGCAAGTCCGAATGCGTCGACAGCGCACAGGCAAGCGCAACGCCGCGTCAGACAAGGCCTAGTCCTCGTTGACTACGGCGCCCTGCACCAGGCTGCGCGTGCTCAGCGCACCTCGACCATCGCCTCGACAGCCGCCATGTCGAGCCCTGCCGTAACGGCATCGGTGAGCTCGTCCAGGACGGCGTCGAGCGTCCGCGCCGGGCTCGCGCCGAGCAGGCGTCGCAGGATCTCCGGCTGCTCCAGGACGCCGTGGACCGTGATGCCGAGCACCGCCCCACGCGCCCAGCCGCGCCCGTCGGCGAGCGCCTCGTTGACCGCTGCCGTCACCTCGGTGCGCCCCTGGCGGATCTCATACCCCTTCACGGCGGCACCGCTCAGCGGCGCCCACGGGTCGGCAAGCTCAGCCGCGAACCACACCTCGGTGCGAGCCGTGAGCTTCTCGGCACCAAATGTCGTGCGCAGCGGCAACAGGCCGAGACCATCCGCGTCGGCCTCCCCGCCGCCGGCATCGCGCAGCTCCTCTCCCAGCATCTGCAGACCGCCGCAGATCCCCAGAACGCGCAGGCCCGACCCGGCACGCGCGACGATTGCAGCATCGAGCCCGGTCTCGCGCAGCCAGGCGAGGTCGGCGCAGACATGCTTGCTGCCGGGCAGCACGGCGAGCTCGACGCCGACCAGATCACCCGGCCGCCGGACCCAGCGGACGCGGGCAACCTGCTCGAGCATCTTGAACTCATCCAGGTTCGACGCGGCGGGATAATGGACGATGCCGACGACGGGACGGCCATCTTCCTGCTCGGGCTCAACAGCGATCGCGACCCCGTCCTCATCGGGCAGCTCGTGACGCAACCATGGGACGACGCCGACGACCGGGACGCCGGTGCGCTCCCGCAACATCTCCGGAGCCGGCGACAGCAGCGTCAGATCGCCGCGAAACTTGTTGAGGACGAACCCCTCGATGCGGGCGCGATCGTCGGGCGCCATCAACGACCAGGTGCCGAACAGGTGGGCGAACGCGCCGCCGCGGTCGATGTCGCAGACCATCAGCACCGCGGCGTCGGCCGCCCGCGCCGCCCCCAGGTTCGCCGCATCGGCATCGCTCAGGTTGATCTCCGCCGGGCTTCCGGCACCCTCCAGCACGATGAGCTCGTACTCCGCCTGCAGCGAGGCGAGCGCGCGAGCGATCGCCGGCCACAGCAGCGGGGCCCGCTCACGCCAACTGGTTGCGCTGAGCCGGTGATCGACGGTGCCGTCGACCACCACCTGGCTGCGCGTGTCTGCCTCGGGCTTGATCAAGACCGGGTTCATCCGCACGTCCGGCTCGACCCTCGCGGCGCGCGCCTGTAGGTACTGGGCGACGCCGATCTCACCACCGTCCACGACGCGAGCGTTGTTGGACATGTTCTGCGCTTTGAACGGCGCGACCCGCACGCCTCGCCGTGCGAAGTGCCGGCACAACGCTGTCGTCACCAGGCTCTTGCCGGCCCAGCTCGACGTTCCCTGGACCATGAGCGCGCGCACGTGCGAGATCGTATGGCCGATGGCGCCTGCCCGGCCCGCACGCTATCGGCCCCGAACGCGATCGCGCCGCCCGAGTGTCACCGCGATTGTCGTCGTCCCGCGCTGCGAGGTCACAACGAGCGTCCCGCGAGTGCGTCGACGCGGGCGGATGACCTTGCCCAGGCGGCAGTGGGCGCGCGTGAGCAGTCGGCGTGCCTGCGCAAGTGTCCGCCCCTTGAGCCGGGGAGGTCGGCACGCCGCCCGGGTGCCGGTACCCGGCGGCCGGACGTTGCCCGCAGGCGTCGGCGTCCGGGAGCTCGCGACGGGCATATCCCCGCCGGCCCAAGGCGGGAGCCCGGACGGCCCCGGACCCGGGATGGTCGGGCGGCCCTGACCGGGCGGGATCTCGTGGTCGACGCAGACGTGAACTGCGGCGACGAGCTCAGTGGCGGGCTGGTCGAGGCACGCCCGGTACGTGCCAGGGGACTCGTAGAACGACGCGCCCCCGCTCCCCCGCCCCGAGACGACCCTTGTACTCACTCGCTCCCCACCGGGAAGCCGCACCACATCGAGCGTCCCCGGCGCCGGGGAGTCTGTCTCATACGTCAGGTACGTTCCCGTCCCACCGAAGGGGTCTTGCTGGTCGAAGGTGACGCTCGCTGACCGAACCTCGCGCGAGGCGGTCCGGAACCGCACGCTGCTCGTGACACCGTCAGTGAACGTGATGTCCGCTTGGTGGTCGGCGTCCGGCGCCAGCGGCGCGGGCGGCACGAGCACCGCGCCGCCCCAGGGCCACGTCCCGCCGCCGGGGACCGGCGTGCGCGAGTCGACGACCCGCACCGCAACGGGTCCCGACGGTCCGACGAGCGACGCCGACGCGATGTTGGCCGGACCGCCGGTGCGCCAGATGAGCAGGTTGAAGCCCGTGAGGCTGTCCTCGCCGACCAGGTCGGCCGGCGAGTACGGCCGCTCGCCCCGGGCGTCCTGTCCCAGCGGCACGTTCGTCGCACCGTCGCCAGGAAGCGTGGAAATCCCGGCCGGACCACCGCCGTACTCAAAGCGCATGCACGTCCGAGGCCCCGCGGCGGCGTAGCCGGACGCCTGGGCGCCGGGGTCGAACATGAGCATGAGGTGCAGCGGGGCGTTTCTCCAGGGGCTGCTCCAGGCATCATCCCAAGGTAGGTCGCCTGCGAGTACTTCCCCCTCGCCCGAGCCGGGGGTCTGACGAGCGCCTTCGGGCGTGTAGCCCGGAAGCGTCGGGTCCTCGTCGTGACTGAGACCGATCCCGTTGACCTCCAGGTAATTGAGGTGTTTCGCGCAGCCGTCGGACATCGACGGCGAGAAGGCGAGTGCGGGCATCCCGTTCGCGACACGTTGGGCGCTGAGGTGGGCGACCGCCGATTCGGCGGAGGCGGGGGCACCATTCGCCGGCACAGCGATAACGGCGCTGCAGAGCAACGCCACGGCCAGGGCGGCCAGCTTGATCCAGCGCCGGTTAGAGGCGCGCGGCAGGAGCGTCCGTGCTGTCATGCGGCCGTCAGGCTCCCAGAACCGGTGCAACGCCACAAGCGCCCCGCGGCGTGGACGCACCGGCACTGCACGTTGAGGGGTCGGGACCGACGCCCTCCAAGCACGACGTCACTGAGCGCCGTCTTTCGATGACGGTCCTCCATGTACTAGACGAGCGGCCAGGGGTGCGCTGACCCCTTGCCTTGCCCTTACTCTAGATTCGAGACGATGAACGGATTGCAGCGGGTGGCCTTGACGATTGCCGGTGTCGGCACGGTGCTCGCAATACAGACCGGGCCGGCCACAGCAAGCGTCTCGCTGGTCTATCCAGACCCGCCCGCAGCGCATCGTCTCGCAGGCACCCCGGGATCGCCAGTGACCGTTTCCGCCAAGCTCGATCTCGGCGAGACGGCGGCCGAGTACACCTGGGCGGTCGACCCACCATCTCAAGCTTCTGACCCCAGCGATCCTCTCAATTTCTGGACGTACTGGGCTCTGTGCACGATCTCGACCGGTACCACGCCGTCGCTTACCGTCACGCTGCCCGAAGGCAATCATGGTGTTCAGGTCTGCGCGACGACGACCGAGGGACAAAGGTCGCTCGCTTCCTGTCCGCTGTTCATCGAGTCTCAAACGTCTCAAACGCCCATCGACACCGCGCCTTCGACCCCAGAGTCACTTCCCCCAACCGCGACTCTGCGGAGCAAGGTTGTTCGGCCGAAGGGAATCGTTGAGTTGCGTCTGACCAGCGTTGCGCCGGGGACCGCGGTGCGCGTGGTGCTGAGCCGCTCCAACCGCATTGTCATGGCCCGCACCGTCAAGGAAATGGGTGCCAGGGTCCGCTTCTCGGTCCCGCGTCGCACCGGGCGCTATGTGCTCGCGGCCCGCCTCGGCTCGACGCCGCTGATGCGCCCTACGACGATCACCGTGCGCTAGTGACACTTCCCGGTTCCGCCCAGGGGCTCGTGTGCCTGCACCCTCTGGGCGCGATCCAATGACATTCGGTCGCTGAAGGATGCGGATGGCTGTGCTGGAGCCGAAACTCCTTTCACGAGCGATGAGTTCACGCGAGAGGGTAGGTCTCTATCGTCATGAGCGAGAGAAAAGTGGTTCTCAAGATGGTCCTGTCGCTCGACGGTTTTGCCACGTCGCTCGACGGGACCCATCAATGGATGTTCGAGTGGTTTGGCGACGACTCGAATGAGCGAAGCCTCCGGGCACTCCAGGAAGCCGGCGTCCACGCGATGGGCCGCCGCAGCTACGAGATCATGGGCCCGCACTGGGCCGCGTCGGAGGGACCGATCGCCACGGCGATGAACGACAAGCCGAAGGCCGTCTTCTCACGCACCCTCGAAACGGCGGAATGGGGGCCGGCGGAGATCTTCGCCGACGTGAGCGCGGGCATCGCAGACCTGACGGCCCGCGACGACGAAGGGACAATCCTGGTCCACGGTGGTCCCGATCTCGCCAAGTCGCTGACGCGCCTGGACCTCGTCGACGAGTTCCAACTGTCGACGGTCCCGATCGCGATCGGTGCGGGCCGCAGCCCCTTCGCCGACCTCAAGGAGCACCTCAAGCTCGAAGTCGTCGATGAGCAACGCTTCCGCAGCGGAGCCCTGGCGCAGGTCCTGGTCCCGAAACGATGACCGACAGCCCACGCGCAGGCGAAACACAAACCCCGCGATGAGCACAGGCCACGGGGCGACTCGACCTGCCATGACTACTTGCAAGCGCATCCACCTAGGAAGGACACCCACATTGGACACCACCTGCCACATGTCCATGTCGCTCGATGGCTTCGTCGCCGGGCCAGAGCAGAGTCGCGAGGACCCGCTCGGCAAGCGCGGGAAGGAGATCCACCGCTGGCACCTCGGCGACGATCGCGCCAATGAAGCCAACGAAACAGCGGCCGGCTGGCTCATGCGCCCGCGCGGCGCCTACGTCATGGGCCGCAACATGTTCGGGCCGATCCGCGGTGAGTGGGACGAGGACTGGCGCGGCTGGTGGGGACCCGAGCCGCCGTACCACGCTCCGGTGTTCGTGCTCACCCATCACGCCCACGAGCCGATCGAGATGGAGGGCGGGACAACCTTCCACTTCGTCACCGACGGCTTCGACGCCGCCTACGCACAGGCGCGTGAGACGGCCGGCGAGAACGGGGTCGACATCGCGGGCGGCGCCGCGACCGTGCGGCAAGCGCTCATCGCCGGGGTCATCGACGAGTTGACGCTCGACATCGCTCCCGTCCTGCTCGGGTCAGGCGAGCGGATCTTCGACGGCCTCGAGTCCTTCGGGCTGGAGCCCGTCGAGGTGCTGCACTCGCCGCTGGCCACGCATATCCGCTACCGGCGCGCAGGGTGAGCCAACGGGACGGCCGCGAGCCGGTCCTCGAACGGCACGGTGTCTCCCGGTAATGAAACTGGCGGAGGCGTTGTCCTGCCAGGCAAGCTGCCGGCGAAGCTCCATCGCAACCAACGTCTCGAAGACGGGGGCCGGCAATCGTGCCGTCCTCTGCGAGACTCGTGGCCTCGGCACCGATCAGGTGACAAGCAAGCCGCTGTCGTTGATGTAGGCCTTCGGAGCCTTGACGACACGGCCGAGCGACGGTTGCTGCTCGGCCTCCATGCGATCTATGGCAGGGAGCGTCTCTCCTCGGTGAGGTTGCTTCGGAGTGTTCGCTCGGGCATGCTCCGCGCCCTCATGACGCGATTGCACCCAATCAATGCGTTCGCCGCTCACCCGGAAAGCGAAAGCCACATCTCCAGCGTGGAATCATCGGTGGCGGCTTGATCAGGCCTGCGGGCAATCTGCGAACCGCCGGCGTCGTGCTCGCCGTATTGCTGATCATCGGCGCCGGGAAGGTGAGAGGTACAACCGGCGGCGAGATGTTCGCGATCGGGACCATCGTGGGAGCCGGCTGCTGGTTCGGTGAGCCCGGCATACGGTTCGGCCTGCCTGCCGGAATCGCCGTCCTCGGATACTGGTGGACGGCGGACGCCGTGGCACACACCGAGTTCTTTGCGACCTGTGCGCAGGTAGTCCCAGTGTTGATCTTGGCCGCCGCGGTAGAGCAGCGCGACGTCTTGCGCGACGCGGCGGCCGACTTCTGGTCGGCGATGTTCCTCGGCACGACGTTCACGTACATGGTGTCCGCCGAGATCGTCTCGCTCTATGCGGTCGCCGCGTGCAAGGCAGGCGACCTCTGCACGCCCACCCCGCCCGCCCAGATCCACCTCCTCCAACTCAGCCTCACAAGAGAGGGCGGAACGCTCGTCAGCATCGTCGTCGCCGGGCTGGGAGGCGGAATCGCGTCGATCATCGTGGCTGCGCTCCTCCCGCGACGGCTAGATCGTCCCGAGCCCACCGGATCAACGCTTTGAGGCCGAACGCCGAAACCACCGGCTAGCAAGAGTTTCCAGAGCGCGCCCGAGAGGATTCGAACCTCTGACCTTCGGTTCCGTAGACCGACGCTCTATCCAGCTGAGCTACGGGCGCAGCGGGTCCCAGTCTAGCCCGGCCTCGCGCGTGGTGCGCCGAGGGTCGGATCCACAGGGAGACGGAGAGGGAGGGATTCGAACCCTCGATGGGGCTCTAAACCCCATACTCCCTTAGCAGGGGAGCGCCTTCAGCCACTCGGCCACCTCTCCAAGGGATCGCGAAAGTGTAAGGGTTTGGCTCGCAAGAGCCGCGTAACGTTCTGCCACCCGGCAGATACGGTGGTGCAGATGCTTTTCTCGACCCGCAACAAGGCGACCCTGCCCAGCGCGGAAAGCGCGCTGCCGGGTCGCGATACGACGATGCCGGTGCCCTCCGTCCACACGGTTCTAGGCACCCCGCTGACGCCGCCGTTCCCGGAGGGGATCGAGGTCGCCTACTTCGGCCTCGGCTGCTTCTGGGGCGCGGAGCGCGCCTTCTGGTCGCTGCCCGGCGTGTACACCACGGCCGTCGGTTACCAGGGTGGGACGACGCCCAATCCGACCTACGACGAGGTCTGCTCTGGCCGCACCGGTCACACCGAGGCCGTCCTCGTCGCGTTCGACCCCACCAAGATCTCCTACGACGATCTCCTCAAGACGTTCTGGGAGGTCCACAACCCGACGCAGGGCATGCGCCAGGGCAACGACGTCGGCACCCAGTACCGCTCCGCCATCTACACGGTGGGTGAGGCGCAGGCCAAGGCCGCCGACCTGTCAGCCCGCCGCTACGGCGACGCGCTCGCGCGCGCGGGTAAGAACGAGATCACCACCGAGATCGCAGCGGCCGGTCCCTTCTACTACGCCGAGGACTACCACCAGCAGTACCTCTCCGACGCCAAGAACCCCGGCGGGTACTGCTCGATGAGCGGCACGGGCGTCAGCTGCCCGATCGGCACGGGCGTGGCGGCAAGCGCCGCAGACGCTTCCTAGCCAACGGAGCCGACCTGCGTCACAGAACGGAGGGCCACGCGAAGATCCTCGCGTGGCCCGTCCGCAGCCCCTCGACGATCAGCACCTCGCCGCCGCGTATCGCCGCGATGCGCGGCGCCTGCTGATCTGGCTGACCCGCAGGACCTACGACGGCCAGGTCGCCGTCGACCTCGTTGGCGAGACCTACGCCCGCGCGTGGGAATCGCGGCCTCGCTTCCGTGGCGACCCGACCGACGCTGAGGCGTTGGCCGCGTGGACGTTCGGGATCGCCCGCCACGTGCTGGCCGACGCGCTGCGCCGCGGGCGCTCCGAGCGCGCGGCGATGCAACGCCTTCATGTCGATCCGCCGCAGCTGGCGGCAGACGAGATCGCGCGCCTAGAGGAGCTCGCTGAGCTTGGCAGCCTCCGCGCGACGCTCGCGATCGCCCTTGAGGACCTCTCCCCCGAGCAGCGCGACGCCGTGCGCTTGCGCGTGATCGACGAGCTCGACTACCCGTCGATCGCCCGCCGCCTTGAGATCTCCGAGGACGCGGTGCGCGCCCGCGTCTCACGTGGCCTGCGCACGCTTGCGCTGTCGATGGAGGCTCCGGGCGCATGAGCGGCCGCGATCCTGACGCGATCCTCGACGAGCTCGGCGCCGCCTTGGAGGGTGCTTGGGCGCGCGACGGCGCAGGCCGCCGCCGCCCGCTGCCGCTGCGCGTTGCGTTGCCGCGCCCGCGCGTCGGCCACCGCGGGCTGATCGCCGCGGCAGCCGCCGCGTTGGCGCTCGTGCCCACCGCGATCGCGACCCGCGAGGCCGTCTGGGCTCCGGACCCGCCGCCGTTGCCTGCTCAGCTGCGCCCGCACGATGCGGTGGCTCCCAGGACGGCCAGCACACCGGTGTACGTGGGCGCCGGCAGGCAGCGCGGCGTCGCGTGGCGGCTGAGCGCGACGGTCTGCCGCTACGGGACCATCGACGCCGTCGGCCTCTTTCTCAGCGTGCCGGGCGGCGGCGCGGGCGCGCGCTGCGACGTCGCCGCCCGCACACCGGGCGCCTCGCCCGCGGCGCTTGCCGCACGCCGCGTCCAGGCCTATTACGACCCCGCCTCCAACCTCACGTGGGCGTTCGGTGCGCTGCCCGCCGGCGCTCGCTCGGTCGAGGTGACCTCGCGCCCCTACGGCGGCGGCACGCCCGCGACCGAGCAGATCGCCGCCACGGCCGTCGACGAGCAGGCGATCGAGCAGGGCCACCTGCCCGACGGCGTACGCGTCTTCGTCCTCGCGCTGGTCGGCGGTCGCGATGTCGCCCACGTCCGCGTCAGCGACGGTGCGGGCGAGCTCCTGATGACCTGCGAAGGCGGACGCTGCAACCGATGAGCTCCCCTGACCACCTCTCCCCCGACGACGATCCCCAGACCCTCCGGAGGTCCCTCCCCGTGCCGTCCCGCCGCCTCACCTTCCCCGCCGTCGCCGTGCTTGCGATCGCCTCGCTGGCATTGGGCGTGGTCGCCGCGCTGGCCGACGGGCGCGACGGCGCAAAGCCCCGCGCCACCACCGCGGGTGCGCTTGCGCCGAGGGTCACCCTCCCGGCGCCGGCCGCGCAGCCGGTGCCACCGACCGCGGCAATCGTGGTCGGCGGCTCGTCCCTGCGCGCGGCAGTCCCCGTCGCGGCGTGCCCGGCCGACGACCAGCCCCCCGCCCCCGCTGCGGTGCCCCAGAACCTGCTCGACGCGTTTGGCGTCCTGCGCCGCGAGCGCGCCGACACCGACGCGCTGCCCGAGAGCGCTCTAAAGGCGCTGCGCCAGCGTGGCCTCGAGCCCTTCGATCCCGCCGCCGCGCGCTTGCTGCGCCAGACCGACGACGGCGGCCGCGCCTGGGTCGTCCCGGTCCGCGACGTGCCCGCCAACGCCGGCGTGCTCTTCGAAGTGGCCTGTGTAACGCGCACGCTTGGACGCCAGCGCCAGGCGCTCGCCCAGGCGATACGGAAGCGTCAGCGCGCACGCGTTCGCCGCGCACATCCCCGCGCGCGGCCGCGGCTGGTAACGCCGTCAGCGCCGGTGCCGACCCCCACGACACCCAGGCGCGTACCACTATCGACCACGAGCGTGCCGACGCCGGTGCCATCCCCCGACACCACCGACAAGCCCTCGCCCCATCCCGGCCTCGCCGTCGTCGCGCTCAACGGCGCCCCCGGCGGAGCCGGCGGCCGCCTGGAGGACCTCGTCCGCGGCCGGGAGCCCGTCGCCATCGACCCCTGCGGCGGACCCACCCGCGACATGCTCTCGGTCTCCGGGATCGTGCCTGACGGCGTCGGCGCAGCGTTCCTGACCAGCCCGGACGGCACCGCGGTCCGCGCGGATGTCAAAGATAATGCCTATGCCTTTGTGGTCCCACGCACCAAGCGCGCCGAACAGCGCTACGTGGTCTGGACCGGCGGCGACGGCACCCCGCACGTGCAGCCGCTCGGCTCACCGGTCTTCCTAGGCCGGGCCCGCTGCCCCGCTGCCATCGCCAACCGACCGCCGACCGTCTCCCCTGACGGCTCTGGCCTGTGCGGCCACTTCTCCCTGGCACCGGCGATCATCGAGCCCGCACCACCCGCATCCACGCGACGCGCCCCGCTGGCCAGCCCACCGCCGCTGCTTTACCGGGCGCCCTGCGCCCTCGCGACCCCGGTCCCGCGTGCGCTTGCCGTACCACCCACCGTCAGGATCGTCCCAAAGGCGCGACGCGCACCCACGCGGCACGGGTAGCCTTCATCTCTCCGGAGGGGTGGCAGAGCGGTTGAATGCACCGGTCTTGAAAACCGGAGACGGCGCAAGTCGTTCGCGGGTTCGAATCCCGCCCCCTCCGCCATACGTTCGAAGTTCGAAACGGGGCCGGCCTTGCCGGCCTCGTTTCTATTTGGCCCTAGTTCAGCGCTCTGGATAAGCCCAATATCAGCCTAGATGCTGTCTAGCAGGCCCTCGACCCGGGCGCCGCTAGTCGTCAGCTAGAGCACTTCGGAAACCTTGCGCGCGGCTTGCTCCTGGCCCGTAGCGCGGTGGGCGACGTACAGACCAAGTGCCGCGCTATGGCTCGGCTGCCCTCGGTTACGCGCCTCATATGGCTAGCCGGCGCCGGCTGCCCGATGATCACCCGCACAGATGGCCGAGCCGCACACCGAGCTAGAGCTGGATTTTTGGAGCCTCGGTTCGGGCTACTGTCGGCCGAGACTCGCCTTCCGAAGAACGCCCGTACCCCAGGACGGATTGATGAGGCGACAGACGACGCCGGCGTCGCTGTCGCTCGTCTCGGTACCTGCCCAAGTCCCGAAGGAAGGCGAGCACTGCACGACCCGCACCGGCCATGCCGACGAGCCACAACGGCACGCCGGCAATCACTTGGAGCCATGTGGGCAGATGCCCGAGCATGGCTCAAGGATCGCACGCGGAATCGGGCTACTTCTCGTTTATGCGCAGGCCGCAGTATCCATCGTAGGTGGTCCGAAGCCGACTTACAGAACATGGCGTATTGAGTAATAAGTTACAATTATTGACCGGAGTGCCATCGACTCAAAGGCCGCAAACAGCGAGAAAATCCGCGATGTTGTTGTACAACTAGATGCACGATTCAAGCCCATGAGCGTCCGCGCGCCACGTTGCGCACGCCCGTCCCGACGGGCGCTCTTTGGCCCTCGGATACCGCTTCTCAGGCGCAGGACGGGCGCCCTCGACTAGTTCGACGAGATGGCCTCCGGGCGAGACGTCGGACGGCGGTGCTAGACCCCGCCCATGCCTGAGCCACCACGCGACTTCGCCGATCGCCTCGACCCAGACGGAGCGCTACGGGAGCAGACGCGCTGGCTTGAGGCACTTACCAGTCCAACGGTTTCGGTGGTGTTGGAGCTGATGGGCGTGCCCTCCGACACGATCCGAGACGCGAGAGATTTACCGAAACAGGTCCACGCGCACCTGGCGAATGCCGAGCGTGTTGCCGAAGTGCTAGCGCCGCGCGGCTGGATTCTGCTGGGTGACGCACCCACAACCGAGTATGTGCGAGCCGTTGAGCTTCTCGGTGCTGGTCGCCCAGAGGAGGCCGACCAGCTCGTCGAGGACGCATGGAACGACGACACTCGTCTGTCGTGGGCGCACCACCGCATCACCTCTATCTACCAGCAGAACGCCGCCCACCGAGACATCGGGAATGCCCGGCAGCAGCTCGTCTTCGAGGCGGTCAACCTCCATAGGGAGGGGCGTTATGCGGCCGCAATCCCAATCGTCTTGGCGCAGATCGAAGGCATCGTGATCGACATCACGGACGACCGGCCCAAGTTGTTCTTCACGCGCAAGCGACTCCCGACGCACCTCACCGACGAGATCACGCTCGCCGGGCATCCGGCCGGCCTCATGGTCTTGAGCCAGCTCATGTCCCAGTCCGTCAACGAGACGACCATCGCCGAGCCATCACAGTTACTACGCAACGGCGTGTTGCATGGGCGGACCCTCGGATACGGCACGCGGCGTCTGTCCACGATGGCGCTCGTCGCGCTTATCGCAACCACCGAGTGGGCCAAGCCGCAGGCGGAGGAAAAGCGAGCCAAAGCAGAGGCCGAAACCCATAGGCGCTATGGCGGGACACGCGAGCGCGACCATGACGCGCGACTGTATGACCGCGAAGGGTTCGGGCAGACAAAGCGCTACCTCTGGTATGTGATGGGTCAGCAGCGACGACGGCACGAAGAGACAGGACAGTTCGCGTCCAACCGTGAAGAGCTGGACCCTTCTGGGGCGATCTTCGAAGACTCCGGTATCACCATCAGCAGTAGCCACGACGGACAGCTATGGACCGCCTGGGTAACAACCCCGACCGGATACTTGTTCGGACTCGCCCAGAGGCACGGCGATCCGTTCTGGTGGGAGTACTGCGGCTGGGAATCACCAGGAGCACTTCAGACAGATCAGCGATGGCGCTATGGCGGGAACCCTGTCGTCAAGCCACATCCTGATTTCATAACGGACCACGACCGCAAGCCGGCATAGGACCAGACTTGCGGCGGATCAACGATCTGCCTATGCCCTGAAGCGAAGTCCGTGCAAGACGTCGACTCGATGCCACTCGTCGCGGGCATCTTTCGAGGGTCGCCCCCTCAGGCCCGCTCCCGTCTCACGCGCACGCCACCTTCCTGATCCGGGACCGAAGCGCCGGCATCTCGGCGTGGGTCCAGTCGCCGTGGGTTTGGGTGGTCAGCCGGGCAACGTTCTCATGGTGGTAGGGGCTGCTGAGGCTCTCCGCATGGCCGATCACGTCGCTCATCGCGATGTGTTGGCGGCAGCGCAACCACGCCGAGAGAGCGACGATCGCCTTGACCTGTCGCGGTCGCGACAGGATCTCTCGTGCCGTCATGCCGACCTGCTCGATCCCGATCGCGGTGAAGTTCAACCCGACGGTATGGCGACACATGATCGAGATGGAAACGAGCTGGTAGATCGTGCCGTCCTTGTCGACGATGAAGTGCGCGCACGTGCCAGGCAGCTCATGCAGCTCACTGTCGGCGACGTCGGCGACGAACGTGTTGTAGGCCGCCGCGAACGTGCTCGTGACCGTGTAGTGCTCAACGATCACTTTCGGCGTGACCAACTTGTAGGTGTCGATGCCGTAGTGACGCTGCGCGTAGGCCGCCATCTCCTGCTGGCGCTTGGCGCCGAATGGGATCGGGCGGTGCACGATCGGCGGGCGCGTCGCGACGGCGCGCGGCAGCGCTGAGGTCGATGCAGGCACGGTGCTCGATGACGCCGGCGGCGTCGCCTCCGTGGCGGCGGGCGCCGCCGCTGACGCCTTCGGCGGCGGAGCCTTCACCGCACCCTTGAACTTCACCTTGCCGTCGACGACCTCCACCGAGGACTCCGACGTGTCCGTCGACGCCGACTCGCCGCTGTCGGGTTGGGTCGGAGCGTTGTCGTTGATGACCTGCAGCGTGTTCCCCACCACCCACAACAGGACGGCAAAGGCGATCCCGCCCAGGACGAGACGATACGTGCGCGTGCTCACTAGAAGTCGTTGGGAACGCCGCTCATCCCACGCGCGGATCGCATCTTGTTGTAGGAGTCCAGGAACGACTTCTTGGCGATCTGCGCCTGGTTGCTCGACGCGAACGCCTGGGTGTAGACCTCGTTGAGGTATCGCGGGAAGTTACCGCTCTCGTATGCGGTAACGCCGTCCTGGAAGTCGCGATCGTTGTCCAGCGACCGGCGGAAGGACTCCGCAAGCTTCTCCTTGACCGTCCGTGCGCCGGCGGTCGGGGTAGGCAGCGACAAGGTCGCGGCGAGCACCGCCTCGCGATTGGCGACGACATCGCTGATCTGTGCGCGCGCATCGCCCACGGTGATCGTCTCGTTCTGGATCGCGGTCGCGACCTGACTGATCTTTTGCTTGCCCGGCCGCGATTGCTCGAGGATCGCATCCACGCGCTTGATGAAGCTCTTGAGGCTCGCGTGCGTGGTGGAGGTCGCCTTCAGCGACGTCAGCCACTCGGTGATGCTGTCGGCGCTCGTCGGCGAGGTCAACCCGGAGAGCTTGGCGGCGATGGGCGTGAACGCCGTGATCATCTGCTGACCGGCGGATCGCACGGCGGAGCTGTCGGCACTCTCGGGTGCGGCGGCCGCCGTCTCGACGGCGCTGAGGAACTGCTGCTCGGCGCCCAGGGCCGACGATAGGTCCGTGGCCAACTGACGATCCGACGACGGGTCGATCGCCACGAGCTGCTGGCGCGTTGCGGTGAGCGCGGTGGTCGCCGCTTGGGCCGCCGAGCGCACCATCGAGGCCGATGCGCGGCCATCCAGGCTCGACGTCTGCTGGTTGAAGGTCTGGTTGGCGGCCTGCAGAGCGGCCAGCTGCGGCGCGGCCTTCGTCGCGTAGCTCGCCTTGTCCGAGCCTCCGCCAGCCGCGAGCACCGCGACCAGGACGCCGATGACGACCAGCGCTAGCACCACGACCGGCACCGCCCAGTGCCACGCGGGGCGGCCCGCAGGGACCGGCGCGGGGCCGGGGTGAGCAACCGCGTAGGGCGGCGGTGCGGTGGGCGGCGCCGGAGGCGCAGGCGGTGCGACAGCCGCCGCGGGTCGCACAGGCGCGGTCGACGTCGCAGACAAGCCCGCCGGCAGCGCCGTCGTGGCCGGCATCGCGGGCTCCGCGCCGTCCGGCGTCATCACCGCGGTCGGAGCTTCGGGCCCGACCGACGACCCGCAGCTCGAGCAGAACTTGACACCGGCGGCGAGCATGGCGCCGCAGTGGGAGCAGAACGATGAGGTCGGCATGTGTGACGAGTCCTTCGAAATCTCGTTTGGGAGCTAGGGGCCAGGGGTCCCGCCGGAACCGGCGGCCGCGTCGGGTTTCGCGGCGGGCGTCTTGGTGGTCTTGGTGCCGGACGACGGCGCCGTCGCGGCGGGCGACGTCACTGCGGGCGCCGTCGTCGACGCCGTTGGCTTCGACGTCGGCGGCTGCGAGGTCGTCGACGTGCCCGCAGGCCGCGTGGTCGACGCCTGCGGCGCGATCGCCGGCACCTGCGCGACCGGCCGTCGCTGCCTCGGCGCCAGCCCCGCACCTCGCGCGCGCCGCCGGGCCGCGGCCAGAGCGCGCCGCGCGCGCCGTCGCTCGCGCCGCGCGATCCGCGCATACGGATCGCCGCCATCGTCCGCGTTGCTTGCGGCCTTCGACGTACGCGTGTGCCCGAGCGTGCTCGGTTCTGGGCTCGGTGGCCGCTCCAACGACGACACCGCCTTCGGCTGCGGCACCGGCGACGCGGTGCCCGAGTCGCCGAACACCGCCATCAGCGCAGCGAATGTGGCCATCGCGACGATCGACAACACGAGCACCGCCCGCACGGCACCGACACGGGCGAGTTGGGCACTCATGGCACCACCGCGGTGGTGGCCGACCCGGCGCTGACGGTCGGCTGGCCCTGGGTGACGTTCGGCGTGGGCGAGTCGTGCCGGGTCACCGCGAGGATCACGGTCGCGGTGATGGCCAGCAGCGCTAGGACGACGACCGCACCCAACGCGCCCGCCAAGCCCCGCTGCGTGCTCGGGGACGCCTGCCGCGCCACCGGCGCCGGCCACGCGACAAGCGGCGCGGCGGGCGGCATCGCCGCCAGATCCGGCGGTGGCGCCTGCGCGGGCCGCACCTCGCGCGGCTGACGCTGCGCCACCGGCGGCGCCTCGTCGGCGAGGATGTGATGAGCCCGGAGATCAGGACGCATGAGCTGGCGCCCGCAGGTCGCGCAGAAGCGTGCCCGGGCGTCGGCGATCTCCTCGCCGCAGCTGGGGCAGTGCGTGGCCGGGCTGACCGGTGGCGTCGTCGTGCTCATGGCGATCGCGCCCGTCAGCAGACGGGTTGCAGGCTGGACGCGATGAGGCCGAAGCGCGTCTTGAGGCTCGCCATCGACGCCGGCTCGGTGGCACCCACGACCGCGTAGCGGTGGTCGCACGCGTCAAACAGGTACATGACCTGCGAGCGTCCATCAGCGGTGGTGAAGTTCACGCGCCAGGCATTGCGCCGGCCGGCGAAGACGGTCTGGCGCGACTGCTGGACCTTCGCGCCCGCGCCCAGGTCGGGCGTCAGCGCCTTCGCCGCCGCGCCGAGCTTGCCCGAGCTGTCCTCCAGCACGCCCGCCGTCAACGTGGTGCGCTTCTGCTGCGGGCTGCTGACGACCGTGGCGTTGCGGAACGGCAGCGTCAGCTTGGTCCGCGTCACGGCCCACCCGGCCGGGGTCAGGACGACGTAGCCCCCTCCCCCGTGGGGCTGGTAGAGCTCCTGACCGGCCAAGGTGACGGCCGCGAGCGCGGGCGCCCCGGCGCTCTTCTTGGTGCCCGCGTCCGACGGACTGCCGCCCACAGCGAGCAACACGACGGCGACGATCGCGCCGATCGCCAGCACCGCGCCGCCGATGAGTGCCGCGGGCATCAGCCGCTGGCGGGCATCCTGCCTCGCCGTGGGCGGTTGCGCCGGCGCGGAGGCCGGAGCAGCCATGGGCTCGGGCGCTGCGGCTGCCGGCGAGGCGGCCGGCGACGGGGTCCCGCACGATGGGCAGAAGCGCCCGGGAACCTGCGTGCCGCATTGAGCGCAGAAGACGGTGGGTGGCGTCTGGGTGGTCATGAAGATGATGTCCTTTTCGATCTGCGCCCTAGAGGGCGGTGAACGCTTGATAGAGCAGGAAGCCGAGGCTTCCGAGCGCGACGCCGAGCACGGTCAGCAGCACCAGCGCGGCGACCGGCCGGCCTTGGCGCGCCGGCCGCGTGTAGCGCCGCTCGATCGGGCCCTCGTGCAGGCGCGTCATCGCCGTGTCATGGCGCTGATACAGCGCGCCGCGGTAGGCGCGCGAGTCCAGCGCCAGCAGGATCTGGCCCGGCGACCCGAACCAGCGCTGGTGGTTGGCGACGTCGGGATCGAGCAGCTCGGTGCCCATGCCCGGCCGTGACAGGTACCAGCCCATGACCTCCAGGCCGGCGTAGTGGCGGCCCATGGTCTCGTGGATGTAGGCCCAGGTCTGATGGGTGAACTGGGAGGCTTGCCCAGGTTGTAGGCCTTGGGCGGCCGGGATGACGGCTCGGACCTGCGGAGGCTGGTCAGGGCCACCAACCGATCCGACCAGCACCCCGGCGACCTCCCGGTCGGGCGTCGCGAACGCGACCTCGTAGAGCGAGGCCAGCACGCCGTCGCCCCAACCGGGAGCCGGGTCCAGATCTGCGGTCACCTGCGCCACGAGCGGTCAGGCCACTAGCAGTAGAGGTAGTCAGCCATGCAGCTGCCGGTGTTGATGCCCTGGCTGTAGCCGTCGGACTGCCCCTGGCTGTAGCCCGCCGTCTGGCCTTGGCTGTAGCCGCTCTGCTGACCGGACTCGAAGCCCTCCTGACGACCCTGGGCGCGGCCGGCGCTGCGACCGTTGCGCTCGCCGGAAGCGCGCGCGGCTGCCACCAGCTTGCGCTGACGGTTCAGGTCGGTCTCGTGCAGATCGTTGAGCGCCTTCTGCTGGACGATCAAGTCAGCCTGCTGCTGTTGGGTCAGCTTGCTCTGCACCGTGTCGTTGGAGAGCCGCGTCCCCCGCCCGATGAAGAAGCCGACGAGCAGCGCCGCCACGATTCCGGCCGTGATCGCGGCGGTGATGCCGACCCAGAACCCGGCCGAGCGGCCGCGCGGCGGCATCGGCGGGACCAACGAGGGCGGTGGGCCCATGTAGACACCGGGCGCTCCGGCGGGTTGGTACTGCGCGACACCCGGTCCCTCCCCGGGGGGCGGCAGCTGTGGATGATGAATCGTGCTCATGCTGTTTCTCCAGATGGGGCCGGTGTCAGCCCAGGTCGACGACACGCTCGGGCTATGCGAGCCCGAGGTCCTGCTTCAAGGAATGGATGCGGCTCGCGGCGTCGCGCACGCGTGCCACGGGAAGACGGCCGTTCTTGGCGGCGCTCAGCAGCTGCCCGTAGGCGCCTTGCGCGCGTGGGACCGATGTCCACAGCAGCAGGTCCAGCCCGGCGCCCGCCGCGGCCACGGCGAGGTCCGACACGCCTGCCAGCGCGCGTGCGTCGAGGCTGTCGGAGATCGCGACGCCCTGGTAGCCGAGCTGGGTGCGCAGCAACCGGTACGCCTCGGGCGCCACGACGGCGGGCGTGGAGCCCGTGATCGAGCTGTAGGCCGCGTTGGAGACCATGACGAGGTTCCGCGTCGTGTTGGCACACCGCCGGTAGGGCGCGAGGTCAGCGGCGATCGCGGCCGTGCCGGCCTGAATGCGCACGACCTGGTTGTCGGTGTTGCCCACCGCCCGGCCAAGCCCCGGGAAGTGCTTCAACGTGCCGGCGACGCCGCCTTGGTGCAGCCCGGCGGCGAACTGGCACGATGTTTGCGCCACGCGCTGCGGACTGGTGCCGAAGGCGCGGGTGCCGAGGAAGCTATGGGCGACCGTCGGCACATCGGCCACCGGCGCCAGGTCGACATTGACGCCGCGCCGGGCCAGCGCCGAGCCGGTCAGCCGGCCCTGCGCAAACGCGGTCGCGGGACCGGCCGCGCCCATCACCGCGGCCGACGACGCCGGCGGCGCCGACAGGAATCGCTTGACGTCCCCGCCCTCCTGGTCGGTCATGATCAGCAGCTTGGGCCGGCCGCCCGCGACGGCAGCGGCCTGAAGCTGATCGATGAGCGCCTTGACCTGGGTGACCGTCGAGATGTTGGGACCGAAGAGGATGATGCCGCCGACGTGTCCAGCCTTCACGCGAGCGAGCAACGGCGCGTCAGCCGTGAGCCCGGTGACCGGCGAGATGATCATTTGCCCGACGGCGGAGGCCAGCGAGGGCGTCGATGCCTTCGATGCCGCGGGCGGTGAGCTTGGGGCGGCGGCGGTCGCAGGCTTGGCCGCGCCGGCACGCTCCGCCTCGGGCTTCTTGGCGGCCTTGGGGGGCTTGAGCGCGCCCGCGACGCGGACCTCGCCGGTCTTGGCGTCCACCACGACGCTAGCGACCTGACCGCCCGCCGGCTTGGCCGTCGTCGCGCTCTTGGCCGTAGCCGCGCGGACCTCCGGCGCCGGTCCCTTGTCACCGCCTGCCGCCAGCGACAGCACCCCGAACGTCACGCCCGCGGCCAGCAGGACGATGATCGCGGCCTCGACGGGCCCGATGCGCTTGAGCTGGCCGCTCAGCACGAAGACCGGGTGATCTTGGCCTTGCCGATCCGCCAGGACCCGCCGATCTTGCTCATCTCATAGTGGCCCGACCAGTTGAAGCAGCCCGAATCGGCCACGGTGTGCAAGTTGAGCACGGGAACCGTGGCCGAGGAGCCGCTGACGGTCGGACTTCCGAGCGAGATCGACGCGCTGGCCAACGCATCGGACTGATGTGCCGAGATCCAGCTGCTCTCGCTCTGACTGGCCGGCGCCAGAAGGCCGAACGCGGCGCTGTAGTCGCCGCGCTCGATGTCGGCCCAGTGGGCCTGGACGACGCTGCGAATCTCAGCCTTGTCGGTCGCCGATGACACCGACGCGCGAGGCCGATGGATCGAGGTCAGCCGCGACGAGGGCCCGCTCGACGCCGGCAACGACGGGGTCGAGCGCTTCGTGGTGCGCTTCTTGGGCTTTGCGCGCACGGTCTTGATGACCGTGGTCACGTTCGAGCTAGGAGCAGGCACGCTCGCCGTCGGCACAGCGGCGGCGACGGTCGGTGCGCTGTCTCCACCGCTGGTCGCCAGCAGCACGGCGACGAGGATCCCGGCCACCGCGGCGAGGAGGCCGACCGACAGACCGATGATGAGGCCTTTGTCGCTGCCACCGGCCGGCGGCTGCGGCTGCTGTGGGTAGAGGTAACCCACTGGCGGCTGGGCGGGCGGCGCTGGTGGAGCCGGAGGGGCGGCGGGCGGCGCGGGCGGCGCGGGCGGAACGGCATACCCCGGCTGCGGCGCATGCGGCGGCATCGAGGCGGGCTCAGCGGCGGGCGCTTGGGTCGTGACCGGCTCGGCGGCCGGCATGGCCTGCGTCGGCTGCTCGGCTGCGACCGTCGCGCCGCAGTACGTGCAGAACTTGGCATCGCCCTCGACGGATCCCCCGCAGGACGAGCAGTACATAGACGTCGTCACGAACTCGTGCGCTCCCTCAGCAGATGGCTTTCCGTGCCCCGAAGTGGTGCTCCGCGAACTTCCTCCCGCGTTGGTCACATCCTTGGACCGTTCCGCAACACATCTCGGTGCGACGACCGCGACTGTAGCCAGCGTCGCCACAGAAATCCAGTAAGCGGTCTCTCGTCCTCCGCGGAGATCGCGGGCAGGGTCACTTAGCGGACGCTGGGCTTAGACCTTTGTCCAGGTGATCGGCCATCGGTAGGAGCCGCCGCGCTCAGCAGATCAGCTGCAGCGAGCGCGCCGCCGCCTCGAACGAGGCGCGTAAGCGGGTAAACCGCTCAGGCGAGGCCGCGCCGAGCAGCGCGTATCCCGTCCCGCAGCGCGAGGCGAACAGGTCGAGCTTGCGTGTTCCGTCTTTCGTGAACTCCCATCGCCAGAAGCGACCGTTCAGCCACGACTCATACGCCCATTCGCTGTAGCCCGACGTGCCCCGCATCGCATTACGCAGGTCGTCGGCACCCGTCTTGGGCGTCCCGTCGAAGCCGTCTGTGTAGTCGATCAGCAGGTAGCCGTCGCCCGAAGGGCTGTTCCACCGGCTCTCGCGATAAACGCCGGAGTGGTCCTCCTCGTCGGACACCTGGCGCCATGTCGCCGGCACATCGATTCGATAGCGACCCGTCGAATATGAGCGCGTGGGCAGCGGACCGCCCGCGGCGCCGGCCTGACTGGAGGAGCCCGCCGCGCCCGTCGGCGCCGTCGGCGCCGACTTGATGACCGTCACGACCGTCTGGGTCACCGATGGCTGGCTGACCGCTGCCGCCGGGCTGACCGACGCGTCCGACGAGCCTCCCTCACCCGTCAGGAGCACGGCGGCCACGGCCCCGACAACAAAGACGGCGGCAAGCGCAGCCAGCCCCACGATCAGCGCGGCGTTGCCACCGGCTGGCGAAGGAGGCGCCTCCGAAGCCATCTGCGACTGTGCGACGGGCGCACCGCACACCGTGCAGAACCGATCCTGCTCGTTGAGCGATGTGTGACACGTCGGGCATGAGATCATCGCGCAACACCCTAGATCGCTGTGGAACCGCCGAGCTGCCGCCGGCACGAATCCTGATCGATCGTCGTGCCCGGGTGGAGTCGCTAGCGCCGCGCGAAGTGCTCCAGTTCCTCCACAAGCTCCGGCCAGTCGGAGCGCACGCTGCGATAGATGCGTCGCTCGAGACTGCTCCCGACGATCGACTCGACACGGACAAGTTCGATGAAGCCGGCTTTGCGCAACTCCGCCAGCGCATGGTTGACCGTGTCGAAGGAGACGTCAAAGCGCCGGGCCAGCTCGGTGGCGCCGGCCTCGCGCTGGACAAGCGCGAGGAGGATGGGCAACCGAATGGGGTGCTTGATTGCCCTCAATAGCTCGATCAGATGTGGGGAGATGTTCGTCATAAGTGACGGAAGCGCGACCATCGCCCGAGCGGTGATTCCGGCAGGACGATGCACGCCGAAGCAGAGATCGGCAGCGACCAACATCATCGCCGTGCAGGCGTTGCAAGCGCGAGGCTTGCGGTATGCCGAAATTCAGAACTCGGGCAGTCTCACCTTTCACGGTTAGATGCCTCGTGGCCCCCGGGAACCACCCGGAGGACCGTCGCCGGTATTCGGCGGGAGGCGTGGACTTGGACTCTGATCGATGCGATTTGCTGCTCTGCGCCTGAAAACGACGCTGTCTTTTGGCAGCGTACGCACAACCGAAGCCGCCCGTCAAGGCCATGCACCGCAACGTCACCAGAAGCTGGGGGCGCCCCCTCGCTAAAGACGTAAATCTTCTAAAAGCAAGCTTATCGCTAAGTGCTACTCACTTAGCCAACTCTCACCGCTGCGACCATCGTTCACTTCAGACCACACGTGTCAACTTCTGCACAACTTCGCGAAACTTGCCTGGTTGGCTCTGGACAAATTTCCACGCGCGTGGAATGTTGGGGTTATCGCGGTTGGAGACCTTCGGTCTCTGAGCCGATGCGATTGCGCCAAGGCCGTGAGCTAACCACCGCGGCCTTGGTTGTTTAACGCACTTCGCGTCCCTCACTGAGTTCCGCTGACTTCCGCTGGAGCTCCAGTTGACAGGGTGCTCCGAGAACGAAGAGGGTAGGCGGAACCCCGTGTCTTTCGCCGAGCCTAGATTCCGCATCCACGAGCGCGTCATCGACGAGCGTACGACGGTGCTCGCCGTGGAGGGCGAGATCCACGTCAGTACGGCTCCAGAGTTCAGCGCAATGCTCAGCTCAACCGTCGACGGCCGCCGCACGTCGCTGGTGCTGGACCTCACCGGCGTGATGTTCATCGACTCGACCGGCCTCAGCGTGCTGCTCAATGCGCTCCGCCAGGTCACCCACGTCGGCGGCCAGATGGCGGTGGTTTGCTCGAACCCGACGGTTCTGCGTCTGTTCGAGATCACGCGGCTCGACACGACCTTCGACATCCATGCTGAGCTCGGGCCGGCGCTGGCGGCGGTTCAGGCCGCGGCGGGCGGCAGCGAGGCCGGCGCACCGTAACCGCGCAGCACCTCGGGGAGGACGACCGAGCCGTCCTCCTGCTGGCCGTTCTCGAGCATCGCGATCAGCGTGCGGCCCACGGCGACCGCGGTGCCGTTGAGCGTGTGGAGGATCTCGGGCTTTGACGAGCCGCCCGCCCGATGGCGGATATCGAGACGGCGCGCCTGGTAGTCGGTCGTGTTGGACGTCGACGTCAGCTCGCGGTAGCGCTGCTGGCTGGGCAGCCACGCCTCGCAGTCGTACTTCTTGGCGGCGCTGGCGCCGAGGTCGTCGACCGCGATGTTCACCACGCGGTAGGGAAGGTTGAGCGCCTGCAGGATCGACTCCTCGATGCTCAGCAGCCGCTCGTGCTCGTCGCGTGAGCTCGCGGGGTCGACGAAGCTAAACATCTCGACCTTGTCGAACTGATGCACGCGAAAGATGCCGCGCGTGTCCTTGCCGGCGGCGCCCGCTTCCCGGCGAAAGCACGGCGAGAAGCCGGCGTAGCGGCGCGGCAGCGTCTCACCGTCGAGGATCTCCCCGGCGTGCAGCGAGGCCAGCGCGACCTCGGAGGTTCCGGCGAGGTAGAGGTCATCGTCGGCCAGCTTGTAGATCTGCTGCTCGGTGTCGGGCAGGAAGCCGGTGCCGTAGAGCGCCTCCTCGCGGACGAGGACGGGCGGAATCACCGGCTCGAAGCCCTGCTCGCTGAGGTGATCGATCACCCAGGAGACGAGCGAGAGCTCCAGCCGCGCGAGACCGCCACGCAGGTAGGCAAAGCGCGAGCCCGACAGGCGCGCGCCGCGCTCCATGTCGATGCGGTCGCCGGCGAGCGTGAGGTGATCGCGGACCTCGTAGTCGGGCACCCAGGCCTCGCCGACCTCCTTGATCACCGTGTCCTGCGGTGCCGCCGACTCCTCGGGCAGGTTGGGCAACTGCGCGAGCGCGGGGTCCAGCTCGGCGTCGACCCGGGCGAGTTCCTCGGTCAGCGCCTTGGCCTCACCGGCGACCTCGCGCATCTTTGCGATCGCGTCATCGGCGCCCTCGCCGGACTTCTTGGCCGCTGCAATTGCTTGGTTGGCCGCGTTCTGCTCGGCACGCAAGCCCTCGAGGCGAGGAAGGATCTCTCGCCGACGGACGTCGAGCGCCAGCACCTGGTCCAGGACGCCGATGTCGGAGTCCCCGCGGCGCGCCAGGGCAGCGCGCACGGCGTCGGGATCGCGGCGGATGAGCCTGATGTCGAGCACGGCCGGAGCCTACCCGCGAAGAACCACTGCGCTAGTTGCGAGCGTCCTTGGACTTGCCATGACCGGCGTACTTGGCCAGGAAGTCGGCGACCTGTTCCGCTTCCTTGCCGACCACGATGTCCTGGGGCATGATCGCCCCGGAGAAGCCGCCGTTGCGGATCGCGTAGAGGACGCTCTCGCGATCTTCCTTGCGGACGTTGAAATTCGGGCCGTCAACGCGCTCGCGGTCCTTGACCTTCAGCGCGCCACCCTCGGAGCCGACGATGCCCATGCTGTGGCAGCCCGAGCAGCGCTCAACGAAGAGCTTCGCGCCAGCCTGGTACTCGGCCGAAACCGTGGTGATCGTGGCGTTGGGCTGCTTGACATCGCCCTTCTCCTGACCGCAGCCGATGACGCCGGCCGAGGCGATCGAAAGTGCGGCGAGGGCGATGAGAGGACGGCGAGTCATGCGGCCGGGCATCATACGGGACCCTTTCATGCGCAGGCTTGCCGCCCTCTTCCTTCTGGGTGCGACGACCCTCGTGGGGTGTGGCGGCGGTCCGTCGTACACCCACGTGCGGGACGGCGTGCTGAAGATCAACCTCGACGAGTACCGCCTCCGGCCCGAGAACCTCGAGGTTCCGGCCGGCCAGATCCACCTCCAGGTGACCAATTCCGGCCGCCTCACCCACAACCTCGCGATCGAGTCCTTCGACCACGAGGACGGCGAGGAGCCAACCCTCTACGGCCGCACCGACACGCTGCACCCGGGCCAGTCCGGCTCCGAGCAGCAACCGATCACCTTGCGACCCGGCAAGTACCGCCTCACCTGCACCATCGGCAACCACGACGACCTCGGGCAGTACGGGGAGCTCAAGGTCGTCGCGAAGTAGTCAGCCCGCGGACGGCCCGGGCGTCCGCCGGGGGCGAGTTTGCACTCGATGGCACCTAACCGGTGGTATGCGCCGGTCAGATGCCATCGACAACGAGATCCATCGACTAGCCGCTCGACAACACGGGTTGGTTGCGCGGCGACAACTGCTGGCCCTTGGGCTGGGCGAGGATGCCGTAAACCACCGCTTGCGCACCCGGCGGCTGCTGCGTGTCGACCGCGGTGTCTACGCGCTCGGCCACCGAGAGCTGCGGCGAGAGGGACATGTGCTGGGCGCCGTTCTGGCGGCAGGAGACGATGCCGTGGTGAGCCATCGGAGCGCCGCCGCGCTGTGGGGCATCCGTCCCTGGAGCGGTTCGTTCGTCGAGATCACCGTGCGAGGGCATGGCGGCGTCGCCAAGCGCCACGGACGCCGGATCCACCGCTGTGTCGACTTGCCGTCAGTCGAGGTCACAGAGGAGCGATGCGTCCCGACAACCACGGTGGCGCGAACGCTGCTTGATCTCGCCGCCGTCGTCCCGGCCCACCATCTGCGCCGCGCCGTTGAGCGCGCCGAACAGGCTGAGTTGTTTGACCTCACTGCGGTCGGCCGCGTCCTCGACGCCCATCCAGCACGCCCAGGCTGCCGACCGCTCATTACCCTCCTACGCGACTATCGAGACCACGGCGAGACACGAACTCGTAGCGATCTCGAGGCCATCATGCTGCAGATCTGCCTCGATCACGACCTGCCGCGCCCGCAGGTCAATCGCTACGACGGCGTCCGGGAGAGCGACTTCCGCTGGCCGGACCACCGCCTCATCGTCGAGGTCGACAGCTGGACGTTTCACGGCCGCACCCGCGCCGCCTTCGACGGCGACCGAGCCCGCGACCGCGCGCTGCTCCGCGCAGGCTGGCGCGTCGCACGCTTCACTGACCGCCAGATTCTCACCGACCCGGCCGCGATCGCCCGCGAACTTCATTCGCTTCTTGCTCCGCGATCACCCGATGGCATCTAACCCGCGATATGCGCCGGCTAGATGCCATCGAGTGCGGAGGGCGCCCAGCAGGGATCGTGCTGTTTGGCGCGAACTGAACCCCGACGCGGGCGCCGACCTCGATTCGATCGCTTCATATGACGTTTGCGCGATCGCTCTCGATACGGCGGCAACCTGGTCGGCGCCCACGTCCTGACTAACCTCCGCGGCCATGGCGACGCCCGCAGTCGATCCGGCCCGCTACCGCGAGGTCATCGGGAGCTTTGCGACCGGTGTGGCGATCGTCACCGCCCAGAGTGATGAGGGGCCGGCCGGGCTGACGACCAACGCCGTCACGAGCCTCAGTCTCGACCCGCTGTTGCTGCTGGTCTGTTTCGACAACGCGTCGCGCACGCTGCCGATCGTGGAGCGGGCCGGGCGCTTCGCCGTCAACGTCCTGCATGCCGGCCAGCGGGATCTCGCCCGCGTCTTTGCCTCCAAGCGGATCGCCGAGGAGAAGTTCGACGCCGCGACCCACACCGTGGCCCACGGCGTTCCGGTCCTCGATGACGCGCTCGCCTGGATCGCGTGCGACCTGGAGTCGCTCACGCAAGCCGGGGATCACTCGATCGGCATCGGCCGCGTCACCCACCTCAGCGCCGACGATGGGCCGGCCAACGAGCCGCTGCTCTTTTTCCGCGGCGGGTTCGCGCACCTGACCGCCCCGCCGCGTCAGAAGCCTGACGGCGCCTAGACCGTCCCCAGCGCCCGCAGCGCCAGGAACGTGATCACCAGCGCCGCCGCGGCCATGACCCCCATCTCGCGACGCACGATCTGCAAGACGATCGAGCGCTGATCATCGGCCGGCAGCGCCCCAACGGCCTGGGCGTTCTCCAACTCCCGCGCGTCAAGCACCATTTGCGCCGAGGTCAGCCGCAGCTGCTCGGCCACGAAGCCCACGGCCACGGGCAGCAAGGCGTACAACCAGTAGAGGTCGTCGGCCGGCTCGAAGCCCCCGACGGCCAGGACCCCGGCCCCCGCAGCCTGCGCGATCGCCGCGGCTTGCCCGGCACGAATGAGCAGCCATGCGAAGGAATGGGGCTCGACCCGCCACCACAGCCAGGCGCACACGATCCCGGCGATCCCGTTCGAGATCGCCACTAGGAGAGCGAGGACGTGTGCAACATCGGTCACAAGGGTTGTTCGCAAGTGCGGAGCGCCACTTTGTGGCAGCAAGTTACAAGTTGGTGATACAACGGGAGGCCGAGTGCTCCGGACGTACCTTCCAGCCATCGTCTTCCTCGGACTCGGAGGCCTCGTCGGCGCGTTGTTCGTGACCGCCGGCAGCTTCCTCGGTCCGAAGCCGAAGACCCCCACGACCTATCAAGCGGACCCGTACGAGAGCGGCATGCCCTCGGAGGTCCACCAGGGTTTCCGCTTCGGGATCAGCTTCTACCTGATCGCGATGTTGTTCATCTTGTTCGACATCGAGGTGGTCTTCCTCTATCCGATCGCCGTCCAGCTGCGGGCGTTCGGGACCTTCGCGCTGATCGAAACGGTCGTCTTCATCGGACTGCTTGTGGTCGCGTTCGTCTACGTCTGGCGACGCGGCGCCCTCGAGTGGCGCTAGGACGGTAGGAACCTCATGGAGATCATCAGGCGGGAGCAGGCAGGCGAGGCGGGGGACTTCCGCATCCGCCAGCTGCAGGCGCGCGACATGCTGCGCGGCGACCTCGAAGGCGGCGACCTCGAGCAGTACGTGCAGGAGCGCGTCATCACGACGACGCTGGACCGCGCCGCCAACTGGGCACGCGGCAACTCGCTCTTCCCCGCGACCTTCGGCCTGGCCTGCTGCGCCATCGAGATGATGTCGGTGGTCGGCGCGCGGCTGGACATCGCCCGCTTCGGCTTCGAGGCCTTCCGCGCCTCGCCACGCCAGGCCGACCTCCTCATCCTCTCCGGTCGCGTCTCGATCAAGATGGCGCCGATCGTTCGGCGCATCTACGACCAGATGCTCGACCCGAAGTACGCCATCGCCATGGGCGCATGCAGCAGCTCGATGGGCGTCTTCAACAACTACGCGATCGTCCCGGCCGACAAGTTCCTGCCGGTCGACGTCCACGTGCCCGGCTGCCCGCCGCGGCCGGAGGCGCTGATGCACGGCATCCTCAAGCTCCGCTCGATGGTCCACAGCGACCCGGCGATGGGCTGGCGCGAGCGCTACGGCGCCGAGCGCACGGTCGAAGTGCTGCCCGACGAGGGCGAGGATCTGCTGGCCCGCGAGACGGCCGAAGCCGAGGCCGCGGTCGCCGCCAACGCCGTCAACGTCCCGATCGCCGGGGATACCGACGGTGCCTGACGCACCCGGCACAGAGCTGCTGGCCCAGGAGCTGCGCGAGGCGCACCCCGATGCCGTCCTGAGCACCGAGTTCTTCCGCGACAAGGGTGCGATCAACGTCGCCCCCGCGGCGATCGGCGAGGTCCTGGAGCTCTTGCGCGCCAAGGGCTTCCAGCACCTCATGAGCGTCCACGGGGTCGACTACTTCCCCGAGGAGCCGCGGCTCGGCGTGCAGTACGAGCTGCTGGACCGCGACGCGCTGGACCGCCTCACGGTCAAGCTCCGCGTCCCGCTCGACGCCCCCAACGTGCCGTCGGTGACGGCCAAGTGGCCGACCGCCAACCACCAGGAGCGCGAGGTCTACGACATGTTCGGCGTCGTCTTCGACGGCCATCCGGACCTGCGCCGCATCCTCATGCCCGAGGACTACGAGGGCTTCCCGCAGCGCCGTGACTTCCCGCTCGGCGGCGAGCCCGTGCTCTTCACCCACGACGAGGCCCAGGGCAAGGACTACACCAAGGGGACGGGCGGGAGACCCACATGACCGACGTCACCGACTACCGCGCCACCGAGGACCGCGTCGACGTCTCCCAGCGCGTCCAGACGTTGGCGGCGCCCGCGCCCGACCAGGAGCTGTTGACCCTCAACATGGGTCCCCACCACCCCGCCACGCACGGGGTGCTGCGCCTGCTCGTCACGCTCGAGGCCGAGATCGTCCGCGACCTCAAGCCGATCATCGGCTACGTCCACACCGGCATCGAGAAGACGGCCGAGGACAAGTCCTATTGGAAGGCCATCCCCGTCGTCGAGCGGATGGACTACCTGGCCTACTACTTCAACGCCATGGCCTTCTGCGGGGCGACCGAGACGCTGCTGGACGTCGAGGTCCCCAAGCGCGCCCAGTACCTGCGCGTCATCCACATGGAGCTCAACCGCATCATGAGCCACCTCGTGTGGCTGGGCACCTCCATGCTGGACCTCGGCGCCGTCTCGGTCTGGTGGTACTGCTTCCGGGAGCGCGAGCAGATCCTCGACCTCTTCGAGTACAGCTCCGGCCAGCGCATGCACACGCGCTACTTCCAGGTCGGCGGCGTCATGGAAGACATCCCCGCGGGCTGGGAGACCAACCTCCGCGCGTTCTTGAAGAAGATGCCGTGGGCCGTCGATCAGTACCTCGACCTGCTCAACCGCAACGAGATCGCGCTGCGCCGCCTGCGCAACACCTGCCCACTGGACGAGCAGACGCTGCTGGACCTTGGCGTGACCGGCCCGCTGCTGCGCGCGTCGGGCAACCCGTGGGACTTGCGCAAGGCCATGCCCTACTCCTCCTACGAGGACTTCGAGTTCAAGATCCCGGTCGGCACCCGCGGTGACAACTACGATCGTTTCGCCGTCCGTATGCAGGAGATCCTCGAATCGGTGAAGATCATCGAGCAGGCGCTCGACGGCCTGCCCGAGGGCCCGTACATCACCGAGGACCGCAAGATCGCGCTGCCGCCGCGCCACGAGCTGGCGACGTCGATGGAGGCGTTGATCCATCACTTCAAGCTGGTGACCGAAGGCTTCCGCGTCCCGCCGGGCGAGGTCTACTACCCCATCGAGGGCCCGCGCGGCGAGTACGGCATGTTCATCCGCTCCGACGGATCGAGCAAGCCCGCGCGCGTCCACATGCGCGACCCCTCGTTCGTCAACCTGCAGGCGACGCTGCCGATGGTCAAGGACTCCTACATCGCCGACCTCATCACCACGCTGGCGATGATGGACCCGGTGCTGGGCGGGGTGGATCGCTAGCCCCATGTCGATGCCCGACGTCAAGCGCTTCTCGCACGGCTCCCGCGTCCCCGGCTGGGACGACCCAGTCGACCTGACCAAGGCCCCGCAGGAGGTCCCGGACCCGGCGACCACGCCCGTGCCCGAGGAGCTGCGCGCCACGATCGAGGCGCACATCGCCAAGTACCCGGACCGTCGCAGCGCGGCGATCCCGGCGCTCGCCGCCGCCCAGGAGCTGCACGGCTGGTGCTCGCCCGAGGCGTTCATCCAGGTCGCGTGCGTGATGCGCCTGACGCCGGCCTACCTCATCGCCGTCGCGTCGTTCTACGACATGTTGGACACGCGGGTGGGCGGGGACGGGTTCCACAAGCGCGTCTACGTGTGCACCAACATCTCGTGCTCGCTGCGCGGCGGTCGCAAGCTGCTGGCCGAGCTGAGCGAGGCGATCGGCGACGACCCGGACATCCAGGTGCGCGGCTTCGAGTGCCTCGGCGCCTGCGACATCGCCCCGATGGCTTCGATCGACGGCGTCTTCGTCGGCCCGATCGAGGACGGCGAGGTCGCTGAGCTGGCCCAGCAGGTGCGCGACGGCGCCGATCCGCTGCCGGCCAAGCAGCTCCTCAAGCGCCCCTCGGCCGACCCGCACGCCAACACCCGCGCCCCGCAGGAGGGCACCGAGTGAGCACCCAGCAGCCCCTCATCTTTTCCGAGATCGACGAGCCCGGCCTCAACACGATCGACGTGTACAAGCGCCGCGGCGGCTACGGCGAGCGTCTGCGCAAGGCGCTGACGATGCCGCCCGAGGCGCTGGTCGAAGAGCTCAAGGCCTCGGGCCTGCGCGGCCGCGGCGGCGCAGGCTTCTCGATGGGCATGAAAGCCTCGTTCATGCCCAAGGGGGCCATGGACAAGTACTTGGTCTGCAACGCCGACGAGTCCGAGCCCGGGACCTTCAAGGACCGCGAGCTCATGCAGAAGATCCCGCACCTGCTGATCGAGGGCATGATCATCGCCGCCTACGCGGCGGGCGCCAACCGGGCCTTCATCTTCATCCGCGGCGAGTACGTCCAGCAGGCCGACATCCTCGACGCGGCCGTCGCCGAGGCCTACGACGCGGGCTTGTTGGGCGAGAACATCCTCGGGACCAACGTGTCGCTGTCGCTTGCCGTCCACCGCGGCGCCGGCGCCTACATCTGCGGCGAGGAGACGGGCCTGCTCGACTCGCTGGAGGGCAAGCGCGGCAACCCGCGCCTCAAGCCGCCGTTCCCGGCCAACCAAGGCCTGTATCAAGGCCCGACGCTCATCAACAACGTCGAGACGCTGGCGACCGTGCCGCTGATCGTCGAGATGGGCGGCGCCGAGTACGCCAAGATCGGCGCCGAGGGCTCGACGGGCACCAAGCTGATCTCGATCTCGGGCAACGTCCAGCGCCCGGGCAACTACGAGATCGAGCTGGGGATGTCGAGCAGGGACATCATCTACGGCCTGGCCGGCGGCCCCGACGAGGGTCGCGAGATCAAGCTGTGGTTCCCGGGCGGCTCGTCGTCGCCCGTCCTGACCGCCGACGACCTCGACCTCCCCTACGACTTCAACACGCTGGCCAAGGCGGGGTCGATGCTCGGCTCCGGCGCGATCATCATCGTCGACGACAGCAACTCGGTCGTCGACGTCTGCCTCTGGCTCGCCGAGTTCTACCGCCACGAGTCCTGCGGCAAGTGCACGCCGTGTCGCGAGGGCACCAACTGGACGGTCAAGATGCTGGAGCGCATCCAGTCCGGCCTCGCCACGCCGATGGACCTCGACATCATGGCCTCGGTCCAAGAGCAGATCATCGGCAACTGCCTCTGCGTCCTGGGCGACGCGATGGCGATGCCGGTCGGCTCGATGGTCGCGAAGTTCCGCGACGAGTTCGAGGCCCACATCGACGCCGCGCGCGCGGCCAACCAGGACACCGTGGGCGACGAGCCCGCACCCGAGCTGGCCCTTCTCCAGGGAGCGGTCCTCTAAGTGCCTCGCCCTGAACAGCGCATGGTCACCTTCTCGATCGACGGTCGAGAGGTCACCGCACCCGAGAACATCATGTTGGTCGACGGCGCCAAGTACGGCGACGTCGAAATCCCCGTCTTCTGCTACGAGCCCAAGCTCGGCCAGCCCGTCGGTGCCTGCCGCATGTGCCTGGTGGAGATCGAGGGCATCCCGAAGCTGCAGACCGGCTGCTCGACGCCGGTCAAGGACGGCATGGTCGTCCACACCCAGACCGATCGCGTCAAGGAGGCCCAGCAGGCCGTTGTCGAGTTCCTGCTGATCAACCACCCGCTCGACTGCCCGGTCTGCGACAAGGGCGGCGAATGCCCGCTGCAGGACATCTCCTTCGGCTGGGGCGGCGGCCGCTCGCGCTTCATCGAGCCCAAGCGCCACTTCGAGAAGCCGCTGGAGCTCTCGCCGCTGGTCGCGATCGACCGCGAGCGCTGCATCCTCTGCTACCGCTGCGTGCGCTTCAGCCAGGAGATCAGCGAGGACTACCAGCTGGTCTTCCAGGAGCGCGGGGCGCACACCTTCGTCGGCACCTTCGACGGCCACCCCTACGTGGCGCCGTTCAGCGGCAACATCATCGAGCTCTGCCCCGTCGGCGCGCTGACCTCGCAGCCCTACCGCTTCCGTGCGCGGCCGTGGGACATCGAGGGAGCAGGCGGCATCTGCACGCTCTGCCCGGGCCAGTGCAACGTCACCTTCACGGTCCGCGACGAGCGCGTCCTGCGCGTGCTGGGTCGCGACAACGCCGAGGTCGACGACGGCTGGCTCTGCGATCGTGGCCGCTTCGGCTACCAGGCGATCCATGTCGACGAGCGCATCACCCAGCCGCTGATCCGCGACGGCGATGAGCTGCACCCCGTCTCCTGGGACCGTGCGCTGGACGAGGCCGCGGTCGCCCTGCGCCGCGCCGGCGAGAAGGTCGGCGTGTTGGCCGGGGGCGGCACGAGCAACGAGGAGGGCTTCCTCCTGCAGAAGATCGCCCGTGACGGCCTGGGCACCAACGACCTGGACTCGCGGATCTTCGACGCCGGCGATCGTGACGCGACGCTGGCGCTGCACGATCCGGCGTTGCAGGCAACCGTTGCCGATCTGGAGTTCGCCCACACCGTTCTGGTGCTGGGGGTTGAGCCGGTCGACGACATGCCGATCCTCGACCTGCGGATCCGCAAGGGCGTGCGTCGCCACCGCGTGAACCTGGCGATTGCGACCGCGCGGCCGTCGTCGCTGGATGCCAACGCCAAGCAGGTCGTGCGCTTCGCGCCGGGTGACGAAGCGCGGGCCGCGGCGCTGATCGCGAGTGCGCTGGGCGGGAGCGGTTCTGACGTTCCTGAAGAGCTTGGTGAGCTGGTCGCGCAGCTGCGCGACGGCGGCGAGGACGTCGTGGTCCTCTACGGCGAGCGCGTTCTCGCCGATCCGGCAGGCGCCACCGCGCTCGTCGCCCTCGCCGACGCGCTGAGCCTCCGCGGCCGCGACGGCGCGGGCCTCATCGGCGTGCCGTCCAGCGCCAACGCACGCGGCCTGCGCGAGGCCGGCGTCCTGCCCTTCGCCGGGCCGGGCCTCGCGCCCGTCGACCGGCCCGGTCGCAGCACCTCCGAGATCGCCGCGGCCGCGGCAGCCGGCGACCTCGCCGCGCTCTGGCTGGTCGGCACCGACCCGCTGGAGACCCACCCGCAGCGCGCAACGTGGAACGCGGGCCTGGAGCGGGCCTCGACCGTCATCGCCCACGCTGGCTACCTGACCGCCGGCGTGCGCGAGCACGCCACGATCGTCTTCCCCACCGAGTCGCACGCCGAGCACGAGGGCACCGTCGTGCACCCCGACGGCCGCGTGCAACGCCTGCGTCAGGCGATCGCCCGCCCGGGCGAGGTCCGCGCCGGCTGGTGGATCCTGTCCGAGCTGGCCAAGCGCCTGGACGTCGACCTCCGCGTGCTGACCGGCCCGATGGCCTCGACGCAGCTCTTCGCCGCGGTGCCGTTCTACGCTGGCCTGAACCTCGACGCGATCGGCGGCAAGGGCCTGCGCTGGCCCACCGATGAGCGCGCCGCAGCCGCCTGGCCCACGGACGGCGCGGCGCCCGGAGCGCCGGCAGTGCCCGCGCCGGCCGCCAACGTCGAGGACGGCCGCCTACGCCTGGGCAATTACCGCTCCGTCTGGTCGGGCCCCGAGGTCGCCGCCTCCCCCGCCCTGCACTTCCTTCGCGCGCGCACGCGGGTCGAACTGTCGCCGCACGACGCGCAGCGCCTCGGGGTCTTCGACGGTGACAAGGTGACCGTTGGCGATGGTGACGGCGTCGCGACCGACGCGACCGTCAGCCTCCGCGCCGCGATCCCCACCGGCAGCGCCTTCCTGGAGGGCAACGGCGTCGAGGGCCCCCTCGTCGACGTCCGCAAGCGGCCAGCGCCCGAGCCGGCCGGCCCCGAACCCGTCGCCCTGAGCTGAGACAACCCACTTGATCCTCGCGAACGTCACCTACTACGAGCCCTGGTGGATGCAGATCGCCAAGGCGATCGTCATCTTCGCCGTGGGCCTGCAGATCGTCCCGATCGCGCTGATGGCCGACCGCAAGGTTATGGGCCGGATGCAGAACCGCTACGGACCCAACCGCGTCGGGCCGTTCGGCGCGCTGACGCCGATCGCCGACATCGGCAAGCTGCTGTTCAAGCAGCAGTTCCGACCCAAGACGTCGATCGGCTGGCTCTTTGCGATCGCGCCGCTGATCTCGATCATCACCGCGGTCGCCGCGCTGGCGATCGTGCCGTTCGGTGACGTCCAGGACATCTTCGGAACCAAGACGGGGCTCTACGGCGTCGATGCCTCGATCGGCCCGCTCTACCTCTTCGCCTTCGGCTCGATCGCGTTCTACGGGATCATGCTCGGCGGCTGGTCCTCGGGCTCCAAGTACTCGTTCTTGGGCGCGATGCGCGCCGCCGCGCAGCTGATCTCCTACGAGGTCTCCCAGGGTCTGGCGCTGGTCGGCGTGGTCATGACCGCGCAGTCGCTGTCGCTCGTCGACATCGTCAAGGCCCAAGAGGGCATGTGGTACATCGTGCCCCAGTTCGTCGCCTTCATCGTCTTCTTGGTGGCGTCGTTTGCCGAGACCAACCGCCCGCCGTTCGACCTGGTCGAGGCCGATGGCGAGCTGGTCGGCGGCTACAACACCGAGTACGGCGGCGGCCGCTTCGCCACGTACTACTTCGCCGAGTACCTCAACATGATCGTGGCCTCGTTCATCATGGTCACGGTCTTCCTCGGCGGCTGGTGGCTGCCGTTCGGCATCGACGCACCCGGCTGGTGTGACCCGTTGGTCGTCATCGGCAAGACCTTGGTCTTGATCTTCGTCTTCGTCTGGGCCCGCGCGTCGTTCCCGCGCCTGCGCTACGACCAGCTGATGTCCTTGGGGTGGAAGGGACTGCTGCCGCTGGCCACCCTCAACGCCCTCGTGACCGCGATCATCGTGGTGGTGACCGACTAATGGCCCCCTGGCCTCCCTCTGCCGACGAGATTCATGTCGTCGACGGTCCCGATCCCGGCGGCGCCGGCGGCTTCTACCGCGCCTTCGGCGAGACGCTGCGCGGTCTGAAGACGACGCTGCGCCAGTCGGTCGCGCCGATCGAGACCGTCGCCTATCCCGAAGAGAAGATCCCGGTCTACCCGC
>CAWCEO010000006.1:0-478817 GCA_963794585.1 uncultured Conexibacteraceae bacterium
TGGCAAAGAGGCGGTCGGGCGCGGGGCCCTTGACCTTGCTGCGGCCCAGCAGCGCGTCGAAGAGGCCCATCGGCTAGGAGGCCAGGGCGACGTCGCTGATCCTGCCGCCGCTCTGCAGCTGCGCTTCCAGCCGCGACAGCGCCTCGACGCGCTTCTCCATCGACGGGTGGGTGGAGAACAGGTTGTAGAGCGAGTCCTTGACCTTGACCGGCACGATGTAGAAGGCGTTCATCTCGGCGTGGGCGCGCAGGTCGGACTGCGGGATCCGGTCGTTGATGCCGCTGAGCTTCATCAGCGCTGACGACAGGGCCGACGGGCGGCCCGTGATGACCGCGGCGCCGCGGTCGGCGGCGAACTCGCGGTAGCGCGAGAGCATCCGCATCAAGAAGAAGCTGACGACCCAGACGATCGCCGAGATCAAGATGATGGCCATGAAGCTCGGGCCGTCGTCATCGTCGTCGTAGCCGCCACCGCCGTAACCGCCACCGCCGAAGAGGAAGCCGAACTGGACGATCATCGACGCGATCGAGGCAAAGAAGCCCGCCAGCGTCATGATCATCACGTCGCGGTTGACGATGTGGGTGATCTCGTGGGCCATCACGGCCTCGAGCTCGGCGGGGGAGAGCAAGTCCATGATCCCCGTGGTGGCGCAGACCGTCGCGGTCTTCTGCGAGCGGCCGAGCGCGAAGGCGTTGGGGACCGGCGAGGCGACGACCGCGATCTTCGGCTTGGGGATGTCAGCCTGGACGCAGAGACGCTCGATCATCGCGTGGAGCTCCGGCGCCTCCTGGGGTGAGACCTCTTGAGCGCCCATCGAGCGCAGCGCCAGCTTGTCGGAGCCGAAGAACTGGAAGGCAAGGAACGCCCCGCAACCGATCAGGGCAATCGCGCCACCCGCGCTGGCAAAGAGCACGGCGAAGAAGACGATGTAGACCAGCCCGAGCAGGAGCATCGTGGTGAGCATCCGTACCTGCAGGCCCGTGTCCCGACCGAACGACGTGTTCATGGGTGTAAGGGTAGTCCGCCCGCATTAGGGAATGCTGAAGGTGTGCTGTGCGTGCCCCGCACGGCGACTTGCAGGGCCGCGGGGCTGTGCCTCCTACCATCCGGCCCGCATGCGCTTGCGCCACCTGTTGGCCGCCGCCGTCCTGCCGTTGGTTCTCTGTGCCTCGCTGTGGCTCGTCCTGCCGCTGGGCTCGGGGGCCCAGGCGCCCCAGGGCCGCGCCGCCTCCCTGCAGAAGAAGATCGAGACGACCCGAGGCAAGATCGGCCGCCGCAAGGGCACCGAGCATGTCCTGACGTCCGACATCCAGCGGTGGTCGAGCAAGATCAACCGGCTGCAGGGGTCGATCAGCAAGCTGCAGACGCGCCAGAGCCGGATCCAGGAGGACCTGGACGCGCGCCGCGCCGAGCTGGTCAGGACCCAGAAGGAGCTGCGCAGCGAGCGCGCCCGGCTGGCTCGACTGCGCGTACGCCTGGCCGAGGGCCGCAAGATCCTGGCGCGGCGTCTCGCCGAGCTCTACACGGCCGACAAGCCCGACCTGATGACCGTGGTCCTGAACTCCGACGGCTTCGCTGATCTGCTGGAGCGCGGCGAGTTCCTTAGCCGCATCCAGAACCAGGACAACACGGTCATCAAGCTGGTGCGCGACGCGAAGGCCGACGCGACGAGCACCGCCGCTCGCCTGGACAAGCTCGAGGCGCGCCAGCAGCAGCTGACGGCGATCGTGCTCAAGCGCCGCGACGAGGTGGCCGTCGTCAAGAACGAGCTGATCGGCACGCGCGTGGGCTACGCGCAGACGCGGGCCGGCAAGGCCAACGCGCTGAGTAAGGTCCGCACCGAGCGCAAGTCGCTGGAGACCCATCTGAGCGAGCTCCAGAAGGAGTCCGCCAAGGTCCAGGCCCAGCTGCAGGGCGGCGGCGCTGCCGGCCTGCCCGCCGGCCCGATCAAGGGCGGCAGCGGCCGCTTCATCTGGCCGGTCAACGGCACGCTGACCTCACCGTTCTGCGAGTCACGCTCCTGGGAGTCCTGCCACCCGGGCATCGACATCGCTGTGCCCACCGGCACGCCGATTCGTGCCGCCGACGGCGGCCGCGTCGCGATCGCCGGCTGGGTCGGCGGCTACGGCAACTACACCTGCATCCAGCACACCGCCTCGCTGACGACGTGCTACGGACACCAGTCGGTGTTGAAGGTGCACGTCGGCCAGCAGGTCTCCCAGGGCCAGATCATCGGGCTGTCGGGCTCGACCGGGCATTCGACCGGGCCGCATCTGCACTTCGAGGTGCGGATCAACGGCGCGGTGACGAACCCGATGAACTACTTGTAGGCGAGCGTCGATGGCGCTCAGCGCGGGCGCTGGTCGTGGTGCGGGACGTGATCTGTCGTCACCGAGGAGAGCGGAGCGGAGCGGCGGTTCGCGGCGTTGGCTCGTCGTCCGCACGCGCCTGTTGTGGGGTGGGCCTGTTTGCGGTCGCCTACCGTCCGTCAACAGGCCCACCCCTGCGCGTTGGAACGTGACTCGGCAGGGTGGGCCCGTCTGCGGACGCTCCTCGTCCGTCAACAGGCCCACCCCGTGGTGCCGGCCGTGCGGGAAACCGACACGGACCACCGGCCCAGGCGCCAACGGACGACCGGCGGCTCCGCGAAGCGTCGGCTCCGCTCGCTCTCCTGGGTGACGACAGACCACGTGGCGCGCTACGACCAACGCCCCGCACTGCGCGCCCCAGCGTTCGCGCCCGCCGACGAACGACGTCGCGCACGCACTACCCACGCCTCGGACTGACCGCCACCTCAGGCCCGCATCGCGCGCACCAGCCACCGCACCGCGACGCCCTGCAGCTCCGCGTCGTGCTGGATCGAGCGGTGGTGGCCCCCGGGGATGACGACGAGCTTGGAGGACGGCGCGGCCTCGTGCAGCGCGCGGGAGAGCGCGACGGGCACGACCTCGTCGCCCTCGGCGTGCAGGAGCAGCAACGGGACGTGGGCCGCGTCGAGCGCACGGGCGGCATCGGTCTCGTCATGAGCGGCCAGTAGCGCGACGACCGCGTCACGATCCACCGCGAAGCCGAAGCGCTGCGCGCACACGCCGACCGACAGCCCGACCGCCGACGCCGGGCAGATCGCGACCACCGCGGCTGCGCGCGCTTCCGCGGCGGCGACCAGCGCCAGGTAGCCGCCCATCGAGGAGCCGCGCAGGCCGACCTTGTCGATGCCGGCCCGCTCGCGCAGCAGGTCGGCCATCCGTGCGACGTCGTCGATCGCCCGGCCGTCGAGCGGGCCGGGGCTCTCGCCATGGCCGCGCGCGTCAAACGCGAGCACCGCGAGACCCCCGCCGGCACACGCGCGGGCGAAGTCGAAGTGGCTCTCCTTGCGTGAGTCGGCGCCGTGCAAGAGAACAACGCCGGCAGTCGCAGGAGCACCTCCCGGAGCGAATCTCGCCCATGCCAGGCCGTCAAGTTCTCCGGTCTCGACGGGTGGGTCAGCCCGAACGGTGCGCATGGCGTGGCATCATGCCGCCCCGCCGATGGCGACCACGCAGACCTCCGTCTCCCACGTCTGGCCTTTGGGCACGACCCTCGACGCCAACGGCGTCCTGCAGCTCGGCGGCTGCGACGCCAAAGCGCTCGCCCGCGAGTTCGGCACGCCCGCCTACATCGTGGTCGAAGACGACCTCCGGACGCGCGCACGGCGCTTCCTGAACGCCTTCGCGCAGCGGACCGACGACTTCGAGGTCCACTTCGCCTCCAAGTCGTTTCCGGCCACTGCGGTCCTGCGCCTGTTCGCCGAGGAGGGCCTGGCCTGCGACGTCGCCTCGGGCGGCGAGCTGCACCTCGCGCTCAACGCGGGCTTTGACCCCAAGAAGATCCACTTGCATGGCAACGCCAAGAGCGAGGCCGAGTTGCAGATGGCGTTGGATGCCGGTATCAGCGACATCGTGGTCGACAACCTCGTCGAGCTCGAGCGCCTCGAGCGGTTGATCGCGGCGGGCGCCCGCCAGCGGATCCTCTTGCGCATCGCGCCTGGCGTCAGCCCCGACACCCACCCCAAGATCTCCACCGGCGGCCCGAACACCAAGTTCGGGTTCAACCCGGCTGATGCCGCGATCGCGATCGAGCGGGCGCAGCGCTCCGACAAGCTCGACCTCGACGGGCTGCACTTCCACATCGGTTCGCAGATCTTTGACCTCGCGCCGTTCCGCGCCGCCCTGGAGGCGGTTGCGCAGCTGGGCGATTTCAGGACCTACAACATGGGCGGCGGCCTCGGTGTCGCCTACACCCACGAGCAGTCAGCTCCGGAGATCGAGGACTACGTCGAGCGCAAGGTGTCGCTCATGCGCGAGATCCTCGGCGAGGGCAAGCGCATCGCCGACGAGCCGGGTCGGGCGCTCGTGGCCCACTCGACCGTCACGCTGTACACGGTGGAGTCGGTCAAGCACAACGTGGTGGACTACGTCGCCGTTGACGGTGGGATGTCGGACAACTTGCGTCCGATGCTCTACGACGCCCGCTACGAGGCGATGGTCGTCGGCCGGCCGCAATCCGATCCGGCTCACCCCAACCCCGTTCACCTCGCCGGCAAGCATTGCGAGTCCAGCGACGTGATCATCGCCGACGTCGACCTGCCCGACCCGCAGCCGGGCGACATCATCGCCGTGCCCGTCACCGGCGCCTACGGCCACGCGATGGCCAACAACTACAACGGTCAGCCTCGGCCACCGATCGTCTTCGTCGGCGATGGCCAGGCGCGCGCGGTCGTGCGTCGCGAGAGCTACGAGGATCTGACCCGGAGGGATCTGTAAATGCCAGACCCGTTCCGCATCGGCCTGCTCGGCCACGGCACCGTCGGTGGCGCGTTCGCCGAGCTCGTCGCCCAGCGTGCCGACCACGTCGCCAACGTCACCGGCTTACGCCCCGAGATCACCGGCGTCCTGCGTCGCAGCGAGGGCAACTTCGACGCCATCCTCAACAACTCCGACTTGGTGGTGGAGTTGATGGGCGGCCTGGAGCCGGCGCGCGAGTACGTCGTGCGAGCGATGGCCGCCGGCAAGCACGTCGTCACCGCCAACAAGCAGTTGCTGGCCGAGCACGGCGAGGAGCTGTGGACGGTCGCGCGCGAGCACGGCGTGCAGCTGCGCTTCGAGGCCGCGGTCGGCGGCGTCGTCCCGGTCGTGCGTGTGCTGCAGGAGTCGCTGGCCGGCGCCCACGTCGAGCGCCTGCACGGGATCGTCAACGGCACCACGAACTTCATCTTGAGCCGGATGGCCGAGACCGGCGCCGAGTACGCCGATGCACTGGCCGAGGCCCAGGCGCTCGGCTACGCCGAGGCCGACCCGACCGACGACGTCACCGGCAAGGACGCGGCCGCCAAGATGGCGATCCTCGCGCGGCTGGCCTTTGACACGCCGGTGAGCCTCGCCGACATCCCGTACGAGGGCATCGAGCACCTCACCGCCGACGACCTCGAGTACGCCCGCGAGCTCGGCCTCGGCCTCAAGCTGATCGGCACGGCCGAGCGCGTCGACGGCGGCCTCAGCGTCCGTGTCCATCCGGCCTTCCTCTACGGCGCGCATCCGCTGGCCTCGATCAACGGGCCGTTCAACGCGGTGACGATCGAGTCGCCGGCGATCACCGAGATCACGCTCTCCGGGCCGGGTGCCGGCGGCCCACAGACGGCGAGCGCCGTGCTCGGCGACGTCATCAGCGCGATGATCCCGCCCGCGATGACGCCGGAGCCGTCCGCGCGGCTGGACATCGTCGCCGACGTCACCAGCGCCTTCTACCTCCACGTCGAGGTCGCCGACGAGCCGGGCGTCCTGGCCCAGCTCGCCCAGATCCTGGGGCTGCAAGGCATCAGCGTGAAGTCCTTCGTGCAGAAGGGGTTGGGATCCAACGCCCGGTTGGTAATGGTGTTGCACCCGGTGCTGGAATCGAAGCTGTTCGCGGCGGTCGAGCTGATCGCCGGTCTGGAGTTCGTGCGCTCACGTCCGCGCGCGATCCGCGTCATCGACGAGGAGTTCTGAGAGAGCCTGTGCCCGGTCTGATCGAGCGCTACCGCGACCGCCTGCCCTTTGCCGCTGATGACCCCGTCGTCTCGCTGCAGGAGGGCTCGACGCCGCTGGTCCCGGCACCGCGCCTCAGCGACCGCGTCGGCGCCGAGGTCTTCCTGAAGATCGAGGGCGCCAACCCGACGGGCTCCTTCAAGGATCGCGGGATGACCTGTGCGGTCAGCGACGCGGTTCGTAGCGGCTCCGAGGCCGTGCTCTGCGCCTCAACCGGCAACACCGCCGCGTCGCTGTCGGCCTACGCCGCGCGTGCGGGTATCCGCGGCGCGGTGATCGTGCCCGAGGGCAAGATCGCCACGGGCAAGCTCGCTCAGGCGCTGATGCACGGCGCGCGGGTGATCGCGCTGCGCGGCAACTTCGACATGGCCCTCAAGCTCGTGCGCGAGGTCTGCGACCGCCAGCCGATCGCGCTGGTCAACAGCGTCAACCCGTTCCGGATCGAGGGCCAGAAGACCGCGTCGTTTGAGATCCATGAGGAGATCGGCGCGATCGACGCGCTCTGCATCCCGGTTGGCAACGCCGGCAATGTCACCGCCTACTGGAAGGGCTTCCAGGAGATCGACCCCACCCACCCGCCGCGCATGCTCGGCTTCCAGGCCGCGGGCGCGGCGCCGCTGGTGCAAGGCCGCGTGGTCGAGAACCCGGAGACGATCGCCAGCGCGATCCGCATCGGCAACCCGGCGCGCTGGGAAGAGGCGATGGCGGCGATGACCGCCTCGCGCGGCATGGTGCGCGCTGTCACCGACGAGGAGATCCTCGACGCGTACCGCTTCCTGGCCGCCGGCGAGGGCGTCTTCTGCGAGCCGGCGAGCGCCTCGGGCGTTGCGGGGCTGTTGAAGTACGGCGCGCCTGAGGGTGTGGCCCGCATCGTCTGCGTGCTCACCGGCCACGGCCTCAAGGATCCGCAGACCGCCCTGATGCAGGCGGGTTCCGTGGTGCCGTGCGAGCCCGAGCTCGGCGCAGTAGAGCACGCCGTCCTGGGCTGACGCACCGGTTTTTGGGTCGAGACTCGCAGAGCACACAACGACTTTGCGCGTGATTCTGGTCGCGCCTGCGTTTCAGAGGGGGAGGTCCGCTATGAGCTATCCCCCATCAGAGTTCTCCGTCACCGTCGGCCACCACCGCGACACCGTGTCGCTCGCGCCCGCCGGCGCCATCGATCTTGCGACCGCGCCGCTGGTCGCCGACCACTTGGAGGCGCTGGCCGCGGGCGGCGGGGTCGCCCACGTGCTCGTCGACCTGCGCGACGTCACGTTCTTTGACTCCACCGGCGTCGCGCTGCTGCTCGGCTGCTGGCATCGCGCTGAGCGCGAGGGCTGGGAGCTGACGATCGTCAACACCCCGCCCGACGCCCGCAGCGTGCTGGAGCTGTGCGGGCTGCTGGGACAGCTGCCGCTCGTCTGAACGGCCGTCCGCGCGGCCGATCCGTCCAAGCCGGCGCGGCGGCGATCGCCGATGATGGGGCGATGACCACCCATTCGCTCCCTGATCTTCTGCGCGCGGAGCTCGACGGCCGCGTGGTGCTGCCCGGCGATCCCGATTGGGACGCGGCGCGCCAAAGCTGGAACACGGCAGTCGACCAGCACCCGGTCGCGGTTGTCGAGGCCGCGTCGGTCGCCGACGTCCAGGCCACCGCGCGTCAGGCGCGTGCCGCGGGCTTGCGGGTGGCGCCGCAGGCGACCGGCCACGGCTCCGAGCCGTTGGCGTCCCTCGGCGGCGCGATCCTGCTCAAGACCGCGCGGCTCAACGCGATCGCGGTCGATGCCGCGGCGCGGACAGCGACCGTCGGCGCGGGCGCCCAGGCCGGTGCAGTCGCCGACGCGGCCGGCGCGCACGGCCTTGCGCCGGTCCTTGGCTTGGCGGCCACCGTTGGCGTGACCGGTCTGAGCCTCGGTGGCGGCGTGGGCTGGCTGAGCCGCCTGCACGGGTTGGCGGCCAACCAAGTCGTGGCCTTCGAGGTCGTCACCGCCGCCGGCGACGCGCTGCGCGTGGATGCCGAGCACGAGCCCGAGCTCTTCTGGGCGCTGCGCGGGGGCGGCGGACGCTTTGCGATCGTCACCGCTCTGGAGGTGGCGCTGCACCCGGTGGCGAAGGCGACGGCGGGCATGGTGGCGTGGCCGGCCGAGCGTACGGGCGAGGTGCTCGAGGTCCTGCGCGGGTGGGCGGCCGGCGCGCCGGAGTCCGCGAGCGCGGTGCTGCGGGTCTTGTCGTTGCCGTCGCTGGACGTGATCCCGGAGCCGATCCGCGGCCGCCGGATCGTCGCGCTGGTCGCTGCGCAGCTCGGTTCCGCCGCTGAGGCCGAGACGCTGCTCGCGCCGCTGCGTGACGGGGTCGAGGCGCCGATCATGGACACCTTCGGACCGGTCAGCGCCGCTGACTTGCCGCGTGTCGCGGGCGACCCCGAAGCGCCCGGACCGGCTCGCGGCGACGGCTTCTTGATCAACGAGCTCACGCCCGAGCTGGTGGAGGTCTTCACGGCAGTGGTGGCCGATGAGGCCGTGGCGGCGCTGACCGTGATGGAGCTGCGCCAACTCGGTGGGGCGGTGGGGCGGCCGGCATCTACCGGCGGCGCGCTGTCGTCGTTCGACGCCGGCTGGTCGTGCTTTGCGGGTGGCTTTGCGGGCGATGAGGCGTCGAGCGCGGCGGTCGCGACCGCGCTGGGCGAGCTGCGCGCACGCCTGGCGCCGTGGATCGCCGACCGCGCGCTGCTGAGCTCCTCCGGCGGCGGCATCGACCCGGCGACGGGCTTTGACCCGCAGACCTGGGAGCGGCTGGTCGGCATCCGCGACGTCTACGACCCCGACCGTGTGATCCTGGCCAACCACGACGCGGCGTAAGCCCGAACGCCACGGCGCGCGGTGCAGCGGATAGGGTCCGGCGCGCATGGAGCGTCGTCGCCTTGTCCGCGTGCCCGCGTCCTCGGCGAACCTCGGGCCGGGCTTTGACGCGTTCGCCGCCGCGCTGGCGATCCACACCGAGATCGAGGTCGTCGAGACCGGGCGCTTTGCCGTCGTCACCGACCTGGCGATCGCCACGGACCGCCGCAACCTCGCGGTGCGCGGCTTCGAGCGGCTCCATCCGCCGGATCGCTTCGAGTTCCGGATCCGCTCCGACATCCCACTGTCGGGCGGGCTGGGGACGAGCGCAGCTGCCTATCTCGGCGGCCTGCTGGCCGCCGACCACCTCTTCGAGCTCGACGCCGACGTGTTCGCGCTGGCGTGCGAGCTGGAGGGCCATCCCGACAACGTCGCGGCGGCCCTGTACGGCGGCTTCGTGATCTGCGCTGACGGCGCACCGACGCGCTTCGACGCCCCCGCGGGACTTGAGGCGATCCTCGTCGTCCCGCACCAGGCGGTCCGCACCAAGGAGGCGCGCGCCGCGCTCCCGGCGTCGGTCCCGATGGCCGACGCGGTCGCCAACATCGCCCACGCCTCGCTGCTGACGCTTGGGCTGGCCCGTGGCGACTGGGACCTCGTCGGCCGCGGCCTCGCCGACCGCCTCCATCAGCCCCACCGCGCCCATCTCTTCCCGCGCTCGATGGAGCTCGTCGAGCGCGCGACCTCCTTCGGCGCCTTGGGCGCCACGATCTCCGGCGCCGGCCCGACCGTCCTGGTCTGGTGTCACTACGAGCAGACCGGCTCGGTCATGGAGGCGCTGCGCCGCGAGGCGGGCGACTGGGCGCAGGTCTTGCGGGCGCCGTTTGAGCCGCACGGGGCGGACGTGCGCGAGTTGTAGGACTACGCGTGGATCGTGACCGGCGTCCCGATCCGCACGTGCGCCATCAGCTGACGCAGCGCCGCGTTGCTCGAGCGCACGCAGCCGTGACTGACCTCATGGCCAAGCGTCCAGGTATGCGGCGTCGCGTGGATGGCGACGCGGTCGCCGCCGCCCCAGCCTTGGGCGATCTTGGACTGGTGACCGTTCAGCGCGAGGATGCAGCAGCCGTAGTCTGAGTTCGGGTCGCCGGTCCGCAGCCGGTCGGTCACCGCGAACTTCCCGCGCGGGGTTGGGGTCGCCTTGGTCCCGATCGCCACCTTGTAGCGGTCGGTCAGCTTGCCGCGGTGAAAGACCATGAGGCTTCGGCGCGAGAGGTCGATGACGATCGTCCGTGGCTGGCTGAAGAGCGAGCCCGCGCTCAGCGGCAGCCAGCCCACGTGGTGGCGCGCCAGGGAGGTGCGGACCAGGACCCAGCCGGGCTTGCGCGCCGCGACGGCGAGGATCGTCGGGGACTTGAACTCCGTCTTGGTCCGGATCCGCGCGACCATGCGGCCGTCGGGGGACGTGCGCAGCATCGTGCGCCGGCGCACGTGGAAGGCCAGCGGCGGCCGGAGCTTGGACGACGCGCGCGACGGCGGGCGTGGGGCGGGCGCCGGCGTCGGCCTGGCACTGAGTGTCGGGGTGGTGGCGGCCGTGGTCGAGCTGTCGGACGATGGCTCGACGTCGGCGCCGCAGCCCGCGACGGCCAGCGCCAGGAGCGCCGCCACGGCGCTGCCCAGCGCGGCACGGCGATGGCTCATCGAGGCGTGGCGCCGTTCCTGGAGGCGTCGACGAGCGGCTTGAGCTGCTTGCGGGCATCGTCGAGCGCCAAGCGGCCGAGCAGCTCGTCGGCCAGCGCGAGGTAGTCGGCGCCGAGGTCGGGACGGTGGTCGATGATCGAGACGGCGCGCTCGGCGGACTCGGCGTAGGCGATCGACTGGCGTACGGCGGTGGTCAGCAGCTTGTCGCCGTAGTGCTCCTTGAGCCCCGCCTGCGCTTCGCGCGAGTGCACGGTGCGCAGGTCGGCGATCGTGAGCACGACGCCGAGCCAGTGAAGGTCCGGGTTGAGCCCGTCACGCGCCAGCTCGATGACCTCCAGCGCTTGCTCGACGCCCTGCAGGGCGAAGTACTGCGCCTCGGCGCTCAGCAGCGCGTGGTCGGCGGCGACGAGCGCGTTGACGGTCAGCAGTCCAAGGTTCGGCGGACAGTCCAAGAAGATGACGTCGAAGTCGCCGTCGATCGGCTTCAGCGCGCGGCGCAGCGTCAGCTCGCGACCCATCTTGCCGGCGAGCGCGACTTCGGCCTCGGCGAGCAGCAGGTTGGACGGAATGACGCTGACGCCGTCGGGCGCGACGTGCAAGGCGGCCTTGGCCTTGACGTTGCCGACCAGCACATCGCGGATCGTGGGCTCGGCGTCAGCGGCGACATCGAAGTAGTCCGACAGGTTGCCCTGCGGATCGAGGTCGACTGCGGCGACCCGCAGCCCGGCACGTCGGAACGTGTCGGCGAGATGCCGGACGGCGGTCGTCTTGCCGGTGCCGCCCTTCTGGCTCAGTACGGCAATTTTCAGCGCCATTGGCGCTGGAGTCTAGGAGACGTCTGCTGATGCCACGGCGGCCACCACGTGCAGGAACTGCAGGCGGTAGCGCCCGACGACGATCTCGTCGCCGTCGGTCAGGGCTCGCCACTCGACGCGCTCGCCGTTGACAAAGACGCCGTTGAGCGACCGGTCGTCGAGCACGCGCACGCCGTCTGGCTGGCGCACGATCAACGCGTGGCGGCGCGAGACGGTCGGGTCGTCGAAGCGGATATCTGCGGCAAGGCTGCGCCCGATCCGAGTCCACTCCTTCTGCAACGAAGCGACGCACAGGCGGCCCGCGTCCTCATAGGCGAGGTACTCGCCCGGCGTATCGATCAGGGCGCGCGCGGCGACGACCAACTCGGCGCGCTGCGCGGCGCTCGGCGCCTCGCCTACACGCCGCTGAAAGCGCCCGCCGGCAAAGAGCGAGGCGCGGACGAAACTCGCGCCGTTGCAGCCTGGACAGGCCGGCAGCTCATCGGTGGCAGCGAGCGTCACCACGTACCCGCACTGCTCACAACGGAAGGACCCCGTACCCGCCAGGGTTCCAGACGTTAAGGACTCCATATCGACCAACTCCCTCGTTGCCGGCTGGCGACCCGCTCGACGACCGACTGTACTGCCAGAGCGGCAACCGAAAAAGCCCAGGCGTCAATCCTTTGACAGAGGACCGTTGGGGCCAGCGACGAACCCCAGCCTTATGGCCCGCACCCTCAAGACGCTTTCAGAGCCCGATCTCGAGCTCGCCCTGCTGCGCAAGTCGGTCGGGTCGCTGACCGCCGGACGTCATTGCTGTGCCGATTGCGGTCGCACGCCGCTGGTCGGCGAGCGCCTGTATCGCTTCGGCCGCACCGCGACGGTCTGCGCGCTGTGCACACCGCTGCGTCGCGCCGAGCCCGACGCCGTCGAACTCGTGCGCCACTTCGAGCGCGGCCACACGGTGCGCCGCATCATCCCGCACGCGGCCTGAAGCCTCGATTCGGCTCGGACGAGCAAGACGCGGGCCGTGGCCGCGGCCTGAAGCCCGGGCCCGCGGATAGACTTCGTCCGCGTGGATCCCATCAGCGTCGAAGTGGTCATCGCGCGGCCTCGCGAAGAGGTCTTCGAGTATCTGGCAGATATCGCCAACCACGCCGAGTTCACCGATCACTACCTGGTCGACTGGCGCCTGACCCGCGAGGACAGCTATGGCGTCGGTGCAGGCGCCCGCTACAAGGTCCGGGCGCGCGGCAAGCGCTACACCTGGGCCGACTCGACGATCACCGAGCTCGCCGCCCCGCGGCTCATCGTCGAGCGTGGCCGCACCGGCAAGTTCAACCGCAACTTGACCCGCGGCGTCTACGAGCTCAGCGAAGCCTCCGGCGGCACGACGCGCGTGACCTTCACGCTGGAGACCAAGCCGAAGCTGCTCTCGGATCGTCTCCAGGAGATCGGCTCCCGCGGCTGGCTGAAGCGCAAGAACAACAAGGCGCTCAAGCGCCTGCGCTCGATTCTCGAAGAGGGCCTGGACCGGGGCGTGCGCCCCTCCGTCGCGGGCGGCGCGCGCAAGCCCGCCTCGGCCTTCCGGTTCCAATCCGGCGTCAATCGCTAGAGTCCGCGCCCGCCATGCAGCTCCGTCGTCTCGCCGCCATTACCGCCGTCGCGCTCGCCACCGCGACCTCCCTCGCCGCCTGTGGGTCTGGCGGGGAGGAGCCCACCGCCGGCGAGACCGAGGGGGTCTACGTCAACACGGGTGACCTGAAGTACCAGGTCCAGATCTCGCGCCAGCTCAACGCTGCCGACTTCGAGGATCGGGACTACCTCACGGGCCTGCCGGCCGCCGACAAGACGCTGGCCCCCGGCGAGGAGTGGTTCGCGGTCTTCATCCGGGTCTTCAACACGACCAAGGAGCCGCATCCGGCCGCCGCGGAGTTCGAGATCCACGACACGACCGGGCAAGTCTTCAAGCCGATCGCGATCAACGCGAGGATCAACCGCGTGGCCTACCGGCCCGACGAAGTCGGCGCCGGAGACCAGATTCCCGTGCCGGGCTCGCTGGCCCGCGAGAACCTCACGCAGGGCGGCTTGGTCCTCTTCAAGGTCCCCAACGAGGCTTACGCCAACCGTCCGCTGGAGCTCACCATCACACCGCCCGACGGCGGCCACGAGGCCACCGTCGACCTTGATGTTTAGCCTTTAAGCCCCGCGAGGAGTACTTGGCGGGCAGCAGGCGCGGCGGTGTCGCCGCCCGCGCCGGCACCGACGAGCAAGACGCCGACCGCGATCCGCGGACGGCCGTTGCCGGCGGGTGCGTAGGACGAGAACCAGGCATCGGTGTCGGTCGTATCCGACTGCTGCTGATCGAGGCAGGATTCCGGATTATCAGGCTCGGGCTCGCAGGTCTGGGTTGACTTCAGCTCGGCCGTTCCCGTCTTGCCGGCGACCTTGACGTCGGGGATCGCGGCGACCGTGCCGGTGCCGAAGCGCACGACGCCGAGCATCAGCTTCTCGACCTGCCGTGCGACCTTGGCGCTCGTGGCCGGGTGCGCCGGCGCGACCTTCCAGCGCTCGGGGTCCAGCGTGACGTCGGGCCGGCGGCCGCGGAGGCCGATCGTCGCGGCGACGATCGCCATCTGCAACGCGGTCGCCTGCACGCGGCCCTGGCCGATCGCGCTGGAGCCGACCGCGAGGTCGTCGCCGATCTCGTTGGCCGGCGGGATCGATGCGGTCGCTGCGCCGGTGATGCCCGTCGGGGTGTTGAAGCCGAAGTGCTCGGCGGTCGCCACGAGCTTGGCCGCGCCGATCTTGGCACCCAGCGGTCCGAAGACCGAGTTGCATGACAGCGCGAAGGAGACCGACAGCGTGCCGCCGCACGACTCGCGGTTGGCGTTCTGCAGCTCCACGCCTTCGAGCGTCGCCGAGGTCTGGACGGGGAAGCTGTCGGTCGGCTTGGCGACGCCGTTCTCCAGCGCGCTGGTCGCGGTGATGATCTTGAAGGTCGAGCCCGGGGGCTGCAGGCCGCTGAAGCCGATCCCGGCGGCGGCGAGGATCTCACCGGTCTTGGGCCGGATCGCGACGACGCCGCCGAGGCGCCCGGCCAGTGCGGTGACTGCCGCCTCCTGGGCCTTGGGCGCAATCGTCGTGCGGACCGCCGGCGCCTTGCGCGGCGTGCGTTGCGCGAGCAGGCGGACGCCGGCGCGCAGCTCGCCGCCGGGCGTGCCGGCCAGGCGTTCGTCAAACGCCCGCTCCAGACCGCTGATGCCGACTTGTGCGTCGTCGGGGTAGCCGAGCTGCGCGTCGCGCGCCTTGGCGTCGTCGGGGATCGGGCCGAGCGCGCCGACGATCGCCTGCGCGGTGGCGCCCAGCGGCGAGCTGCGATCGACGCCTTGGGCCAGCGGCGTGCCGTCGCGGGCCAGCAGGTCGGCGCGCGCGGGCATCTGCGTCGTGCGCTGCAGCCGCTCGCCTGCGCCTAGGCCGGGGAAGACCAGCTGCGGCGTCCAGGCGATGCGCACAGCGTCGCCATCCTTGACGACGTCGAAGCCGACGTTGCCCCGGATCGTCCCGAACGCGCGGGTGCGCAGGACGATCGGCAGGTGCCAGCGGCCGTCGCCCTGCTCGCGCGGGCGGCCCGTCTTTAGCGCCGAGACCGTCGCGGTGGCCGACGCGTCGGCGTAGTGCTGGGCGAAGGCGGCGGGGCGATAGCGATCCTGCGCCTCGGAGGTGACCTCGCGACGCATCGCCGCCCAGTCGCGACGATCCCAGGCGTGGGCGAACCGCTGCACGGCGTCGCGCTCGCTCGGCCCCCCGGTGCTCGCGCACACGATGCCGACGCCCAATGCCACGACCACCACGGCCCCAATCGCCACGGCACGGCGCACGCGCGTCTGCGAGCGCGAAGGGCGGTGCGGCGGCGGCATCGTTCTGGAAGGTACTGATGCGCCCCACAGGTACGCTCCCTTCAGTTGACGCGCATCGATTGGCTGATCGTGGCCTTCACGGTCGTGATGGCCACCATCGGGTGGCGGCAAGGGTTCGTCGCGGGCGCGTTCGCGCTGGCGGGCTTCGTCGGGGGCGCATTTCTGGGTAGTCGTCTGGGTCCTGCGTTGTTATCTGACGGCTCCTCGTCGCCGTATGCGCCGCTGGTGTCGTTGATAGGCGCGGTCACCGGTGGGTCGATCTTCGCCGGGTTGTTCGAGAGCGTCGGGTTCGTGCTGCGCCGCAGCGTCCCGATACCTGGCGTGCGGACGCTCGACGGCTTTCTCGGCGCGCTGCTCAGCGCCGCGATCGCCCTCGGTCTGGCCTGGATCGTCGGCGCCGTCGCGCTGCAGACGCCGGGCGTGCGCCAGCTGCGGCGCGATATCCAGCGCTCGGAGATCCTGCAACGTCTCAATGCCGTGCTACCGCCGTCGGGCTCGGTCCTCAACGCGCTGGCACGCTTCGATCCGTTCCCGCACATCGATGGACCGGAGGCCAACGTGCCGGCGCCCAGCGCGGCGATCGCGCGCGATCCGGACGTGGCCGCGGTGGCCGGCAGCGTCGTGCGGATCCTGGGCACGGCCTGCGGTCTGGGCGTCGAGGGCTCGGGCTGGGTCGCGGGTGATGGGCTCGTGGTGACCAACGCCCATGTCGTCGCCGGCGAGGAGGACACGGTGGTCCAGGAGCGGGGCGTCGGGCCGAGGCTCGACGCGACCGCGGTGGCCTTCGATGCCACCAACGACATCGCGGTGCTGCGCGTGTCGGGGCTGACCGCGCGGCCGCTGACGCTCGTCAGCGATCCGCCGGTGGGCGTGGAGGCCGCGATCCTCGGCTTCCCGCAGAACGGTCCCTACAGCGTCCGTGCGGGCCGCTTGGGTCAGACGCGCGCGGTTGTTTCCACCGACGCCTACGGCAACGGGCCGGTCACGCGGCAGATGACGACCTTTCGCGGGGTCGTGCGCCCGGGCAACTCCGGCGGTCCGCTGGTCGACACGGCAGGCCGGGTGCTGACGACAGTCTTCGCGCAATCGACCGGAACGACGCGCCACGGCGGCTACGGGGTGCCCAACGCGATCGTCGCGCGCGCCCTGGACGGCGCCGCTCCCGCAGGGCGGTCGGTCTCGACCGGCCCGTGCGCTGCCTGAGAAACCCGTTCCAACATTGCAACAGGACGGGCGGCCGCGCAGTTTGGTCGCTACGCTCCCGCCCCACATGGGAAAGATCCTCGTCATCGCCGAGAAGCCGTCCGTCGGACGTGACCTCGCACGGATCCTGCCCGGGCCCTTCGAGAAGAAGTCCGGCGCCGGAGAGAAGACCGAGCGCTGGCTCGAGGGTCCTGAGCACATCATCAGCTGGGCCGTTGGCCACCTCGTGCAGCTCGCCGAGCCCGACGAGTACGACGACAAGTTCAAGAAGTGGCGCATGGCCGACCTGCCGATCGTGCCGGCCAAGTTCAAGCTCGTCGTCCGCGACGAGCGCTCCCAGAAGCAGATGTCGGTGGTCAAGACGCTGCTGCGTCGCGACGACGTCGACCTGGTCATCAACGCGTGCGATGCCGGCCGCGAGGGCGAGCTGATCTTCGCCTATCTGTTCGAGAAGGCCGGCGCCAAGAAGCCCGTCCAGCGGCTGTGGCTGAACTCGATGACCAACGACGCGATGCGCGAGGGCTTCAAGAACCTGCGCGACGGCGCGGAGCTCTCCAAGCTCCAGGACGCCGCCCGCTCGCGGTCAGAGGCCGACTGGATCGTCGGGATGAACGCCACGCGCGCGGCGACGATCCGCCTGCGCTCGTCGTTTGACGGCGCCGTCTCGCTGGGCCGCGTTCAGACGCCGACGCTGGCGATCCTGACGCGCCGCGAGGAGGAGATCCGCGCCTTCGTGCCCGAGCCCTACTGGCTCGTCGACGCGCAGTTCGACGCCGAGGGCAACCGTGCCTACGAGGGCCGCTTCCACGCCGGCGCCCAGCCGCGCATCGCGACGGCGCAGGAAGCCGAGGCGGTCGCCGGCGCGGCCCGCGGCCAGCGGGGTGAGATCACCAAGCTCGAGAAGACCAAGCGCACCGAGAAGGCGCCGCTGCTCTATGACCTCACGTCGCTGCAGCGCGAGGCCAACACGCGCTACGGGTTCAGCGCGCGCCGCACGCTCGGCGCCGCGCAGCGCTGCTACGAGGAGCACAAGGCGCTCACGTATCCGCGAACGAGCTCCCGGTATCTGACCTCGGACATGGTCCCCGAGCTCAAGGAGGTCGCCGGGCACGTCGGCGAGCATCCCGAGTACAGCAAGGGCGCCCAGTACGTCACCGGGCTGGACCTGCTGCCGCTCGGCCGCGTCGTCGACGACGCCAAGGTCGGCGACCACCACGCGATCATCCCGACCAACTCCTCGCACAAGCTCGAGAAGATGAACGACGACGATCGTCGCATCTACGACATGGTCGCTCGCCGTTTCCTGGCTGCCTTCCACCCCGAGGCGATCTTCGAGAACACGCGCGTCGAGACGACGGTCGCCGAGCACATCTTCCGCACGCGCGGCAAGGTGCTCGTCGTCCCCGGCTGGCGCGGCGTCTACGGCGAGCTCGCCGACGACGGCAGCGCGCGCGACGAGGAGGACGAGGGCCGCGACCAGTCGCTGCCCAAGCTCGAGAAGGGCGAGTCGGTCGCCACGCGCGCCATCGAGGTCCTGGCCAAGGAGACCAAGCCGCCGCGGCGCTACTCCGACGCATCGCTGCTCGGCGCGATGGAGACCGCGGGCAAGCTCGTCGACGATGACGAGCTGCGCGAGGTCATGAAGGAGTCGGGCATCGGCACGCCGGCGACGCGCGCGGCGATCATCGAGCGCCTGATCGACGTCGGCTACGTCGAGCGCGACGGCCGCTCGCTGGTCCCGACCGAGAAGGGGATGAACGTCATCCGCCTGCTCGGCGACCACCCGCTGACCTCGCCGTCGCTGACCGGCGACTGGGAGCAGCGCCTGGCCGCGATCGAAGCCGGCGAGCAGCAGCGCTCGGCGTTCATGGCCGACATCGCGAAGTTCGCGGGCTTCACGGTCGGCGACCTCGACGCCAAGCTCAAGGACGTCCGGATCCCGCGCGCCAACCTCGGGCCGTGCCCGATCTGCGGCCGCGACATCGTCGAGAACCGTAAGGGCTACTCCTGCTGGGGCCGCGAGGACCCGGGCTGCGGCTTCGTCATCTGGAAGTCCAAGGCGGGGAAGAACCTGCCGCCGGCCGTCGCCAAGGAGCTGATCGCGCGCGGCAAGACCGAGAAGCCGGTCACCGGCTTCAAGGGCCGCAGCGGCCGCTCGTTCCGGGCACGCCTGGCGCTCGTGCAAAACGAGGAGGGCCGGATGCGCGTCGAGTTCGACGAGCCGTGGGCCAAGGAGGGCTTCAAGGAGGCCCAGGCCGATGAGATGGAGGCGGCGGCCGCAGCCGCGTTGGCCGCCGGTGGCGAGGCGCCCGCCGCGAGTGGGGCAACCGCCGCTGCGTAGTCGGGGCGGTTGCGCGACTTAAGTCCCACTGAAAGCGCGACCGGGGCCAGGGCAGACTGAGCCCATGACCATCAAGCGCACGATCTCAACAGCGGTCGCCGCGGCAGTTACGGCCGCGGCGCTGGCCGCCGCTCCCGGCCCAGCCATCGCCAAATCCTCAGACGGCCTGACGAACTTTCACGGCACCGTGAGCTCGGTGTCCAAGTCCGCCAAGACGTTCCGCATCAAGCGCGCCAACGGCACATCGCTGACGTTCCGCGTCACCTCGGCGACAGTCTTCCAGCGCATCTCCGGAGGCTTCTCGGGCTTGGCCAAGGGCCGGGCCATTGAGGTCAAGGCCAAGAAGGTCGACGGCCGCTGGAGTGCCCGCAAGGTCGAGCCGAACACGCCCGGCGACGACAACGGCGGCGACGACCGTGGCGGCAATGACGACGGCCCCAACCATGACGCCGGCGACGACCACGGCAGCGGTGGCCACGGCAGCGACGACTAGCTCGCAGGACTCCCGCGCGGTCGCCCCTCGCGGCCACGCGCATCCGAACCACCGTTCCGCGAATGTCGCGAGCCGGCCATCATGGCCGGCTCGCGCCGCACGCCGGGGATGAGAGCGTGCGTTCTGCAAACGGTCCTCAGACATGGGGCCGTCTCCTAGTCGCCTTACCTCCCCGGGGCGTGCCCCAAACGCCGAAAGAGCGGCCACACGCCCTCGCGTCACACGGCCGGCCTGCGAGGCTGGGCGAGCGCCAACCATCCCGTCGGGCGCCAGTGCCACCCTGTCGGACCCGCCATGCCCCTGCAGCTCGTCACCGGTCCCGCGAACGCGGCGAAGGCCCGCACCATCCTGGAGGCCGCGCGTGCCCGCGCGGCCGCCTCGCCGTTGCTCGTCGTGCCGACGATGGCCGATGTCGAGATCTATCGCCGTGAGCTGGCTCAAGACGGTGCGGTGCTTGGCGTTCGGGTCGAGCGCTTCGATGGCCTGCTGCGTGAGCTGGCCTTCCGAGGCGCCGTTGCCGGCCGCACGCTGACCGAACTGCAGCGCGAGCGGGTCGCCGCCGCGGCGATCGCCGCGACGCCCCTGGAGCGTCTAGCTGGCGCGGCGCAGACCCCTGGCTTTGTGCCCGCGCTGGTCGCCTTCGTCCAGGAGCTGGGGGAGGCGCGCATCGAGCCGCCGCGGTTCGTGCGCGCGCTGCGCGACTGGGCGGCCGGTGAGCCATCACGCGCTGGCTTCGCTGAGGAGCTCGGCGCGCTCGTGCTCGCCTACCGTCGTGTCCAGGAGCGCACGGCCCGCCGCGACCGACCGCAGCACGTCACCGCCGCGCTCGACGCCCTGCGCGAGGACCCACGCCGCTGGGGCGCGACGCCGGTCTTCTTGTACGGGTTCGATGACCTCTCGCCGCTGCAGCGCGACGTCGTCGACACGCTGGCCAACGCCGTCGGCACCGAGGTCATGTTGTCGCTGACCTTCGAGGCCGGCCGGACGGCCTTCGCCGCCCGCGCGACGCTGCATCAGGAGCTGCTCGCGCTTGGCGCGACCGAGGAGGCCCAGCCTGCGGTCTCTGACTACTACGCGCCTGCGGCGCGCGCCGCGCTGCACCACGTCGAGCGCGCGCTCTACGAGCCCGAGGCACCGCGGGTCGATCCGGGCGGCGCCGTCGTCGCGCTCGAAGGTGGGGGGGAGCGGGCCGAGGTCGAGCTGGTCGCCGCCGAGGTCGCACGCCTGATCCGCGAGGAGGGGATGGCGCCCGAGGAGATCGCGGTCGTCCATCGCGGCCTCGACGCCGTCGCCCCGCTGATCGACCTCGTCTTTCGCACCTACGACATCCCGGCCGCGGTCCGTCGCACGATCAAGGTCGGCCACACCGCGCTCGGCCGCGGGCTCGTCGCGATGGTCCGCTGCGCGCTCCTAGACGCCAGCGCCGACGAACTGCTGACCTGGCTGCGCACCCCCGGCGTGCTGCGGACCCCCGCGTTCGCCGACCGGCTGGAGTCCCGTGCCCGCCGCGAGGGTGCGCGCACCGCCACGCAGGCCCGCGCGCTCTGGGAGCAGGAGCGCTGGTCGCTGGAGGCACTCGATCACCTGGCGCAGGCCTATGAGCGCGGTGGCGTCAAGGCGCTGGCCGAGCGCATCGATGCCGAGGCCGCCACGCTGCTGGCCGCGCCCTGGCGGCGGACCGCGCCGGTCTTTGACGCTGAAGGCGAGCTCGACGCGCGCGTCGCCGCCCAGGTCCGCCGCGCGCTACGCGAGCTGGCCCAGCTGCCGACCGAGCTGCAGCCCGACCCCGCCGCGCTGGTCGCGACGCTCGACGGCCTGGAGGTCTACGTCGGCTCGCAGTCGGGCGCCGGGCGCGTCACGGTCACCAAGCCGCAATCGCTACGCGCCCGCCGTGTGCGCGCGCTCTTCTGCCTCGGCTTGCAAGAGGGTGTCTTTCCCGCGCCGACCAAGCCCGAGCCATTTCTCGGCGACGACGAGCGCCGCGCGATCAACGCCGCCTCAGGCCTGCGGCTACGGCTGCACGAGGATGCCCTCCATGTTGAGCGCCTGTTCTTCTACGCCGCCGTCTCGCGGCCGACCGAGCTGCTGGCGCTGAGCTGGCACGCGGCGCTCGACGACGGCGCGCCCTCGGTGCGGTCGCTGCTGGTCGACGACGTCGCCGACCTGCTAACCGAAGGTTGGGCCGAGCACCCGCGCCGGCGCGAGCTCGGCGCCGCCGGCTGGCGTGCGGCCGTCGCGCCGACCGAGCGCGAGGCCGCGCGCTTCAGCGCTGCTGCCGCGCCACCGGCCCAGCCGGCGCACATCGGCCATCTCCGCGCGCCCGCCGCGCTGGGCCCGCTGCGCGAGCGCCACACGTGGTCGGCCTCGCAGCTGGAGGTCTGGGCGTCGTGTCCGGTGAAGTGGTTCGTCGAGCGTCACCTGCGTCCCGAGGCGCTCGTGCCCGACCCCGAGCCGATGATCCGCGGCGAGCTGGCCCATCGCGTCCTGGAGCACGCGCTCTCCTCGCTCGCCCAAGATGGTGGACTTTCCCCGGCGCGGCTGCCCGAGGCACGCGCGCTCGTGCGCGCCGCGCTCGACGAGCACCGCGATGACTTCAAGATCTCCCCGAACCCGGAGCGGTTGCGCAGCGCCCTGCGCCGTCTCGAGGTCGACCTCGTCCGCTACATCGAGTTCGCCGCGCACGCCGGCAGCGCCTTTGCGCCCGCGCATTTCGAGGTCAAGTTCGGCCAGGCCGAGGATCCGTTTCCGCCGCTGGAGCTCGATGGTGGCGCACTGCGTCTGGCCGGCCGGATTGACCGCATCGACGTGGACGCGAGCGGCCGCGAGGCGATCGTCTATGACTACAAGGGCAAGACCGCGACCGCGCAGGCCAAGTGGCTGGAGGAGGGCAAGCTCCAGATCGCCCTCTACCTGCTGACCGTGCGTCATGTCCTAGGCCTTGAGCCGGTCGGTGGTCTCTACCAGCCGCTCGGCGGAACCGAGGCGCGCCCGCGCGGCGCCGTGCTCAAGGATGCCGACCAGGGGCTGCAGGCCTTCGGCACCGATCGCGTGGACGACGAGCGCCTGGAGGAGCTGCTGACCGCCTGTGCCGACGCGGCGCGCACCGCCGTCGCCGAGATCCGCGCCGGCGCGCTGGAGCCCGCCCCCGAGCGCTGCGCCTACACGGGTGGCTGCGCGCACCCCACGATCTGCCGCTGTGTGAACGCATGACCGGCATGTTGTATGACAACGGTCAGATGGTCGGGCGCGGCGGGCTGCCGTTCACCGCCGAGCAAGCCGAGGCCATTGCCCGCCGTGAGGGCCCGCTGTTGCTGTCGGCCAACGCCGGCTCGGGCAAGACCTCCGTGTTGAGCGAGCGCTTCGTGCGCTTGGTCTTGGAGGATGACGTCGAGCCCGGCCGCATCCTGGCGATCACGTTCACCGACAAGGCCGCGGGCGAGCTGCGCACGCGCGTTCGCGGGCGCTTCGTGGAGCTGGGGCGCCGCGATCGCGCCCGCGACCTCGACGCGGCGTGGATCTCGACCTTCCACGGTCTCTGCGCGCGGATCCTGCGCGCCCACGCGGTCCGCGCCGGCCTCGATCCTGCCTTCACCGTCCTGGAGGAGGCCGAGACGCGCGATCTGCGCGGCACCGCGTTCGAGCGCGCGCTCGCCGACTTCCTCAACGACGACCGTCCCGAGGCGCTCGACCTCGTGGCGGCCTACGGCGTGGATGCGTTGCAGTTGCGGATTGGCACGGCGCATGACCAGCTGCGCAGCGCGGGGCAGACGCGCCCGCGGCTGCCGACCGTGTCGGTCGCCGAGCCCGACGGTGCGGCGCTGGCGGCCGCGCTGGAGCGTGCCGACGCCGAGCTTGCGCCGGATGACGAGCGCCGCAGCGTCGTCGGCGCCCGCGCCGCGCTGTCGCGGTGTCGCGGGCTGTTGTCGTCCTTGGTCGACGGCGTACCGCCCGCGCTGTCGGCGCTCGACGGCGCCGCGTTCAAGCCGGGCAACACCAAGGCCTTGCAGGGGGATGGCTGCGCGGTGTACCTCGAAGCGCTGGACGCCTTCGCCGGCGCGTGGCGCGACGCGCTGGCGGCCGCCGCCGTCGCACTCCTGGACGAGGTGTTGGGGCGCTACGCCGACGCCTACGCCGAGGGCAAGCGAGCGCGCGCCGCGCTGGACTTCGACGACCTCGAGCTGCTGGCGCGCGACCTGCTGCGCGACACGCCGGCGATCCGCGCGAGCTACGCCGAGCGCTTCGAGCGCGTGATGGTCGACGAGTTCCAGGACACCAACGCCACGCAATTGAGCTTGTTGAAGTTGTTGGGCACCGACCGCTTCGTCGTCGGCGACGAGCTGCAGTCGATCTACAGCTTCCGGCATGCCGACGTGCGCATCTTCCGCGCCCAGCGCGCGGCGCTGGCGCAGACCGGTGCGGCCGCCGAGCTGGCCGCCAACTTCCGCAGCCGACCGGACATCCTCGGCGTCCTCGACGCCGCGATGGGCCCGCTGCACGGCGCCGCGCACGTGCCGTTCGTCGCCGCCCGCGAGAACCCCGCCGCACCCGCGCCACCGCTCGTCGAGCTGCTGCTGACCGATGCCGAGGCCGTCGAGGTATGGCCGCCGGAGTTGCTGGCCTCACTGCCCCAAGCGGCGGCCAAGCGCCGGGCTGAGGCGCGCGTGGTCGCAGCGCGCATCGCCGAACTGGTGCGTGGCGAGGGCGTTCCGGCTTCCGACATCGTGGTCTTGCTGCGCGCTGCGACCGACATGGCCGTCTTCGAGCGGGCCATCGAGGAGCAAGGCCTCGCGACGCTCGCCGCCGGCGGTCGCGGCTATTGGGGCCGTCAGCAGGTGCTCGACCTCTGCGCGTATCTCGGCGCGCTGGCCAACCCGCGCGACGAGCTGGCGTTGTTGGGGTTGTTGGCTTCGCCGCTGGTCGGGCTGAGCGCCGACGGCCTGGCGATCCTCGCCCGCACGGCGCGGCCGGGTGCGCGCTGGGACGCGCTGGCGGTGACGTTCCCGCCGCCGGGTGGGGGAGCGCCCGACGACCGGCACCTAGACGTTGCATCCCAACGTCCAGGTGCCATCGACCAAGAGACACCGCTGCGCGACCTCCTGCCCGACGCCGATCGCGACGCGCTGGCCAACTTCTGCCCGTGGTTTGCGGGCGAGCGCGAGCAGGCCCCACGCCGCGGGCTCGACGTGTTGCTGGAGCGCGTCGTGGACCGCACCGGCTACGACCTCCATGTCCTCGGCCTGCCCGGCGGCCGGCGTCGCTGGGCCAACATCCTCAAGTTGCAGCGCCTGGCGGCGGGCTTCGAAGGTCGTCGCGGTCGCGACGTGCGTGGCCTGATCGACCTCGCGACCGCCGAGCTTGAGGCCCAAGCGCGCGAGACCGACGCGCCCGTCGAGCTCGGCGACGCGACCGCGATTCGGTTGATGACCATGCACGCGGCCAAGGGCCTGGAGTTCCCGATCGTGGTGGTCGCTGACCTCGGCCGCTCCGGCCGCAACGACACCGATGACTTGCTCGTGCGCGAGGGCCGCGTCGGCCTGCGGCTGCGCACGATCGACGGCGCATCGGCCAAGACGCTTGACTGGGAGGCGCTGCGCACCGAGCAGCAGACCGCCGATCTGGAAGAGGAGCGCCGCATCCTGCACGTCGCGATGACGCGCGCCGAGGAGCGCCTGATCCTCAGCGGGACCTTCGACCCCGATAAGTGGCTCGGTGCGCCGCAGCCCGCGGTGGCACCGCTGCGCTGGCTGGCGCCGCGGCTCGTCGCGGGCCTCGAAGGGCTGCTCGCCGAGGCATCCGAGGCAACGCCGACCCTTGGCGACCCCGACCCGGCCTCGTCGCGCGAGCGCGTCGCGGCCAGCGTGCACCGTGAGCCGCCCCCGGAGGTCCTCACCACGCCGGCGCCAATCGCCGCGGAGGCCGCGGGCCCGGGCGTCCCCGAACCGCCGTCCGAGACCCCCGGCGCACAGCTCGCCCTCGACCTCTTCGCCACGCCAGCGCCACCACCGCGCCGCGTCTACGCGCAACCCCCACCAGCGGGTGGGCCTGTTGGCGGACGCCCGCGGTCCGCAGACGGGCCCACCGGCGCTGAGCCCGACTCGCCGCTCTTGGGTGGGCCTGTTGGCGGACGCCCGCGGTCCGCAGACGGGCCCACCGCCGTCCCCGCCGCCCGTGCGCCCATCGCCACACCGCCGCGCCCACTCCCCGCCACGTTGTCCTACACCTCGCTCGCGGCCTACGACCGTTGCGCCTACCGCTGGTACTTGGAGCGGATCCTGCGGCTGCCGCGCGACGAGAGCGGCGGCCCCGCGCACGCCCGCGCCGAGCGGCCCGCGGGCCCGATCCCCGACGGCCTCGACGCCCTGACCCGCGGCTCGCTCGCGCACGTTCTCCTCGAGGATCTCGACTTCGCCGCGCCTACCGCACCCACCGAGGACGCCGTCCGCGAGGCCGCGCGGCTGATGGAGGCCGAGCTGACCGACGCCGATGTCACCGACCTGCAGGCGCTGGTCGCCGCGTTTGCCGACGGCCCGCTCGCCGCGCGCCTCGCCGGCGCCGCCGACGTTCGTCGCGAGCACGGCTTCGTCGTCGGCCTCGGCGACGACAGCGCGCCGCTGCTCAACGGCGTCATCGACGTCCTCGCCTTCGAGGACGGCGGCGGCGCGCTGGTCGTCGACTACAAGTCCGACGTCGTCGCGCCTGACGCCGATCTCGAGGCGCTGGTCGAGGCCGACTACGGCGCCCAGCGGCGCATCTATGCGCTCGCCGCGCTCGGCGCGGGTGCCGCCGACGTCGAAGTCGCTCACCTCTTCCTCGCCCGCCCGGCCGAACCTGCGACCGTCGTCTATGACCGCAACGACCTGGCGCGCCTGCGCGAGGAGCTCGACGAGCTCGTCGCCGGGATCGCCGCCGGCCAGTTCATCCCGACCACCAAACCCCACCGGGCACTGTGCCTCACCTGTCCCGGCCGCCGCGCGCTCTGCCACCACCCCGAGGAGCTGACGCTCCGCGAGGACCAGACGCCCGTCGTCTAGCCCGGCGGTGCCGTGATCGCGGGCGGTCCGCCTACGGCCGCGCGTTCGGCGCGCCCCAGCTCCGCATTGACCTCCGCGCCGAACAGAAACGCGCAGGACGACAGCCACAGCCACAACAACAACACGATGACCGCGCCCGCCGCGCCATAGGCCGCGCCGTAGCTGCTGAAGTTGCGGATGTAGATCCCGAAGCCGATCGAGGCCACGATCCAGATCGCGACGCCGCCGGCGGCGCCCGGGGTGACCCAGCGCAGCCGCCGCGGCTCGACATCCGGCGCGTAGGAGTAGATCAACGCGTAGGCCACCAACATGGCCACTAGCGCGAGCGGCCAGCGCACGATCGACCAGACCGCTGCCGCGGTCGAGCCCAGGCCGATCGACCCGAGCAGATCCTCGGCGAAGCCACCACCGAGAAAGAGCGCCGCCATGACGACCAGCAACAGCACCACGATCATCAGCGTGATGACGACATCGGTCAGCTTGCGGCCGACGAAGCCCCGGTCTTCCTCCACGCCGTAGATGCGGTTCAGCGCGCGGCCGGCGGCGCCGAATGCGCCCGAGGCCCCGTTCAACGCCACCACGGTCGAGAGCACCAACGCAAAAGAGACCGCGCCGCCCGAGGCCGACACGATCTTGTCCATCACCTTGCGTATGGCCTCTTGCGTCGCCTCGTCAGCGCCTTGGCGCGCGAAGTAGTCGACAGCATTGGAGACGGTTTGCTGGTCGCCGATCAGGGCGAACAGCGAGGTCGCGAGCACAATCGCCGGAAAGAGCGACAACATCGCGTAATAGGTCAGTGCCGCCGCCACGTCGGTCATCTCGTGGCGGCGGAACTGAGAGAAGGCGCGCTTCGCTACACCGACGAAGGACGCGTGCGGCGTTTCAGCCGCGACGTCATCCGCGGTGCTAGACGCGATTGCGGCCTCCGAAGGCGCCAAAGCCTCCGCCTGCGCCGACGCCGCCGAGCAGCACCAGGATCGCGGCGACGATGCCGACAATCGCGGGCAGCCCGAGTGCGAGGCACAGCCAGTAGACGAGCGCTGCAACGAGGATGGCGATGAGGATTCCGATCATGACGGAGGAGTTCCCAGTCACCGCCATCACCATTCGCGCAATCGCCCGATCAGAGGGTATGGCTCTCGCCGGCGGAGCCCAACAGCGCGTGGCCGTCGGTCACCGATGCAGCAACATCCACAACGGTCCGATTGTTGGAGCGTGCGTGGCTGCGGAGCCGGTCGAAGGCCAGTCGGTCGCTGAGCCCATGGCGTTCCATCAGGATGCCCTTGGCGCGCTCGATCAGCGCGCGGCGCTCCAGTGCTGACTCCAGCCGGTCGACCTGCTCGCTGAGCCGGCGCGTGTCGGCGTGTCGGCGCAGCGCGATCTCGATCGCGCTCTGGAGCGCTTCGGGGTCGCCGTCGCGGACCGATGCGTAGATGCCGCGCTCGGCGGCGCGGCGAACGAACTCCGCGTCCTCGTCGGCCACCAGCGCGATGATCGGGCCGGCGGCGAAGGCGGTGATCTCCTCGACGAGGTCGAGCGCATGCTCGTCGTCGTTGTGCACCAACACGACCGACAGCTCTGGGTCTTCCCGCGCGATCGCCTCGGTGACCTGCGCGAGGTCGACGGCCGTAGCCGTCACATCATGGCCCAGCCGTTCGAGGATCTCCGATGTGCGCTCCAACGCTTCTTGATCCTCGTCGGCGGCAAGGATTCGAAGGCCGTCCGCTGGCGTGTCCACAGCGCCTATACTAGGCACTGGATCGAGCGCCGACGCCCCCGCGCTCTTGCCCCTTCTCGCGCCCCAGCCCCTGGCGCCGTGCATCGCCCGCACGACGCCTATGCAGCATGACGCCAACCGCGCCCGGGAGGAACGCCTCCTCTTTACCCGCCTCGCTGAAGGTCGGGATCCTGCGCTGCGCGCGCAGCTGGTCGAGCGCTACCTGCCGCTCGCGCGCCAACTTGCCCGCCGCTACCAGCGCCCGGAAGAGCCGCTTGATGACCTGATGCAGGTCGCCTCGCTCGGTCTCGTCAAGGCGATCGATCGCTTCGACGCGACTCGGGCGGTGGCGTTTTCCTCCTATGCGGTCCCGACGATCCTCGGCGAGATCAAGCGTCATTTCCGTGATCGCACATGGTCTGTGCGCGTCCCACGCGACCTGCAGGAGATGGCGCTGAAGGTCGAGCGTGCGGTCAACGAGCTGACCCGTGACCTGCATCGCCAGCCGACCGTCCCCGAGCTCGGCCTGCACCTCGGCATCAGCGAGGAGGACGCGCTGGAGGCGCTGCAGGCAGCCGGTGCCTACCGCGCAACCTCGCTCGACACGCCGCGCGGAACCGAGAGCGAGCCGGGGGACACACTGGCCGACACGATCGGCGGCGATGAGGACGGCTACGACCTGGCCGAGGACCGCGCGACGATCGACCGCCTGATGCGCTCGATCACACCCCGTGAGCGTGAGGTGCTGCGGCTGCGCTTTGAGGAGGACTTGACGCAAGCCGAGATCGGTGAGCTCATCGGCGTCTCGCAGATGCAGGTCTCGCGACTTATCCGTCAGGCGGTCGCGCGGCTGCGGCTCGCCGCCGGAAGCGCTCCGGGTGCGTCAGCTCCGGAGCAGCGCTGACGTTGGACGCGAGCTCGCGCACCAGCCGGTCGCGCAGCAGCGCGAAGCCCACCGAGGCCGAGATCGCGGCCAGCAGCCGGCGGTTGTCGGTGTCGAGCGGCTCGACCTCGTCGAAGATCATGACCAACATGCCGAGCACCTCGCCGGCCACCGCGACCGGCACACCGACTGCGTGTAGTCCTTCGGGGACGCCGAGCGAGCGCGCCGTCGGCTCGTCGAGCCAGGCGCCGTCGACGTCGCGCAGCGCACGACCGATCTGCGGATAGGCCGCCACGGTCAGTGCGGTGGCCTGCACGACGCCGCGGCGCGTGCCGTGTAGCGCAAGCCGGCCGCTGACCGAAGAGGCGAGGCCCACATCGACCGCGCCGGTCTGGCGGATCAGGATGTCGAGGCCCGAGGCGACGACGTCGGGTCCCGGCTCGTGCTGGAACTCGGCGGCCAGTTCGCCGAGTGCGTCGAGCCAGCGGTCGTGGCGCTCGGCGCGCTGGCGGAGCTGCGCGAGTTCGGCCTCGGCGGTGGCCAGCGCCGTGCGCGCTTCGTGCTCTCCGCGCGTCTCGACGCCCACGATCGCGACCAGCGGCGTCTCGCCCGGATCGGTCGCGAGACGGTAGACGATCGAGCGCGCCGTGATCGCTGCGCTGCCCGGGCCGGCGACGCTGCCGCCCCAGGGCGGGTGCTCGACCTCGGCGTGCGCCAGCAGGCCGGTGAATCGCTCGCGGATGATCTCGCCGGTGCGGTGTGCCGCGATGGTCGGGAGGACCTCGCCGGGTGCGGGCGCCCCTTCGATCGCTCGCAGCGCGGCGTTGGTCCAGATCAGGCGCAGCGGTTCCGGGCCCGAGACCAGCGCGACGGGCACGGGCGCACCTTCCACGGTGGCGCGAAACGCGGCCTCGGCTGGGGCGTCGGGTGGGGCGGCGCCACGGGCGGCGGCGATCGCCTTCGGTAGCGGGACGCCGGCCGCGGTCGCGTGGCGGATCGCCACGACCCGCGCCGTGTCAGCGATCGGGTAGCGACGCGGTCCCGTCCCGATCCGCAGGGGCTCCGGGAATCCGTGACGCCGCTCCCAGGTGCGCAGCCGCTCGCGCGAAACGCCCGTCAGCTCGGAGAAGCGCGTCGCGCTGACCGTCTGCCCATGTTTGTCCACCCGGGCCATGTCTGTCGGTGTTGCCCATCTGACGGCTGCCCATGCATGTCCACCTTGCGCGGCGCCGTCCACAGACGAGGATGGATCCATCCTCAAAACTGGGGATGGCAGGCAGGGGACATCCACTGGAGGCAACATGCACCCCACGACGGCGAGCGGCGATGACGTGCGCGCCCTGCTGCACCGATGGCACTTCGAAGGCGATCACGCAGCGCGTGACGAGGTCGCGGCGCGCATGCTGCCACTGGCGCGCAGCCTCGCCCGGCGCTACGCCAACAAAGGCGAGCCGCTCGACGATCTCGAGCAGGTCGCCTGCCTCGGCCTGATCAAGGCGATCGACCGCTTCGACCTCAGTCGCGACGTGCGCTTTGCGACCTACGCGGTCCCGACGATCGCCGGCGAGCTCAAGCGTCATTTCCGCGACCGCGGCTGGATGATGCGCGTGCCGCGCGAGGTCCAGGAGCTCAGCGGCAAGATCGGCATCGCCCGCGAGCGGCTCGTTTGCGACTTGTCGCGCTCGCCGACCGTCGGCGAGTTGGCCCGGGCGACGGGCGCCGACGAAGATCGCGTGCTGGAGGCGCTGGCCGCCGCGCAGGCCTATCGCACGCTCTCGCTCGACCAGCCGTTTGAAGACGGCACGGGCCCGCTGGAGGCGATCGGCAACGACGATCTCGGCTTCGAGCGTGCCGAAGCGCGTGCGATGCTCGCCGACGGCCTGCACGATCTAGCCCCGCGCGAGCGCGAGATCGTCCGGCTGCGCTACTTCGAGGGCCTCACCCAGCGTGAGATCGCCGAGCACATTGGGATCTCGCAGATGCACGTCTCACGCCTGATCAAGCGCACGGTCAAGGAGCTGCGCGAGCGCATCGCGCTGCCGGCCGCCGCATAGGACGGCGCAGAAACGGAGAGCACCTGGGCGTCACGATGACGTCCGAGAACGCTCACCGCGCCGCGCGCGCCGACGAGGATCAGGCCGAGCGGCTCGACCGCGAGTTGATCGAGCTCCTCAACGAGCTGCGCGTCGTCATGCCCGGCGTGCAGGTCCTCTTCGGCTTCCTGCTGACCGTCCCGTTCCAGCAGCGCTTCGAGACGATCGACGACTTCCAGCGGATCGTCTACTTCGTGACGTTGCTGCTCGTTGCCGCGTCCTCAGCGTTCCTGATGGGACCGTCGGCGTTTCATCGCCTGACGTTCCGCGAGGGGCAGAAGCCCTACCTCGTCCGGCTGGGCACGCGGCAGACAATCGTCGGCATGGCCCTGCTGGCGCTGGCCATGAACGGCGTCTTGCTCCTGCTCACCGACCTTCTGTTTCACACCACGACGGTGGCAATTACCGTGGCGGCAATGGCCGGTCTATTCGGCTGGCTGTGGTTCGGGCTTGCCTGGCGGCGCCGGATGTCGGGCCGGCGCGAGTGGTGACGATCGTCGTGCTCGGGTAGGCCTGCGGCCATGAACCTCACCGCGCCCGTTCTGGAAGTCCCACAACCGGTCGAGCCGCCGACGCCGGTTGCGCCGCCCGAGCCGTCGCCGGTCCCGACGGACCCCGAGCCGCCGGTCCAGCCCGACACGCCGGGCCACCCGGTCGGCCCTGACGTGCCCGAGCCCGACACGCCGCGCGAAGATCCGATCGATCCACCTGCACCGGCCCAGTAGCGTCGGTCTTATGGGCTTCGACCAATACCACGAGCCGCCGGAAGAACTCCCGGCGGAGACCCGCACGTTCGCGCGGCTCTGCGCGTCGCTGACCGAGGAAGCTGAGGCGATCGGCTGGTACGAGCAACGTCTGGCCGTCGAGCAGGACCCGGAGGCGCACGCCGTGATGTCGGACGCGGTCGGCGAGGAGTACAAGCACTTCTCGATGGACCTCGAGTTCCTGCTGCGGCGCAAGCCGAAGTGGCGGGAGATCGCCCAAGGCGTGCTGTTTCAGGAGGGTGACATCGTCGAGCACGGCGAAGCGGCCGAGGCGGCGGCGGGAGATGCGGGCGGGGGAGACGAACGCGGCGGTGGTGGCGGTGCCTATGACGGTTCGCTCGGCATCGGCTCCTTGAAGGCGGTCGGGCGATGAGCGGCCATCTGCTGCGCAGCCATGCCCCGATCTCCGAGGCTGGCTGGAAGCTGATCGACGAGGAGGCGCGCGACCGGCTAACGCCGGGGCTGGCGGCCCGTCGGTTGGTCGACTTCGAGGGCCCCAAGGGCTGGGAGCACTCGGCGACCAACCTCGGCCGCGTCGCCGAGGGCGAGATCAGCCCGCTCGACCACGTCGAGGGCCGGCTGCGCCGTGTCCTGCCGCTGGTCGAGCTGCGCGCGCGCTTCACGGTCTCGCGCGCCGAGCTGGCCGCGGGCGACCGCGGCGCCGACGACGTCGACTTCGACAGCCTCGACGCGGCCGCCCAGCGGGTCGTGGTCGCCGAGAACGCCGCGGTCTTCCACGGCTGGTCGGAGGCGGCCATCGACGGCATCGCACGCGTCTCCCCGCACGACCCGATCCCGTGCGGCGACGAGATCGACCGCTGGCCTTCGCATGCGGCCCGCGCGGTGGAGACGCTGCTGCGCAACGGGGTGAGCGGGCCGTACGGGCTGGCGCTCGGCCGCGAGGAGTACACCCGCGTGATCGAGACCGCCGAGCACGGCGGACACCTCCTCTTCGACCACCTCCGCAAGATTCTCGGCGGTCCGATTGTCTGGGCGCCGGGCGTCGATGGCGGCGTGGTGCTGTCACTGCGCGGCGGCGACTTCCTGTTCGACTCCGGTCAGGACATCTCCGTGGGCTACGAGTCGCACGATGCGGATGCGGTGACGCTGTACTTGGAGGAGTCCTTCTCGTTTCGCGTCGCATCGCCGGAGGCGGCGGTGGCGATCGTGGGGTAGCGGCCCGCGGGCGGGCCTGTTTGGGGACGCATACCGGCCGCCAACAGGCCCACCCCTTCTTACGCCAGCCCCTCCGCCTCGTACTCCCGCAGATACCCCTCGAACAGCCGCCGGTGCCCTTCCTCGTCGCGCAAGATCGCGATGACCATGTCATTCGTCACCGGATCGACGCCTTCGGTTGCCTCGATGATTGCGTTGTAGTGCTCGATCGCGCCGGTCTCGGCCTCGATGACGCCCTTGATGACGTGGACGACGTCGGTCTGGTGCTCAGGTGGCTGGAGGTAGCTCTGCTCGGCGGTGAAGGCCATTGATCCGGGAACGACCCCGTAGAGCTCCTTGATGCGCGCGGCGAACTGCTGCGCGTGGCCGAGCTCCTCCTGGATGTCGGTGTTCAAGGACTCGATGATCTCCTGGGCACGAACGCCATCCGGGTTCACCGAGTTCGAGATGTAGGACATGACCGTCTCGATCTCCATCCAGTACGCCTTCTCAAGCATCTCGAGGATCTGCTCGCGCTCGCTGCGCTTGTCGTCGGCCAGGATGCCCTGACTCGCGTTTCGCGTGGTGCTCATGTGGTGAGCCCTACCCGTAGCTCCCCGATCCCGAATCACAAGGAGGCAATCGCGGCATGGCCGACACCCTGAACGGCAAGAAGGTGGCGATCCTGGTCGCCAACGAGGGCATCGAGCAAGTCGAGCTGACCGAGCCGCGCCAGGCGCTGCAAGACGCCGGCGCGACCGTTGAGCTACTCGCTCCGGAGGCCGGTGAAGCGCAGGCCTTCAACCATCTCGACAAGGCCGACAGCTTTCCGGTCGACCGCGCCGTCGGCGAGGCGAGCGCCGAGGACTACGACGCGTTGATGCTCCCCGGCGGCGTCGCCAACCCCGACAACCTGCGCACGCATCCCGAAGCGGTCGCGTTCGTCCGCGCGTTCTTCGACGCCGGCAAGCCGGTCGCGGCGATCTGCCACGCGCCGTGGACGCTGGTTGAGGCCGACGTCGTGCGCGGTCGCAGGCTGACGTCCTGGCCGTCGCTGCAGACCGATCTGCGCAACGCCGGCGCGACGTGGGTCGACAAGGAGGTCGTCGTGGACACCGACCCACCCACCCTCGTCACCTCCCGCAAGCCCGACGACCTGAAGGCCTTCAACGCCAAGATGGTCGAGGAGTTCGCCGAAGGCTTGCACGAGGGCAATAAGCCCGCCGAGCGCTTCGAGAAGAGCGCTTCCAAGGCCTAACGGCAGGGCTTCTCCGCGCAAGAATGCCTGCGGGGCGTGTGCAAAGCGCGTCCCGTCGGGCACACTTGCTAGTTCATGCCCCGTTCGATTTGGACCGGCGCCATCAGCTTCGGGCTCGTCACCGTGCCCGTCAAGCTGTACAGCGCGGTCAACCGCAAGACGGTCCGCTTCAACCAGCTCAACGCCAAGACGGGCTCGCGGATCGCGCAGAAGCGCGTCGACGCCTCCACAGGGGAGGAGGTTGCCTACGAAGATCTGGTCAAGGGCTATGAGATCTCGTCGGACCGCTACGTGGTGATCGACCCCGCCGAGCTCGACTCCGTCCAGCCGGCCAAAACGAAGACGATCGACATCGAGGACTTCGTCGACCTGGAGGAGATCGACCCGATCTTCTACGACCACCCGTACTACCTGGCGCCCGGTCCCGGCGGCGCGAAGCCCTACCGGCTGCTGCTAGAGGCGATGCGCGACACCAACCGCGTCGCGATCGCCAAGGTCGTCATCCGCCAGAAGGAGAGCCTCGTCGCGATCCGGCCGCTGGCCGACCATGACGTGCTTGAGATGGCCACGATGCTCTTTGCCGACGAGGTCGTCGATCCCGCTCGCCTCGACGACATTCCCGCCGCCGAGGACGTCAAGACCAACAAGCGCGAGATCGACATCGCCAAGCAGTTGATCGAGTCGTTGGCCGGCGAGTTCGAGCCGACCAAGTACAAGGACACCTATCGCGAGGCCGTCCTCGAGATGATCGAGAAGAAGGCCGCCGGCGAGGAGATCGTCATCCAGGCTGCCGAGGAGGAGTCCGCGCCGGTTCCGGACCTCATGAGCGCGCTGAAGGCAAGCCTCGACGCAGTGCGCGAACGGACGGGCGACGAGGACGGCGACGCAGAAGCGAAGCCGAAGCGCAAGCGCGCCAGCTCCTCGAAGTCCAAGGCCAAGAGCGCGGCGAAGTAGCGTCGCGCCCGATCGCGGCTGGTGGCCGCGATCGCCGGGTACGTCGCCGGGGTGCCGCAACAGCGCCAACCCCGCTTGAGAAAGGTCGACTGCAGCGGCCCCGGCCTGCGCCGAGTCAAGCGCGGACGCGGCTTCTCGATCCTCGACCCCGACGGCGAGCGCATCGAGGATCCCGAGATCCTGACGCGCGTCAACGAGCTCGTGATCCCGCCCGCCTGGCAGGACGTGTGGATCTGCCCATACCCCGGCGGCCACATCCAGGCCACCGGCATCGACCAGCGCGGGCGCAAGCAGTACCTCTACCACCCGCGCTGGCGCGCGCGCCGCGACCAGGCCAAGTTTGAGGACATGGTCGTCTTTGCTCGCACGCTGCCGAAGCTGCGCGCCCGCGTCGAAGATGATCTGGCCCGCGGAGACTTCTCGGCCGACCATGTCCTGGCCCTTGCCGTGCGCCTGTTGGACCGCGGCTTCTTCCGGATCGGTACCGAGGATTACGCGGTCACCAACGAGACCTATGGCTTGGCGACGATGAAGCAGCGCCACGTCGAGGTCCGCGACGGCGTGTTGTTCTTCGACTATCCCGCCAAGCACGGCAAGCGCCGTGTCCAAGCGGTCGTGGATCCCGACCTCGGCGAGGACCTCTGCCGGCTCAAGCGTCGCCGCGCCGGCACCGACGAGCTTCTGGCCTACAAACGCGGCCGCCGCTGGGTCGACGTGAAGTCCTCCGACATCAACACGTGGCTCAAGGACGCGACGGGCGAGGACGTCTCGGCCAAGGACTTCCGCACCTGGGGTGCCACCGTGCTCGCCGCCGTCGGTCTCGCTGTCTCACCGGTCTCCGACACCAAGACCGCACGCAAGCGCGCGATGGTGCGTGTCGTCAAGGAAGTCGCCCACCACCTCGGCAACACGCCGGCGGTCGCGCGCGCGTCGTACATTGATCCGCGCACCTTCGACCGCTATCTCGACGGTGTCACGATCGCCGGCACACTGCCCGGCCTCGCCGAGGCCGGCGACGGCACGGCGATCCAGGGCGCGGTCGAAGAAGCGGTCCTGGAGCTGCTGACCGGCGAGGACTCACCGGCGATGGCGCCGCCCGGGGGCGAGGAGATCGCCGCCGAGCTGGCAAAAGCCGCCTAGGCCTGCGCTTCCTCTTCGTCTAACGCAGCCACGGCCTCATCGCGCGACCCACGGATCGTGAAGATCTGATCCAGGCCCGTGATCTCGAAGGTCTTGGCAATGTTCTGATCGACGTTGACGATCGTCAGGCGGCCGTCGCGCGAACGCAGGCGCTTGACCGTGCCGATCAGGACGCCGAGCGCCGTCGAGTCCAGGAAGGTCGTCTCGCCGAGGTCCACGACGATCCGCGACTTGCCGCCCTCGATCGCCTCGCCGAGCGCGGTCTTCAGTTCGGGGGCCGTGAACAGGTCGATCTCGCCGCGCACGGCGACGACCTGCGTCGAGGAGTCGACGGTGTCCTGGGTCAGTGCGAAATCCGGTGGCATCGTGTTCCCTCAGTGTGACGAATCTGTCTGCGCGAGCTGTGTCAGTCGCGAAACGCGAGCCGCAGCAGGAGCTCTGAGCCCTCTGCCGAGACGTTTGAGGCCACATGCTCGAAGACGTTGCCGATCCCGGGCAGCGACGCGGCGGCCACGAGCGCGTCGGCGCCCTCGGCGGGCAGCGGGCCAATGCGCAACGACAACCCCGCGGGCTCGGTATGGACATGGACGGTGACGTGGCCATCGGCCGTGTGGCTGGGCGCATGGGCGGCGACTGCGTCGGTCAGCAGCAGCGCGTCGTCGAGGCGGTCGATGGGGCACTGCGCCCGCGCTGCGAGCATCCCAACGACGCGGCCGAGGACCGGGCCGAGGAGCTCGGGCCGGCTGACGGTCAGCGTCGCCTCGTTGATGGTCGACATCTCGGGGCTCATGCCGATGCTTCCCGGACGCCGTCGAGCTCGAAGACCATGCGGACCTCGGTCTGGTCTTGGTCGTTGGTGCCCAGCTCCAGCGAAGACGCGAGCGTGGCGATGAGCGGCAGGCCGAGGCCGAGCCCGGGGCTGTCGGGGCGCGGCAGGATGCCGCGGCCTTCGTCGCTGACGATGACCGTCAGCGCCCCGTCGGCGAGCCCGGCGCGCACGTTCATGGGCCCGTCGCCGTCAGGGTAGGCGTGGACAACGACGTTGGTGCACGCCTCGGTGACCGCCAGCTTGACGTCGGCCAGCGCGTGGTCGGGCACGTCAAGGGCGTCGCCAAGCCCGCCGAAGGCATGCCGAACAACGGCCACGTTCTCGGCGCGGGCCGGCAGAATCAGCTCGAAGTCGGGCGTCAGAAGGCTCCTGGTGGCGGTCGTGCCGGGGCGTCCCAGCCCCGGGTGTGTCATCGGCTGGATATGCCCACCCGGTCGTCGTCCTATTCGCGACTCACCGCGGACGGGCGCGAAGCGCCACGAGCATATCGGTCGGCGCCCCGGAATCCTGGCGTCGAACGCTCCTTAAAACACATCGGGCCGCCCAAAGGCGGCCCGACGTATATGGGGAGGTCATCGCATCGCGCCGGGGCAGGGTCCGGCGCTCGCCTTGACGCGATCTGGGCGGGAGCATCAATCCCGCGACGCTCAATATGCCCCCACTGGATCACGGCAAACGCGGGCGCTCGGAGATACCGAAATCTGGTTTGCGCGCAGACGATCTGCCTGCTCCGTGCCCGTGTCTTGGAGGGCTCTCGGCGGCTGTATGCGATCGCGTACGACTGTCCAATTCGGGGTGCTCTTGCTACTCTGCCGGGCTCCTTCTCTCCGTGCCCCCGGGCCGCCACGGGACACCTCATGACGATTTCTCGCACCCCTCAGGCCGACGGCCTGTACGACCCCCGCTACGAGCACGACGCGTGTGGCGTCGCCATGGTCGCGCGGCTGGACAACCAGCCCGACCACGGCGTCATCGATCGCGCGCTCACGGCGCTGGACAACCTGGAGCACCGTGGCGCGGAGGGCGCCGACATCCGCACCGGCGACGGCGCGGGCATCTTGGTCCAGATCCCGGATGCGTTTTTCCGCGCGGTCGTCGACTTCGCGTTGCCGCCACGTGGTGCCTACGGCGTCGCCGTCTGCTTCTTGCCGCGCGACCCGCAACAGCGGCGCAAGCTCGAGGAGCTGATCGAGCTCAACGTCCGGATCGAGGGCCAGCAGCTGCTGGGCTGGCGCGACGTTCCGGTCGACCTCGACCACGTCGGCGACACGGCCAACGCCTCGCGTCCGCACGTCAAGCAGCTGTTCATCGGCGCTGGTGCCGGCTTCACCGACGACCAGGACCGCTTCGAGCGCAAGCTCTACGTCATCCGGCGGATCGTCGAGCTGGCCGCCGGCCCCGACTTCTACGCCCCCAGCTTCTCCTCGCGCACGTGCGTGTACAAGGGGATGTTGATCTCCCACCAGCTGCGCAACTTCTATCCGGACCTCAAGGACGAGCGTTTCGGCTCGGCCTTGGCGCTGGTGCACAGCCGCTTCTCGACCAACACGTTCCCGAGCTGGGACCTTGCGCACCCGTTCCGCGTCATCGCCCACAACGGCGAGATCAACACGCTGATGGGCAACGCCAACTGGATGCGTGCGCGCGAGTCGCAGCTGGCCTCAGAGCTGTTCGGCCTCGACCTCCAGAAGGTGATGCCGATCGTCAGGCCCGGCGGCTCGGACTCCGCGACGTTCGACAACGTCCTCGAGCTCCTGATGCTCGCCGGTCGCTCGCTGCCGCACGCCGCAATGATGATGATCCCCGAGGCCTACGCCGATCGCGACGACCTCCCGGATCATCTCAAGGGCTTCTACGCCTTCCACTCCTGTCTGATGGAGCCGTGGGACGGGCCGGCGTCGGTCTGTTTCACCGACGGCACCGTCGTCGGCGCGACGCTGGACCGCAATGGCCTGCGCCCCGGCCGCTGGGTCGAGACCACCGATGGCTACGTCATGCTCGGCTCCGAGACCGGGATGCTGCCGGTCGCGCCCGGCGACGTCGTTCGCCTTGGTCGTCTCGCGCCGGGCAAGCTGTTCCTGGTCGACCTCGAGGCGGGTCGCATCGTCGATGACGCCGAGGTCAAGGAGCAGGTCGCCACGGGGCAGCCTTACGGCCGCTGGTTTGAGGAGAACGTCGTGCGCTTCGACGACCTCGCGCCCAAGGAGGGCCTGACGCTAGCCCAGCCGCTGCGTGACCTGCAGCTGGCTTTCGGCTACAGCCAGGAGGACCTCCGCGTCCTGATGGCGCCGATGGCCAAGAACGGCGAAGAGCCGCTGGGCTCGATGGGCAACGACAACGCGCTGGCGGTCCTGTCGGATCAGCGCCCGGCGCTGTTCTCCTACTTCAAGCAGCTCTTCGCGCAGGTGACCAACCCGCCGATCGACCCGATCCGCGAGTCGATCGTCATGTCGTTGGGCACCGGCGTCGGCGCCGAGGGCAACCTCCTCGAGGCGGCTCCCGAGCACGCGCGCCAGCTGGTCATGGACCAGCCGATCCTGCGCAACGGCGAGCTCGAGACGTTACGCACGCTGGAGCACCCGTGGTTCAAGTCGCACACGATCGACATCACCTGGTCGGTGCAAGATGGACCGGAGGGTCTGCACGCCCGCTTGGCCGAGATCTGCGATGAGGCCCATGACGCCGTCGCCACTGGCGTCAACATCCTGATCCTCAGCGACCGCGGCATCGGCAAGTGCCGCGCGCCGATCCCGTCGCTGCTGGCCGTCGCTGCCGTGCACCACCACCTGGTGCGTGAGGGCACGCGCCTGCAGACCGGCCTCGTCCTGGAGTCCGGCGAGCCGCGTGAGGTGCACCACTTCGCGACGCTGATCGGCTACGGCGCCAGTGCCGTCAACCCGTACGTCGCGTTCGAGACGATCGACGCGATGGTCGCCGAAGGCCGCATCGCCGGCGTCGCATCGGCCGACGAGGCGGAGCGGCTGGTGGTCAAGGCGATCGGCAAGGGCCTGCTCAAGACCATCTCCAAGATGGGGATCTCGACGATCCAGTCCTACTGCGGCGCGCAGATCTTCGAGGCCGTCGGCCTGGAGAAGCCGCTGATCGACCGCCACTTCTGCGGGACCGCGTCGCGCATCGGCGGCGTCGGCCTCGAGGTCCTGGCCCAGGAGGCGTTGGACCGCCACGAGCGCGGCTACGGATTGCCGACCGCCGAGGAGCTTCTGCCAGTCGGTGGCGTCTACGCCTGGCGTCGCGACGGCGAGCACCACATGTGGAACCCGGAGACGATCGCGGCGCTGCAGCACGCGGTCCGGGACACGAACGGCTCGGCACAAGACAAGTACGACGAGTACGCGCGGATGGTCAATGAGAGCGCCACGCGCAAGGCGACGCTGCGCGGGCTGTTGAAGTTCCGCGACGGCGCTACGCCGATCCCGCTCGACGACGTCGAGCCGGCCAAGGAGATCGTCAAGCGTTTCGCCACCGGCGCGATGTCGCTGGGCTCGATCTCCACCGAGGCCCACGAGAACCTCGCGATCGCCATGAACCGCCTCGGCGGGCGCTCCAACACGGGCGAGGGCGGCGAAGACCCGCGCCGCTTCCAGCGCGACGAGAACGGCGACCTGCGCCGCTCGGCGATCAAGCAGGTGGCCTCCGGTCGCTTCGGGGTAACGATCCACTACCTGGTCAACGCCGACCAGCTGCAGATCAAGATGGCCCAGGGCGCCAAGCCCGGCGAGGGCGGCCAGCTGCCCGGTCACAAGGTCGACCAGTACATCGGCTCGGTCCGCCACACGACGCCGGGCGTCGGCCTGATCTCGCCGCCGCCCCACCACGACATCTACTCGATCGAGGACCTCAAGCAGCTCATCTACGACCTGCGCTGTGCCAACCCCAAGGCGCAGGTCTCGGTCAAGCTGGTGAGCGAGGTCGGCGTCGGCACGGTCGCCGCGGGCGTTGCCAAGGCGAATGCCGATCACGTGGTCATCGCCGGCCACGACGGCGGCACGGGCGCCTCGCCGCTGAGCTCGATCGTCGCCGCCGGCGCGCCGTGGGAGATCGGCCTGGCCGAGACCCAGCAGACGCTGCTCAAGAACGACCTGCGCTCGCGCATCGTCGTCCAGACCGACGGCCAGCTCAAGACCGGCCGCGATGTCGCCATCGCCGCGATGCTCGGCGCCGACGAGATGGGCTTCTCGACCGCGCCGTTGATCGCGACGGGCTGCATCATGATGCGCGCCTGTCACCTCAACACCTGCCCGGTCGGCATCGCCACGCAGGATCCGGAGCTGCGCAAGCGCTTCCAGGGCACCCCCGAGCACGTCGTCAACTTCTTCTTCTTCGTGGCCGAGGAGCTGCGCGCCATCATGGCCTCGCTCGGCATCGCCAAGATGGAGGACTTGATCGGCCGCGTCGACCTCTTGGAGGCCGACGCGGCGATCGATCACTGGAAGGCGCGGGGGATCGACCTCACGCACCTGCTCACGTTCCCGCGCGACGTCGACGAGACCAAGCCGCGCTACCGCACCCAAGCGCCGCCGCCGGTGCTCGACGACGCGCTGGACCACGTACTGCTGGAGCGCGCGCGCCCGGTCGTCGAGGGTGGCGAGGCGCACGTCGACATCGACGTGACGGTGCGCAACGTCAACCGCTGCGTCGGGGGCATGCTCTCCTCGCGGATCGCCGAGATCCACGGCCGCGACGGCCTGCCGGCCGGCGCGATCGACGTGACCTTCACCGGCTCGGCCGGGCAGTCGTTCGGCGGCTGGCTCGCGCCGGGTGTGACCTTCACGCTGCACGGCGACGCCAACGACTACACGGGCAAGGGCCTGTCGGGCGGCACCGTCGTCGTCACGCCGCCCGAGGGCGTCACCTTCGACGCCCAGGACAACGTCATCGTCGGCAACACGGTGCTCTACGGCGCGACGTCGGGCAAGGCGTTCCTGCGCGGCCTGGCGGGCGAGCGCTTCGCGGTCCGCAACTCGGGCGCCAGCGCGGTTGTCGAAGGGGTTGGTGACCACGGCTGCGAGTACATGACCGGTGGCCGCGTGGTTGTCCTCGGCGCCACCGGCCGCAACTTCGCGGCCGGCATGAGCGGCGGCTTCGCCTACGTCCTCGATGTCGACGGCGGCTTCCGCTCGCGCGTGAATCCGACGATGCTCGACCAGCTCGAGGAGCTGTCAGACGACGACGCCGCCGACGTGCGCGGGCTGGTGCAGGAGCACTTCGACCGCACGGGCTCGACCGTCGCGGCTGGGCTGCTGGACGACTGGGACGGCGCCCGCGGGCGCTTCGTCAAGGTCTTCCCGGCCGACTACAAGCGCGTGCTGGCCGAGCAGGCTGCTGCCGCGCAGACGACGACAACCGAAGAGGTGGCTGCCTAGTTATGGGTGAACTCGGAGGCTTCCTCAAGATCGACCGCTCCAACGTCTCCTACCGAGACGCGCAAGAGCGCGTGGGCGACTTCCAGGAGTTCCTGGTGCAGCGCCCCGACGTGGAGCTGGCCGCTCAGGGCGCGCGCTGCATGGACTGCGGCGTGCCGTTCTGCCACAACGGGTGCCCGCTGGGCAACCTGATCCCGGACTGGAACGACCTCGTCTACCGCGAGCGCTGGCCCGACGCGATCAAGCAGCTGCACGCCACCAACAACTTCCCGGAGTTCACGGGCCGTCTCTGTCCCGCCCCGTGCGAGGCCTCGTGTGTGCTCGAGATCCGCGAGGGCGACGCGGTCACGATCAAGCAGATCGAGAACGCCATCATCAACCGCGCCTTCGACGAGGGTTGGGTCGTCCCGCAGCCGCCCGCCATCGAGACCGGCCGCAGCGTCGCGGTCGTCGGTGCCGGCCCGGCCGGCATGGCCGCCGCGCAGCAGCTGCGCCGCGCCGGCCACACGGTCGTGCTCTTCGAGCGTGACGAGGCGGGCGGTGGCCTAGTGCGCTTCGGGGTGCCGGACTTCAAGATCGAGAAGTGGGTCGTTGAGCGCCGGCTGGATCAGCTGCGCGCCGAGGGCGTCGACGTCCGCTGTGGGGTTGATGTTGGTGTTGACATCACCGCCGACCAGCTGCGCGCGGAGTTCGACGCGGTCGTCCTGACGATCGGCTCGCGCGTCCCGCGCGACCTGCCGGTCCCCGGCCGCGAGCTGGAGGGCATCCATCCGGCGATGGACTACCTCTACGTGCGCAACCGGGCGATCGCCCAGGAGCTGGGACCGGAGCCCTCGACGGCTCCGCCCGCACCGGTCGAGATCACCGCTGCCGGCAAACATGTCATCGTCATTGGTGGCGGGGACACGGGTGCCGACTGCGTCGGGCACTCGATCCGCGAGGGCGCTTTGAGCGTCACCCAGCTCGAGCTCCTGCCCGAGCCTCCGCAGTCACGCCCCGACGACCGCACCCCGTGGCCGCTGTGGCCGCAGAAGTTCCGGTTGTCCTACGCCATGGAAGAGGCGACTGCGATCGGCAAGGGCGAGCAGGACTTCTCGATCGTCACGACCCGCTTCGACGGCGAGGACGGCCGCGTCGGCGCGCTGCACTACGCCCACGCCGGCGCGGCTCCGCCGTTCGCGCCTGTTGAGGGCACCGACGGCGAGATGCAGGCCGACCTCGTCCTGCTGGCGATGGGCTTCCTGCATCCTGAGCACGAGGGCATCGTCGAGCAGCTCGGCGTCGACCTCGACCAGCGCGGCAACATCAAGGCCTCCACCTACGCGACGTCGGTGCACGGCGTCTTCGCCGCCGGCGACGCGCGCCGCGGCCAGTCGCTGATCGTCTGGGCGATCAACGAGGGCCGCCAGGCGGCGCGCATGGCCGATCGCTTCCTGCACGAGCTCAGCGCCGCCGAGCGCGAGCCCGTGCTGGCCGGCAACGTCCACGATGCCGACGAGGGGCCCGAGGGCCCACCGAAGCACGCGGACGGTGGCGTCACAGCCGAAGAGGGGTAACCCACGCGGGTGCCTACCTGACAGGGCGTCAAGCAAAACTTGACGCCCCCGTCATCTTCTGGGAACCTGCCGCGCATGTCCACGGCAACGCTTCCCTCCGTCTGCCTCATCGGCGCCGGCTCCTCCGGCATCGCGGTCGCCAAGGCCCTGCACGAGCACGGCGTGCCGTTTGACTGCATCGAGGCGTCAGACCGCGTCGGCGGCAACTGGGTCTTCAACAACAGCAACGGCACCTCGGCCGCCTACCGCGACCTGCACATCAACACCTCGCGCGACCGCATGGCCTACTCGGACTTTCCGATGCCGGCCGACTACCCCGACTACCCGCATCACGCGCAGATCGCCGCGTACTTCGACACCTACGTCGACCACTTCGGCTTCCGCGACCACATCCTCTTCAACACGCGCGTGGAGACGGTGTCGCGCGGCGCCGACGGCATTTACACGGTCACGACCGATGACGGCGAGGTCCGCGAGTACGACGTTGTCCTGGTCGCCAACGGCCACCACTGGGATGCACGCTGGCCCGAGCCCGCCTTCCCTGGCGCAGACAGCTTCAACGGCCAGCAGATGCACGCCCACCAGTACATCGAGCCCTCCATCTTCGAGGGCAAGAACGTCGTCGTGCTCGGCATGGGCAACTCGGCGATGGACATCGCGGTGGAGTCCTCCTATGTCGCCGAGAACACCTTCCTGGCCGCACGCCGCGGTGCGTGGATCATCCCCAAGTACCTCTTCGGGCGTCCGACCGACCACTTCAAGAACGACCCGCGGGTCCCCTTCAAGATCCGTCAGAAGGCGGTCCAGCGGCTCGTCAAGCTCCACACCGGCGATCTCACCAAGTACGGCCTGCCCAAGCCCGACCACCAGTTCGGCGAGGCACATCCGACGATCTCCGGCCGGATCCTCGATCGCATCCAGCACGGCCGCGTCGCGCCCAAGCCCAACATCAAGGTCTTGGATGGCGATCACATCGAGTTCATCGATGGCACGCGCGAGCCGGTCGACGTGGTCGTCTACTGCACCGGCTACAAGATCACGTTCCCGTTCTTTGCCGAGGACCTCGTCTCGGCGCCCGACAACCACATCGAGCTGTTCCGTCGCGTCTTCCATCCGGATTACGCCGATATGGCCTTCATCGGGCTGTTGCAGCCGCTCGGCTCGGTCATGCCGCTCGCCGAGGCCCAGGGCGAGTGGCTCGCCGACTACCTGCGCGGCCGCTACGCGCTGCCGGCGCCGGGCGAGTTGGCGACCGACATCCGCGAAGACCAGCAGGCGATGCACAAGCGCTACCTGGCCAGCAAGCGCCACACGATCCAGGTCGACTTCGAGGATTACCTCTGGAAGCTCGACAAGGAGCGCAAGCTGGGCGCCGAGCGCGCGGCAGCCCGCGGATATGCACTGCCGGTGCCCCACCGCGCCAAGGACACACCGCGGACCGCGAGCGCGGCGGTCGCCGCGTGACGCTCGACGCCGGCCCGACAGCAGTCGTCGCGGGCAAGCGCGAGCGCACCAAGCAGGCCAACCGCACCGCGATCCTGGACGCCGCCCGCGTCGTCTTTGCCGACATCGGCTACGGCGCGGCCTCGGTGCGCGACATCGTCCGCGGCACCGACCTGGCCACGGGCACGTTCTACAACTACTTCCCCGACAAGGAGTCCGTCCTTACCGCGCTGCTGGACGAGACGGCGGGGGAGGCGCGGCTGCGCGTGCGCGCGGCACGTCGCGCCGGCACCACGCTGGACGCGTTCGTGCGCGACGGCTTTCGGGCCTACTTTGACTTCCTGATCGAGGACCGCGCGACCTCGGAGTTGCTGAGCCGCAACGCGGGCACGATCCGGGCGCTGTTTGACGAGCCGTATCTGGTCGCCGGCGTCGAGGAGCTCGCCGAGGATCTACGGGCGGGCGTAGAAGCCGGTCTGATCCCTGACCACGACGTCGAATACATGGCGGCATCGATGGTCGGCGCGGCCTTCGAGGTCGGTGCGCGCATGCTCGACAGCGTCCAGCCAGACCCCGCGCGGGCGACGGAGTTCATCTCCGGGCTCTTCATCGCGGGCCTCAGCGCCCGCGGCTGAAAACTTCACGCAACGTCCGTTGCGCGGACTGGGCACCGCAACTTCGATGATGGCTACGCTGTCTTGGTTCTCAGCGCGCCGGAGCACAGAGCGCGCCGACCCAACTCCCCGTCCTTCGACGCCGACAAGGAGCGCCCGCATCCCGATGCGACGTCTCGCTGCAACTGTCCTGCCCATCGCTGCCCTCGCCGCTGCCCTGAGCCTCCCGGCCAGTGCTTCTGCGGTAACCGTCGGCATCTCCGACCAGCAGGCCTCCACCTTCACCAACTCGCTCTACGGGCCGTTGAAGCTGAAGGTCGCCCGCTACATCGCCCCCTACGATGTCACCAGCGAGCCGGGCGAGAAGCGCAAGTTGGATGCCTGGATCCACAACGCCAAGATCGCCAAGCAGACGATGCTGATCTCCTTCGAGCACGCGCGTACGTCGGCGAAGTACAACAAGGCGCCGTCGGTCGCGACCTACACCAAGGCGCTGAAGGCCTTCAAGAAGGAATACGGGTCGAAATTCGACATCTCGCCCTGGAACGAGGTCAATGTCTGCCAGGCGCCGGGCCGCATGGAAGGCCAGCCGTCCAAGATCTGCAAGTCGGCCACCGGGCCTAAGCTCGTGGCGCAGTACTACTCGGCAGCCAAGTCGGTCTTCAAGGGCCGCAAGATCGTCGCGATCGACATCCTCGACGGCTTCAACGTCGGCGGCGCGGTCAGCTACCTGCGCAAGTTCAAGAAGTACGTCAAGGGCACGCCCAAGTACTGGGGCATCCATAACTACAGCGACACGAACCGTGGCTCGACCTCGCGCACCTCGCGGTTGATCAAGGAGATCAACAACAAGAAGGCTGAGGTCTGGCTGACCGAGACCGGTGGTCAGCTCAAGCTGCGAGGCGTCGTCGCCGGCGAGGGCAAGGCGGCCAACGCGCTGAAGTGCATGTTCTCGATGCCCAAGAAGTTCAAGCAGATCAAGCGCTTGTACATCTACCAGTTCAACGGTGCGGACTCGTCTAACGACTTCGACGCCGGCCTCATCGGCCCGGACAACTCAAAGCGCGAGGGCTACGAGGTGGTCAGGAAGCGCACGTCGGCCACCTGCCGCGCCTAGGCACGGCCAGGTTTCCAGCAGTTGTCGCGACGGGCGCCCACGGGCGCCCGTCGTGCGTTCGGGGTGCGGGCGGGGCGGGATCGTAGACTGGAGGGGTGCCCACCTTCTGCCGTCACAACCGGCTCGTCGAGAACTGCCCGATCTGCTCGAAGAAGGAGCAGGTCTCCAGCCCGACGCGCTCGGTCGCACGGCGGCCCTCGCGGCCTGCCGGTTCGTCCGCCGTGCGGGCGCCGCGCAAGTCCGTCTCCTCCGGGATGACCGTGCGCCGTGTGCAGCGGGCGCCCGACGACGGCTATGAGCACGACCTGATCCCGGGCTTGCGGTCGAGCGTCGACGCCGGCCGGCTGGCCGACGAGCTGGCGTTCAGCACCGCGCGCTTGCGTGAGCTGTCCGACGCGCCTCCCGGTCTGTACGCGGAGGTCGCTCAGATGACCGACCGCGAGGAGGCGGCGTGGCTGACCTTTCTGATCGCGTTCTTCTCGCCGACCGACAGCGACGACCCGTGGGCGGGCATCACCGCCGCGCGCACGACCTGGGCCTCGGGCGAGCTGCCCGACCTCGAAGGCGTGCAGACCGGGCCGCGCACGGCGTTTGACGCCAAGCGCGGCGTGGCTGCGCTGGTCGCCTACCGGGCGTGGGCCGAGCGGCTCGGCGGGCAGATCCCGGCGCTGGCCGGCGAGGAGACGTGGACGCTGCAGCACCGCTATGACCGCGCCTTCGAGCGCCTCGGCCTGCCGGGCTTCGGCCGGCCACAGCGGATGGAGTTCCTCATCTTGGCTCGCCGCCTCGGGCTGGTGGAGCTCGACCCGTGGACGATGCACCTTGCCGCTGCGACGCCGACCGACCCGGTCGCGCTCTCGGCCAAGCGTCTGCTGGGAATCGGCGACCCGGTCCTGTTGCAGCGTCGCCAGCGCGAGCTGGCCCACGGCGTCGACGTGCCGGTCGAGGCGCTGGACCTGGCGTTATTCAACTGGGCGGCGCCGGCGGAGGCCGAGCGCTACACGGCCGGCGCGACGGTGGGCCTCGACGCCGGCGAGCGCGACCGGATCGCGCGGGCGCTGGGGCTGTAGGTGGGGCGCGTCGCGTTGGCGCGCGCCTTGGCGTGCGCGTTGGTGGTGCTGTCGGCCGCCGGCTGTGGGTCGCGGTCCAAGGGTCCCGTCAAGGCAGCGGGCGCGCCGACGGTGTCGCTGTGGGTCAGCGCGACGGCGAGCGACTACCGCCAAGTGGCGGCGGGCGCGAAGCTCGCGCTGGCCGAGCGCGGCGGGCGCGCGGGGGTGTTCCGCGTCAACTACGCGGGCAAGCAGGTCTCTGACGACGGCTCGGCGCGCGCGACGGCCGATGCGGTGAGCAACGCGCGGACCTCGTTGCAGGACACGCAGGCGGGCGCGGTGATCACCAACGTCGGCGTTGCGCAGGCCGTGCCGGCGATCACGCTGCTCAACGAGGCCGGGATCTCGACGGTGGCGCTGGGGGATAAGGGTCTTAAGCGCACGGCTTGCTCGTCGCGCAGCGACATCTACCCCAATGGTCACGAGACGGCGATCGTGGTCACCGACGCGGAGCCGATGTCGCTGGCCTTCCGTGCACGCTTCCTCGCGCGCCTCGGCTTTGCACCGACCGCGGTGGCCTGGTCGTCGTACCGAGGTGCGTCGGCGGTGTTGACATCGTTGGGGTCTGCGGACGTCAAGACCGATGACTCGCCGCCACGGCTGGACCGCGACGCGCTCGCGGCCGAGCTCGTGCGGGCGCACGGCGACTGCGCTTAGGCGCGGGCTTAAGGGCGAGAAGTCTGGGCCGAGGGTTAGGTCGCGAGCGCCTGCTCGCGATACCTTAAGGCATCGCTCACTGATGGGCGCACGTAGCCACTCTTAGACCCCTAATCGATCGTAGGGGGTGAGAAGTCTGGCGGCAGCCCTAAGTAGGTCGACGCCCCAACTGCACCCAAGGATCGGGACATGGACAACCACGCCCCGCCCGAGCCCGATGCTCGGGTCAGGCTCACTCACGACCAAGCGCAGGAGTTGGTCCTGCGCATCGTCTCGACGCAGGCCGAGTCGCTGCTGCGCACCGCTTACCGAAACAGCCTGTGTGACGACGACGCGCACGACGCTTACCAGCGCTCGATGGAGATCTTCCTGCGGCGGGCGCGGACGCTCGACCCGCGGTCGGCGCATAAGTGGATCCACGTCGTCGTCAAGCGAGAGGCTCAGGAGTTGCGCCGGGCGCGCTCCGGGTCGGTGACCTATGAGGCAATCGACTTCGACCTCCATGTCGCCCAGGAGGTGTCGACGCCCGAGGAGCGCGTCCTGGCCAAGGATCGTGCGCGGCGTGCAGCCGAGGCGCTGCGGCGGCTCAAGCCACAAGAGCGTCGCGCCATGGGGCTCAAGGCCTTTGGCCATTCCTACGCCGAGATCTCCGAGGCCACCGGCTACTCGCGAACCAAGGTCAACCGCTCCCTCACCGAGGGCCGCAAGAGCTTTCTGGAGCGCTTCGATGGCATTGAGGCCGGCGTGGAATGTCAGCGCTGGCAGCCCGTGTTGTCGGCGATGGTGGCTGGCGAAGCCACTGCGGTGCAGATGACCGAGGCGCGGCCGCACCTGCGCAACTGCCCTGCTTGCCGGGCGACGCTGCGCGGTCTGCATCAGTCTCAGCGGCCACTGAGGGCGGTGTTGCCGATGGGGTTGGTGAGCATCGGCGCGAAGCTCTCGGGTCTGGTGGAGCGACTGCTCCCGGGCCTCGGGGGTGGCGATGCGGGCGGCTCTGCTGCTGCTGGTGGCGCCGGGCTTCTCGGCGTCGGCGGCGCAAAGCTGGCGGGGCTGCTCGCGGTCGGCGCGGCGGCGACGGGTGGCGGGTTGGTGGTCGCGCAGGAGGCGCACCACGGCACGGGTGGTCAGGTGTCGTCGGCGCGAACGGTGCACGCGGCGCCGGCGCGAGCGGCAGCAGCGAGTGCCGCATCGGGTCCGTCGTCTGCGGCCGCTTCCGTCCGGGCGGCGCCAGTCAAGGGCAAGGTACGGCGGGCCGCAACGGTCCGGGGCGTCCGCGTTCGGCCCTCTGCCGCTCGGCGCGCCGAGTTCGCCCCGCATGGCCGTGATCTCGCGACGGAGTCGACCGCGAGTGCCATCCCGAAAGCCGTCCGCGCGGCCGCGCCGCAGTCGGTCACTCCTAGCTCCGACAGCACGCGCGGTGAGTTCGCGCCGCAGCCGTGAGCGACACCAAGAACTTGCACACGAGAAAGGAATCCACGTTGCATCCCCTCACCTATGGCGGCCGCCTCAGGCGCGCTCGATGCGCCATCGCCGCGCTCGGCGCCCTGGCCCTCGCGACCTCCTACGCGGCTCCTGCGCACGCCGCCGGCACCTACATCCACACCGGCTGTGTGACGGGAGCCGACATCGTCGACGCCTACGGCGGCTGGCAAGCCGTCGCGTATCCCGTCGCCGGCAACAACAACGCCAACAACTGCTCCTGGGGCGGTGGCCTGCACACCGAGATGTACCCTGGCTCCGGCATTCCGCTCGGTGCGGCGCTCGGCTGGAACTACACCGCGCCGCCACACACCAGCATCTCGCGCTTCGTCAGCGAGTACGCCGGTTGGACAAAGGTCTATGACAACGTCAACCAGGGCGTTATCGAGATCGCCGACGGCGCCGGGCGCCTCGGGTTGTGGTACACCGATGGCCGGGCGACGGTGAGCAGCCATGGCGGGATCGATTGGTCGCTGGTGCCGAGCACCAGCGCGATCACCGCGCGCGTGATCTGCAACGGTCCCGATGGCCACCCGGGCTGCTCAGGCTCGGTGGGGTGGTTCTCACTCTTCGTCCCCAAGGTCTTCCTCGCCGATGACACGCCGCCGACGGTCGGCGCATCCGTCGGGAGTGTGGTCACGGACACGACGCTAAAGGGTGCCGAGAGCCTCAGCTACTCGGCCGCCGACCTCGGCGGTGGCGTTGCGCGCCTGCGTCTGTATGTCGACGGCCAGCCGACAGCGGTCGATCACGTCATCGACACCAACAATGGGCGCTGTCAAGCCACTGGCTCGGAAGGTGGAGTCTGGAGCTACTCCTGGCCGAAGCCGTGCCCGGGCTCGGTCAACGCGGAGGAGTTGATCGACACCACCGCCATCGCCGACGGTCAGCACATCCTGACGTTCAAGGTCGTGGACGTCGCGCAGCGCGAGGCGACGCTGTGGACAGGCTCGCGGCTGGTGGCCAACCATCCGCCGGTGAACCTACAGCTGCCGCTCTACGCCGATCAGGACCCGGCGGTGAACCCTGTCGTGGGTCACGTAATCTCGGCATCGAGCGACGGCACCTGGACTGGGCCGGATCTGAATATCTCGCGCTCCTGGGTGCAGTGCGACGGTCACGGGACCATCGCGTCATGTGCTGCGATCCCCGATGCCACCGGTCTGAGCTACGTCCCTACGGCCGCCGACGTTGGACATCGTCTACGCCTGGCGGTTACCGCGACCAATCCAGCGGACTCCGTGATCGTCTACTCGTCGCCAACCGGCATCGTCACCACGCCGAGCAGTGCCGAGCCGATGACGCCCAAGCCGGATCCTGGCAAGGACGGCAACGATGGCAAGGACGGGAGCAACGGCACGGGTGCCCCGGGCTCGACCGCGCCCGTCCTCCCTGGCGTCTCGATCAGTACGACCGTCGCCCACACCTTCCGCGGGCGCGTCGCTGGCGAGCCTGCCGGTACCAACTGCCCGCAGGATCGGGCGACGCTGAAGTTCGAGCATGTCCGCGGCGGCCAGGTCAAACTCGGTTTCGGGAAGGCCTCGACCACCCAGGTCCAGCTGACCTGCACGACCACCGGCAAGGCGATCGAGGCCGCACAGCTCGACATCGCCACCCGCGTGGGTACCAAGCCGGCCGTGGCAGCGGACGTGACGACCGACGGTGCCGGGCACGCAACGCTGCGCCTTGCCAAGGGCGCCGGCCGGATGGTCACCGTGGGCTATCGCATGTACGCCGACGAGCCAATCGCCCGTGCGACCGCAACGCTCAAGGTGATGGTTACCGGCAAGGTGGCATTGAAGGCAAACCGCAGGCACCTGCACAACGGCCAGGCCGTCACCCTGCGCGGCACGTTGCGCGGCGGCGAGGTGCCAGCTCGCGGCGTCACGTTGGCGGTGCAGTGGAAGGACGGCCACCGGTGGCGTCCGTTCGCCCAGATCAAGTCCAACCGCAAGGGCACATTCAGGTACGCCTATAGGTTCACCCGGACGAGCGGCAAGGTTGTCTACGCGCTGCGCGTACAGGTCACCAAGGGCCAGGTCGACTACCCATACGTGGCGACGGCGTCCAAGCCGGTGGAGGTCACCGTTGCGCGCTAGCCGCCGCCTGAGCTACTGGCTCGTGGGGCTGGGGGCGGTTGCCCTCAGCCTCATATCGACCTCCTCGGCATTCGCCGAGGAGGTCTTCACCAGCCAAGCGGCGGCAGCCAACGCGACCGACTCCACCTGGATCCCCGCTCCAGCCCAACGTGCTGCCGTCTGCATCGTCGACACCGGCAACGATCCCAACCCCGACACCTCTAACGTTGTCGCTCGCCTTTCCGTCGATGGTGAGCCGGGCACCGACCGCAGCCCCGACCATCACGGCACCCTCATGTCCATGATCGCCGCCGCGCCCTACAACGGCTTCGGCATGGTGGGGGCGGCACCGTCGATCAACGTGGTGTCCGTGCGAGCGTCGCGGGATGGGGTGACGTTCGGGGCCACCGACCTGGCTGCTGGCATCCGGCAGTGCCTTACTTATCGCAATACCTACAACATAAAAGTCATCTCGCTGTCCTTAGGCGGGATGGTCGTGTTGGGGCTGGATGCTGGGCTGATGACGACCGTTGAGGACATCGTAAGCAGTGCTCGACTCGTGGGCTTAAACGTCGTTGCGGCAGCGGGCAATCACGCTGGTTCCGTGGATTGGCCGGCGGGCTATCCGCCGGTCGTTGCGGTCGGCGCTGTCGATGTCGGTGGCGCGCGATGCGGGTTTGCGGCCTCGGGCCGCGAAGTCGACCTGTGGGCGCCGGGCTGTCCGCTCGACGCGGCGTTTCCTGATGGCACGGCAGCATGGGCGTCAGGTTCGAGCGAGTCGACGGCCTACGTTGCTGCCGTACTCACCCAACTGCGTCAGCTCAACATCGGTCTGATGCCTGATGGGGCTGAGCAGGCGCTGACGACTCACGCCCATGTCGTCGCGGCTGGTCCATCACTCGATGTCGCCGCAGGGTTCGCTGCTGCAGGCCTGACCGGTCAACTCACGATTGGCCGGGCGATGGCGCCGCGGCTTCAGCCCAGCGGCGAAGGAGTGGCGCCGATGCCATCACCGGTGACCCGAGCACCGCCTCGCGAGACAGCGACGGCGGGCACGGCACTGTCAGCGGCGGTTTCGCAGCAAGTCGCTAGTCGCGTTCGTCGGCGGCTTCCGAGGCCGTCGGTCCGTCTCGAGTCGCTGCGCCATGGGCGTTTGTCGCTCAGCTTCAAGAACAAGCCCGTCGGGGCTGAAGCCCTGGTAGCGATCTACGACCGCATGAAGGGCAAAGCGTTTCCGCGCGTGGCCCGCAGATTGAGGGTGGTCGGTAACGATGTGCGGACTCGTGTCTCGGGAAGGGTGATCGAACTGTCGATCGCGTACCTTGACCCGCGAAAGGTCCAGGACGCCTCAGTAGTGCTCAGCCTGTATCTGAGGAAGTAGTGCTTCGAGGATCGGCGCACGCAAACCATGCTCACTCGACGTTGTCGCATCGCGCTCAGCACTGTCATCGCCCTCCTCGTTATAGGGTCGCTCAGCGCTACGGCACAGGCTCAGGATCGTCCGTTGCCGGCGGACGTGGGTCCAGTTGTAGGAGGCGGCGCGTTCGTGATCCAAAGCTGCGGCGAGACGGGCTCAGCGATCGGTTGGGCGACGATCACGAACACCAACACGGCGGCGCTCGCAGGCGGGGTGGACTGTCCGCCATCAAACCGCCCGCCCGGATTCCCGACGAGCTTCCAGCAGGCGGGAGTATGGGTCAGTGATCGGCTCAGCAACAGCGGTGGCGCTCCGGAGGCCAACGCCGGAGATCGTGTTGAGTCGACGTTCACACCGCTGGCTGGCACCGAGATCACGCGCTTGCGTTATTGGCGGGCGGTCCACAAGGCCGTCGATCCAGGCGACCGCTGGCAGCCCTACATCTCGCTCAACACTCGCGACAACATCATCGACACCTGCATCATCGGCGGTGAATCAACGTGCTACGCCGGTGGCGACGACTGGTTTCCCAATGACGCGACGACGACCAACCGGTCGTCCTATCGCGACCTCACCGGCATCTCCGCCAGCTCAATCATCATCGGCCTGTACTGCGCCGACAGCGACGTTCACACCTGCGGCAACGGCGCCATACTCACCCACGCCGACGCGGAGATCTTCAGTGCCTTCCTCACGATCTCTGATCCCGCGCCGCCGATAATCGGCACACCCAACGGCGCGGGGTGGACCACCGACGCGTGGTCGCAGGGCACGCTGCCGCTGGCGCTCGCCTCGACGGACACCACCGGCATCTCCGCGACGCGGGTCTATGCCGATGGGTCGCTGATCGCGACGCTGCAGCGCAGTTGCAGCTATGACCGGCCGCGGCCGTGCAGCGATGAGCCGGCCGGCGCGGTCGGGCTGCCGACAGACGGGCTGGAAGATGGTCCGCATCACATCGAGGTCAGCGGTGTCGATGCCGCCGGCAACGAGACGCGGGCGCAGCGGGCGGCGCCGCTCTTGGTGGACAACAACGCGCCGGCGGCACCTGTGGGGTTGGTGTCGCCGGCGCCGGTATCGACCGCGAATCGCTTCGAGGCGCACTGGTCGTTGCCGCCCGACACGGGCTCGCCGATCGTCGCTGCGCGCTACCAGCTGTGTCAGTCGGGCGTGTGCGGCGCCGTGCAGACCGCGCCGTCGCTGACCGCGGTCGACGGTCTTGCGCTGCCCGCCGAGGGCGACGCTAGCTTGCGAGTCTGGCTTGTTGATGGCCTAGGCCACGAGGCCCCCGACACCGCGGCGACCCTGGCGCTGCGCTACGCGCCACCGACGCTCGGGCCCGGCCTGCCGCCGCTCGCCCCGGGCCTGACGTCCACACCACCACCACCGACGCCGCAGCAGCGCCCCACCCGCAAAGCCAGTCCGGCGCTCAAGATCACCTCTCTGCGTCACAACGGCCGCCGCGTCACCGTCCGCGGCACAATCTCCGCGCGCGCGTCCGGACGCGTGACCGTCCGCATCCGGACGCGCGTCAACCGCCGCACCTGGACCTTCATACTCCATCCCCGGATCCGCGCACGCGCTTTCCGGGCGACCTTCACGCTGCCGCGCTCCCTCGCGCGGGCGCGCGCTGCAACAGCGGTCGTCACCTACGCCGGCGACGCGGACACCAGCCCGGCGAAGCGCCAGGCCACCATTCGCTGGCACGTCTGACGCGACTTATGGATCTCCTGGGTCCATAAAGTCGAGACCGAGCATCGTGCGTGTCGAGCAACGGGGGATACGGACCCTTTGCTCGACACGGTCCCCGGCTCGGCCCGCACCGCCGAGCGGCTTGCAAATCCGCTGCCGCGCCCAATTGCCGCAACGTGCAGGGACCTTCCGAAAAGCCCGCCAATAACGGGCGTTTGCCGTCCGACCGGCGTCGTACCGTCACGCCGTCCAGTCCTCGAGCGCCGGGAGCTCCCATGCCCCTCTGCTTCATCGAACCTCACGACGCGATCCGCGTCATTGCAGAGTCTGTCGGCCGTGAGGCACGCCGGCAGCTGCTCGGCGAGCTGGTTCGCGCTTGGGTGGATGAGATTCCCGAGCGCGAGCTGGACACGCACTACGCCAAGGCCGTGGCCGACCTCGACGAGCACGACCTGTCGATGCTCGCCGCGTGGCACGCGTCGCTGGAGGTCGGGCAGCCGATCGCCAACCGCGACTTCCTGATGAACGTCTTCCCGACGCTCGGCGAGAACCGGCGCGAGGCGCTGAAGATCGCCGCGGGCTTCCGCGGCGAAGAGGCCTTCGAGGCCGGTGTCGCCGAAGAGCAGGCGCTGGAGACCGTCCTGCCGCGCCTGTCGCGCGAGCGGTCCCTGGAGCTCGCACAGGAGTGCATCGAGCTCTACCTGTGGGACAGGCTCGGCTCCGACAACTGAGCCGAAGTCGGCGCCTCAGTCCACGCGCCGCAGCACGTCGTAGCGGCCCACGCCCGACCGGCCTTCCATGCGCCACGTGAAGAACGCGCAGTCCAGCCGCAGCCGGCCGAGGTCCAGCGTCGTCCCGCACGACACCTCGCCGGCCGCGCGCCGCGCATAGGGCGCCTCGTCGGTCTCATACAGCTCCAGCCCCGCGTGGCGCTGGCGCCCCTCGCTGTCATAGGTCGTCGACACGCGCGGATCGGCCACTACAAGCGACAGCTGCTCGTCGGTCTCGCCGTCGCGACCCAGCAGCACCGCATGGATCGCCTCGTCGGCGTGCGAGGACGCCTTCACCGGTCGTACGGCCGTCAGCGTCACGCCCGCGTCACCCTCCAGCCACACGCCGAGCGTCCGCGCCATCGTCAGCTTGTCCCAGTCCGGCGCGCCCCAGGAGTGACCACGCTGGCCGCGGCCTTCAAAGCTCCGCTCGACGCCACCGATCGTGACCTTGCCAGTCACCTTTACTAGCTGGTCATAGCCCTGCATCCCGCCGAGCTTGCCAGCAGGCACGTCGGCGTCCAGCTGCGCCGGCGCCGACACCGACTCCAAGTCCAACAAGAACGCGTGCTGGCCGTCCTCGTCGTCGAAGTGCACGCGCCACGCGCGCAGCGGGTCGACGACCTCGGTCCAGACCCCCGCGGCCTCCGCGCGACCCCAGCCGAGGCCCTCGCCGGACGGCACGCCGCCCTCAGCGCGGACCGCCACCGGCTGGCCGCCGGCAAAGAGCACCGCCAGGCCGCTGGTGACGACCTCGCCGTCGGCCATCGCGCGGCCGATCCGGGCGACGCCGCAGACGTCGGCCTGCGGATCGCTGAACGCGACCGTCACCGCGTCGCTGAGCCCTTCGGCGAGCTCGCGCGGTGTCTCGTGGTCGACGCTGACGGTCAAGGAAGCCTCCTGGGATCGATCTCGGTTGCGGTGCCCTCGACGTCGAAGCCGTCGCCCGTGGCGCCCCCCGGCCCCGGTCCGCCAGGACCAGGTCTCGGCCGGCGCACTCGCGGGCTCGGCACGTCGCCGACCAGCCCGAAGGTGAAGCGCCGCGCCACGATGCCGCGGATCACCGCACGCGTGGGCGGCAACAGCAGGAGCGCGCCGACGATGTCGCTGCAGAACCCCGGCGTCAGCAGGAACGCCCCGCCGAAGATCACCAAAACACCGTCGAGCACCTCACGCGCAGGCATCCGGCCCTCGGCCAGCGCCGTCTGGAAGCGCCGCCAGGCCGCGCGGCCTTGGGACTTCATCAACAAGCTGCCCAGGATCGAGTCGACGATCAGCAGGACGATGGTCCACAGCGCACCGATCGCCTGGCCGACCTGGATGATCACGTAGATCTCCAGGATCGGCACGATCACGAAGAGGGCCAGCAGGAGCAGGAAGGGCATCCGGGACCCAAGGCTACGCGGTCGCGCTCGCGCGACGCCTGCGCTGACGCGCTAGGCCGCTGCGGGCGCCGGATCCAGGATCACGTTCGGCAGCCGGTGCAACCCGACCAGCTCGATGAGCCGCTGGATCTGCGGCTGTGCCCCACGCAGGCGCAGGTGCCCGCCGGCTTGGCGCAGGCGCTGGGCCACCATGGCGAGGTCGACCATCAACGAGGGGTCAGCAAAAACCAGCTCGTGAAGGTCGACGAAAACCGTGTCATCCGCGTTCAGGGCCCGGGACATCGCAGGACGTCGCAGGCTCTGAGTGGACCGGTCTTCGTCTCCCACGCAGCAGATCACCGGTGGGTGTTCGCTGTAGGAGACGATGGCGGCTATCAACTTACCCCGTACCTCGGGCTAGACTCAAGGGCCATGCCCTCACCCGAGGATGTTGAAGCCGCACTCACCAACGTAATCGACCCCGAGCTGGGTCTGGACTTCGTCGAGCTAGGCCTGATCTACGGGATCGAGGTGTCTGGCGGCGACGTGCACGTCACGTTCTCGTTGACCTCGCCCGGCTGCCCGATCGGCCCGCAAGTCTCTGAGCAAATCGAGGAGTTCGTGACCGAGCTCGACGGTGTGACGTCCGTCGAGTCCACCATGACGTTCAGCCCGCCCTGGACGCCGGACCGGATGTCCGAAGACGCGAAGTTCGCGCTGGGCTACTAGCCCGGCATTACTCGGTCCTCTATGCGGTCGGCGCTCATCGCAGCGGCGATCGGGGCTTCGCTTCTGGCGCTGCCCGCGCTGGCCGGCGCCCGCGCGGCGATCAGCGGGGACGCCACCGGCCGCCTGCTCGTCACGCTGAAGCCGTCGGCCACCGCGCGGGCCGCAGCCGTTCATGCCGTCACCGCTCGCGCGGGCGCCGGCGCCCCAGACGTCACGGTCCCGACGTTGCGCCTGGCTGCGGTCCGGCCACGTACCGGCACGTCGCTCCGCTCCCTCGCTGCCCGTCTGCGTGCCGACTCGCGTGTCGCCGACGTCCGTCCCGAACGTCGCTTTCACCTGCGCTACGTCCCGAACGACCCGGGCTTCGCCACCCCCGAGCGCGGCGAGAACGGCACCGTCACCGAGTGGTGGGCCGCACGCGAGAACCTCCCGGCCGCGTGGGACATCGCGCGCGGCGACGGCGCTCGCGTCGCCATCATCGACACCGGCGTCGACGGCGCGCACCCCGAGCTGACCAACAAGATCGTCGCCACCGCCGACTTTGACGACAACCTAGGCGACGGCCCGCCGACCGTCGATGAGGACGGCCACGGCACCCACGTGGCGTCGCTGGCCTGTGCCCAGCCCGACAACGGCATCGGGATCGCCGGCTCCGGCTTGGGCTGCAATCTGCTGGTGGCCAAGAGCGATCTGACCGAGAGCAGCGTCGCCAAGGCGCTCGTCTGGGCGGCCGACAACGGCGCCGAGGCCATCAACATGAGCTTCGGCACCGACGGGCGCTTTGCCGCCGCGCCCGCGATCGTCTCGGCGCTGCAGTACGCCAATACCAAGGGCGCGGTGCTCGTTGCCGCGGCTGCCGACGACCCGGTCACCGAGCAGGGCGACCCCGCCAACGTCCTGCAACCCACCGACAGCGGCTCAGACATCAACCAGAACCTCGGCCTCTCGGTCACCGCCGCCAACGCCGCCGACGCGCGCGCGTCGTTTGCCGGGCGCGGAACGCAGATCTCGATGGCCGCGTACGGCACCTACGGCCCCGGGGGCGCCAACGGCCTCCTCGCGGCGTTCCCCTCACAGATGACCAACCTGGAGCGCGGTGACACGGCACGCAAGATCGCGCCGTGTCATTGCCGCAGTGCGTTGGGCGACGACACGCGCTACGCCTACCTGCCCGGGACGTCGATGAGCGCACCGCAAGTCGCCGGCGTGGCGGCACTGATGCGCCACCTCAACCCGGACCTTCCGCCGGCCGACATCGTCAGGATCCTCAAGCAGACCGCCAAGCGTCCGGCGGGGGTCGCATGGACGCCCGAGCTGGGCTGGGGCATCCTCGATGGTGGCTCGGCATTGGCGGCCGCACGTTCGGTCGACGCCCACGCGCCGAGCTCACAGCTGCAGCGCCCGAAGGTCAGCGGCCGCTCGATCCTGTTGCGCTGGCGCGGGGAGGATGACGCCGTTGCGGGCGTTGTGGCCTCGGGCGTCGCGCGCTACGAGCTCTGGCGTTCAACGCCCGGTCACAAGGCGCGCAAGATCGCGACGACGCGGGCGCACACCAAGCGCCTGCGCGGCATGCGCGGCGCGCTGTATCGCTTCTTCACGATCGCCATCGACAACGCCGGCAACCGCGAGCTGCCGCCGGCCAAGGCCGACGCGAGCGTTCGCGTCGCCCGGCGCTAGACCGGCGAGCCGACCCGCGACGCGCCGTTGGCGCTGCTCTTGGCGGGCGCGTGGCGCCGGCGCGCCAGCGCCAACAGCTCGGCCAGCGACGCCTCGATGCCGTCACCGATGCGATCGAGGTCGGGCAGCGCGTCGTAGTCGCCGAGCAGCCCGAAGTTCATCTGCCCGTTGTAGGACATGATCGCGATCGCCAGCGAGTGGCCCTTGGGCAGGAACGCGACGGGGAAGACGTCGTGCATCTCGCGGCCCTGGACGTACAACGGCAGCTGCGGCCCGGGCACGTTGGTGACGATGAGGTTGAAGAGCCGCGTCGAGAAGTTCAGCCGCGAGGCCTGGGCGAGGATCGTCGGTGGCGCAAAGCTCTGCACACCGGTCAGCACTTCGGCGCCGACCGCCTGCTTGGACTCCTTCAAGCCGTCCATCGACGCCTTGACCGCACGCAGCCGTGCGATCGGGTCCCCGATGTAGACCGGCAGCGGCCCGCGCATCACGGTGATGCGGTTGCCGAGATGGCCCTGCTCGTCCTTGGCTCGCGTGGAGACGGGGACAAGCGCGCGCAGCTCCAGCCCTTCGGTGCGCACGCCGCGCGAGTGCAGCCAGTCGCGCAGCGCGCCGCTGACGACGGTCAAGACCACGTCGTTGACGGTGCCGCCGAACGCGTTCTTGACCTCCTTGAAGTCCTCGAGCCGGTTGCGCACGACGCGGTAGCGGCGATGCGGGCCGATCTCGACGTTCAGCGGCGTGGCTGGCGCCGCGTTCAGTCCCGCCCAGGCGACCTCGCCAAGGCCCTCGGCCGCCTCGCCGAGCGCGCGCAGCGTCGCCTGCGGGTTGCGCACGATGCCCAGCGCGGTCGCAGCGGCGCCCGCCGCGGTGCGCGCCAGCCCGATCGCACCGCCGGCAACCAGCTCGGCGCCCGTTGGCTCGGGCTGGGGCTGCCAGGGCTCGTCGGAGTGTGGGACCTCCGGCGGAACGGGGGTGAGGTCGAACAGCACGGTCGCCAGGTCGACGCCGCTGATGCCGTCGATGAGCGCGTGGTGGGTCTTGCTGATCAGGGCAAAGCCACCATCATCGAGCCCTTCGATGATCCACATCTCCCACAGCGGCTTGGAGCGATCCAACTGCTGGGACATGATCCGCGCGACCAGCCGCATCAGCTGGTCCTCGGAGCCCGGTGCGGGCAGCGCGGTCTGGCGGACGTGGTACTCCAGGTTGAACGTGGGGTCGTCGACCCACAGCGGGCGCCCGGTCTCCATCGGCGGCTGTGCGAGCCGTTGGCGGTAGCGCGGCACGAGATGCAGTCGCGTCCGGATGTGGTTGAGCATCTCCTCGTAGCCCGGCGCCGGGCCCTCGCAGATGACCAGCCCGCCGATGTGCATGTGCGACGCGGGGCCTTCTTGCGCCAGGAACGACGCGTCGACTGCCGTCAGCCGATCTAGATGCTGCTGTGCCATCCCAGACTTCTCCCGATGTTCACGTCGTTGACTGTCACCTTACTCGGGGAACGCCAGCGGTGCAGGGCATTTACGCTCGCCCGCTGGAGCCCTGTGCCCGGTCGGGCCGGTACCGTCCTGCTCGTGACCGCCGATGTGCCCGACGCCGCCGAGACGCCTGACGGCCCCGTCCGTCCTCGTGTCGAGAACGGCGAGGACGGCGGCCGCCTCTCGGTCAAGCTGCTGGTTGTCGCGCTGGTCGGCCAGCTCGTGCTGTTTGGTGGGCTGATCGCGCTGACGGTCCATGGCTTCCCGTTCTTCAGCGGACCAAACCATGACAAAGAGCCTTTAGCGTCCAGCCAGCGTGCGGGCACCGTGCCCAACGCCAACGTCAACCGCTTCGACGGCAGGCGCGCCATGGCGACGGCCAAGATGCAGGTCGACGCCGGGCCGCGCCCCGCCGGCTCGCCGGCGCTGCGCCGCGTCGCCGTCAAGCTGCGCGACGCGCTGCCCAACGGGCGCTTTGAGAACGTCTTGGCACAGCCCGGCCTGCGCAACATCGTCGGCGACCTGCCGGGCCCCGGCCCGGTGATTGTTATCGGCGCCCACTACGACACCATCAATCGCCCCAAGGGCTTCGTCGGCGCCAACGACTCCGCCGCCGCGGTTGGCGCGGTCATCGAGCTGGCGCGCGCGCTCAAGAAGGTCCAGCGCAGCGCGGTCTCGCCCGGCGTGCGCTTCGTGCTCTTCGACGGCGAGGAGGAGGCGGCGCCGACCGACGACTTCTACGCCGACGCGCTGCGTGGCTCGAAGTCCTACGTCCAGCTCCACGCCGAGGAGGTCCGGGCGATGGTCCTGTTGGACTACATCGGCAACAAGGGCGTCCGGCTCCCGCGCGAGGGCTCCTCGACCGCCTCGCTGTGGGACGAGGTCCGGGCAGCGGCCAAGCGCGTCGGCGTCCAGGCGATCTTCCCCGACAAGACGCAGACGAGCATCTTCGACGACCACACGCCGTTCCTGCGCGCTGGAATTCCGGCCGTCGACCTCATCGACTGGTCCTATCCCTACACCCACAAGCTGACCGACAGCTACGACAAGCTCTCGGAGGGCAGCGTCGACGCGGTGGGGGAGACGATCGTCGAGCTGGTTCGCTCCTGGCCCTCCTGAGTCCGTGCAATCGGGAGCCGCGCCCGGATCCTTCTACAATCGGCGCAATGGCCGCGACCGTCGAGAAGCTGCTCCTCGCTGCCCCGCGCGGCTATTGCGCCGGGGTGGACCGTGCTGTGCAGACCGTCGAGCGCGCGCTTGAGCTCTACGGGGCGCCGGTCTACGTCCGCAAGGAGATCGTCCACAACAAGCACGTGGTCGAGCAGCTGCGCGAGCGCGGCGCGATCTTCGTCGATGAGCTCAACGACACGGTGCCCGAGGGCGCGACTACGGTCTTCTCGGCCCACGGCGTCTCACCTGCGGTCCACGAGGACGCGCAGCGGCGCGGGCTGCAGACGATCGACGCGACGTGCCCGCTGGTCACCAAGGTCCATCGTGAGGCGGTCAAGTTCGCCTCCGAGGGTTACACGATCGTTCTCATCGGCCACGCCGGCCACGAGGAGGTCGAGGGCACAATGGGCGAGGCGCCCGACCACATCGTCTTGGTCGAGACCGAGGCCGACGTCGACGCGCTCGAGGTCGATGACCCGCAGAAGATCGCCTACATCTCGCAGACGACGCTGTCGGTTGACGAGACGCTCTCGATCATCAACCGGCTGCGCGAGAAGTTCCCGGCGATCACCGGCCCGCGCACCGACGACATTTGTTACGCCACGACCAACCGCCAGGCGGCCGTCAAGCAGATGGCCTCGCACTGCGATCTGCTGCTGGTGATCGGCTCCAAGAACTCGTCGAACTCCAACCGGCTCGTGCAGGTCACGCGTGAGTTGGGCACCGACGCGCATCTGATCGACGACGTCTCAGAGATCGACGAGACGTGGCTCGAAGGCCGGCGCGTCGTCGGCATCTCGTCGGGCGCCAGCGCGCCGGAGGAGCTCGTGCAGCGGCTGGTGGACTTCTTCCGCGCCCGGGGCACCGAGCAGATCGAGGAATTCCAGGTCGTCCAGGAAGACGTGCGGTTCATGCTGCCCAAGGCGATTCGCCAGGCGATGGTCGCCGCGGGCCAGACGCCCGCGCCCGCCGGCGCGTGAACGTTCGCTGACCCAAGGCGCTCGTGCCTCAAGCGGCGCGTCTGTTGTCCGACCACATGGTGCGGAATGTCCCTCCGCACTCCCACCCTGGGCGTGGTCTGCCAGACCGCGCTCGCGCTTGCCGGCTTCGCCGCCGGCGTGGTGCTCGCCGACTGGCCGCTGGCCACCGCGTGCTTTGCCGCATGTGCCGCAACCGCCGTCATCCGTGCTCGGGAGGCCGAGCGCGCCGCCGTCACGTGGCAACGCCGCTCGGAATGCGACCCGCTGACCGGCGTCGGCAACTACCGCAAGCTGCATGAGCGGCTGCACGCCGCCACCGCTGTCGACCCGCGGCGGTTCGCGCTGTTGACGCTCGACGTCGACTCCTTCAAGGAGATCAACGACGCCCACGGCCATCTGGAGGGCGATCGCCTGCTCCAGGAGGTCGGCCGCGTGCTGGTCGAGAACGTCCGCGGGACCGACGTCGTGGCCCGTCAGGGCGGCGACGAGTTCTCCGTGCTGCTGCCCGAGTCCGACGAGGCGGGCGCGGCGCTGCTGGCCCGTCGCATCGAGGAGGCACTGTCGACGATCGCCGCGGCCGATGCCGCGCCGGTGCGCGCATCGATCGGCATGGCCGTCTTCCCGCAGGACGGCGCCACTGCCGGCGACCTGCTGGAGAAGGCCGACCTGGACCTGCGCGCCACCAAAGAGCGTCGCCGCGCGGCGCTCGCCGGCGCACCTACAGCTGCTGCTTGAGCTTCTCCAGCCGCGTGTCCCACTGGGCGCCCGCGGCGACCATCCACGCCATCGCGCCGGCCAGCGGCTCGGGCGTTAGGCGGTAGCGCGTCTCGCGGCCGGCGTGCTCGGCGGATGCTAACCCGGCGTCGCGCAGCTGAGCGAGGTGCTTGGCGATCGCCTGGCGGCTGACGGGCAGCTCGCCGGCAAGTGCTGAGGCGGTCAGGCCGGGCTGGGCGGCCAGGAGCCGCACGACCTCGCGGCGGGTGGGGTCGGCGAGGGCGGCGAAGACGGGTCCGGGATCGCGAGCCATCACGCGGCTGCGAGGGCCATCTGCGGACCGCCGGCCGCCGCGGCGTGCAACGTCTGGATCGCGGCGACGCGCAAGGCCGCTAGCGGCACCTCGATGATCACCATGCGCGTGCGCTTATCGCCGTCATCGTCGAGCGTGAGCTCCACGAGCGATGGCTCGCCACCAGGGGCACACCAGGACAGCGCGACGCGCCGGCCCTCCTGGACCTCGTCGATCGTGATGTGGCGCAGCTCGCCGTCCTCGGTCACGGTGCCCGAGACGCCGGGGGCAACCTCGTCGAGATCGACGTCGTCGGCCAGCCACGTCGCAAGGCCGTCGGGCTCGGCCACGAGCTCCCACACCGCGTCGCGCGGGGCGTCGAGGACGGTCTCGCGGCGGATGGCGCCCAGCTCTTCGTGCAACTCCATGGTTGCGGATGCTAGCGTGTCGACAGACGTGCAACCAAATGGTTGCGTAAAGACCGGATAGGAGCCCATTCCATGCCTCTCGTGCCCATGGTCGTCGAGCAGTCGCCGCGCGGCGAGCGCTCGTTCGACATCTACTCCCGCCTGCTCAACGACCGCGTCGTCTTTCTCGGCAGCGTGATCGACGCCGAGATCGCAAACCTCGTCGTCGCCCAGCTGCTGCACCTCGAGGCCGACGATCCCGACAAGGACATCAACCTGTACGTCAACTCGCCGGGCGGCGACGCCTACGCGGCGCTGGCGATGTACGACGCGATGCAGTTCGTGACCTGCGACGTGGCGACGATCTGCTGCGGCATCGCGATGTCGGGTGGGTCGTTGGTCTTGGCCGGTGGCGCGGCCGGCAAGCGCAGCGCGCTGCCCAACGCCCGGATCCTGATCCACCAGCCCCACGGCTCCTACCAGGGCCAGTCCAGCGACATGGAGATCCATGCCCGCGAGGCCATCGCCTTGCGCCACCGCTACGAGGAGATCTATGCCCATCACACCGCCCAGGACCAGGCGCGGATCAAGGCCGACATCGAGCGCGACCACTACTTCACCTCCGAGGAGGCGGTCGGCTACGGCTTGATCGACCGCGTGATCGCCAGCCGCCACGAGGCACAGGCGGTGCGCAAGGCGGCGGGGCTGGGGTAGCCGGGCGCGCCACGTGCCTCGGCTGCGCGGGTGGGCGGGATACCCTCGCGGCCGATGCGCACCCTCGTCGTCTCTGACTTGCACCTCGGTGGTCGCACCGGTGTCGACGTCCTGCGCGACCCTGTGGCCCGGGAGCCGCTGCTGGCCGAGCTGGCGCGGACGTCGCGGCTCGTGCTGCTCGGTGACACGCTGGAGCTGCGCCATGGTCCTGCGCGCGAGGCGCTCGCGCGCGCCCGCCCGGCGCTGGAGGCGATCGGTGCCGCGCTGCCTGCCGGTGCCGAGGTCGTCCTCGTGCCCGGCAACCACGACCACGCGCTCGCGGCGCCGTGGCTAGACGCTCGCGCGCAGCGGCCGCTCGGCCACGAGACGCGCGTCAAGCCCGGGACGGCGTCGGCGCTCGCGCGCCAGGTCGCGGGCTGGTTGGGCGGCGGCGCTGACCACAACGTCGGCGTCGAGATCGCCTACCCAGGCCTCTGGCTGCGGCCCGACGTCTACGCAATGCATGGTCATTACCTTGATCCGCACGGGACCGTGCCGACCTTCGAGCGGCTCGCGGCCGGCGCGATGAGCCGGATGGTCGGCGCCGTGCCGGATCCGGCCGCTGCCGAGGACTACGAGCGCGTGCTCGCCCCGTTGTATGCCTGGATTACGAGCGCCGCTCAGCGCGCCGCCAAGGAGGGCCTGGGTGCCGGCGCCGGGCGTGCGGGCAAGGCCTATGAGTTGCTTCAAGGCGACGGCCATCAGCCGGTGCGTGCGCGGCTGGTGACCGCGGTCTTCCCGCTCGGCATCCGCGGGCTGAACCTGCTCGGGATCGGTCCCGTGAGCTCCGACCTCTCCGGTGACGCGCTGCGTCGCAACGCGCTTGACGCGCTCGGCGAGGTCATCGGCCGCCTCGGCATCGAGGCCGAGCACGTCATCTTCGGCCACAGCCACCGCGCCGGCCCGCTGCCCGCCGACGACGTCACCGAGTGGCGCACGCCCACCGGCGCATGGCTGCACAACAGCGGCAGCTGGGTCCACGAGCCGGTCTTCACCCAGGCTGCCGGAACCGACAGCCCCTACTGGCCCGGCGGCGCGATCCTCGTTGAAGACACCGGCGCGCCTCAGCTCCTACGGCTCCTGGCCGACGACGACCTTGTGCGGACCGACGCGGACGCGGCTTAGGTGGTCATGCCCGTCGGCGGCACGGGTGGCTCGGTAACGCGCCGCGGCCGGCCAACCGGTCGGGCGCCGGGAGGTGCCGCGCGTCCATCGTTCTGCCTCAGAAACAGGCAGAGAACGTGGTGCTTCGGTCTCGCCGCACTCGGCGCGATCAGCCCCGTCCAGTTCTCAGCTGCCAACTGCTCGCCCACCGCTTGGAAGGCCGGCCAGCTACGTCGCCCGGGGCGCGGGATGCTGAGCCCGACGCGAGCCAAACGCTCGTCCGTCGAGAGATCGGCAACCGTCACCTCGACCGCCCATCTCCAGAGTGCGCGTGGCAGTGCGTGCGTCGGGGGGATGCTCGCCTCGGCAAGATGGCGGTACCACGCCGCCCAGGCTGTGTTCTCCTCATCGGCGAGGTACAGCGCTTGCACGACATCGCCCCGTTGCCAGCGATTGTCGGGTGGCGAGACATGAAACGGCAGCGCTGCCGAGCCAACGGGTGCGTGGCGGAGCCAGCGGCCGGCGATAGCGACCGCGTCGACGTCCAAGGGCAACGGGATCAGACGGCGCCGGGATCTTCGAGCGACGCGATGAGCTTCGCGACGCGCCGGTACTCACCGGCAGCGATGAGGTCGATCGGCTTGTCGTCGTCGAGGGCCTCGATGGGCTTGGTCAGCCACAGCGGGATGTAGCTGATGTCCATGACACGGGGGAGGCGGTCGACGATCGCGGCAAGCTCACCGATGCGCTCGGCTCGGATACCGGTGGGAGAGCTGCGGTGGGCGAACCAGTCGCGGACCGTGCTGCGCGCCGCGCCGGTGGCGCGGGCCATCAGTTCGTCGTTGAGCCCGGACTCATCGTGAAGTCGAGAAGCCTCTTGGACGTGGGCGGTGGCTGCCATGACGTTCAGAGTAGTCCTACGTCAGAATTCCGTCAAGTTTCCGCAGGCGTATCGGGCGCCAGACCCGGCGTGAAGCAGACCGCGTGACAGATCACGCCGTCACCAGGTTCGAGCTCGAGCACGGCAGCCTCGTGGCGGCCATGGTCCACGAGGAGATGCGCACCGGTGTAATTGACCGAGTGCTCATCGCCGTTGACGATGACTGTGCCCTCGCCTTCGAGCACCGCCCAGACCGCACCCGCCTCGTAGGGGCCCGAGTAGGCGCCTTCGATGTCAGCCGTCGGCACGACGATGCGCGCCTCGGGGTCGTCCTCGGGATGGAGGTAGGCGATGGGGTCGGCCTCGATGCCGAGGAGCTCCTGGATCGCCGCCTCGGTCTCGTGGTAGCCGCCCTCGCCGAAATGAACCTCGAAGAGGCGCAGCTCCTGGTTGAACAGGTAGCGCGACGGCCAGCCCTGGTTCTCATAGATCTTCCAGAGCTGCAGGTCAGTGTCGAGCAGCACGGGATGCTCGACGTCGAGGCGCTCCACCGCCGTAGCGACGACCTCGGGATCATGGCCGGGGGCAAAACCAGGGGCGTGCACGGAGATCACGCGCAGGCCGGCCTCGGCGTAGCGCGCGTGCCAGGCCTGCAGGTAAGGCAGCGTGCGCAGCGAGGCGGGCTGACAGAAGTCCCAGAACTCCAGGAGCACAGGCCGCCCGCGCTGCTTGTCCATCCGCAGCGTCGCGACGTTGAGCCACTTGAGGCTCGCGGGAAACATCGGGGCGACGATGGTGTCGGTGGGAACGCGCACGGCGCGCGACGCTAGCAGCGCGCCCGCTCGGGCTGTCGGCTGCGCTGATGAACGCGCCAGGATGTTTGAAGCCACCGTAACTTTTGAGCCCCTGAGGGTCTATGTACGTTGCGCCCTGTCCCGCGAAACTCTTGAAGGAGAAGCCTTGCGCAAGGTCTCTATCGTGACGGCACTCGTCGTCTCGATGCTCTGTCTCACCGCTGTCGCCGTGGCTCAGACCGGCGGCAACATCTACGGCGTCACCGGCAAGATCGCCAGTGGCGGCACCAAGTCCAAGCCCAAGCATGTGGGCGTGGCGTTCAACTACACGGTCAAGCCCGCCGTCGCTGGCAACCTGGCTGCGCCGGTCTCGACGTACAAGATCCACTTCGACGGTCTGAAGTCCAACACCAAGAAGGCCGCCAAGGGGAAGTACTGCAAGGCCAAGGCGATCACCGACGCGCAGTCGGACTCGGCCTGCCCGAAGGGCACCCACGTCGGTACCGGCAAGGTGAACGCCCTCGTCGGTCACGCGGGGACGCCCGTGGATCCCGCGTCGAAGTGCAACCTGGACCTCGACATCTACGTCGGCGGTCCGAGCAGCCTCGCGCTGTTCCTGCATGGCACCCCGCCGAACTGCCTCATCACGATCAACCAGGCGATCGACGCGAAGCTGAAGGCCGACTCCACCGGCACGTCGCTGACCTTCACGGTCCCGGGCAACCCGCTGCTGCACGCGGCTCCCGGCTTGGACACCGGCGTCACGAGCGTCTCCTCGAAGATCGACAAGGGCAGTGGGGACAAGGGCGTCTTCACGTCCACCGGTTGCAAGGGCACCCGCAAGGTGAAGGTCACCTTCTCGGTCGAGGCCGGCGGGACGGGCACCGCGGAGGCCTCCGCGGGCAAGTGCTGATCACCTGACGCGCATCAGCGTCTGAGGTGAAGCTGTCTCCGCGAGGGGCGGGCCCATCTGGCCCGCCCCTCCGTCGTTTACGGGGGAGGGCTGCGACGGTCCGCTGCGTCGTTGCATAGGTTGTGGCGCATGTCCTCTCGTGCTCGCATCGGGATCATCGCCGCGGCGGTCGTTGTGCTGGTGGTGGGGTACGTCATCGCCTCCGGCTCCGGCGACGATGACAACAAGACCAAGTCGACCGCGGCCACGACGGCTGTCGCGCCTGCGCCGGCCGACACCACGGCGACCGGCGTCGCGACCACCACGCAGCCGACCAACCCGCCGCCGCTCGCAGTTCCGACCGTCAGCGTCGTCGATGCCAAGCCGCAGGGCGGCGTCAAGCGCATCAGCTTCACCAAGGGCGAGACCATCAAGTTCACCGTCCGGTCCGACACGACCGACGAGATCCACTTCCACGGCTATGACGTCCACAAGGACGTCAAGGCGGGCGGCAGCGTCACGTTCTCGGTCCCGGCCTCGATCGAGGGCCGCTTCGTGGTCGAGCTCGAGCAGCACGAGACGCAGATCGCTGAAGTCGAGGTCGACCCCTCGTGAGCGTGCGGGCCCGGCGCGCGGCGCTCGGCGCCGGCGCATTGGCGGCCGCGCTGGCGCTGCCGGCCTCGGCTTCCGCCCACGGTCTCGTCGGCAAGCAGGACCTGCCAATCCCGCGCTGGCTCTTTGCCTGGGCGGCGGCGGTCGTGCTGGTTGCCTCGTTCGTCGGTCTCGCCGTGCTGTGGGCGACGCCGCGGCTGCAGGCCATCGTCGAGCGGCGGCGCTTTGGCGTGGCGCGCGTGCTGGAGATCGTCTTCGGACTCGTCGGCGTCGCGCTCTTCGCCTTTGTCGTCTACGCGGGCTTCGCCGGCACCCAGGCGGCGACGGCCAACATCCTGCCGACCGTCATCTACGTCTTCTTCTGGGTCGGCATCCCGTTTGTCAGCGTGATCTTTGGCGACGTCTTCCGCGCGATCAACCCGTGGCTGGCGATCGGCAAGGCCACCGGTTGGGTGCTCAAGCGCACGGGCGCTGTAGAAGGGGTCGAGCCGCTGCCCTACCCGGCGCGGCTAGGGCGTTGGCCGGTGGTGATCGGCGTCTTGATCTTCGCCTGGGTCGAGTTGGTGTACGCCAACAAGGACGATCCGTCGCAGCTGGCGACCATGGCGCTGGTCTACGCCGCCGTGCAGCTGGTCGGCATGAGCCTCTACGGGGCCGAGATCTGGTCGCGGCGCGGCGACGCGTTCGGCGTCTACTTCGAGATGTTCGCGCGGATCTCGCCGCTGCACTGGCGCGACCGCGCGCTGTTCACGCGCCCGGTGCTGGGTGGCGCGCCGCCGCTGACGCCCGTCGCCGGCACGGTCGCGTTGCTCTGCACGATGATCGGGACGACGAGCTTTGACGGCTTCTCCCAAGGCACGACCTGGAACTCGATCGTCCCGCACCTGCAGGACTTCTTCGGCAGCCTCGGCCTCAACGCCGAGCATGCGCTGGAGTGGGCGGGGACCGTCGGCATCGTCGTCATGTGCTGTTTGATCGGGTTGCTGTATCGGCTCGGCGTCATGGGGATGCACACGGTTGGGCGGCGACTGTCGACCCGTGACCTGTCGGGCGCGTTCATCCACACGCTGATCCCGATCGCGTTCGCCTACGTGCTGGCCCACTATTTCTCGCTGGTCGCCTACCAGGGCCAGGCAATCGCGGCGCTGGCCTCCGACCCGCTGGGCGACGGCTCCGACCTGCTCGGCACCGCCACCGAGACCATCAACTACACGTGGATCAGCGCGACGGGCATCTGGTACGTCCAGGTCGGCGCGCTCGTCCTCGGCCACGTCGCCGGCCTCACACTGGCCCACGACCGTGCGCTGGCGCTCTTTACGAAGGCGCGCGACGCGACGCGGTCCCAGTACTGGATGCTTGCGGTCATGGTCGCATTCACCAGCCTCGGCCTGTGGCTCCTCTCGGCGGCGGCGCAGCAATGACCGCCGCCCTGATCTTGGCCCATGCCGGGCACTGGTTCGCGGGGTTGCTCTACCTCGCGCCGGTGGTGATCGTCGTCGGCGCGCTGGGCTATCAGAGCATCAAAGATCGACGCCGGGGTGATGATGAGGACGCCGAGGTCGACCAGACGCCGGACGTGCACCTGAACTGAGGGGCGCGTTGGGGTGGCCGGCGCTCAGCGCGGACGTTGGTCGAGGGCGCGCGGCGGGGTGTGTCGGCAGCGAGGAGAGCGAGCGGAGCCGACGGCGCGCCGCGCCGTCGGTCGTCCGCCGGCGCCCGGGGTCGGGGGTGGGCCTGGGGACGGGGTGGGTCTGTTGGCGGACGGATGCCGTCCGCATACGGGCCCACCTCGAGGCGCTAATGACGAGACGGCGAGGGTGGGCCTGTCTCCGGACGTCTGCCGTCCCGAGACAGGCCCACCTTGCTCGCCGGCGGCTGCGCGGTCGGGCGACTCCACCCCGAATCGCTCCCACGCGCTGCCGCGGGGCCGAGCCACGCCAGCCACGGTCGCACCCCTTGACGCTTCTCGCCCCTCGTTTGCCGACCAATCACCCCGCAAAGCGTCACGAGCGCCTGCGCTGCACGCCAGGCACGCTCGCACCACACCGCTCGGCGCCCTCAGGCGCCGAGCAAGCGCAGGTCGTGCGCGAGCCCTTCGGGCGTCAGCTTGTCCACCGGCCACCCGACGCGCTGGACGCCGTTGGCGTCCACGAGCACGACGTAGGCCGAGTGCTCGAAGGCCTTGCCCTGGGGCTGGATGCCGTAGGCGTCCCAGATCGGCTGGAGCTGAGCGCGATTGCCGAGCAGGAAGCGCATGCGCTTGGTCAGGCCTTGGCGGTTGACGAAGCGGCGGGCGTTGAGCTGGGTGTCGTTGGCCGGATCGACGGAGATCGCCAGCGTCGGGACGTCCTTGCCGAGCTGGTCGATCGCGCCCTTGATCTGCTGGGCGGTCAGCGGGCAGGTGTCGCGGCAGGTCGAGTACATGAAGGTCAGCATCACCGGCTGGCCGCGGTACTCGCCCAGCGTGGCGACCTTGCCGTCCTGGTCGGTGAGCGCGAAGTCGATCGGCGGGATGCCGGGCGGGCGCAGCGCGCCGTCAAAGCCCGCGCCGCCCGCGTGGTCGCTCCCGCCGGTGAAGAGCACGATGCTGACGGCGGCGACGAGAACGAACGTCGCCGCGAGCATCATCGCGAGGCGGGCGCGGGCGGGCATCGGCCCGCCAATCAGGCGGCGGCGTCGCCGTCGTCGTCAGGCTGAGGCGCCGAGCCGGTCTCGGTCGCCTCGTCAACAGGCACTTCGGGCGCCTCGACTACATCCTCACCCTCAACCTGAGCCTCAGGCTCGACCGTCGTCGTTGCGGGCGTGATGGGCGCATCTGGCTCTGCAGCGGGGATCGCGGCCTCGTCGACAACCTCGGGCGCGGTCTCTTCGGCCGGCGCCTCGGCCGACGGGAACAGCGCGGCGAGCTCGTCGAGGCCCTTGATCTTCGCCCCGGAGAACTCGCCGAACGAGGTCTGCTGGCGGCTGGAGCGGGCGTCCTCGCGCTTGGCGCGGCGCTGCTCGTCGCGGCGCTTGTCTTCCTCATCGCGCCGGCGGCGGTCTGCCTGGCGGTTCTCGCGCTCCAGCAGATCACGCTTGGGCAGGATCACCTGGGCGGCCTTCTCGGGCTCAAGCGAGGCGATCATCTCGGCGGCCATCGCCTGGCCGAGCGCCTGTGCGACCTCGCCGGACGGATGCGAGCTCTTCTTCATCCGGCGCGCGGTGTGCGCGGCGCGGGCAAGTTGCTTGGCGGCGTGCTGGGAGACCGGACGCCGTGCTCCCTTCTGGAAGCCGCGAACGTTCTCGGTGACCTCCTCGCGCAGCTTCTCGGGGAAGCCACGGAAGAGCTCCTTGAGCTCGGCGACGTCAAGCTGGTCGCGCGTGGCGGCGACGGCGGCGCGCAGCTCGGGCCACGGCAGCGGCTCGCGCTTGGGCTTCTCTTGCAGCCGCTTCTTGACAACTGGCAGCGTCTTCTCCTCGGCGACCCCGAGGATCCTGGGGCCGACGGCGGCGGGGGAGACGGGCGTGGTGCGCTCGCGGGGCTCGGGCGTGGCGGGCTGCTCGGCCTCCGGCGCGGCGGGCGCCTCAGCCGCGGCCGGTGCCTCGGCCTCGACCGGCGGGTCCGGGCTTGGCGCCTCCTGCGCGGCGGCGGGGGCCTCGGGGGCCTCCGGTTCCGGCGTCGTCGCCTCGACGGGCTGCGGCTCTGGCGCGGCATCGGTCGGCTCGGCCACAGGGGCCTGCGACTCGACGGCCGGCTGGGCCGGCTCCTGCGCCGCGACGGCGCCCTCGGGATGCTCCTGCTGCTCGCTCACCACCCCCAAGGATGCCCCATCGGACAAGTGGACGTCGGCCCGACGTCTTCGACGCTACGGCTCGATCAGCCCGCGGCGAATCGCATAGCGCACGAGCTCAACGCGATCACGCATGCCCAGCTTGCGCAGCAGGTTGCCGCGGTGGGACTCCACGGTCTTCTCGGAGAGGTGCAGGATCTCGCCGATCTCGCGGTTGGTATGGGCTTCTGCGATCAGCTTCAACACCTCCTGCTCGCGCGGCGTCAGCGGCTCGGCGGGCCCGGTGCTGTCGTCGGCCATCCACTCGCGCACGAGCGCGCTCTGCGCGGCGTTGGTCAAAAACGGCTCGCCGCGCACGACCGCACGGACGGCATCAACCAGGAACTGGTCGGCCTCCTTCTTGAGCACGTAGCCGCCGGCGCCGGCCTTCAGCGCTTCGAAGAGGTAGCGGTCGTCGTCGTGCATCGAGAGGATCAGCACGGCGGTGTCGGGCGCCTGCTGGCGGATCTCGCGCGCGGCTTGTAGCCCGGTCAGCTTGGGCATCGAGACGTCGAGGATGCAAACGTCGGGCCGCTGGGCCAGCGCGCGCTCGACGGCCTCGGCGCCGTCGCCGGCCTCGGCGACGACCTCCATGTCGGCCTGGCGCTCGAGCAGCAGCTTCAGCCCGCCGCGCACGACGCCGTGGTCGTCGGCGATCAGGAGCTTCATGCTGACCGCATGACGGTGGTGATGTTCGTGGTCCGGTATTGGGTCGTCATGCGGCGGCTTCAGTCTCCGACGCGACCCACAGATCGCGATCCAGTCGCAGCTCGACCGCGGTCCCGCGGCCCGGAGCGGAGGTGACCTGCACCCGCCCGCGCGCGAGCCGCGCGCGCTCGCGCATGCCAACGAGGCCGATGCCGTCGGAGTCCTGCGTGGTCGCAAAGCCCGCACCGTCGTCGACCACGCGCACGACCGGCCGGCCGTGGTCGCGGCCGATCTCGACGATCACGTTGGACGCGTCGGCGTGGCGGGTGATGTTCGACAGCGATTCCTGCACGACGCGGTAGACCACGGTCTGCTCGTGGTCGGCGAGGTCGGTCAAGGGGTCATAGCAGCGCAGTGCCGCCGGAACGCCCGTCGTCGCGCTGAAGCGCTCCAGCTGGTTGCGCAGCGCCGCCTCCAGACCGTGGTCATCCAGGGCGGTCGGACGCAGCTCGCGCGCGAGGCGCAGGAGCTCGTCCATCGCGGCGACGGCGACCGCCTTGGTCTCGCGCAGCTCGGCGCGAAGCTCGTCGGGCGCGTCATGGACGTGGGCCTCCAGCCGTAGCAGGACGGCGGTCAGCGCCTGGTTGCATTCGTCGTGCAGGTCGCGCGCGACGCGGGCGCGCTCGCTCTCCTGCCCGTGGAGCACGGCGGTCGCGGTCCGCATCCGCTCGTCCTCCAGCCGTCCGAGCATGCGGTTGAACGCCTGCACGAGGCGGATGACGTCCTCCGAGTCGGCCTCGGGCACGTCGGCGCGCTGGCCAGGACTCGCCAGGTCGATGCGCTCCATGACGTCGATGAGCTTGTCCAGCGGGGCAAAGCGACGGCGCAGCACGATGCCGTTGACGAGCACCGCGCTCAGGATGCCGGCGACGAGCACGAACGCCTGGCGGCGACCTGCGACGTCATCGAGCGACAAACGCGCAGCGACAATGGCGGCCGCGCCGGTGGCGAGGATCAGCAGCGCGTTGACCGCGAGGATCTGGGTTGCGAGCGTCGGCTTGCGCATATTGGGGTCTAGACCCCATATCGGCCAGGAGGGTGGGGACCGATACCCCTGGTGCAGCAAGTCCCCGACCGGAACCTTGAGCAGTCCCGGTGCGGCATGTGGCGAGGGACCGTCTATCTGGCGCCGGGGGGCGCTCCAGATGGACGGTCACCTCCACGTTCTCCTCTGCGTTCGGTCGCGCTACACTTTCTGAAGTGCGAATCCCGACCGACGTTCAGGTGAATACAGCCCGATGAGCCCCTCCGGCGCCGAGTACATCAAGCAGGTCAAGGCCCAGATCGAAGAGATCGACCCTTCCGCCGTCAGCGAGATCCTCGGCGCCGACGGCGTCGTGATCGTCGATGTGCGTGAGAGCGACGAGTGGGACGCCGGGCACATCCCGGGCGCCAAGTTCGTCACGCGCGGCCATCTGGAGTCCCGGATCGAGGGCGCCGCCCCCGACCGCTCAGCACGCGTGATCCTCTACTGCGCCTCGGGCAACCGCTCGGCGCTGGCCGCCAAGACGATGGTCGAAGAGCTGGGCTACGAGCGCGTCGAGTCGATGACCGGCGGCTACACGCTCTGGAAGGACCGCGGCTATGCCGTGGAGGTCCCGCGCACGTTCACGGCCGAGCAGCGCCAGCGCTACTCGCGCCACTTCCTGCTGCCCGAGGTCGGGACCGAGGGCCAGCAGAAGCTGCTCGACGCCAAGGTCCTGCTGCTGGGCGCCGGCGGCCTGGGCTCGCCGACCGCGCTGTACCTCGCCGCGGCCGGCGTGGGCACGATCGGCCTCGTCGACGACGACGTCGTCGACGTCTCCAACCTCCAGCGCCAGGTCATCCACACGACCGCCTCGGTCGGCACGCCGAAGGTCGACAGCGCCGAGCGGGCGATCAACGACCTCAACCCCGATGTTCACGTCCGTAAGCACCAGGTCCGCCTGGATGCCTCCAACATCGTGGACATCATCAAGGACTACGACATCGTCGTCGACGGTGTCGACAACTTCCCGACGCGCTACTTGCTCAACGACGCGACGGTGCGCTTGAAGATCCCGGTCGTCTCCGCCGCGATCCTCGGCTTCGAGGGCCAGCTCAGCGTCTTTGCGCCCTACGAGGGCCCGTGCTACCGCTGCCTGTTCCGCCAGCCGCCGCCGGCCGAGCTGGCGCCCTCTTGCGGCGCCAACGGCGTCCTTGGCGTGCTGCCCGGGACGATGGGCCTGCTGCAGTCCACCGAGGTCGTCAAGCTCATCATCGGCGAGGGCGACCCGCTCATCGGCCGCCTGCTGATCTACGACGCGCTTGGCGCGACCACCACCGAGCTGAAGGTGCGCCGCGACCCGGAGTGCCCGATCTGCTCGCGCGAGCCGTCGGAGATCACCGACGACGAGCTCGGCGTCTTCCCCGACTACGAGGCGTTCTGCGCCGCCGCCGGCTAGGGTCGAGCACCAGCTATGGCAAAGATCCGCATTCCCCCAGTGCTGCGCCCCTCCGTCGGCGGCGAGCGTGAGGTCGACGCCGACGGCGCGACGGTCGGCGAGGTGCTCGAGGGCCTGGCAAGCGCGCACCCCGACACGCGCGGCCAGCTCTTCGGCGGCGACGGCGAACTCAACCGCTACGTCAACGTCTACCTCAACGACGAGGACGTCCGCGTGCTGGACGGCCTGACGACGCCGGTGGGCGAAGGCGACAGCCTCGTCATTTTGCCCGCGATGGCCGGCGGCGCGCGGTAGGATCTTCGTCCGGTATCAGCAGCAGCCGCCATCGTGGTGGAGGCAGTTGAGGCCCGCAGCACCTTGATGCAGTTGTGCCCTACCGCCCGGCGGAGGGCCACAGGCCTCCAGGACCGACAAGCACCATCGGAGGATCTGCCATGAGGAACCAAGCCCCGGAAGGGCTGCGCTGCCATGTCGAGCCGGATCGCGAGCGGGTCGTTGTGCGCGCCGTGGGCGAGGTCGACCTGGCCACGGTTGCCGTGCTCGAGGAGCCGCTGAACGAGCTGCGAGCCAGCGGTTTCGCTGCGATCGAGATCGATCTGCGGTCCGTCACGTTCATGGACTCGACCGGGCTGCGGCTGCTGGTGCGCTGGCGTCGCCGGGCACAGGCCGACGCGTTCGATCTCCAGATCGAGGTCGATCCGGACGGGCCCGTCGCTCGCGTGATGGAGCTCACCGGCCTGCAGGAGCTGCTGCTGAGCGCGCCGGTGGCGCAGGGGTAGGCTCGAAGCGTGACCGACGACGTGATCCTCCCCAAGCAGGCCGTGGCCGCCGAGCTGACCGACGCGGCGTCCAACGAGGCCCGCGACGCCGGCGGCCAGCGGGCGGCGCTCTCCAACGCGCTCGTCGGGCTCAAGAAGGAGTTCTACGGCAAGGGTCCGGTGGCGGCGAAGACCTACTTCAACGATGACTGGGTGTTCACGGTCCTCGAGGGTGGCCTGACGCGCAACGAGGAGACGCTGCTGGCGGCGGGCGAGCACCGCCTCGTGCGCCAGGTGCGCTTGCGCTTCCAAGAGGCGATGACGACGACGATCTGCGGTGCGGTCGAGGAGATCACGGGCCGGCGCGTGCTCACCTACCACAGCCAGGTGCTCTTCGAGCCGATGCGCTGCGTCGAGATGTTCCTGCTAGCGCCTCTGCCGGAGGGGCAGGGCGCGTAGTCCGCGCCTCCTGGCGAGGGCGCCGTACGCCGCTATATTTCCTGAAGCTATGGCTGTCCCGCCCCTTCAGAACCGGCCCTGCGGCGGTCGCTACGGCGACATCGTGCAGGCGATCGGCAACACCCCGCTGGTCGAGCTGCGCCGGTTGTCGCCCAAGCCGGGCGTGCGCATCTGGGCCAAGATGGAGTCCCACAACCCGACGGGCTCGGTCAAGGACCGCGTCGCGCGGGCGCTGATCGAGGACGCCGAGGAGAAGGGCGCCATCGGCCCCGGCATGACGATCCTCGAGCCGACGTCGGGCAACACCGGCATCGCGCTGGCGATGATCTGCCGCCGCAAGGGCTACAAGCTGAAGGTCGTCATGCCCGACAACGTGACGCCCGAGCGCACGCAGCTGCTGACGATGTATGGCGCCGAGATCGTCTACTCACCGGGCGATCAGGGATCCAACGGCGCGGTGGCGATGGCGCTGAAGATGGCCGAGGACGACGCCTCGTATTACATGCCCTACCAGTACGGCAACCCGGCCAACCCGCGCGCCCACTACGACGGCACGGCGCCCGAGATCTTGCAGGAGCTCGACGGCAACATCTCGGCGTTCGTCGCCGGCTTGGGCACCGGCGGCACGCTGATGGGCAACGGCCGGCGCTTCAAGGAAGAGCTCGGCGACGCCGTCAAGATCGTCGCCGCCGAGCCCATGCAGGGCGAGCCGGTGCAGGGCCTGCGCTCCCTGGACGACGGCTTCATCCCGCCGATCATCGATCTGTCGGTGCTAGATCGCAAGATCTTCGTGACCAACCGCGACGCGATCATCTGGACGCGCAAGTTGCTCGACGAGGAGGGCATCTTCGCTGGCGTCTCGTCGGGCGCGATCGCCTCGATCGCGGTCCGCATCGCCAACGAGATGGACGAGGGCAACATCGTCTTCATCGTCTGCGACGACGGCTGGAAGTACCTCTCCTCGGGCGTGTACACGCTGCCGGTCGATGAGGTTGCGAACCTCGAGTCGACGGTCTGGTGGTAGCGAGAGCTTAAGGAAGCGCCGTGGGTGTGCCGATACCATTGTCGTATGCCCGGCGTCGGATTTCCTGAACTGCTCGTCATCCTGGTGATCGCCCTGATCGTCCTTGGCCCCAAGAAGCTGCCCGAGGCGGGCCGCGCCATGGGGAAGGGAATGCGTGAGTTCAAGGACTCGCTCAGCGGCATCAACGACGACGACGAGAAGCCCGCGATCAAGTCTGAGTAACCGCCCTCGGGCGCTAGGGTCCGCGGTGATGCAGATCGCCCCGGACCTGTTGCAGCAGATCGTCGACCACGCGTTGCGCGATGCGCCCAACGAGTGCTGCGGCTTCGTCTTCCTCCGCGACGGGGTGGCCGAAGAGGTGCTGGCGGTGCAGAACATGGCGCCGAGCCCGTTTCGCTTCGAGATCGGGTCGCGTGACCTGCTGACGCTGGGCGACGTCGACGCCGATGGCCGCGAGGCGATCATCTACCACTCGCACACGCGCTCAGCGCCGCGGCCGTCGCAGACCGACATCAACTTCGCGGTCAACTGGCCCGGCGTGGATTGGCTGATCGTCGGCACAGCGGGTCCCGAGCCCGAGGTGCGCAACTGGCGCATCGACCCCGATGGCACGGTCACCGAGGTCGAGGTCGAGGTTCGTGTCGGGGTCTGAGCCCCTCGTCTGCCCGTCCTGTGCCACACCGCACCCGCTGGAGGATCGCTTCTGTCGCGACTGCGGCATGCCGCTCGTCTACGCCGGCTCGCTCGGCGTCGACGCGCCGGTCACCGACCGCCAGGAGCGAGCGCGCAAGATCAGGCCGCAGTTCGCCGAGGGCGAGCTGGTCAAGGTCGCGTCGGGGCGCAACCAGTCCGAGGCAGAGCTGATCCAGGGCTTGCTGTTGGAGGAGGGCGTGCCGTCGATGCTCAAGCGCTCGGCGGGCTTTGATGTCCCGGACATGCTGGCGGCCGGTCCGCGTGACGTGCTGGTCCCGCGCTCGGGCGCCGAGGTCGCGCGCGAGGTGCTGATGCAGGCGGAGCTCCTTGGGAATTCGGCCCACCCACCCTCTGGCGTGGACTCTCCGTCGCGGATCCTTGTCGGTCTTCTGAGCGCGCTCGTGTTAGTGGCGTTGATCGCCTGGATTGGCACGGAGCTGGTGCTGTGACGATCGCAGTGACGGGCGCCACCGGCGCCCTGGGCTCGCGCGTGGCCGCGCGGCTGGCGGCGCGCAAGGCCAAGCAACTGCTGGTTGTCCGTGATCTCGCGCGCGTCCCGGCGATCGCTGGCGTCGAGGCGGTGCAGATGGGCCCGCGCGGCTATCGCGACCAGATGGCACTGACCGAGGCGCTGGCCGGTTGCGAGACGCTCTTGCTTGTCTCGGGCCGCGAGGCCGCCGAGCGCGTCGTCGAGCACGCCCACGCCGTGCGCGCGGCGGTCGACGCGGGCGTCGAGCGCATCGTCTACACGTCGTTTCTCGGTGCCGGTCCTGACGCGACGTTCACCTTCGCCCACGACCACTTCGCCACAGAGCAGCTGATCCGCGAGAGCGGGTTGGCCTACACCTTCCTGCGCAACAGCCAGTACCTGGACTTCGTGCCGCTGCTGGTCGGCGACGACGGCGTGATCCGCGGACCGGCCGCAGACGGCAAGATCGCATGGGTCTCGCGCGATGACGTGGCCGACGTCGCGGCCACGGTGCTCACCAACGGTGGCGCGGAGCATGACGGCAAGACCTATGACTTGACCGGCCCCGAGGCTCACACGCTCGCCTGGGCCGCCGAGCAGCTCAGCGCCGTCACCGGTCGCGAGATCCGCTTCCGCAACGAAGGCGTACGGGAGGCCTACGCCTCACGTGCCCACCTCGACGCGCCGGACTTCGAGGTCGACGGTTGGGTGACGTCGTATGTCGCCATCGCCACGGGCGAGCTGGATGTCGTCTCCGATGCCGTGCCGCGCATCACCGGCCGTCGTGCCCAGGACCTTCCGGGCTGGCTGGCCGCCAACCCGGACGCCTGGGCGCATCTCACGCGCTAGCCGCCGCCGCGCGGATCCGTTCACCATGGTGGACGCCGAGGCGGCGCGTGCGGCGCTGGCCGAGCGCGGGGTGGACGTCTCGGAGGTTCAGGACTTCCCGTGGGGGCGGTTCGTCTTCTTCGCCGACCCGGACGGCAACCGCTGGGCCGTGCAGCAGATCACCCAGCCGAGCTAGGCGGTCGAGCTTGCGGCGGCGTCGCGCTCGTAGTCGAGCTCGGTGCGAACGCCGAGGCCGGTGAGGATCGTCTGCGCGGTCTCGAGCGATGGCGCGCCGGTGACGGCGGCGGCCAGCCGCGCGGCGCTGCCGATCGCGACGAGCGGATCGAAGCAGACCAGGCGGCTGCCGTCGGCAGTCAGCGGCACCGAGCGCCGGCCGCTGCGGATCGCGACGGTGCCGGTTTCGCCGCGAGCGCAGCGAACGGCCATTGCGCTGGCCTCGGTGGTGACGTGGGCCAGAGCACCCTCGACCACGTCCAGCGCGGCGGCCGGGAGCGGCAGGTCGCCGAGGTCGCCGCCGGCTGCGCGGACCTCCCCGAGCCGCTCGAGCACCTCGGCCGGCGTCAGCTCACCGTCGCAGCCGATGCCGAAGACGATCCCGATCGTCGGCGTCGCCATTCGCGGCGCCGCGGCCAGGACGATCGCGTCGGCCAGCGGGCTGGCCAGCCCGGGCTCGTGGCCGTGGGCCAGGACGTCGCCACCGACGTCGAGCAAGATCACCAGGTCGCACGCCAGCTGCGCGGTGGCGGCATCGAGGCCGGCGGCGATCGTTGCGGGCCCTGGGTTGGGGTCGACGAGCACGACGGGCTCGCCAAGGAAGGCGGCCATGTCGGCCTCGCAGAAGCGAAAGCCGCCGGGACCGACGGTGTCAGCGCCGGCGAGCGCGACCGCTTCGTGTAGCCGCTGCGCGCCGGTGATCTCGTCCAGCCACCGTGGTCCGGGCAGCGGGTCGACCGGCCGCCGTTCCCAGGTGATGCCGCCGACGATCGCGGCGGTCCCGAGCGCGCGGGCGGCCTGCGCCGCGGCGAGTGCGCCGACAACGTCGCCCCCTCCGCCGATGCCGACGATGAGCACCCGCTGAGCGGCGGCGACCAGACCCTCAGCTCGCCGCCGCTCTTCAGGCACTACAGATACTGCTTAGACCAGCGCCGGCACGCGCGCATCGCAGATCTCTGCGATCTGCTCGCGGGCGCGGTCGAACTCGTCGTCCGACAGCACCGGGGTGCCCTCGAAGGGCAGGTCGCGCGTGATCTCGAGCCACGACCTACAGCCGGCGAACTCGTCCTTGACCCGCACGGTGACCGGCCGCGGAATGCGGTAGGCGCGCAGGAGGACGACATGCAGTGGATGACGACGCTTCCACGCCAGGCGCTTCTCGGCGTAGTCGGTCGTCCATACGTAGTAGGGGGACAGCTCAGCGACCGTGCGGGGGTCGGTGATCGTCCAGCTGGCGGCCACCTCGGCCCACGCGCGGATCCGCACGCGGTCGGGCTGGCCGATGCCACCATCGCGAGTCAGCGCATGAAGCGGCGGCTCACCATCCGGCCAGACGCCCTCTTCGAGCGCGCGGCGGAGCTCCGGCTGATGCGACGGGCGCACCAAGTCGTAGCGCTGGTGGTCAAACGTCGGGTAGAGGAAGAAGCGGTCATGCTCGAGGCTGAAGTTCCGGCGCGGCTCGCCGACGCCACCCTTTCGCAGGGTGATCAGCTGCTCACCTTCGGCAAGCGCGCGGACAGTGACCGCCCATTCCTTGATCGCAATAGGCATAGAGGGGGTTTCAGAGAGAAATTAGACGACAGAAATCCCGCGCATCCACCGATACCCCGGGAACGCGACGGGAAGGACATCGATTGTGGCACGCGATGTGAAGATTCCAAAATTTCCCTGCTAAATACAGGTTTCTTTTGCGACCATGTTGGCGCGTAGCCACTCAATGTGAACGTCCGCGTGCGGTCAACCCTCGCCGATGCGCAGACCGGCCAGGCCCTCGAACGCCTCCACGATCGACGCAAAATCGGCTTCGCCGTAGCCGCGGCCGACCGCTGCGACGAGCGCGTCTCGTGCCGCATTTGCAGCGGGAAAGGGCACGCCGGCCGCTTGCGCCTCCTCTAGGCAGAGGCGCACGTCCTTGAGCATGTGGTCGGTCTTGAACAACGTGTCGTAGGCGTGCTGGCGCATCGGCTCGGCCTTGAGGGTGACCATCGTCGAGCTGGCTGAGCCCGCCCCGAGGATCTCGATCAGCGCCCCGAGGTCGACCCCGGTACCTGCGCCCATGACCAGCGCTTGGGCCAGCGTTGCAGCGTTGGCCGCCGACACGGCGTTGTTGATGAGCTTGATGACCTGTCCGTGGCCGAGCTCGCCGACGTGGACGATCGTCTCGCCCATCGCTGCGAACGCCGGCTGCGCGCGGGCAAACGCGTCCGTCTCGCCGCCGGCCATGATCGTCAGTGTCCCGCTCTGGGCCTTCGGGGAGGAACCGGTGACCGGCGCGTCGAGGAACGCGTGGCCCTGTTGCGCCAGCGCGCCGCCGATCCGGCGTGCGTCGGCGGGCGCGATCGTCGACATGTCGATGAACAACGTCTGCTCCGGCGCGCCCGTGGCTGCGCCGTTCTCCCCGAGCAGGACAGCCTCGACCTGGGCGCCGTCGACGACCATCGAGATGACGATGTCGGCACCTGCCGCGGCCTCGGCCGGCGTGGCGGCGGCGCGCGCACCCGCGTGCTCGTCGGCCCAGGCCTGCGCCTTGCCGGCGGTCCGCGTCCACGCCGTCACGGCAAAGCCCTTGCGTTGCAGGTTCGCGGCCATCCGCGAGCCCATGATGCCCAGTCCCAGGAAGCCGACGTTCGTCATGGCCGGCGACCCTAGCGGCGCGCGCGAGGAGGGGAGGAGGAGAGAGGCGATGCCGCTAGGCGTGCTCGGCGCGCGCTAGGGAAGCAGGGGAGAGAAGTGATGCCGCTCAGGCGTGCGCGGCGCGGAGGCGCCCATCGCGCCGGCCGCGGGCCCGACCGAGGAGTGCTGCGCGCTGAGGGAGGCGTGGCAGCGATCGGGCGCGCCGGCCGGCGCGCATGGCGTCCTCGTCGCGAACGGCGGCGAGAGGCTGGTTGAGGAGGGAGATCATGGACGGCATCTTGCGCCTGAGACGGCCGCGCCACATCGGGCGGACGGTGCGAGCTGCGAGGCCTGACCCCTTACTGCGCTGCGGTGACCCCTTACCGCGGCGGGTAGCGTGATCGGCGATGGCCGATCCGAGCAGTCCCGCAGCCCTGCGCGTCGCCCTGGTCGGCTACGGCGTGGCCGGTGCGAGCTTTCACGCGCCGCTGATCGCGGCGACCGACGGGTTGGCGCTGCGGGCGGTCGTCACGCGCGATCCGCAGCGCCGCGCACAGCTGGCCGCGCGCGATCCGGGCGTGATTGCGGTTGATGCACTGGGAGACGTCGTCGACGACGTCGATCTCGTCGTCGTGGCCTCACCGAACCGCTTCCACGTCGATCTCGCGCAGACGGCGCTGGCGGCGGGCAAGCACGTCGTGGTCGATAAACCGCTGGCGGTAACGGCCGCCGAGGCACGGGCGCTGGCGACCCAGGCCGAGACGGCCGGCGTGGTCCTCACGGCCTTCCACAACCGGCGCTGGGACGACGACTTCCTGACGCTGCGCCGGGTGCTCGACGAGGGGCGCCTAGGGCGCATGCTGCGGCTGGAGTCCCGCTTCGATCGCTGGCGGCCGCAGATCAAAGAGGGCGCGTGGCGCGAGGAGGGCGACCCGGCCGACGGCGGCGGGCTGCTGCTCGACCTCGGCAGCCACCTCGTCGACCAGGCTGTCCAGCTGCTCGGCCCGGTCCGTGGCGTGTACGCCGAGCTCGACGTGCGCCGCGCGGGCGCGGTGGTGGAGGACGATGTCTTCCTCGCGCTCGTCCACGAGGACGGCGCGCGCTCGCACCTCTGGGCGGGCGTCCATGCCGCTGACGCCCCACCGCGCCTGCGGGCGTTGGGCGAGGCGGCAACGTTCGTGTCGTTGGGCCTCGATCCGCAGGAGGCGGCGCTGCGCGGCGGCGCGTCGCCGCGCGACCCCGGCTTCGGCCTGCGCGAGCCTGGGCTAGAGGCAACGCTGCATGACGGCTCGGGCGGCATGGGCGAGCGGCTAGCGATGGAGCCGGGCCGGTGGGCGGCGTTCTACGAGGGTGTCGTCGCGGCGATCCGCAGCAGCGGCGCGGTCGCGCCGCCGGTGACGGCGTCCGAGGCGGTCGGCGTCCTGGAGCTGCTGGAAGCGGCGCGCGAGAGTGCGGCGCGCGGCACGGTGGTTGCGGTCGCCTGATCGGCGGTGGTCGCCGTGCGCGCTGGAGTTGTTGTCATCGTGCGATCAGTTTGCGCCGGGCGTGGTGTCTTCGAGAGCATCACCCCATTCCGTCACGCAGCAGCGAGGAGCGACCATGGCCAACCCCGTCGTGCATTTCGAGATCATCGGCAAGGACGGTGAGAAGACCAAGCAGTTCTTCGCCGACCTCTTCGGCTGGTCGATCAACAGCGACAACCCCATGAACTACGGGCTCGTCGATCCGGGCCTCAGCGAGGAGAGCCGTGGCATCGCGGGCGGCATCGGCGGTGCGATGGGCGGCTCGGAGGGCTACGTGACCGTCTACGTCCAGGTCGACGACGTCGAGGCCGCGCTGACCAAGGCCGAGAGCCTCGGCGGCACGCGCGTCTTCGGCCCCGAGACGATCATGGGCGGGCTGACGATCGGCCTCTTCACCGAGCCCGAGGGCAAGACGATCGGCGTCCTGCACGGCGCCGCTGAGATGGGCTAGGCCTTGCCGTGGCCGCCTCCGCCTGGCGTGTCCAGGCGGAGGCGCTGGCCGGCACGCAGCGTGCCGCCGGCCTTGGCCGGCAGCGGCTCGTCGTCGAGCAGGTTGCGACCGGGCGTGCCGTCCTGGCCACCCTCGGCGCCAGGCGGGGCGTGGCGGCGGCGCTCGGTGATGAGCGAGAACGACATGTCGGTGAGCGCCTGCACCTCGCGGATCACGCCGTCACCGCCGTGGAAGACACCGGCGCCACCGCTCCCGCGGCGGACCGCGTACTGGGTGACGCGCAGCGGGAACTCCAGCTCCAGTGCCTCGACCGGTGTATTCAAGGTGTTGGACATGGCCACGTGGACGGCGCTGGGCCCGTTGGCGTCCGAGCAGGCGCCCTGGCCGCCGCCGAGCGTTTCGTAGTAGGAGAAGTCGGCGTTGCCGAGCGTCAAGTTGTTCATGGTTCCCTGACCGCAGGCGCGGCCAAAGGCCTTCAGCACGAGGTCGGCGACGCGCGAGGAGGTCTCGACATTGCCGGCAGCGACGGCGGCGGGCGCTTGCGCGTCGAGCAGCGTCGCGTGCTCGGTGATGACCTCGACCGGTCGGTGGGCGCCGGCGCTGGGCGGGATGTCGGCGTCGGTGAGCACGCGCACGGCAAAGAGGCAGGCGCTGCGCGTGACGGCCAGCGGACAGTTGAGGTTGCCGGGGTCCTGGGCCGCGCTGCCGGTGAAGTCGAGGATCAGCCGGTCGCCGTCGACGGTCGCGGCGACACGGAGCTCGAGGTCGCCGTCGACGCCCTCCAGGACGTCGACCGCGTGGCGCGTGCCGTCCGGGAGGTCCCACAGGCAGGCGCGCGTGCGGCGCTCGGCGTAGTCGAGGACGGCGGCGCAGGCGTCGCACAGCCCGTCGGCGCCGAGTCGCGCTGCCAGTTCGCGCATCCGGGTCGCGCCGAGGCGGTTGGCGGCCAGTTGCGCGCGGAGGTCAGCACGCCGCTCAGCCGGTTGGCGCATCTGCTGGGCCAGCTCGTCGATCGCCTCCTCGTCGAGCACGCGCGGCGCGATGACGACGCCCTCCTCGTCCAGCGTGCGGGAGTCGTAGGGCATCGATCCGGGCACGCGCCCGCCGACGTCGGCGTGGTGGGCGCGGCTGGCCGAGAACCCCAACAACGTGCCGTCGTCATCGAAGACTGGTGTGACGACCGTGATGTCGGGGAGATGTGTTCCACCGCGGTAGGGATCGTTGAGAACCCATGAGCGGCCGGCAACGTGGACTTCGTCCAAGACCGCCTCGACGGCCGCGGGCATAGCGCCCAGATGGACCGGGATGTGCTCGGCCTGCATGACCATCTCGCCGTGGGCGTCGAAGAGCGCGGTCGAGCAGTCGCGGCGTTCTTTGATGTTGGCCGAGTGCGCGCTGCGCACGAGCACCGCGCCCATCTCCTCGCACGCGGCGCGCAGCGCGCCGGTGGCGACCTGCAGGGCGATGGGGTCCAACGAGCTCACGAGCTTCTCTCCAGGACGACGGTGCCGGTTGCGTCGGTCTGCCCGCGCCAGCCCTCGGGCACGACGAGCGTCGCCTCGGGGAGTGCGACGACCGTCGGCCCGACGATCTCATCGTCCTTGGGTTGGTCGGTCTCCCACGTGATCACGGGGCCGGGCTCCACGCGGGCGGTGCGGACCGTCACCAGCTCGACCTCGGCGCCATCGTCGCGGTAGCCGTAGCGCTCCTCGTGCGTGACGGCGAAAGCCTCGCGCAGCTCGGCGGCGTCGGGCGCGACGTCGCGCAGCGACAGCTCGTGGGATTGGCCTGCGTAACGGGCGTCCCAGGTGACCTCGTCGGCGTCGCCGGCAAGCGCGTGCAGGGCCTCATCGGTCAGCGCTTCGCCGCGCAGCAAGACCGATTGTGCCTCGTCACGGCGCTGCTCGGCCGCGGCGAGCCCGAGCGCGCTCAACACGCCGGCGGCGCGCGGCACGACGATCCGGGTGATCCCAAGCTCGACGGCGATCGCGGTGGCGTGCAGAGGCCCGGCCCCGCCGAAGGCCAGCAGCGCGAAACGGCGCGGATCGATCCCGCGCTCGACGGTCACGACACGCAGCGCCCGCACCATCTCGGTGTTGGCAACCCGCACGATGCCCTCGGCACACGCCCGCGCGTCCGGCAGTCCAAGCTCGCGCGCGAGTGCGGCGACCGCACGCTCGGCGGCCTGGGCGTCCAGCGTCACGCCGCCGGCCAGAGGCCGTCGAACATCGAGGTGGCCGAGCACGAGGTTGGCGTCGGTGACCGTCGGTGCGGTCCCACCGCGGCCGTAGCACGCGGGTCCCGGATCGGCACCCGCCGAGCGCGGGCCGACGCGCAGCGCGCCGCCCGCGTCGCGCCAGGCGATCGAGCCGCCACCGGCACCGACGGTGTGGATGTCGACCATCGGCAGCGCCAGCGGGCGGCCGCCGATCTCACGGCCCGCGCTCGCTCGCACGCGACCGTTCTCGACGACGCACACGTCGCACGACGTGCCGCCCATGTCGAAGCACAAGAGATCGGGCTCCCCGAGGCGCGCCGAGAGCAGCGCGGCCGCGGCCGCGCCGCCCGCGGGGCCGCTGAGCACGGTCAGCGCCGCGTGATCGGCGGCGGCGCCGACGCTCGTCAGCCCGCCGCTGGACTGCATGATCGATGGCTCGGGCAGCCCGTCGCCGGCTGCGCCCGCGACAAGCCCGTGCAGGTAGGAGGCCAGCAGCGGCGAGAGTGCCGCGTCGACCTCGGTGGTCGCCGCGCGCTCGTACTCGCGAAACGTCGCGGTGACCTCGTGCGAGAGCGAGATGTGGACCACATCGCCCAGCCGCGCTCGCAGCGCGTCGCCGAGCAGTCGCTCGTGGGCCGGGTGCCGGTAGGCGTGCAACAACACGACGGCCACCGCCTCGGGACGCAACGCCGCCACGCGCTCGGCCACCGCGGCGGCGTCCGTGGTGGTCAGCTCCTTGAGCACGCCGTCGGGACCCATACGCTCGGGCACCGCGACGCGTCGCTGCGGCGGCACGAGCGGCGCCGGCCGGTCGGCACACAATCGGTAGAGCTCCGGCCGGGCCTGTCGGCCGAGCTCGACGATGTCGACGAAGCCCTCGGTTGCGCAGAGCACCGTCCGGGCCCCAGCGCCCTCCAGCAGCGCGTTGGTCGCAACGGTCATCCCGTGGGAGAAGGCCACCACGTCGGCGGCGCTGCGCCCGCCCGCGGCCGCAAACGCCCCACGCACCGCGTCGAGGACACCACGCGACTGATCCTGGGGCGTCGTCGGCGCCTTGGCCGTGATCAGCCGCCCGCCGTCGACCAGCACGGCGTCGGTGAAGGTCCCTCCGACGTCGACCCCCAGCAGCATCTGCCCGCCACGCTATCGCTGCGGGCCGCAACGTACGGACGCGGGACGCTCCACACCCTTGAGCATCCCGCGTCCTGGTGCTACCTCCAAGCAGGTGCCGCTTAGGCGGCGATGGCCTCGCGCACGTCGACTTCCTCGGTCTCGGCGAGGTGCTGATGCGACGGGCAGTAGCCGTTGAGCGGCAGCGGCATCCGCTGGCAGGCGGTGCCGCGGCGGGTCGTGGCGCGGCACTGCAGCGGCTGGCCGTTGACGTCGATGCCGTTCTGGGGCAGCTGGTCCATCCACTCCTCGGTACAGGCGACGTAGCGCTGCACCACCGTCCAGACGCGCGGCTGCGCGGTCATCGGGAAGTAGCGGCGGATGTCCATGAAGAGCGTCCGCGCGGGGCGAGCAAAGTAATGGCGGTCGCCGACCAGTCGCTCGATGTTCTGCTCACAGGCGAGAAGAACGTGGTGGTGTGCCTCCTCGCAGACGGACGTGTCGACGTCCTTTGCAAGCTCCCGGTACATAGCTCTACTGAACTGGTACATGTTGAACTCCCCTTGACCCTGGGATTGGCTTCCTCCGCAACCGCCTGCATCGTGCCCCGGCCTCATGAAGCACCAACGCAGTGTTTGTTGAATTCGCGTTAAGCGGGTGCGGGCGTTCAGCCAACTACGCGGCGCGTGCGCCGCTCAGGTCCAGGGCTCAAACGCTGGGGAACCGCCGTTGCGGACGACGGCGTGATGGCCGTCGAGGGCGGGATCGGTCTCAGGGTGATCGCTGCGGAAATGGGCTCCGCGGCTCTCCTGGCGAAGCATGGCGCACGCGGCGACGAGCTGCGCCAGTGGGTGCGGATCGTTGGCGAGTTCGGCAAGGCCGGCAGCGTCGCGCGTCAGCCCGGCGTGGCGCCAGAGCGCCTCGCGCGTGGACTGCGCCGGCGGGGCAATCGGTCCGGTGAGCGGAGGGTCTGTGGGGGCGACGTGCAGCCGTGGCTCGTCGAGCCCGGTGAGCGCGGCGCGCTTGCCCTGGACGAAGCACTCGGTCAGCGAGTTGGAGGCCAGGCGGTTGGCGCCGTGCAGGCCGGTGCACGCGGTCTCGCCGACGACGTAGAGGCCCGGCACGCTGGAGGCGCCGTCGAGGTCGGCGACTACGCCGCCCATGCAGAAGTGTGAGGCCGGGGCGACCGGGATCAGCTCGGTCGCCGGATCGAGCCCCGACTCGCGGAGCGCGCCGACGATGTTGGGGAACAACATGGGGTCGACGTGGCGCATGTCGAGCCAGACGTTCTTGGTGTCCTGCTCGACCATCCGGCGATAGACGGCGAGCGAGACCTCGTCGCGCGGCTTGAGCTCCTCGACGAACCGCTCGTGGTTGGCATCGAGCAGTGTGGCGCCCTCGCCACGAATTGCCTCGGTGACCAGGAAGCCCTCGCGCCCGCGGATGCCCGTAACGGCCGTGGGATGGAACTGCACGAACTCCAGGTCGGCGAGCGCGGCACCGGCAGCGTGGGCGAGCATCAGGCCGATGCCCAGCGAGCCGGGCGGGTTGGTCGTTCGTGACCACAAGGCGGCGGCGCCGCCGGTGGCGAGCACGGTGGCACGCGCCCGGATCGCGCGGCCGTCCTCCAGGACGACGCCGACACAGCGGCCGTCGACGGTCCATGGCGCGGCGGCACGCGCCTGCTCGAGGACCTCGATGCGCGGCTCCTCGACGACGACCGCGCTGAGCTGGCGCACGACGCGCCGGCCGGTGGCACTGCCGCCGGCATGCACGACGCGGCGGCGCGAGTGGCCGCCCTCAAGGCCGAGGGCGAGACCGCCCTTGCCGTCCCCGTCGAAGGCGACGCCGAGCGCCTCGAGCTCGCGGACGGCGCGCGGCGCCTCACGGCAGAGCAGCTGGGCGGCGCTGCGGCGGACCGCGCCGCGCCCGGCGATCTCGGTGTCGCGCCGATGCTGGTCGGGTGAGTCGGCCGGGTCGAGCGCGGCGGCGAGGCCGCCCTGGGCCCAATAGCTGGCGGTCTGGGCGAGCGGCGTGGCGGAGACCAGCGCGACGCGCGCGCCGGCTTGGGCGGCAGTCAGCGCGGCGTAGAGGCCGGCCGCGCCGGCGCCGACGACGGCGACCTCAGCGTCGACGATGGAGGGGGGTGCGCCCACGCGGGTACCGTACTCGCGAGATGGCCGCCCCCGTCCTGTTCCACCATCCCTCGTCGCTGCAGCACGACCCGGGGCCCCATCCCGAGCAGCCGGCGCGGATCGTCGCGACCGAGAACGCGCTGGCGGCGCGCGACTGGCTGGGCTTCGAACGGCGGCTGTCGCCGCAGGCCTCGCGCGCGCAGCTGGAGGCGGTCCATCCGGGGCGGCTGATCGATGGGGTGCGCGAGCTGTGCGCGGCCGGCGGCGGCGCGATCGACGCCGACACCATCGTGTCGCCCGGATCGTGGGAGGCTGCGTTGCACGGCGCGGGCGGGGCGGTCGCGATGGTCGATGCGTTGCTCGGTCCGGTCGCTGACGCGCGGCTGGCCGTCTCGGTTCATCGGCCGCCGGGACATCACGCTGAGATCGAGCGCTCAATGGGCTTCTGCTTGTTCAACAACGTGGCGGTCGCGGCGCGCCACGCGCGCGATGCATACGGCATCGAGCGAGTGCTGATCCTCGACTTCGACGTCCACCACGGCAACGGCACGCAGGACGTCTTCTTTGCGACCGATGAGGTGCTGTTCGTCTCGATCCACCAGTGGCCGCTCTATCCGGGCACGGGTGCCGCGGGGGAGACCGGCACGGGTCCGGGGGCCGGTTACACCGTCAACCTGCCGGTGCCGCCGGGCTCGGGTGACGCGGCCTTCGGGTCGCTGGTCGAGCATGTGGCGGTGCCGCTCGCGCGCGCTTATGCGCCGGGGCTGATGCTCGTCTCGGCGGGCTTCGACGCTCATGCCGACGATCCGCTGGCCGGCTGCGAGGTGACCGATGCGGGCTACGCGACGATGGGTGCGTCGGTCCGGGCGCTGTCCGATGAGCTGGCGGTGCCGGTCGGCGTCGTGCTGGAGGGCGGCTACGACCTTGGGGCGCTATCGCGCGGGCTGGTTGCGCTGCTGGAGGTCTTGGCAGCCGACAGCCCGGTGAGCGCTCCTGAGCTTGCGGTGCATGCGCTGAGCGAGGTTGCGCAGACGCGGCACGCGGCGCTGCTGGGCTGAGTCGTCGGGCAGGTTCAGCCCGTGGTCGTGCTGCCGGGGACCGCGGTCGACGGGGGCGACGTCGTGGTGGCGGCCGGGGCGACCGGGACGCTCTGGGTGCCGATCGTCTCGGCGGGCTGGGCGGGCGCGGGCGTCGTGGTCGCCGCGCTCACGCTGCCGTCGTCACTGGTCAGGCCCGTGAAAGCGAAAGCGAGTGCAAGGCCGGCGAGCAGCACGATGACGGCCACGGCGGCGATCGGCGCGCGCCAGTTGGGCGTCGGGGCCAGACGCGTGCGCGCGGGTGCGCCGCACTCCAAGCACCAGTCCTGCTCGGGAGCGACGTTGGCGCCGCAACGCGGGCAGCGCAGCGGCACGGGCTGGGGCCCCGCGTTCTGCGGGGGACCCTGGTCGCTCATCAGGACTCCGGGTGCTCGCGCGGGGCGAGCGGGTCGCCGCTCGTCAGGGCCTGCGTGTCGGACTGCTGCTCGTCATGGCCGTTGCCGTTGGCGTCCACAGGCTGGTGGATTTGGGTCGCCTGCTCGCCGGCGGGCTGCTCGGGCGTGGCGTCGGTGGTAGGGGCCTCAGCGGCTGGGGGCTCCGGCTCCGGTGGGGCGGGCGGGGGCGGGTTGCCGGCCAGCGCGCCGGAGACCGGCGTCGAGGCTTGCTCGGTGACGCTCAGCGGCAACGCCTCTTGAGCAGGGTCGACGCTCTGGAGCCCGCCCCCACCCACCCCGGCGGCGCTGGCCGGACTGACGCCGCCGACCTCGACCATCGCCAGCGGCCCGCTGAACTGGGTGCCGCACTGCGGGCAAAAGCGCGCGTCGCTGCCATGCAGGGCGCCACAGCGCGGACAGGCGGCGACGCCGGGCTCGCGCAGCTCGATGATGTCGCGGCGCTCGTTGAGCACGCGTTCGATCGCACGCAGCTCGCGGTCGACGGCGTCGAGCGCGGCGAGCTTGCCGAGCACGAGCTCGTCGTTGCGACGGGCAAAGCGATGGAGGTCGAAGGCCAGGCCGCCGAGGTCGCGGAAGCCGAGCTCGCGGACACGGCGCAGGTAGCGCAAGCGGCGCCGCAGCCGGCCGCGGTCGCGGAAGCTGGGGCGGGTGGGTGCGACGTCCTCGGGCGCGAGGCCGGCAGGAAGCGGTGCGGCCGGCGGCGCCTGGGGTGGCGCCACGATCGTCGGCTGCGACTCCTGCTGGCTCGGGTCGGGCGGACGCCGGCTGGAGCGGATGCGGCGGAGGGGACCCTTCATAAGAAGAAGGCGCCTCTGCGGCGCCGCTCAGGACGATACCAGCGACTTCCGACACCGGCGCTGCGCAGGATCGTCACGTCCGTGCGTAGATCCGTCACGCGCCGGCGCGCAGCATCTCGGTCACTCCCGTTCACCCGCATCACCTGGAGAGACGCATGTACCGTGCCATTGGTTTCGCTCACGCGACCGTTCATCACAAGCTGCAGCGTGCCCACCGCACGTTGGCAGCACGCCAAGAGGGGCAGGGGACCGTCGAGTACATCGGCCTGATCCTGCTGCTGGCGGGCGTGATGGTCGCCGTCGTCAAGGCCGGCCACGACAGCTCGATCGCCTCGACGGTCGTCAAGAAGGTCCAGGACTCGATCGACGGCGTCGGCCAGGCGCCGAGCGCCAAGCGCTGAGTCACGCGGCGGTGGGTGCGACGTCCATGACGCCTACGATGGGCTCCGTGTCCGCCGCCGACCCGCGCGATCGCCCCATCGCCGTCTTTGATTCCGGTGTCGGCGGTCTCACCGTGTTGCACGAGCTGCTGGTCTCGCTGCCCCAGGAGGACTACATCTACTTGGGCGACAGCGCGCGGTTCCCGTACGGCCAGCGCAGCGCGCAGGAGCTGGAGCGCTTTGGCATGGACATCGCCGAGGAGTTGGTCGCGCGGCGCGCCAAGCTGCTGGTCGTCGCCTGCAATTCGATGACCGCTGCGGCGCTGCCGGCGCTGCAACGGCGGATGCTGGAGACGACGCTTGGCGTCGAGGTCATCGGTGTCGTCAAGCCCGAGGCGGCGCAAGCGGTGGCGGTGACGCGCAGCGGGCGCATCGGCCTGTTGGCCACGCCCGCGACGGTCGATTCCGGGGCCTATGAGCGGGCTGTCGCCGCCGTCGACCCACATGTCGACCTCGTCGCCGTGGCGTGTCCTGACCTCGCGCCCTTGATCCAGGATCCGCCGGGCGGCGAGCTGTTCTCCCATGAGCTGGAAGCGGTGGTGCGCGGCTACTGCGCGCCGCTGGTCGCGGCCGGTGTCGACACCGTGATCTTGGGCTGCACGCACTACCCGCTCGTGCGCTCGATGTTGCAGCGGATGCTTGGGCGCTCGGTGACGATCGTGACCTCCGGCGCTGCGCTTGCGCGACAAGCCGAGCATGTCCTCGGCTCGCGCGGCTTGGCTTCGCGGCGCGAGGGCGAGGGCGAGGGCACGTACTCCTTCCTCTGTACCGGAGACGCCGAGGCGTTTCACACGCACGGCACCCGCTTTCTGCAGATGCCGCTGACCGAGGTTGAGCATGTCGACCCGGCGCCATCTCCGACGACGACCGAGGTATCCGCATGGCCGCGACCGTAACCCGCTCCTACGACCGCGCCGCCGACGCCCTGCGGCCGGTGACGATCGAGCCCGGCTTCGTGCGCACAGCCTCGGGCTCAGCGCTGATCTCGATGGGCGAGACACGCGTCATCTGCACCGCCTCGGCCCAGACCGGGGTGCCGCGCTGGCGGATGGGCAAGGGCCTGGGCTGGGTTACCGCGGAGTACGGGATGCTTCCGGCGTCGACGGGCGAGCGCAAGCAGCGCGACGTCACCAAGGGCCGCGCTGACGGGCGCAACGTCGAGATCCAGCGGCTGATCGGGCGCTCGCTGCGCGGGGTCGTGGACTTCGCCGCGCTCGGCGAGAACTCCATCTATCTGGACTGCGACGTGCTGCAGGCCGACGGTGGGACGCGGACCGCATCGATCACCGGCGCCTATGTCGCGCTTGCGCTCGCCTGCGAGAAGCTCATCGCCGCCGGCACGATCGCGCGCTCGCCACTGACCGGATCGGTCGCGGCGATCTCCTGTGGGATCGTCGACGGCGTGCCGCTGCTCGACCTCGATTACCCCGAGGACTCCTCGGCCGAGGTCGACGCCAACGTCGTCATGACCGGCGACGGCGGCCTGGTTGAAGTGCAGGCCACGGCCGAGGGCACGCCGCTGAGTCGCACGCATCTTGATGAGTTGCTGCGCCTTGCCGAAGGCGGCATCGTGCGGCTGCGGGTGCTCCAGGACGAGGCGATCGCGGCCGGGCGCGGCGGCGCCGCCGCGTAGCGACCAACACCACCATGAAGCTTGTCCTCGCGACCCGCAACGACCACAAGGCGCATGAGTTCGCGGCGCTGCTGGCGCCCCACGAGGTCGTGGCGCTTCCACCCGAGGTCGAGCTGCCGCCCGAGACCGGCACGACGTTCGCCGAGAACGCCCTCGGCAAGGCGCGGGCTGCGGCCGCGGCGCTCGGCACTGTGGTCATAGCCGACGACTCGGGGATCGAGGCCGCCGCGCTCGGCGGACGTCCCGGTGTGTACTCGGCGCGCTTTGCCGGTGAGGATGCGACCGACGAGGAGAACCTCGCCAAGCTGCTGCGCGACGCGCCGGCCGGCAGCGCGTTGGCTTACGTCTGCGTGATCGCGCTCGTCGACCCCGGCGCGGGGACCCAACTGCTCTTCGAGGGTCGCTGCACCGGCACGTTGGCGGCCCAGCCGCGCGGGGATGGCGGCTTTGGCTACGACCCGGCGTTCCTGCCCGACGACGAGATCGCACCGCCGGCGGGCCGCACGATGGCGGAGCTGAGCCCGGCGCAGAAGGGCGCGATCAGCCATCGCGGCCGAGCCGCGGCGCTTCTAGCCGAGCATCTGGGTCCATGAGGGCGTCGCGGGCGATGTCCACCGCGGCCGAGGTCGGGACCGGCGGGTCGGGCTCGCCCGTGCCGGAGCCGGGCCGCCCGCCCAGCGCGTCGGCCCCCGGCGTGCTGCGCTCGGCGCTGGGTTCGGTGGTCGCGGCCGCGTTCCTGGTCACGCTCAAGCTGATCGCCGGCCTCATCTCCGGCTCCTTGGGCCTGGTCGCCGAGGCGGTGCACTCGGGGACCGACCTCGTCGCCGCGCTGCTGACCTTCCTCGCGCTCCGCGTCGCGATCCGGCCGCCGGACCGCGACCATCCTTACGGCCACGGCAAGGCCGAGCACCTCGCCGCCCTCGGCGAAGGCGGCTTCCTCGTCCTGGCCAGCGGCCTCATCGGCATCCAGGCGCTGATCCGGCTGATCGAGGGCAGCGGCCATGATGTCGAGGCCGACCTGTGGGTCTTCGGCGTGCTGGCCGTCGTTTTGATCGTCGACGTCACGCGGATGGTCGTCTCGCACCGTGCGGCGCGGCGCCACGGTAGCCCTGCGCTGGCCTCCAACGCGCTGCACTTCGGCTCCGACATGGTCGGCACGATCGCGGTGCTGATCGGCTTGCTGTTCACGCGCGCCGGAACGCCCGAGGCTGACTCGATCGCCGCGCTGGTCGTCGCGGTGCTCGTGGTCGTTGCGGCCGCACGGCTGATGCGCCGCAACGTCAACGTCCTGATGGACGCCACGCCCGAGGAGGCACAGGCCGCCGCGCGTGCAGCGATTGCTGACGCCGAGCCAGAGGTCGAGCTGCGGCGACTGCGCGTACGCGCGGCAGCTGGACGCAACTTCGTGGAGGCGACGATCGCCGTGCCGCCCGACGCGGCGCTGGGGGAGGGGCACGCAGTCGCCGACTCGATCGAGGACGCGGTGCGCGACGCGTTGCCCGGCAGCGACGTTGTTGTCCATGTTGAGCCTGGGACCGGCGATGGCGACCTGCGTGAGCGCGCCAGCGCGGCAGCGCTCACCGTGCGTGGCGTCCGTGAGGTCCACAATGTGCGCGTTGTCGATGTCGACGGCCACCCGGAGCTCTCACTGCACCTCAAGCTGCCCGCCGACCTGGATCTCGGGGCTGCACATGACATCGCCTGTGCGGTGGAGGCCGCGATTCACGTCTCCGTGCCAGAGGTCGTCGACATCTACACCCACATCGAGCCGCTCTCCACCGATGCTGAGGGCGCCGAGCCGCAATGGGCCGAGGTTGCCGACGAGGAACGGATCGTGCGCACCATCGTCCGGGAGCTCACCGGTGGTCAGGCCGAGGCGCTGCGCTTCCGCGCTGGCGACGACGGGCTCGTCGTGCTGCTCACCGTGCGCCTGGACGGCGCGCAGACGCTCGACCAAGCCCATGGCGTTGCCAGCGAGCTCGAGCGCCGGATCCGCGAGCAGGCACCGGCGATCGATGAGGTCATCGTTCACACGGAGCCCGAGGCGGAGGCCGCAGGATGAGGTCAGCGCAGGTTGATCGCCGCCGAGGCCGCCACGGCTGCGAAGAGCGCCGCGTAGCCCTGGTAGTGCGACAACAGCATGATGAGCGCTCCGATCAGGAGCACCGCGACGGTCACGAGCCAGGCGATGCGCTGCAAGGTCATCGAACGCGCATTCTCGCTGCTGGCGCCGACACCTGCAGCGCCGGTCCGTCCGACTCCCGCAGCACACTGCCCGGCCGACCGCAGCCCAGAGGCTCACAGAGAGCGCTGCTAGCGTCGCCCCGCCTAGGACCCGCGACAGGAGGACCGCAGTGACGAAGAGCGAGTTCGTCGATCACGTCGCCCGGAAGGGCAGTCTTGAAAAGAAGGAAGCCGCCGCGGCGGTCGATGCCATGCTTGGCGTCATCGAGGAGACTCTCGCCCGCGGTGGCGAGATCACCTTCTCCGGCTTCGGCAAGTTCCATGTGGCCGAGCGCAGCGCCCGCGACGGCGTGCATCCGCGCACTGGCGAGGCGATCCAGATCGCTGCCTCCAAGGTGCCGCGCTTCACGGCCGGGTCTGGCCTCAAGAAGGCCGTGAAGGGCTAGCACTGCCCGCCACGCACATAGCCGATCGTCTCGCGGCCGCCGTGGCCGAGCGTGAGTCGCAGATCGTGCTCGGCCTCGATCCCGATCCGCTCAAGCTCTGGCCCGAGGCCGCCGACGCCGCTGCCGGCGCGCTCGGTGCGCCGCCCGCGGCCCGTGCCGCGGCTGGGGTCCTCGCTCATTGCTGCGCGGTCGTCGACGCCGTCGGTGACGCCGTCGTTGCCATCAAGCTCCAGGTCGCCTGCTTCGAGCGCCTGGGCGCGCCCGGCTGGAACGCGCTGGCCGCGACCGTCGCGCATGCCCGCGCAGCCGGCCTGCTCGTCCTTGCCGACGGCAAGCGCGGTGACATCGACGTGACGGCTACCGCCTACGCCCAAGGCTTCCTCGGCGCCACGCCCGGGGTGGGCGGCGACGGCGGTGCGGGCGGAGACGGCATCATCCCCGGCCTCGGCGCCGACGCGCTGACCGTCAACCCCTACATGGGCCTCGACACGCTGCGCTCCTTCGCCGCCGTCGGCCGCGCCCACGAAGGGGGTCTCTTCGTCCTCGTTCGCACCTCCAACCCTGGAGCCGCCGATCTCGAGGACGAGCCGCTGGCGCGTGGCGGGACCGTCTGGGAGCGTGTGGCCGAGCTTGTCGCCGAGCTCGGTGCGGAGCACCGCGCGCCCCTGTCGGGCCTGAGCGACATCGGCGCGGTTCTCGGCGCCACGCGCCCCGAGCATCTGGCACGAGCGCGCGAGCTGCTGCCCCACGCGATCTTCCTGCTCCCCGGCGTCGGCGCCCAGGGCGGTCGCGTCGAGGAGCTCGCGCCCGCCTTCGCTCCCGGCCGCGCCGCCGGCCTGGTCACCGCTTCCCGCTCGATCGTCCGCGCCCACGAGCAGCACGGCGACGCCGCCACGCCCGCCGACGCGGCCCGTGCTGAGGCCGAGCGGCTGCGGGCTGCCGCATGGGCGCTGGGCTGATGGCGCGCCGCCGCGTCCAGACCGACCCGCCGCCTATCCTGCGCCCCTGATGCGTCGCCGCTCTCCCGCCCGCTGGCTGGCCCCGCTGGCCCTCGCGACCTGCGCGGTCGCCGTCTACGTCGTCGTTGATCACGAGCTCGGCGCGGACTCGACGTCCAAGACGACCTCGGGCACCACGTCCAAGACCGGCACGAACGGCAACGGGACGGCCACGTCGACGAGCAAGTCCACCAAGAAGGTCAAGACCACCTACACGGTCAAGTCCGGGGACTCGCTGTCGGTCATCGCCGCCAAGACCGGCACCGACGTCGGCTCGCTGCAAGAGGCCAACCCGGACGTCGACGCCGCCGCGCTGCACCCCGGCCAGAAGCTGAAGCTTCCACGATGAGGGACCGGACGCTCGCATTCCGGCGGGTGGTGACGACCCTCGCGGCCCTGGTCGTCGCCGCGCTCATCGCCGCCGCTGCGCCAGCCGTCGCGCCCGCGGCCGCCACGCCCAAGCCGCCGCAGGTCCGGGCGCCCGCCGCGATCCTCGTCGAGCCGGCAACCGGTGACGTCGTCTTCCAGCGCAACGCTGACCAACGCCGGCCGATTGCCTCGACGACCAAGCTGATGACCGCGCTGGTCACGCTCGAGCACGCCTCGCTCGACGACGTGATGACCACCATCAACTACCGCGGCTCGTCGGTCGAGTCGCTGGCCGGCTTCCGCGGCGGCGAGCGCGTGACGGTCCGTGATCTGTTGCGCGCCCTGCTGATCACCTCGGCCAACGACGCCGCCGCCACCCTCGCCCAGCGTGTGGCCGGCTCGCGCCAAGCGTTCGTGAAGCTGATGAACGCCAAGGCACGGCAGCTCAAGCTCACCAACACCCACTACGCCAACCCGATCGGCCTTGACTCGCCCGACAACTACTCGACAGCGACCGACCTCGCCAAGCTGACGCTGATCCTGCGCCGCAACGCGTTCTTCCGCGAGACGACCGACCGGCCGCGCGTGACGCTGAAGTCCGGCAACCATCCGCGCACGTTCGCCAATCGCAATGTGCTCGTGCGCAATGTGCCGGCGGTCAACGGCGTCAAGACCGGCCATACGAGCACCGCGGGCTACATCCTCGTCGGCTCGGCCTCACGCGCCGGGATCACCGTCGTCTCCGTCGTGCTCGGCGACCCGAGCGAGTCCGCTCGCGACAGCGACGCGCTCAACCTCCTCAAGTACGGCCTCAGTCGCTACCACGTAGTCACCGCCGTCAAGAAGGACCAGGTCGTCGGCCACGCAACGCTCTCGCACCGCGACGAGCAGGTCGACCTCGTTGCCGGTCAGACCATCAAGCGCACGGCGCGCCGCGGCGACAAGCTCATCGTCACCGTCAGCGGCGCACCCACCACGATCGACGGGCCGCTGCCCAAGGGTGCGCGCGTCGGCACGGTTACTGTCACCCAGCGCGGCAAAGCCGTCGCGCGCGTGCCGCTGCAGACCGCCGATGCCGTCGATGCGGCCACCTTCTTCGACCGTCTGCGCGATTGGCTAGGAAATCCGGTGACGCTCATCCTGCTCGGAGCCTTCGGCCTCTGTAGCCTCTACCTCGTGCTGCTTCGGCGGCGCGCGGTGCGGCGCAGGCAGAGTCGGCGCACCGGCAGAGGGGCATCCGTCGCGTGATCATCACCGTCACCCTGAACGCCGCGATCGACAAGTCGCTGTCCGTGCCGAACTTCCGGCTCGGGCGTCGGCATAGAACCGTGGAGCAGCGCACAGCCGCCGGCGGCAAGGGCGTCAACATTGCTCGCGCGCTGAAGACTCTCGGCCAGCCGGTGATCGCCACGGGCTTTGCCGGCGGGCCGACCGGCACACGGATCGTCGACCAGCTCACCGAGGAGTCGATCCTCAACGACTTCGTGCGTATCCGTGAGGAATCGCGCACCAACACCGCGGTCTATGACCCGACCAACGGGCAGCAGACCGAGATCAACGAGCGCGGCCCGGCGGTCTCGGCCAAGGAGATCGAGCTCTTCCGCGACAAGCTCCTCTACCTCGCCCGCGGTGCCGACATGGTGGTCATCGCTGGCTCGCTGCCGCGTGGGGTGGAGCCCGACATCTACGCCGGCCTGATCCGCGAGCTGCGCAAGGCCAATGTTCTGACGGTCATCGACACCGACGGTGAGCCGCTGCGCCACGCGGTGCGCGCCGAGCCCGACGTGATCTCGCCCAACGTCCTGGAAGCCGAGGAGCTCGTCGGCCACGAGTTCAACGACGACGAGGACCGGCTGATCGCCGTCGGCGAGATGGTCGAGCAGGGCGCTCACGAGGCGGTCATGACGCTGGAGGACGGCTGCGTCGCGTGCATGCGCATCGACGGTCAGCGCCGGCGCTTTCGCGTCACGGTGCCCACGCGCGAGGCGGTTGCCGGCGTCGGCGCGGGCGACGCTTTCCTGGCTGGCTACGTCGCGGCGCGCTACGCCGGGAAGGCCACGGCGGACTGCCTGGCCTATGGCGTCGCCTGCGGTGCGGAGTCCACCCAGCACCTGGGCGCGGGCCTCGTCGAGCCGCGCGAGGTCGACCGCTTGCTCGCAGACGTCGACGTCGCCACCGTCTCGGCGTCGGCCGAAGTCGGCGGCTGATCCTCGTCTGGCGGCTCGCTCTCGGGTATCCGGGGCGATGAAGGGCGGCGTGCGGTTCGGTTCCGTACGAAGCCATTGCTACTCTCTGAAACGCGTGTTTGGTTGCCGCCACACCACGCCGCAGAACCCGTCCTGGACCCCGCACGCGCGGGGTCTTTTCGTCCGGCCCCAGACCTAGGATTCGCCCAATGGAGATCGAGATCGGCCGCGGGAAGAAGGCCCGTCGCGCTTATGGATTCGACGACATCGCGATCGTGCCCTCACGGCGCACACGCGACCCTGACGATGTCGACATCTCCTGGAAGCTGGGGGACTATCGCTTCGAGCTGCCGCTGCTGGCGTCGGCCATGGACGGCGTCGTCTCGCCCCGCACCGCGGGGCTGATCGGCAAGCTGGGCGGCCTCGCCGTCCTCAACCTCGAGGGCATCTTCAGCCGCTACGAGGACGCCGACGCTCAGCTGGAGCGCATCGCGCAGCTGCCCAAGGAGATCGCGACGCGCGAGATGCAGGAGATCTACAGCGCGCCGATCGACGAGGACCTCATGGTCCAGCGGATCCGCGAGATCAAGGAGCAGGGCGTCGTCACCGCCGCCTCGCTGACCCCGCAGCGCGTCAACAAGTACTACGAGAAGGTCCTTGACGCCGGCCTCGACATCCTGGTCATCCAGGGCACCGTCGTCTCGGCCGAGCACGTCTCGCAGACCTCTGAGGCGCTGAACCTCAAGGAGTTCATCGCCGATCTGCCCGTTCCTGTCGTGGTCGGTGGCTGTGCCAGCTACCACACGGGCCTGCACCTGATGCGCACCGGCGCGGCCGGCGTGCTCGTCGGCGTCGGCCCCGGCGCCGCCTGCACCACGCGCGGCGTGCTCGGCGTCGGCGTCCCGCAGGCCACGGCGATCGCCGACGTCGCCGGCGCCCGCTCGCAGCACATGCTGGAGACCGGTGAGTACGTCCGCGTCATCGCCGATGGAGGCATGCGAACTGGCGGCGACGTCTCGAAGGCGATCGCCTGTGGCGCCGATGCCGTGATGGTCGGCTCGCCGCTCGCTCGCGCTCACGAGGCGCCGGGTCGCGGCTTCCACTGGGGCATGGCGACCTTCCACCCGACGTTGCCGCGCGGCGCGCGCGTCGCGACCGTGCAGAACGGGACGCTGGAGGAGATCCTCGTCGGGCCCGCCCGCGAGAACGACGGCACGTTCAACCTCATGGGCGGCTTGCGCACCTCGATGGCGACGACCGGCTACCAGGACATCGCCGAGTTCAACCGGGCCGAGCTGATGATCGCCCCGTCGCTACAGACCGAGGGCAAGCAGTTGCAGTCCTCCCAGGGCGTGGGCATGGGCTCACGCGGGGCGGCGGCCTCGGTCAACGGACCGGCGGAGCCCAACGCCGCCGCCAGCGAGAAGACGCCCGCCCTCGCGGGCTAGCGGCCACACGTAGATGAGCGACCACCTCGTCACCGCCAGCACGGCGGCCACGGAGCTCGCCGACGAGTCGGCGCCCGTCGACCGCCCGACCGCGGTCGACGAGGTCGTCGTCCTCGACTACGGCGGGCAGTACTCGCAGCTGATCGCGCGGCGTGTTCGCGAGTGCGGGGTCTTCAGCGAGCTGCTGCCCCATCACGTCGGTGCCGAAGAGGTCCGCAAGCGCAAGCCGAAGGGACTGATCCTCAGCGGCGGCCCCGCGTCGGTCTACGCCGACGGCGCACCGAAGCTCGACCCGGAGCTGCTGGAGCTCGGCATCCCGGTGCTGGGCATCTGTTACGGCATGCAGCTGCTGGCGCTCAAGCTCGGCGGCAAGGTCGAAGGTGCCGAGGTCGGCGAGTTCGGCCGCTCGCAGCTGACGGTGCGCGAGAGCGGGACGTTGCTGGCGGGCCTGCCGCTGGAGCAGTCCTGCTGGATGTCACACCGTGACACGGTCTTCGAGGCGCCGCCCGGCTTCACCGCGCTGGCCTCCTCGACGGCGTCGCCGGTGGCGGCGTTCGAGTCCGTCGAGCGCGGGATCTACGGAATCCAGTTCCATCCCGAGGTCGTCCACACGCCCTACGGGACCGACGTCCTGAAGAAGTTCCTGGGTGACGTCTGCGGTGCCGAGCTGAACTGGTCGGCGGCCTCGATCGTCGAGGAGCAGATCGCTCGCATCCGCGCCCAGGTCGGCGACGCGAAGGTCATCTGCGGCCTCAGCGGCGGCGTCGACTCCTCGGTCGCCGCGGTGCTCGTCCACCAGGCGATCGGCGACCAGCTCACCTGCATCTTCGTCGACCACGGGTTGATGCGAAAGAACGAGGGCGAGCAGGTCATCAAGGCCTTCCGCGACCAGTACAAGATCCCGCTCGTCGCGGTCGACGCCGAGAACCGCTTCCTCGAGAAGCTCGCCGGCGTGAGTGAGCCGGAGGCCAAGCGCAAGATCATCGGCGCCGAGTTCATCCGCGTCTTCGAGGAAGAGGCCGTCAAGATCGGCGACGCGAAGTTCCTCGTCCAGGGCACGCTCTACTCCGACGTGATCGAGTCGGGTGGCGGCACGGGCGCGGCGACGATCAAGTCCCATCACAACGTCGGCGGTCTGCCCGACGACCTGGAGTTCGAGCTCGTCGAGCCGCTGCGCGCGCTCTTCAAGGACGAGGTCCGCGCCGTCGGTGCCGAGCTCGGCCTGCCCGAGCGCCTCGTCTGGCGCCAGCCCTTCCCGGGCCCCGGCCTGGCGATCCGCATCGTCGGCGGCGAGGCCACCAAGCAGCGCTTGGACGTCCTGCGCGACGCCGACTACATCCTCCAGGACGAGATCCGCAACGCCGGTCTGTACCGCGAGTTGTGGCAGTCCTTCTGCGTCCTGCCCGACGTGCGCACCGTCGGCGTCCAGGGCGACGAGCGCACCTACGGCTACGTCGTCGTCATCCGCGCGGTGACCAGCGACGACGCGATGACCGCCGACTGGGCTCGCCTGCCCTATGACCTGCTCGAGCAGATCGCCTCGCGGATGATCAACGAGTTGCGCGAAGTGAACCGGGTGGTGCTCGACATCACGTCGAAGCCCCCGGGAACAATCGAGTGGGAGTAGCCGACCAGCGCTAGGGCAGCGATGGGGTGGGTACTGTCGGGGGATGTTCCGTCGCTTCGCTGTCCCCGTTGCGCTGACGCTGAGCCTCGCGCTCGCCAGCTCCGCCTCCGCCGCTCCCAAGACCGTCACCAAGGTCCGCACCGGGCCTTCGGGTGACGCGTTCTACACGCCGCCGTCGCCGCTGCCCGGCAAGAAGCATGGGGATCTGATCTGGGCGCGGACGCTGACGGGTGCGGCGGTCGCGCCCGGCGCGTCGTCAACCAAGGTGGTGCTCTATCGCTCTCAGGGCGTCGACGGCAAGGCGGATGCGGTCTCGGGGATCGTGTCGATCCCGAAGGGCAAGGCCCCCAAGAAGGGCTGGCCGGTTATCACCTACGCCCATGGCACGACGGGTGTCGCCGATCAGTGTGCGCCGTCACGCGACGTCGCCGGCACGCCGGTGCATCCGTACAACGCCTACATCTTGCCGTTGGTCAGTCGCTGGCTGAAGGCCGGCTACGCGGTCGTGCGCACCGACTACGAAGGGCTCGGCACGGCCGGCGTGCACCCGTACCTGATCGGCAACTCGGAGGGTCGCGCGACGCTGGACATCGCCCGCGCCGCCCGTGAGCTCGAACCGCGCCTGAGCAAGACCACCATCATCTCCGGTCACTCCCAGGGCGGTCACGCCGCGCTCTTCGCTGCCGCGCTCGCGTCGCGCTGGACGCCGGAGCTCAAGCTTCGCGGCACCGTCGCCTTCGCGCCCGCGTCGCATCTCGACGACCAGATCCCGTTGACGAGCATCCTGACCTCGCCCGGCGGTGGCCTCAGCGGCCTGATCGCCGACATCGGGCGCGGGATCGTGACGGCCAACCCGTCGTTCGACCTCAGCGCGATCCTCAGCGACCAGGCCAACGCCCTGTTCCCGCAGACCGAGACCCAGTGCCTGCCTGAGCTGTCGGCACCGACCTCCTTTGGCGGCCTCGCACCCAAGGCGATCTTCAAGGACGGCGCCGACCTCGCGCCGCTAGCCAAGCTGCTCGACGTCCAGGACCCGTCGCACCTGAAGATCAAGACGCCGCTGCTGATCGACCAGGGCACCGCCGACGGCACCGTCATCCCGGTCTTCACCGACCAGCTCACCAAAGAGCTGACCACCAACGGCGCCAAGGCGTTGACCTACAAGAAGTACCCGGGCATTGACCACGCGGGCATCGTGACCGCGGCGGCCAAGGACGCGACCGCCTGGATCGCCAAGCGGCTGAAGTAAGGAAGCCGCCGGGACGCGTCCCGGCTAACCGGAAGCGGTGACCCGCAAGACCTCTTCGGGCGACGTCTGCCCGAGGCGGATCTTGTCCAGGCCATCCTCGCGCAGCCGCTTCATGCCCTTCTGCATCGCGACCGCCGCGATCTCGTCGGCCGAGGCGCGGCGCAGGACCAGCGCGCGGATGTCCTCGTCCATCCTGAGGATCTCGAAGATGCCCAGGCGCCCGCGGTAGCCGGTGCCGTTGCAGCGGTCACAACCGCCGGGCTGGCAGGTCTCGATATCGCCGTCGACCTCGAAGCCGTTGGTGCGCATGACCTCGGCCTCGACGACGATTGACTTCTTGCAGGAGTCGCAGAGCTTGCGCGCCAACCGCTGGGCGACGACGCAGTCGATGGCGCTGGAGAGCAGGAACGGCTCGACGCCCATGTCCAGCAGGCGCGAGACGGCGTTGGGCGCGTCACGGGTGTGCAGCGTCGACAACACCAAGTGGCCGGTCAGCGCGGCCTCGACGGCGATGTGCGCCGTCTCGCCGTCGCGGATCTCGCCGACCATGATGATGTCGGGGTCGGCGCGCATGATCGCCTTCAGGCCGCCGGCGAACGTCATCTTCGCCTTGGCGTTGATGGCCATCTGCTTGACGCCGTCCATCCGGTACTCGACCGGGTCCTCGACGGTGACGATCGTGCGGTTGCCGTTGTTGACGTGCGCCAGGCACGAGTACAAGGTGGTGGACTTGCCCGAGCCGGTCGGGCCGGTGACCAGGACGCCGCCGTACGGGCGCGCCATCGCGGCCTCGACGTTGAGGCGATCCTCCTCGAGCATGCCGATTTGCTCCAGGCCGACCGGGGCCGAGGAGGAGTCCAGGATGCGGGCGACGATCGCCTCGCCGTAGACCGTCGGCAGCGTCACGACGCGTAGGTCGATCTCGTGGCCGTCGATCAGCAGCGAGACGCGGCCGTCCTGTGGGGTGCGGCGCTCAGCGATGTCGAGGTTGGCCATCACCTTCATGCGCGAGACGACGCCGACCGACATGCGGCGCGGGATCGTGACGGCCTGGTCGAGCATGCCGTCGACGCGGAAGATCACGTGCATGTCTTCCGAGCCCGGATCGAAGTGGATGTCCGAAGCGCCGCGGCGGATCGCGCGCTTGAGCACCGAGTTGACGAGCTTGATGATCGGCGCCTGGTCGTTGGAGCCGAGGTCGGTGACGTCGTTGTTGGGAACCGAGAGGTCGACTTCGCCCGACTCTTCGGTGCCGTCGTCAGACAGGTCCGGAAGGTCGTTGCCGAGCTTGACGCTGAGGCGGTGGATGTCGTCGTAGGCGGCGACGACCGGGCGTACCGCCATGCCCGTGATCATTGTGACGTCGTCGATCGCCAGCATGTTGGCCGGGTCGGCCATGGCGAGCAGGAGCTGGCCTTCGTCGTCCTGGCCGACCGGGATCGCGTCGTAGCGGCGTACGAAGCCGGGATCGACGAGGCGGGCCAGATCGGTGTCGATCTTGAAGATCGCGAGGTCAACGCGCTCGATGCCGAAGCGCTCGGCCAGCACGCGCGCCAGCTGCTGGGGCGTCAGGACGCCGTCCTCGATCAGGACGCGGCCGGTCAAGCGGCCCGATTCGCGCGCGTGCAGGACGGCGCGCTCGACGTCCTCTTCCTTAGCGAAGCCGAGCTCGACGACGACCTGGCCGATCAGGCGCGTCGAGCGCCCGCGCGACAGCGGCGGCAGGATGCCCGGGACATCGGAGATCGGCGCGACGTCGGTGTGCAGGTGCGAGATCGCGGGCGAGGAGGTGTTGGGAGGAGGGACCGACACATCCCGTACGTCGGCCGTTTTCATACCTGGGTCCAGCGCCTGGACGGACGTTCTAGTGGTTGCCGTCGGCGTGCGGACCGCACGAACGTCCCTGCATGCCCCAATCGGCCGAAACGCGGCGGCACCCACGCAGGCGCTAGACTGCCCCGGCTGGATCGGGTCGTCACGCGGCCCGCTGAGGTTCGGACCATCTCCCCGAGATCCGCGTCCGGGCCCGAAGCCCTATCATCGTCCGTCGCCGCGCGCCCTGACGCGCGGCTTCCTTACGCCGTGAAGACCTACGTCGCCAACTCCACCACCGCTGAGCGCAACTGGCTCGTCGTCGATGCCAACGGGCAGACCCTTGGTCGGCTCGCTACGCAGCTCGCCGATGCCCTGCGCGGCAAGCGCAAGCCCGAGTACACCCCTCACGTCGATACCGGTGACTTCGTCATCGTCATCAACGCGGAGAAGATCTCGGTAACCGGCAACAAGCGCGCCGAGAAGCTCTATTACCGACACTCCGGCTACCCCGGCGGGCTCAAGTCCCGCACGCTGGAGGAGATGTTGGAGCGGCGCCCCGAAGAGGTCATCCGGCTCGCGGTCAAGGGCATGCTGCCCCGCAACCGCCTCGCCCGCAAGCAGCTGACGAAGCTGAAGGTCTACGCCGGCGCGGAGCATCCGCATGCCGCGCAGCAGCCTCAGCCCTTGGAGATCAAGTCTTAGGCATGTCCGACCAGACGCCGCAGGATCCGCAGGACGAGCAGGAAGCCACGACGCCGGAGGTTGGCGCCGAGGCTCAGGCTCCCGAGCCCGAAGTTGCTGCCGAGGAGGCTCCGGCGCCCGTCGCCGAGGCTGATGAGGCCCCGGCTGAGGAGGCGCCCGCCGAGGCCGCTCCGGTGGCCGAGGCCGCCGAGCAGGTTGACGAGGAGCTCGAGGACGACGAGGAGCCCGTTGCTCCGCGTATCAAGCCCGCCATCCCCGGCGCCGATCTCGAGGTCGACATCGTCGTTGACGGCGACGATCGTGGCGGCCGCGTCTGGTCTGAGGACGAGGATCCCGACGGCGAGGAGCCCGAGGCCTCCGGCGACGAGGAGGACATCGTCGACGAGCAGCCGATCACGGCGCAGATCCAGCTGGCCGATGACGCGCGCTACCGCGCGACCGGCAAGCGCAAGACGGCGATCGCCCGCGTGATCCTGAAGCCGGGCACCGGCACCTACACGATCAACGGTCGCACGCTGGATGACTTCTTCCCGCGTGCCACGCTGCAGAAGACGATCCGCCAGCCCCTGGAGACGGTGGGCTACGAGGACCGCATGGACGTCATCGCCCGCATGCACGGCGGCGGCGTCTCGGCCCAGGCGGGCGCGCTGCGCCACGGCATCTCCCGCGCGCTGCTAGAGGCCGACCCGAACTTGCGCACCGAGCTCAAGCGCCGCGGCTTCCTGACGCGCGACGCGCGCGCCAAGGAGCGCAAGAAGGCCGGCCTCAAGAAGGCGCGTAAGAAGCCGCAGTTCAGCAAGCGGTAGTTCTTTGAGCCGCCGGCTCTTCGGAACCGACGGCGTACGCGGCGTCGCGGGCGAGGTTCTCACCGCGGAGCTCGCTGTCGCGCTGGGCCGTGCGGTCACGGTCCAGTCGCCGGCGCCGCGTCCGCAGGTCCTCGTGATCCGCGATACGCGGGAGTCGGGCGAGATGCTCGAAGCCGCGCTGGCCGCAGGCATCACGTCGGCGGGCGGTGATGTCCTGCTGGGTGGGGTGCTGCCAACGCCGGCGGCGCCGCTGTTGCTCGGCCGCTATAGCTTCGATCTGGCGGCCGTCATCTCGGCCTCGCACAACCCGTTCGCCGATAACGGCATCAAGTTCTTCGGTCCGGATGGCTTCAAGCTGTCGGACGCCGATGAGGCCGCGATCGAGACGCAGCTGGCCGAGCAGGGCGATGGCGCTGCGGCCAACGGGTCGGGCCGGGGGGCTGGTACGCCGCCCGCCATCGGCCGCGTGCGCCAGTTGCACGGGACCCTCGAGGACTACCTGCGCGAGCTGCAGACGCGCTTTGGCGACCTGGACCTTGCGGGCGTCGACGTCGTCTTGGACTGCGCTCACGGCGCGACCTACCAGGCCGCGCCGGAGATCTTTCGCCGCCTCGGGGCGACGGTCACCGTCCTGGCCGACGCGCCTGATGGGCGCAACATCAACGCCGGCTGCGGCTCGACGCACCTCGACCTGCTGATGGAGAAAATCCGCTCGGGCGGTCATGACCTAGGGTTCGGCTTCGATGGCGACGGCGATCGCGTGCTGGCCGTCGACCGTCATGGCGTGGTCGTCGACGGCGACGAGCTCATCGCTCTGGCGGCGCTCAGCTTGCGCGAGCGCGGCCGCCTGACCGGCGGCGTCGCGGTGACCGTGATGACCAACTACGGCTTCCATCAAGGCATGCGCGAGGCGGGCATCGAGGTAGCGATCACCTCGGTCGGCGACCGCTATGTCCTCGAGGAGCTGCGCAACCGTGGCTGGTCGCTGGGCGGCGAGCAGTCGGGCCACATCATCGACATGGGCTTCGTCCCGTCGGGCGACGGCATCGCCAGCGCGCTACTGACGCTCGAAGCGCTCAACGGCGGCGATCTGGCCGACCGCGCGGCGATGGAGAAGATCCCGCAGCGGCTGGTCAACGTCCCGGTCGCCGATCGCGATGCGGCGATGGACAGCGCCGAGCTGGCCGCAGCAGTCGCGCGCGAAAGCGAGGAGCTGGAGGGTCGCGGGCGAGTGCTCGTGCGCCCCTCGGGCACCGAGCAGCTCGTGCGTGTGATGGTCGAAGCACCGTCCCAAGACGAAACCGACGCGGTCGCCGCGCGCCTGGTGGCGCTTGTCGAGGCCATTTCGGCGACTGCGTGATGCGATCTGTGACCGCCTTGTGACGATCGTGCGTACATCTGCCTAACCCGGCCAATCGCTGCGCACGTCCTGCCAGAGTGGCAGGGCAAATCGTGCGAGGCCGGCTTCTTTCCTCCCCTGAAGGCCAGGGCGGCAGGAAAGCCGGTTGGTACTCTCGAACCACATTCGACGGGTGCCAAAGGCCCGCTCGATACAGCTTTTCCCGGACCCCCACCCAGCCAGGAGGCCCCGCCAATGTGCGGCATCGTCGGCTACGTCGGCCAGCGCCCAGCGCAGGAGATCCTGCTTGCAGGGCTGCAGAAGCTCGAGTACCGCGGCTATGACTCCGCGGGCATCTCGGTGATCGCCGCCGATGGCGAGATCGAGTCGGTGCGCGCGGTCGGCAACCTCGCCAACCTCAAGGCGGCGATCGACGCGCAGGACGCGCTCGAGAACGATGGCGGCATCGCGGTCGCGACACGCATCGGCACGACTGGCATCGGCCACACACGCTGGGCCACCCACGGGCGCGTCAACGAGTCCAACGCCCATCCGCACTTCGACACCGCCAACCGCGTGCACGTCGTGGTCAACGGCATCGTCGAGAACTACCTCGCGCTGAAGGTCCGCCTGGCCGACATGGGCGCGCAGTTCACCAGCGAGACCGACGCCGAGGTCATCGCCCACCTCGTCTCCTACCACTTGGCCACCGGCTCACTGGCCGACGCCGTGCGCGCCGCCTACGCCGAGCTGCAGGGTCACTTCGCGTTCGTCGCGATGGCGCTGGACGAGTCCGACACGCTCGTCGGTGCCCGCAAGGAGTGCCCGCTGATCATCGGCCGCGGCGAGGGCGAGACGTTCCTCGCTTCTGCCATCCCCGCCTTCCTGGAGCACACGCGCCAGGTCCAGTACATCGAGAACGGCGAGCTGGTTGTCGTCACGCCCGAGGGCACGACGTTCCTGACGCCGGAGGGCGACGTTCTGGATCGCGATGTCGTCGAGATCGACTGGGACGAGGAGACCGCCGAGAAGGGCGGTTACGAGACCTTCATGCTCAAGGAGATCCACGAGCAAGCGGACGCTGTCGCCGAGACGATCGCCGATCGCACCGTGCGTGCCGATGGTGTGGACCTCGCCGAGGAGGCCTCGTTTGACGAGGAGTTGCTGCGCGACGTCAAGCGCATCATCGTGGTCGCCTGCGGCACCTCTTACCACGCGGGGCTAATCGGTCGTTACGCGATCGAGGAGTGGGCGCGGATCCCGGTCGAGATGGACGTTGCCTCCGAGTACCGCTACCGCAACCCGGTCGTCGGCCCTGGCGACCTGGTCATCGGCATCACGCAGTCGGGCGAGACGGCCGACACGCTGGCCGCGATGCGGCTGGCGTCCGAGCGCGGCGCCTCGGTGATCGCGGTCACCAACGTGATGGGCTCGCAGGCCACGCGCGACGCTGACGGCGTGCTGTACACGCGCGCCGGGCTGGAGATCGGCGTCGCGGCGACCAAGACGTTCGTCTGCCAGGTCGCCGTGATGTACCTGCTGGCGCTGCGGCTGGCCGAGCTGCGCGGAACGCTGGATGTTGCGGATCGTACGCGGCTGGTGTCCGAGCTCAAGCGGGTCCCGCACGAGATCGACGCGCTGCTGGCCGACCTGGACCTCGACGAGGTCGCTCACAACCACTTCTCGCGTGAGTTCTTCCTGTACTTGGGTCGTCACGTCGGGCTGCCGGTGGCGCTGGAGGGCGCGCTGAAGCTCAAGGAGATCTCCTACATCCCGACCGACGCCTACGCGGCCGGGGAGATGAAGCACGGGCCGATCGCGCTGCTGGACGAGAAGACGCCGGTCGTCTGCGTCGCGACCGACTCGCCGATCCTCGACAAGGTCGTCTCCAACGTGCAGGAGGTGCGCGCCCGTGGCGCGCATGTCATCGCGATTGCCTCGGAGGGCAACATCGAGATCGGCGAGCACGCGGAGGAAGTCATCCGGATCCCGGCGATGGACTGGATGCTGCAGCCGCTGCTGGCGGTCGTCCCGCTGCAGGTGCTGGCCTACAAGATCGCTCGTCTGCGCGGGCTGAACGTCGACCAGCCGCGGAACCTCGCGAAGACCGTCACGGTCGAGTAGCAACTCGCTAGCGGCGAGAAAGTCGACGCTCGGCTGAGTCGGGCGTGCTACCGCAGGCGGATGTCGCGCAGCTGGACCGTAGCCGGCGCGCCGCTGGGTACGTCCGCCCCTGCTTCCACTCCGACGACGAGGTAGTTGACGCCGCGCTGGAGGTGCAGTGGCAGCGTCGCGGCGCTCCCATCGTGGACGAGCGCAGAGGTCGTCTCGTCGTCCGCGGTCTGGGAGACCATGAACGTGCCAGGCGTCGTGGTCGCGGTGCGGAAGGTCAGGCGCGCGTTGCGATTGTCCGGCGAGACGATCGTGACCTGCGCACCTTGCTGGGGCTCGAACGAGACGTTGGCATCGGGAATGTCCAGCGTCGTGTAGCCACCCGCGGCGGCGTAATAACTCCCCGACCCCCAGATGACCGCGATCATCGGTCGCCCCGCGATCTTGGTCGCGAGTGTCGGCAGTGGGCTGAACGCTCGCTCCAATGCCTGGAAGCGGGGGGAGTCAAAGAGGTACAGACTGTTATAGAAGCCCGTGAAGCTGACGGCGACGCCGACGAGGATCCCCCAGGCCGCGAGGGCGATGCCGCCGCGGCGCCACCACCTTGCGCGGCGCGGGGTAGGGGCGTGTCGGATCAGGGTGGCCCAGCCGAGGGTGGCCGCCATGACGATCCAGGGCAGGAAGTCGAGCTTGTAGCGCTCGGTGTAGCCGGGGATGCCGTAGGCGCCGGCCAGCAGCACAACGAGGCCGGTGCCGAGCAGCGTGAGGACGACGGGCTTGAGCGCCGGGGTGTCGTCGTCGGCGTCGGTCGCGGCGGCGGCGGCTCGGCGGCGGGCCAGGAATGGGAGTGCCAGCAGGACGAATGGCACGGCCCACAGCATGCTTCCGGTCGGCTCGCCGCGGTACAGGGGGCTGCTGGCCAGGGGTGCGTCGGGGGGTGGCGGCAGGTGAAAGTAGGGAAAGCCCACGGTCATGTGCAGCGGTGCGATCACGTAGGCGTACAACGCAGGCGGCAGGTTTGCGATGTCGTTGTAGGGAAGGTGACGGGCGTCGCGGATGCTCGTCTGCCACTTGCTGCCGAAGTCCAGCGGCCCGGAGAAGCGGGCCATGTTGTAGATCATGAAGATGACCCCGGCGATCACGGGGATCGCCAGGAGCAGTGGCACGACCGTCCGGCGCGACTCGGGGCGCAGCACCCAGGCCAGCACCCCGACGCCCGCGACGGCGAACACCATCGTCGGTCGTGTCAGTATCGCCAGCCCGAACAGCGTTCCGGCCCCTGCGAGGCGGCCGCGCCGCGGGGGCTGTTCACGCAGCAGCTCACGCACGAGCACCAGTAGGCCGCCCATCATGAAGAAGAACGCCGCGCTGATCGCTACCTGGTAGACGGTCGGTGACCGCAGGATCCAGGGCATCGAGGTCGCCAGCGCGATCGTCGCGTTGCCCGTCCAGATCACCACTCGCGACGTGCCGGGTGCCAGCCGGCGGACCAGGAGCGTCAGCGTCATCGCGGCGAAGACCGCGCCGAAGAAGCAGTACAGGGTGACTGCGAGGTTCTCGCGAATGCGCAGCCCGACCAGCCGTGGGGGCAGGAACGTCGTCACCGCGGGCGCCGGACCCCACGACAGGTAATACCTGCGGTTGTAAAACGACCCGTCGGGAAGTCCGGTCAGGGTGCCTAGGTTGTCGGCGTACGGGTTCTTGGCGGTCAGCAACTGCGGGTCAATCGGGGCATCGACCCATAGCCGGCCGTGAAGAAACGCATCGGCCTGCAAGTTGTAGTAGTCGTTATCTCCGACGTTGAAGCCGAACGGCGTGACCTTGGTGAAGGGATTGCCCGACGATGTTGCCGTCCAGGCGTAGAACGCGGCTAGTAGTGCGAAGGCTGTTACCACCGCGATGCCCGCGCGCGTCAGCCGGACGTGGGTCGCGGTGCGTCCCTCGGTGCGCGATCGCAGGGATATCCCCATCGGGGCGCCAGCCTAGAGGCGCCCATGGGCCGGTGCCGACGGCCCCTTGACGATCGGCCCAGCAGCGTGCGGTTGCGCGAGTGCAGGGTCACCCGACCGGCGTCGATTGTCGTCCTCGTCTTCTGGCCAACCCATACCGTCTAGGGTCGGTTCGATGAGCGGCGTGGGCCTGGACCTGCTGGAGATCGAACGGCTGGAGGCGGCGCTGGAACGCCGCCCGACGCTGGCCGCGCGGCTGTTTACCGAGGGTGAGCGCGCCTACGCGGCGGCGCGGTCGCGGCCGGCTCAGCATCTGGCGGCGCGGTTCTGCGCCAAGGAGGCGGTGGCCAAAGCGCTGGCGCTGGAGGCGTGGTCATGGCGCGACATCGAGGTCGTCAGCGAGGGTGGGCCGCCGCGGATCGTGTTGCATGGCGAACTGGCCGGGCGTGATGTTGAGGTGGATGTGTCGTTGACGCACTCGCGGGGAACGGCGGGTGCCGTGGCGGTGGTACGGACATGAGCGGGGCGCTGCCCGACGGGCTGGAGCCGCTGCTGGACGTCGAGCAGTTGCGGGCAACCGATGCGTGGGCGATCGAAGAGTGTGGGGTTCCCGGCGTGGACCTGATGGAGCGTGCGGGCGAGGGGCTGTTCGAGGTCGTGTGGAAGCACGCGCCGCCGGGTGAGGTCGTTGTTGTGTGCGGCGGCGGCAACAATGGCGGCGACGGCTACGTGGTCGCGCGGCTGTTGCGCCAAGCAGGTCGCAGCGTCAGCGTCCTGCATACCTCCGACCCGGCGAAGCTCACCGGTGACGCCGCGGTCATGCGTGATCGCCTGGTGGGCGAGCCGTCGACGCCGTTTGCGGCGGGTGCGCTCGACGGTGCTGCCGCCATCGTCGACGCCATGCTCGGTACCGGCTTCTCGGGCAGCCCGCGGGATCCCGTCGCCGCGGCGATCGCGGCCATCAACGGCGCTGACGCGTTTGTCGTCGCCGCTGACGTGCCGTCTGGCGTCGACGCTGCGACCGGCGCGGTCGCCGGTGAGGCGGTCTGCGCGACGATCACCGCGACGTTCCATGCCGCGATGCCGGGGCTGTGGATCGCGCCCGGCAAGGCGCATGCGGGCGAGGTCGTGGTGGTCGACATCGGGATTCCGGATGGTGGTCCCGCGGAGCCGTGGGTCGGCCTAATCGATGCCGGCGTTCTTGCGGCCTATCCGCGGCGAGGTGCGGAGTCGACGAAGTTCGCCTCCGGCCATGTGTTGGTGGCCGGTGGTGCGCGGGGGCTGACGGGCGCGCCGTGCCTGGCGTCAATGGCCGCGATGCGCGCGGGTGCGGGGTACGTGACCGTGTGCGTGCCGGACGCACTCAACGACATCTTCGAGATCAAGCTCACCGAGGTGATGAGCGCGCCGCTGCCTGACGACGGTGGGTCGCATACGGCGGCGGGCGCTGCCGAGGTGCTGGAGCGTGCGAGCGCCCGGGGTGGGGCGGTTGTGCTCGGGCCGGGGCTGGGACGCAGCGATGGTGCGTTCGAGTTCGCGCGGAAGGTGGCGCTGGAGGTTGGTGCTCCGCTGGTGCTCGATGCCGACGGGCTCAACGCGTTCGCGGGTGACCTGGAGGCGCTGGCAGCGCGCGCCGCGCCGACGATCCTGACGCCGCATGCGGGCGAGTTGGGGCGGTTGCTCGGGGTTGAGTCCGACGCCATCGCTGCCCATCGCCTCGACCACGCACGTGACACCGCGCGCCGCTCGGGGGCGCTTGTCGTCCTCAAAGGCGACGACACGCTGGTCGCCGAGCCCGACGGCCGCGTCGGCATCTCGCGCGGCGGCTCGCCGGCGCTGGCCACCGCCGGCACCGGCGACGTCCTCTCAGGGGTCCTCGGCGCCTTCCTCGCCCGTGGCATGGCGCCCTTTGAGGCCGCCTGCGCCGCCGTCTTCCTCCACGCTGAAGCAGGCCGCCGCGCTGCCAACGCCCTCGGTGGCGCCGATGGCGTCATCGCCTCCGACGTGATCGACCAGCTCGCGCACACGCTCGACTGACGTGCCTGCATCCGGCCGCGGCACTCGTCGCTTCCGGAGCTCGGCCGTCGCAGTTTCGCAACACTGCCGGGCACGTTGACCGGCAATATCCCGGTCAACTCGACCACCACTGCCCTCGGGCGGGCTGACGAGACGCTCGAATAGAGTCCTCGGACCTGTGGTCACCGTCGTCGACATCCTGGAGCGCTGAGCGTGGCGGTCCGCGCGCTCGCGCGCGTGAACCTCAGCGCGATCGAGCGCAACGTCGCCCGGCTCCATCGTGAGGCGCCAAGGGCCGCGCTCTGCGCGGTCGTCAAGGCCAACGGCTACGGCCATGGAATGGTCCCGAGCGCACAGGCCGCGCTGCGCGGCGGCGCGACGTGGCTGGCGGTCGCCACGGCGCTGGAGGCACGCGAGCTGCGCGCGGGCGTCGGCGACGACGCCCGCATCCTCGTGCTTGGCGCGCTGAGCGACGACGAGCTGCCGATCGCGCTCGATGCCGACGCTGACGTGTCGGTCTGGACCGTGGAGCGTGCCCAAGCGCTGGTCGCTTCCGGCCGTCCCGCGCGGGTCCACGTCAAGCTCGACAGCGGCCTCGGCCGCCTCGGCACGCGCGACCCGGAGGAGGCCGACGCCGTCGTCGCGGCCATCGACGCCGCTGAGGAGCTCGAGCTAACCGGCGCGTGGACGCACTTCGCGACCGCCGACGAGCGCGGCGACGCCTTCTTCGGCGAGCAGTTGGCGACCTTCAAGGCCTGGGTCGAGCCACTGCGCGCCGCCCATCCCGGCCTGCTCGCCCATGCCGCCAACAGCGCCGCAGTGCTGCGCGATCCGGCGTCGCACTTCGACCTCGTGCGCTGCGGGATCGCGATCTACGGCCTCGACCCGTTCGGCGAGGACCCCGCGTCGCGCGATCTTGAGCCTGCACTCGAGTTGGTGTCCTACGTCGCGGCGCTCAAGACGGCCCAGCCGGGGGAGAGCGCAGGCTACGGCCGGCGCTTCGTCGCCCAGCGCGAGACGCGCCTGGCGACGGTCCCCATCGGCTACGGCGACGGCTACCGCCGTGGGCTGACCAACAAGGCCCACGCGCTCTTGCACGGCCGCCGCATCGACCTTGTCGGCACCGTATCCATGGACAACGTGACCTTCGATGTCGGTGCCGCCGGCCTCGGCCCCCAGCTCGGCGACGACGTCGTCCTCATCGGCGCCCAGGGCGCCGAGCGCATCACCGCCGAAGACGTCGCTCGCCTGATCGACACCATCAACTACGAGATTACGACCGGCCTCACCGCCCGCGTGCCGCGCCTGCACCACCGCGACGGGGAGATCGTCGCGGCGTGAGCGGTGAGGCGCTGGAGGCCGCGCGCGGGGCGCTGGCCGGCGCGCCGGCGTGGATCGTCGGCGGGGCGGTGCGCGATGCGTTGTTGGGGCGGCCGACGGCCGACCTCGACCTCGTTGTCGACGGTGACGTGCGCGCGCTGGCCAAGGCGCTCTCGCGCGCGGCGGGTGGCCCGGCCTTCGAGTTGTCAGATGCCTTCGGCGCGTGGCGCGTCGTCGGCCCCGAGCACCGCTGGCAGGTCGACATCATGCGCTTGCAGGGCGCCTCGCTGGCCGAGGATCTCGCCAAGCGCGACTTCACCATCAACGCGATGGCCCAGCCGCTGGCCGGCGGTGAGATCGTCGACCCGCACGGCGGCGCCGACGACCTCACGGCGCGCCGCCTGCGGATGGTGGGACCGTCGAGCTTTGACGACGATCCGCTACGCACCCTGCGCCTCGCCCGCTTCGCCTGCGAGCTGGCGATGGAGCCCGACCCGGACACCATCGCGGCAGCGACGACAACGGCGCCCCGGATCGCCGACGTCGCCGCCGAGCGCGTCTTCGCCGAGCTCAAGCGCGTCATCGCGGCCGATCGCGTCCTCGACGGCCTCGCGCTGATGGACAGGCTCGGGCTCACGGCTCACGTCCTGCCCGAGCTCAGCGCCCTGCGAGGCATCGAGCAGAACCGCTACCACCACCTCGACGTCCACGATCACACCCTGGAGGTGCTCGCCGAGACCGTCGCGCTGGAGCGCGATCCGGGCGCGGTCCTCGGCACCGAGCTCGACGCGCCGCTGCGCGCGTTCCTGGCTCAGCCGCTCGCCGACGAGGTCACCCGCGGCACCGCGCTGCGTTTCGGCGCGCTGCTGCACGATGCGGCCAAGCCCGAGACCCAGGCCTTCCATGACGACGGCACCGTCCTCGGCTTCCCGGGCCACGCCGAGCTCGGCGCCGAGCGCTCGCGCGCCGCGCTCACGCGGCTGCGCACCAGCGAGAAGCTGCGCGCCCACGTCGCGCTGCTCGCCCGCCATCACCTCGGTCTCGGCTACCTCGTCCACAAGGCGCCGCTGGATCGCCGGACGATTCACCAGTACCTCGTCAAGACCACGCCGGTTGAGGTCGACGTGTCGCTGCTGTCGATCGCGGATCGTCTCGCGACCCGCGGCCGCAAGGCCGATGAGGCGATCGCCAAGCACCTGGAGGTCGCGCGCATCGTCCTGCCCCAAGCGCTCGCTTACGCCGACTGGGCGGCGCAGCCGCCGCTGATCCGCGGCGACGAGCTGGCCCGTGCGCTGGACATCCGCCGCGGCCCACACCTCGGGCAGCTGCTCGCCGCGATCGCCGAGGCGCGGTACGCCGGCGAGGTCACGACCGCCGACGAGGCGATCGCGCTGGCGCGCACGCTCCTCTAGGCGGCGGCGCTGCGCGCGATCGTCCCCATGACGATCTCCACGCTGTCTTCAACGGACGCGTAGTCCACGTTGTCGGCCGTGTCGGTCGGCCAGTGGTAGTTGGCCGGGACGAGGTACTCGGTGACCGAGCCGATGCTGGCGACCTGGTAGCCCCGGCGCAGCGAGACGAGCCCGTCGGTCGCGAACGTGAAGCGGATGCCACGCCGGACGTGGATGCCGGCGTCCCGCGCAGCGGCGGCCACGCGCTCCTTCTGCTGGGACGGATACTCGTACATCCTCAAGAAGCCCTCGCCCTCGATCAACACCAACTCGGGCGAGCCGACGGTGTCCAGGCACAGAAACGACGTGGAGTCCGGGCTCAGCCGCCCGAAGTGACGCCGTGCGAACGCGAGCATGCCCTCCTGGTTGCACTCCTCCGCGCCGGCTGACAAGAGGATCACGCGTACGCCCTCCGGCGGCGGCGCCTTCTGCAACCGTCGCGCAACCTCCAGCAGCACCGCGACGCCGCTGAGGTTGTCGTTGGCGCCCGGCACCACCGGCTGGCGGATCATGTCCGCCATGACCAGCGCGGTGGCCGTTGCCCCGGCGGTCCCGACGGCCGCTGTACGACGCCCACCGGTGAGTGCGCTCGCTGCAACCGCCACGGGGCCGCCGATCACCAACCCCATCAACGGTGGCCAGCGGTCCGTCCGCGCCATCACACCCGGCAGCTTGTCCACCATGAACTTCGCGACCGTCTGGTCGAAGATGAAGGAGGTACGCGCCGCATCGTGATGTGCATGAACAACGAGCGTGTGGGCCGCATCCTCGGGGCCGAACTCAGCAACCACGTTGGTGGTCATCTGCCGCTTGAGCACCCGCCGCAGCGCCCGCCGCGGCCCACCGGTGAGGTCCTGCCAGATGCCGGCTGCCGCCGCAACCGCAAGAACGCCGCCCAGACCGCGCCGGCCCGCCAGCACCGCGATCCCGCCCGCCGCGCCGAGCGCGTTCAAGATGCCGAGCGGCGTGTAGTACGTGCCGTGGATGAGCTCTTCGTCGACCACGACCCGCGCGCCGCAAGCTTCCAGCCGCTCGGCGATCCACGCTGCTGCTTGGGCCTCGCCGGACGAGCAGGGGAGACGATCGAGCGCCGCCAGCGTCGCCACATTGGCATGCAGGGCCTCCTGCGTCGGGGTGCTGGCCACGCCGGACATCGACCATGGAGCGTACCGGTGGACCGCCCCGCCGAAGCTGAACCCAAGCTGAACGATGCGCCGCGCGGATAAGGTGCCGCCATGTCCGCCACCGACCCCGACTGCCTGTTCTGCAAGATCGTCGCCGGCGAGATCCCGGCCACGATCATCGCCGCTGACGAGCGGACGGTCTCCTTCATGGACATCAACCCCGCCACGCGCGGGCACGCTCTCGTCGTGCCTCGCACCCACGCCCGCGACCTGTTGGAGATCGAGCCCGAAGATCTCGCCGCAGTTGCGGCCGCCGGACAGCGGCTCGCGCGCACGGCCAAGACGGTGCTGGAGGCCGACGGCATCAACCTCCTCAACAGCTGCGGCGCCGACGCGTGGCAGACCGTCTTTCACTTCCACCTGCACGTCATCCCGCGCTACGAGGGCGATCCTCTGCGCTTGCCCTGGTTCCCCGGACCCGGCGACATGGACAACATCCAAGCGACCGGCCGGCAGCTCAAGGAGCACTTCTCGTGAGCGACGTCGTCCGTCTGGAGCAGGACGGGCCGCTGGCCGTCCTGACCTTCGACAGCCCGCCGCTGAACCTCTTTGACGAGGCGGTCTTCACCGGCGTGCGCGCGGCGATCGACAAGGTTGCCGCCGACCCGCCACGCGGCCTGCTGATCCGGGCCGAGGGCAAGGTCGTCTCTGGCGGCGTCGACGTCGGCAAGGTCTTTGACGGCATGTCGGCCCAGCGCGGTGGCGCGCTGTGGGACGAGCTGCTGGAGGTCATCCACAAGATTGAGGAGCTGCCGCTGCCGACGGTCTTTGCCGCGCACGGCCTGTGCTTGACCGCGGCGTTCGAGATCGCGCTGGCCTGCGACATCCTGCTGGCCAGCGAGCGCGCGAAGTTCGGGTTGGTGGAGATCGTCGTCGGCCTCACGCCGTCGATGGGCGGCCCGCAGCGGCTCGCGGAGCGCGCCGGTCCAGCCCGCGCCAAGGAGCTCATCTACACCGGCGAGCTCTTTGACGCCGCGACGTTGGAGCGTTGGAACGTCGTCAACCGCGTCTATGCCAACGACACGTTCGAGGACGAGGCTCGCGCGTTCGCCACCAGGCTCGCCAACGGCCCGACCAAGGCGCACGCGGCGACCAAGGCGATCGTCGCGGCCCAGAAGGAGAGCGGCGCCCGTGCGGCCGACGCGATCGTCGGCCAGGTCTCCGGCGCGCTCTTTGACACCGAGGACCTTAAGAACGCGGTGCGCTCGTTCCTCGCCGATGGGCCCGGCAAGGCCACCTACGAGGGGCGCTGAGCGATGCGACGCGCGACGAGAGCACTGGCGACGCTGGGCCTCCTGACGACCGCGGCGTGGTCGGTGGGCTCGACGATCGCGCCGGCCGCGACCGCGCCGGACACGCAAGCGGCGACCGACCCCAAGGGCGACGTCCGCAGTCCGCTGGACCTCACACGCGTCGCGGTCTCCCGCGCTGCCGACGGCCGCCTGCGCGCCTCGCTGACCGTCGCGACGGCCTGGAGCGGCACCGATCTCCTGAGTGAGACCGGTCCTCCGGGCTCGCTGTGCATCAAGGCATGGACGACCACCGTGCCGCCCGACACGACGCCCGACTACCTGGTCTGCACGACCGCCAACGCCGACGGCGCGCTGCGCGGGTCGATCCTCAAGCAGCGCGCCAACAAGCTGCCGGAGCGCACCGGCGGCGCAGACGTCTCGCGGCCGAGCACACGCACGGTGACGCTGCGCTTCTCCCAGACCGCGATCGGCAAGCCCGCCACGCTGTACGTGGCCGCTGAGTCAACGCGTCCTGGCTGCCCGCGCGGCAGTTGCATCGACCTCGTACCCGATGCACCCACGACGCTGAAGCTCGTGCTGCGCAAGGCCACGACCTAGCTGCCCGAACGCTGTTCGGGCAGCCCGCGTGGGCGCCGGCGCCCGCAACTTCGCCGCCGCGTCGTGTTGAATTGCCGTGATGCCTCGTTTCCGCACCTTGCTGGCGGCGCTGATCGGCGCCGGTCTCGCTCTGCCGGCGGTCGCGCCGGCCACGCTGGACCCGGTTCCGGCCGTCGATCCCGGCGACGCCGTGCCCAGCTGCCCGGACAAGCCCTGCTACGCCCTCGGGCGCACCACGGGCTACCAGGCCAAGGTCGGCACCAACCGTGGCCTCTACACCGTCCAGAAGGACGGCGTGCTCGTCTCGTGGACGGTCAAGCTCTCCAAGCCCAGCGACAAGCAGATCGACTTCTTCGACAAGAGCCTGGGCGGCGAGTCCCAGGCGGCGATCTCGGTCCTGCGCATGGGCACCAAGCTGCACGCGCGCCTGGTCGCCCAGGGCGAGGTCCAGAAGCTGACGCCGTACTTCGGCCAGACCGTCGAGTTCGCGCTGCAAAAGACGATCCCGGTCAAGAAGGGCTGGGTCCTGGCCTTGACGGTCCCGACGTGGGCACCGGCGCTGGCCGCGGGCCTCGGCGGCGACACCTCCTGGCGCGCCAGCCGCGCCAAGGGCACCTGCGACGACAGCCAGGCGCAAACCGCGCAGGCCGTCAACCAGATCGGCCGCTACTACTGCCTTTACCGCACCGCGCGCATCATGTACTCGGCGCGGGTCATCTCGACGCCATAAGCGCCACCCAACGCCAATTGGCTCTGGCGTGAGCCGCAGGCGGTCCCGAGAGTCCATGCCTGCATGGCACTCTCGCCCGTCACCGAGCGGCGCATCGTTACCTTCCTGCCGCCGCTGTTCGTCGCGGCACTGCTGATCCCGTTCGCGGTGCGCCAGAACGCGTGGTACGAGTGGGAGAACGCGTACTGGTTCCTGCAGCGCCAGGCCGAGCACGTCTCGGCCCACGGCGTCCCGACGCTCTTCCTGCACACCAAGGACGGCTCGTTCTACCCGTTCTTCTTGTACTACGGCGGGTTCACGATTGGGTTGCTCGCCTATCCGGCGGCGCTGTTCGGGGCATGGCCGGTCTTCCTGGCGAGCATGGTCGCGGCGGTCGTCGGCGGCTATCTCGGCATCTGGTGGACGGCGCTGAGCCTCGGGCTGTCGCGGCGCCTGGCGGTGCTGCCGGCCCTCATCTACGCGACGACGCCCTACGTCCTGAGCGACGCCTACGGCCGGGGTGCCTGGGCGGAGCTGGTCGGCGTCAACGCGGTCGCGGTCATGCTCGGTGGTTGGACGGCGCTGCTACGCGCGGACGTCCGCTATCCGAAGCTCGCGCTCGGCGCCCTGGCTGGATCCGGCGCCGTGCTGGCCGGCACGCACAACGTGACGTTGCTGATGACGGCGGCGGTGCTGCCGCTGATCGTGCTGGCGCTGCTGCCCTTCACGTCAGAAGGGATGGAGCGTGCTGCGGTGCTCGCCCGCCTCGGTCGCGGCGCGATCGCCGCCGTGCTCGGCGCCGGCCTGACGGCCGCGTGGCTGGTGCCGAACCTCTGGCTCGGACCCAAGACCTTCATCTCGCAGGTCACGCTGAGCCAGGAAGGGTTCGTCGCCACGGCGCCGTTTGTGCGCCTCGGCAACATCTTGGCGCCGTGGCCCGTCGTGCCCGCCGAGTTCAAGGACGTGATGTGGATCTACGCGCAGGGCCCGGTGTTGGCGATCGCCTGGGTGCTCGTCGCGTTGGCGATCACGCTGGTCGCTTCACGCCGTGGGGGCGTGTCGCGCGGCGTCGTCGCATCGTCGGTGGCGCTGGTGGTGCTCGGCATCGCGCTACTGGCGCTCATCACGCACCCCACGTGGTGGCCGAGCCTGCCGCGGCTCGTGCAGACCGTGCAGATGCCGATGCGGCTGCTGCCCTTCGTGGCGATCATCACGGCGGTTGCCGTCGCGGTGCTCGTGGCGGGGATCGGTCGGCAGCGGGAGCGTGGGCCGCTCATGGCCGGGCTGGTCGTCGCGGTTGCCGCGCAAGCGCTGATCGCGATCTACGTCGTGACCTCGGGGCAACCCGGCGTCGCGATGACGGCCACGCCCGTGCGCCACGGTGCCGTCACGGCTGAAGGGGAGCCGTCGCCCTTCTCGGGCCCGGGGGAGATCGTGCCGGGGCAGTTCCGGGTCCTGAACAAGCCGCAGGGTGACCAGCGGACCGTCGGCCAGGTTGCCACCGAGCTGGACTCCCAGCTGACCTCGGATGCCGGGACGCTGCAGGGCAAGGCCACGGTTGGCGATCGGCTCGCGACCGACATCGTCGCCTCACCGCTGGTGCGCGTTGCGGGTGACGTGCGGGTCGCCGGTCGGACCGCCAAGGGCCTGACCTTGGTCGAGGTCACCCGGACCGATGCCGGCGGCGCCTTCACCGCCACCGTGCAGGCGCAATGCGCGTTCTGCCTGTCGACGGCCGGCAGTAGCGCATGGCAGCTGCGAGTCGGGCGATTGATCACGCTGCTCAGCCTCGCCCTGCTGCTGACCGCGTGCTTCGTCAGCGCGGGGCGGGCGGTGCGCCGGCGCCGCGCGGTGGTGTCGTCTGAGGACGCACCACCGACCGTGTCGCTCGACGAGAAGCTGCCGGTCGGCCGCTAAGGCTCAGCCCGGGCAGGCGCCGGGGTTCTGCGAGCAGAAGTCGCTGAAGCCGCCGGAGTTGGTGGTGCTGGTGCCCGTGGAGGTTCCGGAGGAGCCGGTGCCGCCGGTCGGCGCCCCGGTCCCGGTGCCGGTCTGGCTGGGGCTGGTGCCGCCGGTCGCCGCACCGCTGCTCGGTGCCGCCGGGGTGGCGGTGCCGGTGCCGCTGCTTGATGACGACGAGGAAGACGACGACGAGCTGCTCGGCGTCGTCGATGAGGGTGTGCTGCTGGAGGCGTCGTCGGCCGTCGTCGACGTGGTGTCGGTCGAGGACGCAGCGGCGCCGCCGATCGACGTGCTCGCGGGCGCGATGAGCGCCTGCGGCTTCGTCGGGACCACGTCGTGCGTCGCGTTGCTGCCGCCACAGGCCGACAGGCCTGCGGCGGCGAGGAGCATCAGGGCAACTGCCGTGGCGCGACGGCGCATGAGTGGAAGCTAGTCGGTCGCCGGGACGGGAACGCCGAGGGCGTTCATGCGGCGCCCGCACGTGGGGCAGTCGTTGAGGTCCTTCTGCGCCAGCTGGTCGCACCAGTTGCAGAAGCGGAGGTTCTCGACCGCGAAGGGCAGCCGCGACGGGCTCGGCGCCAGCGGAATGACCTTGCCGACGACCTCAAGGGTCTCGCCGGTGTCGCGGTCGCGGTAGATCTTGCCGACTTCGGCCTCGAGGAAGATCTCGCGCCCCGTGGAGGGGGTGCGCATGCGGTAGCGCTGCTTCAGGCTCACGGGCAGAAGCCTAGCGAGGACGGGCGTCAGACGAGACGTGAGCGGGCATGATGGCGTCCTTGCGGATCCTGATCTTCCACGGCTACCTCCTGCGCGGCACGGGGTCCAACGTCTACAACGCGCTGCTGGCCACCGCGCTGGCCCGCCAGGGCCACGAGGTGCACCTGTTCTGCCAGGAGCGCCGCCCGGAGGACGTCGATGCCGTCGGCGCCGCGGGCGACTGGGACGACGGCGGCGTCCTGCGCGTGCGTCCGATCCGCGACGGGCGTCGCGTGACGACCTATCGCCCCGATGTGGGCCCGGTCCTACCCGTCTACGTCGCCGATCGCTACGAGGGCGTGGAAGCCCGCACGTTCGCGGAGCTCGACGACGCGGCGATCGCCGACTACGTGGCGCGCAACGTTGCGGCAGTCGCGGAGGTCGCCGAGCGCGTAGCGCCCGACCTCGCGCTGGCCAACCATCTCGTCATGGGCCCGCTGATCCTCGCCCGCGCGCTGGCCGAGAGCGTCCCCTACGCGGTCAAGGTTCACGGCAGCGCGCTGGAGTACGCCGTCAAGCCGCAGCCGGAGCGCTTCCTGCCGGCGGCGCGTGAGGGGCTGGCGCGTGCACGGACGGTGCTGGTCGGCTCGCGCCACACGGCCGAGTCGCTCTGGGAGGCGATGGAGGACCCGGAGCTGCCGGCGCGCACGCGCCTCGGGCCGCCCGGGGTGGATGTCGAGATGTTCCGGCCGCGGTCACGGGCGCAGGCGACGGTCGAGCTGCACACGCTGGCCGCGGGGCTGGCAGAAGAGGCGCTCGCGGCGCCGCCTGACGGTGCGGCAACCGCATCCGCCTTCGCCCGCGACCCTGCGGAGGCCGCGCGCGCTCTGCGCGACCTCGACGGCGAGCGCGACCGCCTCGTGACGTTCGTGGGCAAGCTGATCGTCTCCAAAGGCGTCGACCTACTGGTGGCAGCCTGGCCGCTCGTGTTGGCGTCGGTGCCGGACGCCCGGCTCGTCGTCGTCGGCTTTGGCGGCTATCGCGACGCGCTGGAGCGCCTCCTGGCCGCGCTGACGGCCGGCGACCTGGCGACCGTGCGCGGGCTGGCGGCCGAGGGCCGGGCGGCGGAGGGCGGCCCGCACGCGCCGCTGATGCTCCTCGACGCGTTCCTGGACGATCTCGACGCTGCGCCGGACCGCGACCGCTACCTGGCGGCCGCCCGAAGGCTTCCCGCGCGCGTGGTGCTGACCGGCCGTCTGGAGCACGAGGAGCTCGGGCCGCTGCTGGCCGCCAGCGAAGCGCAGATCGTGCCGTCGACGTTCCCGGAGGCGTTCGGCATGGTCGCCGTCGAGGCCGCCGCCTGCGGGGCGTTGCCGGTCGTCGCCGACCACTCGGGTCTCGGTGAGGTCCGGGCGATTCTCGCGGACGCGGTCCCGGTCGGCGCGCGAGCCTGGCTGGGCTTTGCGACGGGCCCGCGCGCGGTGCGTGACCTCAGCGACCGCGTGATCGCCTGGATGCAGGCACCCGAAGCGCTGCGCGAGGCGACGCGCGAGGGCCTGGAGACCGTCGCTCGGGAGCGGTTCTCATGGGACGGCGTCGCACGCGGGGTGGTCTCGGCGGCCCTTGGCGAGACCACCGTCCTGCCCGAGCCATGACGGTTGGTTGCGTTGCCCTCCTGGGTTGCGGTTAGGATCCCCGGCGATCATGGGGAAGAGGATCTTGCCGCGAGCGGCGCTGTGCGCTGCCATCGTCGCCGTTGTTCCGGCGCTGTCTGCCTGTGGTGGGGTGAAAGACCCTCAGGCCGACGTCGTCGCGGGCAAGCAGCTCTTCGTGCAGAAGTGCGGCTCCTGCCACGTGTTGGGCCGCGCCGGCACCAAGGGCACCACCGGCCCGAATCTCGACCAGGCCTTCCAGCAGCCGGTCAAGGAGAACTTCGGCGAGTCCGCGATCCGCGGGGTCATCCTCAAGCAGATCCTCTACCCGAACCGGCTGCCCAACGCCGACGGCATCCGGATGCCGGCCAAGCTCGTCAGCGGCGAGAGCGCCCATGATGTGGCGGCCTACGTGGCGTCGGTCACGGCGCGCGGTGGCAAGGACACCGGCCGTCTAGCGACGGCCGTCAAGGCTGCCGGCGGCGGGACCGCCGTCGAGAAGGCCGGCGTGCTGAGCATCCCGGCCGACCCGGGCGGCCAGCTCGCCTACGCGGCCACCAAGGCGACGGGCACGCCAGGCCCAGTCACGATCGAGATGCCCAACAAGTCGGGCACCCAGCACGACATCGCCATCGCCGGCTTGGGCAAGGGCGAGATCGTCACGCAGGGCACGTCGTCGTTCAAGGCGACGCTGGACGCGGGCAAGACCTACACGTACTACTGCACGGTGCCGGGGCACCGGGCGGCGGGTATGCAGGGGACGCTGACGGTCAAGTAGGGGCGGTGTGGGGCGGGCGCCTGTGGTGCTCGGCCCGGGGCGTTGGTCGTCGCGCGCCGCGTGGTTGGGTGGCGGGCGCCAGCGTGGCTGGCGCTCAGCCCGGGCGTTGGACGCTGTGCGCCGCGGGGTCTGTCGGCACCGAGGAGAGTGAGCGTGAGCGGCGCCTCGCCGCGTCGTCCGTCATCCGCCGACGCCCGGGCGACGGTCAACGGCGCCTGGACGTGGTGTCGCAACGTCTAGGCGCCATCCGTCTCGTCGCCCGCGGGCCCGCGAGGGGGTGGGCCTGTTGGCGGACGTGTGTGGTCCGCAAACAGGCCCACCTCGCTTTCCCCGGGAGTTCGCGATGGGGGTGGGCCTCTTGACGGACGTCTACCGTCCGCAAACAGGCCCACCCCGGCCCAGGCGCAGACGGACGACCCCGGGCGCGGCGAACCCCGCTCCCGCTCGCTCTCCTCGGTGCCGACGAACCACGTCGCACACCACGAGCTACGCCGCGCACTGAACACCAGCCACGCACCGTCCCGCGACACAACCCCCGAACGCCGCGAGGCGCCGAGCAACGCAGCGGCGTCCTCAGGCGCCGAGCGCCCGCGCAACAACGACGAGCACGATGATCGTCCCAAACACCGCGATCGTCCCCAACAACACCCGAAACGCCGCGGCCTCAGACCGAAACGGCTCCAGCACCCGCAGCAGCAGCGCATTCCAATCGCGCGACTCCGGGGCGTCGCCCATCACAGCACGTAGACCGTCGTGTACACGACGATCCACATAACGTCGACGAAGTGCCAGTAGATCCCGGGGATCTCAACCCCATGGTGATGCTCCGCCGAAAAATGTCCCCGGAACGCCCGGATCGTGACCATCCCCAGCAACATCAGGCCGATCGTCACGTGCGCGCCGTGCAGGCCCGTCAGCGAGAAGAAGATCGTCGCCTGCGCGTTGTCCTGCGGCGCAAAGCCGATGTGGACGTACTCGTTGATCTGGATGAAGAGGAACGTCAACCCCAACAAGAACGTCGCCGACATACCGGCCTGGAGGCCGAAGCGGTTGCCGTTCTTGATCGACGTCTGCGCCCAGTGCAGCGTCAGCGAGGACGAGACCAGGATCGCGGTGTTGACGCCGGCCACCGCAACGGGGAGATCCTTGCCATCGATCGGGAACCACCCGCCCGGCTCCGCGACGATCCGGATGAAGAAGTACGCCGTGAAGAAGGCCCCGAAGACCATCACCTCGGAGATGATGAACAACAACATCCCCAGCAGCGCGGGCTCGACCCGCGAGCTGCGGTTGGCCGGCGGCGGGCCGTGGTGGTCGTGGCCGTGGGCGGCGATCGAGGCGGCTTCCATTGCGATCTCTCTTTACGCGGCGCTCGCGGCGCGGTCGGTGGTCTCGACGTGCTCGACCGGCTTGTTGGTGACCTTGCGAACGCGCTCGATCAGATCGGCGCGCATCCAGCCCGAGCGCGTGGCCGGCAGGGTGGAGATGACGATGTCGTCGACACGGAAGAACTGCAGCGCGTTCATCGTCGCCGTATAAGGATCCGGGTCGCCGATCATGCCGGCGGCGATCAGGTCCTCGGCGATCAAGCGATCCACGACCTGCGCCATGCGCGCCCTCGCGCGCGCCGCGTGATGGCCCTCGCCGCCCTCCTGCGGGACGATGACGATGAACAGCGAGCTGCGGGGGTTCGCGCCGGCCTTGGCCTTCAGCGCGTCGAGCAGCACGTCGCCGGACGCCGTCTTGGCCGCCACGACCAGCGTGACGTGGAAGGGGATGCCCTCGTGGTCGATGTCCTGGACGACGTGGGTGACCGGCAGGCCGCTGGCCTGCTCAATGCGCTCGATTAGATCACGGCGCAGCCAGCCCGAGACCGTCGCCGGGAAGGTCGAGACGATGATCTCGTCGGGATGGTGCTCGGCGACAGCGTCCATCGTGGCGGTGTAGGGGTCCGGGTCACCGATCTCGCCAACGGCGTTGATGCCCTGGTCGCGCATGAAGCGGCGGGCCAAGTCGATGCGCACCTTTGCCGCGTCAAAGACGAAGTCGTCGTAGATGATGTTGCCGTGCTTGGGCTTGTTGCGCGGCACGCAGACGATGACGCGCGTGCCTTCGCCGCCGGCGCTCGCGCGCTCCTTGACGGTCTCCAGCAGCTGAGCGCCCGCGAGCGTCTCGTTGGCGACAACCAGGATGGTGCTCATGTGGTGCTCCCCTTCATCACTCGGTGGGCGGCTGGGCGTGCGTGCCCGCCGGTGTCGGCTTGGCCTCGGCCGGCGCGGCCGGTTCGAAGATGCCGTGGACCGCGCCCGGGACGCCGTACTCGTACGGGCCGCCGACCACCGTCGGCACCTGATCGAAGTTGAACACCGGCGGCGGCGAGGACACCTGCCACTCCAGCGTCATCGCGCGCCACGGGTTGGCGCTGGCGCGCGCGCCACCACGCCACGAGGCGATCATGTTGTAGGCAAAGACCAGCGTGCTGATGCCCAGCCCGAACGAGGCCAGCGAGATGATTAGGTTCCAGGTCGCGAACTCGTCGGCGTAGTCGGCAACACGCCGCGGCATCCCGTTGACGCCGATGATGTGCATCGGCGCGAAGGTCGCGTTGAAGAAGATAAACGTCGTCCAGAAGTGCAGCTTGCCGAGCCGCTCGTCATACATCCGGCCCGTCATCTTCGGGAACCAGTAGTAGACGCCGGCGAAGATCGTGAACAACGACCCGCCGAAGAGCACGTAGTGGATGTGGGCGACGATGAAGTACGTGTCGCTGACGTGGATGTCCAGCGGGATCATCGCGAGCATCACGCCCGAAATGCCGCCGCAGGTGAACATCGTCAAGAAGCCGAGCGCGAACAGCATCGGCGTGTCCAGGCGGATCACGCCACGCCAGAGCGTCGCCAGCCACGAGAAGATCTTGATGCCGGTCGGCACCGCGATGATCGCGGTCGTGACCATCATCGGGATCCGGATCCACGACTGCATGCCCGAGACGAACATGTGGTGGGCCCAGACCGTGAAGCCCAACACAACGATCGCCAGCAGGGAGAAGGCCATCATGCGGTAGCCGAAGATCGGCTTGCGCGCCTTGACCGCCAGGACCTCGCTGATGATGCCGAACCCAGGCAACATCATGATGTAGACGGCCGGGTGGCTGTAGAACCAGAAGACGTGCTGATACATCAGCACGTCGCCGCCCTTGTCGGCGTCAAAGAAGTGGAAGCCCAGTCCGTAGTCCAACAGGACGAAGAACTGCGACGCGGCGATGAACGGCGTGGCGATGACGACCAGCAGCGAGGTCGAGAAGTTCGCCCAAGCCAGCAGCGGCATTCGGAAGAACGACATGCCCGGCGCGCGCATCGTGATGATCGTCACCAGGAAGTTCAGCGCTGTGGCAATACTGGAAGCCCCCGCAAACTGGACCGCGATCGTGAAGAACATCTGCCCCAGCGGCGCTGTCGTCGACAGCGGGGCATACGCCGTCCAGCCCGACGCGAACGAGCCGCCCGGGGCAAAGAACGACGCGATCATCAGCACGCCAGCGCACGGCAGCAGCCAGAACGACAGCGCGTTGAGCCGCGGGAACGCCATGTCCGGCGCGCCGATCATCAGCGGCAAGACGAAGTTCGCCAGCCCCGCGAAGACGGGGATGATGAACAGGAAGATCAGGATCGACGCGTGGACACTGAAGAGGCCGTTGAACGTGTTGGAGTCCACGAACTGCCGGCCCGGCTGGGCCAGCTCGGCGCGCATCAGCATGGCCATCAGGCCGCCGACGAAGAGGAAGAAGAACGAGTGGACCGTGTACTGGATCCCGATGACCTTGTGGTCGGTGTTCGGGCGGAAGTAGTCCTTCCACGACGTCGCACCGTGCGATGAGTGGTCCTCGGGCCGCGTCGGCTTGCCGGCCGCCCAGTAGAACCAGTAGTCAAAGCACCCGAGGCCGATCAAAAACGCGAACGGCAAGACGAACATGCCGATCAGGACGATCGACTCGGCCTCCAGGAAGTGCGCGTAGCGGTCGTGGCCGTAGGCCATCCGCACGAGCCAGCTGATCGCCACGGCGAACGAGGCGCCGATGAGCATGTACCACCCGGCGCGGTACCAGCCGGGCTGCCGCAGCTTGACGGTCACTTGCCCGCCACCTCCTCGAGGTACTTGACCAGCGCGTCGACCTCAGCGGTGCTCAGGAGCTTGCTGTAGGTCTCGGGCATGATGCCCTTGTTGAAGCCTGAAGCGATCTCGGCGTTCGGGTTGACGATCGACTCGTGGATGAACGCCGCGTCCTTGCCCTTGAGGACCTGGTCGAGATCGGGCCCGACGCCGCCGGCGGTGCCGGCATCCGCAAGCTTGTGGCAGGCGCCGCACGCCGTGGCGCCGGTCTGCGTCTGGCCCTGGCTGAAGAGCGCCTTGGCGTCAACGGCCGGAGCGGCACCACCACCCGCGGGAGCCGCCGGCTTGGCCGGCGTCGACATCTTGGTCACCCAAGCGTCAAACGCCGCCGCCGGCAGCACGTGGGCGGTCTGGCGCATGAAGGCGTGGCCAAGACCACAGAGCTCGGCGCAGACGACCGGATAGGTGCCGAGCTTGGTCGGCGTGATCCGGTAGTTGGTGGTCAGACCCGGGACCGCGTCGATCTTCATCCGCCACGCCGGGACCCAGAAGTCGTGCAGGACGTCCTTGGTCTTGACGTTGAACTTGACCGACTCGCCCTCGGGGACGTAGAGCTGCGCCGAGGAGAACTTCTTGCCACCCTCGTTGTAGTCGAAGGTCCACGTGAACTGCTGGCCCATGGCGGTGATCTGGCGCTCGTTGCCGGCTGCTGGCGCCTTCTCGATGTCGTGCAACACAAGGTAGGCGTAGGTGCACAGCGCGACAAGCATGATCGCGGGAATCGCGGTCCAGACGACCTCCAGGCGCGTGTTGCCATGGATGGGTGGCCCGTCCAGGTTCTCCTCGCCCGGACGCATCCGGAAGTTGCGCGCGGCGAACAGCACCACGGTCGTCACGAGGACGAATACCGGGACCGAGCAGATGATCAACACGTCCCAGAACGTGTCGATCGGTCCGGCCTGCTTTGACCCCTGTGTGGGGAACCAATCGATGACGAGCCCGAGGATGATTCCCAAAATCGATGCGATTAGGCCGACGACCACCATCTCTGTGACGGTGCGCCGGCCTGATTGCCCTCGCAGGGAATCAGCCTCCGCTCGAGTGCTCTCCTCACCCATAGCCCGGCGATCCTATGGGTAGGGCGCGACGGGAAGCAACGACGTTCCGCGCCAAGCGGACTTCTGGCCCTGTCAGCGGGCCTACGCGGCGGCGTTGTCGGGCGTCGCGGCGACTGCGCCGAGACGGCCAAAACGCCCATTTGCACGGAAATCTGAGGGCGCGATGCCGTGGTGGCGTCGGAACGCCTTGGCAAATTGCGCGGGCTGGCGATAGCCGACGCGATGGGCGACGTCGCGGACCGTCAGGCCGCGAATACGCAGCAGGTCGGCAGCGCGTTCCATGCGCACGGCCGTGAGGTGCTCGCGAAAGGTCGTCGAGCCGATCTCTGAATACGCCCGCTGAAGCTGACGCCTCGATGACGCGACCCGCCGTGCGATGTCGTCCAGCGACAAGTCCGAGGCGTACTCGGCTTCGACGATGGCGACCGCATCTTCGAAGAGGCTGGTCCGCAGGCGGATGGTGGCTGGTCGGTGCATGGAGATGTTGGGAATACGTCGGGAGGGGATCGGCGGATCACCAGAGGAATTGGCGTCCGCAAGCGTCGATGGTAGATTGCAGTTTGAGGCAATCGTTGCAAGCGTTCAACGGGCGAAGGAGCGGTTCGGGATGCAGGTGCGTGACGGGATGAGCGGCATGGTCTTAACGATTGGACCGGGTCATACCTTGCGGGAAGCGTCGAAATTGATGTCGCAGCGACGCGTGGGCGCGGCTGTCGTCCTCGACCCCGACGCGGCCGGCCCGGGCATCCTGACCGAGCGCGACGTCCTGGACGCGATTGGCATGGGGCAGGACCCTGACGTGGAAGTCGTCGGCGAGCATCTGACGACCAACGTCGTTTACGCCTCCCCGGAATGGTCGCTGGAGGAGGCAGCTGTCGCGATGGTCCGCGGCGGCTTTCGCCACCTCATCGTGATGGAGCACGGCGAGATCATCGGGATCCTGTCGGTGCGCGACGTCGTGCGGTGCTGGACGGACGACGGCGCGATCTGCGATGTGCCTGCTGGCGTCTCCGTAGACGCGTCCTAGACCGCAAGGCCCAAGCCAAGCGGCAGGGGGCGATCTTTCGTAGCGCTACGGACCGGTCTACGTTGCCTCGATGCCGAGGGCTCGATGGTGGACCGCAGTCCTGCACGTCGTCTTCCCGGCGCTGCTGATCCTGGTGCTGGCGCGCCCGCTGGTTTTCGGCGGCTCTGATCGCGGCACGGACTTCTACACCCACTATTGGTACGTCTGGCATCAGAGCGACGCGCTGCGTCACGGCGGCCCCAGCCTGTACCTCCACAACCTCGACTCGGTGTTCGTCCCGGTCTACGCGTTCTACGGGGGCACGCTCTACGTCGTCACAGGTGCTTTGGCGCTCGTGCTCGGCTCGCCGCTGCATGGGTACATCACGACCTTCCTGCTGGGCTTCGCTGCTGCCTACGGCGGTTGGTGGTGGCTGAGCCGTCAAGCCGGCCTTGGGCGGGTGCTAGCGCACGTGCCGGGCGTGCTCTTTGCGACATCGGCCTACGGGATCACCAACCTCTACACGCGCGGGGCCTGGCCTGAGCACATGGCCGTCTCGATGGTGCCGCTCGTCGTCGCCTCCGGACTCAGCGTGCTTCGGTCCGATCGCCTGCGCCTGGGCCCGACGGTTGCGCTCGCGGTCAGCACCGTGATCCTCACCGGAAGCCACAACATCACGCTGCTGACCGGCACGACGGTCCTCATCGTGGTTGGAGCGTTGCTGCTCATCTGCGTGCCCGCGGCGCGGCAGACGGTCACCCGCCGAGGACTGCTGCTGCTGGGCGCGATCGTGGTTGCGTCGGTGCTCGTCAACGCCTGGTTCCTGCTGCCGGACATCACGTATCAGGCCCAGACGTCGACCGCGCACCTCTCCGGGCGGTGGCGCGACTACCTCAACAAGTTCGAGCCGCTCGTCGCGCCCAAGCACCTGTTCTCGCTCGGGCGCGGAACATCCGACGCCGCAGTGCCGAAGTACACGTTCACGCTGCCCGTTCTGGCGATGGTCTGGACCGCCGTCGCCTGCGTGGTGGCGCGTCCGCGCTGGCGCGATGCATGGCTTCGCGTCGTCCTGGTGCTGGCGTTGGCCACGACCGGTCTGATCGTGGCCATGACCAACGTCGAGTTGCTCGTGGGCCCGTTCGTGTTCCTGCAATTCTCCTACCGGCTGGAGAGCTACATCAACCTGGCCATCAGCGGGGCGGTCCTGGCGGCGCTGGTGCTGCTGCAGCGGCAGGCGACGCAAGCAAGTCGCGCGTGGCTGTGGGCTGTCCTGCCAGTGGTCGCGACGTCGGTCGTGCTCGGGGCTGCACAGGTCACCGTCCACCGTGATCCGGCCACCTACAAGGAGTGGAAGACCTTCCCGAACTTCTACAACCCATGGAGTCGCGCCAACGGCAATCTTCAGGATTACGCGACGGCCGAGCCGCCGTCATACGACGCGAAATCGCTGCCGTTGCTGCAGTTTCCTGTATCGCAGATCCGCAACAACTCGATCACCGTCACGGCGAACGCCAACGAAGGGCAGTTAGCGTTTACGAACATTCTCACGATCCCAGAGCTGGTTCAGCTCACCGGAGCGCATATCGTTGGCAACGTTTCTGGGGGCTGGGCCGTCGTGCAGATCGATCGTGAGCGGGTTCCGGGGACAGCCACGATCACGGTGACGCCGAGCTCTCCGCCCGCCGTGCGCATCGGCCGCCTGCTGTCGCTGCTCGGCCTTGGGGGTCTAGCAGCGGCGGTGGCCACCGCCGGTATCGGCACATGGCGCAGGCGCGCACGCCGCTCGGCCGTGGCGGCCGGAGCTGAGCAGACGTATGCCAGCGCGAAGCGCTAGTGATGCTCGCCGTCGTGATGCAACGGCAGCTCGGCGATGTCGCGCCGCGTGTCGGCCACCCAGCGCACGATCACCCAGACGGTGAGCACGAGACCGGCGATCAGCAGTGGCAGGCCCAAGGTGATGCCCAGCAGCGCCATCGTGATGCCGATGGTCAGCAGCAGCGGCTGGATGGAGCCACCGGGGAGGTGGATCTCCTCGCCGACGGGCGGGATCTCGGGATCGCGGCTCATGCGACGTAGATCGCCGCAGCGACGAAGGTCAGGCCGAACATGACGAAGCACACGACGCCGGCGATGAGGCCGGTGCGCACGTTCTTGCGGGCGAGGTTGCGGTCCATACGGGTGCGATTCTCCCAGACGGGGCTACAGCTTGACGTCCGCCACCATCGCGACAAACAGCAGCGCGAGGTAGAGGAGCGAGAACAGATACAGGCGCAGGGCGGCCTTGCGGGTTGCCTGGCGCTGGAGCGCCACGGCGAGGCCTACGAAGGCGATGCCGAGGGCCAGCGAGGCGACCAAGTAGATCGCGTCCAGCCCGCCGCCACCGCAGAAGGGCAGCTGCGTGACGGCGTAGAGCAGGACGCTGTAGAGGACGATCTGGCGGCGCGTCTCAGCCTCACCGCGCACGACCGGCAACATCGGCACGCCGACCTTCGCGTACTCGTCCTTCATCAGCAGCGATAGCGCCCAGAAATGCGGCGGCGTCCAGAAGAAGACGATCGCAAACAGGTAGATCGGCAGGCCGGTCAGCCCACCGGTTACCGCGGCCCAGCCGACCAGCGGCGGCACGGCGCCCGCAGCGCCACCCCAAACGATGTTCTGCCACGTGCGGCGCTTGAGCCACACCGTGTACATGAGCGTGTAGCCCAAGAAGCCGCTGAACGACAGCGACGCGGCCAGGACATTGGCCGTCAGCGTCAGCCAGACGAAGCCCAGGACGGCGAGTGCGATCCCGAACCACAGCGCGGTCCGCGGAGCAATGCGTCCCGCAGGGATCGGCCGGGAAGCGGTCCGCTCCATCTGCGCATCGATGTCGCGGTCATACCAGTGGTTGACGGCCCCGGCGCCGCCGGCGCTCAGATAGCCGCCGATGCACGTGGCGATGATCAGCCAGAGCGATGGGCTGCCGGCTACCAGCATCGTGGTAACCGTGGTCAGCAGCAGCAGCGACTGGACCTTGGGCTTGGTCAGCGCCAGCAGGTCGCTGGCGACCTGACGGGCGCCGGTCGCCGGCAGCGGCGTGGCGGCGGTGGTTGCGCGTGACGCCTCCATGGCGGTGCGAGCCTACTCCGTGACCATCTAGTGAGAGAAGACGGGCTCGGGCTCGGGCACGACGCCGGTCTGCATGGCGACCTGACGGCGGATGTCCTTCATCGGCTCAACGGAGCGGATGCGGGGCACCGAGTCGAAGTTGTTGACCGGCGGGGGAGAGGTGGTGAACCACTCCAGCGTGTTGGCCTTCCACGGATCCGGCCCGGCGACCGCGCCCTTCTTGAGCGACACGAGCACGTTGATCAGCGTCAGCAGGATGCCGACGCCGAGGATGAACGCACCGATCGTCGAGATCAGGTTGAGGATCGCGAGGTCCTGAACGTCTGAGTACTCATAAATCCGTCGCGGCATGCCCTCCATGCCCGCGGAGTGCTGCACCAGGAACGTCACGTGGAAGCCGATCAGCATCAGCCAGAAGCTGGCCTTGCCCAGGCCCTCGCTCATCATCCGGCCCGACATCTTCGGGAACCAGTAGTAGAGCCCGGCGAAGATCGTGAAGACCGCGCCGCCCATCAACACGTAGTGGAAGTGCGCGACGACGAAGTAGGTGTCGGTCAGCTGCCAGTCGACGGGGAAGACGGCGACGAAGATGCCGGTGATGCCGCCGATGAGGAACGTGCCGATGAAGCCGACGGAGAACAGCAACGCCGTCGTGTACTCGATCGTCCCGCGCCAGAGCGTCGCGATCCAGTTGAAGATCTTGACGCCCGTGGGCACCGCGATCAAAAACGAGCTCATCATGAAGAAGATGAGCACCAGCGCCGGGCTCGGCGTTGAGAACATATGGTGCGCCCACACGAGCAGGCCGAGGAAGGCGATGACCAGCGTCGCCGCGGCGATCGCCTTGTAGCCAAAGATCGGCTTACGGGCAAAGACCGGCAGGATCTCGGAGATGATCCCGAAGCCTGGCAACACCATGATGTAGACCTCGGGGTGCCCGAAGAACCAGAACAGGTGCTGCCACAGCAGCGGCGAGCCTCCGTTTGACGCGTCGTAGAAGTGCGTCCCGAAGTGGCGGTCGGTCAGCAACAGCGTGACGGCCGCGGCGATGACCGGCAGAGCGAGGATCAGCAGGACGGCGTAGGTCAGGATCGCCCAGACGAAGAGCGGCAGGCGGCCCCAGCCCATGCCGGGCGCGCGCATGTTGGCGATTGTCGCGTAGAAGTTGACCGCGCCGACCAGCGAGCTCAGGCCCGTGAGGTGGATCAGGTAGATCCAGGCGTCGACGCCACCGGACGGCAGGTAGGTGGTGTCGCTCAGCGGGGAGTAACAGGTCCAGCCGCACTCGGGCGGGCTGAAGAAGATCGAGGCGTAGAAGACGACGCCGCCAGCGGCCAGCAGCCAGAACGAGAGCGCGTTGAGCTTCGGGAACGCCATGTCGCGCGCGCCGATCATCAGCGGCACGAAGTAGTTACCAAAGCCGGCCATGACCGGCACGACGAACAGGAAGATCATCGTCGTCCCGTGCATCGTGAACAGCTCGTTGTAGGTCTGCGGCGTCAGCAGGTCGTTGTTCGGGACCGCAAGCTGCAGACGGATCAGCAGCGCCTCAACGCCGCCGAGGATGAAGAACCCGAACGTGAGGACCAAGTACATGATCCCGATGCGCTTGTGGTCGGTCGTGGTGACCCACGACGTCCAGCCCGTGGAGGACGAGTCGACCTTGCGCGCGACGACCTGCGGAACAGGCGCGACGTTGGGGCGGGGAGCTTCGATGGTGGCGGCCATGCGTCAGTCAGGTCCTGAGCTACGGGTTCTGGATGTTTCCGGATTCGAACTGCTTGCGCTGCTCAGCGCCCAGCTTCTCGGCGGACTTGATGCCGGCCTTGCGGTCGCTGAGCCAGCGCTGGTACTCATCGACGGACACGGCACGCACGCGGGCGGTCATGTTCGCGTGGTTGCGCCCGCACAGCTCGGCGCACTGGCCGAAGAAGACGGTCCCGCCCGGCTTGTTGCCGAACTTGGCGGGAACCTTGAACCAGGTGTGGTTGGTGTAGCCGGGGATGGCGTCGAACTTGCCGCCGAGCTTCGGGATCCACCAGGAGTGAGCGACGTCCTGGGCGCCGATGTCCAGCGTCACCGTCGTGTCGACCGGGACGACCATCTCCTCGTAGGCGAAGGGCTCGCCGAGGTTGGCGCCGGTCTTGCAGTTGTTGGCGTAGGTGAAGCGCCAGATGTACTGCTGGCCGTTGACGCAGATGTTCAGCGACTTGCCGTTGGGCGGCAGGCGGCGGCTGGTGTCGGCGAGCTGGAGGCCGTTGGGCGAGGAATCCGGCGGGTTGCGGATGGCGTCGAGCTTGACGAACGTGATGACGGCGAGGACGACCAGGATGAGCGCGGCGCCGACCGTCCAGCCGATCTCCAGGCGCGTGTTGCCGCGGATCTGTGCGGCGACGCGACCCTTCTTGGCCTTGAACTTGAAGACCGAGTAGAGCAGCACGCCCTCGACGCCGACGAAGACCACGATCGCGACGGCGAAGATGAACTTGTAGAGCGTGTCGATGTCGTCGGCGTTCGACGATCCGCCGGACTCCGGCGACCAGAGATCCGCGCTGGCGATGGGCGCTAGCAGGAGGGCGCCGGTCACCACGGCGAGCAGGGTGAGGATGAGTCGGCGCGAAGTCATGAGGTTGCGAAGGCGTGAGGTGTCCAAGGCGGCGGGGATTCTATTCATGAACCGGCCGATGACGGCCGCTCGGTGGGAGATGCTGTGCCCGCCCACCCCCGGCCGGACTCAGTTCGGCACCGTACGGGTTCTCGGGGCTGCTTGCCGGACCGTCAGCGCCCGGCGAACGCGGCGGGGCGCTTCTGCAAGAACGCTGACACGCCCTCGACGAAATCGTCGGAGTGCGCCATGTCGCGCTGCACTTGGGCTTCCAGCTCCAGCTGGCCGTCCATGCGCTCGTAGAGCCAGGCGTTGAGCTGGCGCTTGATGCCCGCGTAGGCGGCGGTCGGGCCGGCTGCGAGGCGGTCGAGGAGGGCGGTTGTCTGGGCCTCGAACTCGGCGTCGGCGAAGACCTCGTTGATGAGGCCCCATTCGACAGCCTGGCGCGCGGGGATCTTGTTGCCCAGCATCGCCATCTCAATCGCGCGCGTGAAGCCGACGCGCTCGGGGACGAAGAGCGACGAGCCGCCGTCGGGCGCGAGGCCGATGTTGACGAAGGCCAGCAGGAAGTAGGCGGACTCGCGCGCGATGACGAGGTCGGCGGCCAGCGCGAGGCTGAGGCCGATACCGACGGCCGGGCCGTTGACGGCGGCGACGACCGGCTTGGGCATGGTGCGCAGGCCGGTGATGATCGGGTGGTAGCGCTCGGTGAGGACCTTGTAGACGTCGGGCCGGCCTTGCTCGGTGAGCTCGTCGCGGCCGCTGATGTCGCGCAGATCGGCACCGGAGGAGAAGCCGCGGCCCTCGCCCGTGATGCAGATGGCGCGCACGGTGTCGTCGTCGCGGACCTCCTCGACGGCGGCGAGCAGGTCGAGCCCGAACTGCTTGTTCCAAGCGTTCATGGTCTCGGGGCGCGCGAGCTCGATGGTGGCTGCGCCGGCGCGGCGATGGATCTTGATGGTCTCGAGCTCGGTCATGAGCGGGAAGCTTATGGGTGGTCCTGGCTGTCTGGCCAGCTGGTGGACCGCAGCGCCGACACCCTTACGCGGTAGCTTGAAGGTATGGCGTCCAGACCAGTCATCGGGCTCTGCGCTGCGCTGGAGCGCGCGCGGTGGGGCGTGTGGGACACGCCCGCGCATCTACTCCCGCGCGAGTATGCGGATGCGGTGCAGCGTGCCGGCGGGATCGCGCTGCTGCTGCCGCCGGACGCGCGGGCGACCGAGCATCCGGATGAGCTGCTGGATCTGCTCGACGGGCTGATCCTCGCGGGCGGGTCTGACATCGATCCTGCGGCTTATGGCGAGGCTGCACACCCTGAGACCTTGGGCGTCAACCCGGAACGTGACGCGTTCGAGATCGCGCTTGCTCAGCGGGCGATCGAGCGGGACCTGCCGTTCCTGGGGATCTGCCGCGGGATGCAGGTGTTGAACGTCGCTCGCGGTGGCACGTTGTTGCAGCACTTGCCTGAGAGCCATGGCCATGACGACCATCGCCGCAACCCGGGGTCGTTCGACGGCGCAGATCATCAAGTGCGGCTCGCGCCGGGCTCACTCGCCGCGCGTGCCGCGGGGGAGGAGGGGCACCGCGCGCTGAGCCATCACCACCAGGGCGTCGACCGCGTTGGCGACGGGCTTGTCGTCACCGGTCGCTCCGAGCTCGACGAGCTGCCCGAGGCGGTCGAGCTGCAGGGCTCGTGCTTCGTCCTCGGCGTCCAGTGGCATCCGGAGGTCGATGAGACGAGCAAGCTCGTTGGGGCACTGGTGGAGCAGGCGCGTGAGCAGAGGGTGATTCGTGCGCGCGCTCGCTGATTGAGTGGCACATGGTGCTGGGGTTGTCGGGGCGATGACCCCAGCACCGCGATCACTACTTCTAGTTGGTGACCGTCAGCGTTTGCTGAGTGTCAACAATAGTGCCAGTTAGAGTGAAGGGAAGGTTGTTGCCGAGGACGGTATGGCCCACGAGACCGGAGGCGCCCGTGGGGCCGGAAGGGAGGTCGATCTCATGCGTTGCGTTCCCAGTCCATCGGCCGCCCCTCAGAGTGCCAGTAATCCTGACATCGAGGCCGTTGGGGTTGCAAGTGGCATCCCCTGGTTGGTGCGCAAGAGTGAAATCGATGTCCACACCGTGAATCTGGATATCACTCGTGGTGACCGCAGTCGCAGTCCATGGAAAACCAGTACCAGTCGAAGTCACAGCGCACTTCCCGCCGAGTGGTCCTCCGCTGGCACCGGCCCAAGTGCAACTCTTAATTGACGCACCGGTGATCTCTATCACTGCTGCACTCACGACAGTTGCAGTAAACTGGGTCGCAGCACAGTCTGACGTAACGGCGTTCGGATCGTTGATAAACCCGAGGGTGCCATCCAGCGTGTGCTCTGAAAGAATCGGTCCCCAGCTCGATGCCGAGACCATCGATGGCATCGCGAACGCACACAACGCCATTGCCGCTGCGAAGGGCAAGACGACCTTCTCGCAGAACTTCTTCATGACGACGCTCCTTGTGAGTCCCGGCAGGGCGCCGAGACAAATGGTTCGGTCCCATCGACGCCGGCTTACGTGATCGAACACCAGCGCCTGCTGAGGCCTCCGGTTGGATCCCTGACCCAACCGGCAATGTCGACGCCTCGCATGCTCAGTAGTAGGAGGTGCGGTATTCGATATCAACGGTATAGCTGCGCGCGCGGAGCGCTCGCCTGCACCAACGGCGCGGAGGTGGGCCAGGAAGCACCTGCAACCGAAGAAGTTTGCTGTCGCGCGATTGTCTGTGACGACCGCTAAGCAGCCCTGCCTATCGGCACAGTGGATAGCGCCAGATTTCAGTAGGTGCTCGGCGTCTGCTCTGTCGCTGCCTCAGTAGGTCGAGCCGCGTGAGATTGGGCACCGATGCGCGCTATCGGATGGCGGCTCGTGTGGGGCGCCAGCTGTCGAGCGAAACATGACGTTGGGGTCGTCGTGGGTGACGACCCCAGCGTCGAAACTTCAGCCTGCGGCTACTGGTGCTTTTAGTTGGTGACCGACAACGTGCCCTGAGTGTCAAACACAGTGCCAGTCGTGGTGATTGGAATGTTATTGCCGATGGAGGAATGGATCACAAGGCCGTCGGCACCATTGAGTTCGAGAGTGCGCGTTGCGCCGTTTCCATGCCACCTGATGCCAGTCAGAGTGCCAGTGAACTGGAGCTTGAGTCCGTTGCCGACGCAGGCGGTGCTGCCCGGATGGTTCTCAAGAGTCACGTCGATGTTGACACCGTGGATCTGGATGTTGCTCGTGGTGACCGCAGTCGCAGTCCACGGTAGATTAGTAGACGTCTCAGTTAGAGTGCAGAGCCCGAAGGCGCCGGCTCCACTAGTAATAGTGCAACCCGTAGTGTTCGCGCTATCGATCTCGACATTCGCCGTGCTCGTTACCCTCACAGTAAACTGTGACCTCGCGCAATCCGAACTGATGCCGAGCGCAGGGGCTGTGAACCCGGCGGGGGAAGACGAGTCGAGCGTGTGGTGGGTCCCGATGGTGCCCCAGCTTGATGCCGAGGCGATCGACGGCATCGCAAACGCGCACAACGCCATCGTCGCAACGAAGAGCAACGCACTCTTCTTTGAGAACTTCTTCATAACAATGCTCCTTGTGAGTCCCGACAAGACGTCGAGACGAATGGTTCGGTCCCAAACCGGCGCTGGCTTACGTGAGCGAAGCGCCTCGGGGCCGTTCAAATACCCGCCTGCCATTTCGGCCGCAGGGGATCTACGACAGACAGAAAACAACCTGCTTCAAATAGATCGAGCCCGGCCTCCCTTCCCCTCGAACACAAGCGCCGGCCGACGTCCCCGATCGATCCGCAACCGGACCGGCGAGGCCAACACTGTTGTGTACCCAGTAATACGAGGTGCCGGAATTGATGTCAACGGCGACACCGTGTTCTCGAAGCGCTGACCTGGCCAAACGGCGCCGAGGTGAGCCAGGATGTACCTGCACACGACGGTTTTTACGGCTGTGTTGATTGTCTGTGACGACCGCTAAGTATCCCTGCCCGGTGGCACAGTGGATAGCCCCGGATTTTGGTAGCTACCCGGCGCCCGCTCTGGCGTTAGCCCTGCAGGTCAATCCGCGTGAGATCGGACACCGGGAGTGGTGGTAGCGCGACCTCACGGTTTCGCGCGGAGTGCAGCGGGACCGGAGTCAACGAGCGGAGCAGGCGGTCACGGTACAGCCGGACGAGCGCTTCCGGATAGTGGCTCGTGCGGGGCGCCAGCTGTTGAGCGAAACATGACGTTGGGGTCGTCGCGGGCGACGACCCCAACGTCGACACTTCAGCCTTGCGGCTACTCCTACCTTTAGTTGGTGACCAACAACGTGTTCGCGGTGTCGAACAAAGTCCCAGTCGTGGAGATTGGAACGTTGTTGCCAACGGCGGAATGGGACACGAGGCCGTCGGCACCATTGAGCTCGATAGTGCGCGTGGCGCCGTTTCCATGCCACCTCATGCCAGTCAGAGTGCCAGTGAGCCGGAGCTTGAGTCCGGCACCGACGCAGGCGGTGCTGCCCGGGTGGTTCTCATAAGTCACGTCGATGTTCACGCCGTGAATTTGGATGTTGCTCGTAGACACTGCAGTCGCAGTCCACGGGAGATTAGTAGATGCTGTAGTCACAGTGCAGAGCCCGAAGCTGGCAGCGGAACCAGTCGCAGTGCAACCGGCAAAGGTCGCGCTATCGATCTCGATGTTCGCCGTGCTCGTCACAGTCGCAGTAAAGGACGTCGTCGCACAGTCCGACGAGAAGCCGAGCGCAGGGGCCGTGAACCCTACGGGGCTACTTCCGTTGAGCGTGTGCTCAGAGCCAACCACGCCCCAGCTTGATGCCGAGGCCATCGACGGCATCGCAAATGCACACAACGCCATCGCCGCAACGAAGAGCAATACGCCCTTCTTTGAAAGCTTCTTCATAACAACTACTCCTTGTGAGTCCCGACAACACGCCGAGACGAATGGTTCGGTCCCAAACCGGCGCCGGCTTACGTGAGCGAAGCACCTCAGGGCCGTTCAAATACCCGCCTGCCAACCCATCGCAGGGGATCTACGACAAGACAGACGACAACCTGCTCCAAGAATCGAGCACGGCCTCCCTTCCCGTCAAAACACAAGCGCCAACCAACACCCCCAGATCGATCCCCAACCGGACGGCGAGGCCAACACTGTTGTGTACCCAGTAATACGAGGTGCCGTAGTGGATGTCAACGGCGACGCTGTGTTCTCGAAGCGCTGGCCTTGCGCCAAACGGCTCGACTTGGGCCAGGATGTACCTGTAAGCGACGGCCTTTTATGGCCGTGTGGATCGTCTGTGACAACCGCTAAGTATCCCTGCCCGATGGCCCAGTGGACAGCGCCGGATTTCGGTACCTGCCCGACGCCCGTCGGTTGCTATCCCGGCAGGTCGATCCGGGGGAGGTCGATCACCAGAACCCGGTGGCGGCGGGATGGTGCGATGGCGCGCGAGTGCACCGCTGCCAGGGCGTGGCGCATACTCACCCAGCGTCGATCCGCGAGACCGATGCGCTCGCGAGGTTCGTGACCCACACGTGATCACCATGGGCAACAATCGCAAATGGATTGCGCCCCACCGCGATCGGCTCGCCGATCGTCTTGCCGGTCCGGGCGTCCAGCCGGACGACGGCGTCATCCAGCTTGCTGGCCACCCACACCGTGTTGTCCGCCACGGCGAGATCCAAAGGTCCCCGCACATTGAGCGCGTTGGTGACCGCGTTGCTCAACGAGCGGTTGTTTTGGGAGACCGTGCCGTCGTTGTAGTTGGTGACCCAGATTTGTCCGGCGCCGGACGCCACGCGATGCTCGCCGAGCCCGATCGGTATGGAGTGGCGATCGCCGCTACGCGGATCGATCCGGCTCAGGCGGCTGCGGTGGCGGTTGGGCACCCAGACACAGCCGCTACCGGTCGTGGTGTCGCCGATACCTTCCTGACCAAAGGGGATCTCCTTGGTGTCGCCGCCGTCCGGGTCGACCTTGATGATCGAGGATGGCGGGTCGGTCGCTCCCAGCGCGCGCCGGCCGACCCAGATCGCGCCCTCGCCGCGTCAATGGTCCGAAGTGGTCTCGGCAGAGCGATCCGCGTGAGAGTGAGCATCGGGGAGCGGTGGTAGCACGGCTCGACGTTTGGCTCGGAGTGCGGTGGCACCGAAGGTCGACGAGCGAAGCAAGCTTGTCGCGGCACAGGCGGACGATGCGGGCTAGTGGATGGCGGCTCGTGTGGGGCGCCAGCTGTCGAGCGAAACATAATGTTGGGGCCGTCGCGGGTGACGACCCCAGCGTCGAAACTTCAGCCTGCGGCTACTGGTGCTTTTAGTTGGTGACCGACAACGTTGCCTGAGTGTCGAAAAGAGTGCCAGTCGTGGTGATTGGAACGTTGTTGCCAACGACGGAATGGGTCACGAGGCCATCGGCACCGTTGAGTTCGAGAGTGCGCGTGGCGCCGTTTCCATGCCACCTGATGCCAGTTAGAGTGCCAGTGATCTGCTGCTTGAGTCCGCTGACGACGCAGGCGGTGCTACCGGGGTGGTTCTCATAAGTCACGTCGAGGTTGACGCCGTGGATCTGGATGTTGCTGGTCGTGACCGCAGTCGCAGTCCACGGGAGATTAGTCGACGTCGAAGTCACAGTGCAGAGCCCAACGCTGGCGGCCGAACCAGTCGCAGTGCAACCCGTAAGGTTCGCGCTGTCGATCTCGACATTCGCCGTACTCACGACCCTAATAGTCAACTGTGAACGCGTGCAGTCAGACGAGAAGCCGAGTGCAGGGGCCGTGAACCCAAAGGGGAACGACGAGTCGAGTGTGTGCTCAGAGCCAACCACGCCCCAGCTTGAGGCCGAGGCCATCGACGGCATCGCAACCGCACACAACGCCATCGCCGCAACGAAGAGCAAAACGCCCTTCTTCGAAAACTTCTTCATAACAACTACTCCTTGTGAGTCTCGACACGATGCCGAGACGAATGGTTCGGTCCCAAACCGGCGCCGGCTTACGTGAGCGAAGCGCCTCAGGGCCGTTCAGCACGCCTGCCAACCCACCGCAGGGATCTACGACAAGACAGACGACAACCTGCTCCAAAGAATCGAGCCCGGCCTCCCTTCCCCTTGAACACAAGCGCCGACCGACTCCGCAGATCGATCCCCAACCGGACCGGCGAGGCCAACATTATTGTGTACCCAGTAATACGAGGCGTCGCAATTGATGTCAACGGTGCCGCAGTGCTCGCGAAGCGCTGACCCGCGCCAGTCGGTGCCGAAATGGGTCAGGATGCCCCTGCAAAAGACGGATTTTGCGGCGGGGTGGATCGTCTGTGACGACCGCTAAGTATCCCTGCCCGGCGGCACAGGGGATAGCGCCGGATTTCGGTAGCTGGCCTGCGCCGCTCCGTCCACCCGCAGTGCGGCGCGTACCTACCCAGCGTCGATCCGCGACACCGACGCGCTCGCAAGGTTCGTAACCCATACGTGGGCACCGTGGGCGACAATCGCAAAGGGATTGCGCCCGACCGCGATCGGCTCGCCGATCGTCTTGCCGGTCCGGGCATCAAGCCGAACCACAGCATCATCCAGCTTGCTGGCCACCCACACCGTGTTGCCCGATACCGCTAAATCCAATGGGCCTCGGACATTCAGCGCGTTGGTGACCGCGTTACTCAATGACCGGTTGTTTTGCGACACCGTGCCGTCGTTGTAGTTGGTGACCCAGACTTGTCCAGCGCCGAACGCCACGCGATGGTCGCCGAGCCCGATCGGCGTGGACTTGCGATCGCCGCTCCGCGGATCGACTCGGCTTAGACGGGCGCGGCGGCGGTTGGGCACCCAGACGTAGCCGCCCCCGACCGTGATGTCGCCGATGCCCTCTTGCCCGAAGAGGATCTCCTTGGTGTCCCCGCCGCGCGGGTCGACCTTGACGATCGCGGACGGCGGATCGGTCGCCCGCAGTGCGCGGCGGCCGACCCAGATCGCGCCCTCACCAGCGACCACGACCACGGCTGTGCCGGAGCCGACGAGGCGGTCGCCTTGCACGTGGCCGCTGACGGGATCGATGCGGACGAGACGGGCCTGGTCGCCGTTGGTCACCCACAGTGAGCCGAAGCCTGCGGCGACGCTCGTCGTCCCGCTCGCCCACGGCAGCTTGATCGTCCGCCGCGCGCCCTTGCCGTCGGCCGGCAGGCCGATCAGCGTGCCGCTGCGCACGCTGCCGACCCACACGCGCCCGCGCGCATAGGCGATGGCGTTGGGGCGCGGGTCGACGGTTACCGTCTGGCCGACGCGCGGCGTCCCGGCGTTGGCGGCGGGTGTGGCGCCCGTTTGCGCAGAGGTGCCCGAGCCGGGCTTGTCATCGCCTCCACCGAGCAGGGCGACCGCCAGCACGACGACCGCCGCGCCCGCGAGCAGCGCGAGCACCGGCGTGACCCACGCGCGCGCACCGCGTGGCGGCGATGCAGCGCCACTCGGCCCGGACCGACCACCCGGCGCCAGTGCGGTGGGCGCCGTCGGCGTGGCACTCGGACCACCGGCGCCACCGGGGATCGCCGTCTCGTCGTCCGCAAAGCCACCCGGCGCCGCGGCGCCCCGCGCCACCACCCGCTCCGGCGGCGGCACCGGTCCGTCACCGACTGCCGCCAGCGCCGAGCGCCCCAAGTCACCCGCCGACAGGAACCGATCCTCCGGGTCCTTCTCCAGCGCACGCGCCACGACATCCGCCAACGGGCCCGGCACCTCCGGGACCAGCGCACGCGCATCCGGCGCCGCGTCATGCAAATGCGCATACAGCGTCGCCTCATCCGAATCACGCCGGTACGGCGCCACGCCCGTCAACACATAGAACAACAGACAGCCCAGCGCATACACATCGGCCCGCGCATCGACCCCCGCGCCCCGGATCTGCTCCGGCGCGATGTAGCCCAGCGTCCCGACCCATCGGCCCGACCCGGTCATCGTCGTCTCGCCCGTTAACCGCTTGGTCAGCCCAAAGTCCGTCAGATATGCGTGGTCGCGATCGAGCAAGACGTTCGCCGGCTTGATGTCGCGATGCACGAGGCCACGCGCGTGGGCGGCATCGAGCGCGCTCCCAATCTGGGCGATGATCGACGCCGCCCGCGCCGGGTCCAGCGGCCCCTCCCGTTGCACCAGCGAGCGCAGGTCCTCGCCGTCGACGAAGCGCATCGCCAGATACAGACGCCCGTCGTCCTCGCCGGCCGAGTACACCGGGATCACGTTGGGGTGATCGATCGCCGCCGCCGCCCGCGACTCGCGCACGAACCGCTCCCGGAACGCTTCGTCCCGCGCCAAAGGCGTCGCGATGAGCTTCAACGCGACAGGACGCTGCAGGTCGAGTTGCTGGGCCTCATAGACCACGCCCATGCCGCCGCGACCGGCCACGCCGGTCACGCGGTAGCCGGCAAAGACATCCCCGGCCTCCAGGTCGCTATCGACAGCGCTCAAGGCCGCGACGGTATCGACTGGCGCGGAGCGTAGGCGCCGCCGTCAGGTCCGACCCGCGCAATACACTGCGCCCCGCTCGTGCGCCTGTCTTCTGCCCTCCGCGTCGCCGCGTGGGGCGTTGTCGTCTCTGGTGTCGCGGTCCCGCTCGTTCGCCGGCGTGCGCGGATCCCACCGCCGGTCGTCACCGCCATCGCCGCCGCCGCTCCGCTCAGCCTGAGCGTCGCCCTGCCTCGCTCCAAGAAGCGCGACGTTGCGCTGTGCATGCTGCAGATGTACGCGTACACGGTCACCTACCAGATGCCCAATGACGACCCGGAGAAGCTCGAGCGCCGGGTCCACCTCGACTACCCGGTGCGCATCGACCGACTCCTCGGGCTCGGCGAGATGCCCAACGTCCGTCTGCAGCGCTGGTTCGCCCAGCCGGGCCGGATTCGCAGGCGCGATCAGATGCTCGTGTGGTCGCACTGGCTCTGGTTCTTCTTCCCCCACGGGACCGTCGCCTACATCCTCTGGCGCCATCCCGACCGCTTCCCGCGCACCGCGGCGCTGACCTACGCGGTCTTTGACCTCGGCCTCATCGGCTACTGGGCCGTCCCGACCGCGCCGCCGTGGTACGCCTCGCTGCACGGCCGTCTCGGCGAGGGCGGCGACATCGCCGTCAGGCGCATGATGGTCGAGCACGGCGAGGCGTTTTGGAAGGACAGCTGGGAGCCCCTTTACAGTGTGCTGGGAGGCAACCCCTTGGCTGCCATGCCCTCGCTGCACTTCGCAACCTCGCTGATGGCTGCGCATCTCCTCACGGAGGCGGGTCCGGTCGAGGGCGCGGTGGGGTGGAGCTACGCGCTAACGCTCGGCTTCGCGCTGGTCTACCTCGGCGAGCATTACCTCGTTGACCTGCTTGTCGGCGCCACGCTGACCGAGGGTGTGCGCGCCGCGGCGCCGACCGTCGCGCCCGCCGTGAGCCGTCTCGGCCGCGCGTTGCAGGCGTTGGAGCGAAAGGCTCGCGGATGACCACCGAGCCTGCATTGATCGACGACGAAGAAGAGGTCGACGACGACGAGGAGATGCCGCTGATCAAGGTGACGCGGCGCACGGTCATCCTCGGCGGGCTCTTCGTGGTGTTGTGCATCATCTTCCTGACCGCCGTGCTGCCGCAGCTCGCGGGCCTGGGCGACACGTGGAAGCAGGTCAGAGACGGCGACCCGATCTGGCTGCTGGTCGCGGGCGTCTTCACCGCGCTGTCGTTCGCCGGCTACGTCGTCCTCTTCCAGGGCGTCTACGTGCGCGGGGGCTTCCGGCTCTCGGCGGTCGAGAGCTACCAGATCACCATGGCCGGCTTAGCCGCCACGCGCGTCTTCGCGGCCGGCGGCGCGGGTGGCATCGCGTTGACGGCGTGGGCCCTGCGCCGGGCTGGGATGCCGAAGCGCGCGGTCGCCGATCAGACGCTCGCCTTCCTCGTGTTGACCTACGGCGTCTACATGGCGGCAGTCGTCGTCGGCGGCTTCGGCCTGTACTTCGGGATCCTGCCGGGCTCCCAGGACTGGGCGATCACGCTGCTGCCGGCGATCATCGGCCTGATCGCGTTTGCGATCGCGCTGCTGGCGTCGCTGACCCCGACCGACCTGCAGCGGCGCCTGGAGGGCTACGCGCGGCGGCACGGCCGCATCGGCCGGCTGGCCCAGAAGGCGGCGAACCTGCCCGCCGCGATATCAGCCGGCATCCGCATCTCGGTCTCGCTCGTGCGTGCGGGTGATCCTGCGCTGGCCGGCTCGATCGCGTACTGGGGCTTCAACATCGCGATCCTGTGGGCGTCGTTTCACGCCTTCGGCGAGGCGCCGCCGTGGGCCGTGATCGTGATGGGCTACTTCGTCGGCATGCTCGCCAACCTGCTGCCGCTGCCGGGTGGTGTGGGCGGGGTCGACGGTGGGATGATCGGCGCGTTCGTCGCGTTCGGTGGCGAGTCCAAGGACTCGATCGTCGTCGCGGTGCTCACCTATCGCCTGTTCGCGTTCTACCTGCCGACGATCCCGGGCGCGATCGCCTACTTCCAGCTGCGACGTACGGTTGCCCGGTGGAAGGACGAGCGGCTAGCCCGCCGTAACGCCCGCGCGGCCGTCGGTACTATACAAAGTGAAGCGTCATAGAGACCTCGGAAGGACACCCTTCAGCATGGCCGACACCACCCCCATCGAGAACGTCATCATCATCGGCAGTGGCCCCGCGGGCTACACGGCTGCGCTGTACACCTCGCGCGCGAACCTCAACCCGCTGGTGATCGAGGGCTTCATGTGGGGCGGGCTGTTGCAGCAGACGACCGAGGTCGAGAACTACCCGGGCTTCCCGGCCGGCGGCATCGCCGGGCCCGAGCTGATGCAGAAGTTCCGCGACCAGGCCGAGGACTTCGGCACGCGCTTCATCACCGATCAGGCGACGTCGGTCAAGCTCAGCGACGAGCCGGGCGGGATCCATGAGGTCCATGTCGGGGGCGACGTCTATCGCTCCCGCACCGTGATCCTCTCGATGGGGGCCGAGCACAAGAAGCTCGGCGTGCCCGGCGAGGCCGAGCTGGCCGGCGCCGGCGTTTCGTACTGCGCGACATGCGACGCGGCCTTCTTCCGCGACCAGATCATCATGGTCGTCGGCGGCGGCGATAGCGCGATGGAGGAGGCGATGTTCCTCGCCAAGTTCGGCAAGAAGGTCCTGCTGGTTCACCGTCGTGATGAGTTCCGTGCCTCCAAGATCATGGAGGGCCGCGCGCGCGAGATGGACAACATCGAGTTCAAGACGCCGTACGTGGTCGAGGCGATCCTCGACGGCGAGGGTCCGTTCAAGCGGGTGGCGCGGCTCAAGCACTCCGGGACCGACGAGATCGAGGACGTCGAGATCGGCGGCGCGTTCATCGCGGTCGGCCACGAGCCGCAGTCAGAGATCGTCGACGGCGTGATCGAGGTCGACAACGAGGGCTACGTCAAGGTCGACGGCCGCTCGACGCGGACCAACAAGCCGGGCGTCTTTGCCGCGGGGGACTTGGTGGACCACACCTATCGCCAGGCGATCACCGCCGCGGGCTCAGGCTGCCAAGCGGCGCTGGACGCCGAGTGGTACCTGCGCGACACGCCGCAGATCCCGACGCCGCCGTCGCTGGCCGAGGGTGACCTGGCCGAGGCGCAGTGGGCGCCGCAGGCGTCGGCGTCGTAATGCCGAGTCGGGCGGCGATCTCGATGGAGGCGAGAGAGGGTTTTAACGAGCCAGGGCCAGCGACAGCGTGGTCGTAGTGGAGTGCTGGGGTGCTTCTGGAGGCGCGTTGGGTGACGCGACGGGAGGCGCTGTGTTCGGCGGATGGCTGTCCCGATGCACCGGTACGCTGAGCGCTCGTGCCTAACCCGCGCCTACAGCGCATCGTCCGCGTCCTCCTCGGTCTGCAGGCGAGCTTCGATAACCACACGGCGACCTGCGGCGACCGGGTCCTTGCCATTGCCCTGTCCGGTATCGACTGGGACGAGTTGGGGGTTGCGGAGATCTGGGGGCTACCGGTCCTGGCATGGGAAGACATCGAGCCGGGCCGCGTGAAGCTGCTCTGCGAGAAGGAGGGCCATCTCATTCCTCAGATCGACACGGTCGACGACCTCACAGACATCTGGGACTACGGCATTTGCCCGACCGCGTCGATGGGCGACTAGCTGGTGCGGTCCCTATCGGCCGGCACCTCGCCGAACGCCGAGGGGTCCAGCAGGATGCCAGCGTAGAACCCCGTCAGCTTGACCCGCAGATGCCAGTACGCGACCGCGCTCAGCTGGGCTGTGCGCTGGTCGGCGATCACGTCATGATGCAGTGTGATCGGCAGGTATAACAGCGCCACGGACTCGACGTCCATCGGTCCGCCCGGCGGTAGATAGAGGTAGTTGCGAAGGCGATCTGCGCGTAGGTTGCCCACGTTGTGCTCGGCGATCGCGCCTGCTGCCATAAGTTCTTCCAGCGAGCGCACCGGCACGACCGTGCGCGCCGGCATCGCGTACGTGCCGGCGGGCGCGCCTTGCGCGGAAATCGTGCACGACGGCGACAGCAACATCGCCGTGCCAGCGTCGAACGGACCCGAGACGAACCGGCGCTCGCCTTCCGCCATCAAGACAGCATCGGGCGGCGCAGCGATCGCTAGCGGGACCGAATCGAAGAAATCGCCCTGCAGGAAGGTGTCCGACCAGGGTTCGACGTAGTAGGCGTCGTCCGGCGGGCGCTTGATAGTCACGCCTAGAGCAAATCGCCGTCAACGACCTTGCCACTCACCTCAGTGGTGGTGTCGGGCAGTTCGGTGGCGGGTGCGTAGGAACTCATGACCTCGCGGCGCATGCGCTCGACCTCCTCTCGGGGAAAGCGTCGGAACCCGGAGCCTGGAAGCTTTACTCCGCGCAGGAGACCGCTCTTCTCCCAGTTACGCACGGTGTTCTCATGCACGCCGAGGACTTGAGCCGTCTGGCGGACGTTGAGCAGATCCGTGGACATGTGATCCCTCCATGGGCGACGGTATTGGCGCGGTGCGCTTGACGCACGGCAGCGGGGCCGCCGGATGGCGTACCCACGATGAGACGTACTGTAGCGACTTTGTGCGGTCATGACACTAAGGGTACTAAATAGACTTTGGCGAGCTTAGCGTCTTTGTGGACCGTGCAGCGACCCACCTCCCGTTCCCCGTTCCGCCATGCCCCGCTCGTCGAGGGCCTGGGTGACATGGCGCTCGAACAGATCCTTCGCGAGATCATCGCGGCTCGATCGTGGTCTCGACATGACGAGGTCTCCTCTCTCGTGAGACCACATCCGCCGCGCCAGAACAGGCCGCAGACCGATCAAGGCTTAAAACAGCTCGCTCATAACTAGAGATCCTGCCCGCCGTGACCAGGACTTGCCGGATTGGCAGGGGCACTTTTTCCACAGGTGCGGCCTGGTTGCGTTAGCGTCGCATCCGAGAGCTTCGACGCGCCGAATATCGGCCGGCGACGGGTCGAAGGTCCCCTGGGACATGCACCACCAGCGCGCGCGCCGTGTCCCGGCTCAGAGCGACTCCCCCGAACGATGGTCGGGGCGAGCGCCACGTCAGCGTCCCGGCGGGTTCGATCCGGATAGGCCCGTCGGGACGTGGACGCAGACCGCGCAAGGAACCTTGCGCCGGACGGCGAACAACATCGCTTAATACGAATTTGCCGCAACTCAGCCGCGGCTCGTGCGTAGAGAGAGATAGACATGCAGCCCTCCCCTCATACGTTTCAGTACCCGAAGGTGACGCCGCTCGCGAGCGGCGTGGCCCCGAAGCCGGCCGCTGCGCCGGGCGCGTCCGCCGAGACGCCGCGCCCACCTCGCTAGACGGCGATTCCTTCTAGGCGCAGCAGCGCTTCCTTGCGGTGCATGCCGCCCGTGTAACCGGTGAGCTTGCCGCTCGTGCCGATCACGCGATGGCAGGGGACGACGATCGGGATCGCGTTGGCGCCCAGCGCCCGTCCCGCCGCCCGTGAGGCCTTGGGGTTGCCGGCAGTGCGTGCGACGTCGCCGTAGCTCGCGGTCTGGCCGAAGGGGATTGCGGCGGTCGCTTGCAGCACGCGGCGGCCGAAGTCGGAGTAGAGCGCCCAGTCGATCGGCAGGTCGAACGTGGTGCGCTTGTTGTTGAAGTACTCGTCGAGCTCGCGGCGGACGTCGTCGAGTTTTGCGGGGTTCTCGAGGATCCGCGGGCTGAGCTTGTTGGCGAGGGCGTCGAGGACGGTGTCGAGGCCGCCGTTGAAGTCCTCGTAGGCGAGGCGCACGAGGCCCGTTGGCGTGGCGGCAGCGACGAGCGCGCCGATGGGTGAGGCGACGACGGCGTAGGCGATGTCGGGCTCGGCGTGAGTGGCAAAGCGCGCGGCGGCGGCGGCGATGGTGTCGGGATCGACATGGGGTGAATGGAGTCGAGTGGTCATGGCGTGGGGCTCATTTCCTGGCGAAGCTTCTTCAGGCCCTCGTGGGCCGATCGCCGGGCGGCCTCCGGTGAGCAGTCCAGCGCGGCGGCAACCTCGGTATGGCTCAGGTCGCCGGCATAGCGCAGCAGTACGGCGGCGCGCTGCTTGGGCGGCAGCGCGCGAACGCGCTCCCAGGTCTCGTCGTCTTGTGGTGGTGGGTCGTAGTGAGCGACCTCGGGCGGGTCGGCTGTTGGGATGGCGTGACGGGCGCGTGCGCGATGGTGGTCCATCGCCTTGCGGTGCGCGATGGTCATCACCCAAGCGCGGTGGTTGGAGTTCGCTCTCAACCGTGGGTAGGCGTTCATCGCCGCCAGGAACGTCTCCTGGAAGCAGTCATCGGCGCCGTCGCGCCCCACCGACGCCACGAGAAACCGGAAGACCGGCTCGCGGTGCTCGTCGAGGAAGCGCTGGAAGGGGATCACTACAGCTACAACGCTACGAGGCGCTGCGGCGTGAGATCCGCCCTGCCACCTGGCTTGTGCTGCATCGCATCGTCGCGAAGCTCACTGTTTATGGTGGCTTCGTGCGGAGCCCGCCGTCACCTCATCCGCAAGTCACGGCTTCGGTGCCCCCCGAGGACGTCGACGCTGAAGAGCGGAGCGCGCGGGCGAGCGAGCCAGTCGCCACGCCACTCGCCCGGAGCGCAGCAGCGGCGCTGGGAATTGCGGCACTGCTCGTGCTCCTCACCTGGACGTTGCTGACAAATGCATCGCATCTCGTCGCCGACTTCGCGATGGACACGTGGCTGATGTCCCATCAAGCCGAGGCGCTGCGACACGGGGCCTTTCCGTCGCTGAGCCTGACCTCCCCCTGGGCAGCGTTCTATCCGGTGTTCGCCTTCTACGGGGGAACGCTCTTCGTGTTCGGCGGCGCGCTCGCCCTGCTCGTCGGCTCCGCCGTGGCCGCGCAGACCATCATCTACTTCCTTGCGCTTGGCGCTGCCTACGGCGGATGGCTCTGGCTTGCCCGGATGGCAGGTCTGCGCTCCTGGCAAGCTCATGCTCCGGCGATCGTGTATCTGACGGCGCCGTATGTCGTCACCAATATCAACGTGCGTCAGGATCTGGCCGAGGTCGCGGCGACGTCAATGATCCCGGTCATGGTGGCGGCGACGCTGAGCATCCTGCGCGCCGATCGTCTCCACGCCGGGCCTGCCGCAGCGCTGGCCGCATCCACGATCTTCTTCGGCGGCAGCCACAACCTGACACTGCTGTGGGGAACGACGTTCCTGGCGATCGGCGTCGCGATTGTGGCCGTCGCCGTGCCCCAGGCACGCGGCCTCGTTACCCGTCGCGGCACGCTGCGCGTCCTGTCCATTGTGATCCCCGCGATGGCGGTCAATGCCTGGTACCTCCTGCCTGACCTCGCCTATCACGCCGACACCGTCATCGCCAGCCGCATCGATGATTGGCAGGCGTTGCTCAGACAGCCTCATCCTGAGCTCGCCGCACAGCACCTGCTTGGATTGCGTGACCGCACCGGACTTCCTGTCTCGGCATTGAGCCTCACGCTGCCCATGTTGGCGATTGCATGGGTGGGGGTGGCAGCACTGATGAGCACGGCGTGGCGAGGGGTCTGGCTCCGGATGCTCGTCATCCTGGCGCTCCTGACCATCGGAGCGCTCACGCTCATGGTCAGTCCCCGTTGGATCCTGTCGTTTCCTGATCCGTGGACCATGATTCAGTTCAGCTTCCGGTTGGAGACCTTCGTGCTGTTCGGCATCTGCGGGGCGGTCATCGCGGTGCTCCGCCTCCTCGACCAGGATGGGGATCGATGGCTCATCGGGCTCCTGCTACCGCTCCTAGCGCTCAGCGTCGTCAACGCGGCCGTGCAACGACATGCGATCCCACGCTCGAACCTCCGACCGCCACCGACAATGGACAGATTCACCGCTTTCAATTTCGGTGACTACGCCGACGCGACGCTGCAGCAGATCCCCGCAAAGCGTCGCGAGCGACCGCTGAACATCACGAGGGCCGACCTCAAGCGCGGCGTCATGTCCGGCAACATCCGGGCCGTGCCCGGCGAGCTCGTCTACACCAACGTGCTCACGCCTCCAAGGCTGATCGACGTCGAAGGCGCGCAGGTCGTTGGACGATGGTCAGCGCCGTGGTTGCCCGGCTGGCAGAAGCGCTGGGGGCTCATCCTGAAGGTCGACCAGGATGCGACGGCGGGGAAGGCCCACATCGTTATTCGCGAGGCAGGGAGCTTGCCGATCGTCGGCGGCCGGATCATCTCGATCCTCGGCCTGCTCGGCCTCGTTGCCAATGCCGCGGTCATCGCGCGCGGTAGCTGGCGGCGCCGCGTCCGCTAGAGGAAGAGCAGCGCGACGCCGTTGATGAATGCCAGCCCGATCATGCATGCGCCAAGCAACCGCCAGCGCTCTGGCGGCTGGCCATCGACGATCTTCGAGGGGTCGGCTTCGAGTCGCCGCGCCTGCGCCAGGAACAGAAAGGCGAGGAGGAGCCAAACGATGATGAGAAAGATGGCGATGGCCATGGTCTTAGCGTGACGGGCTTCAACGACTTGCGCAATCGACCATTCCCGTCCGACCCGCCCGCTAGGCTCCGCCGCTCATCCAAATCAGGACCCCCGCGACCGCTACAACGGCCCGGGGGCATGACCCAAGGAGTAGTGACCTCCATGAGTGCCCACCAGGGTAGTTCAGCCTGCCGTATCACCGTCGACCCCTCAGATGCCGACGTCCTCCGCGTCGAGGCCAAGAAGGTCTTGATGTTCAACCACGAGGAGTTCGAGGACTTCCTCGACTACGTCCCCGTCAAACAGCTAGAGCTCGCCGACATCTTCCGCGACGCCACCGCCGTCATCGATGCAGTGGGCTGGGATCCCGACATCTGCGTGCCGCGCGCCAGTGTCCAGGTTCCGCTGACCCGCGGCCATATCGAGCAACTGCATCACCGTCGCAGCGACCTGCTCGACACTAACCTCGACCTCCTGACCGACATCGGCGCCAACAACGACACCAATGCCATCATCATGGCCGAGATCTACAACAACCGCCACGGCGTCGAAGCGCTCAACCGCGTCTTCGACGCCTACACCAACACGATCGCCACATAGCCCGCCCCAGCCCGTTGCGGGGGTACACCCCGCAACGGGCGCAAGTCCGCGACGAGCGAAAGCGCTCGGCGCACTGGGTCAGAGATCTCGCTGCGTCAGCATTCCGCGCTGAAACGCCTCGGCCACGAGCCGCGAGCGCTTCTGGTTCTGCGGCAGCGACTCGATCCCAAACTTCTGAAACAACGACCGCAGGTGCGCCTTGACGGCATCCACACTCAGGTGGAGTTCTGCTGCGATCTCCTGATTGGTCGCCGGTGTCGCGAACTCAGCCTGCTTGTACGGTCGCGCCAGCGCGACCAGCACCTGGCGCTGGGTCGCCGGCAGGTCGGCCAGCGCGACAGGCTCGCCGGCGACGACCGTGCGCTCGATCGTCTCCTCGGCGTCCGGACGGCGGTAGCCGAGCGTGGTCCGGCCGATGCGGATCGTGTCGCCGTCGCGCAGCCGCGCCCGACCCGAGATCCGCGCGCCGTTGACGTAGGTCCCGTTGCGGCTGAGGCCGTCGTCGACGACTGTCCACTCTCCCGCGATGCACTCCAGCTCGGCGTGTAGCCGGCTGACCTCGGTGTCCCACGGCAATGGGACACCGTTGGACTCCGCGCGACCCACACTGAGGCGGTCGCCATCGAGGCGCAGCAGGCGCTGGCGCCCCTCGCCGTCGCGAAGGACCAGGAACGGCGCACCCGCGCGCTCGGCGCTCAGGCGCTCCTGAAGCTCGGCGGGTGAGGCGGCGTGGGCTGCAAGGGGAGACTCATCGGCAGGCACGCCTCCCAGCCTAGAGGCCGCGTCGGCGCCGTCCCGGCTGGCACTTGCCACACGCCGCGTGTGCTGTTGGGTGACGTTGGGACAACGACAGGGCAGGCACCCGGCGGTTACCGGAATCTGGCACTGTCCACTGTGCCATCGGGCAGGGATACTTAGCGGTCGTCACGGACGATCCACCCGACAGCAAAATACGGTGTTTGCTGGTGCATCGCGGCCCACCCTCGGTGCCGTTCAGCGCAGAGCGGCGCTTTGCGACCAGGCCGTCACCGTTGACATCAAACGAGACACCTCGTACTACTGGATGCATAGTAGTGCTGGCCTCGTCGGTCGGGTTGGGGGATCGATCTGAGTATCGGTCGGCGCTTCGTGTTCGTCGGGGAAGGGAGGCCGGGCTCGATCGATTTTCAAGCAGACGTGTTGAACGGCTCTGAGGCGCTTCGCTCACGTAAGCCGGCGCCGGTTTGAGACCGAACCATTCGTCTCGGCGTCTTGTTGAGACTCACAAGGAGCAATTGTCATGAAGAAGGCTTCGAAGAAGGGCGTGTCGCTCTTCGTTGCGGCGATGGCACTGTGTGCGTTCGCGATGCCGTCGATGGCGTCGGCATCAAGCTGGGGCCCGGTCGGGACCGAGCACACACTCGACTCGTCGTCCCCCGTCGGATTCAGTCTCCCCGCGCTCGGCACAACTTCGGATTGCGCTAGGACGCAATTTACTATGACTGTCACGAGCACGGCGAACGTCGAGATCGACAGCGCGAACTATGCTGGTTGTACTGTGACTGGTCCGGCGGGTGTCACGGGGCTCTGCACTACTACTCCGACGGCTACTAATTTCCCGTGGACTGCGACTGCGGTGTCTACGAGCAACATCCAGATCCACGGCGTGAACGTCGACATAACTCTTGAGAACCATCCGGGCAGCAGCGCGTGCGTCGCCGTCGGACTCAGGCTCCGGATCACTGGCACTCTCACTGGCGCCAAGTGGCACGGAAACGGCGCGGTGCGCACTCTCGAATTCAATGGCGCCGACGGCCTCGTGGCCCATGCCGCCGTCGGCAACGACATCCCACTTGGCGGTCTGACTGGCACTCTTTTCGATACTCAGGCCTCCATAACGATCACCAACTAGGAGCAGCAGAAAGTTACGAGTATGAGATTTCGAGGCTGGGGTCGTCGCAGCGGCGACGACCCCAGCGTCATGCCGTCGGGTAGCGATGCTTAGCAGTCGTCACGAGGTGGGGCCAGCCGCACCTCGCCCGCGCCAGTGCTGGGCCGGGCTCACACCAAGGTGTGATCAGACCTCACCTGGGTGTGAAAGGTGTAGCCCCGGGGTCCCTGGGCGACGCCTGTGAGGCGAGCGAACATCTAGGACATGAACCCCGTCCTCTCCTCGCCTTCCCCCAAAGCGCGTGCCCCGCGCGCCGGCACCGCTTCTGACGAGGCGCTCGTCGCCGCCGTGCGCTCCGGGTCCGACGCCGCCTTCACCGCGATCGTCCACCGCTACGAGCCGCAGCTGACCGCCTACGCCCGTCAGGTCCTCGGCGGCCGCCACCACGACGCCGAGGAGTGCGTCCAGGACGCGTTCATCCGTGCCCTGCGCTCGATGAAGGGCAACGACGCCGAGATCGCACTGCGCCCATGGCTGCATGCGATCGTCCGCAACCGCTGCCTCGACCAACTGCGCAAGCCCAACCGCACGACCGACCTCGAACCGCATCAGGCCGTCCTCGCCGACCATGGCCCTGGCCCGGTCTCGATGATCGCCCACCGCCAGCGCCTGCACGACGTCGTCGACGGCGTCGAGCAGCTGCCCGAGCGCCAGCGCCGCGCACTCGTCATGCACGAGCTCGAGGACCGCTCGCACTCGCACATCGGTCGCGTCCTGGGCGTCTCGGCCGGCGCCAGCAAGGCGCTGGTCTGCCGCGCCCGCCAAGGCGTCGCCGCCGCGGTCGGCGGGCGCACGGCCGCCTGAGCGGGCTGTCGCCTGGACCATCTACAGTCCACGGCGATGAGCACCGCGCGGGTCGCCGAGCCCATCGCCGTCCGCCGCGCCGGCGCACTCTCGTCACCGTGGGCGTGGGTGGTTGGGCTCTATGTCGTCGCAGCGGCGTTGTACCTCGTACTGGCGCTGCGCTCGCCACTGCCCGTCCTGTTTCCGGACGAGTTCCGCTACTCGCATCTCGCGCGCGGGCTCGCGGACGGGACCGGCACGGACTGGCGGGGCGAGCACATCGGCCAGACCGCGGCGTTGTACGTGTACTTCATCACGCCGGTGTGGGCCCTGTTCAGCTCCTCGGTTGACGCCTACCACGCGTCCAAAGTGCTCGGGACGCTCGCGCTCTGCGCGCAGCTGATCCCGGTCTGGCTGCTCGCGCGCGAGCTCGTCGGACCGCGCCTGGCGCTCGTGCCCGCAGTGCTCTCGGTAGCCGGAACGTGGATGCTGTCCAGCGCCGAGACCGTGACCGAGGTGCTCGGGTTCCCGCTGACGACCGCCGCGCTCTGCGTCGCGGTGATGGCTCTTCGTAGACCCGGCAGCCGTCTCGGCTGGCTCGCCTTCCTGCTGCTTGCGCTGGCGACCTGGGCGCGCATCCAGATGGCCGTGCTCGTCCCCGCGTTGTTGATGGCCTTCCTGCTCGACGCGCTGCGCGACCCGACGCGGCGCACCGAGCGGCTGCGCGCACACCGCAGCTACCTCATAGTCACAGCGGCGGGGTTCGCCGGACTCATCGTGGTCGCCCTCGCCGCGCCCGGCGTCACCGGCGACTACGGGAACTTCTTTAACTTCCGCCCCTCGCTGGAGCGGATTCTCTCCAAGAGCGGCCTGCAGCTGTTGGAGCTGATCGCCGTCGGCGGCTTCGCGCCCGTGCTGCTGGCTGCGGGCGCGGCGTGCTCGCGTCGCGCCTGGCGCGACGATCGCACCGGCCCGTTGCTCGCGGTGTTCTGGCCGGCCGCGCTGGCGACCGTCGCTCAGAGCGGCTTCTTTCTCGCCGGTTACACGCCGGCGCTCTCGGCGATCGATCGCTACGTCACCTACGCGCTGCCGCTGGCGCTGATCCTGATGACGGTCCTGATCGCGCGGCCGGCGTTGCTGTCGCGTACCGCGCTGATCGTCGCGGGATTGCTGTCGCTGACGCTGCTCGCACGGCCCGCGATTCAGATGATGGGCGAGGAGCGTGCGGCTTGGGGCATTAGCTATCGCCTGGACCATGTCCTAGGTCTTGGCATTGGCTTCGGGCTGTCGCTTGTCGCGCTTGCGCTGTTGTGGACGGTCGGGTTGGTGCGTACGCGCGAGATGGCTCCCGCGCGTGCGGTGCTCGTCGTGGGGACCGCGACGCTCGCGGTCTTTGCCGTTCAAAGCCAGGCCGCGTGGTGGCAGGTGACCACGACGGGGACGTCGTTTCGGTCGGTTATGCCCGCCGATCTCGAATGGGTCGACCACCACGCGTCCGGACCTGTTGCGCTGCTGGGCCTCACCCAGAACGCACCGCAGTTCGACGACATCGACTTCTTCAACCGCAAGGTCACCCAGGCCTACGCGCCGGCGGCCGGGGTGCTGGGGCGCAAGGTCCAGGGCATTTCCTGCTCGATGCGCTTCGCGGAGTCGGGAGAGCTCGTGCTCGGCGAGGGCTGCGGTCCGCGACCATCGCGCTTCCTGATCAACGACCCGTCGGCGCGAGTCACGTTCCACGACGAGGTCCGCTCGGCGTCGGACCGGCACTTCGGCCGCCTCGTCGAGCTGAAGCCCTCGACGAGGCCGCGTGCGCAGTCGCTGGTCGTTCTGCCTTGCCCGCGCCGCACGCCCGGCTATTCCTCCACCAGCCCCGACATCGTTGGCGCCGACTCGCCGATCACGTGCGCGCGAGAGATGACCGGGGCGTTGTGGCTCGACGCGCCCGCGCGAGTCTCGATTCGCTATCGCGGTGGACAGCGTGATCAGCAGGTCGAGGCTGGCGGCAAGCGCTGGACGATCCCCGCGGGTCTCGAGACAACGATCGCCTTTGGCACGCCGAAGGGTTACTCGCAGTTCGTCGCACAGGCCGACTGGACGTCGAGCGTCGGCACGCCGCAGGTGCTGTCGGTCACGCTGGTGAGCGAAGCCAAGAACACGGTGATCGCACGGCCGTGACCACCGTCGGCCACGTCTTCGGTTACGCGTCGCTGGTCGCCGCGCCGGCCGTCGCGCGCGCCGTTCTGCGAGGCCACCGCCGCGTCTGGGGCGTGGCGATGGACAACGCCGTCGAGGTTCCAGGATACAAGGTGTACGCCTTGCCCGATGGCACGCGGCCACCGCTCGCAGTCGCCTTCCTCGATCTCGAAGCAGGCCCCGCCGCCGAGATCGACGGCACGCTGCTACCAGTCAACGCGGCGGAGCTCGCCGCCCTGGACGCGCGCGCGTCAATACGAGCGCCTCGACGTAACCGGACTCGTCGACCCGGCACCCGCGACACCGGTCTGGGCCTACGTCGGCCGTCCGCCCGGACGAGCTCGCGTCGCCGCCGGCCACGCCGGCACCTTGCGGGTCGCCATCCAGCGCGCCTACATGGAGCTCATCGAAGCCACCTTCGCCGCGCTGGGCGAGGACGTCCTCGCGCGCTACCGCACTAGCACCGAGCTACCACCGTTCCCGGTGATCGACCTCACCCGGATCGACCTGTTGGAATAACGACAGAGCGGACACCGGGCAGTTACCAAAATGTGGCGCTATCCACTGTGCCGACGGGCAGGGATACTTAGCGGTGGTAACAGACGATTCGCCCGACCGCAAAATGCATCGTTTGCAGGTGCATCCTGCCCACCTCGGCCGCTGCGCGGCGCAAGTGAGCGCGTTGCGAGCACGGCGTCGTCGTTGACATCAATTGCGACAGGTCGTACTACTGGTTACACAATGGTGTTGGCCGCGCCGGTCGGGTTGGGGATCGATCTGGGGGTGTCGGTCGGCGCTTGTGTTTTGACGGGAAGGGAGGCCGGGCTCGATCTATTTGGAGCAGGTTGTCGTCTGTCTTGTCGTAGATCCCCTGCGGTGGGTTGGCAGGCGTTGTTGAACGGCCCTGTGGCGCTTGCTCACGTAAGCGGCGCTGGTTTGGGACCGAACCATTCGTCTCGGCGTTGTGTCGGGACTCACAAGGAGTTTGTTATGAAGAAGTTTTTGAAGAAGGGTGTTTTGCTCTTCGTTGCTGCGATGGCGTTGTGTGCGTTTGCGATGCCGTCGATGGCCTCGGCATCAAGCTGGGGCGTGGTTGGTTCTGAGCACACGCTTGACTCGACTACCCCCGTCGGGTTCAGTGCCGCTGCGCTCGGCATCTTCTCGGACTGCGCGAGGTCGCAGTTTACTGTGACTGTGACGAGCACGGCGAATATCGAGATCGATAGCGCGAACTTTACGGGTTGCACTGCGACTGGTGGCGCCGCCACGGTCGGGTTGTGTACTGTGACTACGACGTCTACTAATCTCCCGTGGACTGCGACTGCGGTCACCACGAGCAACATCCAGATCCACGGCGTCAACATCGATCTAACTTATGAGAACCATCCGGGCAGCAGCTCCTGCATTGCCGCCGGACTCAAGCAACAGATTACTGGCACTCTGACTGGCGCCAGGTGGCATGGTAACGGCGCCGAGCGCACTATCGAACTCAATGGCGCCGACGGCCTCGTGGCCCACGGCGGCCCGATCAGCCCCACCGCGCTCGCCATTACTGGTACTATTTTCGACACTCAGGCCACGCTGTCGGTCACCAACTAGAAGCGGGAGTAGTTACAACGCTGATGTGTTTGGACGCTGGGTCGTCGCCGCGGCGACGACCCAGCGTCATGTTTCGCTCATCAGCGGGCGCTCCACTCGAGCCACCATCGCTAGCGCGCATCGTCCGCCTTTGCCGCGACAAGCTTGCTCGTCTCGTCGAGCTCCGGTGCCGTACCAGCCCTCGGGTCTTGCGCCCGAGTCGCCCGGCGTTGACCATCTGCGCGCTCAGGGGGCGACGGGCGCCAGCGCGGCTTACCGAAGCTCAAGTCATAGAACGACTTGGCAACCTCGAAGCCGACGTCGATCCCCACGAGGTCCTGCAACTCGAACGGGCCCATTCGGAAGCCCGCGGCGCGGACAATTGCGTCGATCGTCTCGACGTCGGCGATCTTCTCCTGCAGCAGCCGCAGCGCTTCGAGCCCGAACGGGCGATTGCAGCGGCTGACGAGAAAGCCGGGGTCGTCGGTTGCATCGATGACGTGGCGACCCATCGCTTCGGCGGCGGCACGGGCGATCGCTAGCGCCTCGTCGGAAGATTGCAATCCGGGAATAAGCTCGACGAGCTGCATCAGCGGCGCCGGGTTGAAGAAGTGCAGGCCGACGACGCGTGAGGGATCCGCGGCGGCGGCGCGCGCGATCGCGGTGATCGGGATCGACGAGGTGTTGGACGCCAGCACAGCGCTCGGGGCGATCTGAGACAGCGCCGCGAACAACTCGTGCTTGGGCTCCGGCGCCACCTCGATGATCAGCCTGCACGGCGCGAGCTCCTCCAGCCGAGCTGCGCGATCCCCGATCTCATCGTTCCGGCGCCCACGACGCCAATCAGTTGCGGTGCGCTGATACCCGTCAGCTTGCCAGGTCGGCAGCAGGCTGAACTCCGTGGTTGGCGCCGTACCCGCGTAAACTCGCGCCCCGTGGATCCCTTCGCGGTGATCATGATCGGCATCGTCGGCGGGCTGCTCGTCGGCTTGGTGCTGCTTGGCCTGCTGCACCCACGCTCGGGTGCGCAGACGCTTGACTGGAAGCCCACGCGCTCGGCCGAGCAGGAGATCCAGAACGAGATCGATGACCTCGATCAGATGCTCGAGGCCGCTAATGCCCGCCGCCGGCAGCGGGGAGCGCCCGAGCTCACCGAGGAGGGCATTCGCGCGATCGTCGGCTCCGACATCGCCGAGACCATCAAGCGTCGCGAGGAGCACCTCGCAGAACTGGAGGTCGTCCAGATGCTGAATGCCAAGAACGCGCGCCGCCGCGCGAAGGGCCTGCCGGAGATCAGCGTGGAGGAGTACCGCGCGAAGATCCTCGGGAACATGGGCCCGCCCGCCCCGTCGGCAACACCGAAGGATCCCCAATGAGGGTCCTCCTGGTCGGGGGCGGCACGGCCGGCCTCGCGCTCACGCGCACGCTTGCAGCCGACGGCCATGCCGTCCGCTTCGTCACTCGGCATGAGGGCTTTCGCGACAGCATCGAGGCCGCAGGCGGCGAGTGCTACATCGGTGACCCTGACCGGGTGGGGTCGCTACGGTACGGGCTCGACAACGTGACCGTGTTGTTATGGCTGATGGGGAGGGCGCCCGACGGCGACCTGCACGGCTCGCGGCTGACGATGATGATGGAGCGCACGATCGACACCACCGTGCGTGGCGTCGTCTACGAAGGGACGCCGGGAGGCGCCGCTGCGGTCGCGCGGATGGCGGAGTACAACGAGATCCCGCATGCGATCCTGGAGGCGCAGCGAGGAGACGAGAGCGCCTGGGTGGCCGCCGTCGTTGACGCGATCGATGGCGTTCTCGCGGCACCGCGCGGTCACTAGGCCCGGCCTGCGTCAGCTGTCAGGGGTCCGCAGCGCTCGCAGGCCCCGATCGCTTGCGAGCTTTTCGGTCGCCCGGCATGCTGGCGGCGTGCGGATCGCAGCAATGTCTCGGAGCCTGATCGGAGCCAACTACCGGCTGCTCTCGCCGCTCTGGGCGATGAAGCGGCGCGGGCACGAGATCATCTGGCCGGACAGTAATACCGGCGTCATTGGGCGGCGTGAGCTGCTGTCCAGCGATGCGGTCCTGGTCTTCCGTTGCCACGACGCTGTGGAACGCAAGCTCATGCGCGAAGCGCGCAAACACGGTGTGGGGATCGTCTGGGACGTCGATGACGATATGCGCAACAGCCCGTTCAGCCCGTTCGGAAAGCACGCCGGCCTCCGTCACAGACAGCAGATCTACAATGACTCCCTGAACGCCGCCCGGCTCGCCGACGTAGTGATCACCAGCACCGACGTCCTGCGAGATCTCTATGCGAGCGCCGGCATCGGGCGGATCGAGGTGCTCGAGAACTACCTCCTGCATGGGACGGCGGACCGACGGACGAGAAAGCACACGGGGTTTGTCATCGGCTGGGTCGCGGGTCTCGAGCATGAGCTCGACGCGCGGGCGCTCGCGGTCCCCGACACGCTCGCCCGGATCCAGCTCGAGCATCCGCAGATGCACGTGGAGTGTGTGGGCGTCGACCTCGCCCTCACCAACCGTTACACCCATTTCGCCAGAGTTCCGTTCGAGGAGTTACCGGCACGCATGGCGGGTTGGGACATCGGTCTCGCACCGGTCGCCGATACGGCGTTCAACGCGGCGCGATCGAACATCAAGGTCAAGGAGTACGCCGCATCCTGCATCCCATGGCTCGCTTCGGCGCGCGGACCGTACGCCAACCTCGGCGAGCAATATGGGGGACGGCTGGTCGACGACGAGGGCTGGTATGAGGCCCTGGATGCGCTGATCCGCGACCGGCGCGGGCGCAAGCGCCTGGCGCGCGCGGGCCGGTCGTGGGCCAAGGGCCACACCATCGACGCCGTGGCTGATCGCTACGAGGCGCTGTTCGCCGAAGCGGCATCGCGAAGCGCCCGCGCGGTCACCGTGGCCTAGGCCGAGAGTCCTGCATGTCGCCGGCGGCGGTGGCCGCGGACGATCACCGCACCGTTTGCGAGCAGGCCGATCAGGCCGAGGATCGAGATGATGCGGCCGCCGACGATCGGCAGCGTTCGTGCCTCACGGATGACCACGCGCGCTCTGCCCGGTATCGCGTCGTCATCGATTTGAAGCGCGAGGTACCAGGGAGGCTGCCAGCCGACACCGTACGGCGGGCCCGCCCATCTCCCAACGACCCGTGCGCCCTGGACGTCGATCATCTGCGAGACGGCCATGAGGTTGAGATGGACGATCTCGCCTGGTCGGGCGCGGATGGTGGTTTCGAAGCGGCCGCGGTGAACATCTGGCCGTTTGAACGTCAGCGCCTTAAGCCCGGAGTCCTCCGCCAGCGGTCTCGCGCTCGCATCGGCGAAGTCGCCGGTGCTGAACACGGCGAGGCCGTCGGTGTTCCAAGCGAGATTGCTCGGGCGACGGGGAACGTCATGGACCTGTCTCAGCGCCCCGAGGACGCTAAGAGCGATGATTGGCACCAGCAGCGCGGTAAGCCAGCGATGGGTATTGGGACCGAGGAGCACGAGCGCGGCGATGACGGCACCGCAGATGCCGAACAGGATGAAGGTCTCCAGCCGGAAGCTGAACTGGATCATTTGCCACGGATCGGGAAGCGCGGTGATGAGCCGTGGATGGGTCATGACGATGGCCACCCCGACGGAAAGCAGCGAGAGGATCATCAGGGTCTGTACCCACGCGTCGCGCCAGCGCTTGCGGACAGCGACAGCGGCGAACAGGACCCAGGCGATCACCAGCACCGGCAACGCGGCGACAAGGCCTGAGTCGGCAATGGCGCTGGAGCGCCCAAGCGCGAAGAGGTGCTTGGCGTCGATCGCGGGGCTCGGGGTGCGGACCAGCGCCCGCCACTCATCGATCCGCTGCGCGATGATCGTGTCGGCGTGGTAGGCGAGATCGGGGAGCAGATACCAGGCGTTGACCGCCATCGCCGGCACCATTACCGCTAGCACGCGCAGCAGGCCGCGGCGGGTGAGCATGCCACGTGCTTGGGGCACCCCGGTGAAGAGGACCACCGCGGCGAGACCCACGATCGTCGTTGCCCAAAGCAGCGTGAGATTGTGGCTGCCGCCGATCAAGATCGTGGACATCGCCAACGCCGCAAAAGGCCCTGCACGAAGACGATCGGCACGCAAGACGCGGATTGCTGACGCCAGCAGCAGCGGGATCACCGCTGTAGCCACCGACTCGGCGAGATCCTGACGTCCGGCGACGTTGCTCACCACATACGGCGCGGTGATGAACAGCAGCGCTGGTGCATGGGCCGGCCAAAAGCGCAGGCCGGCCATGCGTGCCAGCCAGAACCAGCCCCCGTATGCGGCCGCGAGCGCGAGGATGTAGACGATGGCCTGCGCCGCCATCGCCGAGCCGGTGATCAACGAGATGGCGCCTGCGAAGGCAATCAACGTGCCGCCGTAGAAGGCGAAGGCTCCATAGAAGATCCCCGTGATGGAATGGAGGAAGAGCGAGGGGTGATAGCTCTGGCGCAGCGCGTCGGCCTGATGGGCGATGAACCACGCGTCGGTGATCGCGTCTCCGCGCAGGCGAGAGCCGTGGGTGATCAACGGCCAGGTGAGGAGCACCAACAGCACGGCGATGCCCAGCGCCGTCGCCCAGGCACGAACCGTCGGCGCCACGGTCACTCCACGCACGAGACGGCGCGACGAGGACCGGTGCGGGTCAAGGCCAACGGGCGGCATCTGCGTCGACCGTAACCAGTAAGCCGCGGTGTGCGCCGACGACACCTGAGCCCGCTGGCAGGGCGGGGCAGCCCCGTCCGCTTCGCCAGCGTCAGGCGACCGCGCGCCGGTCCATCCGCTCGAGCAGGTCGGCGAGCATCCGAGCGGTCGCGCCCCAAACCAGGTGGTCTCTGACCACGTAGGTGTCGGTCCGAAACGGAACGCCGCGACGCGCGAGCCGGCGGCGCGCGTAACCGGCGCGTAGCTCGGCAAGCGTGAGCTCGAGGACCAGGGCCACCTCCGCCTCTTCCGGCTGCCATGTCTGGCCCGGCTCGATCAATCCGACGAAGGGGTAGACGGCGTAGCCGGTGGCGATCGTCGGCGTTGGCTGCAGCGCGCCGATCAGCTCCACGCCGCTGGGCTCCAGGCCGATCTCCTCGTGCGCCTCGCGCAGGGCCGTCGCGCAGAGGTTGGCATCCTCGGGATCCTGGCGGCCGCCGGGGAACGAGATCTCGCCCGGGTGGCGACGGAGGTCCTCGCGCCGGCGGGTCAGGACGACCGACGGCTCGCCATTCGCATTGAGGAACAGCGGGACGAGTACAGCCGCGTCGGTGCGGCCGTGGACGTCGAGAGCCGCCGCCTCGACGGGATCGAGGAGGACGCCTTCGAGCAGCTCGCGCAGATCAGCGCGCGAGCGTGACGCGCTCGATCCGCTCGTCGAACATCACCTCGCCCTCGAGGGTCCGGTGGACGGGGCACTTGGCGGCGATCACGCGCAGCCGCTCGACCTGCTCGTCGCTCATCGCGTCCGGGAAGCGCATGACGAGGTTGAAGCGCGTGGGGCAGCCCCTGTCGGCGGGTGTGTAGTCGCAGGCAACCTCGACGTCGCCGACATCCCAGCCCTTGCGTTTGGCATACATCTCCATCGTGATCGCGGTGCATGCGGCGAGCGATGCGGCCAGAATCTCCTGCGGGCTGGGGCCTTGGTCCTCACCGCCCTTGTCGAGGGGCTCGTCGATCGTGAGCTGGTGGTCGCGGATCCGGACGGCTTGGCGCAGGCTGCCCGACCGCGTGGCGGTGGCCTTCATGGCATCGATGATGGCAAACGGCTCACGCGAGCGGGTTGAACAGCAGGCCGGTCGGCACCTTGGGGTAGAAGAACGTGGACTTCGGCGGCATGCTGACGCCGGCCGCCGCGATCTCCTGGACCTGCTTGACGGGGCTGCCGCGCAGGAAGAAGGCGCAGTCGTACTCCTTGGACTGCACCAGCTGCAGCGCCTCGTCGTCGGTGCGCGCGTAGCCGAGGCCGTTGAGGTGGGAGATGTCGTCCTCGGTCATGCGCAGGACGCCCTTGAAGATGAGGGTCTCGAGGACGGCGGTGTCGAGGTGGCGGTAGGGCTCGGGGTAATCGGCCAGCGCCGCGTCAGCGAGGGTCTGGTCTTTGAGGACGAGGCGGTAGGGCTGCTGGTGGAAGGAGTCCAGGTAGCCCATGACAAGCTTTCCGCCCACCTCTTCGGCATCGGGGGGCCGCAGCTCAGAGCTCTCGATTCGCGTGATGTCGAAGTGCTCTCTGAGGTATGCGCCGAGCTTCTGCTGGATCGCCGGATCTTTGAGGTTGTTGAGCAGCCGGTGGGTGGGGAAGATCGTCAGGCCCGGATCCTGCAGGGCGACCAGGCACATAAGTACGTAGCGGTGGTCGCCCTCGCCGCCGATCTCCTCGGCGTAGACGCGGGCGGTCTCGTAGCGATGATGGCCGTCGGCGATCAGCAGCTCAGTGTCGCCGAGCGTCATCTTCACGCGCGCTATGGCGGCGCCGTCGTCGACGCGCCAGAGCTTGTTGAGGGTGCCGTCGGCGTCGGTCGCGGTGCCCCAGGGGTCGGTGGTGAGATGGGGCGCCAATGAGGCCCAGGCGGCATTGGTCGGGTCGTCGTAGAGGCTGAAGATGGGCGAGAGGTTGGTTCGGGTCGCGCGCGTGAGACGGAGGCGATCCTCCTTGGGGCCGGGGTGGGTGCGCTCGTGGGGGCGGATCTTGCCTGGGCCGTACTCCTCCACGCGCACGCGCGTGAAGATGCCGCGGCGTGTGAGCCGTCGGCCGTCGGGGCCGGTGTAGTCCTGTTGGAGGGCCCAGAGCGCGGGGGTCACGTCCCGGGTGACGGCGCCTTGACGCTTCCAGAGGTCCAGGAGCCGAGCGGCCTCCTCGTAGGCGTCGCCGCCGAGGGGCGGCTGCGGGAGGTCGATGTTGACGACGTTGTGGGAAGAGCGTGCGGCGAGGGCGGCACGCTGATCGGGGTCGATGACGTCGTAGGGCGGGGCGATCACCGATTGCAATGAGCCGACGACGTTGAGGTCGTAGCGAAGGGCGCGGAGGGGTTCGACGTCGGCCATGGGGGACGACGGTACCTACGGTTGACGTCGCGCGTGCAGAAATCGTGGGCCACGCTGAGTTTTGGAGTCACGGCCGTTATGCCGCTGGGCAAGGACGTTTAGCTGCTGCGTCTGTGTGACCGTCGGGTGGCTTCGGCTGGGCACTTTTGCAGGTAATTACTGGTTTGTGCTGGCTTTGCGGTGCCAATCGAGGCCCGTCGGGGCCTGGTGTGGCGGTTGACTTCAATTGTGTCGCGTCGTATTACTAGGACATCGAAAGCGCTGGTTCGCCGGTCGGGTTGGGGATCGATCTGGAGGCATCTGTTGGCGCTTGTGTTTTGACGGGAAGGGAGGGCGGGCTCGATTCTTTTGGAGCAGGTTGTCGTCTGTCTTGTCGTAGATCCCCTGCGGTGGGTTGGCAGGCGTTGTTGAACGGCCCCGAGGCGCTTCGCTCACGTAAGCCGGCGCCCGATTGGGACCGAACCATTCGTCTCGGCGTTGTGTCGGGACTCACAAGGAGTTTGTTATGAAGAAGTTTTCGAAGAAGGGCGCTTTGCTCTTCGTTGCGGCGATGGCGTTGTGTGCGTTTGCGATGCCGTCGATGGCCTCGGCATCAAGCTGGGGCACGGTTGGTTCCCATCACACGCTCAACTCGACGGCCGTCGTCGGGTTCACGGCCCCTGCGCTCGGCACCTCGTCTGACTGTGCTACGACGACCTTTACTGCGACTGTGACGAGCACGGCGAATGTCGAGATCGATAGCGGGTCGTTTACGGGTTGCACTGCGACTGGTGGGGCCGCCACCGTCGGGAAATGCACTGCGACTGCGACGCCTACTAACTTCCCGTGGACTGCGACTGCGGTCACGACGAGCAACATCCAGATTCACGGCGTGAACGTCGACGTGACTTTCGAGAACCATCCGGGCAGCAGCGCCTGCATCGCCGCCGGACTCAAGCTCCAGATCACTGGCACTCTGACTGGCGCCAGGTGGGATGGGAACACCGCGCACTCGATCAACCTCAATGGTGCCGACGGTCTCGTGGCCCACGGAGGCCCGATCAGCCCCACCCCGGTCGTCACGACTGGCACTGTCACTGACGCGCAGGAGACGCTGATTGTCACCAACTAAGCGCGGTAGTAGTTGCAGGGTTTGGTAGTTGCGGTGTTGGGGTCGCCTCTGGCGGCCCCAACGTCGCGTAGCGAGTATCCCTGTGGTTGTTGAGGATGACTTGCTTTGTGCTTAGGCGGCGCTGGTGTGACTTGACAATTGCACACGGGGCCGTGTAGGAATAAAGCGCAGAGGGTTTTTGCCGCTCTGTGTGGGTGCGTGGGTTGATGATGATGAGGAGTGGGTGTGTCGGGTTCTTTGGCTGGGTTGGGTCGCTTGGTGGTTGGGCGGGTGGCTGGGTTGGCGGTGGCGGTGTTGGTGTTGGTGTTGGTGGTCGGGGCTGATTGTGCTTGGGCGACCACGGGCCACACGTACGCGGGGCAGTTCGGCGGGGCGGGCGATGGTGACGGCCAGTTCGGCGAGCCTTTGCGTAATGGACCGCCGGGTGTTGCGGTGATGGGGTCGACCGGTGACGTGTTTACGGCCGACGCGGCGCAGCTAAGTCATGCCACGCAGCCGCGGGTGCAGCGCTTTGGCGTAGACGGCGTGTTTATGTCGAGCTTTTTGCTTGATCCGTCGTATGAGGGTGGTGTGAGTGGGCTTGCTGTTGATCCTCGTGGTGCCGGTGCGGTGTATGTCGCGACGGGGTCCAATGGCGGTGTTCCTTCCGTGGTGAAGTACAGCGTGGCGGGTGTGAAAGAGTACGCGTTGGATGTGGGGATTTCGGGGGTGTCGATCAATCCCGCCCCTCGGGTGGCGGTTGATCCGGTTGATGGGACCGTGTATGTGACGGCGAGTGATCTGTTGCGTGGGTTGGTGATCGCGGCGTTTGATCCGGTGACGGGTTCGCTGGACGCATCGAAGACGTTTGATGGGTCCAGTGGTTCGCCTGATGGCCTTGGCTTTTCTTGCCCGCCGTGGGGGTTGGCGGTTGATGGTTCGCATCGGGTGTATGTGCTTGATCCTTGTAAAGGGCCGACGGGGACCGGCGGTATTGACCGGTTCAGCGCTAGCGGTGCGTATGAGGCGACAGTTGATGTCCCGCCGAGTTCTGACGGGAGTCCGGTGACCTTGTTTGGGGTGGCGGCGGATCCGGTGTCGGATGAGGTGTATGTGGCCCACAGCGGTCCGGTGGGGGTGCGGGTGACGCATTTGGGTGCTGATGGAGTTGTGGTGTATGGGTTTGATGCGCCTGAGGCGGCTGGTGTTCGGTCTGGGGTGATGGCGGTTAGCGGTGCGGGGACGGTGTATCTGTCTGATTTGACGCGTCCGTTTGTCGTGCCCTATAGCCGGTTTGATGGTCCGACGGTGGTGACCGGAGGGTACGAGCCACCGGAGGCGCGGTCGGTGGTCTTGGAGGGGACGATCGATCCTGAGGGTGTCGCTTCGACCTATCATTTTGAATACAGCACCGATTTGAGCTTTGGGTCACGGACCACGGAGTCGGATGAGGTAAGTGGTAGCGATCCGATCGCGGCGTCGGCGACGGCGACGGCGGGCTTGCGTCCAAATACGAACTATTACTTCCGTATTGTGGGGTCGAACGCGTCGGGTTCGATCTTTGGGGCGCCGGTTCCGTTTCGGACGGGGCCGGCGCCTGCGCGGCCGGATGGGACGACGCCGTTTGCTGGTTCGTCTCCGGCGTTTGCGTCGGCGATCGGGCCGCGTAGCGTGCGTTTGCATGGCACGGTCAACCCGAACAGTAACCCCCTTGAGACATATTATTTCGAGTTCGGGACGACGACGGCCTACGGTCAGACGGCCGCTGGCGATGGCAGCGACTGGGGCGGCTCGTGCGGCTTCGGCCGATCTTGTGGCGGGGATGATATTCCGGTGATCGCGTCGGTGTCGGGATTGGAGCCTGCCACGACGTATCACTTCCGTGTCGTCATTGGACCGGGCTTCGTCATTCCCGTCGACGATCCGCAGGTTGGGGCTGATCAGACGTTTGTAACGGCGCCGGCGGCGGATGGTGGGGCGGCCGCTGTGACGACCAGGCGTGCGCGGTTGACGGGGACGATCGATCCGCATGGGGTGGCGACGAGTTATCACTTCAATTACGGTCCGACCTCAAGCTATGGGGCGAGTACCCCGGAGGTTGATGCCGGTTCCGGTGATGGTGAGCGGAAGGTGAGCCAGGATGTTTCGGGCCTGTTGCCGGATACGACCTATCATGTGCAGGCTGTCGCTAACAGCAATGGCGTGAAGCGCTACGGCGGAGATGGGCTATTTCGGACGGCGCCGGCGCCGACAGCGGCGGTGAGCGGTCCGTCGGGGGTCTCGACCGATGCGGCGACGTTGGCGGGTGAGGTCAATACCTTTGGTCTGACGGGTAGTTATCACTTTGATGTCTGGTCGCTTGACAGCGCGTATGCGGTTTCGACACCGACCCGGCCGGCTTCAGGGAGCGCCGGGGCTGAGCGTGTGGGGGCGGGGTTGATTGGGTTGCCGGCGGGTGAGCGGTTTGTCGTGCAGTTGACGGTCGAGAGCAACGACTCGGTCAGCACCAGCGACATGCTCACCTTTGTCACCGCCCAGGTGCCGAAGGTGTTTCCGGTGCCGCCGGCCAGCGAGCCTGCGGTGCTCTATGGTTGCGGCGCTCCGCGGCTGAATGCCTATAACCACAGGCCGAAACCGGGCGAGACGATCACGATCAGCGGCCAGGATCTCGGTGTCGGTGGGAGTGTGGTGCTTGGTGACCGCCCGCTGAAACCGGTTGGTTGGTCGGTGGGTGGGTTTAGAATTGTGGTGCCTGAAGGTGTGGTGGGGACGTCGGGGTTGACGGTTAATTGTGGGCGTGTGTCGAACACGATCGCGGTGACGGTGTTTGAGGAGCCTGATAATGGGTTTTCGATCCCGTCTCGGTCGGTGGCAGGCTCGACGGCCACGCTGAGCGTCAGGGTTCCGGGCCCGGGCAAGATCGAGAGCTCAGCGACCAATACCCAGGCGGTGAAGCTCACGGTCACGAAGGCCGCCACGGCGACGGTCAAGGTCAAGCTCACGGCCGCCGGTAGGCGTGCGTTGGCTCGCGCGAGGAGTCACACGCTCAGGGTTAGTGTGCGTGTTCGGTTTACGCCAGCTGGTGGCCAAGCGGCCAGCAAGACGGTCACGGTCACCTTCAAGCGCGGGAGCCGACGTTGATGGGCGTACGTGGGGTGGTGTTCGATGTTTTCGGCCTCAAAGGAGCCCCTGTGTCTGTGACCCTACCCACCAACACCTTGAGGGCGAGGGTGTCGGACAACGTGCGTAGTCGGCTGAGATCGGCCCTGGTGCTATCGGCTCTGGTTGCTGGTGTGTTGTCGGTGGGATTTGTGCCTTCGGCGATGGCTGGCGATGCGTGTGTGAATGCGAGGGTGCGCGTGCAGACCGGCTCGACGGGGCTGCCTGACTGCCGATCGTATGAGATGGTCAGCGCTCCGTATAAGGAAGGCTTTCCGATCCTGCCGGGTGGTAATATCACCTTTACGGAGGATGGGATCGTCTCGTATTTTTCGCGCGGTGCGTTTGCGGGTGAAGTCCTGGGCAGCCCGGCCAACGTGTATCACGCGTCGCGCTCGGCGGCGGGGTGGACGACGAGTGCGATAGATCCGCCAGCCACGATCTACAATACCGGTTTGGGTGACGTTGCCCTCACAGTGTTTGCCGAATCGGCTGATTTGCGTTGGTCGTTGTGGCGTATGTATCGTCGCGCCGATGAGACCCCGGATGATGTGGGTTTCTGGCTGCGTGGTCCCGACGGTGCCTTTACCCGCATCGGCGACGGCACGTTTGTTACGACGGTGTCGGACGATGACCTGTCGCATGTCATTGTCGATGGTGGTGAGTATGTTGGTACCGGTCATGATGGGCCGCCGCGGCCGGTGGGTGTCGATAACGGTGGTCAGCCGTTGGGTGCGAAGTGTTTTCGTGATGTCTCGGGTGATGGTCGCGTGATCGTTGTCGCGTCGGGGTGTGATAGCTCGGCTGTTGCGCAGTTGTGGGCACGGGTGGGTGGTTCGGCGACCGTGGCGGTGTCGGCATCTGAATGCACACGTGACGCCGATGATGACGGCGGGTTGTGCAATGGCGTGTCGGCGGCGAGTTATGCAGGTGGGGCCGCCGATGGTTCGCGGTTGTTCTTTATCACCAGCCAGCAGCTGGTCAACAGTGACATCGATCAGACCAATGATCTGTATGCGTGTGATATCCCGGCCGGCACACCGGTGCCGGTAGGGCCGACAAACCCTTGCGCGTCACTGACCGAGGTCTCGGGTGCGGCGCGCGATGGAAAGGTCGAGAGGGTGATCTCGGTTTCTCAGGATGGGTCGCGGGTATATTTCGTGGCTCAGGGCGTGTTGGCTGACAATCTCGATGTTGGTGGTGTCGGGGCGCGTGCGGGTGCTGAGAACTTGTATGTCTGGGATCGGGATGGGGACCATCCAGCGGGGCAGATAAGGTATGTCGCCCGGCTCGCCACCGACGATCTGACCGCGCAGATGACGCCTGATGGCCGGTATCTGCTGTTGGTTACCGCTAACAGTTTGGTGGCCGCAGACGACGATGTCCTACCTGGTGGGCCTGCTGCGCGGGACGTGTATCGGTATGACGCGGTGACCCATGCGATCGCGCGAGTATCCACCTCCGTGGCAGGCGGTGGAGGCAACGCCCCGGGGGTTGACGCGTCGATCCCTGCTAAGTCTGCGATATCGGCGGATGGATCCACGGTGATCTTCAATACCGCTGAGGCGTTGTCGGCCAGCGATACGAATGATGGCGGTGATGTGTATAGCTGGCGTGATGGGCAGGTGTCGTTGATCTCTGCCGGTGGTGGTAGTGCGGTGGGGGTGACCCCGTCGGGGCGTGACCTGTTCTTTGTGACCGCTGCGCAAGTGCTGGGTGCCGACCGCGATGCCAATAGCGACATCTATGATGCGCGGCTGGGTGGCGGCTTTGCTCCGGTCCAGACCCCACCACCATGCTTTGGCGACCAATGCCAGAGTGAGCGGAGTCGGGCGCCGGGCTTGGCGGGGCCGTCGACGGTGGTGCCGGGCAGTGGTGTGGCCGACGTGATGCCGGCGTTCTCGGTGCGGGCGGTGAGTGCGGCGCAGCGCCGAGTGCTGGCGACCACGGGCAAGGTCAGCCTGATGGTAACCAGCGACACGCCCGGCACGATCACCGCCAAGGCAACAATGACGAGCGCCGGCCGAGCGGTCGGGGTCGGGTCGGGACGCCAGACACTAGCTAGCCCGGGGAAGGTCGCGGTCACGTTGACGCTGTCCAAGACGGCCCGTCGGCAGTTGGCGTCGCGAGGCCGGTTGACGGTTAAGATCGCCGTGAGCCATTCCAAGGTCGCGCTGGATCGATCGATGACACTCAAACTTGCCCACGCAAAGACAAGAGCCAAGAGATCGGCGAAGCGGCCGGTTGGACGTATTAGTGGGGGTCAGTCATGACCCGCGGCCGTGGTCGTTTGGGTCAACATGGTCTTCTGATGATGAGAGATACAAACTTCATGCTTGCTCGCCGTTGTGTTGCTCGCCGATCGCTGCTGCTCGCAATGCTGGTAACGATGTTGGTGGGATCGATGGCCTCGGTGGCGATGGCTGTCCCACCGCCGTTTGACATCAAGGACTTCAGCGCCCGGGCCTTAGACGACGCCGGCAACGATTACACGGTGGCCGGGGGCCATCCGCACGATGTGGCCGTATCGTTCTCGATCCCGGCCGAGCCGACCAATAATCAGGCTGACTACATCAAGTCGACATTCGTCGATTCGCCTGCGGGATTTGTCGGCAACCCGGCCGCGGCCGCTCGCTGCACAGCGGACCAAATCGAATCCGGTGACCCGCCGAGTTGCCCGGTCGGAAGCCTAGTGGGAACGGTCGAGCTCACCGGCGGCAGTGCTACCACGACGTGGCCGCTGTTTAACATGGTGCCAGAGCGTGGGTATCCCGCGCAGTTCGGCTTTCGCTATCTCAACATAACCACAGTGTTATTGTATCCGCGGTTGCGGCCGCGGACGGGTCAGTTTGGGGTGACGGTAGCTAGTCCCGGTATCGGGTCAGTCGGTTTCGCCGCGTTCAAGGTGGTGTTGTTTGGGGTGCCGTCGCAGCGTGATACGCCGAAGTTTCCGGTGCCGGCGGGTGGTGCACCGATGCCGTTGTTGTCCAATCCAGGAGATTGCTTAGTGGTTGCTCCGGTGACGACGATCTTCGGCGATGCGTGGGCCCGTCCTGGGCGGCTGTTAGCGAGCGGTTCGGCGGACTTCGGCTTCCCTGATACGTCCGATCTGACGTGGAAGTCGGTCAGCGCGGTGGCTCCGGCGGTCACGGGGTGTGACAGTCCGGGGTTGGTGTCGCAGTTTGCCCCGAGTATGGATATTGGTCCGACGCCGGGGACCGGAAGCTCGCAGGTCGATGCGCCATCCGGGTTTACGGTCGATTTGGATTTTCCGCAGGCGGCCAATGATCCGACCGATTCGGCCTCCCGGGCCGATCCGTCGGTGCCCAACGCTCCGCCGTTGAAGGACGCGACGGTGACGTTGCCTGAGGGGGTGGCGATCTCACCGTCGGCAGCTGACGGCCTAGACGGCTGCTCGGATCTGCGTGGCCCAGGCGATCAGGTTCATTACGAGACGGTCGATCCGGTGAGCTGTCCCGATGCTTCGAAGGTCGGGTCGGTGGAGGCGACCTCGCCGTTGTTGGCTCGCCGCGACCCTGCGACCGATCAAGTCATCGGGGCCGAGCCGGTCAGCGGCAGTGTGTTCATTATTAAGCCGCATCCCGGTGATCTGAGTTCTGCAGGTGATCAGGACGGCAAATTCCGGCTGTTGATTCAGATCGACTCGCGCAAGTACGGCGTCAACCTCAAACTCCCAGGGGTCGTAACCGCCGATCGGGTAACAGGGAGGTTGACCGCCCGGTTTGAAGACAACCCACAACTTCCAGCCAAGCACCTGCGCCTCGTTTTCAAGCCGGGGTCGCGCGCGGCATTAGTCAACCCGGCGGGGTGTGGCACGGCCACGACCAGCAGCGTGCTTACGTCATGGTCTCGTGGGGGAACCCGTACAGATGGTTTGCAGGTGGCTGGTGTGCCGGATGTGACGCCGAGTTCGAGTTATGGTGTGAGTTGGGATGGCAGTGGGGCGAGTTGTCCGTCGGTGTTGCCGTTTGGTCCGTCGGTCAGCGCGGGCACGCTGGACACCCAAGCCCGCGGATCGAGCCCGTTTAGCTTTGACCTGACGCGTGCCGATCGCAACGACGTCATCACCGGGGTCAGTGTCGGTTTGCCCGGAGGCCTGCTGGCTTCGGTCAAGGACGTTCCGTTGTGTAGCGATGCTGACGCCAACGCGGGAACGTGTCCGGCCGGGTCGCGGGTTGGTTCGGCGACAGTCGCGGCCGGCCCGGGCGACAATCCGTTCTATCTACGTGATCAGCCGGTGTCGTTGACCGGTCCGTATAAGGGTGCGCCGTATGGGTTGGTGGTCGCCGTTCACGCGGTGGCTGGTCCGTTTGATCTCGGGACGGTGGTTGTGCGTCAGGCGTTGAACATCGACGTTGACGATGCGCATGCCACGGTTGTTAGCGATTCGTTGCCGACGATTCGTGATGGTGTTCCGTTCCGGGTCCGGCGCATTCATGTCGTCACCGATCGGCCTGGGTTTATGCAGTCGCCGTCGTCGTGTGATCCGTTGAATGTGTCGACCAGTGTGTTCTCGGCCGGTGGCCAGACGGCACGCCTCAACACGCCGATCCGGTTTACCGGTTGTGAGAAGTTGCCGTTTGCACCGAAGCTTCAGCTGAAATTGACCGGGGCTAAGGAGGCCAAGGTCGGCGGCCACCCAGGCATCGAAGCACTCGTCACCCAACAACCTGAGGAGTCGGGCATCAAGTCAGTGGCGGTGACGCTGCCGTTGAGCTTGGCGTTGGATCCCAACAATGCTGAGAGCGATTCGTTGTGTGAGTACCTCGATGGTTTGAAAAATCAGTGTCCGGCGAAGTCGGTGATCGGGTCGGTGACAGCAATCAGTCCGTTGCTGAAGACGCCGCTGAAGGGCAAGGTGTTCTTTGTCAAGGGTGTCCGGACCGATCCCAAGACAGGTCGGCAGATTCGGACGCGGCCGACGCTGTTGATCGAGGTTCGCGGTGAGGTCAATGTGAATCTGCGGGCGACCAACACGGTGCCTGATAACAAGCATCTAACGTCGACGTTCCCGATGATTCCGGATGCTCCGATCAGCTCGTTTTCGATGAAGCTCAACGGGGGCAAGAAGGGCATCCTGGTCATCACCGACGGCAACGACAACATCTGCTCAGTCCCGCAGAAGCCGTTCTTTGCCGCCCAAGGACACAGCGGCAAACGCCTCGACACCGCCATCACGATGGCTGTTGAGTGCCCGCTAGCGGTCGCCTCGCGGACGTTCTCCAAGAGCAGTGTGAAGGTCAAGGTCAGCGGCCTCACCCCGGGCCGGCTGACGATCAGCGGTGCGGGGATCAAGACGACGCGACGCACGATCACCACCGCGACCAGCACGACGGTGACCGCCAAGCTCACGACGACGGGCAAGCGCCTACGCCGCGCCAAGCGTGATGTGCGGATCAAGGCGACCTTGGTGCCCAAGGGTGCCAAGAAGGCCAAGACCGCATACTCGGCCAAAGCCACCAACAAGCGCCGCTAAGCCCCCCACAGTCGCAGGCTCGGCGGGACATCACACCCACCCGCCGAGCCTGCCATCAAACACCCCACTCAACCAGCGCCACCAGTTCCGGTCCTGCGAACCACACAGCGCGGGTTCCAGGTCGGCCCTCCGCCCACTACACTCGCCTCGACGGGACGTGGCGCAGCCTGGTAGCGCACCTGCTTTGGGAGCAGGGGGTCGCTGGTTCGAATCCAGTCGTCCCGATCTTCAGCCGCAGAGGGACCGGGGGAGCCGGAGGAGACTCCGGACGCCACGAGCCTCAAGCGCGCAAGGGCTCGCGGTGGCTTCGGGCAGCCCTGGCGCAGGAGTAGATCTGAGCGGTCTCTGACCGGACCGTTCACGGGACCGCCCAGGAGCTGGCTGCTCGACCGCCCAAGCGCGTTGCGACTGGATCAAGGCACAGCCGCACATGACGTGAAGTGTCCCCATTGCGCGTACGAAGAACGACGCACTTTGCGGACCGATCCGTGCGCAGCCTGCGCGCGTCATTTTCGCGGCGGTGGTTATGGGGTGCGGAACAAAAGCTCCACATAGGTTCTGTTCATGTGTAGGATTTGTTCCGATGGCTTCGGGTGTTGAGATCTTGCGGGAGCGGTTCGGCGAGCAGCCGTTCCGAGTCGCCGAGGCCGTGGCCGCCGGTGTGGGCCGCACCACGCTCCATCGGCTGCGAGAGGCCGGCGAGCTGGTCGCGGTCGGGCGTGGCGTGGTGCAGCTCCCCGGCGCTGGGATGGGGACGCTGTCCGGCCTGGCGGTGGTGTCGGCCCGGGTGCCGCGCGGGGCGATCTGCCTGAACTCGGCGCTGGCGTTCTGGGATCTCAGCGATGAGGTCCCGGAGTGGATTCATGTCGCCGTTCCTCGCGGGGCTCACCGGCCGTCGATCGCCGAGCCGGTGACCCAAGTGCATGTCTTTGATGCGCGGACCTTCGATGTCGAGCGCGAACCGCAGCGCACGGACGCCGACGAGACGTTCTGGATCTACTCGGCCGAGCGGTCGGTGGTTGACGCGATACGGATGTCGCGTTGGGTGGGACGGGACGTTGGGCTGCATGCGCTGCGTCGATACATGGATCGCGGCGATGCGAAGCCCGCGCGCCTGGCCGAGATCGCGCGGGAGATCGGCGGTGCCGCGCAGCTGGCGCCGGCGTTGGAGGCGTTGCTCAGTTGATCGACCATGCCGCCGAGGCGTTCAGGAGCTTGCAGGTCAAGGCTCGTGCCGAGCACGGAGGCAACACGAGCTGCTCTGCCACATCCGCGACGTGGCCGAGCATCGGCAGCAAACGATCATGCCGCTGGCCGAAGCGTTGGCGAATATCCCGGACCGCCAGCAGCCCTACGCCGCGATGGTGCGGCGCATGTCCTACCTAGCGCCGCCGCCGGAGCGCTGGACTGATCTCATCGCCGACGTGATCGCGTTCGTCGATCCACTCTTGCACGACGAGGACGGGTGCTGACGCGATGGACTTGCGGCAGCGCGAGGCTGGACCTAAAGCGTCCGTAATACCCGGGCTATCGCCCATCGGCGCCCACGCGACACCATCCACAAGGGCCTTCAGCCGCTCCCGCTCCTGTGGTGAGAACCTCATCACGTGCGCGTAGACGCGCAGCGTGAACGCAGGGTCGGTGTGCCCGAGCTGATCCATCACGTACGGGGCATCCCGGCCAAGCGCGAAGAGGATCGACGTGAACGTGTGACGCAGCTTGTGCGGCGTGACACCGCGTGGCATCGGATGCTGCCCACGTTCCTCCAGCAGCTCGTCGGCTCGCACGACGACAGGTGCAAGCACCCGCCTGGCGATGTTGTGGCGGTTGCGCGCGGTTCCAGCGCGCGTCGTGAACAGGAGGTCGTCAACGCCGCCTCGGTGACGGGCCTTGTAGGTCTCCAGCACGTCGCGGAGCACCGGCAGCAGGTCGATCTTGCGCATGCCGGCGGCGGTTTTGGAACGCCCAACCTCGAGGTAGCCGCGGTCGACATCGAGATCGCGGACGAGCATTTCGCCGGCCTCCTCGACCCGCGGGCCCGCGAACAGCAGCGTCGCCACCAGTGGGTAGCGATCCGACGTCCGCGACGCCTTGGCCTCGTCGAGCTCACGAGCCGCGTCGAGGGTCGCGACCAGGACAGGAGGTGCCCGAGTCGCCACTCAAGGTCTTCGATCGTCCGAGGTTGGAGACCTCGATCCCGTTCGGTCCCAAGCCAGACATGCGCGAACTCCTCGATCGTCGGGATCTGCTGGGGCAACTGCCCGACAACGCGCTCGAGTGGTGTGGCCCGAAATCGCAACGCGAAGGACAAGTCCCCGCCTGGAGTCGGCTTGCGCACCATCTCCCGATCATCACCAGCTGGGCGTTGCTTGAAGGCGCTCTCGGCGACTTCGGCACGAAGATCGCTGACTTTGCGGTCGATCTCGGCGAACTCGGCGAAGTTGGGCACAATCCAGTCGTCCCGATCAGCTGGTGAGGAGCTCGTATGGGCGCGATGGCGGAGACGGTCGGATCCGTGTTCTGGTTGCAGCAAGCGCTGGCCCAAGACGACGGGCCGGCATGCCCGCCGCTGGCGGGGACCGTCAAGGCCGATGTGTGCGTGGTTGGCGGCGGCTTTCTCGGGATGTGGGCGGCGCTCGAAGCGATCGAGCAGGCGCCCGACGCCAAGGTGGTGTTGATCGAGGCGGAGGGTTGCGGCTTCGGCGCGAGCGGTCGCAACGGTGGCTGGGTCACGAGCTGGCACGACGAGCTTGACGACCTCGTCGCGCGGTTCGGCGTCGACCAGGCGCGGTGGCTGGCCGAGCGCTCGACCTGGGCGATCGACCGCATCGCGGAGGTCTGCGTCAGCGAGGGCATCGACTGCTACCTGCGGCGCGCGGGTGGGTTCTGGTGTGCGACGGCGCCGGCGCAGATGGGGGCGTGGGAGAACGCGATCGCGGCGGGTGCGCAAGTGGGGCGACCTGGTTTCGTGGAACGGGCCGACGTGGCGGACATACGGGCACGCACCGGCTCACCCGTGATCCTCGGCGGCGCCCGTCTCACCGATGCGGCCACCGTCCAGCCCGCGCTGCTCGCCCGCGGACTGCGTCGCGTCTTGCTACGCCGCGGCGTTTCGATCTACGAGGGAACGCCGATGCTCGCCCTCCAGCGTGGGGCGCCGGCTGTCATCCGCACCCCCGCGGGCCAGGTGCAGGCGAGCGCCGTCGTGCTCGGCCTCGGCGCATGGGCGGCCGGGATCCCTGAACTCCGACGCGCCGTCGTCCCGGTCGGCAGCCACATCGTGGTTACCGAGCCAATACCCGACCGCCTCGCCGAACTGGGCTGGACGGGCGGCGAGTTGCTGGGCGACACGCGCTTGTTAGTTCACTACGCACACACCACCCGGGACGGGCGGATCGCCTTCGGCCGCGGCGGCGGCGTGATCGGGCCCGCGGGACGCGTGCTGCGATCGCACTTCGTCGACCCCAAGACCGTTGCCACCGTCGCCGCAGGATTCCGGCGATGGTTCCCGCAACTGGCCGACGTGCGACTCACCCACTCATGGGGCGGCGCCGTCGATCGCGCGCCCGGACACCTGCCGTTCGTCGGGACCCTCGGCGATCACGACAACATCCACTACGCGACAGGCTTCTCGGGCAACGGCGTCGGGCCGAGCGCCCTGCTGGGCCGCATGGTCGGACGGCGTGCGCTCGGCGTCAACGACGCCTACACCGATAACGCGATCACCACCGGACCCCCGAGCTACCTTCCGCCGGAGCCGGCGCGGATCCTCGGTGGTCTCGTCGTGCGCGACGCGGTGCAGCGGGCCGAGGGCGCCGAGGAGCGGGGGCAACACGCGGGCACCGTAAGCAGGCAACTCCGAAAGCTCGTGTGGTTCACGACCCCGCGGGCTGTCGAGCCACGGCTGCGCGTGCGCTCCGATAGAGAACAACGCAGCCGCCCACGATGCTGAGCGCACTGAACAAGGTGAGCAGACGCCCAGCCGTCACCTGCCACGGCGCATGCTCGAGACAGAGACCGCTGCAAGCCGGCTGCACCATCGCGCTCCAACGTCCGGCCGGATCGGTCCGCGTAATCCGGACGGTGGCAAAGCCGAAGCCGTCGCGCCCGACCAGCTGCGCGTCGCCCACGACACGGATCAGCGGCGACCACACGGCGGTCGTTGACAGCACCTGTCCGGTCGTGCCAACGCCGTCGAGGGCTGCATCCTTGGCGACGGTCGGATCGCCGGTCGCCGCAAGGACCTGCGGGCCGTCCGGGGCGGGCCCCAGCGGACGCGACATCACGCGGAACTGCTGGACCGGGAAGTAGCGGGGCGAGCTGTAGGGCGTCGCCTCGTCGTGGACGCGCACGTCGCCGTGCTGCTTGGGCGGGAGGGGGATCGTTGAGGCGGCCTCGGAGTCGATCGCGATGAACGCGGCGGCCATGGCCAGCTGCGCGCCGATCGCGATGGTCAGCGCAGCGATCAGCGCGCGGCGGATCCGCGATGACCGCAGGGTGGTCAACGCGATGATCATGACCAGCCCGATGATGATCGCCAGATAGGGCACGAGCCGCCCGGGGATCTGGATGGTCTGGATCAACCGCGGGAAGTGCGGCCACCACTGCGGGTTGACGATCAACAACACGATGGCGAGGCCGAGCGTCGTCAGACCGGCCAGGCTCGCGACCATTCGCCGATCACGGCGATACAGCCACGCGACGAGGCCCAGCGCGGCGAGCGTGCAGGCCAGCGCGAGCACCGGCGGCTGGACGAAGAACCACTTCCCCGGCGACTCCGGGCGGTTGGCCGCCGGCCACGGCGAGAAGAAGTTGGACAACTTGAACAGGGGAGCGTCCTGCTTGTTCATCAGGTTGCTCATCTGGGTGCCGGCGATCGCGGTATCCGGCCCGAGCCAGAGGTTGGGCACCAGCCACGCGGCGGTCAGCCCAACGCCGAGGGCTACGGCGACGATCGCCGATCCCAGACGGCGGGCGCGGTCGGTCGCACGGCCGGGCGCGAGCGGAAGCAGCGCGAGGACGATCAGCGACATGAGCGTCGATGCCATCAACAACGTGAGGTTGTGGGTGCCGGCGATGGTCGCGCCGCAGAGCACCAGCGCGGCGAGCGGGCCGCGGCGGTCGCGCTGCGGATGCCACAACAGCGCGGTGACCGCGCCGAGGGCGACGGGGGCAGCGCTGAGCGCAACAAGCTCGGCCCAGGCGCCGCGGCCATAGATCTCGCAGGCGACGTACGGCGTCGCGGCGAAGGTTGCTGCGGGGAGCACGGCGAGCTCGCGTGACAGGCCGAGGTTGCGCGCCGTCCACCACATCCCGAAGTAGCCGGCGAGCACCGCGACGATGATCGACGCCACGAACACCGGCCATGGCCCGATGACGGCCGCCGGGTAGGCCAGCGCTGCGAGCATCGGGCCGGCGTAGAAGAGGTTGTGCGGGTAGAACGCCCCGGTGGAGATGTGCAGGAAGTACGTTGGCGTTCCGTGCGCGGCGACATAGGCGGTCTGGCGCTCGAGCAGCCAGTAGTGGCTCTGCCACTCCCACCACGCGTTCTGGTGCAGGATGAATGGAAGCGTGAAGAGCACCAGGAATAGCGGCACGCCCCAGACCACAGCTGTGGTGAGATGAGCGCGCGAGATCCCGAGCGACCGGCGGCGGATCGCGGGGACGGCCGGCTGCGACATAGGCCAATGCTTGCCTCGTCTGGTCGGCGAAGCCAGAGCCAGATCGGCAAGCGCGCCGAGGTCAGCTGTTGCGGCCGCGGCGGTTCATTAGCCCGCGGACAGAGTCAACAAGGCCGCCGCTGCGGCGTCCGCTGACCGGCGTCGGAGGCTGGGGTGCGCTGCTGTCGTCGTGCTCGCGCAGCGCCTGCTCGACGCGCTCGAGCTCAGGCTCGTCTCGCACGCCGACGGGGACGTCTTCGGGGGCGACGGCGTCGACGAGGTCGTAGTGCTGGGTGGCGATCCAGGCGGTGCCGTCGGCATGGGCGGCGTGGCGGGCGCGCTCTGGGCGGTAGGTGAACCAGGACGGCTGGACGCGCACGGGGCAGAGGTGGGCGATGAGCGCGCTGCCGGTCACCGGGGTGTGGACGAGGTTGGCGCTCCACAGGACGGCGTCGCCGGGGTTCAAGGTGATGGTGTTGCTGACGGGCTCGTGACCGAGCGCGGCGGTGATCTCGTCGCGGTGGTGCTGCAGCGCGGCGGTGCCGTCGCGCTCTGGGTTGTGGTGGTGGTAGCGATCGCTGAACGGGGTGGTGGGGATCTGCTGGGAGCCGGGGAAGAGCGTGAGCTCGGCGCCGGCGTCGAGTGCGATGGTGGCGGTGACGAGGGTGTTCGGCTCGGTGGCGAGCGCGACGTAGGTGGCATCGCGAAATAGGCCGTCATCCGGTGGTCCTGCTGCTGTCTCGACGGCGTCGAAGAGCAGTGGGGCGTCGTTGTTGAAGACGTCGCGGGTGAGGAAGCGCACGAGGTCGGGCGGGAGCAACAGGGCGCGTGCGGCGGGCGAGAGCGCGTAGGGGTCTACGGCGCCGGGGCGCTCGTCTGGGGATTGGTTTGTGCTGGTGGCGAGCGAGACGTGCTCGTCGCCGGGCGCGCGGACGAGTAAGCCGTCGCGGTTGGCGTCGAGCTCGTGTGTGTAGGCGGCGATCTGCTCGGCCGGCGCGACGCCGCGGAGCACCACGTAACCGTCTTGCTCCCAGGCCTGGCGAAGGTCGTCCATCGCCTCGACAATGTAGTGAGGCGACGTCGAGGGTCGGCGAGCCGGTACACCTTGGGCTGTGGACAGGCTTCGCGAGCTCGCGCGCTTCGGGTTGGTCGGCGGGTTCAACGCCGCGACGTACTTTGGCGGCTACACCGCGGGTGTGTTACTGGGCGTGCCGTATTTGCTGTCGGCGCTGGTCGCGTTTGCTGCGTCTGCGTCGTTGGGGTACTGGCTGCACGAGCACTGGACGTTTAAGGGCGGCGCGCCGACCGCTCGGGGGTGGCTCAGCTGGCTGGCGGCCCAGGGCGGGGCGACGGGGCTGAATCTGGTGTTGCTGGCGGTGCTCGTCGATGGGTTCGAGGTCGACGAGATCCTGGCGCAGGCGGTGTTGCTCCCGGTAACGCCGGTAGTGACGTACCTGGTGGGGCGGCGCTGGGTGTTCAGTCGGGCGTAGCCGCTGCCATTGCGCTGGCGGAGCGGCGGGTGAACCTGGCAGGATTGGGATGGCTCTGCCCCCGTAGCTCAGTTGGATAGAGCACCGGCCTTCTAAGCCGATGGTCGCTGGTTCGAATCCAGCCGGGGGCGTTTCACACGTTTGGTGCCGGATCGGGTGCCGGCGTGTGCGGGGGCGATGGGATGACCGGATCCGGTCGTGAGCGCAACCTTCTGCGGCGCCGGGCTGCGCGCCCGATGACTACGGCGTTGGCGGTGAGGCCAAGCAGGCCGAGGAGAGAAAGGATCTTGCCGCCGACGATCGGGAGCGTCTGCGCCTCGCGGATCACCAGGTGCGCTTGGCCCGGCGTCGCGTTTTTGTCGATCTGCAGGGCAAGGTGCCACCGGCGCTGCCATCCGGGGGTCAGCGGCGGCTTCGCCCAGCGCCCGACGACGCGCGCTCCTTGCACGCTGATCATCTGCGGAGGCACCATGAGATTGGTGTAGAGGACCTGACCGGGCTGCACGGGGAGCGTGACGTCGATCTTGCCGTGCTGGACGAGGGCTCGTGGGAAGTTGATCGCCTGTGCGTTCCGTTCGGGTCGGCGCTGTTTGATGCTGACGTCGGCGAAGTCGCCCATGCTGAACGAGGCGAAGGCGTCTATATCGACGCCGGCCTCCTCTGTGGCAAGCGTCGCGTTGCGTACCTGATGTGTCGCGCCAATGACGCTGAACACGAGGATCGGAAGCAGCAGCCAGGTCAGCCGCTGATGCCGACTGCGACCGAGGATGGCCAGCGCGGCGATGACGGCGCCGCAGATGGCGAACAGCACGAACGTCTCCAGCCGATAGCTGAACTGGAGCATCAGCCAGGGGTCAGGCAGCCCCAGCAGGACCCGGGGATGGCTCATGATCGCCAACACCGCAGCCGACACGAGCGCCAGGATCGCGATGATCCGCCACCAGGCTCCGTGTCGGTGGCGGCGGGTGGTCATCGCGGCTGCCACGACCACCCACGCCATCACCAGTACCGGGAGCGCGTAGATCGGGTGCGGCCCTGTATCTGGGAATGGGCTGGGGCGGCCGAGCGCGAAGAGATACTTGGCGTCGACGACGAAGGTCGGATGCGTGAGGTAGACCTTCCAGAGGTCGAGCCGGTTTGCGATGACCGTGTGTGAGTGGTAGGCGAGGTTGGGAAGGAGATACCAGGCGTTCACCAACATCGCTGGTACGGCCACGGCTAGCACACGTCGCAGCCCGCGCATGGTGACCAACTGGCGTGCCTGCGGCACACCTGCTGCCAACGCAAGCGCCGCGATGCCCAGGACGGTCGCACCCCAAAGGAGCGTGAGGTTGTGGCTACCACCGAGGATGAGGGTGGACATCGCCAGGGCGACCGCGGGGCCAGCACGCAGACGATCGGCTCGGAGGATGCTGATCGCCGAGGCGAGGACTGGCGGGATCATCGCCGTCCCCACGAGCTCCGTCAGATCCTGGCGTGCGTAGATGTTGGTCAGTACATAGGGGGCGGTGACGTACAAGACTGCGGGGGCGTGAGCGTGCCAGGAGCGCAGGCCGGCCATCCGCGCCAGCCAGAACCACCCGCCGTAGGCGGCAGCAAGGGCAAGGAAGTACAGAATCACTTGCGCGGCGACCGCGGATCCCACGACCAAGGCGATCGCACCGCCGAGCACGAAGAGCGTTCCGCCGTAGAAGGCGAAGACCGGGTAGAACGCTACCCAGGACGATGTGAGAAAGAGCGATGGCGCGTGATCGTGACGCAGGGCATTGGCCTGGTGCGCGATCAACCACGTGTCCATCCGGAAGTCCTCCGCCAGGCGAGACGCGTTGGTGAGGAGGGTCCAGGTCAGCAAGGCCAGCAGCGCCGAGACCGCGAGGATCGTCGCTGCGGTCCAGATGAGCGGTGGCGGTGGGCGTCGAGGGGGTGACAGTTGTGATCGCATCCCACGCGACCGTAAAACAGGAAGCGACGGGGATGTTGGTGAGGCTGAGCCAATTGGCAGCGGGTTGCCGTTCCACGCCTGGGCGGGAAGAGCCGGGTGGCCGGAATCTGGAGTTGTGGCCGTTGTGCCGGAGAGCAGGGGACACCTAACAACTGTGGTGGCTTGTTGACGTGGACGACTGACGCCGTCGTTACGAGGGTGTCTCCGCTTGAGGTGACAGTTTGTGCTGTGTCTGGGTTTGACGCCGCGCACGGCTGGTTGACTTCAATTGGGCCGCGCCGTACTACTTCGACACCGAAGCGTTGACCTGGCTGGTCGGGTTGGGGATCGATCTGGGGGTGTCGGTTGGCGCTTGTGTTTTGACGGGAAGGGAGGCCGGGCTCGCGCTATTTGGAGCAGGTTGTCGTCTGTCTTGTCGTAGATCCCCTGCGGTGGGTTGGCAGGCGTTGTTGAACGGCCCCTGAGGCGCTTCGCTCACGTAAGCCTGCGTCGATTTGGGACCGAACCATTCGTCTCGGCGTCTTGTCGGGACTCACAAGGAGTTTGTTATGAAGAAGTTTTCAAAGAAGGGCATGTTGCTCTTCGTTGCGGCGATGGCGTTGTGTGCGTTTGCGATGCCGTCGATGGCCTCGGCATCGAGCTGGGGCGTGGTTGGCTCTGAGCACACGCTCAACAACTCGTCCCCCGTCGGGTTCACGGCGCCTGCGCTTGGCACCTCGTCGGACTGTGCGACCGCGTCGTTTACTGTGACTGTGACGAGCACGGCAAACATCGAGATCGATAACGCGACCTTCACGGGTTGCACTGCGACTGGTGCGCCCGCCAGCGTCGGGCTCTGCACTGCGACTTCGACGGGTACTAATTTCCCGTGGACTGCGACTGCGGTGTCGACGAGCAACATCCAGATCCACGGCGTGAACATCGACGTGGCTTTTGAGAACCATCCGGGCAGCACCGCCTGCGTGGGCGCCGGACTCACGCTCCGGCTCACTGGCACTCTGACTGGCGCTAGGTGGCATGGAAACGGCGCCACGCGCACTATCGAGCTCAATGGTGCTGACGGCCTCGTGTCCCATTCCGCGGTTGGCAACAACGTTCCAATCTCCACGACTGGGACTGTGTTCGACACCGCGAACTCGTTGTCGGTGACCAACTAGAAGCAGTAGTAGGTTACGGGTTTAACGTTTGTGGTGCTGGGGTCGCCTTTGGCGGCCCCAGCGTCGCTCGGCGGGCCCCCTGCGGCCGTTGAGATGTCTCACTGGTGGTTAGACGGGCTCCAGTGTGGCTTGACAGCTGCACACGGGGTCGTGTAGGAATGATACTCGGCGCGTGTTGCCATTTTGCGTGGGTGTGTGATTGATGAGGATGAGGAGTGGGTGTGTCGGGTTCTTTGGCTGGGTTGGGTCGCTTGTTGGTTGGTCGGGTGGCTGGGTTGGCGATGGTTGTGGCTGTAGTTGTGGGGGTGGGTGGGGGTGGTTGTGCTTGGGCGACGACGGGCCACACGTACGCGGGTCAGTTCGGCGGGTATGGCGATGGTGACGGCCAGTTTGGCGACTACCTGCGCAATGGTCCCGGGGGCCTTGCAGTGACGGCATCGGCCGACGAGGTGTTTACGGCCGAGGCGGGGCAAGGGAGTCAGACCACGCACCCGCGGGTGCAGCGCTTTACCGCGGATGGGGTGTTTGTGTCGAGCTTCTTGCTTGATGCGTCGTATGAGGGTGGCGTGAGTGGGCTTGCTGTTGATCCTCGTGGTGCGGGTGCGGTGTATGTCGCGACGGGATTGAATGGCGGTGTTCCTTCGGTGGTGAAGTACAGCGTGGCGGGTGTGAAGGCATATGCGTTGGACGTTGGGGTTTCGGAGGTGTCGATCAATTCCGCGCCTCGGGTGGCGGTTGATCCGGTTGATGGGACGGTGTATGTGACGGCGAGCGATCCGTCGCGTGGGTTGGTGATCGCGGCGTTTGATCCGGTGACGGGTTCGCTGGACGCATCGAAGACATTTGATGGGTCCAATGGTTCGCCTGATGGCCTTGGCTTTTTTTGCCCGCCGTCGGGGTTGGCGGTTGATGGATCGCACCGGGTGTATGTGCTTGATCCTTGTAAGAATCGTGTTGATCGGTTCAGTGCGGGCGGGGCGTATGAAGCCTCGCTGGATCTTCAACTTGCGCTGCGAGCTGATGGGAGTCCGGAGACGTTGTATGCGGTCGCGGCGGATCCGGTGTCGGATGAGGTGTATGTGGCCCATAGTGGTCCGGTGGGGGTGCGGGTGACGCATTTGGATGCTGGTGGGGTTGTTGTGGTGTATGGGTTTGATGCGCGTGAGGCGGCTGGTGTTCGGTCTGGGGTCATGGCGGTCAATGGTGCGGGGACGGTGTATCTGTCTGATTTGACGCGTCCGTTTGTTGTGCGCTATAGCCGGTTTGAGGGTCCGACGGTGGAGACCGGGGGGACCCAGCCACCGGAGGCACGTTCGGTGGTGTTGGAAGGGACGATTGACCCTGAGGGTGTTGCTTCGACCTATCATTTTGAGTACGGCACCGATTTGAGCTTTGGGTCGCGGACGCCGGATGTCGATGCCGGTAGCGGCAATGACCCGGTCGCGAAGTCGGCAGCGGTGTCGGGTTTGCGTCCGAACACGACCTATAAGTTCCGTATTGTGGGTTCGAATGCATCGGGTTCGATCTTCGGGGCGACGGGCTCGTTTCCGACGGGTTCGGCGCCGCCGGAGGTGGATGGGTCGCCGGCGTTTGCGTCGGCGATCGGGCCGCGTAGCGCGCTTTTGCACGGCACGGTCAACCCGAACAGCAATGTGGCAGCAAGCTGGTATTTGGAGTACGGGACAACGACGGCCTACGGGATCACGGCAGATAGCACGGGCACGGAGTGGGGCAACGGATGTAACCGTTTCCTGGGTGCTTGCGTTGGTGACGACATTCCGGTCATCGCGTCGGTGTCGGGGTTGGAGCCTGGCACGACCTATCATTTCCGTGTGGTCGCGGGCGCAGGCCCCAACTTGCCTCTTGACGATCCGCAGTTTGGGCATGATCAGACGTTTGTGACGGCGCCGGCAGCTGGTGGTGGGGCTAGCGATGTGACGACCAAGCGTGCTCGGTTGACCGGGACGATCGATCCGCATGGGATAGCGACGACATATCACTTCAACTACGGTCCGACCTCAAGCTATGGGGCGAGCACCCCAGAGGTCGATGCGGGCTCCGGTGATGGTGAGCGGCAGGTGGCCCAGGATGTTGCGGGGTTGTCGCCGGATACGACCTATCATGTTCAGGTTGTTGCTACGAGCAATGGTGTGGTGCGGTCGGGGGCTGATGGGTTGTTCCGGACGGCTGCGGCCCCGACGGCGGCGGTGAGTGGTCCGTCTGGGGTCTCGACCGACGCGGCGACGCTGGCGGGCGAGGTCAATACCTTTGGTCTGACCGGTAGCTATCACTTCGATGTCTGGTCGCTTGACAGCGGGTATGCGGTTTCGACACCTACCCGGCCGGTCTCGGGAAGCGCCAGAGCTGAGCGGGTGGGTGCGGGGTTGGTTGGTTTGCCGGCGGGTGAGCGGTTTGTCGTGCAGTTGACGGTGCAGAGCAACGACTCGACCGGCGTTAGCGACATGCTGACCTTTGCCACGGCACCGGTACCTAAGATCTTTCCGGTGGCGCCGACCAGTGATCCTGTGGCGGCTTATGGTTGTGGGTCTCCGCGGCTGAATGCGTATAATCGCAGACCGAAGCCGGGTGAGACGATCACGGTCACCGGTCAGGATCTCGGGGTGGGCGGGACGGTGATGCTTGGTGACCGCCCAGTGGAGCCGGTGGGTTGGTCGGTGGGTGGCTTCAAGATGGTGGTGCCTGAGGATGCGCTGGGGACGTTTGGGTTGACGGTTAATTGCGGGCGTGTGTCGAACACCATTGCGGTGGCGGTGTTCGCGAAGCCTGACAACGGGTTCTCGATTCCGTCTCGTTCGGTGGCGGGTTCGACGGCGACCCTGCGGGTCAGGGTTCCGGGTCCGGGCAAGATCGAGAGCTCCGGGGGTTCCACCCAGGCGGTCATGGTCACGGTCAAGAAAGCGGCCACAGCGTCTGCCAAGGTCAAGCTAACGGCCGCTGGTCGGCGTACGCTGGCTCGTTCCAAGAGCCACACGCTCCGGGCGAGGGTGCGTGTGCGGTTTACGCCAGCGGGTGGCCAGACGGCCAGCAAGACCGTCACGATCGTCTTCAAGCGTGGGAGCGGGCGTTGATGGCCGTGTGTCAGGTGGTGTTCGATGTTCTTGGTTTCAAAGGAGCCCCTGTGTCTGTAAACCCACCCATCAACACCAACATTCTAGAGACTGCGATGCTTGGCAGCGCGCGTCGGTTGGGATTAGGCGTGATGTTGGCGGCGGTGGTGGCTGGTGTGTTGTCGGTGGGGATGGTGCCGGTGGCGATGGCTGCTGGTGATGGATGTGGCAATGCGGCGGTGCGGGTGCAGACCGGTTCGACGGGACTGCCGGATTGCCGGGCTTACGAGATGGTCAGTGCTCCATATAAGGAGGGCTTTCCGATCCTGCCGGGTGGGGCTATCGGCTTTACCGATGACGGGGTCGTGTCGTATCTGTCGCGCGGCGCGTTTGCGGATCAGGTCCTAGGCAGTCCGGCGAACCTGTATCACGCGGTGCGCTCGGCGGCGGGGTGGGCGACCAGCTCACTGGATCCGCCGGCGACGATCTATGACACCAGCCTGGGCCAGTCCGCCAACTCGGTGCAGGCTGAGTCGGCGGATTTGCGGTGGTCGTTGTGGCGTATGTATCGGCGCGCTGATGAGACCCCGGACGATGTGGGCTTCTGGCTGCGGGGTCCCGATGGCGCCTTTACCCGCATCGGCGACGGCATATTTGTTACGGGGGTCTCGGCTGATGACCTCTCGCACATCCTCGTCGATGGTGGTGAGTATGTTGGTACCGACCATGATGGGCCACCGCGGCCGGTGAGTGTCGATAACGGTGGTCAGTCGTTGAGTGCGAACTGTCTGCGTGCTGTCTCGCCTGATGGTCGGGTGATCGTCGTCGCGTCGGGGTGTGATAGCCAGGCCGTAGCGCAGTTGTGGGCGCGGGTGGGCGGTTCGGCGACAGTCGCGGTGTCGGGCTCTGAGTGCACACGTGACGCCGGTGATGACGGTGGCTTGTGTAGCGGTATCTCCCCGGCGACCTATGAGGGCGGGGCGGTTGATGGTTCGCGAGTGTTCTTTACCACCAGCCAGCAGCTGGTCAATGGTGACGTCGACCAGACCAATGATCTTTATGCGTGTGATATCCCGGCTGGTACGCCGGTGCCGGTGGGGTCAACGAATCCTTGTGCTTCGCTGACCCGGGTGTCGGGGCCGGCGAGTGATGCGCAGGTCGGGAGGGTGGTCTCGGTTTCTGAGGATGGGTCGCGCGTGTATTTCGTGGCTCAGGGTGTGTTGGCCGGCAATCTTGGTGTGGGTGGTGTTGGTGCGCGTAGGGGTGCGCAGAACCTGTATGTGTGGGATCGTGATGAGGGCCACCCGGCGGGGCAGACGCGGTATGTCGCAGGGCTCGCCGCTGGTGACGATCTGACCGCGCAGATGACGCCTAACGGTCGGTATCTGCTGTTGGTCACCGCCAACAGTCTGGTGGCCGCAGATAGCGACGGCATCCCTGGTGCCAGGGATGTGTATCGGTATGACGCGGTGACCCATGCGATCGCGCAGGTATCCACCTCCGTGGCAGGCGGTGGAGCCAACACGCCGGGGTTTGACGCGTCGGTCCCTGCGAAGTCTGCGATATCGGCGGATGGGTCCACGGTGATCTTCAATACCGCTGAGGCGTTGTCGACCAGCGACACGAATGGTGCCGACGATGTGTATAGCTGGCGCGATGGGCGGGTGTCGTTGATCTCTGCCAGCGGCGGCACCGCGGTAGGGGTGACGCCATCGGGCCGAGACCTCTTCTTCTTGACCGCTGCACAAGTGCTGGGCGCCGATCGCGATGCCAACACCGATATCTATGACGCCCGGCTCGGCGGCGGTTTTGCCCCGGCTCAGGCCCCACCACCATGCTCTGGCGACGAGTGTCGGGGCCAGCGGAGTCAGGCACCGAGTTTGGCGGGGCCGGGGCCGGCGCCGGTGGGGTCGGGTAGTGGTGTGGGCGAGGTGGTGCCGGTGTTCTCGGTGCGGGCACTGAGTGCGGCGCAGCGTCGAGCGTTGGCGGCCACGGGTAGGGTCAGCTTGACGATCACCGGCAACACGCCCGGCACGGTTAGCGCTAAGGCGACGGCAACAATCGCCGGTCGATCGGTGACGGTCGGGTCGGGACGTCGGACGCTGGCTAGCCCGGGGAGGGTTGCGGTGGCATTGACGTTGTCTCATAAGGCTCGCGCGCAGTTGGCGTCGCGGGGTCGGTTGACGGTCAAGGTCGCGGTGAGTCATTCCAAAGTCGCGCTGGATCGGTCGGTGACGCTGAAGCTCGTGCACGCAAAGACAAAAGCCCGAAGGTCGGCTAAGCACTCTCAGCGGTTGGTTGGGCGTGTTGGTGGGGGTCGATCATGATCCACAGCGGTCGTGTTGGTCAACGTGGTCTTCTGATGATGAGAGATTCGAACGTGATGCTTGCTCGCTGTGGTGTTGGCCGCCGATCTCTATTGCTGGCGGTTGTGGTGGTGCTGATGGGATCGATCGTCTCGACGGCTGCGGCTGTTGCGCCGCCGTTTGACATCAAGGACTTCAGTGCCCGGGCCTTAGACGAAGCGGGCAACGATTACACGGTGGCCGGGGGCCATCCGCATGATGTGGCCGTGTCGTTCTCGGTCCCGAGCGATGCCGATGTGCTAGAGCATGTGGAGTTTGTCAAGTCGACGTTTGTCGACTCGCCGGCGGGATTTGTCGGCAACCCCGCTGCCGCCGCACGCTGCACCGCGGACCAGATCGAAGTTGGTGACCCGCCTAGTTGTCCGGCCGGGAGCGTGGTGGGAAAGGTCGAGCTCCGGGTACAAGGTGCAGACTCGACGTGGCCGCTGTTTAACATGGTCCCCGAGCGTGGGTATCCGGCGCAGCTCGGCTTTCGCTTTGCCAATAACACGACGGTGTTGCTGTATCCGCGTTTGCGTCCGCGAACGGGCCAGTTTGGGATCACCGTAGCCAGTCCCGGGATCAACTCGATCGGCCTCAGTCACGTGAAGGTGGTGTTGTTCGGCGTGCCGTCGCAGCGTGACGCGCCAGGCTTTCCGGTGCCGGTTGGTGGTGCACCGATTCCGTTCTTGTCTAATCCGGCAGATTGTCTGATTGCTGCCCCGGCGACGACCATCTTTGGCGACACGTGGGCGCGTCCCGGACGGCTACTGGCCATCGGTTCAGCGGACTTTGGCTTCCCCGATCCGACGGATCCGACGTGGAAGTCAGCCAGTGCGGTGGCACCCGCAGTGACGGGGTGCGACAGCCCGCGGCTGCTTTCGCAGTTCGCGCCCAGCATGGACATTCGGCCTACGCCGGGCACCGGCACCGCACAGGCCGATGCACCATCGGGCTTCACCGTCGATCTGGATTTCCCGCAGACCAACGATCCGACCAATTCGGCCTCACGGGCCGATCCGTCGGTACCCAACGCCCCGGCGCTCAAAGACGCGACGGTGACGCTGCCCGAAGGGGTGGCCATCTCACCATCGGCAGCCGACGGCCTCGACGGCTGCTCTGATTTGCCCGGACCAGGTGATCAAGTCCATTACGAGACGGTCGATCCGGTCACCTGTCCCGATGGATCAAAGATCGGAGCAGTGGAGGCTACCTCGCCATTATTGGCTCGCCGCGATCCCAGCACCGACGAGGTCATCGGGGCCGATCTGATTGGCGGCGATGTCTTCATTATTAAACCGCATCCGGGTGATCTGGATCCTGCCGGTAATCAGGATGGCAAGTTCCGGCTGTTGATCCAGGTCGACTCGCGCAAGTACGGCGTCAACCTCAAACTTCCGGGCGTCGTGACCGCCGATCGGGTGACCGGTCGATTGACGGCGCGATTTGAGGACAATCCGCAACTTCCAGCCAGGCACCTACGCCTCGTGTTTGATCCGGGGTCGCGGGCGGCGTTGGTCAATCCAGCGGGGTGTGGCACGGTCACGACCAGGGGCGTGCTCACATCATGGTCACGCGCTGGAACGCGTACGGATGGCCTGCAGGTGGCTGGTGTGCCGGATGTCACGCCGAGTTCGAGTTACAGTGTGAGTTGGGATGGCGGCGGAGCGGTTTGTCCGTCGGTGTTGCCGTTTGGCCCGTCAGTCAGCGCGGGGACCCTCGACACCCAGGCCCGCGCGTCGAGTCCATTTAGCTTTGACCTGACGCGTGCCGATCGCCAAGACGTCATTACCGGCGTCAATGTCGGTTTGCCCGGAGGCCTGCTGGCCTCGGTGAAGGATGTTCCGTTGTGCAGTGATGCTGATGCCAACGCAGGTAGTTGTCCGGTCGGGTCGCGGGTTGGTTCGGCAACGGTCGCAGCTGGCCCGGGTGATACCCCGTTTTATCTGCGTGATCAGCCAGTGTCGTTGACGGGTCCGTACAAGGGCGCCCCGTATGGGTTGGCGGTCGCCGTCCACGCGGTTGCCGGGCCGTTTGATCTCGGGACCGTGGTGGTGCGTCAGGCGTTGAACATCGATGTCGATGATGCGCATGCCACGGTGGTCAGCGATCCATTGCCGACGATCCGCGATGGTGTTCCGTTCAGGGTTCGTCGCGTGCATGTCGTCGTCGATCGACCCGGGTTCATGCGATCGCCGTCGTCGTGTGATCCGCTGAATGTGGCGACGAGTGTGTTTTCGGCCGGCGGTCAGACGGCGAGCTTGAACTCGCCGATCCGCTTTACCGGTTGTGACAAGCTCCCGTTCGCGCCAAAGCTTCAGTTGAAGTTGACCGGGGCCAAAGAGGCCAAGGTCGGCGGTCACCCCGGCATCGAAGCGCTCGTGACCCAACAGCCTAAGGAGTCGGGGATCAAGGCGGTCACGGTGACGTTGCCCCTTAGCCTTGCGTTGGACCCTGATAATGCGCAGAGTGATTCGTTGTGTGAGTACCTCGACGGTCTGAAGAATCAATGTCCGGCGAAGTCGGTGATTGGGACGGTCACGGCGATCAGCCCGTTGCTCAAGACGGCTTTGAACGGGAAGGTGTATTTCGTCAAGGGTGTGCGGACCGATCCGAAGTCGGGTCGGCAGATCCGGACGTTGCCGACGCTGTTGATCGAGTTGCGGGGTGAGGTCAATGTGAATCTGCGGGCGACGAACTCGGTGCCCGACAACAAGCATTTGACGTCGACGTTCCCGATGATTCCGGACGCTCCGATCAGCTCGTTCTCGATGAAGCTCAACGGGGGCAAGAAGGGCATCTTGGTCATCACCGATGGCCACAGCGACATCTGCTCGGCTGCCCAGAAGCCGTTCTTTGCCGCCCAAGGACATAGCGGCAAGCGTGTGGACACACAGACGACGATGGCCGTCGAGTGTTCGCTGGCCGTGGCCTCGCGGACGTTTAGCAAGACCAGTGTGAAAGTCAAGGTCAGCGGCCTCACGCCGGGTCGGTTAACGATTAGCGGTGCGGGGATCAAGACGACCCGTCGCACGATCACGACCGCAACGACCGCGACGGTGACGGCCAAGCTCACCGCGACCGGCAAGCGCCTACGTCACGCGAAGCGTGACGTACGGATTAAGGCGACCCTAGTGCCTAAGGGTGCCAAGAAGGCCAAGACCGCCTTCTCGGCCAAGGCCACCACCACCAAGCGCCGCTAAGCCCCCCACAGTCGCAGGCTCGGCGGGACATCACACCCGCCCGCCGAGCCTGCCATCGCGCAACACGCAGGAGGTCCTGGCACGTTAGGCGGGGCTGAGCCAGCTGGCAGCGGCTTCTCATCCGCGCGGAACCCCCGCCGCATATTGTGGCTTGGTGCGGACCCAGCTACCACGCGATCGGCGAGCAGTGCTTGCCGAGCATGGCGGGTCAAGTCAGTCGCAAGCACGGAGGCGCTTCGCTGACGCGATGCCGATCGTGCGTGCGGGAGCGGTGGCCATGGGCATCGCGGCGTTGCTGGTCATGGTCAATTGGACATCGATCACCGATCCGGCGCATTTCGACGGCGACTTCCACGCGGACTCGCTGTTCATGAAGCATCAGGCCGCGTACCTGCGGCAGAGCCCCATTCCCTCGCTGTCCATGACCGCCGAGGTGGCGGCGTTCTATCCGATCTTCGCGTTCTATGGCGGGACGCTGTTCGTGCTTGGGGGTTTGGTCACGCTGCTGGTGGGATCTGGCAATGCCGCGGAGACCATCCTGAGCCTCCTCGCGCTCGCGGCGGCCTATGGAGGCTGGCTATGGCTGGCGCGGCTCGCCGGCGTGCGCTCCTGGCCGGCTCACGCACCGGCAATTCTGTATGTGACAACGCCGTACGTCGTCACCAACATCAACGTTCGCGAGGATTTTGCCGAGCTTGTGGCAACCTCGATGATGCCGCTCATGGTCGCTTCGGCGCTCAGCATCTTGCGCGCCGACCGGCTGCGTGCTGGGCCGGCTTCAGCGCTGGCGGTGTCGGTCATGCTCTTCGGTGGAAGTCACAATCTGACGCTGTTGTGGGGGACGACGATCCTCGCCGTCGCAATAGCGGCCGTGGCGGTTGGCGTGCCGTCAGCGCGCCGTCAGCTCAGTACGCAAGGACTGCTACGTGTGGGGCTCATTGCCGTCCCGGCGATGGCCGTCAATGCCTGGTATCTCCTGCCCAATCTCGCTTATCACTCCGACACGATCATCGCGAACCGGATAGATGAGTGGAAGGCGCTGCTCGACGGCGCTCATCCAGAGCTGGGGGCGAGATATCTGCTCGCGTTGGGGCGTCCCAGCTCGCTTGAGCCTGGATTGACCATCACGCTGCCAGTGTTGGCGATGGCGTGGGTGGTGGTGGTCGCGCTGGTCAGTCGCGCTTACTGGCGAGAGGCGTGGGCACGTATACTCGCGATCCTGGCGATCGTGACGTTCAGCGTCCTCGCGTTGATGACACATCCGCAAGGGATCCGGGCGCTTCCCGACCCGTGGCAGATGATCCAATTCAGCTATCGGTTGGAGACATACGCGTTATTTGGCATCTGCGGCGCGATGATCGCCGGTCTGGTGCTCATCGACCGTAGCGAGCGTCGGTGGCTGACCGGACTGTTGGTTCCCATTTTGGCGTTCAGCGTCATCGGCGCTGTCATCCAACGGCACGAGGCCCCGCGCGGGCAAGCACCCCTGCAGTCGCCTATCGATCGGTATGCCCCGTTTAGCGTCGGAGACTTCGCCGACGCAAAGCTCGGGCGGATTGCACCGCCTTCGGGCCAGTTGCCCCTGACGATACGACGAGCAAATGTCAAGCGTGGCCGTGTCGTCGGCAGCGTCCCCGCTGGCCCCGGCGATCTGCTCTACACCACCTTGATGACGCCTTCGAAGATGCTGCACATTGAGGGCGCGAAGGTCGTCGGACGATGGCCGGGCCCACCAGCGGGTCCGAGGTGGCAGACCCGCTGGGCGCTCGTCCTACAGGTCGCCGACGATGCGCAGCCGGGCAAGGCTCGCATCGTCATCGAGCAGGCGCGCAGCGTGCCGATCGTCGCCGGGAGGATTATTTCTCTGCTCGGCCTGCTCACCCTTACCGCTGTTGGCGCCGCGTTGCTGGTGGGCGCGGTGCGTCGTCGGCGGCCGGGGCAGCGCGGTACCTGATCCGGAGGCCCAGCCCCCGCCCCGGCTACTTCCCCGTCGTGCGATGCATCGACGCGCGCTTGTGCCCAGCGCGCGTACCGCTCGGCCCCGCGCCACTGCGGGACGCGCCGCGCACGCCAAAGGGCGTGCGCCGGATGAGCATCTGCAGCGCATGGTCGTTCGGACCTGCTTCGGTGCGCTCGCTCAAGGCCTGCAACTCGACGGTGCGCATCACGGGGCCGCGCTCGCGATCGACCATGGCAACCACGACCTTCGCGCCGCCGGTGGCGTCGAAGACGATGCCGTCGATCGCCCGGCTGCCCACGGCGACCTTCACGAGATCTCCTGCGTCCGTCTGCTCCATCCCTTGAGGGTACCGGCGCGTTGGCTATCGCGAGCGCAGCGTGACGGTGCGCGTCACCGTCGTCGACCGACCGTCGATCACGGTGGTCACTGTTGCTCGGGCCTTGATGCGCGACGCGCGGGCCAGTGCGCCGCGGCCGGCGGCCGAGAGCTTGACCGATACGCGGCGTCGCTTGCCGGCCTTGGCGTCGAACTTCGCCTGGCCGAGCGGGCGGCAGCCGCGGGCGCAGCGCGACGCGCGAGCGGTGGCCTTGCGCTTCTTCGCTGACGTTGGTGTTGGTGCTGAGCGCAGCACGATCGTCCCGTGGCAGCCGTCGACGGCGGTGGTCGGGCAGCTCACCGTCATCGGTGCGCGGCCGCCGACCACGCGCACGGTCGCGGCGCCGACGAGCTTTGCGGCGGGTGGGGCCTTCGACGCGTCGCCGCCGAGTGTTGGTGCCTTCAGCGGGCTCTTGAGGATCGAAGGGGGCGTGCCGGTCGGAGGCGACTTGGCCAGCGGCGTGCCGCCTTGGACGGGCGGGCCCGCCGCGGTGGTCACCACGATGTCGGGCCCGCGCACGGTCCCGGTCGCATTCGTTGCTACGACGCGCAGGTGGTACTCCGTCCCGGACGTGAGCCCTGTGATCGACCAGCTCTGGCTGACGGGTGCGTTGGACACCGAGTTGAAGACGCGCACGGGCGTCGTCGAGCCGTAAGCGAGCGTCGGCCCGTACTCGACGCTCACCGTCGTCTGTTGCGCGTGGGTGCCGATGCCGACCGCGAGGTCGATCGCGTTGGCGCCCTTGGCGGCGGCCGTTGCCGCGCCGATTGCCGGCGGTGTAGTGATTCGCGCTACGGCGTCTCGGCCGGTCTCGGTGAGCCACAGGTTGCCGTCGGGGCCCAGCGCGATCACGCCGGGCTGGGCGCCGGCGCTCGTCAGCGGGTACTCCTCGATGGCACCTGCCACCGTGATCCGGCCGACCGCGTTGCCGACCGTCTCGGCGAACCAGAGGGCGCCGTCAGGACCCGCGGCGATTGTCGTCGGCGCGCTCGAGGCCGACGGGAGTGGGAACTCGGTGATCGTCCCGCTCGGCGTGATCCGCCCGATCCGGCCGGCGTTGCGCTCGGTGAACCAGATGTTGCCGTCGGGGCCGGCGGCGACTGCGGACGGGCCGGCCGACGGGGTCGGGACCGGGAAGGAGGTGACCGTGCCCGCAGGTGTGACTCGCGCGATGGCGTTCGTGCCGGTCAGCGCCACCCAGAAATTGCCGTCGGCGCCGACATCAATCCCTTGCGGCTGTGCGCCGCTGGCCAGCGTGATCTCGGAGATCGTGCCGGCGGGCGGCTTCATGTGGCCGATCTGCGCGCCCGCGCTTTCGGTGAACCAGAGCTGCCCGTCGGGACCGGTGACGATGCTCGCCGGCGCCGAGCCTGAGGTCGGCAGCGGGAACTCGGTCGTCGCGCCGGTCGGCGTGATGCGCGCGAGCTTGTTGCCCTGGCTCTCGGTCGCCCAGAGGTTGCCGTCCGGGCCGAGGGTGATGGCCGTGGCCTCGGCGTCGGGGGTCGGCAGCGTGTAGGGGGTGGTCACGCCGGCGAGTGTCATTCGGCCGATGGCGGCGTTCGACCACTGAGTGATCCAGAGCGCTCCGTCGGGTCCGGGGGTCAGGCCGACGGGATGGCTGGACGGGGAGAGCGCGCGCTCGGTGATCGTTGGCGTCAGGGCCGCTCTGGCGGGGGTGGCGAAAGCCGCCAACGACGCGATTGCAGCGGCGATGACAGCGACGGAGCGCCGCCGCGGGCTTTGGTGACGCGGGCGTCTCATGCGGCGATCCGATGCGTCCGAACCATCAGCCGCGCGAAGATCGCGACGACCGCGGGGTCAAACTGGGTGCCCGCGTTGCGCACGAGCTCTTCTAGCGCGCTGTCGGCATCGGTCCCCGCCTGATACGGACGGTCGGTCGTCATCGCGTCAAACGCGTCGCAGACCGCGACGATGCGCGCGCCGAGCGGGATGTCCTCGCCCGCCAGGCCGTCCGGATAGCCGTTGCCGTCCCAGCGCTCGTGGCTGGCGCGCACGAGCCGCGCGACGGGCCGCAATGCCGGAGCGACGGCGAGGATGCGCTCGCCGACCTCGCTGTGGCGCTCGATGATCCGGCGCTCGGCCGGGTCCAGACGCGCGGGCTTGTGCAGGATCGCGTCGGGGACGGCGACCTTGCCGACGTCATGCAGCTCGGCGGCGCGCACGATCGTGTCGAGCTCCTCGGCGGGAAGGCCGAAGGCGCTTGCGACCTCGCGCGCCAGATCTGCCACGCCATGCAGGTGCTCGTGGAGGTCGGGCTCGCGTTCACGGAGGACTTGCAGCAGGACCTCGCGCGTCGAGTCCGGCTCACCGGTCGGGCGGCTGCTGCTCTTGTTCTCGTAGAGGCGTTGATCGGCGAGGGCCAGCGCGGCGCTGGTGTCTTGAGCTTCGTCGGGCAGGACGGCGATGCCGCAGGCGGTTGTGACCGAGAAGCCTTCGCCGTATTCGCACAGCGCGGCGATCGCGGCGTCGGCGAGCTGGTCGGGCGTGCCGTCGTCGATGCGGGCCAGGACGCAGAACTCGTCGCCGCCGAGGCGGTAGGCGCGGCCGTCGTCACCGACTGCTGTTACGAGGCGATCACCGAGGCGGGCCAGCAGCGCGTCGCCGGCGGGGTGGCCGTAGGTGTCGTTGTAGCCCTTGAAGCCGTTGAGGTCGAAGAGCAGGACGGCGTAGCGGTGATGGGGGCCGGCCATGCGCGCGGCGTCGTCGACGTCGAGCAGGAGGCTGCGGCGGTTGCCGAGGCCGGTCAGCGCATCGGTGAGGGCCTCGACGCGGCTGCGGGCGACGAGGGCGAGGTTCTCGGAGAAGGTCAGGCTCATGCGCGTCAGGACGCCCGCCGCGGTGGCGACGGCGAGGGCGTAGGCGGCGGGGTGGAGTGCGTCGACGGCGTTTTGGGTGAGGAGGGCAAGGGCGGTGAGGCCGAAGACCCAGGGCATGACGAGCAGGCGGCGGCCGTCGAGCGTGACGTTGGGGGAGGGCCGGGTTGGCTGCCAAGCCGCCCAGCCGAGGGCGACGGCGGAGGCCGGCCAGAGGGCGTCGAAGACGGTGGAGCCTGCCGCTCCGGTGGCCGAGGAGTACAGCGAGGCACCGTCGGCGACGGTGGCGAGTAGGAGGCCGAGGCCGACGGTGCCGAGCACCGGCCCGGGGCGCCAGCCGACTACGCCGAAGACGCCGATGACGAAGGCGGCAAGGAGGAGGTCGCCGAGGGGGTAGATGAGGTTGGCGATGACGGTGGTGGTTGCGCCGCCGGTGCCCTCCACGATGGGCGGGAGGACGAACTGGGCGGCGAGCGCGCTGATCGCGAGCGCGCCGACGAGGCCGTCGAGCCAGACGCTGGGATAGAACTGGCGTGTGCGCGCTTTGACAAGCAGGCCCAGCGCCAGGAACGCCGTGGGGTAGAAGGCGATCCAGAGCACGTCGGGGAATGTGGGGAAGCCGTGGTCGGTGACGGTTTCCGGCGCGGCGGAGAAGACGATGGTTCCGGCGGCCCAGGCGGCGAGGCCGGTGCCGAGGGTCAGCCAGGTGGCGCGTTCTGTCGGGATCCAGGCTGCGCGCAGGAAGCACTGCACCGCGCTGGCGACCAGCAGGCCGTTGAAGATCGCGTCGTCGAAGACGTGCTGACCGAGTGCGCCGCCGCCGTTGGGCCACAGGATCGCGCGCGCGGCATACATGAGCAGCGCGATGACCGACGCTGTGCGAAGCCCCGTGATGGTGGCACGGCGAAGCGAGCCCCAATGGGGTGGTGGGTGCGGCGCCGTGTGCATGTCCTTGCACGGGTCATCGGCGGGCGGTGGTGGACGTCGAGGTCGACTCGACAGATGTCCGCTGCGGGACGCGTTAAGGTCCGCAGATGCGCGACTACCGGCCGCAAGCTGAGAAGTCCTGGTTGGACAAGTCGCTGCAGGCGTTCGCGCAGACCCGGTTCGGTGGCTATCTCTTCATCTCCGTCTTCCCGACGATCGACCGGGCGCTGATCCCGGTGACGCGCGGCAAGTTGTCGACCGGGCTGGGCCAGCCGGTCGTCCTTTTGCACACGCGCGGAGCACGGAGTGGGGCGGAGCGGACCTCGCCGTTGTTGGCTACGAAACAGGGCGATCTTGTTGTGGTTATTGCCTCGAAGGCGGGTGCGGTCAAGCACCCCGCCTGGTACCACAACGTCAAGGCCCAGCCCGAGGTTGAGGTGACGCTCGGCGGTCAGCGCGTGCCGATGCGCGCGGAGATCGCCCAGGGCAGCGAGCGCGATCGACTGTGGACGATGGCGTGTGACAACTACACGGGCTATGCGATCTACCAGGAGCGCGCGGGCGAGCGCGTCATCCCGGTCGTGGCGCTGCGGCCGCGCGGTTGAGGCGCTACGGCGCCGCGGGCACCACGACGACGCCTGGGCCGTCGCCGTTGTCGGGCATCGACGCCCACGATCGCCGGATAGTCCCAGCGCCGCCGCCCGGCGAAGAACGCGACGTCGAAGGGGTCAATAAAGATGGTGTCCTTGCCGTCGCTCAGACGGAAGGCGGACTGGCCGTACCACTCAACCTGCATGCTGCTCCTCTGGGTGAAGTCGGGTGATCGCGATCTCTGATGGGGCGGCGCGGAGCGGTTCGGCCTCGTCTTCGACCGTTCGTCCCCCGCGCATGAGCGAGGCGCCGGCGGCGATCAGGCATGCGACGATCGCGAAGCTGAACGCCGCGTGCAGCCCGCTCTGAAACGGCGCGGAGATCAAGTGCGGGAAGAACGAGCTTCCGGTCAGCGTCGCCTGGTCGTGGGCGGGCAGCGCCGCGAGCGCGTGCGGGCCAAGGAGATGCTCGACCGGGTTGTACCCCAGGAACGCAGCGAACAGGATCGAGACCGGTGGGAGCGACGCCACGCTATGCGCGGTCGCCGGGTCGACGCCGTGGGCCTGTAAGCCGGTGCTCATCGTGTGCGGGAGCGTCGACGCCAGCCCGATGATCATCAAGGTGAAGAAGATCCCGATCGACAGCACCTGCGCCGAGTTCTGGAAGGTCTGGTTCATGGCCCCGCCGGCGCCGCGATCGTGGCGCGGCAGGCTGTTCATCACCGCCGCGCGGTTGGGTGAGGCGAAGAGGCCCATCGAGGCGCCGATCAGAAAGAGGATCGCGCCGAAGACGGGGTAGGCGAAGTCGGTCGGCAGCAGCATCAGCAGCCCGAAGCCGACCGCCGTCAGGACCATGCCGGCGGTGGCGAAGGGCCGCGCGCCGTAGCGGTCAGAGAAATACCCCGACGCCGGGCCGGCAAGAAGCAGCCCGATCGTCAGCGGCAACATGTAGATCCCGGCCCACAGCGGCGTCTCGGTGAAGTCGTAGCCGTGCTGGGGCAGCCAGATGCCCTGCAGCCAGATGATCAACATGAACATCAGGCCACCGCGGGAGACCGCTGACAAGAACGTCGACAGCGTGCCGAAGGTAAACGCGCGGATGCGAAAGAGTGGGAGCCGGAACATGGGGTCGGTGACGCGTCGCTCGATGGCTACGAACGCGATCAGCGAGATCGCCGACGCGGCGAGCAACGCCAGTACCTTGGGGCTGCCCCAGCCGATCGGGTGCCCGCCCGCCGGGCGGATCCCGTAGGTCACGGCGGTCATCAGCAGCACCAGGCCGAGCGCGAAGGTCACATTGCCCGCCCAGTCGACGCGCGCGGCGCGTGGCGTGCTCAGCTCGCGCAGCCCGACGTAGGCCCACACGGTCCCGAAGATTCCCACGGGCACCGAGATCAGGAAGACCAGGCGCCAGTCGATGGGGGCGAGGATGCCGCCGAGCACCAGGCCGATGAAGGTGCCGCTGACGCCCACGATGTTGTTGATGCCCAACGCCATCCCGCGCTGGTGGGTCGGGAAGGCGTCGGTGATGATCGCCGCCGCGTTGGCCAGCAGGCACGCGCCGCCGACGCCCTGGACCAGCCGCATGATGATGAGGTACGTGGCGCCGCTGCGGCCCTGCATCCAGTCGATCGCCAGCAGTAGCGAGGCCACCGTGTAGATGACGAAGCCCAGGTTGTAGATCTTGACCCGGCCGACCATGTCGCCCAGGCGGCCGAGGCTGACGATCAGCACGCTGGTCACGACCAAGTACCCCAAGATCATCCACAGCAGGTAGAACGAGTTGGCTGGGACGAGCGGGTCGAGGTGGATGCCGCGGAAGATGTCGGGCATCGCGATGATCGTGATCGAGCCGTCGAGGGTTGCTAGGAGGACGGCGAGGGTGGCGTTGGAGAGCGCGACCCACTTGTAGCGGTCGGGATGGGGTTGCGCAGCGACGGCAGGCACTCCTTCGAATATACAGGCTGCCTGTACAGGTGGCCTGCGAATCCGGCGGTTACACTGCGCGCTATGGCTGCCAAGGCGCCAACAACCCCGCTCCTCGCACACGACCTGCGCGAGACCCTCGGCCGCCTCGTGCGGCGACTGCGTGCCGAGCCCGGCCCGCCGATACCGCAGTTGGCCGTCCTCGGTCGCCTAGAGCGCGAGGGCCCGGCCAGCGTGAGCGAGCTCGCGGCCGCGCACCGCATGCGCCCGCAGTCGATGGCCCAGACGGTCAAGGAGCTGGAGGGTTCCGGCCTCGTCACGCGCCGCCCCGATCCGGCCGACGGACGCCGCGCGATCGTCGAGCTGACGCCGGCCGGCCACGAGAGCATCCTGGCCTCGCGCGCGGCGCGCGAGGACTGGTTGAGCCAGACACTCGATCGCGAGCTCGACGCGGCCGAACGTGACGAGATTCGCCGCGTTCTGGCGCTGCTGGACCGCATCGCGGGCGCGTAAACGCGACTAGCCGATCGGCGCGATACGTTCGATGCAAGCAGGGCAGCGATGAGTTTCGGAGACCCCATCCGTCCTCGCTGCAACAAGACCCCACCTCCCCTCCGCAACGACGAGCCCAGGAGCCCTGATGATGGCCGCTGACGAGAAGACCACGCCCGACGACGACCGCGCACGCTGGATCTCGCTGATCGTCCTCTGCGTCGGAATGCTGATGATCGTGCTGGACACGACGGTCGTGAACGTCGCATTGCCGTCGATCCAGACCGATCTGGGCTTCACGAGCTCGTCGCTGGCGTGGGTCGTCAACGCCTACCTGATCGCTTTCGGCGGCCTGCTGCTGTTGGCCGGCCGGCTTGGCGACCTGATCTCCCGCCGGGGCGTGTTCCTTGCCGGACTTGCTGTTTTCACGTTCTCCTCGATTGTCTGCGGCTTGGCCAACAGCGAGGCGATGCTCGTGATTGCGCGCTTCGTCCAAGGCGTCGGCGGCGCGATGACCTCCGCTGTCATCCTCGGGATGATCGTGACGATGTTCCCCAAGCCGGCCGAGCAGGCCAAGGCGATCGGCGTCTTTGCCTTCGTCGCCTCAGCGGGCGGCTCGATCGGCCTGCTGGCCGGCGGCGTGCTGACCGACACCATCAACTGGCATTGGATCTTCTTCATCAACGTGCCGATCGGCATCGTCACCGCGGTTCTGGCGATGCGCCTGCTGCCGCATGACAAGGGTGCTGGCTTCGCGGGTGGGACCGACATCGCGGGCGCCGTGCTGATCACCAGCGCGTTGATGCTGCTCGTCTACACGATGGTCAAGCCGGCGGCCGAGGATGGCTGGGGCTCGGGCACGACACTGGCCTTCGGCGCGGTCTCGATTGCGCTGCTGGTGGCCTTCGTGGTCCGCGAGGCGACGGCGAAGGCGCCGCTGGTGCCGCTGCGGATCTTCCGCTCGCGCAACATCACCGGCTCCAACCTGGTCCAGATCCTGTCGGTCGCCGGAATGTTCGGCATGTTCTTCATGGGCACGCTCTACCTACAGCGCGTGTTGAAGTACGACCCCCTGCAGATCGGCTTTGCCTTCCTGCCGGCGACGCTGGCGATGGGTGCGCTGTCGCTGGGCTACACGGACAAGTTGATCATGCGCTTTGGTGCGCGCAACGTGCTTGTGCCCGGCCTCGTGCTGATCTGCGGTGGCCTGGCGTGGTTCACGCAGATCTCGGCCGACGGCTCGTATGTGGTTGACGTCTTGCCCGCAATCCTGATGTTCGGCATCGGCGGCGGCACCGCGTTCCCGGCGTTGATGACGTTGGCGATGTCTGGCGTCGAGCCCCAGGACGCGGGGCTGGCCTCGGGCCTGGTCAACACGACCGCGCAGGTCGGTGGCGCGCTGGGGCTGGCGGTGCTCGCGACGCTGTCGGCGACCCGCTCTGACACGCTCACCGAGCAGGGGAAGTCGACGGCCGAGGCGCTGACCGGCGGCTACCAGCTGGCGTTCGTCGTGGCGCTTGGGCTGGCGCTCGCCGCGCTGGTCGTGGCGGTCACGGTGATCAAGCCGGTGGCAGTGGCGCCACACGGTGCACCGGCCGACGAGGACGCTGAGGAAGCCCCGGACCGCGACGCCGCCTACGCCGAAGTGGGCTGACGCGGGTCCGGATTGGGACGCGCGCTCGAAGCGATCGCTCGTGTGTGCCTAGCGGAGGCGGAAGTTGCGTAGCTGGACCGCAGCCGGCGCGCCGGCGGGCACGTCTGCACCCGCCGTCACTCCGACGCTGACGTAGTTGACGCCGCGCTGGAGGTGCAGCGGCAGCGTCGCGGCGCTCCCATTGTGCACGAGTGCTGATGTCGTCTCGTCGGCTGCGGTTTGGGAGACCATGAACGTGCCGGACGTCTTGGTCTCGGTACCGAACGTCAGGCGCGCGTTGCGATTGTTCGGCGAGACGATCGTGACTTCCGCGGCCTCCCCTGGCACGAGCGGGAAGCTGGTCTCGGGAATGTCCACTTGCGTGTAGCCGCCCAGGACGATGAAGGAGAAACGGTAGGAGTTCCTCCGCGCCTTGATTGCGGCGATCATCGGTCGTCCTGCGATCTTGGTCGCGAGCGTCGGCACTGGACTGAACGTACGCTCCAGCGACTGGAAGCGGCCGTTGTTGAAGAGATCGAGACTGTCGGAGTTGCCCGTGAAGCTGACGGCGACGCCGACCACGATTCCCCATGCTCCGAGGGCGATGCCGCTACGGCGCCACCATCTTGCGCGGCGCGGGGTGGGTGCGGTGCTGATCAGGGTGGCCCAGCCGAGCGTTGCCGCCATGACGATCCAGGGCAGGAAGTCGAGCTTGTAGCGCTCGGTGTATCCGGGGATGCCATAGGCGCCCGCGACCAGCACGACGATGCCGATGCCAAGCAGCGTGAGGACGATGGGCTTGATCGCCGATGTGTCGTCGTCGCCGGCTGCGGCCGTTCGGCGACGGGCGACGAAGACGAGCGCCAGTAAGACAAATGGCACGGCCCACAGCATGCTTCCGGTTGGCTCGCCGCGGTACAAGGAGCTGCTGGCCAGGGGTGCGTCTGGGGGTGGCGGCAGGCGAAAGTAGGGAAAGCCCACGGTCACATGCAACGGCGCGACCAGGTAGCCGAACAACGCAGGCGGCAGGTTTGCGATGTCGTTGTAGGGAATGTGACGGGCGTCGCGGATGCTGGTCTGCCACTTGCTGCCGAAGTCCAGGGGCCCGGAGAAACGGGCCATGTTGTAGATCATGAAGATGACCCCAGCGATGGCCGGGATCGCCAGGATCAGTGGCACGATCGTCCGGCGGGCCTCGGGGCGGAGTACCCAGGCCAGCACCGCGACGCCGATGACGACGAACACCATTGTCGGCCGTGTCAGGACTGCCAGGCCGAATAGCGTTGAGGCTATCGCGAGGCGTCCGCGCCGCGGGGGTCGTTCGCGCAGCAGTTCGCGCACGAGTACGAGCAGGCCGGCCATGGTGAAGAAGAACGCCGCGGTGATCGCGGCCTGGTAAATCGTCGGTGTTCGCAGGCTGAACGGCATCGAGGTCGCCAGCGCGATCGTCGCGTTGCCTGTCCAGATCACCGCTCGTGACGTCCCAGGCACCAGCCGGCGGACCAGGAGCGTCAGCGTCATCGCGGCAAAGACGGCGCCGAAGAAGCAGTACAGGGTGATCGCGAGGTTCTCTTGCATGCGCAGCCCGACCAGCCGTGGCGGCAGGAACGTGGTCACCGCTGGGGCCGGGCCCCACGACAGGTAATACCTGCGGTTGTAAAACGAGCCGTCAGGAAGTCCTCCCTGGGCGCTGCTGCGGGTATTGACCGTGTACGGGTTCTTGGCGGTCAGTAACTGCCGGCCGATCGGAACATCGACCCATAACCGACCGTGGAGAAACGCGTCGGCCTGCAAGTTGTAGTAGTCGTTGTCTCCGACGTTGAAGCCGAACGGCGTGACCTTGGTGAAGGGATCGCCCGATGACGTAGCCGTCCAGGCGTAGAACGCGGCCAACAGTGCAAAGGCCATCACCACCGCGACGCCCGCGCGCGTCAGCCGGACGTGGGTCGCGGTGCGTCCCTCGGTGCGCGATCGCAGGGATATCCCCATCGAGGCGGCAGCCTAGATGCGACCAGTGGGCGGGTGCCGACGGTCCCTTGACGATCGGCCCAGTAGCGTGCTCGTCCAGCGCGAAGTGGCACCCAAACTGCGAGTTTGTACCGATTGCATGGATGGGGAGGAAGGATGTGGGACGCTGACGTGAAGGCGAGCCCAGCGACCCGAGCAAGGAGCCCCTCATGAGCGAGCATCCGAGCAGCGACCGTCCCGGCACCGAGGAGGAGCTCCCCGAGCATCTCGATGACCTTGACGGCGCCGCGGTCGAGGAGGGCCAGCGGGAGGTCCCGCGCTGGGGGCCGCTGCGCTTCGCCCGGATGACGGGCTCCTCGATCGCTGGGCGCGATGCGGCGCCGTGGGTCACCGACTTCCTTAACGCGGCCTACTACCGCCGAGCGGTCGACAACCGCGACGTCGACGACCTGCGCTTCGCCTTCGGCGTCCTGACCACCTACTGGTACAACAAGGACACGCAACGGCGGCTGCATCTATCCGACCTGACGGCGTTCCATAAGGCCTTCGGCAGCGAGCGCTTCCACACCGATCGCTCGGCGCGCGGCACGCTGTCGCGCGGGCAGTTGGAGGAGGGGGCGGCGCTGCTGCTCGGCGACTGGTTCCCGGAGGCCTACGTCGACGATGCGCGACGCGGGTGGGGGATCGGATTCGAGACGGTCGCCGATCGCGAGGCCTACAACCCGGAGCGCCGCCGCGTGCTCGCACGGGTGGGCGAGCTGACGCCGGAGAGCGCGCCACCGGAGGAGCAGACCTGGCATACCTATCCGCCGGTGCGCATGCCGTCGGCCGCGGAGGTCATCGACGCGTTGACGCGCGTGGAGACGTGGCCCGACTATGCGTCGGAGATCGGGCGCTTCACGCCGCTGCGAGCCGGTGGGCTGGACGGGCAGACCTTTGAGATCGAGGTGGCGGCGGGGACCGACTCCGGACGACCGATCTTCACGCGCGGGTATGTAACGATCACGGCGCTGGTGACGCCGGATGATCCGGAGGCGCTGGCGGCCTGGTTTGCGGCGCTGGAGGATGGGCTGGCGCGGTATGGCAAGGACGAGCCGCGCGCGGTGCCCGAGGGCGGGACGCCGCTGGTTGGCTTTGACCTCACCACGCATCAGGGTCACTTCATGGGCAGCGGACACAACCGGCTGCTGTTGTATGAGTTGAAAGGCGTGGCGTGGGTGAAGGCCGCGGGGACGTGGGACCCGATGCCGTGGCATCTGGATCGCGCCTACCGCGTGGCGGGGCGCGACGCGCAGCATGCGTTCTGGGGGCAGGGCGAGGTCGAGCGGTTGAGCATGCTCCATCAGCTGGCGCTGCAGATCGCCTCGTGAGCTTCGACGCCGTTGTTATTGGCAGTGGGCCCAACGGCCTGGCGGCGGCGATTCGGCTCGCTGAGGCCGGGCGGTCAGTTGTCGTTCTTGAGGCGTCCGATCGTGCGGGCGGGGCGGTGCGGACCGAGGAGCTGACGCTGCCGGGCTTTCACCATGACGTGTTCTCGTCGGTGTACCCGGCGGGGGCGGCGTCGCCGGTCTTCGCGCGGATGCCGTTGGCCGAGCACGGGCTGGAATGGGTGCATCCGGAGAGCTGTTACGCAACGCCGTTGCCGGAGGGGCGGGCGGCGCCGATGCTGTATCGGGATGTGGCTCGCACCGTCGCGTCGCTGGAGGCGGGCTGTGTGGGTGATGGTGAGGCGTGGGCGGCGTTCGTGGAGCCGCTCCTGGACTCCTGGGAGGCGCTGCGCTCGACGATGCTCGCGGGCTTCCCGCCGGTCGGCGGCTCGCTGAAGCTGCTGACGTCGATGGGGCCCTTGGGGACGTTGGGGTTCGCGCGGTTGTTGCCAGAGTCGTCGGTGGGGCTGGCGCGGCGGCTGTTCGGCGGTGGGGATGCGCGGGCGTGGCTGCACGGCTCCGCGATGCACGGCGACACGCCGCCGCGGCGCGCGGGCAGCGCGATTGCGTCGGCGTATCTGAACTTGATGGGGCATGCGGTCGGCTGGCCAAGCCCGCGCGGGGGCGCCGGGAGGCTGGCCGAGGCGTTGGTGGGGTACTTGGAGTCGCTCGGAGGTTCGGTCCGGACGGGTGCGCGGGTGGAATCGGTGACCTCGTCGGGTGGTCGGGTGACGGGCGTGACGATCGCTGACGGCTCGTCGATCGGTGCCGAGCTTGTTGTTGCTGATGTCATGCCGGATGCGCTGGGGCGGCTGGGCGGCGATGCGCTGTCGCGGTGGTATCGCGAGTTGATCAAGCGCTATGTCTACGGGCCGGCGACGCTGAAGCTCGACTGGGCGCTGGACGGCCCGATCCCGTGGAGCGACCCGGGGGTGCGGGGTGCTGGAACGGTGCATGTCGGCGGGGGCGAGGCGGAGTTGTTAGACACCATCGCCGCGTCGGGGCGCGGGTTGCCGGAGCGCCCGTTCCTATTGTTGGGCCAGCAAACGGTCGCCGACCCGACGCGCGCGCCGGAGGGCAAGCACACGGCCTGGGCCTACACGCATGGTCCGCATGACCTAGCGGTGTGGGATGAGCTGTCGACCGCGCGGCATGTCGAGCGGGTCGAGGCGCAGGTCGAGCGCTATGCGCCCGGGTTCCGGGATCGGGTGCTGGCGCGGCATGTGCTGTCGCCTCGTGATCTCGAGGCGCGCAACGCGAATCTGGTGGCGGGCGACGTGGGTGGTGGGAGCTATGTGCTGCGCCAGGTGATCTTCCGGCCGGTGCCGACGCTGTCGCCGTATCGGACACCGTTGAAGGGGCTGTTTCTCGGGAGCGCCGCGGCGTTTCCGGGTGGGGCGGTGCATGGCGTGCCGGGGGATGCTGCGGCGCAGGCCGCGCTGCGGCGCTGGCCGTAAGGGATCGCGCGCGGCCCGGTCGCGAGCTCGATGTGACGCCGGCGCCGGTCGAGTTGACCGGGATAGTGCCGGTCAACTCGACCCGGACTTGCGTTTCAGTCGACCTCGGCGCCCTTGGTGCGATTGCAGGGACCGCAGAGGACCTGGAGGTTCTCTGGTGTCGTCGCGCCGCCGAGGGCGACCGGGATGATGTGGTCGAACTGCAACTCGAAGGCGTCGCCGCATTGGACGCAGGCGCCGCCGTCACGCTCCCAGACGGCGCGGCGGACGTCGCGCGAGACGGTCTGGCGGTGAGGTGCGGGCGGTGCCTGGCCGAGTGCGACGGTCTGATGGGCTCGGGCGAGCCGTCGCTGCGCGCGATGGTTGCGTTCGTAGACCAAGGCGTACACGTCGTCGGGGGTGAGGCCGTCGTCCTCCCAGAAGAACCGGTCCATGCACCACCAGTAGGTGCGACCGTTGGGCGCATGGAGGACCGCGACCGCGGCGTCGCGCTGTTCGCGTTGGAGTGCTGCGTGCTCAGCGGCGCGCAGTCCGCGCGCGGCGACCAGCCGCCCGGCGGTGAAGACGATGCGCCGGCGCCACCAGTGGCCTGATGGCGCCCAGGCGGCGTTCTTGGCTTCGCGAAGCATGGGCGCGCGAGGCTAGGCGGCGGGGTTGACGGCGTGCAATGGGACTTGCCGTCGGCTGTGAGGGCATGGCTGACGTGCCAAGTAGGGTGGCGGGCTGTCGATGCCATCCGTCCACCTCCCGCATCTCGCCGCGCTCGTCCTCGGCGTCGCCGTGGGTCTCGGCGCGTGTGGTGGCGGTGATGCACCGGCGACGACGAGCACGAGCACGAGCACGAGCGCGACCACGACCACCGCCGCCGCGGCCAAGACGCCTGCCGCGCCAGCCATCTGTGGTCGGCTGCGCACCGTGCTCACCGGGAAGCTCGCAGCGCCCGAAGCGACCGAGATCTCCGGCCTGGTCGCCAGCCCGACGCAGCCGGGCGTCTTGTGGGCCCACAACGACTCCGGCGATCGCGCGCGGATCTTCGCGCTGCGCAGTGACGGGTCGCTCATCGCGTCGCTTGACGTCCCGGGCGCTGAGGCGACCGACTGGGAAGACATCGCGATCGGGCCCGGCGGCGATCTCCTGCTCGGCGACATCGGCGACAACAAGTCTGTTCGCAAGGACATTGACATCTACCGGGTGCCCGAGCCGCGGCTGGCTGATGGGCCGGCCGCGACCGCTGCTGCGACCCGGCTGCGGCTGACCTATCCCGACGGCGCCCACGATGCCGAGACGCTGCTCGCCGACCCGCGCACCGGGGAGATCGTGATCGTCACCAAGCGCCTTGACGGCCGCTCCGGCGTCTATGTCGGCCGCGCGCCGGCGCGCGACGTGTCGGAAGAGGCAGTACTCCGGCACGCGGGTGACCTGCGCCTCGGCTTCGCCGGTCTCGCGACGGCAGGAGACGTCAGCGCCGATGGGCGCACGATCGCGATCCGCACCTACACCGCGCTCTACTCGTGGACGCGCAAGCCGGGCGCATCGCTGGCGGCGACGCTCGCGCGCAAGCCATGCGTTGGCAGTGCGCAGCTCGGGCTGGAAGGTCAGGGCGAGTCGCTCGCACTGAGTCGTGACGGCCGCTCGTTCTTCACCGTTCCCGAGGGTGCAGGTGCGTGGCTACGGCGCTACACCGCCAGGAAGGCGGCGAGATAATGGACTTGACCGGTGCCGACGCGGTGCTCTTCGATCTCGACGGCGTGCTCGTCGACTCCCGCGTCGCGTTCGTGGCATCGATCAACGCGGCACTCGCCGAGCACGGGCTTGCGCCGCGCGACGCGACCGAGCTTCTTGATCATCTTGGTCCGCCGCTGCACCGCACGATGGCGCTGTTTGCCGAGGGGGAGGAGCAGGTCGACGCGTTGGTGGTGTCCTACCGCGCGCGGTACCGGGAGACGATGGTGGCTGAGAGCGCCGTCTTTGATGGGATTCCGGAGGCGCTTGAGGTGCTGGCCGCGAGGATGCCATTGGTTGTCGCGACGTCGAAGTCGCGGGCGCTGGCGGAGCCGCTGCTCGAGCAGCTCGGGCTGCGTGATCGCTTCAAGGCGATCTACGGACCGTCGTTACAGGCGCGTGACGAGGCGAAGTCGCTGACGATCGCGCGGGCGCTGGAGGGTCTGCCGTTTGCGCGCCGGGCGGTGATGGTCGGCGATCGCAAGTTCGACGTGGTGGGTGCGCGGGCCCACGAGCTGCCGTGCGTCGGCGTGCTGTGGGGGATCGGCAGCGAGCAGGAGCTACGCGATGCGGGTGCGGTCGCGCTGGTGGCCGAGCCGAGCGAGTTGGTGGAGGTGCTTGGCGGGTGAGCGGGCGCGGCGGCGAGGGACTTCGCCGCCGCGCCGCTGCTCTAGGACTTCTTGGCGCGCGAGGAGGACGCGGCCGTCGTCGCGCGCTTGCGCGTCGCGGGCTTGCGGGTGGATGACGAGGTCGCGCGGCCGTTGCTGCGCGCGGTCGACTTCTTGGCGGCAGCAGCCTTGGGCTTGGCGGCGGTCGAGGCGCTGCGCGTGCGGGTGCTCGTGGCTCCCGCCGGTTTCGCTGCCGCTGCCGGCTTGCGCTCGCGCGCCGGGACTTCGTCGCGCACGACCTGCTTGGCCAGCTGCGGGATCAGCTTCTGCAGGAAGCCGGCCATCCGCTCCTCCTGGCGGCGGAACTCTCTGGCCAGCTTCGCGGTGTCGCGGTCATACAGGCCGTTGGCCAGCTCCTCGATCGCGAGGTAGTTCGCGATCTCCTCGAACTCGTTGAACAGCTCGGTCTTGGCGTTCTTGAGCAGCTTCTCGGCTTCTCCCGTTCCGCGGATCGCATGCAGCGGACCCTGCGCCAGCGCGACGCCCTTCTTGGCGGCGGCCGTCACCTTCGCCGCGGCCTCGGAGGCGACATCCGGACCGGGAAGGTTCACCGCCTCGGCCTTGCCGCCGAGCTGCTTGATGCGCCGCTCCAATCCCTTTGCCTGCGCGGAGGTCTCCTTGAGGTGCTCGCGCAAGCGCTTCTTGTAGGCATCGCGCGACGTCATCGAGATGTGCGCCTTCAGCGCCGTCTCGAGCTCCTTCTCCTTGCCGTATGCCTCGTTGAGGTACTGGATCAGCTTGGCTTCACGGGTGGTTGGCTCAGGGGCCATGGTGGTGTGCGCTCCTCCTCGATGACGAATAGGCCTACTCCTGCGCAGTTCCCTGGTGGGCAGCCGTCTACACTGCTTCCGGTCCGTGGTGGGGCCTAGCCGCGCGTCGCGTTATGAACGAGACCGACGGCGCTGCATCTCACGAACGGTCAACGCGATGCCGATCCCTGCGAGGCCGAGCAGCCCGAGCAGCGTAAGGATGCGCCCCAACGCTACCGGCCACGGATGGGCGGTCGTGACGACAATGCGCGCGGCTCCGGGCTTGGCGTCGGGCGCGATCTCCAGGAAGGCGTTGCCGAAATCCGAGCGGGCGACGATGCTGGCGCCGGCGACGTGGACGAGCTTGGGGGACACCTTGAGGTTGGTCGAGACGAACTCTCCGGGTTGTGCATCGACCGTGACCTCGGCGCGATCGGTGCGCTCGGCGATGGCTTGCGAGAACCGGACGTTCTTCATGGGACGGTCAGGCTCAGGGGTGTAAAGCGGCACGGTGGTGTCGGTGTAGTCCACCGTCGCATGCTTGGGCGTCGTCGTGAGATAGGGGAGGGCCGTCCACAACGGGCCCGCCAGCAGCGGATCGCGCGCTTGCTGTCGTGCCTGGACCACCGAGACGACGAGGATGCCGGCGATCACCCACGCCCACCACCGGCGCCGTGGTCCGGCACGACGCAACAGGACCAGCGTCGCGATCAGCGCGCCGCCGAGCGCGAGGTTGATGTAGGCCTCGAGCCGGAACAGGTTCTGCAACATGTCGTAGGGGTGGGGCAGCCCGAGCACGAGCGAGCCGCGGGTCATCAGCGCCCAGGTCGCGACCGCCAGAGCGAGCAGGAGCAGCGCCGTCCGCAGCCACGGAGAGCCGCGCCTCGGTCGTGCGATGAGCAGCCCGACGACGATCCATGCGGTGGCCAGGACCGGCAGCTGCACCGCCAGGCTCGGGTACAGCGGATCGACGCGCCCGCGGCCAAGGTTGAACAGATGCTGCGGCGTCGTCCCGGCCATGGTGCCGCGCAGCATGTTGTGTGCAGCCGTCACGTCGCTCGCGATCACCGTGTCGGATTGATAGGCGAGCGCCGGAAGCATGAACCAGGCATTGACCAGGACAGCCGGGACGGCGACAAGCGCGAGCCGCAGCAGTCCCTGCCGGGTGATCAGTGCGCGCAGCGACGGGAGGACCACGAAGGCCGCGGTCCCGGCGATGAGCAGCACCGTCGTCGCCCACACCAGCGTCAGGTTGTGGCTGCCCGTGTACAGGATCGTCCCCACCGCGAGCGCGAGCGCCGGAAGCGGCTTTAGTCGATCGGCGCGCAGGATCGAGAAGCTGGCGGCAAGGCTCAGCAGCCAGCCCGCCAAAGGCGGTTGACTGCGGCCAGCTGCCAAGGACGTAGACCGCGCTGATATACCACGTCGAGGTGACAAAGAGCGCGCCCGGCACGTGCGACGCCCAAGGACCGAGGCCGGCCTGGCGCGCGAGCCAGAACCACGCGCCGTAGGCCAGCGCGAACGCGAAGACCCAGGCGATGAAGTAGGCCGCTTGATGTCCGACGATGAGCGCGGGCACCGCGGCGATCGTGTACAGCGTGCCGGCGTAGAACGCGAAGTGCGGGTCGAAGACTCCGAACCTGTCATGGGCGAAGAGCGACGGCATGCCCTGGGCTCTCAACGCTCCTTCTTGATGCCAGATGTACCACTGGTGGATGAACCAGTCGTCGAAGACGAAAGTCTTCGCGTGAAACATCGTCCAGAGGCAGATGCCGATGATCAGCCCGGCGAGCGCGACGCCCGCGACAGCGGTCAGCCATCGTGATGACGATCGCGCTTGCGCCCGCGTCGCTTGGCTGGCGGGCAAGTCGGCGAGGGTGGCGGGCATCGTGCGACTTCGAGTCTCTCAGCGCGAGCCAGAGCCGCTTGGCAGGTGGTCGGCTCGGTGGCGGGCAACCGTCTACACTGCGTTCGGTCCGTGGTGGGCGTAGCTCAGTTGGTAGAGCTCCTGGTTGTGGTCCAGGCGGTCGCGGGTTCGAGTCCCGTCGCTCACCCTTAGGAGGAAGGCCCCGTTTTGCGGGGCTTTTGTCGTTGTGGAGGGAGCCGGAGGCAGGTTGTAGGTCTTCGCGAACTCAGGCACTAGTGCCTGAAACGGCGTGGATCGGGGCCAATCGGCGCCGATCCCCAGGGCAACTTCCGGTGGGCGCATGGTGCACATACCGCGCGAGCCCGCGGTTCTGCGGCTGTTGCGGTCGCCTGGAATCGCGGGAAGGCGACCGTGGCGTAGGTCTGGACGTCGCAGCCAGGTCCCAGCCTCCTGGTGCGATGTGTACCCCCTGGGTGCCAGCGCCTGGCGGGACCGTGCGGGTCGTTCGCAGCTGCGCGCTCACCGCCAGGACGCGCGGCGACTACGCAGGGTTTGCGTACACGGGCGCGTGCCAGCCGGCACCGGCCTTGGTGTGTCGTGTGCTTTGGTGCAGTTACGCTTACTGCGCGTCAGCGATGTTGATAGGCACATCAAAGCTCGAGGCCAAGGTCACATGAGGCTCCGTCGTCCAACCACGATGAACGCGAACGGCACGCTCGTCCTCGCCTGCGCCGCGGTGCTCGCCGTTACCGCTTCCGGCTGTGGAGGCGATTCGCAGGGCAAGAAGCTCTTCACGTCGGTCGGCTGCTCGAACTGTCACACGCTCGCGGACGCCGGCGCCACGGGCCAGGTCGGCCCCAACCTCGACGTGATGAGGCCGATGTCTGCCCAGGTCGCGGCGATCGTTGCGCAGGGCGGTGGCGGAATGCCCTCCTTCGGCGGCCAGCTCTCCTCAGTCAAGATTAAGGCCGTGGCCGACTACGTCGAACATGCCACCCACCAATGACACTCATGCTTGCCGGGGCTCCCAAGGACTGGCTCGGCCTCCTGATGCAGCAGCGACCGGCAATAGCGGTAGACGTCCTGATGGGAGCGCTCATAAAGGCCGGCGAACGCAGCGTGGTCGGCAGCCGCGAACTGACGCCAGAGCACCTGCGAATCGCGTTGCGGATGCGGCTCTAGGCCCTCGTCGCCGACACGCAAGGTCGAGCAGGGCGAGGCCGACGCCGTCCTGGGCGAGGTGACCGCGGGATCGGTCAACCTCGACGCGCTCGTCAAGGCCGGAACGATCACGGCCGCCCACGCCGAGACGATCGACGCGGTGCTCAAGGAGATCAAGAACGGCCACGCCGGCGACAAGCCGGAAGGCGAGAAGCCGCCCGCCGCCGCGGCCGCCAGGCGCGCCAAGGCGGCGCGCGGCATCTGACGAGACGGGGCCGGCGGGCGTGGAGCGGAGCAAGGTCGCCGCTCGCGCCGCGCCACACACCCCCCGGGCGTCTCGGGCGGAGAGAACGAAGCCGACGTCATCGACGCTCGGTGGCTATGAGCTGCTCGGAGCCCGCCGCGTCCCGGCGGTCCGGACCGTTGCGTCGAGGATGCCGCCGAAGGCTCCTGCGAGTTGGTGCACAACAGCTCGGCCGGGGCGGAGGTTCAGGATCAGCGCCGATAGCGCGCCGACCAGGGCGCCGGCGAGGACGTCGGTGGGGTAGTGGATGCCCATCGCCACGCGGGTGACCGCGAGGATCGTCGCGGCGACGAGCGCGAGCGTGCCCCAGCGCCGGGAGTGCAGCAGTAGCGCGACGGCGATCGCGAACGCCGCTGTGGCGTGGTCGCTGGGGAAGCCCGGGTCGGCCGCGTGCTTGGCGAACAGGTGGACGGCGTCCGGGTGGGCGACGAAGGGCCGCGGCCGGTCCACCAGCCGTGAGATCACCTGGGCGATCGCTAAGCCCAACCCTGCGCTGAGGCCGGCGGCCACGACGGCGCGGCGTACCGCAGACCGATGGGTGAGCTCGCCGCGGACCAGGACGAACGCCGCGATCAACAACCCCAGGAACAGGATCTCTGAGGCGTTGGCGTAGGCCACCAAGATGTCCTCGAGCCCGTCGTGGTGAGCGAAGAGGCGGTTGAGCGGGCGCAGCAGCGACATGTCCATGGCCAGGCCATGATCGGCCGCCGCGCATGAACACCGCCTGAACACGCCGTTCACATCGTGTCCGGGCCCTCCGAAGGCGACGGCCGGCCATAGGGGAAGGGGCGGGAGGAGGACAGAAAGCGTTCAGGCTGTCCTCGAGCGGTTCGGGGCGTCGGCCAGCACGCGCTCCGGTGGGGTCTGGTCTTTCTTGGTGATGGTCAGGAAGGACACGAGGGCGAGGATGCAGGCGAGGAAGATGTAGGACGTGTCGGTGGTTCCGAGGCCCAGGCCGCCGTACTTGTGGCTGTTCTGTGACATCTCGTCGCCGATCGAGGCGCCGAGCGGGCGGGTCAGGATGTAGGCCAGCCAGAACGCGAGGACCGGGTTGAGCTTGAGGACGTAGTGGGCGAAGGTGACCGCCGCGATCGCACCGGCGAAGATCGCGATCGAGACGGCGTAGCCGAGGTCGGCCTTCTCGGCGAGCAGGTCGCCGGCGGCGGTGCCCAGGGCGAAGGTGAAGAGGATCGCCAGCCAGTAGAACGCCTCGCGGCGGGTGGTGATGATCGAGTGGATCGAGAGCGTGCGCTCGACCGCGTACCAGACGGCGAACACGGCCGCGAGGATGATCGAGAAGACGATCGTGCTCGTCACGAGCGAGACACTGTGAGCGTCGGTGAGGTTGTCGGTGATCAGCGTGCCGAAGACGCTGATGACGACCACGACCGACCAGTACACCAACGGGACGTAGCGCTTGAGCTGGAACTGCGCGACCAACAGCACGGCGAGCAGGGCGCCCGTGAAGTACGTGGTGTTGGTCAGGCCGAACCCGAGGTTGTCGTTGAGGTAGTCAGCGGCGGTCTCGCCGACGGTGGTGCACATGATCTTGATAACCCAGAAGAAGAGGGTCACCTCGGGCACCTTGTTGAGCATCTTGCGTCCCAGCGATGGAACGGCGTCCGCGTGGGTGGTGGTCGTCATGGCCGCACTGTGCAACAGGCAACCTTGCGTTGACCTGACTGCTTAGCGCGGGCCGACAGACCGCACGGCGGGCAGCTCCAGGACGAAGCAGCCTCCGGGACCGTCGCCCAGCACGACATCCCCGCCGCAGGAGCGCGCGAGGCGTCGCGCCAGCGGCAGCCCGAGGCCGGCCCCTGGAGAGCTCTCGTCCGGGCCGCGGACGCCGGGGTCAAAGGCGCGCTCGCCCAGTCCGGGGTTGAGCCCGGGGCCGTCGTCGCGCACGGTGATCCGGACACGGCCCTCACCTGCAGACAGCTCCAACGTGACTCGCTCGTGCGCATGGCGCTGGGCGTTGGTCACGAGCGGTGCGAGCGCACGGCGCAGGATGTCGGGCTCGCCCTCGGCGAGCGGGAGGGCTCCAGGCGCCTCAAGAACGTCAACATGTTCGACCTCCCGGGCGAGCGCCGTCAGGTCGACCGCGCCCGCGGTGGGGTCGAGCTCACGCCGCGCCACGGCGAGCAGGGTGTCGACCGTGTTCGTGAGCCGCGCGGACTGGGCGACGACCGCGCGCAAGGCATCGTCCTTCTCAGTCGATGCGTCCGTTCCGGCCGCATCGAGCGCCAGCTCGGCGCGGCCCCGCAGGCCGGCGATCGGCGTACGGAGCTCGTGGGCCATCTCGCTCGCGAAGCGCTGCTCGTGCCGACGTGACGCGGCGATGCGGTCCAGCAGGCCGTCGAGTGTCGTGGCCAGGCCGGTGAGCTCGTCACGCGGCGGGCCGAGGTCGAAGCGGCGGTCGAGATCGTGAGCGCCCCAGTCCTCGGCCCGAGACGTCATCTGCACCACCGGCTCCAATGCCCGGGCGATCGCGGTGCGCAGGGCGATGGCGCCAGCGAGAAGCACGAGCGCGGCGATGACGAGGGAGCCGAGCAGGACCTCCTTCTGGAGGTTCTCCAGCGGGGCGGTCGAGAGCGCGACGACGACCGCGCCGACGGGTTGGGCGCGCCCGGGCGCGGTGATCGGGACGACACGGAGGCGGATGTCGCCGTCTCCGTCCGCGTCGTGGTCACCGAACGCCCGTCCGCGGCCGAGGGCGATCGCCGTCGCGTCGAGGGCGGGCGACACGTTGGTCGCGCGTTCGATCACCCGGTCACCTTCGATCACCCAGCCGTGGTGGTCGAGCGCCTCGTCGTTGGGCGCCTCCCGGACGGTCACGCCCGAGCTCGTGATCGCCAACGTCGCCAGTTGCGCCTGGGCGTTGACGCGCAGCTCGTTGGAGACCTCGGCGGCCACGCGGCGATCGAGCAGCACGTTGCCGGCGACGACCAATGCGCCGAGCCCCACGGCAAGCGTGACGAGCGAGGTGAGAAGCAGGCGGGCGCTGAAGCTCATCGCAGCTCGTAGCCGACGCCGCGCAGCGTGTGGATCGCTTCGGTCGCGCCGGCCGTGCGCAGCTTGCGACGGATCCGTGCCAGGTAGGCGTCGAGCGTGTTGTCGTGGACGATCGCGCCGTCGGGCCAGCCGGCGGCGACCAGAGCCGGGCGGCGGACGACCTTGCCGGGCTGCGCGGCGAGCGCCGCCAGCAGCCGGAACTCGGTCGGCGTCAGCGAGACGCGGTCGGCCCCGTTGGTGATGGCGTGGGCGGCCGGGTCCAAGGTGAGGCCGCCAGACGGACCCGCCGTGGCCGGGGCGACCACTCGACGCTGAAGGGCCTGTATCCGCACCAGCAGCTCGGCGAGCGCGAAGGGCTTGGTGAGGTAGTCGTCGCCGCCGGCGTGAAAGCCGCTGAGGCGATCGCTCAACGCGTCGCGGGCGGTGAGAAACAGGACCGGGGCGGTGACGCCGCGTGCCCGCAGCGCCTGGCAGACGTCGCGGCCGTCGGCGTCCGGGAGGCCGACGTCGAGAATCAAGACGTCGGGCGGGTTGTCGGCAAACGCGCTGACCGCCTCGGTCCCGGTACTGGTCGCTCGGACCGTGTAGCCCTCCCGCTCGAGCGCCTGGCGCAGGATGCCGCGCAACTCGTCGTCGTCCTCGCAGATGCCCGCGGTGCCGGTGAGCGTCATGCTGGCGACCATAAGGCCAGTCGCGGGCTGCATGGGCGTCTGCGGACCGTCGGTCAGGTACCTGTCAGGTCGCGTGGCTGCCGACGACGTTCTCGGCGTGGTGTTCAGGCTACGTTCAGACGTCGTTTCATAGCCTCCGGCTCCGCGGTTGCCTCCGGCAACTCATCCCTGCCCGGGGCGACCGCGGACCCCTCCCCAGGCGCGTGAAAGGAACATGATGTTGTTGCGCTCTTCCCGCGGTCGTGCGGGCGGCTTGGAGCCGCTTGCCGCGAAGGTTCCCGAGATCACGGTCCTGTTCTGGGTCCTCAAGATCCTCACGACGGGGATGGGGGAGGCGATGTCGGACTTCATGGGCCAGCACAGCGTCCCGGTGGCCGGGCTCGTCGGAGTCTTCGGCACCGCGCTGGCGTTCCGGCTGCAGTATCGCCGGCGTGAGTACCACGCGCCGACCTATTGGTTCACGGTGATGATGGTGGCGATCTTCGGGACGATGGTCGCCGATGGGATCAAGGACGGCCTGGGGCTCTCCTACGCCGTCACGACGCCGTTCTTCGCCGCGCTGGTCGGGATCGTGTTCTGGCGCTGGCAGCGCAGCGAGGGCACGCTGGACATCCACACCATCACCACGCGGCGGCGCGAGACGTTCTACTGGTGCGCGGTCCTGGCGACGTTCGCGCTCGGCACCGCCGCCGGCGACCTCACGGCGATCACGCTCGACTGGGGCTTCTTCCCGTCGGCCGTTCTGTTCTTCGGCGTCATCGCGGTGCCGATGCTGGGATGGTGGCGCGTCGGCCTCAACCCGGTCGTCGCGTTCTGGGCCGCCTACGTCGTGACCCGCCCGTTGGGCGCCTCGTTTGCCGACTGGTTCAGCAAGCCGCACGGTGCCAGCGGGCTCGGTCTCGGCGATGGCACCGTCTCGGCGATCGAGTTGGTCATCTTCATCGCGCTCGTGACCTACACGGCGATCCGCAAGGACGACATCCAGGGTCCAGGCGGCGACGGCCTGCCGCCGCGCCCGCGCGCCGAGCACCACCAGCGCCCGGGTGTCCTGCGCCCGCAGCCCGCGGAGGGCTAGGACGCGGGGGAGATGAGCCCGCGCTCGTAGGCGTAGACGACGATCTGCACGCGGTCGCGCAGCTCGAGCTTGGCCAGCACCCGGCCGACGTGCGTCTTGACCGTCGCCTCGGAGAGGACGAGCTCCTCGGCGATCTCGGCGTTGGAGAGCCCGCGGGCGACGGCGATCAGGACCTCGAGCTCGCGCGGGGTGACCTCGTCGAGCCGGGGGTCGGCGACCGGTGCGGCGCGTTCGGGGTCAGGGAGCTGGTGGGCGAGGCTTTCCAGCAGGCGCCGGGTCGTGCTCGGCGCGACGACCGAGTCGCCGCTGGCGACGGAGCGGATGGCCGAGAGCAGGTCGGCGGGCTCCCGGCGATCAGCGCGACGTCGATCAACCACGGCACCCGCGAGCCGAGGGCTCGCAGGTGCTCCGGCACAGCATCCAGGCTGGTCGTCACCTGGGGCACGGTAGCTCCCGGGCGGTCAGGCGTCGCGTCGTAGGAGCCCGATCACCGCGGCTCCGACGCCGACCGCGGCGTAGGCGCAAAAGACGGCGAAGCCGCCCCACGGCGAGAGGTGGTGGGAGTCCTCGAAGGTGCTCGTGGCCACGGTGAAGCCGGCGTTGAGCGGCAGGTAGGGGTTGATCGAGTCCCCGACGGTGTGGGGCAGGATCGCGGTGATGCCCGGCAGCACGAAGAGCAAGAACACGAAGAACGCGATGCCGCCCGCGGTGTTGCGGATCAGCGCGCCGATGCCGGTGGCCAGGACGCCGAGCACGGTCAAAAACAGCGCGGTGCCGATGACGACGCGCAGGGCGTGCGGATCGCCGATGGAGTGCTGGACGTGGTGCTGGGTGGAGATCGCTTGCACGATGAAGAACGACACCGCGGCCGAGATCAACATCAACACGAACGTGACCGCCGAGAAGACGCCGATCTTGGCCCACAGCACGGGCAGGCGCTTGGGCACGGCCATGAAGCTTGACCGGATCATGCCGGTCGAGTACTCCGAGGAGATGATCATGACCCCGAGCACGCCGATCGCGAGCTGAGCGAGGTGGTAGCCGCCGACGCCGGCGTCGATGGAGTCGAAGGTGGCGCGGTCGTGGGGGTCGAGGTGCGTCCAGCGGTTCATCTGGACCGCGGCGACGAGGATCCCTAGGGCGCCTTGGGCGACGACGGCGGCCAGCAGCGACCAGCGCGTGGAGCGCAGGCTCCACAGCTTGGTCCACTCCGAGCGGACGACATTGGCCTGGGTCACCCGCTCTCGCGCGCGAGCGGCCGGGACGTTCTCGGTGGCGACGGCGGTGCTCATGCGGCGTGCTCCAGTTCGGCGTGGGGTTCGGTGGCGCGGTACTCGACGCTGTCGCCGGTCAGCGCCATGTAGGCGTCTTCCAGCGACGCCTTCTGGGGCGTGAGCTCGTGCAGGATCACGCGCTGGGCGGCTGCGATCTCGCCGATGCGCTCGCTCTCGAGACCGTGGACCTCGAGGACGTCGCGCTCGGTGCCGGTGACCGTTGCTCCCTCGGCGACCAGCCCGTCGCGCAACCGTGCGGCCTCCGGCGTGCGGACGCGCACCGCCGCGTTCTGGGAGGCCTGGGCGACGATCTCGGCCACGCTGGTGTCGGCGATCAGCTTGCCGCGCCCAACGACGATGACGTGCTCGGCGGTCAGCGCGATCTCGCTCATGAGGTGCGAGCTGAGAAAGACGGTGGCGCCGTCGGCGGCCAGGCGCTTGAGGAGGTTGCGGATCCAGAGGATCCCCTCGGGGTCCAGGCCGTTGGCGGGCTCGTCGAGGATCACCGTCCTGGGATCGCCCAGCAGCGCCGACGCGATACCCAGGCGTTGGCCCATGCCCATCGAGAAGCCGCCGGCACGTTTGCGCGCCACCGACTGCAGCCCGACCATGTCGATGACCTCGTCGACCCGCCGCCGTGGGATCCCGTGGGTCTGCGCCATGGCCAGCAGGTGGTTGTAGGCGCTGCGGCCGGTGTGGATCGCGCGGGCCTCGAGCATCGCGCCGATCTCGTGCAGCGGCGCGGCCAGGTCGCGGTAGGCCTTGCCGTTCACCGTGACGTGACCAGAGGTCGGCGTATCGAGCGCCAGGATCATCCGCATGGTGGTCGACTTGCCCGCGCCGTTGGGGCCCAGGAAGCCGGTGACGACGCCGGGCTGCACCGTGAAGGTGAGGTCGTTGACGGCGAGGCGGTCGCCGTAGCGCTTGCTGAGGTGCTGGGCATCGATCATGGACAACATGCTCCTGAAGACGGTGAGCGATCACCATCGGTCGCGAGGATGGACTTGCCGACGGGCGTGTACGGGTCAGTATCACTGGGGGTCACCCTCAGGTCGGATGCGCGCTCATCCCGGACCAGGATGCGAGGTCTTGGACTGCGGCAGGGGAGACCGCCATGGCGCGGATCAGCGGATGGCCCGGAACTCGAGCCCAGCGGTACGGACGTCGTCGATGATCGCGGGGAGGGCCACGAGCGTGCGACACCAGGAACGTGGCACCGAGTAGCGGTCTGCGTCATGGAGCATGAGGATCTCTCCACCGACGAGGTCGCGCGTGAGGTTGGCGGCGATCGTGACGGCCGAGGTGGTGGCGCGCGAGTCGTGTCCCCACCGCGTCCACAGCACGGGCTCCCAGCCGTGTTCGGTGGCGAGCGACAGTGCGGCGGCGCTGAGCACGCCGTAGGGCGGGCGATAGAGGCGAGGCAGGGCGCCGGTGGCCGTGGCGATGGCGTCCTCGGCACGGCGCAGGTCGTCGCGGAGCGTCCATGGCGAGACGCGCAGGACGTTGCGATGGCGGTCGCCCTTGACGCCGATCTCGTGGCCGGCGGCGACGACATCGGACGCGACCGATGGGTGATCGCGCACCTGCTCGCCCGTGACGAAGAAGGTGGCGAGGACTCCCATCGCCTCCAGGGCGTGCAGGACCTGAGGTGTTCCCTCAGGGTCGGGCCCGTCATCGAAGGTCAACGCCACTCCGTAGGGGTCGTCGATGTGGTCTCGGACACCGAGGCGCGGGCGCAGGCTGGGCGCGACGGTGCACAGCGCCGGCAGCGGATGTGTCAAGACGCTCAACGACAGGCTGGTCATCGGTGGCGCGGGCCGCGATAGGCCAGGACGACGAGGAGGGCGAGCAGCAGGCCGACCGGATCGAGATGGTGAAACGGCATCGTCACCGGATGGTGCGCCCCGGAGCATGACTGGCGCCTGAACGCCCGTGAGCCACCCTTAGAGGTCACGGAGCTGCTCGATCGCCGGCCGACGGAGCGCGTACAGGGTGAGCGTGCCCGCGGCTCCTGCGGCGCCGAGCGTCATCGCGACGAGCCCGATCAGGTAGCTCCATGGCACCGACAGGGCGTCGGGCGGCGGGTCGAAGACGCCGCTGAGGACCTTGACCAGCATGTCGGAGATCCCGGCGGCGATCGCCGTCCCCAGCACCAAGCCGCCGGCGGCGACGAACAGCGACTCGCCCCAGACGAAGCCGCCGAGCTGGCGTCGTCGCGCGCCGAGCGCGGTGGCGATCGCGAACGTCCGGCGGCGCTCCTGGAAGCCGACGCCGAGCGCGAGCCCGGAGGCGGCGACCGCCAGGACGAGCGCGAAGGCGAGCTCGAGCTTGGTCAGGCCCGAGAGCTCGACGGCCGTCAGGTTGGACCCGACGACCTTGCGCTCGTCGTCGATGTTGGTGACCTTGGCGGTTGTGCCGAGCCGCTGCTGAAGGCTGCGCCCGACGGCGGAAGGCGAGCGGCCCGAGGTCTGGACGAGGAACGCGCCGACCGCGTCGCTGCCGGTCGTCTTGGCGACGTAGGACTGGTTGGCCACGAAGAACGAGTCCTTGGGCGCGGTCGGGAACTCCTTGGCGACGCCGACGTAGCGGAAGGGGATCGTCTTGTAGGTCTTGGTCTGGCCGTCCTGCAGGCGGAGGTTGAGCCGGTCGCCGGGCTGGAGCTGGAAGTCGTGCACGGTCTCGGCCGAGACCAGCACGCCGTCGGGCCGCGATGCGAGCTTGCGCATGAGCGCGCTCGCGGTCCCGCCGGCGAACCACCCGTTCTGGAGCTTGCCGGCGGCGCCGATCGAGCCGGGTCGCACGCCGTACAGATCCTGCAGGTCGGCGCCGACGTAGGCGAAGCGGTGTTGCAGCGGCTCGATGCTCTGCACGCCGGCGACGTGCTGCAGGCGCTCCGCGCCCGCGGGGCCGACGTTGACGCCGGGCGACTCCGTGACGGTGACGTCGGCGCCGTTGGACAGCCGAGCGTCGGCCTCGGCCTGCGCCTTGTAGGTGGTGTTGAACACGGCGGTCGAGCCCGCGAACGCGCCGGTCAGCGCCACGAGCGTCACGGCCTTGGCCAGCAGACCGCGTTGGCGGCCCATCGTTGCCGCGACGGTCGGCGCGAGCTCGCTCGCGACTGGACGCAACAGTGCGCGTAAGGGACCCCGGCCACGAGAAAGGATCAGGTCGGCCAGGCGGTAGGCGAGCAGGCCGCCGCCGATCCAGGCCAGCACCGGCGCGAGCAACGCGTACCAGTTGACCGAGACCTGGGGGACGCCCTCGGGGACGAGGACCAAGTTGTAGCCGTTCTTCGACGCCTGCCAGAACACAAGCCCCGACGCGATCAAGGCGATGATGTCGAGCCCGAGCCGCGCCCACAGCGGCGCGCGGTCGCGCCGGCCGATCTGCGCGCGCTGCCCGGCGACGGTCAGCGAGCGCGCGTCACGCCAGGCCGGCAGGGCGATTGCGCCGCCGGCGATGACCACGCCGGCGACCGCCGCACCGCCCGCCCACAGCACGGCCGAGAGCGTCGAGGCGCCGAAGCTCGCGGTGCCGAACGAGGATGCGCCGATGGCCAGCGCGGCGCCGAGGCCCAGGATCACGCCGAGGCCGCCGGCCAGGGCGGTCTCGGCCAGCGCGAGGCCGAGCAGGCGGCGGGTCGACGCGCCGCGGGTGCGCAGCAGCGCGGCGTCGCGCCGGCGCCGGTCCGCGCCGGCCGCCGCGATCGAGGCGGTCACCAGGCCGGCGAGGATCGCACCCGGGACGCCGAGGAAGAGGAACAGCAGCTCCGCGTACAGCGCGTCCTGGCGGGCGGAGTCCAGCGTCGTGCCGAGGTTGTCGCCGACCAGACCGTCGCCGGCCAGGCGCGTCTCGAGGTTGCGGGCCGACCCCGTGACCGAGGCGTAGGCCTTGCTCGGGCTGGGCGGCAGCGCATGCGAGAGGCGCGCGTGGATCTGCGTCGTGAACGGGACGGTGCCGTGCGCGATCCGGTCCAGCGTGTGCTGAGGCAGCAGCACGACGTTGTCAGGTGGCGCCTGCGGCTGTGCGCCGACGGGCGCGCCGACCTTCTGGAAGAGCGAGTCGATGGCCGGTAGGTCGACGATCCCGTCGACCTTCAACCTGCTCACGCGGCCGCGGCCGAGGCCGACCGCGACGGTGTCGCCGGGTTGGGCGTGGAGGTTGGCGGCCGTCTGCTGGTAGAGCAGGACGCCGGTCCCGCGGCCCGCGAGAACGCGCAGCTGGCCCGGGAACGCCTGCGCGTAGCCGTCGGGAAGCCCGAGCAGCCTGCCCGGCCCGGTCTGCTGCGTCGCACCGCCGACCGTGGCCTGGAGCCCCGACGTGGGGGCGAAGCTCACCGGCAGCGCGAGTCGGACCCCGTGTTGGGTGCGGACCTTCGCAAGCACGGCACCCGCGCTCGTGCCCTGCTGGGCCTCGACCTGCCAGTCGACGGGGATCTGCTGTGCGGCGCGCTGGGTCATCTTCGCGGTGGTCGCCGACAGGAACGTCCCGATCGACGCCAGCAGCGCGACGCCGACGGCGACGCCCAGGGCGGTCGCCAGCAGGCGGCCGGCGCGATGCGCGACGAGCCCGCGCAGCCAGGTCAGCGCGACCATGACGCCTCGCCCGCAGCCAAGCGGCCGCCGTGCAGCTCCCACACCGCGGGCAGGCGCTGCGCGACGGTCGGGTCGTGCGTGCTGACGACCAGCGCGGCGCGCGCGCGGTCGGCGGCGGCGAGCAGCACGTCGATGACGCCGGCGCCGGCGGCACGGTCGAGCTGGCCGGTCGGCTCGTCGGCGAGGATCAGCCGTGGGCGGCCGGCCAGGGCCCGCGCGACGGCCGCGCGCTGCGCCTGGCCGCCCGAGATCTCCTCCGGCAGCTTGTCGGCGATCTCGCCGAGGTCGACCAGGGACAAGGCCTGCAGCGCGGTGGCATGGGCGTCGCGGTCGGTGGCGCCGGCGAGCACGAGCGGCAGCGCGACGTTCTCGACGACGGTCAGCGGCGGCAGCAGGCTGGGACCCTGGAAGATCACGGCCACGGGGCCGGGCCGCAGCGCGTGACGCTCGCCGATCGCAGGCCAGGTGACGGTGCCCAGCGTGGGCTCATCGAGGCCGGCGAGCAAGTGCAGGAGCGTCGTCTTGCCCGACCCGGACGGGCCGACGAGCGCCAACCGCGCGTGCGGCATCACCTCACAGTCGGTGGGCTGAAGGGCGACGGTCGCCGTCGGCCCGGACCCGTAGGTCCGCGCGGCGCCCTCGCAGCGGGCCAAGGAGTCGTCGGTCATGCCACCACCCGGCCGTCGCTGAGCCGGACCTCGCGGTGGGCCAGCGCGGCGATCTCGGGGCTGTGCGTCACGACGACGACCGCGGCGCCCTCGGTCGCCTGACGGTGCAGGAGGTCGACCACACGGAGCGCCGTGGCCTCGTCGAGCTCACCGGTCGGCTCGTCGGCCAGTAGCAGCCGCGGCCGGTTGGCCAGCGCGACGGCCAGGCCGGCGCGCGCGAGCTCGCCGCCCGAGAGCTGCGCCGCGCGGGCGTGCGCGCGGCTGGCGATGCCGCAGCGGTCCAGGAGCTCGGCGCGCGACGGGCGGTCGACGTCGGCACCCGGTGCCAAGCGGCGCGCCAACTCGACGTTGTCGTCGACCGACAGGTGGCCGACGAGGTTGGCCTGCTGGAAGAGCATGCCGACGCGCCGCGCACGGACCCGCGCCCGCTCGTCCTCCGGGCGGCGCGAGAGGCGTTCGCCGTCAATGCGCACGACGCCGCCGTCGGGCTCGTCGAGACCCGCCAGGCAGGCCAGCAGCGTGGACTTGCCCGAACCCGACGGCCCGGTGACCGCGACGACCTCGCCCGCGTCGACGGTCAGCGACACGCCGCGCAGCGCGAGCGTCTCGTCGTCGCCGGCGTGGAAGAAGCGGTACAGGTCGGTCGCCTCGAGAGCGGCGCTGGTCATGCCGACCACCGCAGCGAGTCGGTGACGATCCGCCACGGGTCGACGTTGTCGGCGCCCTTGGGTCCGCTGAGCGTGAGCACCGCGGTCTTGCCGCCCCTGGTGAACATGTAGCGCTCGACCGCGTCGGTGACCGCCTTGCCGGTGACCGGGTCGGGCGCAGACCTCGTCAGGTAGGCCAGCTTCTGTGCGGCGCCAGCGGTGCGGTGCACGGTGCTCGCCTTGCCCGCGCGCCGTGCCGGCGGCCCGTGCTCGAGCCGGATGCTGTTGAGCTTGTCGGTGAAGACGACGGCACCGCCGGCCTGCGTCCGCGACCAGCCCTCGGGGACCTTGACGCTGAAGCCCGCACCGGGCGGCGCGTAGCGGACGTAGGCCTGGTTGTCGGGGATGTCGCCTGGGGGCGAGACCTCCGGCGCCGCGGCCGTGGTGGCCTTGGCCGGCGTGGTCGCGGTCCCGCTCGCGTGCGACGACGTCGAGGTGGCCGACGAGCTGCCGCCGCAGCCGGCGAGCGGCACGGCGATGGCCGCCAGCGCAAGGAGCGCGAGCGTTGTCGAGGGCGTTGAGCGAGGCACGGGCGAGACCGTAGGCCGGCCCGGTCAGCGCGCGGCGACGGCCAGGTCAACGCCAGGTCAAACCTGGGCGACGGCGTCGCCTGGCCGCGTACGCTGCGGCATGGACGGCCCGGGCATCCTGCTCGTGGAGGACGACGAGGCCATCGCCTCGGGGCTCGTGCGCGTCTTCGAGAGCCAGGGCCATCCGATCCGGCGCCTGGCCCGCGGTGGTCCCGCGCCGGCCGCGCTCACCGAGGACATCAAGTTGGTCGTCCTCGATCTAGGGCTGCCCGACGTCGACGGGATCGACGTGTGCCGGCGCCTGCGCCGGGCCCGCCCGGACCTGGCGATCCTGATCCTCTCGGCGCGCGATCAGGAGCTCGACGTCGTCGCCGGCCTGGACGCCGGGGCCGACGACTACCTCGTCAAGCCGTTTCGGCTGTCGGAGCTGCTGGCTCGCGTGCGGGCGCATCTGCGCCGCGTGGCTGCCGCCGAGCCTGCCGCCGGCGGCGCGGTCCGCGACTTGCTGCGCGCCAATGGCGTAACCGTCGATCTCGCCGCGCGGCGCGCCTGGCGCGGCGACGACGAGCTCGAGCTGCGGCCAAAGGAGCTCGACCTCCTCGCGCTGCTCGTCGCCGAGGCAGGGCGGGCGGTGACGCGCGACCGCATCATGCGCGAGGTGTGGGACACCGAGTGGATGGGGTCCACCAAGACGCTGGACACGCACGTGCTTGCGCTGCGCCACAAGATCGGCGCCGCGGCGATCACAACACTGCGTGGCGTCGGCTATCGCTTCGAGGACGGCGCGTGAGACGGCGACTCGTGCTGGCGATCGCCGGCGTGGCGACAGCGTCAATCGTCGTGCTGGCACTGCCGCTCGCCTTGGTCCTGCAGACCAGCCACCGCGACGAGGAGCTGCTGCGCCTCGCGCGCGACACCGTCGCGGCGACACGGATGATCGACCTGAGCGCGACGCCGGCCGACGATCCGGTCGAGCTGCCGGCTGTCGGCGCACGCCTGACCGTCTATGGCGTGTCCGGGCAACGAGCCGCCGGAGCCGGTCCGGCGCGCGCGCCCGCCGACGTGCAGGCCGTGCTGCGGTCGGGGCGACCGGTGCAGCACGCCGGCGACGGCCAGCTCGTCGCGGTCGCTCCGCTGTACCGGGGGGAACGCGTTGCGGGCGCGGTGCGCGCCCAGCGCGACGACGGCCGCGCGGCGCGGGAGACGCGCCGCGCGTGGCTGCTGCTCGGCGCGGTGGCGCTGGCGATCGTCCTGCTCGCGGTGCTCGCTGCCGTGATCCTGGGCCGGCGCCTGGCCGCACCCCTGGAGCGGCTCGCGGTCGCCGCGCGCCGGCTCGGCGACGGCGACTTCTCGGTGCGGGCGCCTCGCAGTGGCATTGCTGAGGTCGATGCTGTGGGCGGCGCGCTGGACACGACCGCTGAACGTCTCGACACGCTCGTGACCCGCGAACGCTCGTTTACGGCCGACGCGTCGCACCAGCTCCGTACGCCGCTGCAGGCGCTGCGCATCGAGCTCGAGGCGATGGAGCTGCGCGGTGTGGACGCGCCGGAGCTGACCCGCGCGATCGGGCAGGTCGACCGGCTGCAAGGCACGATCGACACGCTGCTGACGGTCGCGCGCGACACGGTCGTCCCCAACGCTCAGACCGCGCTGGGGCCTGTGCTCGATGCGCTAGCCACCCGGTGGACCGGTCCGCTGGCGCGCGACGGCCGGCCGCTGCGGGTGGTCGTGCCGGCCGTCGCGCCGCCGGTCAAGGCGTCCGCCGCCATCCTGGATGAGATCCTCGACGTCCTCGTCGACAACGCCCACCGCCACGGGGCCGGCCAGGTCACCGTGACGGCGCGCCCGCTCGAGGGCTGGGTCGCGATCGACGTGGCCGACGACGGCCCCGGGCTGGGCCATGATCCAGACGCGCGCTTCATGCGCCGCACCGGAGGTGAGCACTACGGCATCGGCCTGGCGCTCGCGCGCTCGCTGGCCCACGCCGAAGGTGGCCGCCTCACCGCGCGGGCCGGTGCGCGACCGGTGGTCACGCTGACCCTGCGCGCGGCCCGAGAAGCCTGAGCCTTGCGGTCCCTGGCCGCGTGCGTCATCGAAGTTCGTAGCCCGTCCCGCGGCAGGTGCGGATCGCCTGCACCGCGCCGGCGTCGCGGAGCTTGCGCCGAAGGCGCGCGAGGTACGTGTCGAGGGTGTTGTCGGTGACTGCCGCGCCGCTGGGCCAGCCTGCGGCGACGAGCTCGGCTCGCGTCACGACCTGCCCGCGACGATCGGTGAGGAGGCCCAGGAGCCGGAACTCGGTCGGCGTCAGGCTGATGCGGGCGTCGCCGGCGACGATCGCGCGCGCGGACCGGTCGAGGTGCGGCGTGATGTCGCTGTGGCGCGGCGGGTGGCCGGCGAGCGGCCGCGCCAGGCTGCCGATGCGCACGAGGAGCGCGGCGAGCGGGAAGGGCTTGGCGAGGTAGTCGTCACCGCCGGCGTCGGCGGCCGCGATCCGCTCCGCGGTCGCATCGTGGGCCGCGAGGAACAGCACCGGCGCGTCGACGCCGCGCGCTCGCAGCGACCGGCAGACGTCGCGCCCGTCAGCGTCGGGCAGCCCGATGTCGAGGATCAGGACGTCCGGCGGGTCGTCGGTGAACGCCGCCAGCGCAGCCGCGCCCGTCGCGGTTGCCCGCACGGTGAAGTCGGCCTGCTCCAGCGCACGCTGCATCGTCTGGCGCAGGACCTCGTCGTCTTCGCAGATGCCTGCGGATCCGCCCATCGCCGTCAGCCGCGAGCCGGCGCGCGCGACCGCCGTCGCCGGTAGACGACGTACCCGAGCCCGAAGACGATCCCGGCCACGACGAGCACCTCGACACCCGTGAACGCGTGGTGGACCTTGTCGTAGTTGTCGCCCAGGGCCCAGCCGGCGCCGGCCAACGCGAAGCACCAGAGCGCCGAGCCGGCGAGGGTCAGGAGCGTGTATGGGACCAGCGGGGTCTCAAAGACGCCGGCGGGGATCGAGATGAACGAGCGGACCAGCGGCGTGATGCGGCCAAGGAAGACGGCGGCGCGCCCGTGGCGGTCGAACCACCGCTCGGCGCGGGACAGGTTGGTCGCGTTCAGGTGCAGCCAGCGACCATGGCGCTCGAGCAGCGGCCGCCCGCCCCAGCGGCCGATGGCCCAGCCGATCAACGCGCCGAGCAGGTAGCCGAGCGTGCCCGCCAGCGCGAGCACGAGGTAGCTCTCCAGCCCGGTGTGCAGGCTGTGGCCAAACAGGACGGGATGGTGGGAGGAGATCGCGCCCGCGGCCAGCGCACCGGCGTACAGCATCGTCAGCTCGCCGCCGACCGGGAGCACGGCGTCGACGGCCATGATGATGAAGATGGCGTACGCGCCGTGGCGCCCGACGAAGCCGGTCAGCGTCGTGGTGATCGAGGCGAGGACGATGTGCGAGGACATGGGCGGTGCCGTCCACGATGCGCGCTGGTGCCTGACCGCTGCCTGAACGCGGACGTGAACGCGACGTTGGTATGTGGTTCAGGTCGTGTGAAGCATCGTGCGTCCCTCGACAACGGAGGGCGGCGGTGGGATCCTCTGAGCATCAGTCCGTCGTCGGCGGGTGAGGAAGTGGCCCGCCGCTCCGACGGGTCACATCAGGAGGTTCAAGATGTCCTCCAACCTCACGCTGGTCCTGCTGGTCACGGACCACGTCGAGCCCACCCCCGCGGTGCTGGACGCGCTGTGCGCCCGCACTGCCTTCGGGCCTGTTGGGTTGCGCGTCATCGTGCCCAACCCTGCGGCGGCGGAATGGCATCCGCTGCACCCCGAGCGCCACGTGAAGGCCGCAGAAGCCAGGGATGCGCTGGCACGGACGCTGCCGATCGTCGAGGCTTCCTGCGGCGTGCAGGCCGAGGGGTTCGTCGCGGTGGCGCACGACCCCATGGATGCGATCGAGCAGAGCCTTCGCGAGGACCGCTTCGACGAGATCATGGTGGCGATGGCCCAGCACGGCGGGCTCACCCGGCGCTTGCACCTCGACCTGCCGCACCGGCTCGCGCACCTGCACGTCCCGGTGACCGTGATCGAGGACGCGCGCCATCCGGCGACCACGGCCGGCTGACGCCGGACGTCGGTCCGGCGGGCTCACGTCGTCAGGTTGGTCGCGCCATCCTGAGCGGCGCCGCATGTTCTCAACGCTGGGCAGCTTCCCTGTGGGCTCGATGAACGTGTCCTCTCGCCGCGAACCTGACGGCAACCTGACCGCCGGGCGCGAGGAGTTAGGGCAGCCGAACACGACGGTGCTACGTTGCGGTCGATGCAGACCGCTGCTGTCGGGACCTCCCGCTCCAACCATCGGCGCCTGGCCTTCTGGGTCGGGGCGCTGGCGTTGCTGGCGGGTGCCGTCTACCTGATGGCCACGGCCAAGACCGGGCCCGTCGATCCGACCGAGGTCAGTGCGCCTGAGTCGCGTGGCACGGTCGTCTTCAACGCCTCCATGATCGTGTTCCGCGAGGGGTTGGAGGCGGTGCTGATCTTCGCGGCGATCACGGCGTCGTTCGTCGGCGCCAACGCGCATCGCAAGCGGCCGGTGATCGCGGGCGCGGCGGTGTCGTTTGGCGCGGCGGTCGTGACGTGGTTCGTCGTGCAGGCGCTGCTGGACGTGGCCTCGCCGCTGGGGCCGCGATTGGAGGCGATCACGGGGTTTATCGCGATCGTGGTGTTGTTGGTGGTGTTGAACTGGTTTGTCCACAAGGTCTACTGGACCGGGTGGATCGCCAAGCACCACCGCCAGCGGCGCAAGCTGCTGGGGATGGAGGTTGGCCTCAGCGCGACGTTCGGTCTCGTGGCGCTCGGGTTTACCAGCGTCTACCGCGAGGGCTTCGAAGTCGTGCTGTTCCTGCAGAACCTCGAGCTGAAGTCCGGCAGCGGCGTGGTGCTGGAGGGCGTGGTGATCGGGTTGGCGGCGACCGCCGCCGTGGGTGTCGTGACGTTCGTCGCCCAGCGCAAGTTGCCCTACAAGAAGATGCTGATCGCCACCGGGGTGCTGATCGGCGTCGTGTTGGTGGTGATGATCGGCGGGACCGCGCTGAGCTTCCAGGACCTCGGCTGGCTGCCGCGCCATGAGACGCCGTTCACCGTGCCGCAGTGGATGGGCTCGTGGTTTGAGATGTACTCCACGTGGGAGACGCTGGGCGCCCAGGTTCTGGCCGCGGTGTTCGTGATCGGCTCCTACTACGCGGCCGAGCGGATGAAGGTCAAAGCGCCGCTGGCTCGCGGCGAGCAGCCGGCTCGACGCGCCGAGGCACCGCCCGAGCCGGTCTCGCAGCCCGCCTAGCCGGACGGCACGCGTCGTTCAGGTGGGCGTCAGGTGCGCGGGCCTACGGTCCGGCGCGCGATGCCCCACCTCTCCGAGTTGCACGGCGCGGCGACCCATCTGGCCGTTGTCGCGATCCCGCTGTTCGCGATCCTGCACTTCCTGCGCCGCGCCGGGCGCGGCGGCCCGGCGGTGGCGGGCGCCGAGCCGTGGGCGCTGGGTGCCGCGCTGGTCGGGATCGCCGCCGCCGGCGTGACCGGGCTGCTGGTCTGGGGCCAGGCCCAGGCGACGCTGCGCGGTCAGCACTTCCGGGTCGGCAACGCGCATTTCTGGTTGGGCATCGCGGTCGCGGTGCTCGCCGTCGCCGCGGCAGGCGACTGGTACCGCGCGCGGCGCCGCGACGGACCGACGCACCGCCCGAAAGTCGTGCCCGCGCTGGCGGTGCTGATCGTCGCCGGCGCGGCCGTCCAGGGCTATCTCGGCGGGCGGATGACCTACGACGACGGCGTCGGCGTCTACGACGGCGGGCAGATGGCCCAGACCGCGGCAGGCGTCGCACGGCTCGACGCTGCGCTGGCCAAAGGGACCGATCAGGTCGCGGCGGGACGGATGGCGTTCTCGGGGCAGGGCCTGGCCTGCGCGCGCTGCCACGGCGATCTGGCCCAGGGGTTGCGCGGGCCGAGCCTGGCCGGTGGCCGTGAGGTCGGCGACTTCCGCCGCGTCCACGGCCACGGCCTGTTCCCGGCCCGTGCGGTCAGCGACCGCGACTTCGCGGCGATCGACGCGTGGCTGCGGACGCTCCAGCCACCCTCGCGATAGGAACCCCTTGGATGCCTTCGAGGCGTGCGTCCGCATATAGATGCCTCAGGGTCGGGAGCATGCTCGCGGGAGAGCTGGCCCGTCTGAGACCGGCGGCCACACGCAAGGAACGACCGCGCGATTCCAGCCAGGAGATTCGAACAAGCGCGATGTCGTCGGACTCGACGCCGCCGTCGCTCGGCGCGGAGCTACCCGCCGCGTGCGCAGTACCAACCTCCGGGTCGTTTGGCCGCGCACCTAGGAGCGCACCAGGCACGAACTTGCGTGCGGAGGGTGCCAACCATCACGTCAGCAAGGCGGCCAACGTCCTAGCGATTCGGCAGGCAATCCACACCGGCTTCGCGCGCCGCGTGCGGGACCGCTGAGAGCGACGACCACCGGCTGCCCGTCGACCTCGCCACCCGTGTCGAGGAGCGAAGATCGGTCGTCAGGGCTCGTCGTCGCGGTCATGCGCCGCCACGGGTGCCGAGCCGCCGAGTCGGACACTCAGTGCGCACTGGCGCTTCGGTCGTCAGAATGCGTGGCTATGCCGATCGACGAGCCGCCTCCTCCTCAACGCGGTGCCACGAGGGCCGAGCGTGGCTCCGACGCCAGCGAGCCGGAGCGCAAGGTCGCCGAGGCCGGGACCTGGGCCGGGCGGCTGGGCGCCGCGGCCAACCCCAAATTCCTGCTCTCGCAGGCCGACGGCTACCCTGCCGGCGTCAAGCAGTTCCTGCAGTTCTGCTTGATCTTGATCTACCCGGCCTGGCTCTTCGTGGTGCTGATCGCATGGCCGGTCTGGCTCGTGGGGAAGGCGTGCGAGGCGTTGTTGATGGTGTTGTTCTGGCCTGTCCGTGCGCGCCACAAGCGCAAGAACCCCGAGGAGTACGCCGCCTTCCAGGAGGAGCTCAAGGCGCGCAAGGCCCGATGAAGCTCTCGCGGCTCCTCCCGGGCCGTTCCTCGCCGGCCACGCTCGTCGTCCACCCGCACACCGTCCGGGCGCCGGAGGAGGTCCGGGTGACGGTGACCCTCAGCGAGGAGCTCGACGAGGTCGAGGCCGCCGTCGTCGAGCTCGGCTACGTCAACACCTATCAGTACCGCTGGGCCGGCCGTCACGACGCGGCCGCGAACTTCGACGACACCTCGCTGGTGACGATGGGCCAGGTCGGCACCGACCATGGCGCCGAGCGCAGGACGTCGGACTGGGTCAGCGCCGTTGACCAGGAGCTGCCTGTCGTCGGCGAGATGTTGCGGGCCGGTGAACACGAAGTCAGGTTGCGTGTCCCGTCGTGGGCGCCGGCCTCGTCGCGCAGCACGGTGCGCTGGGAGGCGCGGCTGCGGGTGGTCCGCAGGGGCCGCGACGTCGCGGCCAAAACGGCCTTCGAGGTGCTGGTCCCGGCGCCCGATCCGGCGCCGGCCGAGCTGCCGCTCATCCAGGGCACGCGCGCCATGTTCAACACGATCGAGTGGGACATCTCGACCGAGCGCACGTGCTATCGGCCGGGCGATCTCGTGGCGGGCACGATCGCGATGACGCCGCGCGAGCCCGTCACGCGGACTGGCGAGCTGGCCATCTACTTCATGACGGTCTTCACCTCGCACCCGCTCGAGCGCACCCCGGGCAGCGATACCGAGTCGCAGACCCGACCTCCGAGCAAGGTCGCCGAGGGCCTCCGACTTACGCATGGCGAGACGACGATCGTGCCGTTCTCGGTGACGCTGCCAGCGGAGGTCGATCCGACGACCGAGGCGGTCCACTCCTCGCTCGACGTCTACCTGCTTGCACGGATCATGTTCTCCGGGGTCACCGGCGGGGTGGAGAGCGCGCGCCGCGGGATCGTGGTGCACACCGGTTGAGAGGACCGGCGAGCAGGATGGCGCCGCTGGAGGCACGAACTCGAGCGGCGCGACGCGCGCTGTCACTGGTTGGCAAGCACGACAACAGCCCGATCGTCCGGCTGATCGAGCCCAGGCTGCGCGGCGTGTTGCATCCCAGCCGCTGGTGATTGTGCCGTTGGCGCAGCAGCGCCACGGGTAGACCAGGGGGCATCATGTCCCGTGTCCCTTCTCCGTCCATGGCCGTCGCGCTGCTCGCGCTCACGGTCGCCCTCGGTGGCACCGGCTACGCAGCCACGCAGCTGCCGGCAAAGAGCGTGGGTCAGAAGCAGCTCCGCAACGGCGCGGTCGGCAACCTGCAGATTCGGGACGCGGCCGTCACGGCGGGCAAGCTGCACGCCGGCGCGGTGAGCAGCCGCGGTGTGCTCGACGGATCGATCCAGTCCAAGGACCTGGCCGCCGGCGCCCGCACGGCCGCCACCAGCACGCTGCACCAGACCAGCGGCGATCCCGTCCCCCCGGGCGCGGTAGGCGCGGTCAGCGCCTCGTGCGACCCGGGCCAGCGGGCCACCGGCGGTGGCGGCGGCTTCGCCGGACCGGCGGTGTCCAACGACAAGATGGTGGACTCGATCCCCGTCGGCGACGAGCGCCCGATCGTCCGCTGGCGCGTCAGCCTGTTCAACGGCGGGACCGCGCCGCGCACGCCGGTGGCCTACGTCCTCTGCCTCGGGCCCTGATCGACGGCCGCGCGGACGGGAGCTACGATCCCGCGATGGGCGGGGCAGCGCACGTGAGCGAGTCGGACCTTCTTGCCGTGCTCGAGGTCGCGGGCACGCTCGCCGGATGCGAGACCGAGGCCGAGCTCCGCGCGGCCGCGAAGTCGTGCTGCACGGCATCGTCATCAGCCACATTCGTGACGGGCGGATCATCGAGGACCACGCGATCTCCGACACGCTCGCCCTCCCGCGCGCGCTCGGCGCGTGGCGCACGCTCGCGCTCCTGGTGGACATCGCGCGCGGACGGGTCAAGGTGCCCAAGGGCGCCATCGGCGGATAGGCCCCGCGTCTTCCGGTTCGGCCGGCCCGCGTAGAGTGCGCGCGTGCCCTGGGAATGGCCGATCGGCGCACTGTGCGCCTTCCTGCTCGCGCTCATCACCACGCCCGCGGGCGTCTCGGGCGCGGTGCTGCTGCTGCCGGTCCAGCTCAGCGTGCTGCACGTACCCAGCCCGGCGGTCACACCGACCAACCTGTTGTCAACGTCGCGGCCGTCCCGGGCGGGCTGCTGCGGTTCTGGCACGAGCGACGCTTGTTGAACTCCTTGACCTGGGTGCTGGTCGCGGGGACGCTGCCCGGCGTGGTGGCTGGCGCGATGATCCGCGTCGAACTGCTGTCGGGCGCCCGGACGTTTACCCTCATCGCAGCTGGAGTCCTGTTGCCGCTTGGGCTCTGGTTGGCGCTGTCGGGGCAGAGGCTCCCGCGACTGCGTCAGGGGCCGCCTACCCGTGCGGCAGGGCGATGGATCTGGGGCATCGCGCTGATCGTCGGCACGCTTGGCGGCGTCTACGGCATCGGCGGCGGCTCGCTGCTGGCACCGATCCTGCTTGCAATGGGCTTCTCGGCTTACGAGGTCGCCCCGGCGACCTTGACGTCGACGTTCCTGACGTCGGTGGCGGGCATTGCCACCTACCAAGTCCTACAGGTCACCCACGGCGGCACGATCGCGCCTGATTGGGCGCTGGGTGCCTTCCTCGGCGCGGGTGGCTTCGCCGGCACCTACCTCGGCGCGAGGCTCCAACGCCGTCTTCCCGAGCTGGCCTTGCGTCGCTTGCTTGGGATTATCGCCTGCGCGGTCGCGGCCCGCTACATCGAGACGTCTCTGCACCGGTCGCCCGAGCCGCGCCCTGCGCACGCCGCCCTAGTCTGGGGCCATGTGCCGTGAGGTAGCGTCGTCGCGGATGGGTGCTGCAGAAGATTCCGACGCGGTTCCGACGATTCTCGAATGGGGCGGCGGCCCGGAGGCGTTCCGGCGTTGGCTGGACGTGTTCTATGACTTGGTCGAGCAGGAGCCGACGATCGCTCCGTTGTTCGGCGGCACGGTCTCCGAGGAGCACCGTGCACACGCCGCGGCATGGTGGGTCGAGGTCATGGGCGGCGTCGAGGACTACACCGAGCACCACGGCGGCTACGAGCACATGCTCTCCCGCCACCGCGGCCTGGCGATCACCGCTGAGCAGCGCCTACGGTTCGTGACGCTGCTCAGCCAAGCGGCCGATGACGCGGGCCTACCCGCTGACCCAGAGTTCCGGGCCGCCGTGATCGGCTACGCGGAATGGGGCAGCCGGCTGGCCCAGCACAACTCCCAGCCCGGCGCCGAAGTGGTCGAGCGGGCGCCGGTCCCGCGCTGGGGCTGGGGCGTCGCCCCGCCGTATCAGCCCTAGCGGGCTGTCCGTCGCCCTCGCAGAGCACGGCCTCGCGTGCGGCGCGCGGGGACGAGCGAAGTCCGTTTCCTGGTGGGATCGCTACGGACCGGAGCGGGGTATAAAGCGCTGAGCAGATGGTGTGAGCGACCCAGGGGTGTCTCTGATCGGACATTCCGTCTAACAGATCGGGTGGTCGCGCCAGGGAAGGTTAACGGTGGCAGCGACAGCTCTTGACTCCGGCGGCGTCTCCTACGAGGAGTTCGTCAGGCTGCACGCCGAGGAGTTCCAGCGCTATCTACACACCGTCCTCGGCCACGAGGTCGAGGGACGCGGAGGCCGCGTCGCGATCGAGGACACGTTGCAGGAAGGGCTCCTGCGAATCCACGCCGAGTGGCCCGAGCTACGGCAAGCGGGCGATCTGGAGCGGGACCGGCGCCTCTATCGCTGCTTGCGCGACGCGGCTGGCGAGGCGCTGCGCTCCGAGCACGGCCGGCGCGACCACCGAGGTGAGCGCCCGCGAATCGTGACCTTCGACTTCGGGGCGCTGCGCGATTCTAGCGACGTGCAGTCGATGGCCGAGCGCGAGCTCACGGCGGCCGTCTTGGGCACGATGGCCCGCGATCTCGCAGCCGATCAGCGCGACTCCGACGCGCGCGCGATGCTCAACCGCGCCGTGTTGCTGGCCGGGCTGCGGGCACTGAGCGAGCGCGAAGCGGTGATCCTGATCGCCGCCGACTACCTCGAGCAGGACCAGCATCAACTTGCCGACAAGCTCGGGCTCAGCTTCGAGGCGTTGCGGCAGACGCTGTTCAGCGCCCGCAAGATCTTCTACTCCGTGGTTCGCCATGCCGCGGGCATCGAACTCGAAGAGGAGGAACGCGCTCGGCTTGCGGCTTATCTCGCCGGTGAGCTGACGGGGGCCGAGAAGCGCGAGGCGCGGCGCCATCTACGCCACTGCCAGGCGTGCCAGGCCCTGCAGCGCGAGCAGCGCGTCTTCGGCCGCGACGCCTTCGGGCTGCTGTCCCCGCTGCCGTTCATCTTCGGAGCCAAGGTGCTGGTCAAGCGCTCGGGCGCCAAGGCCGCGGTTCTCGGCTCTGGAGGGGGAGCGTCCGGCTTGCTCGGACAGGCCGGGGCCGCAAAGGCGCTCGCAGTTGTCGTCGGCGTCCTCGGGACCGGGGTGGGCGCGTCGGCATGGCTGGCCGAGCGCCACGAGCAACCGCGTCTCCATGAACAGATCGCCCCGCCAGCCGCTGTCCTCACACCTGCGGCGGGCATGCGCCGGCCCGCGCTGCCCTCCAGCCAAAGCGCCCAGAGCAAGGCAGCTAAGACCACCAGGAAGTCGACACCGGCCAAGCGCCATCGGGCACGTTCAACGACCAGCTCGACCAACACAGCGAGCCAGTCCTCAACGCCCAACACGACGGCATCTTCGCCACCGGCCGGCAACGGGCAGGCCGCACCGACGACGTCATCGTCATCGTCATCGAGTGGCTCGAGCGGATCGAAGCCCGGAGGAGGCGAGTTCTTTGGCGGCCCGTAGCGCGCAGCTCCTCGTCACGGCGCTCGCAGCGGTCCTCATGCTCTGTGGCTCGGTCGCTCGGGCCGGGTCCTATGACGTCGTGGCGTGCGACGCCGCAGGTGGGGCCAACAACTCCTGGGCACCGGTGATCGGCAACTCGCTGGCGGTGACGGCGTACACCCTGTGCCCGACCGGCGGCGATTCGGCGCGCGGCATGATCGCCCGTAACGTCGTGGAGGCCAACTCGGCTGCAAGCGGCAACGTGGTGGCGCAGATGAAGTTCACCGCTGCTCCCGGCACGACGATCGTCGGGCTCAGCGCTGCCTATGACTTCTTCCGCGACGATCCGCAGTGGGAGGCCGCACTCTCGACCGGCTCGGTGGTCCTGCGCGGATGCCCGATCGGCGGGCCTCCCGGCTGCACGATCTCCAACGCCGGCGAGTGGATCGATGTGCCCGGCGGCAGCCAGGTGATCTACATCGATGCCTACTGTGCCACCAGCGGATGCCCCTTGTCGGGCAGTGATCCGGCGCACAACTACCTCTCCGCGCGAGCGCGCCTGATCTCGGCCTCCGTGCGCCTGCAGGATGATTCCGCCCCGGCGATCAACTCCGTTTCAGGGGCGCTGTGGACCGACGGATGGAAGAGCGGATCTCCGGCGCTGGTCGCCGACGTCGCTGACAACGCCGGGGTTCGGCAGACGGCGCTGCTCGTCGATGACAGGGTCGCGATTGCCAACAACCACCCGTGCGACGCCACGCTGGTGGTCCCGTGCCCGAACAGTGCCGACTCCCTGTCCTTCGTGACGGCGGGTTGGCCGGATGGGGCGCACAAGCTCACCGTCCAGGCGATCGACTCGGCGGGCAACGTCAACTCCGTGTCTCGCAATGCATTGTTTGACAGCTCGCCTCCAGGGCCACCGCAAGGACTCACGCTGGACGGTGGCGAAGGCTGGCGGTCGCCAAACTCCTTCAACTTGCACTGGATCAATCCGACGCAGGCGGCTGCCCCGCTCAGTGGGGTGCAGTGGCAGCTCTGCCCGGCCGCCGGCACGGGCGCCTGCGTCGCAGGGCAGAAGGACGGGAGCAACGTCGCCGCCATCACCGGACTCGCGGTGCCGAAGGAAGGTGATTGGACCCTGAAGACGTGGCTCCGCGACGCCGCTGGCAACAACACCATCAACAACGCAGGACCCGTCCTGCATCTCCGCGTCGACAGCCAGGCGCCGACGGCGGTCTTCTCTCCGATCGACCCTGCCGACCCGACCCGCGTCGTCGTGCAGGCATCCGATGCCACCAGCGGGGTGGCATCGGGCGCAATCGACTTCAAGGCCCAGGCTGCAACGGACTGGACCAGCGTTCCGGCCCGCCTGGAAGGTGGGCGGCTCGTCGCGACGCTGCCCGACGAGACGATGGCCGATGGCGCCTACGAGCTGCGCGGCCACGCCGTCGATCAGGCCGGCAATGAGCGCAGCACCACCACGCTGGCCGACGGCACGCCGATGACCGTCACCTTGCCCGTGCGCTCTCCGACGCGGATCCTCGCCGGGCATCTGCAGTCCCATCGCCGTCATGGGCGGCGCGTGCGATACCTGGCGACGCGGATCAGGGTCCGCTACGGGCATCGCAGTCGTCTGCAGGGACGGCTGGCCGACAAGGACAACAAGCCGATGGCCAAGTCTCCCGTAGCGGTCTCCGAGCTGCTCGATCTGCCGGGCGCGAGCTGGCAGCCAGTCCGCACCGTCACCACCAACAGCAGAGGCAATTACCGCTTCCGAACGGCCCGGCGTGGAGCCTCGCGCACCATCCGGATCCGCTACGAGGGCACCCCGACCGTCCGGCCCTCTCAATCCGACGTGCATCTGAGCGTCGATGCCTCATCGACGCTGCATGTCAGTCGCCACAGCGTTCGGACCGGCCATGCCGTGCGGTTCTCCGGCACGCTGCGCGGCGGGCACGTACCGAGCGGCAAGTTGGTGCAGTTGCAGGTCCGCGTCCACGGTCGCTGGCAGACCTTCGCCAACCCACACGCCAAGGCCAACGGCGGCTGGACCTACGTCTATAAGTTCACCGGCACCTACGGATCGGCCCGCTACCGATTCCGAGCTCGCATCCCATCCCAGGCCGGCTATCCCTTCGCAACCGGGCACACCACGACCACGACCATCCTCGTTCATGGCCGATAGACCAACGCCTACCACTCGATCCAGGAGTACACCATGTCCCGTCCGCGCTTGAGCTACGCCAACGTCGTCTCCAGCCTCGCGCTGTTCATCGCCATCGGTGGAACCTCCTACGCCGCCGCGACCCTCCCGCACAACAGCGTCGGTGCTTCGCAGATCCGCAGCAGCGCCGTCGGCTCCAGCGAGATCAAGAACGGCGCCGTCCACCTCGCCGACATCGCCATGACCACGACCAAGAGCCTCCGCGGCGCCCAAGGTCCCCCAGGTCCGACGGGTCCGGCCGGCGCACCCGGAGCAGCAGCGGTGAGCTACTTCGAGACGGTCGGGCCGGCCGGCCAGTTCATCCACGGCAACGCAACCGGCGGCCGTCTCACCGTCGGCGGATCGGGCAAGTACGTCGTCAGCTTCAGCCGCAACGTCTCGGACTGCACCTACACGGCGACCCTCGGCGGAACCGACCAGGCCACCCAGCCAGCCGGCTCAGCGACCGTCAACGACGCGGGCGGCGGTCAAGTGGGCATCCAGACCTACGACGCCGCCGGCAACCCCGCCGATCGCGGGTTTCACCTGATCGTCGCCTGCTGACCCCACGACGACATGCGTCGCCCGCGCCTGACCTATGCCAACGTCGCCTCCACCCTCGCGCTGTTCGTCGCGCTCGGCGGGACCTCCTACGCGGCAACCAAGCTGCCGCATGGCAGCGTGGGCGCTGCACAGATGCGTGTCGGTGCGGTGAGGTCGAGCGAGATCGCCTACGGCGCAGTCCACAAGGCCGACCTGGCCGGGACGACGGCACAGAGTCTGCGCGGACCGTTGGGACCGCCGGGGCCATTGGGTCCCGCTGGGGCAAGTGGGACACCTGCGGCGGGCTTCTTTGCGACGGTCAGCGGCGCCGGCCAGCTCGTGCGCGGCAACGCGACCAGCAGCGCTCACGCGGCGGTCGGGTCGGGCGCCTACACCGTGAGCTTTGCCCGCGACGTCTTGGGCTGCGCCTACACGGCGACCCTCGGCGGCATCGACCCAAGCGACCAACCGCCCGGCCACGCCACCGTGCGCAATGACGGCGGCAAGGTCGGCGTCCAGATCTACGACGCCGCCGGGAGTCCGGTCGATCGCTCGTTTCACCTGATCGTCGTCTGCTGATCCGATGGCCGGGATCAGGCAACCTGACGACGAACGCATACACGTTGCAGCACCGCGCCCGCCGCAGCGCGAGCAGCCCAAGCGCCGCCGCGCGGCGGACGCTTCCGGTGCCGGCTTGACCCTCATCGTTGTGATCGTGCTGTTCGCCTTCGGCGGCGATTTCGCCGGACGTCAGCTCGGCGTCTCGACGGCTGGCGCCCTGACGGGCGGCTTCCTTGGACTGCTCGCAGGCTTCGCCGGCATCTACTGGCGATATCGAGACCTATAAGAAGTGCAACAAGATGTCCTTGTCAGGACATCTTGTCTAACAGGTCGGGGTCTGGCGCCAGGGAAGAGTTGTATGAGCACTTCTCCCAGGAAGCACCAGCGCGAGGTCGGCACCCGTCTGCCTCGCCACACGCGGCGTCATCCCGCCGCCTCACCTACCCACCTCTCCGAGTTGGGCACCGACGTCGTCGCGACACGGCTGCGCACGCTCGGCCACCCGATGCGGTTGCGCATCATGCGCGCCCTCGACGGGCGCCAGGCCACCGCCGACCATCTCGCCACGGAGTTGGGCGAGCAGGTCGGCGCGGTCCGCGCTCATCTGAGCGTCCTCTATCGCGCCGGTGTGGTGCGTCGCGTCGATGACGGCGGACGCCCAACCTACGAGCTGGCCGACTGGCCGAGCCTCTGGTTGGTCGAGCAACTGGCCTATCGCCTACGCCTCCGCGCCATTGAGGACTCGGCGCCGGACTGTGGCGAGGCCGAGGAGTCCCCGGCATGCCGGTGAGGCGCCTGGTCGCGGTCGCGCTCGTTGGGGCGCTGGCCGTTGCGCTGCTTTGCCCGTCCGCTGCGTTAGCGGCGACGGGTAACGACGTCGGGGCCAACCTGAGCAAGTTGATGCGCCACTACGCCGGGGAGCTGTACGGCGGGGTGATCGCGGTCGTGAGCTTGATGTTCTTGCTCAACCGCCGCTACGGCGAGTTGGCAACGTTCTTGCTGGCCGCGGTCGTCGTAGCGTGGCTGGTCTTCAGCCCCGATCAGGTCGCGAGCGCTGCGCGCTCGATCGGCAACCAGATCCTCTAACGGCCAGGGCTGATCTCCATGAGCGAGCGGCGCACGGTCGTGCGCAGCTATCAGCGCCTGTTCTCACCCGACCGGCGCATCTACGCGATCGACGGCAAGACCATCCCCGTGCCCGGCGGCGTGCCGCTGCGGTGGCTGGCCTACGCCTGCACGGTCCTGTTCGGCGCGCTGGTGCTCGCCGGTCGCCCCCCGCTGGTCATCGGCGCCGGCGCGGCGATCGTCTACGTGTCAGCCGCTCGGCTCGGCCGCCGACGCGAAGGTGTCCTGCTGGCCGCGGGCACGGCGGTCGTGCTCGTGGCGGTCGGTCTGATTGTTGGTGTTGTTGATTGGCCGTTGCGGCTGGTCGTGCTGCCCGCAGTGGCGGCGACCGCGCTGACGCAGATCTCTCCCGACGGGCGCAGCGTGCATCGTCACCTGCTCTCGCTGGGACGGTTGCGGATCGCCGGCCGGCGGCGCCTCGGTGCGGCGCTGCCGGCCGCGGGCCGGCCGCGGCGACTCGCGCTCTGTGTAGCGGTCGCCGCCGATACCCACCGCGCGACGCTTGGCCGGGGCCGGATCACGGGGCCATGCCACCTCGAGCTGGCCGAGCCCGTGCTGATCGTCCGCCGCCGCTGGCGTGCTGCGCGCCTGGTGCCGGTCGCCGCCGAGCCCAAGCGGCGCGGCGTCATGGTTGACACGCTCGACGTTGCCGCGGGCGACCGGGTCGAGGTCTGCCCATGACCGCGGCTCGTGACGCTGGTCTGCGCTATGCGCGAGCCAATCTCCTGATCGGTCCCGGAGACGAGGCGATGGCGCTCTACCGGCTTTCACCGGTTGCCTATCCGCTGCTCAGCGACGGCGACAAGTGGACGCTGCAGCGTCGCCTGGAACGTCTCGCGCAGGTCGCGCAAGCCGACTTCTCGCTCTGGCGCGTCTACCGCACCAACGACCCCGACAACTACGAGCAGACCACGACCAAGCTACCCGGCGCCCGGAGGGCGGGGTGGGGCGAGTTGATGGCCGCACATCGCGCCGCGATGAGCGCCGCGCCCGGACGCACCGCCGAGGTCTACCTCGGCGTCGGTCTCCATGCGGGCTCGCCGGCGCGCTTCGGTGGGGCGCTGCTGGCGGGTGTCGATCGCCTCCGTGACCGCGCGAGCGAGTTGCTGGGCCGGCAGGCGGGCATGGCGATCGATGCGGGCCGGTTGGCGACGTTGGCCGAAGCCGAGCTGCGCCTGCACGAGCGCCTGACCGGAGCTATTGCACTGCGCCGCGCATACACGCGCGAGCTTGAGTGGCTGCTGGGTCGCGCCCCGCTGCGGGGCGTCGCCGAGCCGAGGACCGAACCGTTGTGGGCGCCCGACGCGCTGCTCATCGACCCTGCATCCAACGAGGCGGTGTACAAGCCGCTGGGCTGGGACCTGTGGCGGCTGCCGGCCGTCGTGCTCAGTGAAGACCCGGCGCACCCGCCGAGCCTGCATCTGGAGGGCGACGAGCACGACGGCTTCCAGGTGATGCTCTGCCTCGGTGCGCTGGCTGAGGCTCCGGTCTTCCCCGGCCCGGCAGCCGAGCTGCTGCACGCGCCACTGGATGGGCTGGGCTTCGGGGTCGACGCGGTGATGCATGTGCGGTGGTTGGGCAACCGTGAGGCGCTCGGCCAGGTGCGCAAGCGCATCGTGGACGCCGAGCAGACCTACCGCGACCAACTGGAGTCCACCCACGGGCCGGCGTGGCAGGCCGACGACGACCGCACCCTGGCCCGCGAGTACGAACAGGTGCTGCAGTCGGGCGCCCGCCCACCGATGTTGTACGCCTCGATCTCCTTGGCGGTCGGCGCAGCCGATCGGGCAGAGCTCGAGCGCCGCGTCGAGCGGCTGCGTGCCGCCTACGGCGATGTTGTCTTGCACCGTCCACGCGGTCTGCAGGAGCGCCTCTTCCTCGATCACCTGCCGCGCGTCGACGGCGGTCGCGTCGGCGAGTACGTCCAGCAGGTCACCGCCCAGCAGTTCGGCGCGATGGTCCCCACGGCCACGACGCTGATCGGCGACCCCGACGGCCTGTACCTGGGCCATACGGCCGACGGCCTGCGCGTCCCTGTCCTCTATGACGCCACAGCGCCGTCGCGCGGGTCCAAGGCCAGCGCCGTCTTGCTGGCCGGCACGCTGGGCTCGGGCAAGACCGTCGGCGCGCAGCTGATCGCCCACGGCGCGCTCGCCCGCGGCAGCCGTGTCGTGGACTTCGATCCCAAGCCCGACCACGGCTGGACCAACATCCCCGCCTTGGCCGAGCAGGTCGACGTCCTGGAACTCACCGGGGCCGCCGAGCAGCAGGGTCGCCTTGACCCGATGGCGATCGGCCTCGGCGAGCTGCGCGAGGAGCTGACCGTCTCCTACCTGCTCGAGCTGCTCCGCGACCCGCCGGCCTCGTGGGAGCACGCCATCGCCCGCGCCGTGCGCGACGTCGCCCAGGCCGGCGGACGCAGCACCCGCGCGGTCATCGACCGACTCCGCGACCTCGACGGCGTCGCACCCGAGGTCGCCGACGCCCTCGACGTCCTGGCCGACGTCGGCCTCGCCCGCCTGGGCTTCGGCGACGGCTCCACCGACATCGCCCACACCGGCCGACCGCTGACCACGATCCGCACCCCAGGCTTGACGCTGCCCGAGCCCGGCGTCGCGCGTGAGACCTACACACGCGCCGAGCGAATCTCGGTCGCCACGCTCGCCCTGGTCGCCGCACTCGCGCTACGGCTGGTCTCCGACGACCGCACCCAGCACAAGGTCGTGCTCCTGGACGAGGCGTGGTTCCTACTGGCCTCCGCGCAGGGGCGGGCCGTCATCAACCGGCTGGTGCGGCTCGCGCGCAGCTACAACGCCACCGTCCTGCTCGTCACCCAGCTCCTCGGTGACATGACCGGCGTCCGCGATCTCGTCCGTACGTGGTTCGTCTTCGGCCAGGACTCAGACGCTGAGGCTGAGCAGGCGCTGCGGCTGGTCGGCGTGGCACCGACCGCGGCGCGGGTGGCGCGGCTGCGCAGCGCGGTCGCCGGGCGCTGTGTCATGCGTGACCTGCACGGCCGCGTCGCCGAGATCCAGGTCGACTGCCCCGACCCCGACCTGCTGGCCGCCCTGAACACCGCCCCGCCCGTCGCCGAGGTCGTCGCATGACCCCGCGCCGAATCCTGGTGGCGGCGCTGGTCGCCGTTGCCGTGCTCGCGTTGCTGGCGCCGTTGGCCAGCGCCGCTAGCGACCTGTACGCCAACCTCGGACCAGGCGGCCAGGTCAGCCCGTCGGTTGATCGCTACCCGCTGGGCAACTACGTCCTGGACTCGCACTTCAGCGCGGTCAAAGCGTCGCTGACCGGCGGCGTGGATGCCTCCGGCGTCCCGTCGATGATCGCGTTCTTCCTCGCCAACCTGCTTTGGCAGATCACCGCGTTTGCCGCCAACGCCGTGATCCAGTTGTTCGCGCTGGCGTTCTCGGTCGACCTGCTCAACGGCTCGCCGAACACCGCCGGCGCCGGTGCGCTGGCGCCGGTCGGCGACGCGATCCACAACCTGTATGCCAACACCCTCGGCCAGCCGTGGATGGAGGTCGCAGTTGTCCTCGCCGGCTGCTGGGCGATGTGGCGCGCGCCTCGTGCAGCGTCGCTACGCCGAGACGGTCTCGGCGTTGAGCATGTCCTTGATCTTCTGCCTGCTGGCGCTGGCGGTCGTCGCCAAGCCCGATGCCACGATCGGCCAGGCCAGCCGCTGGACCAACGAAGTCTCCTCGGCCTTCCTCTCGGTCACCGCACACGGTCAGGTCACCAACGGACCGTCCGCACGTCGTGCCGCCTCCGACCAGCTCTTTGACCTTCTCGTCTTCCGGCCGTGGGTCGCGTTGGAGTTCGGCGGCACCGAGCACTGCATTCGCAAAGGCACCGGCAGCCAGCAGCACGACCCCGAGTCCGTCCCGGTCCGGCCACTCGCCGCCGACCCGGAGGCTGACGCCAAGGCCCGCGGGGCACTGCATCGTGACGGGCATCTGAGCACCGCCACCAAGGAGTGCGTGGACAACACCGTCCGCTACCCCGACCACTTCCTGCGCTTCGCGCCGGGCTCGGATGATCGCGATTCCGAGTACGACGCCATCAACAACGCCGACCCGTCAAAGCTTCCCGACAGCGACCCCGCCAAGAACAGCTATCGGCCGGCGGTGGTCGACAAGCCCGTCACCGATGCGATGGAGAAGGGCGGCCAATACCAACGCCTGCTCCTGGCGCTGGTGATCCTGCTCGGAGAGCTGGGCGCCTTCCTGCTGCTGGGCTCGCTGTGCGTCTCGGTGCTCATGGCCCAGATGGTCGTGCTGCTGCTCGCCGGCTTCTCGCCCGTGGCGCTGATCGCAGCAATCATCCCCGGCCGCGGCCACGAGCTCTTCAAGACCTGGGCCGGCCAGCTCGCGACCTACCTCGTGCGCAAAGCCGCCTACTCGCTCGTTCTCGCCGTCCTACTCGCCGTCGATCGCCGCCTTGCAGGACGCGAGCACCAACCTCGGCTGGCTGCTGAGCTTCGCGCTGCAGTCCATGTTGATGTGGATGGTGTTCCTGCACCGTCACAAGCTCGCCGGCCAACTCACCGCCGCCATCACCGGCCAGCAGCCCGGCCGTGACGCTCAACTGCGCCGCCTGCTCGGCGTTGCCTACCTCGCCCGCCAGGTCAACCCCGCCCGCCGGCGTTCTCGGCCCCGGACCGGACCGGACACCGACCCCCGCACGCCCGAACCCGATCCGGAGGAGACACCGGAACCCGACGAGTCGGGCGGAGCGGTCTCTGCCCTTCCGTCCTCGGGCCGTAGCCATCGACGCCCGAGCCCTCGTCGCGACCACGGCGACGACGCTCGTGCAGCCGACGACACCCAGCCGCTCGAGCCCACAGAAGACCAGCCGACCGACCCTAGCGTCCCGCCGACCCGTCGCCCTGCCCCCAGCGCGAGGCCGGCGTCCGATCGCGAGCCAGCGGCTGCTGACGACCCTCGGGCCGAACACGACCACGCTCCCGAAGCGAACGCCACCGACAAGCGTCCTTCGGGAGAGGATCGTGCGCGACCGACCGGCCCGCGCGGTCGCGACGACGCCGAGCTGCCGCCAGAGCAAGGACACGATGTCGCGGAGGAACAGCCGCCCGAGCGCCCAGCGGACGAGCCACCGTCACCGGCCGACGAGCTACGTGCAGACCAAGCCCGACGCCCAGCGACCGACACCAACGGTGAGACGGGTCACGGCGAGGACTCGGAGCCGCGAGCATGACCCCGGCGGTCCTCGGCAACCGAACGGTCCTGACCGTCGTCGGCGCTGCGGTCGCTCTGGTCGGCATCCTGGTGCTCGGCATCATCATGGCCGTCACGGGCGCGGGCTTCGGCTGCGCCCCGGCCGGCGCCTCGTCATCGCCGAACACTTCGGCGGCAACCTCCGAGATCCCCAGGACGCGCCTTCGTCTGTACCAAGCCGCCGGCCGGCGCTTCGATATCGATTGGGCCTTCCTGGCATCGATCGGCGCGCAGGAATGCCACCACGGATCCTGCGCAGGTGACAACGGGTCGGGCTGCGCTGGCCCGATGCAGATCGCCGTGCGGCGCGGCTCGCCATGCAGTCCTGGCAGCGGTGAGACGTTGTGGGAGCGCTACGGCGTCGACGCCGACCACGACGGCACCACCAACCCCGATGATCCGGCCGACGCGGTCTTCACCGCCGCGCGGATTTTGCGCGAGGCAAAGCACGCCCCACCGACCGGCGGCAGCTACAAGAACTATTACAACGCCGCGTGTGGCTACTACGGCGCCTGCGGCGACAGCACCGCCGACTACGCCGACCAGGTCATGGCCCGCGCCATCAGCTACGGCTTCGGCGACATCCAGCCAGCCGAGGACGGCGGCGGGTGCGGCGGCGCCGACCTGCAGCCCGTCGCCGACGGCCACCTCGGGCCAGTCGTCCGCGACGACGGCCCGGGTGGGTTGGTGGCGTTGCCGATCACGATCACCGGCGGCGCGCAGGTCGACTGCGACCGCCGCATCCGCCCAGATGTGATCTGGCTGGCTAGGCGCTACCGCGTCCAGGTCACGGCCTGCTTTGCCATCCACAGCGAGGCCGGTGAGCACCCGCTCGGCGCTGCGGTCGACCTCGTTCCGGCGCCCGGTGTCACATGGCCGGTCAGCACGGAGCGGCTCGCGCGGGCGGTGGGGTGGAGGCGGTCGTGTGCGGCCTTCGGGGTGGCGCCGGCGTGCGCCCGCCCGCCGTTTCGGTTCGTTGGCTACAACGGCTTTTCTGGCCACGGCGACCCCGGCCAATGTCACTGCGGTCGCAACGCGCACTTGCACCGACGGCCTCGTCCGCCACCGGATCAGCGCTCCGGGCCGCTGCCGACCAGGGCTGGAGAGCGCGCTGGCCGCCTACCCCGGCGTCGAACTGCACGACCCAGCTCCTGACCCGGGGCCGGTCATGAGTCGGCTGAAGCGGGTGGTGCGCGTCCGGCTGGTGCTGGCACGGCCGGCTCGTGAGGCGCTGGCTGAGACCGGCCTGCAGCCCGACCTGATCCAGGGCCTCGCTGCTGCGGTCAGCCACCTCGATCCAGACGACGGCGAGCAGGCCAGGGTTGTCCTCGACGCCCGGGTCCTCGCACCCGGCGAAGCCGGCCGGGTCCGTCGCCGCCTGCTCCGCGACCCTGACCGCCGAGGGCTCCTGTCGCTGCTCGACGGTCCATCGCAGCGAGGGAGGACGACGCCGTCTGAGACGGTCGAGCGCCGCCATGACACCCAGGGCCTGGATCGCAAGCTCGCCCCGCAGCACCCGCTGCTGCAGTTCCAGCTCGCGCTGCGTGTCGAGGCTCGCAACCGACACCGGGCGCTGGAGACCACCAGGTCGCTGCTCGCGGTCCTCGACAGCATGAGCGCCGCCAACCACCTTCGCGCCCGCGGCCTGCGCCTCGGCGGCCTCGGGTTCCTCGGCGACGACCTCCCCATGCGCAAACGGCGCTTTGACCGCCGCTTGGCCAGCGGTCGCTTCAACCCGCGACGCCGCGACGTCGTCTCCGCGCGTGAGGTCCAGGGGCTGCTCAAGCCCCCGACCGTGCACTGCCATGCCGACAACGTCGCTCGCAGCCGAGGCTCGATCCCGGCCCCACCCCGAGGGCTGATCGACTACCACGGCCAGCCGGGTGTCATCCCGCTGGGCCGTGTGCGGTCGCGGACCGGGCAGCGAACCGTCGGCGTGCGCGCCGCCGAGACGTTCTTTGCCTACATGGCCGGCCGGTCGCGCTACGGCAAGACCGAGACGGCGATCGGCCAATTCGTCGCCCTCGTTCGCTCTGGTCACGGTGGCTTGTTCCTCGATCCCCATGCCGACGCGATCGCCGAGATCAAGACCTACCTCACCGACCCCGGCGTCCGCGAACGCGTCGTCGAGATCGACCTCTCCGATCGCAAGACCACCAACAACCAACCGGGCTGGAACCTCTTCGGCCTCACCAGCCGATCACCGATCGAAGCCGCCGCCCGCGTCGACGCGTTCGTCGACGCCCTCGCCGCCGCGCTGCGCTGGGACGAGCGCAACACCCGCGCCCTCAACCTGGCGACCCAATCGGCCCAAGCCCTCACCGAGCTATCCATGGTCTTGCCTCCAGAGCTGGCGCCGACGATCTTCGAAGTCCCGACACTGCTCTCAGACGATCAGTGGCGCCAGACGGTCCTGCCGCGGCTCTCGGCCCCGACCCGCAGCTTCTTCTCCGACCGGTTCCCGTCGCTGCCGGGCGAGGCGATCACCGCGGTCACCAACCTCCTGGACCGCCTCCGCGCCTCCAGGTCGGTGGCCGCGCTGCTCGGCTCGCCGGTCTCGACCTATGACGCGCGGCGTGCGATGGCCAACGACTGGATCGTCCTCGCTTGCCCCGGCTCGGGCTCGACGCGCGATCGGCTGGTGGCCAACCTGTTGGTCTACGACGTCTTGCACGCGGCCAAGGCCAGGGCGTCGATGGCACCGTCGGCGCGGCGGCCGTTCTGGGTGTTCTTAGACGAGCTGCAGACCTATGACGGGCCGAACCTACCGGCGTTGTTGGAGCAGTCGGCCAAGTACGGCGGACGGGCGTTCCTGTTTAACCAGAACCCCGAACGCCTGAGCCAGGCGACGTGGAACGCGGTCTCGACCAACCGCTCACACCTGCTGTCGACCACGGTCAACGCCAAGGCCGCCCGGATGATCGGCGCGGAGTGGGGGACACCGCCATCAGCAGAGGTTCTTACCCGCCTTGATCGCTACACCTACCTGGCCTCGGTCACCATCGGCACCGAGGTCGCCCGGCCGTTTCTCGTCAACGGCATCCCCGCCGCCGAGCTTCACGCCGAACACCGCCACCCCGACCAGCTCGACGACCTCGACGCCGCGATCAACAAGACCGCAGGACGCCAACCCGTCGAAGAACGTCTCGGTGTTGTTGATGGTCATGCCCGGCGGATTGGCGACTGGCTGGCCAAGGAGGCCAAGGTCACAGCGCCGGCGTCGCCGGCCGGCCCGCATGTTGTGCGTGTCGGGGGAGACGGGTCGTGAGGAGCTCCTCGCTGCCGGCGGTCGCCGGCGAGATGCTGCAAAGCCTCGAAGCACATCGGCTGTTGACCTCAGGCCAGCTCCAGGCTCTGCATACGCCGCGGGCGAGCCTGCGCTGGCCCCGCGCGGTTCTCGCGCGGCTCGTGGAGCGCGAGCTTGTCGGGTTCGTCCACGCTGGCCGCGGCGCCCGCCGCGTCTACTACCTCACCGACCCCGGCCACCAAGCCCTCCACCTCGCAACCAACCCCAGAAGGAGCTGGGCGGGTGTCCGTCATGCCGCCAGCGCGCTGAGCGCCCACACCCTCGCCGTCAACGACGTCGGGGTGAGCTTCGTGCAGGCCGCACGCCAGCGCGGTGACGAGTTCGGGGCGATGGCCTGGCGTCACGAGATCGCCCACCCGATCGGAACCACCCCGGGACGGCGTGCCGAGCTGGTCATCGCCGATGCCGTCTTGACCTACCTCCAGCACGCAGACGACGGCTCGCTGCGGTTTCACTACCGCTTCCTCGAGCTCGACCGCGCCACCCAACCCACCGCCGCGCTCGCGACAAAGCTCGCCCGCTACGCCCAACTGTTGACCTACACCAAAAAGAACGACAAGGAGCCCCTATGGCACCAGAGCTATCCCGTATTCCCCGAAGTGCTGGTCGTCCTGACCAACGCCCCCGCTGCCGCTCTCAAGCGCCGGGCCCAGACCGTGCTCGCGCTCTGTCAGGCCGACCCGATCCTGCAACGCACACCGCAGGTCGCGATCTCGATCGCGCTGCTCGACGACCTGATTGCACAGGGGCCCTGGGCGCCGATCTTCCAACGCCTCAACCAGCTCGACCGGCCCGTCACGTGGATCGGGACATGACCCCCGACGGGATCGCTGATGGGAGCGGGTGGCGTGTCGATCACGGCGACGCGCTGCTGTTGTTGTCGCGGTTGGCCGCCGCGTCGATCGACGCGGTCATCTGTGACCCGCCCTACGGCATCGACTTCAAAAACCACCGCTGGGACGGCCGCGCGATCCGCCAGACCACCAAAGACCAGGGAGGGCAGCGTCTCAGTCGCGGTCAGGCCTATGAGCGCTGGACGACGATCTGGGCCAGCGAGCTGGCCCGGGTGCTCAAGCCCGGCGGCCACCTCCTGGCCCTCGCAGCGCCGCGGATGGCCCATCGGCTCACCAGCGGCCTCGAAGACGCCGGCCTGGAGATCCGCGACGTCTTGATGTGGATGTACGGCCCTGGCTTTCCGAAGTCGCGGCGAGTCACCGAAGGCCAGGCCACGACACTCAAGCCGTTCTACGAGCCGATCATCCTCGCGCGCCGCCCACCGATCGGCACCGTCACAGGCGCCCACGCCGAACACGGCACCGGCACGCTGAACATCGATGACTGCGCCATCACCGACCCCGACAACGCAGACGACGTCCGCCGCTGGCCGACCCCGATCCTGCTCAGCCACACCGACGACTGCCGCCCGCGACGATGCGCTGCCCAATGCCCGGTGACGCTGCTCGAGGCTCAGCGGCCCGGCGCTAGCCGCTTTCTGTACTGCACCAAAGCCTCGCGTCGCGAGCGCGATGCCGGATGCGAGCACCTCCCGACCCGGCGCATGGATCACTTCCCGGTCCGCGGCCAACCCGCCTCGGCACCGCTGCACAACGCCCATCCGACGGTCAAGCCCGTCGAGCTGATGCGCTGGCTCATCCGCCTCATCACCCCACCCGAGGGCATCGTCCTTGACCCGTTCTGTGGCTCGGGGACCACCGGCATCGCCAGCGTGCTCGAAGACCGCCGCTTCCTCGGCCTCGAACGCGAAGCCGACTACGTCGAGCTCGCGCGCAGCCGCATCAGCCACTGGCAAGCCAACCGAGCAACGCTGGCCGACGATTCGGGGGCGCTGGGCCGACGCCCTACCGTCGCCGGCCGCAGGCGGCCGGCGCCATGACCCCCGATCTCCCGACGGTCGAGCCGATCGAGATCCGCCTCGACGAGACAACGATCGACCGCCTCGTCGCGCGTCTCACCGAATCCCTGACGGCCATCGCCGACGCCCAGCCACCCGTCCCGGCTGAGCCCGAGAAGATGCTCTCGGCCGCCGAGGTCGCCGAGCGCTGGGGCGTCGATCGCTCCTGGGTCTACCAACACAGCCACCAACTCGGCGCCATTCCCATGGGCAACGGCCGCCGCCCACGCCTGCGCTTCGATCCCGAACAGGTCGCCCGCGTCCTCACCGGCACCCGCGAACCCGGCCGCACGACCCGGCCGTACATGGCTCGCGATCACCGTCGATAGTCCGCGATCCCACAATGTGCTTCCATTTCGCGTTCACTAAGAGTATCTTCGCGATCGCTTCGAACATAAGTGGCCGGGCGACGCACAAACGCCCCCGGCCGTGGCGCCGAAGAGTTAGGTCTCCGACGCACTTCGAAGCCTACCCCCGCCGGCGCGCGGGGGTAGGCCCGTCGTGCCTGTCTGCGATCTCTTCGGTTAGCCGGCTAGACCGGAGATAGATCGTCGTGACACGCAAACAGGGCACCGTCGTACAACGCCAATGGAAATCGGGCAAAGGCTTTGCCCTGCGCTTCTCGGCCTACGGCGAGCGCCGCTATATCACCCTCGGGCTCGCCGCCGACGGCTGGACCCGCGGCGCGGCCGAGGAAGAGCTCGACAACATCATGGCCGACGTACGCCGGGGAATCTGGAACCCACCCCAGCGCAGTGCCGTCCCCAGAGCAGAACCGTCAGACGGCGACGTTGTCGATGGTGATGACCCGTTGGTGCACGAGTTCGCCGAGCAGTGGCTGCAGAGCCGTCGTGGCGAGGTCAGCGACAGCACGATGGACTTCTATGGCTGGGGGCTCAGCCATCTGCTGCCCTTCTTCGGCCGCTGGCGGCTATCGGAGATCGACATCCCCGCCGTTGACCGCTACCGCGCCGACAAGGTCAAGGAGGCCGAGCGCCGGCGCCGGGCCATCGGCCGCGGCCGGCCCGAGCTCGACGCCCAACAGCGGCCGCTGCCGCCGCTCTCACCTGGCTCGATCAACAAGACCATCGACATCCTGCAGGCCATCCTCGCCCTGGCCTTGGAGTACGACAAGATCGAGCGCAACCCGGCCAGCGGCCGGCGACGACGCCTCAAGCCCGCCGCCAAGCCGCCCGTCCACCTCAACACCGCCGACCAGATCTCAGCCCTGCTCCGCGCCGCCGCGCAGCTCGATCGCGAGCCGCGGCAACGGATCCGCGACCGCAAAGGCAACGTCGCGACCCTCGTCTTTGCCGGAGCGCGGGCCGGGGAGGAGTGCGGGCTGCGCTGGCGCGACATCGACTTCACCAACAACCGCATCCAGATCTGCAAGTCAAAGACCCAAGCCGGACTGCGCGAGATCGACCTGCTGCCGATCCTGCACGGAGAGCTCCAATTGCACCGCGACCGTGCTGTGCGCCGCGACCCTGGCGATCTGGTCTTTGCCACCAACCGCGGCACCATGCGCGACAAGGACAACCTGCGAAACCGCGTCCTGGCCCCCGTCCTGCAGCGCGCCGACGAGATCCTGATCGCCGACGGCCACCCACCACTACCCGCAGGTGTGACCCCGCACAAGCTGCGCCACACCTTCGCCTCGGTGCTCGTGGCCTGCGGCGAGGACCCTGCCTCGGTCATGTCCCAGCTGGGCCATACCGATCCGGCCTTCACCCTGCGTGTCTACACCCATCTCATGCGCCGCGACCCCGCCGAGCGCGAAAAACTCAAAGCCCTCGTCAACACCAACCCCACCAACAACAACGGTAGCAACACGTAGTTCATTTCCTATACAGCGCCCCCGCGCCGCTTGAGACGGCCGGGGGCATGGCCCAAGGAGAAACCCCTCCATGGACGATCAAGACCGTACAGCCCCGGCCGACCTCATCGTGCCGATCCCCGAACACCTCGTCTTCGCCTTCGAGGAGTGGATCGCCGAGAACATCCGGCGCGCATGCGACAGCGCAGAACCACACGACGCAGCCATCGACGCTGTCCACCTCCGCGATGCGTTCGTGGCCGGATCACTGACCTCAGCGCAGACGGCCGAGCTCGCCGCCAACGCAGCGGACTGGCTGCAACCGCAATGGCCCAAGAACCCAGAGGACGCCGACGAGGTCGAGCGACTGGCAGCCACCACACGCGAGCTCCTCGAGCTGCGCGACCACGCGCTGACTGTGGTGGCCAACAACACCAACATCGGGCGGGTGGTTGCGGTCGACCCGGAGCTGCGCGAGGTCCTGCGCTCCCAGACGCTGCTGGTCCTCGAGTTCAACCACGAACCGCTCGAAGACATCCGCGACCTCGTGCCCGCCGAGCTGCTGGCAAGCGCATCGATCTTTCGCGACGCGATCGCCGTCCTGGACGCCATCGGCTGGCTGCCCACTACGCAGACCGCCACGATCGACGTTCAGATTACCGCCGGTCATCTCGATCAGCTCGAACGGCTCCGCGCCGATCTCGCAATGTCGATCATCGAAGCCCTCGACGACCGCGACGACCTCACCGACCCCGACGACATCGCCAGATTCGACCAAGCCATCGCTGCCGACCGTCGCACCGTTCACGGCCTCCTGCAGATCCTCCAAGCCAAACCTTTGGAGCGGTAAGGGGTTGGGCACACAAAGAGCTTCGACGAGGTCTCATCGTGAGACAGCCTGCGATCCCGCTGAGCGCGAAAGGCTCAAAGCCCCCGATACCAACCCCCACCAACAACATCTAGTAGCTCCTTCCCCCCGCATGCGGCGGCGCCCGCGCCGCTTGCGACGGCGGGGGCATGGCCGCAGGAGAACACATCTCCATGAGCTCCTTTGAGTCTGCCGGCGCGCGTAGCGTTGCGATCGATCCAGCTCTAGGAGAGACCCTTCGCGATCAGACCCTGCTGGTCCTCGAGTTGATCAGCGGCGAGCTTGAGAATGCTCGTGACCTGCCGCCGTTCGAGTTACTGGCACTCGTGGCGACCTTTCGCGACGCCTTCGCCGTGCTGGACGCAATCGGCTGGTTGCCCGCGCAGCAGACCGAGACGGTGCAGGTGCCGATCACCGCTGGGCATGTCGCGCAGCTGGGGCGGCTGCGCGCCGATCTGGGGATCGGGATCTGCGACCACCTCGACACCCGCCGAGACCTCGATCGGCCGGAGCAATGGGCCGAAGTTGACCGGCAGATCGAGGACGACCGCGCCACCGCCGACGGGCTGTTGCAGATTCTCCGGGCCTGGAGCCGGCGGCCCGACGGCGCTCGCCGATGAGGCGTGGCAACTTGCTGCGCGATTGGGAGATCGCGATCGCGCATGCTCCGCGTCATGAGCGATCCCTCAAGCCGCGCCGCAGCACACCCGATATACATGGGATACAACCACCCGTTTCCCCAAGTTAGGCGGTACACTGCAAGCATGGCTCGCGCAGCTTCAGCCTCGGATCCGGTCGCTTCGGCGTACTTGACGCTGCGTCGCGCGCGGCGTGAGGGTCCCGATGACCTGGCGGCCGGGGTAGACCGGGCCCAGCAGCAGCTCGAGGAGGCCTTCGAGGGTCAGACGACGTCCAAGGCCGAGGCGGCAGAGCGGCTGGGCGTGAGTGCGCAGACCGTCGACACCTGGGTCGAGCGAGGGCTGCTGCCCACCGTCAAAGACCCGCGCTACGCACGCGAGCGTGTCCCACTCAAGCTTCTGATGGCGCTGGTGGCCGAGGTCGAAGAACTGCGTCAACAAGGGCGCAAACGCGGCCTGCTGATCGAAGCGCTCAGCCGCCTCGAGACCGAGGACGAGGACTGGCGCAAGGAGATCGATCCGCTGCTCGAGCGTGCCGCGAAGCCGCTGGATCGTTCGCACTACGTTGCGGCACAGCGAGACGGCTGGCACCCCGAGGACTAACGGCCGGTGCGCTGGGAGGTCCTGGTTCGCCGAGAGGTCGAACCACTCATCGATGCACTACGCGGCAAACGAGCGGGATACGGCGCCGCAGTCCGCCAACTCGAACTCGACCCCTGCGTCGAGTTCCCGACCGAGGACGGAGGCACGCGACCGTTCGCCTATCGCCTGTCAGGTCCGCTCGCGCCGAAAGTATGCGGCCTACACCTCAAGTACGGCTACCGACTCGCGTTCACGATGCGGCCACCTGACCGCGACGGGATCGCTGGGATCGTCGACATCCTCTACGTCGGAACGCGCGACACGCGTAACCGCAGCCGCGACACCTGGCAGATCGTCCACGAGCTCTTCGACGAAGAGAACCCGCCCGAGGACCACCTACGACCTCCGTGCTGCAGCGACGGCCATCCGGCGATCGACGACTCGGAGCTGACGGAGTTCATGTCGCGGTTGCGCCGACTGTTGCGCTGAACAGAGCCTGCGACTAGCCGGACGCGATACAGGACGGAGGTCGGCAGTTGACCATCCTCGTCAGCCGACTCTGAGATTCATCCGCCCCGCATAGGTGCTCGAGCCAAAACGGGAGACGGCAGGAAAGCGGTAAGTTATGCTGCGCGGATATGCCTCCGTTCCCGGAACCGAAGTTCAAGTTCGGCTTCGATGTCAAGGATGAACTCGCGGCCCTGCGCAAGTATCGAGATACCGAACCAGGCCGCCAGATCCCGACCCGACGTGCCGGCAATCTGCTGTTGGCGACCTGGAACATCGCCAACCTCGGCGTCCAGAAACGCACCGTCGAGGACTACCGCCTCATTGCCGAGATCATCAGCTGGTTTGACCTGATCACCGTGCAGGAGGTCAACTCCAACCTCGCTGGCATCATCGCGATTCGGGACCATCTACCCCACAACTACCGGCTGCTGTTCTCCGACGCCTCGGGCAACCGCGAACGCCAAGCCTTCCTCTACGACAGCACCCGCGTTAGCCAACTCGAGGAAATCGGGCGACTGTCCATCCCGCCGGCCAAGCTCGGGCAAATCAAGCTCCCAGGCACCACCACGACCTTCAAAGGCTTTGACCGAGGCCCCTACCTCGGGACATTCCAGGCCGGCAAGTTCCGCCTGATGCTCGCCAGCGTCCACCTGTTCTACGGCTCCAACAAACCGGCCGACCTCGAACGCCGCTCGCTCGAAACCTTCGCCTTGGCCTGGTGGGCACAGAAATACCACCTCGACAAGAGCACCTACGTCCCCGACCTCGTCCCACTCGGCGACTTCAACCTCCCCAAGGCCGTCCCTGGCGACCCGATCTACAAAGCCCTGACCTCCCGAGGCCTAACCGTCCCACCACACTCATCACAAATCGCCTCGTCCATCGCCACCGACAACCAATACGACCAGATCGCCTTCTTCCCCGGAGAAGCCAACACGCGCTTCACCGGCCAGATGAGCGTCTTCGACTTCGACGGCGCGCTCTTCCGAAAACTGTTCCAACAACGTGATCGCACTGACTTTCTCGCCTGGATGCGCTTCCACATCTCAGATCACCGACCCCTTTGGGCCGAGTTCACCACGACCTAGTTCGGCCCCGATGTAACACAGACATGCGAGACGCGTGTCGTCGGTGGAGAGCGCGTAGGCTGGCCCGACAGAAGTCGGTGATCGCCTGCCCCTGGAGGTCCAAACCGGTGCCCTGCGTCGGCGCGCGCGTGGCGATAGCACGCGCGTTGCGAGCCGCGTCATATGACCGACTCTGGGACGAGTGTCCGAGCCGCATCACCCACCCTGGCGCATCGCCCACGCCACAGCGCTGCGGCGAGCGCTACAGCGTGCCGCTGGGTGAGCCCGCACCGTAGGGCAGCATCACTACCGCCGCGCGCGCCGCGACGTGGGCGATCACCGACCGGAGCACACGTCATGCTCGACGCCCGCACCGGGGAGCGTGAGCACATGGATCACAACGGGCCGATCAACTGGGAACGAGGGTGGGTTGCGCCCGACGGGGAGTTACCGTTGGTGGACGACGTGTGGCTGCCGGAGCCGGACTGGCTGCGGTACGGGGGTTTCGGGGTAGTCACACTCGAAGAGGTCAGAGCCGTGCCGAGCCTGTTGTTGCTGGGTGAGCCCGGCTCCGGCAAGTCGGTCTGTCTGCAGCGAGAGCACGACGCCGTAGACGCCGCTAAGCCCGACGGTGAAGAGACGCACCTCGTCGACCTCGGGTGGGCGCACGATGCGCGCGATCTGCGGGAACGGGTCTTCGAGCATCCGAAGTTTCTCGCGTGGCGGGCGGGGGAGGGGCGGCTTAGTCTGTTTCTGGACGCGCTCGATGAGGCGAAGGTCCAGATCCGGCACGTGGTGTCGCTGCTCGAAGAGGGTCTCGAGGGGTGCGACCTGAGTCGGCTGTTCCTGCGTGTCGCGTGCCGGACCGCGGATCGGCCGACCGAGTTCGAGACCTGGCTTTCGCGGGAGCTCGGACCCGATGGCTTGCGAACGCTCGAGCTCGCTCCTCTGCGCCAGTCGGAGGCCTGCGCGATGGCGGACGCGTGGGGAGTTGATCCAGAGGCGTTTATCGCCGAGGTGATAAACGCGGGTGCGGAACCGCTCGCCGCGCGGCCGCTATCGCTCAAGATGCTGCTGCGGTTGTTTGCGGCCAAGGGTCGGTTTCCGAGCACGCTGGGTGCCTTGTATCGGGACGGACTTTTGTTGATGGCCGGGGAGGACGACGATGAGCGCCGAGCGCTTCGGCAGCTGAGCGATACGGCGGCGTTCGCGGTTGCTGCGCGTATCGCTGCCGCGACGGTGCTTGCCGGGCGGGATGTCGTCGGCGACGCGGCCGACTCCGACTCGGTTCTCCATCGAGAGCTGATCGGCGGCACGGAGGTCGATCGGCTGGTCGCCGCCGCGACGGACGTGGCGGTCGACGAGCGCGCGGTCCGCGAAGTGCTCGGCACCGCGCTGTTCACAGCCAGGCCCGGAGGTCTCGGATGGGCGCATCGGACGTTCGGTGAGTACCTCGCCGCCTGCTGGCTGGCGGGCGATCGTGTGAGCGACGCACAGGTTGCCGATCTGCTCCTGGTCGACGATGGGAGCCGTCTAACCATCGCGCCGCCGTTGCGCAACGTCGCCGGGTGGCTGCTTGGCATGCGCCCGTCGTTTCAAGAGCGCGTGACCTCGGCCGATGCGCTCGTGCTCGTACACGGTGATCCGGCGGCGGTCGCGTTCGAGGTGCGACGTGCGCTGATGCCAGCGTTGCTCGACGCGCTCGATGACCAGGAGATCGATCCTCGGGAATTGCGGTCGAAGTGGAAACGCATTCGCTATGAGGGCATCAGCGAGGACTTGGCTGCCACGGTTGCGCCGACCGTTCATCATGAGCAGACCCGGCATGCGGTCGTCGACGCGATTGGTGAGCTCGAGCTGGTTGACCTAGCGCCCACGTTGGTGGGAATTGCGGTAGATCCTTCGGAGTCCGTTCATCTGCGCACGTCCGCGCTCTATGCACTGCGCACGTTCGACGATCTGCCACTCGAGCCGCTCCGGACGCTCGCGTTAGACCCGCAGCCTGGTGACATCGACGACGAGATCAAAGGCGCGGCGCTGCATCTATGTTGGCCGGCGGCGGTCACCGCGCAGGAACTCTTTGCGGCACTAACGCCGAAGAAGAACCCGTCCCTGATCGGCGCGTATGCCGCGTTTCTCCACGGGCCTTGTATCGCGCATCTCACAGCGCCAGATGACTTGCTGCTTGGTATTCGATGGGGTCTCACACTGCCCCGGCGGTGGCACGACACCAGCGACCTCATGGTGGTTGCTGAAACCGTAGTCGCCCGGGCATGGCCCTTGGCAGCGTCCGTTCCGGCTATCGCCGAGGCGCTCGCCGACTTGGTCGTGCTCGTGACGCCCGACTTCATGCCGGTGCTGACGAGCCCGCGGAGACTGCGCCGGTCCGCTCAGGACGGCGAGTTAGACGATCCGGACGCGAACGCGGCCATTGTCACGGTACTGGTCGAGCGGGTTGCCGGAGGGGTTCTTACCGATGATCTGCTGACGCGGGCGATCCTCCGGGGCCTCGCCCGGGAGATCGATATGAAGGTTGTGATCGAGCGCTGGGCGTGGGCGTCCACGCGGCAGATCAAGGCTGCGTGGGAGCCGGCGATTGCAGCGCTGGCGCGCGGTGACCGCGCAGATGCGATCTTTGCCGTCAAGGACGATCATCCCGAGTTATACGCCCTGGTGGCCTGGCGGTACGAGCCGATCCTCCTGGACAGTGCGCAGGCCGAAGCGCTGCGGGAAGAGTACGTGCGCTACGAGCTCGATCCGCCTGCGCCGCCGGCAGTGGGACCCGAAGATCTCGATCGGATGGTGCGCGCCGATCTCGCGGCGTTCGCCGTCGGAGACGTCGCAGCGTTCTGGCGCATGCTCCGGCCCCTCCTTGCCGAGGACGATGGCGACATCCTGAACCTCGCTTCACAGGACGACCTACGCTCGACCCCGGGATGGCGACGGCTCGACGACCACGGCCGCGCCGACCTAACCGACGCCGCGCTGGACTACCTGCGTCGCGGTGACCCCGATCCCGAGCAGTGGCTCGGCCGTCCGGTGATCCACTACCCGGCCTACGCTGGCTACTGCGCGCTGAAGCTGCTTTTCAACGAGCGGCGTGCCGAGTTTGACCGTCTCGACGCCGCGGCGTGGCGGGTATGGGCGCCGGTGATCGTCACACAGCGGCGACTGGGCGAAGACAACGACGCTGACGAGTTCGGACAGGCCGTCATGGAACGGGTCCGGGCCCAGGCGCCGGACGTCGCCCGTGAGACCGTCCTTGCCGTGTTGCCCAGCTACGGTCACGCCAGCGAGATCGTATTGGCCCGGGCGCGGCTCGGCGACGTGTGGGACGCGTCGCTCGACGATGCCCTTGGAGCACAGCTTGATCGGGATGACCTCGAGTTGCAGCACAGGATCACCGTCGTCGAGGCGCTACTCAAGTTCGAGCGCCAGGACGCAATCGACTGGGCGGTCGCACGGATCACGACCGCAGCGTTGATCCAAGACGGCGAGGACCGGGAGCAGGCGCTGGCCCTGGCTCAGGCACTTGCGGTCCACGCGCCGCGCATACTCGGGGAGAGGATCGAGGCAATCGCGGACGAGGACGAGCAGGCAGTGCGAACGGTCCTCGCCTCCCTGCTCGACAGGGAATCCGGTTGGGAGACTCGGGTCGCGCCGGCAACGCAAGGGCGGCTGTTCGGTCTGCTGCACCGGCTGTTCCCGAGGGATCTCGATTCGCAGGAGGAACGATCGTTTGCTGTGACGACTGAAATGCGGGCCTCGTTCTCTCGCACCCGGATCCTGGAGGCGCTAGTCGCGAAAGGCACCCAGGAGGCAGTCGCTGTCATCGCCGACATCGAGGAGCAACACGACGGCAACGGCTGGATCCGGCGAATGCGACACCGCGCTCAGGAGGAGGTCCGGCGCGCGATTTGGGCTCCGCCCGCATCCGCCGATGTCGTTCGGATGGGCGGGGTCGACGATCGGCGCCACGTTCCTGACGCACCGGCGTTGCGCCGGTTGGTCATCCGGGAGTTGGCGGGGATTGCCGACGCGATGCAGGGTGCATCGTCGCTCGCGCCGTTCCTCTGGAACACCAGGTCTCCGCACCGACCCCCAAGGATGAGAACGAGATCAGCAACATCGTGTCGCAGTGGCTCGGTGCGCGCATCGACGGCAGCAAAGCCATCATCAACCGTGAGGTTCAGGTCAATGCCCGCACCGCTCAATCGGCCGACCGAACCGACATTCTGGTGCAAGCGACCTCCGACCATGGCGCGCCACTGAGCGTCGTGATCGAGGTCAAAGGGGCGTGGAACGGTGATCTGATGACCGCTCTGGACGGCCAGCTCGCGGAGAAGTACCTCAAGCCGGACTTAACCGACCAAGGCATATACCTCGTGGTGTGGTTCTCGGCCGCCGGTTGGGATGGCTTCAGTACGGCAGAACAGAGCCGCCGGTCCCGGGCCACGAGAGAGGACGCGTCGACGCTGCGTGAGCTCCTGACAAGACAGGCGGCTGATGTATCGGCATCGCGTGGCGTCACGGTCGAGGTGCTGGTCATCGATGGCTCGGTCGCGTGGCCGATAGCAAGGACGAGCTAACGCAGAGAGCACCCTGTGGGCTGTAGGCAGGAGGCGGGCAGCACAGCGCCGCATACGTGCGCTTGCCTAGCGGCTTCCGTGCCCGCGGTCGCCGAGGAGTGGTCGCCCGTGACGCATCTGTCGTAGGGCGGCGGCATCATCGTCAGACACCATGACTGCGGAACAGTTGGCCCGCCTGTATGAACTTGTCCACGTCGCTGAGGCGCACGTTCACCGCCCGTGGAAGCTAGGGGAGACCTCGCGACCGATCGAGTTCTTTACCGATCACCTCGGCGATGAAGGCTGGCGGCTTGGCTGGGTGCTCGTCGGTGCACTTCGGGAAGCCGCTCCTGATCTCTTCGGTTCCTACGGTGAGGCCGGCCTGCACCGCGGCGCTCTCGATGTGATCCTTTCTTTCCCCGAGCCGCCAGCGGCGCTTGAACAGATCGCCGATGCGCTGCGAGACGAGGCGAGCGGGGACGATGGCGCACGGATCGTCGTTATTCCGCTGGCGAATGTTGCGCTGAGTCGACCGTGGGCACCGCTTGGCGATTGCGCTGCGATCCAACGCGCCTCGGAGTCAGACGCCGTCGACGACGCGGACGTGCGCGAGACACTTGAGCTGGAAGAGTTTCAGGCCGACCGCGACGTACGCAAGCATCTCGGCGATCGACTTCCGCCTGCGCCGCGACGGCTACAGATCGGGGGGCAGCTACTCGATACGGGTCGCTCAGCCAGTCTCATTTCGGTCGAGCATGGCCCGCCGCCGATCGCGATTGAAGCTGCAAGGGCCAAGGCCCTGTATGCGCTGGCAACCTGGGCGGTACTCGCGCCGCCGGTCGATTGGCACCTCATGCCAGACATCGCCGTCTGGACACCGCAACCTAGCCTCTCCCAACGGACGCAGCACAAGCTCTTTGAGCCAGGAACCCTGATTGCCCATGAGCGAACCAGCGGCGGCGACTACCGCCGCTGGGCTCCCTACGAACTCCCCGCCGACGACCTTCTGCCCGCCCCTTTCGAAGCTTTCGAACGCTTGGACCGTCGGCCGGCCCAAGCTCTGCTGAGCTCCACAGCTGCCGTCCACGCTGGAAGTCGTGCGACGCGCTCGCAGCTCTCCGAGCGTCTTCGCGACGTTCGTGCGGCGATCGAAAGCCTCTGCCAGCCGCCACCCGGCGTGCGCGGCAACGCCGACAGTCGGTGGAAGCACCTTGCAGAGCGCTTCGGTGTCTGGGAGGAGCTAGCGGACGCGCGGGCCTACACCCCTCAGCAGATCAAGGCTCTCCAGGAGCGGCTCGACGCAGCGCGCAATATCAGCGCCCACCGCGCCGAGGCCGCTCTGATCGACCTCGGCTGGACCCGCGGATCGGCTGCAATGCGCGGCCGAGGTAAGACCAAGGCCGAGGATCTGGCGGTGACGGCTTTGCAGCGTGACATCGGACCGATGCTTCATGCCCTCGGCCAGGCACTACGCGGCACCTGGGCCGCAATGCGTGAAGCCGACTTCGGTGAAACGGCGTTCGAGGCGCTATTCAAGTGACCGCGGCGTCCCGGCTGCGTTCCACGCGCCCGATCGAGAGGCGTCCAGTCGTCCAGGTTGTGTTCCTACTCGGCGCGGGAATATCGGTCGACGCCGGCATGCCCGATGTCGGGTGCATCACACGACAGGTGCTCACAGGTCAAGGCGTTTGGCGTCACACCGACGGCACCTATGTCCTGAACGGCGATAGCGCGGTCTATGAGATGTATCGGCCTCCGGTCGTGCCAGTTCTCGAGTTGGTATGCGAGACGGTCGCGCAAGTCGGGAACATCTCCGGCGCTCAACCGAACTACGAAGAACTCGCCTACGTCTTGCAGCAGATGCACGATGCGCTCTCGGGCAACTACGAAAACCCAGCTGTCATGCCATTCGCCGATCAGCTTGCTGGCGCGCTTCGTGTCGATCGTCGCGAATTATCTCGACGCTGCGAAGAAGCTGGCCACTACATCAGCGATACGGTCGCTGCGCTGCTGCGCCGTGGAAATCTGAGCGAGCATCGTCACCTCGCCGCAATCCTCGAAGCGTGTCGGGAGCTCGACGCACCAGTCACGCTCGCGACCCTCAACCACGACCTTCTGCTGGAGAGTGCGCTAGATGACAATCGCATCGCCTTCTCTGACGGCTTCGAACGCACGGGCGACGACGTCCGCTTCTGGAAGGGCGACTGGTCCGGATCGGTAGAGATTCTCAAGCTGCACGGCGCCATCGACTGGTACGACGTACGGGGACCGCATAGCGGTGATTGGCGTTTGGCTAGATATATCGGACGCGATGTCGATCACCTCGAACTGGGGCGTACAGCGAGATCGTCTCGTCCGACCTTTCTCACCGGCACCTTCAGCAAGATCCTTGCCTATCAGACCGGCAACTTCCCGGCCTTGCACGCTCACTTCCAGCAGCGTCTTCGGGCCGCGGATCGTGTCGTGGCCGCCGGATACGGCTTCGGCGACAAAGCCATCAACAACCACTTGATCACATGGCTCGCAGGTAACCTAGCCCGACGGATGGTTGTCTGCCACGAACGTGCCGACGAGGCTAAACGCGACTCGCGTCTTGCAATCCGCGACCGATGGGACAATTGGCAGCATGCGGGCCGTCTGGTGACGGTCCCAAAGTTCATAGCAGACCTTTCTTTCGCAGACCTCGCACGCGAGTTAAGCCCGTGATGCCACGAGTGACGTCCGACGTCGCCGCCACGCTTCATCAAGTGATCTGCGCGATGACGGGCAAGGACCACACGCTGTTCTGGATGCGATCGGCGTGGTGGTGTCAGGATTGCCGACAGAAGATCGAGAGCTGCTGCGAAGGCGGCGGCTGTCCGTCACTCAGCGACACCTTGCCGGCGACGTCCGCACCGAGCCGAGGGCCTGTTTCGGCCTCGATCACGAGCGTAGATGTAGTGCTTGGTCGATCTCAGGCACTTAAGGCTTAAGTGCCTGAATCGCCAAATATCGCCTCGAATCCGCGCGTAAATCGCGCTCGGACGCCTATAGCGTGAGCTGACAAAGTACCTGCAAATCACATACTTCTGATCACCGGCTTAGTCGTAGATCCCGTGCTTGTGGTCCAGGCGGTCGCGGGTTCGAGTCCCGTCGCTCACCCTTAGGAGGAAGGCCCCGTTTTGCGGGGCTTTTGTCGTTGTGGAGGGAGCCGGAGGCAGCACGACGGCCAGCAGCGGGAGCGCCGCGCCGGCCGAGAAGGAGAGCGCGGAGGTCCACGCCGCCTGGAACGGCCGGGCCAGGCGCTCTTCGTCGAGGCCGAGCTCGTCGCGGGCATGGGCCTCCAGGGCGCCACCGTGGGTCAGGGTCCGCGCGACGTCGGCGGCGAGGACCGGGTCCAGGCCGCGCCGTTCGTAGATGGCGGTCAGCTCGCGCAGCTCGCCGTCGGGATCGTCGTGGAGCTCGCGTGCTTCGAGGCGCAGGTCGGCTTGCTCGGCGTCGCGCTGGGAGCTGACCGAGACGTACTCGCCGGCGGCCATTGACAGTGCGCCGGCGACGAGGCCCGCGATTCCGGCGGTGACGATCGCGGTCGCTGAGGAGCCGGAGGCGGCGACGCCGAGCAGGAGGCTGGCGGTGGAGACGATGCCGTCGTTGGCGCCGAGCACGGCGGCGCGCAGCCAGTTGGAGCGATGGCTGAGATGGACCTGCACCGGCGGCGGCGACGCGCGCATCGACCCCATGATGGAGCAGGTGCGGAGAAACCCCGTACTCGCCGTGCGTGCTCGTGCGGATGTCCCGCCCCGGTCTTCCGGTCAAGCTCGGATCGCCATGCCGTCATCGCTCGCTGCCGCCGCCGATCTCTATTGGATCCCGCTGGGCGCGGGCGGTCATTCGGTCCGCTTCAACGGCTTGGTCTTCGAGGCGATCGAAGCGCTGCGCGAGCATCGAGAGCGGTGCGAGCATCGAGAGCGGTGCGAGCTCTTCCACGCCGCGCGCGTGGTCGCGGTTGACGGCGATCGCTACACGATCGAGATCGCGCCGTCTCCGGACGCCGACGAGGCGCATCGCGGCGTCGTCGCGATGGGCGTCGTCGCGATGGGCGCCGTCGGGAGTTCGCCGCCTCGGCCGGCTGCGCCTCTTTCGCTATGAGGTGCGCTGCTGGCGCGGCGGGTCCATCCCGGACCTCGGCGCGGCAGTCGGCGGCCTCCGGCGCCTCACCGACGATCCGCTTGTCGCCCGCCGGATCGTGGACGCGGTCGGGACCGTGCCGACGCCGGTGTGGGGACGCGACGAGCTGCGGGCCGGGGAGATGTGGAACTCGAACTCGGTCGTCGCGTGGCTCATCGCCACAGCGGGCTTGGCGACCAAGCAGCTCTGCCCGCCAGCCGGCGGTCGTGCCCCCGGGTGGGCGTCCGGGATCGGCCGCGGGCGCGCTGACGGCCCACGCCTTTGCCGTTTCTTGACCCGCCACTCGGAATGCTGGCGGCCATGCCGCACCTCTCCGAGCTGCACGGGGCCGCGACCCACCTGGCGGTCGTGGCGATCCCGCTCTTCGCCATCCTGCACTTCCTACGGCGCGCGGGACGTGGGGGAGCCGCGATGGTCGGTGCCGAGCCCTGGGCGCTGGGAGCGTCGGTGGCCGGCATCGCCGCCTCCGGCGCCACCGGTCTGCTGGTGTGGGGCGAGGCCCAGACCACGCTGCGCGGTCAGCACTTCCGCCTCGGCAACGCCCACTTCTGGCTGGGCATCGCCATCGCGGTGCTCGGGCTGCTCGCTGCCGCTGACTGGTGGCGCAGCCGCCGCGCCAACGGCGTCGACCACCGACCGGCGATCGTCCCGATCCTCGGCGTGCTCATTGTTGTAGGGGTTGCCGTCCAGGGCTATCTCGGCGGTCGCATGACCTACGCGCACGGCGTCGGCGTCTTCGACGGCGGGCAGATGGCCCAGACCGCGCACGGCGCATCGACGCTGCACGTCGCGCTCGCCACGGGCGTTCCGCTGGTCCAGGCCGGCAAGGACGCGTTCTCGGCCCAGGGACTCGGCTGCGCCCGCTGCCACGGCGACCTTGCCCAGGGCCTCCGCGCCCCACCGCTCGCAGGCGGTCGCGAGCTCCCAGACTTTCGCCGAGTCCATCAACATGGTCTGTTCCCGCCGTCGGTGGTGACCGACAAGGACTTCGCCGCGAGTTCCTCAAAGTTCCCGGCAACCGCCTGAGCACCTTCGAGGCGTGGCTGGCCGACAAGCGCGAAGAGGTCCTGGACCTCACGACGAACTCGTTTACCCATCTCGACAACGTCATCGAGGTCAAGAAGGGCAAGGTGCGGCTCACCCGCCTGCCCGAAGAGTTGGTGTTCATCAGCGCCAAATCGACCTCGCGCACCGTCGCACCCTGGCTCGACGTGTAGACCGCTCGCCGACCGGGAGCGGCGGTACGCCCGGCCAAGGAGAGCGTCATGCGCCGTTGCGCAAGCAGTCTGTCTACTGCAACACCAGCCTCGTAGAACTCGGGACACGAATGTCCTCCGGAATCGCATTACGAGGACATTCGTTTGTCAAAATCTATAGTATGCTGTGAACAGATGTCCTCGCGAGCAATCAAGCCAATCACCCCTCGCGCGCGCAACCGCCGCCCGGCGTCTCGAACGCCGGTACGTCTGCGCGGTCAGGAGCGCCGGCTCATTGAAGCGCTGGTTATCCGCGAGCAGGACACCGTCGACCTGCAGGCGGACGCGGCCTGGCTGGCGACGATCACCGGGCAGCCTCGCAAGCTGCTTTGGCGCCTGGCCGATAAGCAAGTGGCTCATCGGCTGCAGAATGGGCGCTATCTCGTAGACCGTCGTGCCATCCCGCGCTCGGGCCCGGCTGTCGGCTCACTGGACGGGCTGGCGGGCTTCCTGCTCGAGCGCCTGGACACTCGCCCGTACTATCTGTCCTGGCATTCGGCTCTGTGGCGCTACGCGCTGGTCGACCAGCAGTCGCGCCAAGTGCAGGTCGCGCTACAGGGCGTCAAGCGCAATGCGTATTTCGGGTCCTTCTCTGTGCAGTTCATCAAGGTGACCGAGCGCAAGTTCTTCGATGGTCGTAACTACACTGAGCGCGAAGCGGGTGCTGTCCCGGTGGCCTCGCCAGAGAAGGCGCTCATCGACAGCTTGGACCGACCTGCTCTGGCCGGTGGCATGGCGGTGGCAGTCACCGCGCTGCGGCGAGCGCACGCCCGTGGCCTCATCGATCCCGAGCGGCTCGTGGCTACGGCGATTCGGTTTGACAGTCCGACGCTGTGTCGCCGCCTGGGATTCTTCATGGAGCGCTACGGCATCCCGGGTGCCGAGCCGCTGCTCCGATACCTGGGCAAGGGCTACGCGGTGGCGCTGCAGCCAGGCGGGGGCGTTGATGACGACGCCGGACCGGTCGATACGCGCTGGGGTGTGCGATTGGACCGCACCCTGCTGCGCGCAACCGACACCCCCAAGTGAACGCTTCTGATCCCCTCACCGACGAGGAGGCGTTGGATGAGGCGGCCGCCTCTTACCAGATGACAGGTGAGCAGGCCAAGCAACTGGCGGCCAAGGAGGGATTGGTCCGCGCGCTGGCTGAGACTGACCAGCCCTTGGTGCTCAAAGGCGGGACGCTGATGTCACACGTCTTTGACAGTCCGCGCGCATCGATCGCCGATGTCGACTACGCGCGGCCTGACGACGGCATTGACAGGCAGCACAGGACCGAAGAGGACGAGGTCTTCGATATCGAGGCGGCCCGTCGGATGGCCACCATCGATCGCACCGCGACGCAGGCCTTCCGGATTGACGGTGACCGAGGCCGGTGGACGATGGAGCGTGATCTGGTCGAGGGCGTCGACGTGCCTTTCGCGTTGACCAACCTGGACTTGGCCACCGATGGGCAGTTGGCGATTTCGGGCTCGGTGCGACGTGGCGAGGTGCTCGACGGGTTGCACAAGGTCGACTTTCAGCCGATCGCCATCCGTGCTCGCTCGCCGGCCAAGGTCTATGGCCTGACGCTTGAAGAGGCTTCAGTCGAGAAGATTCTCAGCTGGTGTTTGAAGGGCAAGGAGAAGCACTTCTACGACTTGGCCTTCGTGGCTCGCGACTATCCAGACATCGCCGCTCGCGATCAGGACATCCGCGACATGCTGGTCGAGAAATTCGATCGGGAGCGCCGCAGCTCGGCCACCGCTCACCTCTATGAGGACTTCCCCAACCTCAAGGTTCTTCTCGCCCGGCTGGACCGTGAGAGGCGCATGAACGGATTGCGCAGGAAGGCCAACGGCAGCTATCGCTACAAGGCCGGCGACCGACCCGACCCACTGATTTTCGATCCGGCCGAAGAGGAGCGCGACGATTCGCTGACAGATGTCGAGAACGTCATCCGGATGGCCAGCGCGTTCTGGAGCGAACTGCTCGGCCCGCTGCGCTGACCATGCCCGACGCCGACCTGTACATCTCAGGCGACCTCGAGGCCGACGGGCCGATCCCCTGGCGGCTGCTCATGTCGTCGCGCGCTTGGTTCGGTTAGGCGGCGGCTCGAGTGGCGACGCGGACGACATCTTCGACTTCGGGTTCGGGACGCCGAAGTCACTTCGAGTATCGCCGCTGTGGGCCCAGACTGCTACGTCGTCGAGGGCGGTTGCGCTTCGGTCTCGGGCGCGAGATGCGGGGCGGGTCAGCTCGATCTCGGTGACGACGCTGGTGGCGATGATGTCGCGCTGTTGCAGTTCGGCGCGCACGGCGTCGGTTCCGGCTCGTCGACGATGAGCTTCACCAGCGCCGATGTGTCGACGTAGACGGCGGTGTTAGGCGCGCTGCTCTTGCAGCGCTCGGGTGCCGGCGTCGCTTACGGGACCTGGCGGATGGCCGATCTCGCGGAGCACCTCGTGAAGGTCGCGGGTCGCTGGCAGGATGCGTCCCTCGGCGATGAGCTGTTGGATGCTCGGTGGCAGCGAGGCGGTGGTGGAGGTGTCGCGACGCACAAGCGCAAGGGTATCGACCACGCTCGTCATCAACACCGTTCGGTGCGCCATCGGTTGGCGCTCCGTGCCCCTCGACGTACCTCGGCGAGGACATGGGCCTGTGTGCGCGTTCGGCGTATCGGATAGATAACTCACACTGTAGATATCGTCGTGCGCTCTATTGATCCATGCCTGTGTTAGCGGGCACGCCGGAGACGTTTACGTCGTCGTCGGCGCTTTCGCGTGGGGTGCACCGTGGGGGAGTCCACGCGTGGCGTGATGCGGGGAGACCGTGGAGCTGTCTCTGCCGGGGTTGCGGCTGCAGGGTTGACGTATCACGGCGTTATCGCGCATCCGGCACAGACGTAATCGGCGTGTCCGGCCGCGGAGGGTGGTGCGAAGGGACGCCGAGTCCGAGCCGCTCAACGCCACGCACGGCTGAGGATCGCGCAGCGAGCCGCACCAACCAGTACCGTCACCGCCCGTGGACTTCTCGGTTCTCCCTTGGCGGTCGCCACGTCCGGCCGACGCGCGCGACCGGGCCTTCCTGGTCTCCGATAGCTGGGACGACTTCGGGTTCAAGACCCTCTCGCACCTCGCGTACGTCGACGACGACGGGACCTGGACCGACATCGGCGCCATCAAGATCGGAGCGTTCGGCATGGGGTCCGGCCCAGGGCGCACCGAGCTGCCGTCGCAGCCGTTCAGCCAGCTGTCGTCTACCCACTTCTCCTTGGGCCAGGACGATGACTACTACGAACATCTGAACGTGCTCGGTCCAGAGGTTCGCGACGCCGTGCTCGTCGGTCTCCGGGACATTGCGCACGACGTGGAGCTGCGCGAACGGGCCCTGAAGGAGGAGGTGACCGGTACGTCCCTGCTGCGGTCGGTGTCGGTCACGAGCGTGCGCGGTCAGTTCCACCGCCTCGCCCGCGGTGGGGCCCGGCTGTCGCAGTACGACTTTTCCTACACCTTGCCCGCGGCGAGGGCAATCGCCTCGCCCGCGACGCTCTCGTTCGCCGTCGCCCCCGAGTCTCAGCCGCCGACGAACATCCACGTGCTCATTGGGCGCAACGGCGTCGGGAAGACCCACGTGCTGAACCAGATGGCAAAGACGCTAATCGATGAGGAGGCGAACGCGGATGACGTCGGCCGCTTCAGCGCGACGAGCGAAGACGCCAACGAGGTCTTCGCCAATCTCGTGTCCGTTACGTTCAGCGCGTTTGATCACCCCGAGCCGATCCCCGCGCGGCAGAACCGAACTCAGGGGTTGTCTTACGAGCACGTCGGGCTCAAGCGCGCGGGCGGCGTGAGCGGCGAACCGAGCTCGCCCAAGAGCTTCGCCGAGCTGACCGAGGAGTTCACGCGTAGCGCTCGCCGCTGCCAGAACGACGCGCGCGCCGGCCGGTGGCGCCGGGCATTGGACATGCTCGCGACGGACCCCATCTTCAGGGACGCGAACGTCGCCGCGCTCACCGACGGCAGCGCCACCGGCGCGTCCACCGACGAAGGCGCGTTCGCGCTCATGGCGTCGGAGATCTTCCGGCGCCTGAGCTCGGGCCACAAGATCGTGCTGCTGACGATCACCCGCCTAGTCGAGACGGTGGAGGAACGGTCGCTGGTCCTCCTCGACGAGCCGGAGACGCACCTGCACCCGCCGCTGCTGTCCGCGTTCGTCCGAGCGCTGTCAGACCTGCTGATCGATCGCAACGGCGTCGCGATCGTGGCGACGCACTCGCCCGTGATCCTGCAGGAAGTCCCGCGCAGCTGCGTGTGGAAGGTCCGGCGATCCGGCGCGGTCACCGAGGTCGAGCGCCCAGAGATCGAGACCTTCGGAGAGAACGTCGGCGTGTTGACCCGCGAGGTGTTCGGGCTTGAGGTCACCCAGTCCGGGTTCCACCGCCTGCTGGCCAACGCTGTGGACCGGAAGCGGTCCTACAACCTGGTGGTCGAGGAGTTCAACGACCAGCTGGGCGGCGAGGCGCTCGCGCTGGTGCGCGCCCTGGTCGCGGCCCGGCACGCGGACGAGGAGGGCGCGTGATGCGCGCGGTCCCCGTGCCGCGGATCAGCGCGCAGGACAGCTACACGACGTCGATCAGCCGTGTGAGCGACGCCGACCTCAAGCAGCGGCTCGACTCTATCGTGGGGGAGGTCGTCACGGCCTCGGACGACTTCGTGACGGCCGCCCAGACCGGGACCGTGGCGTCGGTCGCGTCGGCGAAGAAGGTGGGATCGGTCGAGGGGGCGGAGCTGAAGGGCGTGTACACGGGGCGGTTCGCCAAGCTCCGGGCACCGGGGCGCGTGATCTATGACCAGTTGATCACCGCGGCGGCCAACGGCAAGTGCCCGCTCTGCGCGCACCGGGACGTCTCGACGCTCGACCACTTCCTCCCGCAGGCGGAGCATCCGGCGCTGGTCGTCACGCCGGCGAACCTTGTGCCCGCATGCAGCGACTGCAACAAGGCCAAGCTCGACCAGGTCCCCGTGTCGGAGGAGACCGTGACGCTCCACCCGTACTTCGACGACGTCGAGGCCGACGCCTGGTTGGCGGCCGTCGTCATCGAGACCTCGCCCGCGTCGGTCGCCTTCAGCGTCGCTCCGCCGCCGCACTGGTCCGCGGTCCGGGCGGCGCGGGTGAGGCACCACTTCGCGGTCTTCGGCCTGGCGAAGCTATATGCCTTGCAGGCCGCGGAGGAGATCGTCAACGTCCGGTACGACTTGGCGCGAGTGCTGGGGGCCGATGGGCCGGCGGGCGTGGCCACGCACCTGACGCATGCGGCGGCCAGCCGGGCCGCCGTGCACATGAACTCCTGGCAGACGGCGACCTACCGTGCGCTGGCCGGGTCGACCTGGTTCTGCGCGGACGGGTTCGCGGCGACCTGACACCGGCTGGCGGGCGGCGGCGATACGGCCGCGCCCGTCGCCGACCACGGTGGTCGGCGCAGTCGGCATGCGGTTTGGTCGTGATCCCCCAAAGCCGGCTTCGGCGGGCGAACTGCCGTCGCCTCCGGATCCGCGACCTGCGCTCCTCTTAGCGCGGTGCTGGGCTGAATCGCTGAGGCCGGGAGGCTCAAGGTATTGTCTAGTAGCTAGCTAGCAGGACCCGGGCGATGCCTACTGATCGCCGAGGATCCCGCGACCAGATGCTCGCGCATCCGTCCAGTCCGCCGGGCCGCTGAGGGGCTCGGACTCACACGCCTACCGTCCACTTCGCGAACGTTCTGCGGTATGGAGCGTAACGGGTCGTGGCCTAGCCGATTGGCGCTGGTCACCGTTTGGTGCCCCGGAATATGGTCCGTCTCGTTGCGGTCCTGGTCGCGGGGGTGCCTGTCGGCTGCGGTAGCGGCTCCGGCGACCACGGGGCCGCGAAGGTGCGTGCGCAGCAGGATGCGGTGGTCGCGTCATGGGGCGGTCGCGTCGCCGCCGGCGGCAGCGGGCGCGTCACGGTGCGATCCGCGCCGGCGGATCCGCTGCGCCAGCAAGCATTGAGGAAGCTCGGCGGCCTCATGCAAGTCGATCCTGGCGAGGTCGCGCGCGTGAAGCTGTCCGGCGGCAGGCTGAGCGCGCAAGGGGCGCTGCTCACGCACCGGTTCGCCGCTCCGGTACCCGACGGCGACACTGCGATCCTCATGTACTACGACACGCCGCGTGGAGCCTGGCGACCCGTGCCGAGCAAGCTCTCGGCCGACCGCCGGACGGTTCGGGCGCGGGTGCACCATTTCAGCGACTGGACGGCGGCGATCGTCGACGGCGCCTCCGTTGCGCTACACGCCTCCGCTGACCTCCTCGGCGCCCGCGCCGACAAGCTCGACTGTGGCAGGACCGCCAGGCCGAAGTGGGTCGACGATGTCAGCGTCGTCGACGATCGCAACGCGCCGTTACTGGTCTGCGTGGCTGGCGACCCCGCCGACGAGAAGCGCGTGCTCGTCGAGGTCGCGGTCAACCGCGGCTACGGCGTCCGGATGGGGGCAGCGGCAAAGCCGACCGTCATGGGCGTCGACCTCGGCAACGGGCCGGTCGACTGGATCACCGACGGCATCGTCCGCCTGCCGGACGTGGTCGCCAAGCTCGCCGGTACCGGCGGCCGCTCGATGCCGGTGCTCGGTACCGAGACCGCCAAATTCTCCTTCACCGAGGCGCAGGTGCGGGCGATGAAGACGGGCGACGCTCTCGTGCGCGCCCACTTGGACGGCTTCGACGCGGCGGTCAGCATTCTGTTCAACGTCGTCGTCGGGAAGATCGCCGATAACAAGATCGACGCCAAGCCGGCGCGGTTCGCCGCCTACGTGGCGGCCTACACGACCGTCGCCCAGTGCGCCGGCGACCTCGTCGAGCCGATCGCCAAGGGCCACTGGACCGGCGCGTTCAGCGGCGCCCGCAGCTGCATGTCGTCGGACGCCTCCAAGGCGGTCGAGCTCGCCGCCCGCAGCATGCTCCAGTCGACTTTCCCGAAGCTAGGCGACGAGAAGGTCGACGCGATTTCCGGCAAGCTCGGTAAGGCGTTCAAGGCCCTGGCGGTGGTGAGCCTCTCCCTCGACGCCGGCGAGTGGCTGAACGACGAGAAGCGCCTCGCCGCGGCTGGCTTCGAGGTCGTCGTCTACCCCAAGATCATCATCAACCCCGACACCAGCCCGAAGTGGCTGGTCGACGCCACCGGCAAGGACGACTACCGCTTCAGCTCGTGGCGCGTGAGCGACCTATACTCCTACGATCCCGACGCGCCGACGCGCATGAAGGACGTGGAAGCGCACCTAGGCAAGGGAAGCTGTCACACCGGCACGCAAGGGACGCACGTGAGCTGGCCGTCGCTCGGCGTGGAGGGGCTGTTCGCGACGCTCGGAGCGTACGCCGACAGCCACGGCCAGCCGATCGAGGACTCCGGTGGCCGCGACCTCGGTTGCACCTACCGGAGTCAGATCCAGGTCGACACGCTGATCGCCACCGGTCCGCACTGGCACACAGGTAAAGAACTGAAGATTGGCGACGCCGAGGCTCGGATCCGCCAGCTATACCCGGGCGCGACACTGCACGACGACGGTTGGTGGCTGCACTCGGTCGAGCAGCCTTGGAGCCAGGGAACCCCGACAGGCGATCTCGTCGCCGCCATACGCAACGGCAAGGTGTCCTCGTTCACCTTGACGATCGACGGCGAAGGCGATTGATGTAGTCGGTCGCGGCGCATGGGAACTCGTGCGCCACTGGTCCGTCTGGCAATTGTCGCAGAGGTCGCGTTGCCTCTCGACGTGATGACGGTGCTCAGCCAGCGGCGCAGAAGGAGCCAGGAGAGACCGGCGCTGTCGCTCTCGATCACTCCTGGTCCTCGATGTCCGAGCAGCGCATGACGGCCATGGTGCCCTTCGAGGATCCGCGCGTGACCGTCAGGCCCGTGAAGATCCGGTAGAGGCCATAACACGTGATCGGGCGGCTGAGCCCCAGTCGCACCTTGTTGGCATACTTCGTTCCCGTCTGCTGCCCGTAGGCCACCGCCGTGGCCCGCGCGGACTGTGAGCCCCACGACAGCCACTTGATCGAGCGGAAGTTCCCGCTGTTGTACCCGAAGCCGTCCGCGGGCCACCAGCCGCACTTCGACGGCCGCGTCTTTAGCCCGTGCGTGGACTCGACGCCGGGCCGGCTGCGCTGCTTGGGGAGGCTCAAGGCCTGTCTGCGCCCGCTTCCCTATCCACACTCGTGAGTCTTGAGTCGCTCATCTCCGCCAGGGTGGCATTCGTAGTGGACGGCGTCGAGCTGAGGTGGAGGGGTCGCGCTTGGTATTCACGACGCTCGGCGGCGGCCAGCGAAGCTCCTGGTCACTACGGGCGGCTGGGGTGAATACGGCATGCGGATAGGTGCGCGAACGGGATGCTTCTCCCCAAGGTCAAGTGTTAGCGGACTGGCTTGGTGGGGCAACATGCCCCACGAATCCCAGCGAAGTTCACCCAACTTACCGCTCGCCGCCGGGTGCGCCCCGGCTGGCTACGGCAGCTGATCAGCGGGCACGGTCGCGAGCAGTGCGTCGAAGTCGAACCAGGGTTCGATCGCGATGAGCCAGCTCAAGACGAAGTCGACTTCTTTGGGCCACTCGGCGTCTGGGCTGATGAGCCGGTCGCCGGCGAGTTCTGACCATTGGTCTGACAGGTCTGCCACTACGTCGCGGGTGCTGAGCGCAATGGTGATGAGACCGGGGGGCAGCTGGTCCTCTTCAAACAGGCGAAGGGCGGCCGCGGCGACATGCTCATCGCCCGTGAGTTTGATCTGGTTGACCTGCACGTGCTGGCGGCTGCGGAGCAGGTTGTCGAAGAGCGGGTTGGCGAGCGCGGGGTGGACGTCGAGCAGCAGCGTGAGCACCGACAGGCGATCCAGGGGGCCCGTCCAGCGCTCTGCCCAAGGCGTATTAACGGCCGAGACCGAGATGGACGTCAGCAGCCCGTTCGGGAACCACTCGACGATGGTGTCCAGCTGGGTTGGGTCGCGGACGACCCAGTTCTCAACGTACGTCGTCCCCCGGGCGGTCTTGGGCTGAGGGAGGGTCACGACGAAGTCCTCGTGCGCGGCGCTCTCCAGCAACGTGCGCCCGGCCTTGCTGATGTCGAACTGCTTGAGCACACGCGCGAGCGGGCGGACGGAGATGAAGCCGGTCTTATTGGACCAAGGCGGCGCGGCGAGATCGGTGACGTCCTTAACGACCATCGACGGTTGCTTCTCCACGACGCGCGCGCGTTGGTAGTAGGTGTCCCGGTGGCGGGAGATCGCCAGCATGCGTGAGCGGCCCTCTCGCAGCTCGAAAGCCTCCCAGAGCTGTCCGTTGTAGCTGGTCGTCGGGACGCCGACGCGCAACAGCAGCTCGCGTGCGAAGGAGTCGTAGACGATCTCCGACATTGAGTAGTACCAAGCTGCAAAGTCCTCGAGTGCGTCGGCTTGGCCGCCATCACAGAGCGGTCGTGCCGCTCGCTCATCGTCGCCGAAGAGGAGGGGCAGATCCGGGAGGACCGCCTCGAGTGCTCGTAGACGCGCGTCGGGCACCATCTCGACCGAGAGGTCGCCGACGCGCAGCTCGCCCCATTGCATCCGCAACGGGAACACGTGGTTCAGCGGGAACTGCATAGCTGCCCGGCATGCCTGGAAGACCGCGATGTGCGCTGCGTAGGACTCAGGCGGCAAATCGCGGGCCAAGCGCTGCCCCAGCTTCAGGTAGTCCTGGTAGTCGGGGTAATCCTTCATTAGCGACGCGGTCGACGCCCTGACGCCCCACGCCCCGGCGCAGGTCGCGGTTGTCTCGTGGGTCAGGAGCGCCGCTTCGATAAGCCCTGAGAGCCCTACCTGCTCGGGGTCTGACGTTGGCGGGTAAGCGCCGACGCTATTGAGCAGCTGGCCGTACTGCGTGCAGTTGTTGAGGTTGAAATGCATCGCCTCGTGCTTGACGACCATCTGCGCCGGCCCGGCGTCAACATCGGCTCCGAGGAACAGGTCCGTTTGGCGGTTCATCCGGTAGACCCCGCGGGGACCTGACGGGCTGGACACCGCCAGCACGTCGTCCGGGTCCAAGCGCCTGTCGGGAGTCATCGCGCCGGGTGAGGTCAGCTCAGCAGCAGGCGCGGGCCGTGCCGCGTGCCGTCGCCGAGATCCACACCGTTGAGGCCGACGTGGATCAGCCGCGCGTCGCGCAGGCGCTCGATGAGGTTGACGTACTCGGGGAGACCGAGTTCGTCTTGCACATGTGCAGGGAGCGTCGCGTATAGCTGGTTCATGGGCACGACGGCTCCGGCGGCCGCGTCGCGGAGGCGGGCGTGGAAGTAGACGTCAGAGGCCTGGATCTCGACGCGTTGCACCTCGAAGAGAAACGGAGCGACGATAGAGAGCACGGAGATGGGGATCGTGGTCTCTCCGAGAGCGTGCATGACCAGGGTGCACACCGCGCCGCAGGCGATCGCCTTGACCGCGCCGGCGCTGACGTCCAGCCGCCAGGCACCGGTGCGCATCTCAAAGCCGGGCGCCGCGGCGCTGTTGGCGCGGGCCGCGGCGCGTACGACGAGTTCGACGTCCTCTCGGGGACGACCGGTGACCTCTGCGAGCGCGGAGACCAGCGACGCGTCGATCGTCGTCTCGCCGCTCAGAGCCCCGTTCAGGACGGTAGCCGCGGTCACGCCGCCCCGTCCTGGTCGAGCACGCTGAAAGTATGCATCACATGGCTGACAGCCAGGGTGAAACCGGTGAGATCGTGCTGATCATGCACCAACGATTTGGGATCGTGGCGTTGGCGCAGCCGTTCCAGCAGCGCACCGATGGCGAGCTGACCGCCAACATGGAAAAGACGAAACGCTGGTGCCAGGTCGATCGCGCACGCGAGCATGACGATCTCTTTCTCCGGGTCGACCGTGCCGACGGCCAGCCGGACGGTCGCGCCCTGCCCGATCCACCGGTCGACATGCCATCCGATCGGCAGGTCCATAAGGACGAACACCGGCTCGACTGTCGCCAAGGCCTCGGCGACTTCGTCAGAGGCGACGGCGCTCTGGGTCGCCACGACCAGCAGTGGCCGTGGATGCACGGCGGCGCGCAGGTCGTTCGGGCGGGTCTGCGGGGGGAGCAAGCCAACGCGCGCAACCGGTCCTGCGGCGTCGCGTGCGCGGGTGAACAGCACTCCATGCGCGATAGCGCCCGGCTCGAGCGGACTCGTGACCTCGAACTGTCGCGACAGCTCTCGCGAGGTGGTCCAGAGCGCACAGGCATGCTCCTCTGGGGTGTCAGCCTGGACGACGAACGCCTCGAGTAGGTCCGGTTCGAGTACGCTGACCGGCAACTGCTCGAGCGGCAAGGGGGCGCGCAGCTCGATCCCCTGGCGGCTGAACTCAAGCAGGTCGCCGGGCGAACCGAGTGCAAGCTCGTCGCCGCCGCCCACGACATTGGCCAGCTCGGGGGCGGCCGAGATGGCGGCGTTGATGATCGTCGCGGTGAACGCGCCGAGCTCGTCCCATAGGATCGTGGAATGTCCGGCCGTCAGTAGCGCCTGCGCGGCGAGCGAGTAGCACTGTCGCTGGACGACGTCGGTTTCATAGAGCCACTGCTCGGTCAATTGGGGCAGATCGGCCTGGGTCGTCGAGCGGCGCTCGGTGAGAATCTGGGCCTGATGTCCCGGGTCGTCTTGGGCGAGGTCTTGGAGCAGGCGCCGCCATTCACCGAGGTCGGGCGGGTTATCTTCCAAGGCGCTGAGCCGCGCGTCTGGGCCTAACGTTACGGCTGCAGTAAGATCCTCAGCGGTTAGCGTGGTGAAGTTCAGCCGGGCGAGGAGACCCGCTAGTCCCGCCGGCTGCATGCAGGTGCGAAGGACGGCGGCAACCGCTGGCGCGTGAAGGTTCTCTGCTCCCTGCACGAGTGGCACGAGCGCTTCGCCTCGCTGGCGATAGGTCTGATAGCGCGTGTTGCCCTTCAAGACGTCGACGCCCTGAAGACGAGGGCGCGCAATCACGTCGGACATGAAGGTCGCATAGACCTCGTGCACCGCCGTCGACTGAGACACGACGCGATCGAACACGTCGCGTAGCGCGAGTGGCCGAAGGCCTGTATGAGCGATCGCCGCCGACATCGCGCCAAGGCAACCCCACAGCGTTGACGTCTGAAGCTCGTGGTGCAGGGCCTCGTGGACCTGGACTACCAAGTGCTCGTCACCGCCAGCGATGTTGTCGAGCATGATCCTCCATAAGCCGAACCCGTCGTAGCCCCCGAGCAGCGTCGCTTCGAGGGTCTCCCCGAGACCGGTCCGGTCGCACCGCAGGACTGCGTTTGAAGCCACGGCGAGAGTCTCACGCCGTGAAGCCGCGATGGCAATTCGCCGCTCGACCCGAATCGTGGGACGTGGAGCGACGCCAGCATGCAGCTGGCGGCCCGTAGTGTCGGCGCGATGGCCAGGCCTCCTCTCGGAAGGCTCTGGTCAATCTCGGCTCAGGGACACCACGCGCCAATTGCTCGGCGCCACCTGGGCAGTCTTCAGAGATACATGTAGTTCTCAGCGGCCACAGTTCCACGTAGCGTGTACGACCCATGGCGGATGACGCCTTCCCCGGCGCCCTCCCGCTCGCCGCCGGATCGTCCGGCACCTATCACGCGGCAGGGAGCTGGTCCGTGTTCCTCCCGCGTGAAGCGTCGCACGACGAAGCGCTCATGGTCTCCCAACACGAGGCGTGGCACGGCTTTCTGACGCTCACCACGGCGTGGGGCTCGGTGATGAACCTTGTTGCGACAGCGACGCCGGAGCGCGATCACCTGATCGCTGAGCTCGTCGATGCCGCACGCCAGACCCAGGAGGTCGTGGCGACGGCCTTCGGCATCTGGGGTTCGAACTACGATCCGGCGGGCCTGGTCACCGGGTACCCCGGCTATGACGACTACTACGCACTGGCGCTGGCGATCGCCCCATCTCGGCCGCCCAACTCCATGGCCAAGCGGGTCGCGGTGTACGCCTTCTGCCAGGTCTGCATGCAGCCGCCCGTCGCCCAAGCGGTCCTCGAACACGGTTGGAACGCCTTCACCTTCAGTGACATTCCCGCCGCGATGCTGCCGGATCGCCGCTTCTCGGTATTGGCCGGTGCCTACGAAGACCTAGGTTGGGGTGCGATCGACCTGCTGCTGACCCAGTGGCCCGACGCCCACGAACGCGATCTCACCGCCGAGGCGATCGACGAGTTTCAGCGCCGCTGCTACGAGGAGTTCGCAACCGCGCTCGCCGCCCTCGGGCATCCGGTCCTGCCCTGGCAGGCGCATCTCGAACATCTCCGACCGCTCGTGGACGTCGTACGGGCGGACCATCCTAATATCTCAGTGATCAGTGTTCCAGATCCTTCCGCGGCGAACAGTGCCGACGTCGAGGTGCACCTCCGCACGATGGGCGAGTCCGTGACCACCACGCCTCGCGGTCTCCGCGCGGTCGTGCGGCCGCTGGCGGCAGGGTCGCCGCCGCTCTTCGTCGCGAGCACCGGCGAGGGCGCGTACTACTCGGTCACCGTCGTGAGGCCGCTGCGGCGCGTCCTCGGTCAGTATGCGATGACCGCAGACGAGCGAGCACTCCTGATCTCGGCCGCACGCGACGGGATCTCGGTGACGATGCGTGGTCTGCTGCCGGATGGGACCGTCGACATCCGCCCGGTTGCCGGCGCCGGCGCGCACCTCCTGCTCACCGCCCGAAGACCCGCGCCCGAGGTCATCGTCTGCTCGACATCAGCGCTCGAGCGTGAAACGACCGACGTCGCGAGTCTCATCGGCCCGCCCGGCGCGCCGCTGGTCATGCTCTTCGACACGCCGCCCGACGCGACCCTTCGCCGCTGGCGTGACGAAGGTCGGCCGATCCGCTGGTCCGGTGGGTGGATGGTCTTGCGGCAGGCTCGCGTGTACTGCCGCGTGTTCGCCGGCGAGGACGCAGTTCCTTGGGTCGCCTTCGTCAGCCCGGCGACGGCAGGGCGCCTTCACGAGTTCGCCATGGGGTTGTGGGGCGCCGACGCCGTCGTGCCCGACGTCCATGAGCTACTCGGTACGCTCCAAGGGATGGCCGCCGTGCACGTCGCCGACACCGAGCCGCGGTTCGACTTCCGTGGAGCCTTCGATTACGACGGTCCCGTCTAGATACTGAACACCTTTGACAACACGTTGGTGGCGACCCTGCCGAGGGCGGCGGCAGTGGGCGAGCCGGCGACCATCCGGCGCCATGTTCGGTACGGGCGCTGAACGCTTCCTGAACTGCCACGCGCCGCGCGCGTACGTCTGCAGGACGCGTTCACGGCCGCCAGCGCGCGCCACGTGTCGGTATATCGGCGAACCTAGGCGGCCTACAACAGGAGGCATGGGGCAACACGCCCCACGAATCCCAGCGAAGTTCGCGCGACTTGCCACTCGCCCGAAACGCCGATTTCCGGGCTCTTCGCTAGCGCCAGCGGGCACCAATCAACTCACTAATACGCCTCAGAACCTGAAGGTCGCAGTCGTGGCTAGAAATTGAAGTGTGTGTGTTGCCGTCTCGTGTGGAAGTTCTAGCGCGGTGGCGAGGCAGACCGTCTCCGGGATTCGGCCGGAAGTCGTGCTCCACGAGGGGCGCAGCGGCATTGCCCGGCGGCTGCCAAGGGGTAGGGCTTGGTCGGTCTCAGGCACTTAAGTCCTTAAGTGCCTGAATCGCCAATTATCGTCTCGAATTCGCGCACAATCGGCGCTGCATGCCTGTCGGCTGTGAGGTATAAAATGCCTGGAAAATGCGCACCTTTCGAGCGCGTGGCGCTCGCAGATCCCGTGCTTGTGGTCCAGGCGGTCGCGGGTTCGAGTCCCGTCACTCACCCTCTCCAAAGAGCCTTGCATATCGCGGGGTTTCTTCGTGTTCGGGCCTCGCAGGATCGCGGTGAACTGGGCGTCGGTTCAGGCACGAGTGCCTTTATTCGGCGGTATCGCTGTCGATTCGCGCGGATCGAGAAGGCGTCCGCCGTCGAGCGCACGCCCCGCCGTGCGCAACGGTGGCCGACGTCTTCCCGACCAGTGGTCGCTGCCCGACGTCCAGACCACCGCCGCAGTGGCAGGCGGCCGTCTGCGCCCGGGCCAGCTCGACGCGCTTGTTCTCGACCACATGAAGACCGTCGCCGAGCCGGTGGCCCCGTCGCGTGGGGCGGACACGGCGACGGTTAGATGCGCGCCGTCCGCGCGCTGTGGCGGCCGCGGCCGAGCTTGGATGCCTGGCGCCACGGCGTCGACCTGGCCGCTGGGGCGGACCCGTTTTGGAGTCGTGGGGCTATGCCTCATGGCGCGCAGCGGTTGTAGGCGTCGCTGATGTCGAGGATCGTCTTCGCGACGCCGACGATGCCGTAGGCGAACTCCTCGACCTGCCCGATCGCGACGACCGCCGCATGCTCTGAGCTCTCGAGGAACGTCGTCCCGGCGGAGACGAGGTCGTCCTTGATGTCGCTGAACGGGAACGGTGACTGCTTCTGGGCCAGGTCCTGGGCGGCGGCGAGGCATTCGGTGTACTGGTGGATGACCGCGCAGGCGTCCTCGAAGCCGTTACCGCAGTCGATCTCGTACGGACCGAGACGCTGCGCGGCCGCCGCGGAGCTGGTCGCCAGCTGGGCGTCCGGGGTTGGCGATCCGCTGCAGTTCGGCGTCGAGAACACGTCGCCCGATCTGGCGGTGGTGTTCGTCGTCGCCGATGTCCGGTACGGGTTGACGGTGACCGCGCCGCAGACGTACTTCGTGTCGCCCGACCGTGCTGGGCCGCTGGGCGAATCCCAGTAGGTGTAGGCCGCGTCGACCGAGCAGTCCTGGCCCCAGTCGCAGGCACGAATGCCGCTGTTGACGCCCTGGAGCGCTCCGCGGAAGCTGACCAAGCCGGCTGAGACGGCGGCTGCCTGGCCCGCGTGGCCGACCGTGACGTCCTGCAGTCGCGACGTGCCGCCGGTGATGTTGAACGCCGTGCTCACGTACGAGAGGCGGGCGGAGCTCACGTCGAGCTGCGCCTGCGCTCCCGCCGTGATCCCCGGCCAGTCTCCGCTCGCGGCGTGGCTGGATCCGCCGTCGCCGTTGGTGTCGCCGCCGGCCGCGTCGTCGAGGAACGAGGTGAACGTCGCGGGCGACGCCGGCGTGCCGTTGACGGTCAGGCCACCCTCGACCGACAGCCCGGTGCCTTGCAGGAACTTGACGGTCGCGCCGGCGTTGACGGTCATCGTCACGCCGTGCGCGACGGTCAGGTTGCTGTAGTAGTAGGGTCCGATCACGATCGGCAGGCCGCCCAGGGGCACGGTCATGTCCTTGGTCGCGGTGCCGGACAGGCCGAGGGCGTTGACGTGGTTGCCCGAGCCGCCGTTGCCGGTGAGCTTCGCCGGGTCGAGGGCGGAGCCGTTGACGACGACGGCGTAGTCGCCGGAGCCGGTGACGGTGTTGTTCCGGACGTCGATCGCCGGCGAGCTCGCCGGGCCCGGGCCGCTGCCGTAGGCGACGATGCCGCGCGATCCGGCGCTCTGGACTGTCGAGTCGGTCACCGCCATGGAGGGCACGTCGTTGTCGTTGGCGTTCGCGCTCAGATAGACGCCGTCGCTCGGCGGACGGTAGATCGTGGCGTGGGAGATCGACGTCGTCCCCGCTTCGCTAGAGGAGATCCCGGCGTAGCGCAGCTGCGCGTAGGATAGCTGCGCGGTCGGCCGCGCCGCGGTGCCCGAGCGCGAGATCGAGATGCCCGACCAGTCGCCGGGGTGCGGCGTCGTGTCGGTCGTGTCGCCGTTGGTGTCGCCGCCCGCGCTGTCGTCAGTCAGCGAGGTGAACGCCGCCGGCGCCGCGGCGGTCCCGTTGACCTTCAGCGCGCCCTGGACGGCGAGGCCGGCGCCGGAGGCGAACTTCGTGACCGTGCCGGCGGGGACGGTCATCGTCGTGCCCGGGGCGATCGTGAGGTTGTTGTAGTAGTACGGGCCGATGATGATCGGCAGCCCGCCGAGCGGCAGCGTGAGGTCCTTGATCGCCGTCCCGGACATCCCGATGGCGTTGATCTTGTTGCTCGAGCCGCTGTTGCCGGTGAGCTTGGACGGGTCGAGGCCGGCGCCCTGGATCTGCAGGGCATAGTCGCCGGCATGGGTGACGCTGTTGTTCTGCACCTGAAGCGCGGCGGCCGAGCTGGGCGACGTCCCGTCGGCCACCGCGTAGATCCCACGGCTGCCCGGCGTGTCGACGGTGTCGTCGGTGAGGACGATCGACGGGGTGTCGTTCGGTGCGCCGCCGGCCGTCGCGTAGATGCCGTCCCCGGCCGGGTGGCTGACGGTGCTGTGCGTGACGGCCACCGCCGCCGCGTCGGTCGAGGAGATTCCCGCGTAGCGGACCTGGGCGTAGGTTAGGCTCGCGGAGGGGCGCGGCGCGCTGCCCGCGCGGGAGATCTGGATCCCGGACCAGTCGCCCGTGGCCGGCCCGGTGTCACCGGTGTCGCCGTTGGTGTCGCCGCCGGCGGTGTCGTCGGTCAGCGAGGTGAACGTCGCCGGCGACGCCGCGGTGCCGTTGACCTTGAGCCCACCCTGGACCGCGAGGTTGGCGCCGGAGGCGAACTTCGTGACCGTGCCGGCGGGGACGGTCATCGTCGCGCCCGGGGCGATCGTCAGATTGTTGTAGTAGTACGGCCCGACGACGAGCGGCAGCTGGCCGAGCGGGAGCGTCAGGTCCTTGACCACGGTCCCGGACATCCCGATCGCGTTGACCCGGTTGCCCGAGCCGCCGTTGCCGGTCAGCAGCGACGGGTCCAGGCCGGCGCCGTCGATCTGCAGCGCGTAGTCGCCCGCGTGCGTCACCGTGTTGTTCTGGACCCTGACCGTCGCGGCGGAGGCCGGCGAGGCCCCGTCGCCGAGCACGACGATGCCGCGCCCCGCGGTGTTGTCGACCGTGTCGTCGGTCAACGCGATCGACGGCACGTCGTTGGCGGCGCCACTGGCCGATGCGTAGATGCCGTCGGCGGCGGCGTTGGCAATGGTCGAGTGGCTGATCGCCAGCGACCCGGCCTCCGATGAGGTGACGCCGGCGTAGCTCAGGTGCGCGTACGCGAGGTTGACCGTGGGGCGCGCGCCGCCGCCGGCGCGGGAGATCTGGATCCCCGACCAGTCGCCCGTCGCGGGCCCCGTGTCGCTATGGTCGCCGTTGGTGTCCCCGCCCACGCTGTCGTCGCGCAGCGAGGTGAACGTCGCCGGGGACGCGGCGGTCCCGTTGACCTTCAACGCTCCCTGGACCGCGAGGGTGGCGCCGGACGCGAACTTCGTCACGGTGCCGGCGGGGACCGTCATGGTCGCCCCCGACGCGATCGTCAAGTTGTAGTAGTAGTACGGGCCGACGACCAACGGCAGTCCGCCGAGCGGTAGCGTCAGGTCCTTCACGACCGTCCCGGACATCCCGATGGCGTTGATGTGGTTCCCGGATCCGGTGTTGCCGGTCAGCAGTGACGGGTCGAGCGCGGTGCTCTGGAGCTGGTAGGCGTAACCCCCGGCGCCGGTCACGGAGTTGTTCTGGACCTTGAGCGTGGCCGCCGAGCCCGCGGATGCGCCGTCGCCTCGGGTGTCCACGCCGTTGCCGCTCACCGAGCTGATCGTGTCGTCGGTGAGGGTGATCGACGGCACGTCGTTGGCCGCGCCTGTCGCGTAGGCGTTGATGCCGTCGCCGTTGACGTTCGCCACCGTCGTGTGCGTGACGCTGACGCTGGCGGCCTCGGCGGAGGCGAAGCCCGCGTAGTGGAGCTGCGCGTAGGTCACGGCCGCAGTGGGCCGCGCCGCGCCGCCGTTGCGCGCGGCGGTGATGCCCGCCCAGTCCCCCGTCGTGGGCGCGGTGTCGCTGTTGTCGCCGTTGGTGTCGCCGCCGGCGCTGTCGTCGCGCAGCGACGTGAAGACGGCCGGCGACGGCGCGGTGCCCGTGACCTTCAGCGCGCCCTGGACGTTGAGCCCGGCGCCGTTGTCGAACTTGGTGATGGTGCCCGCGGGGACGGTCATCGTCGCGCCCGGTGCGATCGTCAGGCTGTTGTAGTAGTACGGACCGATGACGATCGGCAGCCCGCCGAGCGGCAGCGTGAGGTCCTTCACCACCGAGCCGGAGATGCCGATGGCGTTGATCCGGTTCGCCGAGCCGCTGTTGCCGGTCAGCCCCGACGGATCGAGCCCGGCGCCCTGGATCTGGAGCGCGTAGTTCCCGGCGTGGGTGACGGTGTTGTCCTGGATCTTGAGCGTCGTCGCTGATGCTGGCGAGGCGCCGTCAGCCAGCGCGTAGATGCCGCGGCCCGCGACGTTCTGGATGGTGTTGGCCGTCGCCGTGATTGTGGGCACGTCGTCGGCGGTCCCGGTTGCACTGAGGTACAGGCCGTCGCCGGCGGTGTCGCTGATCGTGCTGTGCGTGACGCTCAGGTGCGACGCCTCGTAGGACGCGATTCCGGCGAACTTCACGCGGCCGTAGGTCACGTCGCCGGCCGGACGCGTGTCGGGCGTGCCGCGCGCGAACGTGATCCCGCCCCAGTCGCCGGTGGCCGGGGCGGTGTCGGCGCTGTCGCCGTTGGTGTCGCCGCCCACCGTGTCGTCGCGCAGCGAGGTGAACGTGGGCGATGCCGCGGCCGTGCCGTTGACCTTCAGCGCCCCCTGGACGTTCAGCGTCGCGCCGAGGGCGAACTTGACGGCCGCGCCGGCCGGCACGGTCATCGTCGCGCCATTGGCGACCGTCAGCGCGTTGTATGTGTTGGGGCCGATGACCAGCGGCAGGCCGGTTGTCGGCACGGTGAGGTCGGTGACGACGGTGCCGGAGAGGCCGAGAGCCGAGATCTTGTCGGCCGTGCCGGTGTTGCCGGTCAGGCGGGCCGGGTCTAGGGCGGAGCCGGCGACGGTGATGGCGTAATCCCCGGCGTGGGAGACGGCGTTGTTCTGGACCGTCACCGTCGGGCTCGACGACGGCGCGGGGCCGTCGCCGAAGATCGTGATGCCGCGGCCGAGCGCGTGGTCGACGACATCTGCGACCACGCTGATCGCCGGGACATCATGCGCGGCGCCGCTGGCGCGCAGGTCGATGGCGTCGCCCGGGACGTTGGCGACGGTCGTGTGGTCCACCGTCGCCGTCGAGGCCTCGGCCGAGGCGATCCCGCCGTAGCGGACGGTGCCGTAGGAGAGCGTGAGCGCCGGTCGCGCCGCGTTGGCGCTGCGCGCGGCGGCGATGCCCGGCCAGTCGCCGGCGGTCGGCGCGCTGTCGCCACCGTCGTCATTGGTGTCGCCGCCGACCGTGTCGTCCTTGATCGAGGTCAGCGTGATCGGGGCGGCGGCGGTGCCGGGCGCCGACAGCGTCCCGTAGACGGTCAGGCCGGAGCCAGCCGCGAACTTCACGACCGTGCCGGGATCGACGCGCAGTGTCGTGCCGGGCTGCACCGTGAGCGGACAGGTCGCGACGTAGAGCAGCGCGTCGTCGGGCGACAGCGTCCGGTCGGCGGTGATGTCGCCGCAGAGGTCCTTGCGGACGGCGACCGATCGCCAGCTGGCGGTGGCGCCGACCGGGTCGGCATTGCCGGACGGGTCGGTGGCGACGACCTTGAGCGTGTGGGCGGCGAGCGTCGGCGACGCGAGGTGCAGCGGCGAGGTGCAGGTGGTCGCCGTCGCGCCGTCGAGGCTGCAGATGAATGTGCTGCCGGCCTCGTTGCTGCTGAACGCGATGTCCACCGGGCCCGCCGGCACGCGGCCGGTGGGGCCCGAGAGGATCGCGGTCTGCGGCGCGGTCGTGTCGGGCGCCAGGGCGGTCCAGGACCCCTGCGCCGGGGTCGGATCGACGTTGCCCGCGACGTCGATCGCCCGCGCGGTGAACGTGTGGGCGCCGGCGGCGGGCGCCGCGACGTGGACGGGCGACGTGCACAGGGCGTAGGCCGCAGCGTCGACCTTGCACTCGAACGTGGCGCCGACCTCGTCGGAGGTCAGCGTCACGTCGAACGCGCGCGCCGGAGCGCCGTCGGCCGGGAGCCCCGCGAGGCTCGTGTTGGGCGGGGTCAGGTCGACCGTCCAGGCCGCGAGCGCGGACGCCGCACTGTGGTTGCCGGCCGGATCGGTCGCGCTGATCGAGACGCTGTGGGCGCCCTCGGCGAGGCCGCTCAGCGTGAGCGGGCTTGTGCAGGCCGTGGCGGAGCCGCCGTCGACACTGCACGCGAAGGTCGCGGTGGCGTCGGTCGAGGCGAAGGCGACGCTCGCGCTGGTGGACCTCGTCCGCCCGGGCGGCGACGCGCCGATCGTGACCACCGGCGGCGTCGTGTCTGTGATCCAGGACGCGCTCGCCGGGGTCGCGTCGACGTTGCCGGCGGCGTCGGCCGCGCGCACCGCGATCGTGTGGACGCCGTCGCCGATACCCGTCAGGTGATCCGGGCTCGCGCACGCCGACCACGCGCCGGCGTCGAGCCGGCACTCGAACGTGGATCCGGCCTCGCTTGCGGAGAAGGTCAGGTCGGCGGTCGCGACGTTCTCGATCCCCGACGGCGCTGTGAGCAGCGTCGTGTCGGGGGCGGTCGAGTCGACCGCCCAGGCCAGGTGGGCGGGCGAGGCGTCGACGAGGCCTGTCGGCCCGTGGGCCCGAACGTCGAAGCCGTGCGCGCCGTCGGAGAGCGCGGCGTAGTGGATCGGGCTGGCGCACGCCGACCACGTGCCGCCGTCGAGCCGGCACTCGAACGTCGCGTCCGCCGTGGTCGAGCCGAAGGCGACGTCGATGGACGTCGAGCGCGTTAGCGACGCGTAGGAGCCGGCGATCGTGGTGTCGGGCTCGGCGGCGGACGGCGGCGGAGGGGGCGGGGTGGTGGTCGTCGTCCCGCCGCCCGGCGTGGTCTCACCGCCGCCGGACGGGGCCCCGCCGCCGGTCGCCGGCGGCGTCGTGGTCCCGGGTCCGGACGCCCCACCGACGGGCGCACCGCCGCCGCCCCCGGCGGCCGGGATCGTGACGTGGCCCGCCGACGCGCAGTTGTTGGACTCGCTCAGCTCCTTGACCTGGCTCGGCGTGTCGACGCACACGCGGACGCCGAGCGACCGGGCGGCGGCCGCCTGCGAGATGGTGGCCGAGAACGCGACGGTCCGATGGCGGCCGGCCGCGAGCGCGGGGACGACGAAGCTCCCGGCGCGCTTCCAGCCGCCGGTCGCACCCTTGACGGAGACCGTGCCCTTGGTCCGGGGCGCCGTCGCGCGCCCGGCGTTGGCGACGACCACGCTGCCGCTCAGCGCGCCGCCAGCGAAGCGGACGCCAGCCGAGCGCGCCGCGAGGTCCGCCCGTCGCGGCTGCGTGTGCCGTGGCGTCGTGTGGCGCGCGGAGATGCCTGTCGCGCTCACGCCTGTCGGGGCGACGAGCAGCAGGATGCCGGGTGCGATCCAGCGCAGGGCATGCGCCCAGCGGGGTGCGGAGCTGGTCATGGGATCCGTTCTCGTGGGCGACAGGTAGTCCGATGCAGCCAGCCCGCACTGGCCGAAGTGCACCCTAGAGCGGTGCAATGCAGGACGCAAGCGGGAGTCCTGATCGCTGCGGAATTGCCATGACAAACAACGTCGGAGCGCTGCAATCCTGACCGTTTGGGGGGCGACCGAGATCAGTGGTTCTTGGCGCCGGTCAGACCGGCCGCGACCCGCGAGATCCGGATGCCCGACTGCATGGCACACCTCGCCAGGACCCGGAAGCTGCGCCTCGTCGACGATCGACCTGTCGCCAACGGTCTCGCTGAACACACGACACCGAGACATGGCGTTCAGCGCCTCGTCGGTGATGATGTGGATCGTCAGCCGCTGGCCGTGCATTCGTCGCGGTACTCCACGCGCGTCATTGTCTCGCGCGTTGAGGTCGGCACAGCATCGTTGGCCGCAAGCCGGCGCCTGCTCAGGTGGGCGAGCACGCCTAGCGTGTCCTGCGCCCGGTCGGTCTTGTGGGTGCGCTCAGACGTGGCGTCGCGGGTGTGGTCGGTGGTCGGGTCCGAGCGCGCTCCACCCGGCCGGTAGGTGTTATTGGAGGGCCTCGGGTGTGGGCTCTGGGAGGTCGGGCATCGTCTGGGGTTCGGTGAGCGGGTTGCGGGTGGTGATGTAGGTGCGCGCCCACGCCTTGTACTTCTTGATGTTGATGCGGCACGGTAGGAAGCCGAGGTACTCCGCCCCTTGGGTGACCTGCTCGACGACCTCCATCTGCGCCCACTCACGGTCGGCCTTGGCCTCATCGAGCTTGTACTTCTCGTGCCAGATACCGCGCGCGGATCCACGTGCGGCTTGAGTTCGCGAGCGATGACCGAACAACCGGCGAAGTCGTCGGGGAAGGCGCCGGTTCAGGCACGAGTGCCTTTATTCGGCGATATCGCTGTCGATGGGCGGCGATTCGCGCGGATTGGGGCCGGTCGCTGAGGGTAGATGCGGAGGACTCCTCATCGCCCGTGAGCTCTCGGGTGCGATGCGGAAGAGCTGCGCAATAAAAGCGTGCGCTTTGCAGGTTCTTTGAAAGCACTCCGAAATCGGCGCTTGGGCGGGATCAGGGGCGATTAGGGGCGATTTCCGGGGTTCCAGGCACTGGCGTTGTTCCAGTGCCTGGGCGGGGATCGCATGACACGAGGGCCCTGCGCGCCACGCCGCTTGCCGGTGCGTCATTCGCAGGCATCCCTGGCACGTCAGGCTATGGTCCGCCGATGCGATCGTCTTTATTGGCGTTGGCGTTGCTGATCGTCCTGGCGCCAAGCGCCGAGGCGTACCACATCAGCGGTCGTCATTGGCCGGGCGGTCGCATCACGGTGCGCAACACCAGTCCGTACCCCTTCGCGGTCGCCGAGGCGATGCGGCTGTGGAACGCTAGCGGGATCCGCGTGCGCTTCGTCGCGTCGCGGTCACGGGACGCCGACCTCGTGATCCGCAGCCCCGGCAGCAAGGCCACGAGCGCGTTCGGCGGCTGCGCGGGAATCGCGTCGCTGGGGTACCTCGATGGCCGACAGGCGGGCATGGGGCTGGCGGCGGGCTGCGGCGATGACGTTCTGACCGCCAAGACCATTGCGCACGAGTTGGGCCACGTGCTGGGGCTCGCGCACGAGGATCGCCGCTGTGCGCTGATGAACCCGGTGCTTGTCAACGGTGCGCCGCGGCGTTGCTTCGCCCCTGACGCGCAGCAGGGCGGCGTCTGGCGGTGCCGGACGCTGGAGGCCGACGACCTCGCGGGCGCACGCCGGCTCTACGGCGGGCGGCCGCGGGTGGGTCAGGACCCGACGTGCCCGATCTTTGCCGGGCCCGCCGCTCCCACCGCCGTCCAGGCCACCGACGATGGGTTCGGCGCATGGACCGTGAGCGTGACCACGCCCGCGCCGCCCCGGCGGATCGTCCGGATCTCGGGCGTCACCGCGCCTGAGCCAGCCGTTCTCGTAGCCGGGGCGCCGACCACCTGCCCGACGGCTGACGCACCAGGCGTGACGCGCAGCGACTTCGCCTCGTGGTCGTCGACGGTCGACGTCGACCCGGCCGTCGAGCCGATTCCCGGGGGCTGGTGCTTCGCGGGCTGGATCGTCGACCCGCAGGGCCGGCGGTCCGCCCCGACCTTGACCCAGGCCGACGTCGCGGCGCCCTCGCCGACACTGCCGGTGGCGGCAAGATCGTCGTAAGGCCGATGCCGTCGCGCTCTACGACACGGGCGATCCTCGCCTTCGTCACCGGCGGGCTGGTGGGCGCGCTTGTCGCCTGGCTCCGTCGGGGCAAGCGGCCCGGGGCCGCGCCGCAGGCCGTGTCCCCGCCCCCGCCCCCAGCACCATCGCCGCCCCCCACCCCGCTGCCGGCCCGGTCCGTCGAGTTCCGCTCCAACGCCGTGCGGGCTGCGCAGATCGGCCTCGGGATCCTCTGCGCCGGGCTGGGTTGGTGGCTCGTCCACCCGTCCCTCAAGTCCGTGCCGGAGCCGGGCGCGACGTGGGGGTTCTGGGTCGGAGTCGACTTCCCGGCCGAGGAGCCAGACAAGCTCGGCACCGAGACCTACGCCCACCTCGTGCTGCGCGCCTCCGACTGCGGCGGGCCGGCGACGCTCGCCGGCAGCGTCCGGCTGACGGGCACGCAGCCCTTCGACGACGCGAGCCTGGCGGCCAGGTCCCAGCCCCCCGTCGCCGCCGTGCGCATCGCCCTGGCCGGCGTCCAATCCCGCTCGGCGACCCTGTCGGTCGCGGGACAGCCAGCGGTGCAGGTCCGCCGGATCGCCTCCAAACGGCTGCCTAAGGGAACGACGGTGATGTCGCAGGCGCGGCTGAAGTGGACGGGCGCGGGCACCGTCGAGATCCGGATGACGCTCGACGGGACCAGCGCCGAGGCGGGCTACGCAGCGTGCTATGCCGTGACCCCGCAGCTCTTCGGGCAAGCCGCCGACTCCAGCGCGTGGACGAAAGCCGCCGCCGCCGCCGCGACCGTTCACGACCAGTTCGGCGCGGTCCCGACCCAGGGCGTGGTCGAGACGACCGTCGCGGGCTTTACCCCGGCTGGGTCGGTCGCCAACGCCGAGGGGGTCGTCGTCGGTGACACCGTTCGCCTGGGATGCACGGCGGTCGACGACCCCGGCGCCGGCGATGACCAGCGGACCGCTGCTCGTCGCGACGATGTCCGCTCGAACTGCGCAAGCGTCCAGCAGCTGCGCTCGCCCGACTCCGTATGGAAGCTCAACCTGAGGATCTTCTTCAGCGGCCTCGCGTTCTCTGCCGCCATCCAGCTGCTGCTCGAGGCCGTCTTCGGACGCACGGCGGAGCGCCCGACCTAGAAGTCGTCGGCTGGCCGACGGTTGCGCCAGGAGTGGTAGCGCGCGACGACTCGTGCCTTGCCGTCAGCGACATAGGCCAGGCCGATCAGGTTCCGCTTCTGCGTCACGTAGCGGCGCGGCACGTAGAACGCCAAGTCACCCTGACGGTTACCGGGGCGGTAGTACGTCGCGCCCGGTGCGAGGTCGGTGGCGTCCCAGTAGCTGGCGAACGTCGCACTGCCGCTGGGGTCGGAGTCATAGGAGCGGTTCGCGTTCGCCGGGACCGCCCACACCTGGTAGCCGTGCCAGCTGACCCGCTCAGGTTTGCCCACCGCGCCACCGTGCGCCGGCGGATACCACCGGTTTGGGTTCATCCGGCTGACGAGCATCTTCCAGTGGCTCGCGCGGATGTCGAGCGTCGAGGACCCGAGGTTCTTGACCTGGACCTTCAGCTTGAACTCGGTCTGGTGGTGGGCGAACGGGAAGTCCGCCACGCAGTACTTGCGGACCTTGACGCTGAGATTGACGACGCGCGGGACGGCGGTGTGCAGCGGACAGCCGATGTCGACGTTGTCGCCCAGCAGCGGAGCGGTACCCGCGGCGTTTGCCCCGCCCGCCGGGCACAGGACGCGAGCGGACGCATCCGCGACGGAGCTCAACGCGAGCACGACCATGCCCCAGGCCGCCACCGCTCGCAGCCAACCCACTCCACTCTGTCGTCCGTTCACAATCTGGATTATGACTCAGCGGCTTACAGCTATGTGGAGATTCACACCGGACCCACCGCAACATCCGGTCCCTGTTGGACCACGGTCGCGACGTTTTCGTCTGAGCGTTAGGTTGCTTACGCGGCTACGCCGTTTCCGTCGGCGAGGCGCAGCGCCGACGTAGGGCAGGATGATCGCCTTGCCCCCGATCGTCTCGCGCGCGACGAGCCCGTCGAGCTCCCGGCGTGTCCAGCGCTTGCCGAAGAACGCGTGGCTTAGGACGACGACGCCAAAACGCGCCATTGAGAGTCCCGCGTCGATCTTGTCGCCGAGCGAGTCCCCAACCATGAGCTCCTGCTGATCGATCTTCCACTTGACCGTGGTCTGCTGATCGCGTTGTTGTTGTCGGAGCGTCAGCTGCGATGCAGCGTGCCGACCTTCTCGCCGCCGCCGTAGTCGGTCTTGACGACGACGGTGTCGTTGGTCTTGCGCTCGAGCGAGAAGTCGAGAAAGCTAAAGCAGCCAGGCTTGGTGTCCGTTGTCGACCCGTTCGCGGAGAACTTGAATGTGTTGGCCTCTTGGCCGCCGGCGGTGATGGTGAAGTAGCACTCACCGCCGTCTATCGTCGCTGAGCCGACGGTCTCGACGTCGACCCTTGTCGTCTTCACAACCACGCTCATCCGGAACTTGTTTGCCTGGTTGTCCTCGTCGACGACCATTCCGCTCCAGGTCCCGAGCACCGAGTGATTCGCGCTCGGGTCCGGCGCAGGCGTCGTCGAGGTCGTCGTGTCGGGTCCGGTTGAGGACGTGTCGGTCGGCGTCGTGACGGTGACGGTCTGCTGCTTCTCGTTGGTCACCGTGACGGTCTGGGTCGAATTGGACGCAGTCAGCGTGTCGGAGGAGAACACCTGGGAGACTGCGAGACCGGCGGCAAGCACGACGACCGTCGCGGCCACCTTGCCGTACCACCGGCCCTGAACCACGTCGTGCATCCTCTGCGCCACGCGATCGAACTTCCCCAGAGCTTCTCCCGGGCGCTGCTTGGGTGGCTCGCGGTAGAGCAGCCAGAAGGCCGCCACGACCACCACGATCGTGAGCATCGCGATCGTCACCGGTTCCTCCCCGCCAACATAGGCCGGCGATAGTACACCGCTGACCGGTGCATCCGGCTCTCGCGGTCGACAGCATCTCGTCCGGCTAGGCTCGCCGAGTGACTTACGCGCCCTCCGGACGCTCCATCCCGCAGTTGCTGGCGGACTGGGGTGCGATCATGCGCGAGCTTCGTGAACGGGACGTGATCCGCACCAACAACAATCCGGTTGGCGATCTCGCTGAGGCGATCGTCGCGGCGTATTACGAAGGCTCGGTGCGTGGCGAGTTCGCCCAGGCGGGGTGGGACGTGCGGCTCCCGGCTTCCGACGAGTTTCCGGACGGCAAGCGTGTCCAGGTCAGGCGATGGACGAGGATTTCAACGTGACAGACGGGCTCAAGATGACCCGCACTGTCGTAGAGGAGTTGTTCAAGCACAACGCTCATGTCAACGGCATCATCATTCGACTCACGCAGCTGGTGCAGGCCGACGCCCGCATCGAGCACGTCGAGCTGGCCGAGGCCGCGAGGAAGCTCCACAGCTGATGCTGGCCGACGTTCAGCATGTGGTGCAAGATCGCGATTGGGTCGACTACCTGACGCTCGGGGCCGCAATCTTCGCCGCAGTGGGGACCGTCGGGGCAGTGATCGTCGCGCTCTGGCAGACGAGCAAACAGAGTAAAAACAAGGCGACCGTCTGGACCGTGATGGGCGACTCAAGAGACGGTGGCCAGCGTTGGCACGTCAAGGTCCACAACAGCGGGCTCCGAGCCTTTACGGTCGAATACATCAACTTCTACGCTGAGAAGTCCACGGACATCCTCGAAGGCGTCGCGTCTTACGAGGGGTATCACGGTCGGACTCTGCCTCAGATGATCCAGCCTGGGCAGACCATCCAGGTCACGTACACGATCCCGCAGGTGGTCCTTAGTGGATCGTCCCCACCGTATTGGGTGATCGCGACGGACTCGACCGGACAGCGGCACAGCGGTCCCTTCAATCCCTTCAGTCGGTGGAGCGGCGGTCGTTACTCGCGCCTAGCTCGATTTAGAAGCAGTTGGAGGCCCAAGGTCAATCATCCTAAGTAGCGATGCCATCGCTCCTTACCGGCCGCTTGGACGTGGGCGACGGCACGTAGCTCGCGGAACGCGATGGCGACCTCGTTGTAGTCGTCGCGCGAGCGCAAGACGGTGCTCAGCTAACCTGACCAAGGCCGTGGAGCAATCGGTTCGCGCGCGCTGCTGTGCTCGATGGAAGCTGGTCGACGATCGAGGCCGTCCGATCGCGCTGGAGCCACCACCTCGTGAGGTGCACACGATCGTCGTTACAGCCCGTCACCCTGGTCTTACGTCGAGTTGCGTTGTGGAAGTGTGCGCGGTTAGTGTCGCTCATCGAAGTTCCCGAGGAGCGAGAGGGACCATGCCCGCGTCAGTAAGGTGGATGATCACGGCGCTGGCCGTGTGGATGCTGGGCTCGGCGCTGGCTGTCGCGCCGGCGCATGCTCAAACGCCGGGATGTCCGGCTTACCTGTTCATCGGAGTGCGTGGATCCGGTGAGGAGCAGTCCACGATGGGCAAGGCCGTGGAGACCGAGTACAGCGACCTCTACAACAAGGTCGGAGTCGTGGCGGCCATGAACAAGCACAACCTGGTCTATGACGCGGTCGCTGTCGTTCACGACTATGACGTACTCGGCAGGAAGTTCACGTTCTTGGACTTCGCCGCGTCCAGGTACCTCTCGTCGGTCGAGGGAGGGGTGCGCGCGCTGTCGCGCAAGGTCCGTGCATGCTCGAGCTCGCGGCTGATTCTCGCGGGTCACTCGCAGGGTGCCCACGTCGTGATGCTGTGGCTGCTGTCGGCGTCCGCCGCAGATCGTCAGCGGGTCGTCGCCGTAACGCTGTTCGGCAATCCCATGTTCCATGCGGACTCCTACGCATCGCGTGGGAGCTTTGACCCCAGCCGCAACGGCCTAGCCGCGTTGCCCAACATCAGCCCGTACCCGTCGGAGTTCAAGGGCCGGCTCTATGACTACTGCCACGCCCACGACCCGGTGTGTCAGAGCTTCTTCCACTGCTTTCGCAGCAGCGTCTTCACCGTTCACTGCGATGTCGACATCACCGCGCATACGCACTCCACCTACGACCAGGACGCGTCGACGCAGGCGTCCGCTACCGCGGCACGGTTGGTCCGCGATGACCTCGCGGCACGAGGTACACCGGTCCCCGAGCCGGCGCCATCGTCGAAGGGACCGGTCGACGTGGCGTTCGCCATTGACACCACCGGGTCGATGGACGACATCATCGGCTCGGTTCGTGACGACGTGCAGGCCATGGCCTCGCAGATCGCGGCTGTGGAGCCCGATTACCGTCTGGCGCTGATCGCTTATCGAGACGCACCTCCCGCCTGCACGGACGACTATCAAGCGCAGACCGTGCAGGACTTCACCAATGACGCCAACGCGTTCCGGGGCGCCGTCGGTTCGCTCGTGGCGCGCGGTGGCTGTGACTCTGCGGAATCCGTCTTCACCGGCGCCATCCAAGGCCTCGGGCTCGCCTGGCGACCGGCAGCGACGCGCGTCGAGATCCTGGTTGGTGATGCGCCCGGTCACGAGAGCGACCCTGGTACCGGCTTTCGCGCCACCGACGTGATCGCTCGCGCCCAAGCGGCGTCCGTGGCGATCTATGGGTTGGATGGCGAGGACGCCGCCGAGACGTTCAAACCGCTCGCTGCCGCCACGGGCGGCCGGGTCCTTACCACGAGTGAGTCGTCACAGGTGCCTGCAGCGATCCAGCAGGCGATCAGCGCACAGGCGGCTGCGCCGAGTGCGGGCGCCGGCGGCGTCGGCGGCGCAGTGTCGGCTGCGAGTGCCGTCGGTGGCGGAAGTGGTGGTTGGGTGCTGCGCCCACCCGCCCGGACCGCGCAGTCCCCGCCGGTCGTCCCACCCGAGGGCTACGCAGGAGTGGTTGGTCAAACGGTCGCTCTGTCTGCCGCCAGCTCGTGGAGTCCGCTCGGCCGCGCGCTGACATACAACTGGGACTTCGAGTCTGATGGCATCTACGACTTGTCCACCGACGTCCCGGTGGTCAGCCATGTGTGGCCCGCGCCATTTGACGGGCAAGTGACGCTGCAAGTCACAGACATCGCCGGACAGTCAGCAGTCACGCGAACCCATGTCGCCGTCGGTGCGGCGCCGCCGTTGGCCGTACCCCGTCGCCCGTCGCGTCCCAAGATCACCAAGCGTGGCAAGCGCGGCCTCCGAATCACGTGGCGGGCCTCGCGCGCGGGTGGCGTCGCCACGGCGTTCGTCGTGCGCAACGACCGGGGTGCGGCGGTCGCCTACGTGGCGCCGCGCCCGCAGGCTGTCCAGGTGATGGTCATCGGAGCCCTGAAGGAGAAGCGGGTCGGCTACCGCGTGCGCGTGTCGGCCATCAACCAGGCCGGCGAGTCGCCGGTGTCGAGTCGGTCAAAGACGATCAAGGCCAAGCGGCACCACCGCGAGGCGAGACGCCGTGGTTAGGAAAGACGGGAGTCCCCTGAGCTATGTATCGCCGCCTTCTGTTGGGTGCGCTCGTCGCATCTGCTCTGATGCCAGTCGCCTCCGCTCAAGCGCACGCCGGTGTCAATCGCGGCGTAGCACCCGTATCACATGGGCTGGGCTCAGCGGTCGCCGAAGCGCTCGGAAAAGCTGCTTTCAACCGCACCATGATCGTCATGGAGCGCAAGTGGCCAAAGCTGCAGGAGTGGGAAGTTCGGGCTAGGGCCAATCAAGTCATGAAGATCTGGAAGCGCTCGAGGCGGCTGGACTGCCGATGGCCGCTCACAGCTTCGTTCTTCTGCCCTTCGGACTCCACGCCGTCTTATGGAGTAGGCGTCGCCCAAGGGTACGAAGGCCACTGGGCGCCCGCTTACCGTGGTGGCGAAGTCCCGACGACGGTCGCGGAGTGGCTGCGGCCTGGATACCTGTTCTGGCTCAGGTGCTGGGCAACGGGGGCGACGATGGACAACGGCGTCTGGCGTTCGAGCGTCTGGTATCGGCTGACCGATGGCTACTGGGTCAACGCCACCTGGATGTACACCGGGTACAGCCGACATCTGCCCAACGTTGGACCCTGCTGACGGACACGGGCCGACACTAATAGATAACCGATTAGCTTGTTCATAACCAGATGGTTGGGTAGACTCTCCGGGCGTGAGCATCGCTCTCCCCGTCATGTCTCCCCGCGAGCGTCAGGCCGGCGGTTGCTGCGCGCCCTGGGTGGAGCCCGACCTCGGGGCTGAGGAGGCCGCTTCGCTGGCGGTGCTGTTCAAGGCGCTGGCCGATCCGACGCGGCTGCGGATCGTTGACGCGATCCGCAAGGCCGCCCCGGAGGCGGTGTGCCAATGCGAGCTGCTGCCCCTGTTCTCGATGTCGCAACCTGCGCTGTCAAAGCACCTCAAGATCCTGGTCAAGGCCGGCGTTTTGGGTACCGAGCGCCGCGGCCTGTGGGCCTATTACTTCCTCGTCCCGGACGCCACCAAAGAGCTGTTGTCATGGCTGAGCTGAGATCTTTTTGCTCGGCCCAGCGTGTCGGGTCGACGGGCAAGCGCGCCGCGTGACCAGCAGCGGCGATCTTCACCGCCGTCTGCTGGCCGAGTTCCTCGGTTCGGCCTTCCTGGCGGCAATCGTCATCGGCTCGGGCATCGCCGCACAGCGGCTGTCGCCCGATGACGCCGGCCTCGCGCTCCTCGAGAACGCCGCTGCGACCGCTGCTGGCCTCTTCGCGATCATCCTCATGTTCGGCCCCATCTCCGGCGCGCACTTCAACCCGGTCGTCTCGCTCGTCGATGCCGCATTCGGTGGCCTGACCTGGCGCACCGCCTGCCTCTATATCCCGGCCCAGGTCACCGGCTGCATTGCGGGCGCCGTACTGGCCAACGGGATGTTCGCCGAGGCAGCCTTCAGCATCTCCACCACCCATCGCGCGACCGGCGCGCACCTGCTCGCCGAGATCGTCGCGACCGTCGGCCTGCTGCTGGTCATCTTCTCGCTGGCACGCACCGGCCGCGGGACCGCCGCCCCTGCGGCCGTCGGCGCCTACATCGGCGCCGCGTACTGGTTCACCAGCTCAACGAGCTTTGCCAACCCCGCGATCAGCGTTGGCCGCATGTTCTCTGACACCTTCGCCGGCATCGCCCCGGCCTCAGTGCCCGCCTACGTCCTCGCTCAGCTCGTCGGAGGCGCGGTGGCGATTGGCCTCATCCGCACGCTCTATCCCGACGTCACACCGGCCGAAGCTGCCGACGTCGTCGTTCCGCACGACGGCTCCCACGTACGTGCCGACGACCTGATCCTCCGCTAGAGGACGACCCCACACATGTCCACCGTGTTGTTCGTGTGCCTGCACAACGCCGGGCGCTCCCAGATGAGCCAGGCTCTCTTCGAGCGCGCCGCCGAAGGCCGCCACGACGCCCTCTCGGCCGGCAGCGTCGCCGACCCCAAGGGCCATGTTCATCCACAAGTCATCGAGGTCATGGCCGAGCTGGGCATTGACCTCTCCCAACGCCGACCCCAGCTTTTGACCCAGCAGCTCGCCGAGCAGGCCGACATCGTCGTCACGATGGGCTGCGGCGACGCCTGCCCCTACATCCCCGGCAAGCGCTACCTCGACTGGGACCTTCCCGACCCCAACGGACGACCGATCGACGAGGTCCGCAAGACCCGCGACGAGATCGCCCGTCGCGTACAGAGCCTGCTCGCGGAGATCTGATCAACGATCGCTCGCGCCGCGACTCACCCACTCCGCCGTCGTGCGCACACCCTTCCGGGCCGGGGGTGCGCGCCATCGACTGCTGGTCCGGGCCCTGGGACGGTCGTCGCAGCATCCCCGACAGCGCGGAGCGAGCGATGGCATCCATGGATCTCCCTTCCGGTCGGGCCGCGGTCGTCAAGCCGAAGACCGCGGCGGCCGCGATCGTCAAGCCGACATACATCACGTGGGTGACGCTCGCGTTCATGACCACCGCGTCGGTCGCCAGCCTGCGAAGTGCGCCGACGATGGCGGTCTACGGCCTGGCGTGCGTGTTCTTGTACATCGTCCCGGCGATCGTGTTCCTGCTGCCGCAGGCGCTGGTCGCCGCCGAGCTCGCGTCGGGCTGGAGCGGGGGCGTCTTCCGCTGGGTCAGCGAGGGGATCTCGCCGCGCTGGGGGCTGCTCGCGGTGTGGTGTCAGTTCGCGATGACGATCTTCTACTACCCGACGCTGCTCGGGTTTGTGGCCAGCACGCTGGCCTACGTCTTCAACCCCAACTTGGCCGACAACGGGGTCTACACCGGTGTGGTGATCGTCTGTGTGTTCTGGCTCGGGGTGTTGATGTCGGCACGCGGGGGCACGGGCGGCATCGCCAAGCTTGCGTCGAGCGGGTTGCTGATCGGCACGCTGATCCCGGGTGCGCTACTGGTCGTGCTGGGCATCGTGTACCTCGTCCAGGGCAATGCGTCGTCGGCGCCGATGGACTCCTCGCATTTGATCCCGCAGTGGACGGGGATCGCGAGCCTCGTCCTCATCGTCAACAACTTCCTGTCCTACTCGGGCATGGAGATGAACTCGGTGCACGTCAGCTCGCTGCGCAACCCGCGCAGCGAGTTTCCGCGGGCGATGTTCATGTCGGTGGGTCTGGTCTTGTTGATCTTCATCTTGCCCGCGCTGGCGATCAGTTGGGTGATCCCCGCCGAGCAGCTCAGCCTGACCGCGGGCGTGATGCAGGCCTTCGACGCGTTCTTCGGGTACTTCAACATGGGCGTGCTCGTGCCGATCGTCGCCATTGCGCTCGTCTGCGCCTCGACCGGCGGCATGCTGACCTGGCTGGCCGGGCCGTCGAAGGGCCTGCTGCTGATCGCGCGGCGCGAGGGTTATCTTCCGCCGTTCTTTCAGCGTCAGAACGAGCATGAGATCCCGGTCAACATCCTGGTCGTCCAGGGTGGGGTGACCACGGTCATCGCGTTGTTGTACGCCCTGATTCCGTCGGTCTCCAGCGCCTATTGGATCTTGTCGGTGATGACCACGCAGGTCTACCTGATCGTGTACCTGCTGATGTTCGTCGCGGCGGTGAACCTGCGCAAGCGCCAGCCCAACGTCGAACGTGGCTATCGCACGCCGGCCATCAAGCTGCTGTGCGCCGTCGGCTTCCTGGCCTCAGCCGCGGCGATCATCATCGGCTTCGTCCCGCCGTCGCAGTTCGAGAACGGCAGCGACGGCGTCTACGTGCTGTTGATCCTGGCCGGGACCGTGCTGCTCGGGCTGCTGCCGCCGTGGTTGTTCCTGAAGTTGCGCAAGGCGAGCTGGAAGTCCACCGACGATCACGCGGAGGCGACATCATGAGCCTGTCCGAAGAGCCTGCACGCCAAGACCCGCTGGGCACCGACGCGAACCGCTGGATGTACTGGCTCATCGGCGGGTTGGTCGCGGCGCTGTTTGTCATCGGCATCATCGTCTACCTCGGCAACGAGCAGGACGACCGCCAAGCGCAGGAGAAGGCGGCGCAGCTGACCCAGAAGCTCGAGCAAGCGGGCCTCCGTGTCCCGCAGGATCAGAGCATCATCATCAACTCGCTTGGCGATGACGGCGGCGCCGTGTGCGACAACCCGGGTAAGGGCCTGGGCAAGGCGGTGCTGTTCGACACGCTGGCCAACGGCGCCTCGTTCGTCGGGCGCCGCCCGGTCATCGTCGATCGCAACATCCTCAAGGGCGAGGCGCTGATCCTGGAGACCTACTGCCCGGACCAACTGCCCGGGTACCAGGACCGGATCAAGGACCTCAAGACCGACGACACCGTCAAGGAGTAGGACATGGCCACCCTCGCCGCCGGCGCCCTGCGCTCGACCATCGCGGAGCTGATGCCCCAGGCGCGGCGGGATCTCGCCGAGCTGGTCTCCTTCCGCTCGGTCGCCGACCCGAAGCAGTACCCACCGCAGGAGTGCGAGCGCGCGAGCGCATGGGTGGTCGATGCCTTCGGCGCCGACGACGTCGGGCTGCGCGATGTCACCGCCTCGCCGACCCCCGACGGGAGCGCTGCCGTCCACGGCAGCGCCGACGGGCCGCCCGGCGCGCCGACCGTCCTCCTGTACTCGCACTACGACGTGCAGCCGCCGTTGGGCGAGGACGCCTGGACCTCTCCGGTTTGGGAGCTGACCGAGCGCGACGGCCGCTGGTATGGCCGCGGTGCCGCCGACTGCAAGGGCAACATCGTCATGCACCTCACCGCGTTGCGCGCGCTGCGCCAGCTCCGCGGCGAGCTGCCGTGCACGGTCAAGCTCATCTGCGAGGGCTCCGAGGAACAAGGCACCGGCGGCCTGGAGGCGTTCGTGCCCGAGAACGCGGACCTGTTGCGGGCGGACGCGATCCTCGTCGTCGATACCGGCAACTTCGCCGTCGGCGTCCCGACGCTCACCTCGACGCTGCGGGGGATGACGAGCGTCGACGTCAGGCTTGCGGCGCTGGGCAGCGCGATGCACTCAGGGATGTTCGGTGGTCCCGCGCCCGACCCGGTCGTGGGCCTGATCCAGATGCTCTCCACGCTGCACGATGCGGACGGCAACACGACCGTCGACGGCCTCGACGCGACCCAGACCTGGACTGGCGTCGAGTACCCGGCCGAGCAGTTCCGGGCCGACGCCAACGTCCTGGACGGCGTCGAGCTGATGGGCGACGGCAACGTCGCCGATCTGCTCTGGGCGCGGCCGAGTGCGACCGTCCTGGGCATCGACGTCCCGCCGGTGATCGGCTCCTCGTCGGCCGTCCAGGCGTCGGCGGCCGCACGGGTGAGCCTCCGGCTGCCGCCCGGTATGACCGGCGCCGCGGCCCAGGACGCGCTCGTCGGCCACCTCCAGGCGCGCGTGCCGTGGGGGCTGCGCGCCACGTTCGAGCGTGTCGCGGTTGGCGACCCGTTCGTCGGCACGCTCGAAGGACCCGCGTTCACCACCATGAAGTCGGCGATGGAGGAGGCGTTCGGCGCCCCGATGACGACCGAGGGCCAAGGCGGGTCGATCCCGCTCTGCAACGTCTTGGCCGACACCTATCCCGACGCCGAGATCATGCTCTTCGGTGTCGAGGAGCCGCGCTGTTTGATCCACGCCCCCAACGAGAGCGTCGACCCCACCGAGATCGAGCGGATCGCGCTGGCCGAGGCGCTCTTCCTCGAGCACTACGCGGCAGCGAAGGCGGCATCATGAGCGTCGCGAAAACGTCCCACCCACCAGTTGTCATCGACGCCCGCCGATGAGAACGTTGCGCTCCAGCGCTTCCTGCTGGAGCTCGGCGGCGCGCTGAGCCTGGCCGGCGCGGCGGTCAGCGAGATCCAGGAGCGGCTTGTCCGCGTTGCCGCGGCCAATGATGCGCACCGTGTCCGGATTCTGGTCTTCCCGACCGCGCTGATCTGGCCTCCGGCGAGATGGTCGCGGGGGCCAGCCGTCTGGTCACCGGGACCGTCCAGCTGTTGTTGTTGTCCTTCGGGATCGTGGCGGGTGCCGAGATCGCCGGCCTGCCGCCCCAGGATGCCGTGCGCGACATCCAGGTCAACCAGCTCGGCTGGTGGGCGCCGTGGCTCGGCGTCCTCGTCTTCGGGCTGGCGGCCGCCGTCTTCTTCTCAGCGCCGACGCCACGTGGGCGTCACTCAGCCGCCGAGCGCAGCCCGACAGTCGTCGGTGATCGCGGCGAGCTCAGACTTGACCTTCCCGGCCTGCGCGGAGAGGTCCTCACCTTCGAACAGCGTGCCGATCGCCGACGTGTAGGCCTTGGCGCACGAGGTCGCGACGTCGAGCTTGGACTCCGCCGCCTTGGCGTCGGCCTGGGCCTGCTTGGCCTGCGCCTCGGCGGTGGCTTGGTCGCCCTTGGCCTCGGCGGCGTCGGCCTGCGCGGAGGCCGCGTCCTGCTGGGCCTGGCTTGCGGTCGCCTGCGCATCGGCGACGTCGCCGGTGGCCTGGTCGAGCTGCTCGGAGGTCGCGCCGAGCTGCTCGTTGACGTCGCTGTAGGCGTCGGAGAGCGCCGCGGCGTTGGTCGTCTGCTGCTCTTGGGCGTCGTCAGCGTCGGCGCTCATCGCGGCGCCCCAGGCCAGCAGCCCGAAGCAGGCGATGACGAGCGCGATCGACAGCCACATCCAGCCTCGGTGGTGGTGGGACTCGGACGCCGGCGGCGGAGGCTCGGCCGGTGGCGTCTGGGCTTGCCCGGCGTTGGGCGGCTGGTCGACGGTCGACATGGTGTCCATGCTCGTTCGCGCGGCCGGTTGCGGCCACGGGGCGCGCCGGTCGCCGGAGGTGGTGCAGGCACCCGATCTATTGCGCGCTCGGCGCAGGCTCCCGGTCGGCCGTGGTTGCGTGCGCGGTTGAGCGGGGGCTCGTCGCCGCGGTCCGGTGAGCGTCGACGACGACGGTCCGCGCGATCCAGTCGTGCAGCCCGCGCCGGCGGGCATCGATCAAGATCATCAGGAAGCCTGCAAACAGCGGCAGCGCGGCCAGCATCAGCGACACGAACCGCAAGAGCGCCCGGCGCGGACGCAACTGCTCACCGGTCGCCGCTCGCACGCGGATGCGCATCAGCCGGTCGCCCGGCGTCTGACCGGTCGTCGTCCAGAACACGACGAAGTAGCCGGCGACCCAGACCGCGTAGGTCGCGGCGCCGACGGCGACGGCAAACGCGGTCAGCCAGCTCGGCATGGACACGATCGAGAGCGCGAGCCCCACGAGCGCCGCGACGGTGACGGCCACCAAGTTGATGATCGCTCCATCGACGCCGAACGCGATGGTGCGCGTGACCAGCCCCGCGTAGGACGGCTCGCTCACGGTGTCGCGGGCGCCGGCCCCGCCGGCGCGGGCCGGTGGAAGATCCGGTGAGCGGCACGTTCGAGCAACGCGTCGGCCTTGCGCGAGCGCTCTGAGACCTCGTCGACGACCTGGTCGGCGAAGCCCGCCCCCTGACGGCTGAGCGCATCGGCGACTGCTGGGCTGGCGGCGACCTCCTCGACCACGTGCCAGAGCTGGGCGCTGGCCAGGACACGGGTGACAGCGGCGTCGAGCAGGCTGCTGTCGAAGACCTGGGCCAGTAGGCGCTCGGTCGCCGGGCTCTCGAGCAGCCGCTCGGCAAACCGCTCCATCGCCTCGCTTTCGAGGATGCGCTCCAGTTCCGGCCCCGACAGGATGCGGTCAGCGACCTGATCGGCCACGCCGTGGGCGAGCAGCTCGTCGACGAGGCGCGTCATCGTCCGCTCGGTCAACGCGGTCCCCGCCCGTCCCGCGACGCGCGCCGTGCGACGACCGAGGCCGAACGGGTCGAGGACATCGGCCATGGTGGTCATCGCTCAGGCGTGCGTCGTGGAGGCGGGGACCGCCGGTCGGAACGGGCCGCGTCCGCAGACGCCTGACCGGCGGACGGTGAGGGTCGAGCTCTCCGGCACGGGCTCCCAGACCCCCGGCAGCTCGGAGAACGGCTCGGAAACGACGAGCCGGTCGTCGGCGCTCAGGCGCCCCATGCGTGGGTGGTTGGGGTACAGGCCGCGGATCGCGTCGATGTCGGCCGAGACGAACAGCGACCGCGCGGGGCCCTGGGTCGCGTACCGGATTGCCCAGAGGGTCTCGCCGTCGCTGATCCCGAACGTCGCCTGGACCGCGTCCTCGATGCCGGCCGCGCGCGCGACCTCCTCGATCTCGCCGACCGTGCGCTCCATCGCGCCGAGCGGATCGGACTCCAGCCCGTGGGTGAGCGCGAGCGCAAAGATGACCTCGGTGTCGGTCGTCCCCTGGATGTCGGTGAACCGCTCCGGAGCCACGGCCAGCATCAGCGCGCGCCGGATCGCCGCAAAACCGCCGAGATAGCCGTTGTGGACGAACAGCCAGCGGCCGTGGCGAAACGGATGGCAGTTGGTCTGCTGGACTGGCGAGCCGATCGCCGCGCGGACATGGGCCAGGAAGAGCGGCGACTCGACGTGCGCGGCGAGCTCGCGGAGGTTGGCGTCTGACCAGGCGGGCGAGACGCTGCGGTAGACGCCAGGACCATTGCCGGCCCCGTACCACCCGAGGCCGAAGCCGTCTCCATTGGTCGGCTCGGCGCCCAGGCGGGAGTGGGCGGACTGCTCGACGATCCCGTGGTCGCTCTTGAACAGCAGCTCATCGACGAGCAGCGGCTGCCCGAGCCAGCCCATCCATCGGCACATGGCCGTGCGCTCCTTCGGTCGGTCGGCTCTCACTGTCACGTCCGCAACGCGCGCCGACAAGCCGGTGGACCGGCGTCTGGGGGTGGGGTGCGCGCCCTCGCGCGCTCAGTCGGCGTCGTGCTCGGCTAGGTAGATCAGGGCGGCCTTGACGCGCCGGGCGACGTCGGACGGGTCGGTCAGCCCGAGCTTGAGGAAGATCGCGCCGATGTGCTTCTCGACGGCGCGGCGCGTGAGGACCAGCTCGTCGGCGATCGCCTGATTGCTGTGGCCGCGGGCCACGAAGGTGAGGATCTCGAGCTCACGTGCGGTCAGCTCGTTGAGCGGCGAGCGCTCCGCACGGGTGCGTTCGGCCACCAGCTGCTCGACGACCTTGGCGTCGATCACCGAGCCGCCTTGGGCGACCGACTCGATCGCGGCGACCAGCTGACCGCGGTACTGGATGCGCTCTTTGAGCAGGTAGGCGCGGCCGTCGGAGCCATGCTCCAGGAGCGCGAGCCCGTAGCGCGGGTCGGCGTATTGGCTGAGGATCACGACGCCGATGCCGGGCCGCGAGGCGCGCAGCGCGGCTGCCACTTGGATGCCCTCATCGGTCTGCGTCGGTGGCATCCGAATGTCGGTGACCACGACGTCGGGCGCTCGGGCCTCGACGGCGATCATGAGCGACTCCTGGTCGCGGCATTCCGCGACGATCTCGATGCGCTCGTCCCCGTCGAGGACGTGGGTGAGCGCCTGGCGGACGAGGTAGCTGTCGTCGGCGATCACCACCCGGATCGTCGCGGGCGGCGCATTGCGCTCGCCGGATGGGGCGGTGGCGCCCATCCGCCGACTATCCCGCGTGGCGGGTAGTCGAGTCAATTCGTGCCCGCACGTCGCCCGGACGGTGGTGCATGCCCTTGCGCCGGCCCCGGCGCGGGGCGCAGCTTCATGAAGACGATGTCCAGACGACCCGATGACGACCATCTCGTCACGGTGCTGGCGGTTGACGACCAAGCCGTGTTCCGTCACACCGCGCGCGAGCTGATCGCCGCCACCGAGGGATTCCAGCAGCTGGCCGAGGCTGCTTCGGGACCGCAGGCCGTGCGCCTCGCCGGGCTCTTGCATCCGGATCTCGTGCTGCTCGACGTCCGGATGCCAGGGATGGACGGGATCGAGACGGCGCGGCGGCTCGTCGAGCAGGACCCGGACGTCGTCGTCGTGCTGGTCTCCTTGGAAGCCCGCGTCGACCTGCCGTCATCGGTTGAGACTGCGGCCGCGGTGGCGCACATCCGCAAGCACCAGCTGACGCCGCGTGCGTTGCGCGCGCTATGGCGCGCCCATGGACACGATGGTCACGACTGCTGAGCGGCTTGCCTGCGCTGGGCTCGCGTGACCGGGATGCGTCCGGCGACGAGGGTGCCCAGGCCGTTGCGGGACACGACGCGCAGGGTGCCGTCTACCGCGGCGACGCGATCGCGCATGTTCGTGATGCCCTCGCCGCGCTCTAGCGTCTCTTGGTCGGCGCCCCGCCCGTCGTCACGCACCTCAAAGCGCAGCTCGCCGCGGGTGTCATCGTGCAGAAGCACCGTCACGCGGCTTGCATTGCGGGCGTGCTTGGCCACGTTCTGCAGTGCCTCCAGCACGCTGAAGTAGACGGCGCTCTCGACTGCGGGCGGATAGCGGCCGACGCCGTCGGCGTCGAAGGCGGCCGGCAGCGCCGACCGGGCCAGTGCGGCGCGCACGGCGTCGGGCAGACCGCGGTCGTTGAGCAGCGGGGGACGGACGCCATGAGCCAGCGACCGCAGCTCCTCCAGCGCCTCGTCGGCCGAGGCCTCCAGCTCGCGGATCCGTGCCGCGGCGGACTCGGGGTCCTCGTGGACCAAGTCCTCGATCAGGCCCAGCTCGATCCGCATCGCCACGAGCCGCTGCTGCGCACCGTCGTGGAGATCACGCTCGATGCGGCGGCGCTCGGCGTCGGCGCTCTCGGCCAGGCGCGCGCGCGAGTCCTGCGCCTCTCGCGCTGCCGCGGCGGCCTCGTCTTCGAGGCGGCGCTGCTCGACGGCCACGGCGATGAGACCTGTTGCCACGTCGAGTAGCTCGGGCCGGTCGGCCAGGATGCGGTCGCCGCTGAGCGCGCCGACGATCCGGTGATGACCGTCGCGGACGAGCCGCAAGCAGCGTCCCTCCAGCGCCATCGGCGCGCCAGCAGGCTCGCCATGGCAGTCCACCCAGCGGTGCGGCTGATCCTGAAGCGGGAACGTCAGCTCCAGCGTCGGGTCGGCGAACGCGTCGGCGACGGACCGCTGCAGCGCGGTGGGTGAGCCGCGCACCGATGCGGCCAGCGCGCGCACGGTCCGCTCGGCCGCCAGCCGGGAGCGGAAGAGGCCTGCGATGAAGGCGACCGCGATCGCCGGCGTCGTCCAGGCGATCAGCGTGGCCCCGGCCTGAACGAGATCCGTGACGGCGCCGGCCTGGCGCAAGACGACCAGCGTTCCGACCAACCCCGCGCGCACCATGCCGATGGCAAAGACGGGCGTTAGCGCCTCACGCTGGACGGCGCTGGCATCGAGGATGCGCCGCCGTAGCCGGACGAGCACCCCGGCCATGATCGCGAAGACGAGGATGCTGCCCATGCCGAGGAACAGCGGCGCAAACGACAGGTCCCCGTGGTAAAGCGAGAACGCGTTGGACGGGCAGTCGCGGACGCAGCTCGTGTACGGGCTGGGAACCTGGAAGCTCTCGGTGAGCGCGAGCGTCGGGAGGTAGAAGACGGTCACCACCGCACCCATCGCGAGCACGAGGCGGCGATCGTCGCGGGCGCGCAACGGTCCGTCGGGGAAGGCCAGCAGCAGCGCGACGAGCAGGAGTTCCAGCGTCCATCCGGCGGCTCGGCCGACGCTATAGAGCGTCGGGTCGCGGGTCTCGGCAAACGTTGTCGCAAAGCCGACGACGCCGGCCAGCGCGAGCAGGTGCGCGAAGCGCTGGAATGGGACCAGCCGCCAGGCATAGAACGCGGCGCCCAGCGGCGCGGCGACGATCGCGGCGCGCAGCACGGCGGTCGCGGTGGGGTCACTGGTCTGCGCTGACGCGCCCAGCATGCCGGCCGCGACCGTCATGCTGACCGCGGCCGTCCCGGCGCTCACCAGCACCAGCGGGCGGACGATGCCGCTGGCGGGAAGGTGCTCTGAGTGGGTCAGAGGTGCGGTCACGGCAAGGGCGCTCCTGCGCCCGTACGACCTAGCTAGCGGTCAGTCTGCCGACCGCGACCGTTGAACGACAACTCACCGTTTTTCGTTCATACGCAGGGGTAAACGTCGCGTGGTCCACAGTGCGAGTAGCGCAAGCGCGGCAACGGCGCCCAGCGCGCGTCGCAGCGCGTCGAGCTCCGCGTCGCCGTAGTCCTCAGCGATCGCTTGCGCTTGGGCCAGCGTTGCGCCGCCGTCGCGCGCCGCCGCCTCGACGTCGGCGACAGGCACCACCGGGATGCCCTTCTGTGCGTGTTGGGCGATCTCCTGGCGCGCGCGCTCCGGGACCCGCGGGTTCTCGGCGACGCGCGCGACGAACCCGCTCGACAGCGTCGCGATCAGGATCGAGCCGATCAGCGCGGTGCCGAGCGACGCTCCGAGGTTCTGCGCGGTCCCCTGCAGTCCGCCGGCCTCGTTGGTCTGGGCCTCCGGCGACGACGACATGATGATGTTGCCCAGCTGGGAAATCAGCAGGCCCGCGCCCACGCCGAACAGCGCGAGCCCGACCGCGAAGGCGGTGCCGTCCAGCTCGACGTCGATCGTGTCGAGCAGCAGCACCGCCGCGGCTACGAGCGCGAGGAAGCCGGCCTGCGCCACCCGTCGCGGCGCGAAGCCGGCCGCCAAGCGCGGCCCGGCGAGCGCCGCGATGAACATCGTCACCGACATGGGAAACAGCCGCTTGCCGGTCTCGAAGGCGTCGAGCCCGAGCACGACCTGCAGGTAGACGGGCAGCACGAAGAACATGCCCAGCAGCGTGAGCTGTTGCATGGTCAGCGCGGTCAGGCCGGCGCGCAGCGGCGGGATGCGGAACAGCGAGCGGTCCAGCAGCGTGTCGTCCCCGGCGCGCTCGCGCCGCTCCTCCCAGGCCGCGAAGGCGATCAACAGCCCGATGCCGGCGAGGATCAGGAACGGGACGACCGAGAACCCGAGCGGCGTGATCTCATGCCCGCCGATCTCCGGCGCGGCGAGTGGCTCGACCCAGCCCCACGTGCTGCTCTTGAGGATGCCAAACACGGCGAGGCCGAGGCCGCCGCCGGCCAACGCGGCGCCGATGAGGTCCAGGCGCGGCGGGTCCGAGACCGGCAGGTTCGGCAGGATGCGCCGGCGCGAGAGCAGGATCGCGGCGACGACCACGACCTCGCCGACGAAGACGTAGCGCCACGAGAACTCGGTCGTCACCCAGCCGCCGATCAGCGGGCCGGTGGCAATCGCCGCGCCGGCCGCGCCGCCGACGATCCCGAACGCGGTGGCGCGGCGGGCGCCGTCATAGGTCGCCACGACCAGCGCCATGATCGCCGGCATCACCATCGCCGCTCCGATGCCCTCGATCGTCGACCACCCGATCAGCAGGACCGTGAGGTTCGGGCTGACCGCGGTCGTCAGCGAGCCCAGGCCATAGATCGCCAGCCCGATGGCAAAGCAACGCGAGCGGCCGAGCACGTCGCCGAGCTTGGCGCCCAGCATCATCAGCGACGCCATGACCAAGGTGTAGAACGTGATCGCCGCCTGAACGCCCTGGATCGACGTGTCGAGGTCGGCGACGATCTGCGAGATCGACACGTTCATCACGCTGCTGTCTAAGACCATCACGAACTGCGCGGAGGCGAGGACGACGATCGGCATCCAGCCCGCATCGCCCGCCGGCTTGGCACGCGGCGGCGCGTCGGCGCCGACGGCCGTGGGCACGGCGCTAGGCCTCGCCGTCGCGGACCACGAGCACCGGGCACCGCGAGTCGTGCAGCAGACGGCGCGTGGTCGAGCCCAGCAGCCGCGCCTTGACCGCGCCCAGGCCGCGTGACCCGACGACGATCAAGGCGGCGTCGTATCGCTCGGCTGCGGCCACGATCGTCCGCGCGACGTTGTCGTCATCGCGTGCCGACATCGGCTCGGCCGTCGCGCCGAGCTGCGTGGCTAGTGCCACGCCGGCATCGGCGACGGCCTTGGCATGGTCGCGCTGCAGCCGGTCGACGGTCGCGACCTCCTCGGGGCGGGGCATTGCGTAGGTGACACCGCTGAGGTCGGTCGGCGTGAGCATCGCGGTCGTAAAGCCCGGCTCCCAGACGCTGACCACGACCAGATGGCGGCCGGGGAGCTCTCTGACCGCCACGCGCAGCGCAGCTTCGGCGGGTGCCGATCCGTCGAACGAGACGATCACGGGGCGCAAGGCGTCGGCCATGATGCAGATGACACTAGCTGCGCCGCGCGACCGCTGCACGGCCTGCCAGCGTCTGCGCGCGTGTGGCCACGAAGGTCGTCGACGTGGGGCCACCACTATGGACACCGGTGCGCCGTGTGGCGCCAGGCGTCGCGTGCAGCGAGCCTGCCGCCCATGGACGAAGGCAAGCGCATCGGCATCATCGGTGCCGCGTTCCTGGGGCTCGGTGCGATGGTCGGCGCCGGCATCTTCGCGCTGCTGGGCCAGGCGGGAGCGGTTGCCGGGTCGGCGGTGTGGCTGTCGTTCTTGATTGCGGGCGTGATCGCGCTGTTGCTCGGCTACACGGTGGCCAAGCTCGGCGTCCGCTATCCGTCCTCGGGTGGGATCGTGACCTACCTCGTCAAGGGCTTCGGCACCGGCCATCTGACCGGCGTCGCGTCATGGCTGTTCTACTTCGCGGGCCTGATCGTGACCGCGATGGTCGCCGTGTCGTTCGGGACCTACGGCAAGTCATTGCTCTTCGGCGACGATGCGGCCGGTGCGTGGGTTAACGTGCTGGCGACCGCCGTCGTGATCGCCTCGGTCGTCGTCAACGTCGTCGGGGCCGACGTCGTCGCCCGCGTTCAGTCGCTGATCGTCATCGCGCTGCTGGCCGTCTTCGCGGTGTTCATCGTCAGCACGTTCACCGTCATCGACTGGGATCGCCTGGCCTGGTCGACCTACCCGTCAGCAAGCGACATCGTGGCCAGCGTCGCGTTGACGTTCTTTGCCTACATCGGCTTCGCGGTCATCAGCTTCACGGCCGGGAGCATGCGCAACCCGGCGCACGAGCTGCCGCGCGCGATGTACCTCGGTGTCATCGGCGCGACCATCCTGTACGTGTTGATCGCGCTCGGGACGTTTGGCGCACTGTCGCCGGAAGAGGTCCAGCGCTATGGCGACACCGCGCTGGCCCGGGCGGCCGAGCCGGCGCTCGGGGACGCGGGCTTCACGATGATGGCCGTCGCGGCGCTGCTGGCCACGGCGTCGTCGGTCAACGCCAACACCTTCGCGGCGGGCAACATCACCGCGATGCTGGCCTCCCAGCGGCTGTTCCCGCCGCTGTTCGGCCGTCGCTTGAAGCACCTCGGGCCGAGCGGGCTGGCGATCTCCGCCGTCCTGGTGCTCGTCCTCGCCAACGTCTTCGACCTCAGCGCGATCGCCGACATCGGCAGCGCGGTCGCGATGATCATCTTCCTGCTCATCGGCGCCGCGGCGCTGCGGGTGCGCGGCGAGACGGGCTCTCGCGCCCCGGTCATCGTCACCGCGATGGGGCTGACGATCGTCGTCCTGGCGATGTTCGCCAAGAACACGCTCGAGGATGACCCGAGCACGTTCGTCGCGATGATCCTCATCGCGTTGCTGGCGGTGGCACTGGATCGCTGGTGGACCCGGCGGCGCGGGATGAGGTGCGCACACGGCGTCACGACGGATGCCCGCGCCCTCTGACATGGCGTGCGCGCCCGGTTGCGTCCACCGGCGCGTCGGCGGACGCTGCGTCATGGCCGATCCGACCAACGAGGAGCGAAGCGCATGTCGATGATGGACCCGGGGATGCAGGAGACCAGCGGCGCGCGGAGCCCCACGGCCCGCGGCGCCTACGTCGCCGCCGAGGGCGAAGGCTGGGTGCTGTTCGCCGGGATCATGATGGCGTTGATCAGCGTGCTCAACATCATCTACGGGATCGCCGCGATCGCCGACTCTCATTTCTTCGTCGACGACCAGTCCTACATCCTCAGCGGCCTCAGCACCTGGGGATGGATCACGCTGGCCATCGGCGCCATCCAGATGCTCGCCGCGTTCTCGATCTGGAACGGCCACCAGTTCGGCCGCTGGCTCGGCATCATCGTGGCCTCGGCCAGCGCGATCGCCGCGCTGCTCTCGATCCCCGCCTACCCGTTCTGGTCGCTGGCGATCTTCGCGGTCGACATCCTGGTTATCTACGCGCTGGCCGCCTACGGCGGGCAGCGCGGCGTTGCGGTCTGATCGAGTCCGCACGAGTTCCGCGGCGCAGGCTGTAAAACTGCTCGGCTGTGCAAGAGAAGCGTCCCGGTCCTGTCCAACGTCGTCTGCTGGTCGAGACGATCCGCGCCTCCGCGCACTGGCGCCAAGGCAAGGCGGAAGAGTTCCAGGACGATGACGATGCCCGGCGCCACAACGCGCGCGCGGCGCTTGCTCTGCGGAGACTCGCGAAGTTCGTCGAAAGCCTGCCCGACAACGACCAGGACTTGAACCTTGCCGCGCTGTCGCGCACCGACGCGCAGGAAGGCCGTCTGATGCTCTCGACAGAAGCTTCGGTGCTGCTCTCCCGGTTCGGGCTGGGCCAGGGAGCCTGGAAGTCCGGCCCACCCAACGAGAGCCAGATGCGCAACGTGCTGCGGCGCCTCGACGGCATCGAGGCACGCGAGCGCCGCGCGCGCAAGGAGCGCGCCGAGGCGGGTTACGGCGACGACTGACGCAAGGCTGGGGTGCGCAATCCGGTTCGCTCCATCTGACCTGGACGCTTGGGCAACGGTGGCGTCGGGTACGGTCTCGCCGCCATGCTGCCTGGGCGCAGATACCTCGCGACAGGCCTGCTCCTTGCGGTGGTGGCGAGCCTGCTGGCCGCCTGCGGCGGGCCGATCCAGCGCGACGAGCTGGAGCGCGGCGTCTCGACGCTGGCGGCGACGGCGGCAGAAGGACGACTCGTCGCGCTCGACGTCGTCGAGAACCGCACGAAGACGACGTTTGTTCGGGTGCATTCCGCGGCGCTGGCCGACGATGCCCAGCACGAGGCAGAGAAGCTCTCCGATGCACAGGCGCCGTCTGACCTCGCCGATGCCAAGGCCGAGGCCGTGCGCATCGCCCAAGCGATCGACGATGCCTTGGGTGACTTGCGGGTCGCTCCGTCCGATCGTCGTGTCGCGCGGCAGGTGGAGCAAAAGCTCGACGCGCTCTCGCGCCAGGCCGAGCGGCTTACGGAGCGGCTGTGAAGAAGCTGCTGCAGATCGCCCTGGGGATCATCGCCGCGATCGGCGGCTACCTCGACATCGGCGACCTGGTGTTCAACGTCCAGGCTGGTGCGCGGTTCGGCTACCAGCTGCTCTGGGCGCTGCCGGTCGGGTTGTTGGGGATCATGGTCTTTGCCGAGATGTCAGGCCGGGTGGCGGCGATCGCCAAGAAGGCCAACTTCGAGCTCATCGGCGAGCGCTACGGCCGGCGCCTGGCCACGGCCACGCTCGTCTCCTCGCTCGTGCTGACGTTCCTGACGCTGGCGGCCGAACTCGGCGGCGTCGGCCTCGTCCTCACGCTCTTCTTCGACGGTCCCGAGCAGACCTTCATGTTGATCGGCACCGTCGCGCTGCTGGGCGTGTGCTGGTTCTTCAGCTTCGGCTGGATCGAGCGCGTCTTCGGCTACGGCGGGCTGGCACTGCTGGTCTTCGTCGCCGCAGCGCTGCACTTCGGCCCCGACTGGCACCGGGTCGGCAATGGCTTCGTCCCGCAGGCGCAGGGCTCGACGTTGTACTGGTACTTCGCCGTTGGCCTCGTCGCCGCGGCGTTCATGCCGTACGAGATCTACTTCTACTCCTCGGGTGCCCGCGAGGAGGGCTGGACTGAGAAAGACCTGGGCGTCAACCGGGCCAACGCCATCATCGGTTACGGACTTGGCGCGACAATTGCCTTCGGCCTAATGGTCATGGCCGCTCAGGTCTTTAATCCCATTGGGGTTGATCCGTCGCACATCGGCACGCCGTTGCTCGGCGCCCAACAGGCCTACGGCGAGACCGGCCTGATTCTCGCGGGTGTTGGCGTGCTCTTCGCGCTGGGCGGCGCGGCGATCGACACCGCGTTCTCGGCCGCCTACAACCTCGCCCAGCACCAAGGCTGGCCCTGGGGCAAGAAGGCCGACAAGCCGCTGCGCTGGGACCTGACCTGGATCGCCTGCCTGCTCGGCGGCTACATGGTGATCACCACCGGCATCGACCCGATCGAGCTCACCGAGTACGCCGTCGTCCTCTCGGTCATCGCGCTGCCCCTGACCTACCTCCCGATCCTGTTGGTCGCCAACGACCGCCAGATCATGGGCGAGCACGCCAACGGATGGCTCGCCCGCATCCTCGGCTGGTCCTACTTCGCGCTGATCTGCGTCCTGACCGTCGCGGCACCGATCTTGCTGATCGCTACCAACGGGGGCGGGGGCTAGCCAGCGGTCAGCGTCTGGAAGTCGTCGCCCTCGGGCCAGACAACATCGATGCCCTGACTCTTCGCGAGTGCCAGCAGGTCTGGTCGTGGCTTCTGGGGCAGGAGGATCGCACGACGCGGCGCCGGCTTGACCAGGCGGGCGTAGTCGGCCAACTGGCCGATGGCCATCCGGACACCCGGGCGAGCGACGGTGCCCTTTGCTTCATAGATGGTGTTCTCGGTCTTGTCATACAGGTCGCAGAAGATGGGCGCTGGTTCGTCGTCGGGGCGGAACTGCAGCCGCATCACCTCATGCTCCTTACCGAGCAGGTAGGCCATGTAGCGCCGGACGAGCGCCTGCTCTCGGCGTTCGGCCTCGTGCGGTTCGGCAGCGGGGGCAACGAGGGTCCGCTCGGTGATGTGCTGCTCGACGTCGATCTCCTTGACCGCCTCCGTCCCCAGCGCGTCGACCTTGGATCGGTTTGGGCCAGGCGTGACGGTGAGCGGTCGCAGGCGGAAGACGTAGACGCTGCGGATGATGTCGTCGTTGCCCGATTCCGGCGCGTCGGCAAGATAATGATCTTCGTACTCGAACTGCCCGATGTAGGTCGCGATGCCCTTCGCAACCTCAAAGAGATGAAGATCGCGAGGCGACTCGGTGGGGGTGCCGAGATGGTCGCGAATCGCGCGGTTGCCCTGCGCCATGACCTGGTCGCCGATCTGGCCTTCGCCGGTGTAGTGAAAGCGCCTGTCCGCCCGCCAACCGTCGTAGAGGTAGCCATGTAGGAGGCCCGTGCGCAGGTCGGTGAACAAGAACACGTTGGGGGTGGGCTTGCACGGGCTGATCCCGCCCTGCCGACGTCCGCCAAAGCGCTCGTGGAGGCTGACGCGGGGGAGGGAGTCGCCGGGGACGAGATCGAACGATGAAGAAGGCATATCTCCATTCTAGCTTAAATAACAACCTAAAAGTCAGAGGTAGCGGATGTCTAATCACCGACGCACACCTCAGCCGATGAGTTCCGTGGGCCCGCGTCGTCTAGAGGCCATGACCGAATCCACGCAGGCCCCAACCACTGTCTCGAACATCGGCGTCGCCATGTTCACCGTCGCCGACCAGGACGCAGCACTCGCCTTCTACACCGAGAAGCTCGGCTTCGAGCTACGCAGCGACGTGCGCTTCGGCGAGAACGGCGAGATGCGCTGGCTGGAGGTTGCCCCTCCCGGCTCACGCGCACGTCTGGCGCTCAACCCGCCGATGGTCGACGAGCCGGGCGGGAGCTCGATCGGCGTCGAGACCACCGACGTCCTGGGCGAGCACGCACGCCTGACCGCCATCGGCGGCATTGACCTCGACCCCGAGCCGATGCGCTCGCCCGGCGCGCCGCTCATGTTCATGTTGCGCGATCCGGACGGCAACACCGTCGTCGTAGTCGACGAGCCGTCCGCGTAGGTCACTCGAGCTACTAGCGGAGGAATCGATGCCGGTACTAGGTCCCTGGTGCGAGCAGCTTGAGGCCGGCTGTGGACGCGGCTTCGCTCAGGCGATGGTCGTAGGCGATGAAGGATGAGAGGTCTTCTCGAACCGATAGGGCGCTCGCGAGATGGATGGCGTCCAAGCTCCGAAGCGTTGTTGCGCCGATGTCAGCTGCCTCGGCGATCACCGCGCCGGCGAGTGGGATGAGGTCCAGCCCGGCGAGCAACGTTCGAGCTTCGGGCACCGCGTCGGGATTCATTCGCCGGCACGCGCGAATCACCTCGACATTGGCCAGCTCGCTGCTGAGCAGCGGGGTGCCTGCCTGCTTCGTCAACCAGTCGGCGAGGGCGGCGCTCTCGGGTTCTTCGTGCAGCAGCTTGAGGAGCGCCGACGAGTCGAGATAGATCACGCGCGGTCGTCTCGGAGATCATCGAGGACTGTGCCGCTATCAGGGCTTCCGGGTAGGGCAGGCGTCCGCCGGGGGAGCCGGAACGGGCGCGCGGCAGGGACCAGTTGTCCGGAGGCGATGAGGCGTTCTCGGGCGCTTGCGCTGGGCTTCGGCGGTACGAGGAGCGCGACGAGCCGGCCACGCTCGGTCACCTCGACGGTCTCTCCGGCTTTCACTCTGGAGAGATAGCGGGTGGCGTGCTGACGCAGTTCGCGGACCCCGATGCGTTCCATGCCTCGAATGTAGCACGTCTAGTGCTACTCGGCTGGCAACTGCAGCCCTCCGCTAGCGTGGCGAGCGCCAGATGACTCTCGTCGACGCCCTTCCCGCCGAGCCCAGCGCCGATGCCCTCTATGACGCCTTCAGCGGCTGGGCGACCCAGCAGGGGCTGAGCCTCTATCCGCATCAGGAAGAGGCGGCGATCGAGCTGTTTGACGCTAACAACGTGGTGTTGGCAACGCCGACGGGCTCGGGCAAGTCGATGGTCGCGGTCGCCGCGCACTTTGCCGCGATGGCCGAAGGTCGTTCGACCTTCTACACGGCACCGATCAAGGCATTGGTGTCGGAGAAGTTCTTTGCGCTCTGCACCATCTTCGGGGCCGAAAACGTCGGGATGCTCACCGGCGATGCGTCGGTCAATGCCGGGGCGCCGATCGTGTGCTGCACGGCAGAGGTGCTGGCCAACATCGCGTTGCGGGAGGGCACGGCCGCCGACGTCGGCCAGGTCGTGATGGACGAGTTTCACTACTACGCCGACGGCCAGCGCGGCTGGGCCTGGCAGGTGCCGCTGCTGTGCCTACCCCAGGCACAGTTCTTGTTGATGTCGGCGACGCTCGGCGACGTGCGCGAGATCGCGACCGACCTGACGCGGCGCACGGGTCGCGAGACGGTGCTGATCGACGATGCGCAGCGGCCGGTTCCGCTGACCTACTCGTGGTCGGTCGAGCCGCTGCACGAGTTGTTGGAGGAATTGGTCAGCGTCGACCAAGCACCGATCTACGTGGTGCACTTCACCCAAGCGTCGGCGATGGAGCGCGCGCAGTCGTTGCTGTCGGCCAAGCTCTGTTCGCGGCAGGAACGCGACGCGATCGCCGAGGCGATCGGCGCTTTCCGCTTCACGGCCGGCTTTGGCCGCACGCTCTCCAAGCTGGTTCGGGGAGGGATCGGCGTGCACCACGCCGGGATGCTGCCGCGCTACCGGCGGCTGGTCGAGCAGCTCGCCCAGACGGGGTTGTTGAAGGTGATCTGCGGCACCGACACGCTCGGCGTCGGCATCAACGTCCCCATCCGCACCGTGGTGTTTACGGGACTAGCGAAGTACGACGGCTCTCGCCACCGGCTGCTGAAGGCCCGCGAGTTCCATCAAATCGCTGGGCGTGCCGGCCGGGCGGGGTTCGATACCTCCGGCTACGTGGTGGTGCAGGCGCCCGAGCACGTCATCGAGCGCACGCGCGCGCTGGCCAAGGCGGGCGACGACCCCAAGAAGCGCCGCAAGGTCCAGGCCAAGAAGCCGGTCGACGGCGCGGTGAGCTGGACCGAGGAGACGTTCGAGCGCCTCAAGGACGCGACGCCCGAGGCGCTCGTGTCGCGCATGCGCGTCGATCACTCGATGATCCTCAACGTCGTCAACCAGCCGGCGGACCCGGTCGCGGCGATGCGCGCGTTGATGGAGGACAACCATGAGGACGAGCGGGGACGCCGGCGCCTCTCAGAGCAGGCCCAGGCGTTGGGATCCGAGCTTGTCGACGCGGGCGTCCTGCAATGGTTAACCGAGCCCGACGCCGAGGGGCGCACGCTCCGGCTGGCCGTTGAGCTACAGGACGACTTCGCGCTCAATCAGCCGCTGGCGTCGTTTGCACTCGTGGCCTTTGACCTGATCGACCCGGAGTCCGAGCACCACGCCCTCGACGTCCTCTCGGTCGTCGAGGCAATCCTCGACGACCCCTTCCCGGTGTTGATGGCGCAGGCCAACAAGGAGCGCGGCGAGGCGGTCGCCGAGATGAAGGCCCAGGGGATCGAGTACGAGGAGCGCATGGAGCTGCTCGAGCAAGTCACCTATCCGATGCCGCTGGCCGAGCCGCTGGCCGACGCGCTGCGCGTCTACCGCGAAACCCACCCGTGGGTGCGCGAGTCCGACCTCTCGCCCAAGTCGGTCGTGCGCGACATGTATGCGTGGGGCCGCACCTTCACCGAGTTCATCGCGCACTACGGCCTGGCGCGGTCCGAGGGTCTCGTGCTGCGTTATCTGAGCAACGCTTACCGCGCGTTGCGCCAGACGGTGCCCGAGCAGCTCAAGAGCGACGAGCTCGACGACATCATCGAGTGGCTGGGCGAGACGGTTCGCCAGACCGACTCAAGCCTCCTGGACGAGTGGGAGGCGTTGACCGATCCCGAGTCCGTGGCGCGCGCCGCGGACGCCATCGCGGCCGGGGAAGCGCTGCCACCGCCGCGGCCGATCACGGCCAACGTGCGCACGTTCACGGTGATGGTCCGCAACGCCATGTTCCAGAAGGTGCAGCTCGCCGCGCGCGACCGCTATGACCTGCTGGCCCAGCTGGAGGCCGCCGCGGCCGCCCTCGCCGATGAAAGCGGTCCCGCTCACGCCAAGGTCGCGATGAAGGACGCCGACTGGGAAGCCGCGCTGGGCACCTACTGGGACGAGCACGAGTCGATGGGGAGTGGGCCGCAGGCACGCTCGCCGCAGCTGCTGATCATCGACCGCGATCCCGCGGGCGGCGACGCGCGCACGTGGGCGGTACGCCAGATCATCGATGACCCGGAAGGGCATCACGACTTCGCGATCGTCGCGACCGTCGATCTCGACGCGTCGGATGCGGCAGGTGAGCCGGTGATCCGCACCACCGCGTTCTCGGCGGTCATTGACGCCGGTCGGTAGCCCTCACCAAGTCACGGCGTGCCTCGGAAGTTGAATGGCCCCGGAGCGCATCGCTCACGTAAGCCACGCTCCGGGACCGAACCATTCATCTCAACCTAGGCTGAGACTCGCGGGCGAGTATGCCAGAAGTCACGGGGCGTTGTGCCAGTTGGCAGGGCCATCAATGTGGTGGCCACACGTGGCAACTTGCCGGGTTGTCAGGTCGCAGACCGCGCGTCGCCACGATGCACAGCTTGCGTTGCTCAGGCGATGCAGAGCGCTGCACCGTTGTCTAGCGGCACCGCTTGTGGGAGAGACCGCTTGGGGACCGGACGATCTCCACGGAGCAGGGGGGACTATGGACGTGCAGCCGCAGTGGTGTGTGCGACGGCGCCGAGGTGCGCATCGACGCGACGACCGTCGCGCAGAGTCGCAGCGCGCTCGCGTGCCTGATGAGCACCGTGCGCGAGGAGCGGGGACGGGCGGCACTGCGCAGCGACGAGCAGCTGAGCGAGGCTGCGCGCGACCACGCCGCCGACATGGGTCGGGCGCGGCTACTTCGGCCACGTCACGCCGGCGGGCAGCGACCAGGCCGACCGGCTGGGGGCGCGTAGGGTGGCCGCCCGCATCGACCGCGTGGTGGGCGGGGGAGATCCTCGCGCTGGGCAGCGGCGGTGCCAGCACGCCGCGCCACCTCGTCTCGGATTGGTTGAACAGCCCGCCGCATCGCGCGATCCTCCTCAGCCGCAACCCCACGCTCATCGGGCTGGGCGTCGTTCGCAACACACCTGATGGCACCCATCCGAGTGACGGTGTCACCGTCGCCGCTGAGTTGGGGTACATCGACGGCTCCGGTAGCGAGGAGGCCGATCCGCTCTCGTCCTCCATGTCGGATGCCGCCGCGCGCTGAACCTGCGCTCAGGTCAAAAGCCCGCGCCGCATCGCCGCCGCCACGGCCGCCGCCCGCTCGGAGACCTCGAGCTTGGCGTAGAGGCTGCGGACGTGGCTCTTGACCGTCGCCTGGCTGAGGTGCAGCTCCTGCGCTATCTCGGCGACCGACTGGCCCTCGGCGATGCGCTCGAGCATCTGCTGCTCGCGGACCGTTAGCGGCGGGCTCTCGGGCAGTCGCTGTCGGCGCAGCTCGGCGGTGAGCTGGCGCCCGGCGGTCGGCGCCAGCACCAGCTCGCCGCGCATGATCCCGACGATCGCGCGCCGGATCTCCGTGCTGCCGGCGTCCTTGGAGAGAAACCCGTTGCCGCCTGCGCTGAGTGCGCGGTGCACAGTCGCGCCGTCGTCATAGGCCGAGATGAACAGGATGCGCGTCCGCAGCCCGCCCTGCTCGATTGCGCGCGCGATCTCCGGGCCGTCGCAGCCTGTCATGCGGATGTCGAGGATGGCGATCTCCGGATCGAGCTCACGGATCAGCTCCAGCCCGGTCGGTCCGTCGCCGGCCGACCCGACGAGGTCGAGTTCGGGCGCCGCACCGACCGTGTCGGCCAGCGCTTGGCGATACAGCGGATGGTCATCGACGACGACGACGCGGATCATCGCGCACCGTTTCCCTGCCGTGGGAGCTCCACGGCGACCGTAGTACCCGCGCCGGGCACGCTGCTGATCGTGCAGCGCCCGCCCGCGAGCTCCGCGCGGTAGCGCATCGTGTCGACACCCAAGTGGCCTGGTTGCGAGCTGTGCAGGATCTCCTGCGCGACGCCCCGGCCGTCGTCTGAGACCGTCAACCGCACGACGGTGTCCGTGTCGATGAGCTCGGTCCGCACCGTGGTTGCGCGCGCATGCTTGGCGGCGTTGCGCAGTGCCTCCTGCGCGATGCGGTAGAGCACCACGCGTGTCTCCCGGCTCGGCTCTTGTCCCAGCTGGTCGTCCAGCACGTGCTGAAACGGCAGCGAGGACGAGATCACGTAGGCCTCGATCGCCGGGCCGATCGCTGTGTCGAGCTCCGGTGGCTGCAGCTGGATCAGCAGCTGGCGCAGGCGGCCGGTCGCATCGCGAACGACGTCGAGGAGTCGATGCAGCTGACCGGCGGCGACGTCGTCGAGTGAGCCGGCGAGCTGTTCGGCACGGAGCGCGACGGCGCTCATCGCCTGCACGGCATCGTCGTGGATCTCGCCGGCGATGCGGCGGCGTTCGTACTCCTGGGCGGCGACCATGTCGGCTAGCAGCCTGCGGCGGTGGGCGTCAGAGGCCGCGAGCGCCGCCATCGCCTCGGTGATCTCGTGCTCGTAGCGCTCGCGCAGGCTGCGGTCGCGCAGCGCCACAACCACCCCCTCGATGCGCCGGCCCTGCTTGAGCGCCGTGCAGGTGAAGTCCACCGGCAACAACGCGCCGTCGGCTTGGCGCACGTGACCGCGCTCGATGTGGCGCTCGCGGCCGTCGGCCAGGGTCGCCAGGATCGGATGCTCGGCATCTGGCTGGGCGTCGGCGCCGAGCACCAGTTCGTCGAACTGCACGTCGAGCAGCTGCGTGCGGGCGAGGCCGAGCATCCGCAGCGCCGCGTTGTTGATGAACGTGGTGTGGGCCAGCCGGTCGAGCCCGACGATGCCCTCTGAGACCGACTCCAAGATGTGCTGGCTGCGGCGGTGCAGGCGCGTCAGCTGATCGCGCACGACGTGCCGCTCGGTCACGTCCTGATCGGTGCCGCGCACCCAGACCGGCCGCCCGTGGGCGTCGGTCTCGAGCAGGCCTTGGCAATGCATCCACCGCAGCCGGCTGCCGGCGGTGATGATCCGATGCTCAAAGGCAAACGGCTCGCCGCGGTGCACGGCGCTGCGCATTTTGCGGGCTACCATCTCCCGGTCACCGGGATGCTGGTCGTCGAGGCACTGCTCGATCGTCAGTGGTTGACCATCGTGCTCACGGCCGTAAATCCGCGACAGCTCCTCGCTAAAGAGCACCAAGCCGGTCCGTAGATCCCATTCCCAGCTGCCGATGCGCCCACGCCGCTCGGCGTCGTGCAAGCGCTTGCGGATCTCGCCGGCGGGGTGCAGGTCGGCGTGCTCGACCGCGCGCAGGACCACGCCGAAGCACGCCGCGCCGTCGGTCTCGGGCGCGAGGTCGACCACGTCGCCGCACACGATGCCGGCGCCCTCGATGGTGTACTCGAAGCGTGCTCGGCCGGCGATCAGCGCCTCGCGCGCGGCCGCCGCGCGAGCGCTCGCCGCTTCGGGCGCCAAGAGCTCGGCATCGGTCGCACCGAGCATCGTCCCGGTCGCCGCGCCGTGGGCTTCCTCGAAGTCACGAGTCACGAAGACATAGCGGCCGTCGGCGTCCTGCAGCGCAGCGCCCGGCGAGCCATGGTCCAACAGGGCATGGAGCCCCAACTCAATCGCACTCCCCCTCATGCGCGGCCCATAGTAGGGCTAAGCGGTCGTCGGCGCGATTGGTTGAACCGATCGGATGATCTTGCGCACTATTGCCATGCTAAGTGGTACAACGGCGAAATACCGATGCTCTGCGATACGGAGCAACGGCGGGAAAGCCAGCCGGTGAACGGGAGTCACCGGAACATCTCGCGTCGTGGGAGCGGCGCGGCAGTGCAGGGGGGATACGCGTGACGCAGGTACTCGCATATGCGACGGGCATCGCCGTGCTCGTATGCCTGATCTTGGCGACGCTCGCGCTGTGCGCGGCGGCGGGTCGCGCCGACGCCAAGGCCGTTGAGCTTCGCGTGGACGAACGTCTGAGTCGCGCCGCGGCCGCGGGCAAGGGCCTGGTGGACGACCGCACGGCGCTCGATGCGCGCAAGGCCCTGCGCGGTCGGTGCGCCTGGGTGTTCTCCTCGTCGCCGACGCATGCGGGCTTGCGGCTGACCGGCCACGGCGGCGTCACGCTCCCACCCTCCGATGAGGCGCTGGCGCTGCGCGTCGCAGGCATGGCGATCCATGCCGACGTGCCGATCATCGTGCCCGGCAAGCCGGGTGGACTGCTGGACGACACGGCCCTCGTCGGCGTATCGGTGCCGTTTCAGGACGGCCGGACCGGCGCGCTGGTCGTCGCCGGTGGCCCAGGGATGGCCTCACGGCCATGGATCACCCATGTGCTGCAAGAACTGGCGATCGAGCGCGCGGAGCTCAACGTGCCCGCTCCGCCCGACCAACGGGCCGACCGCTTCACCGCCGCCCGGCGACCGCACGTGCCGGCGCGCTGACGCCGCGCCGCTAGCGGCTTCAACGACATCACCATCATCACTATCCATCAGGGAGGGGAACCCATGCAGGATCTACGGACAAGGATCGGAAGGGTCGGCGCGGCAGGGGCGCTGGCGACGATGGCGCTCGGATTCGCGCCGGCAACCAGCGGGGCGGCGGAGCCAGCGTTCATCTGCGAGGCCAGCGCGCTGCGCATGACGGTGCTCAGCCAGCAGGCGATCGAGCCGAGCACGACAGGCCGCGGCGCGCCATGTGCCACCGGTGCGGCGTTGCCGCCGCTCGCGCTGCCCTCACTGCTCACCGGAACGGTGCTGGGCGCGGAGACGACGTTTGACCCGGCCGCGCGGCAGGCCAGCGCGACGGGCACGGTCGCCGGCCTCCATCTCGGGCTGGACTCCAGCCTGTTGCCGGCCATCAACTTGCCGACCGAGCAAGCCATCGCGGCGCTGCCGCCGATCTCGGTGCCGATCCCGCCCGCGCTGGTCACCGCGCTGCAGTTGCTCGTGCCTTCGTTTCCCAGTGCGATCGAGGTCGACATCCGCGATGCGGTCACCGCCGCGCTGCCCGGCGGACGGCTCGCCACGGGCGACCTGCTGGGGGCCAACCAGCTGCGCTCCACCGCGGCCGCCGGCTGCACCGCCGGCGTGCCGTCGCTGACCGGCAGCAGCGATATCAACGGTCTGCAGGCGCTCGGCCAGCCCGTCACCGTGGTCGACGGCTACGTCCAGCAGCAGCTCACCCTCTTGGACACGGCATCGATCGACCTCTCGACGCTGGACCTGTCGCAGGTCTCGGTCCTGACGCCGCTCGACGGTCTCACCGCGCCACTGCTCTCCGCGCTGCAGGGGCTGATCGGTCCGGCGCTCGCCGGGTTGCCGCCGATCGCGATCCCGCCGACGATCGCGCAGCTCACCGTGCGCGCGCCGGAGCAGATCGTCGAAGGTGACGTCCTCACCCAACGCGCGCTGCACGCCACGCTGACACTGGCCGGGCAGCCGATCCTCGACACGGTCGCCGGTGAGGCCAAGGTCCGGCGCGCTGGCGCCTGCCCGCCGCCGAGCGATGGACCCACCGACGCGCAGGGCGGGCCCGTCGCTCCGACGGTCCCGACGGCAAGGACGGCGGGGCTGAGCGCCTCGGCGCAGCTGCTGGCGTGCACGGATCGCAAGCTGCTTTTGCTCGACGTCCTGCCGAGTGCCAACAAGGTCAAGATCAAGGGTGCGGCCGACCGCGCGCTGGTCGGGCGCACCGTCAAGATCCGGCTGCGTGCGACAGGCAAGGTGGTGGCCAACGCCAAGGTGGGTAAGGACGGCTTCTTCACCACGACGGCGCCGCTGCCTCCGCGGGCAATCAGCACCTCCAACGCGGCGCGCTACCGCGCCGAGCTGGGCAAGGAGCTCTCGTTGCCGCTGAAGTTGCACCGGCGGATGGCGCTGACCCGGTTGACCGCCGCCAGCGGGAAGGTGACGGTCGCGGGCCGCGTCGAGCTGCCGCTGTCACACCCGGCCGACACGATCCGGCTCGTGCGCCGGGTCTCCTGCCACAAGACCGTGCTGGTCAAGTCGTTCAGGCCGGCATCTGACGGCCGCTTCGAGGTGACCGTTGCGGCACCGAAGGGCGCGACCGCCGCCGTCTATCGGCTGGCCACGCACGTTCCCAAGACGCGCAAGAACCCGAAGCGCTTTCCCACGTTCACGCTTCCCACGGGCATTGACCTGAACCAGCGCTAAGGGAGCCTGATCGTCGGCCCCTCGACGCCGCCTGCGGGCGGCGTCGAGGCCGGTAGGCCTATGCCCTGACGCGGGAGCGCCACGTGCGCGCGAGCACCGCGATGCCAACAGCGGCCAATCCGAGGACGCCGAGCAGCGTGAGAAGACGTCCGAGCATCACTGGCCACGGATGCGCGGTCGTCACGACGATGCGTGCGGCACCGGGCGTGGCGTCGGGGGCGATCTCCAGGAAGGCGTTGCCGCCTGGGTCGCGGGCGACGAATCGTGCACCGGCGACGCTGACGAGCTCGGGTGTGGCCTTGAGATTGGTCCAGACGTACTCTCCGGGTTGCGCGTCGACCGTGGCCTCGGCGCGATCGGTGCGCTCGGCGTCGCTGCGCGAAAACTGCACCCGGGTGAACTGGCGGTCCGGTGTGTATTGCGGCACGCGCACGTCGACGTAGTCCATCGTCCCGGGTTGGTTGCGGTTGATGTTGTCGTACGGGGAGGCCTTCGCCAGCGGACCCTTCAGCGGGGGCGTCAGCGGCTCGTGGATCTGCGCTCGTGCCTGCACGACCGACACGATCACCACCGCCAGCAGCGCCCAGGACCACGCCCGTTGGCGCGATGTGCCACGAGCCATGAGGACCAGGAGCCCGATCACCGCGCCGGCGAGGGCGAGCTGGATGTAGGCCTGCATGCGGTAACCCGCCTGCAACATGTCATAGGGGTGGGGCAAGGCGATGACCAGTGAGCTGTTGGTCATCAACACCCACGTCACGACGATGACGACGAGCATGAGCACCACGGTCCGAAACCATGGCGAGCTGCGGCGCGACCACACCAGGATGGCGCCGATCGCCGTCCAGACGATCGCCAGCATCGGCAGCTGCAGCGCGAAGCGTGGGACGAGCGGATCGGCCCGTGTGCGGGTGAACGTCAGCGCGTGCTCCGGGCTGACGAGCTCCATGCCGGTCCTCAGCAGGAAGTGCGCCTGTTCTGCGTCGCTCCCGATCACCGTGTGGGACTGATAGGCGGCGGCGGGCACCAGCCACCAGGCGTTGACCAAAGCGGCCGGGATCGCGATTGCCGCCAGGCGCAGCACCCCTCGACGGGTCACCAGCGCCCGCAACGGGGCGATCAGCGCGAACGCCGCGGCGCCCACCACGATCACCACCGTGGTTCCCCACACCAGCGTGAGGTTGTGGCTTCCGGTGTAGAGCACGACACCTATTGCCAGCGCCAGCGCCGGAAGCGGCCGCAACTGATCGGTGCGCAGGATCGAGAAGGCTGCGGCGAGGATCAGCACGAGCGCGGCGAAGGCCACCGTCTGCGGCCAGCTCGCCAGGGCGTAAATCGATGTCAAGCACCACGTGGACGTGACGAACAGGATGCCCGGCGCGTGTGACGCCCAGGGCCCGAGCCCCGCCTGGCGCGCGAGCCAGTACCAGGCGCCGTAGGCGATCGCGAGGGTGACGATCCAGCTGCCGATGAACGCTGCCTCGTGGCCGACGACGAGGGCGGCCGCGGCCGTGATCGCGTACAAGGTGCCGGCATAGAACGCGAAGTGTGGGTCAAAGACCCCTGAGGTGTCCTGCGCATACAACGACGGCAGGTGATGGAGCCGCAGCGATGTCTCCTGGTGCCAGACGTACCACATGTGCTGAAACCAATCGCCGAGGAGGAACTTCCTCTCGGCGATCAGCGGCCAGACGCAAATCCCGATGACGAGGCCTGCAATGGCGAGGCCTCCCACGGTGGTCAGCAAGGGTGCCGACCACCACCGCGCCCGTGTCTGCTCACCGACCGAGGTGGGCGCTCCCGTGGTCGTTGCTGACACGGTGGTTAGTTCCCGCTGGGTGGTGTTTGCCGCCGTCGTCGCAACAGGACCACGGCCACCGTCGCGAGGCCGAGCAGGCCGACCAGCGTGACCAGCCGTCCCGCCACGACGGGGAACGGATGCGCGGCCGTCACGGTGATCTTCGCGGCGCCTGGCTTGGCGTCTTTGGCGACCTCCAAGAACGCGTTGCCTGCTTGGTCGCGCGCGACGATCTTGGCACCCTCGACGTTGATCAGCGGGTTGGACGCCTTGAGGTTGCTCGAGACGAACTCGCCAGGCTTTGCGTTGACGGTGGCGGTGGCACGACCGGTCTGCTCGGCTCGTGTCGGATCAAACAGGGCGAACTCGAACCGCTGGTTGGCCTGGTAGTCCGGCACGTCGGTGTTGACGTAGTCGGCCATTCCCAACTTCGTGTCGCCGGTGAGGTACGAGGCTGCGGTGTTCCACTGCGGTCCGATGATGTTCGAGGTCAGCGGCTCGCGGAGCTGCGCTCGCGTCTGGAGCAGGACGACGGCCAGGATCGGGACCATGATCCACGTCCAGCGACGGACTCGCCGCTCGGAGCGAGCGAGGAGCGCCAGGGTCGCGATCAGCCCACCGGCCACCGCGATGTTGATGTAGGACTCGAGCCGGTACGGGGCCTGGATCTGGTCATAGGGGTGCGGAAGGCCGAGGATCCATGAGCTATGGGTCATCAGCTGCCACATCCCCACGCCCACGATGAGCATGAGCACCGCCGTGCGCAGCCACTGCGACCGCCAGTGCGGCCGGACGACGACCAGGCCGATCACCAGCCAGGCGGTGGCAAGCAAAGGGAGCTGCAGCGCGAGGTGCGGCTGCAGCGGATCGGCCCTGTCGCGCGTCAGCGACAGGATGTGCTCGGGCTTGACGTAGTACATCGACGAGAGCAAGAAGCTCTGGGCCATCTGGTAGTTGTTGCCGATCCACGTCTGGCCCTGATACGCGATGGCCGGGAACATGAACCAGGCGTTGACCATGCCCGCGGGGATCGCGACGGCCGCGATCCGCAGGATGCCGCTGCGGTTGAAGAGCCTGCGAAAGCCTGGTACCAGGGCAAAGAACACCGCGCCGAAGATGGTCACTGCCGTGCTCGCCCACGCCAGCGTGAGGCTGTGGCTGCCGGTGTAGAACAGGACGCCGATCGCCAGCGCTAGTGCGGGCAGCGGCTTGAGCCGGTCCGCGCGCATGATCGAGAACCCTGCCGCGAGCACCAGCAGCAGTGCCGAGAACGCCGTGTTCTGGCCCCAGCTGCCCCAGACGTAGATCGAGGACACGTACCACGGCGACGAGATGAAGACGATGCTCGGGATATGGGCGGGCCACGGCCCAACGCCGGCCTGGCGCGCCAGCCAGTACAGGCCGCCGTAGGCCATCATGAACGCCCAGATCCAGGCGACGACGTAGGCCGCGTCGTGGCCGAGCACGACCGAGACGATGCCCGTCAGCGTGTAGAGCGTCCCGCCGTAGAACGCGTAGTGCGGGTCGAACACACCGGAGGCGTTGTGGGCAAAGTACGACGGCAGCAGGTGCGCTCGCAGCGACTCCTCTTGATGCCAGATGTACCAAAGGTGTGCGAACCAGTCGAAGCCGATGAAGCCGCCACCGCGCAGCTCGGCGGCACGGCCGTCGATCATCGGCCAGCTGCAGATCAAGATGACGACCGCCGCGAGCGTCAGGCCGCCGCCGACCGTGAACCAGGTGGACGTCAGCAACGAAAACCGTCGCGCCCGCGCGGGTTCGCCGATGGTGGTGGGCGATTCGGTGACTGTGGCGGACATCGGGACTTCGAGTCTCTCAGCGCTCACCAGAGCCGCTTGGCAGGTCTGAGACCATCGGTGTCATGAGCACCCACGTCGAGACCACAACGCTGCATCACTGGATCGACGGCGCACCGGATGGCGCTGCGACCGAGCGGCTCGGGGAGGTGACGGAGTCCGCCACCGGACGGGTCGCCGCACGGGTGCCGTTCGCGACTACGCAGACGGTTGATCGCGCCGTGCGGTCGGCCGCTGACGCCGCGGTCTCCTGGGGCCAGAGCTCGATCAGCCAGCGCAGCAAGGTCCTCTTTGCCTTTCGCGAGTTGGTCTCCGCCCATCGCGAGGAGCTGGCGGCGATCGTCACGCGCGAGCACGGCAAGGTGCTTGCCGACGCGCTCGGCGAGGTCCAACGCGGCCTGGAGGTCGTCGAGTTCGCCTGCGGCGTAGGGGAGATCCTCAAAGGTGAAATGACGCCCGGCGTCTCGCGCGGCGTCGACTCCTACTCGTTGCGTCAGCCGGTCGGCGTGATGGCCGGTATCACGCCCTTCAACTTCCCGATCATGGTCCCGATGTGGATGCACCCGGTGGCCATCGCGTGCGGCAACGCCTTCGTGCTCAAGCCGTCGGAGCAGGATCCCTCGGTGTCGCTGCGGGTCGCCGAGCTCTGGGCACAGGCCGGCCTACCGGCAGGGGTCTTCACCGTCGTTAACGGAGACAAGGAAGCGGTCGACGCGCTGCTGACCCATCCGCAGGTCGACGCGGTCTCGTTCGTCGGCTCGACGCCGATCGCCCGCTATGTCCATGAGACCGGCAGCGCTCACGGCAAGCGCGTCCAAGCGCTCGGCGGCGCCAAGAACCACGCGGTGATCCTGCCCGACGCCGACATGGAGCTCGCCGCCGACGGCCTCGTCTCGGCCGGTTACGGCTCGGCCGGTCAGCGCTGCATGGCGGTCTCAGTCGCCGTCGCGGTTGGCGATTGTGCCGATCCGCTGATCGGCCAGATCCAGGAGCGGATCGCCGCGCTGAAGGTCGGCGACGGCACGGACGCCGGGGTCGACATGGGCCCGCTGGTCAGCGAGCGCCATCGGGCGCGGGTCGCCGAGTACGTCGACACCGGCGTGGCAGAGGGCGCAACGTTGCTCGTCGACGGCCGTACCCTCACCGTCGAGGGCCGCGAGGGCGGCCACTTCCTCGGCCCGACGCTCTTTGACGGTGTGCGCCCCGGCATGCGGATTTACGACGAGGAAATCTTCGGTCCGGTCCTCGTCGTGGTGCGCGCCGAGAGCTATCCCGAGGCCCTTGCGCTGGTCAACGCCAACCCGTTTGGCAACGGCGCAGCGATCTTCACCAACGATGGCGGCGCCGCGCGGGCCTTCGAGCAGGACGTCACCGCCGGGATGGTCGGCATCAACGTCCCAATTCCGGTGCCGATGGCCTATCACTCCTTCGGCGGCTGGAAGGCGTCGCTGTTCGGCGACGTTCACATCCACGGTCCCGAGGGCGTGCGCTTCTGCACGCGTGGCAAGGTCGTCACCCGTCGCTGGGCCGACCCGTCGCACCGCGGCGTGGACTTGGGCTTTCCGACGGCGGGGTGAGCGCGATCCCGCCGCCCGCCGGCGCTATTTGCCGCGCTTCGCCTTGCCCGGCTTGAGCACCACCGACGAGGTGTGGCGCACGGTCTTGTGACCCTTGGCCGCGACCGAGACCGACACGGACACCTTGAGCTTCTTCTTGGCCTTGACCGCGGCGCGCATGAGCTTCATCCCCGCCTTGGTCAGCTTGACCTTGAACTTGTAGGTGCCGAGCTTGGCGAAGTTCTTCTTGAACGAGAAGAGCACGACCGGCTTGACCTTCTTCTTGGCCGCCGAGTCATAGCCGACAGGTGAGCCGCCGCCGACGCCCTGGCCGTTGTAGCCCGGGATGCCCGATGGGCTGGCGCTGCCCGAGCCGCTGTAGGCGCCCGGATAGGCGGGGTAGGTCAGCGGGATCTGGACGCTGAAGCCGCCGTTGCGCAGCAGGCGCGCCATGTCGTCGCCCGTCAGGCCGCCGAGGAGGTGGCGGTCCAGCTCCGCGTAGGCCTCTTGGCCCTCGGCGGTCTTGACGGTGATCGTCTCGCCCTTGGAGGTCGTGAGCGTGAGGACCAGGCCGGGCGCCGTCGCCGTGGGGCCCGGCGTACCGGAGGGATCGGTGGAGCCCGTCGTGGTCGACCCGCCGGTGCCGGTCGTGATCGGTCCGCCGCCGCCGGGCACCGGCGCCCCGATCTCGGCGACGAACGCGCCCGAGTTGGCAGTGGTGTCCGCCGCGCCGACGGTGACCGGGAACGGCCCGCCCGCGCCACCGGCGACAAGCACGTTGCCGTTGGGCGCCATCGCGGCGGCGTGGCCGCTGTCCTGGCCGTTGCCGCCGAGGTAGGTCGAGTAGACCAAGGACTTGCCGTCGGCCGCGAGCTCTGACAAAAACGCGTCGCCCGAACCGCCCGCGTAGTAGCTCTGCGCCGCGTCGTCCGTGAGCGGCAGCTCCTGTGCGGCGCTGCCGGTGACGTAGGCGTCGCCCGCGCCGTCGACGGCGATGCCGTAGCCGTGGTCGGTGCCCGTGCCTCCCAGCAGCGTGGAGTAGACGACCTGGGTCGCGGTCGGGTTGAGCTTGATCACGTAGGCGTCGTTGCCACCCGGCGAGGTGGTCTGCAGTGCGCCGGAGGTCGTCGGGAACGGCGCCGCCGTGCTGACGCCCGTGAGGTAGGCGTTGCCCGCCACGTCGACGGCGATCGCCTCACCGCTGTTGCTCGCCGTCGCACCGCCGCCGAGGAAGGTGCGGTAGACCAGCGTGCCGCCGGAGCTGAACTTCTCCACGAACGAGTTGTTGGCGTACGCCTCGCCCTGGAGGGTTGACTGCACCACCCCGCTCGTCGTGGTCATCGCGGCTTGCGCGAGGCCGCCGACGTAGACATTGCCGCTCGGGTCGACCGCGACGCCGTGGCCGACCGCGCCGGGCGTGCAGGCAAACCAGGAGAGCCCCCCGCCCGACGGCGAGAGCTTGCCGGTCGCGAGGCCGTCGCAGCCGCCGAAGTTGGGAAAGTTGCCCGTGAAGGAGGCCGAGCCGTCAGCGCCGATGGCGATCCCGTAGCTGCCGTCCTGGCCGGCGCCGCCGACCAGCGTCGAGTAGGTCAACCCGGTCCCGGACGGGTTGAGCTTGGCGACGAAGCCGTCGAAGTAGCCGCCGCCGTAGGCCGTCTGGAAGGCGTTCGTCGTGGTCGGGAAGGCGCCGGCGCCGCTGGGCGCGTTGGTCGTGCCCGTGATGTAGGCATTGCCTGCGCCGTCGACGGCCAATCCGTAGGCGTAGTCCTCGTGTGCGCTGCCGAGGTAGGTCGCGTATTGGACGGCAGTGCCGCTGGGGTTGAGCTTCTGGACGAAGACGTCGTCATAGCCGCCGCCATAGGCGCTCTGAACGCTGCCGGCCGTCGTGGCCAGATCATTGCCTTGCGCGGCGTTGCCGGCGATGTACACGTTGTTGGCGGCGTCGGCGCCGACGCCGGTCGCGATGCTGGACTTCCCACCGCCGAAGGTCGAGAACGCGACGGACGGATCGATCACCAGCGCCCGTGAGCGGTCATAGGCGCCGAGCGCCACGCGCACATGGCCGCCGGCGACGACGAGGCGGCTCGCCACCGGCGTCTGACGGTCCGGATCCTGCTGGAAGGAGACCGGCGGCGCCATCCGCAGCGTCGCGCCGCCGCGCGCTCTGACGACTGCGCCGCCCTGGCCGTCGCCGCGCACGCTCGTGGCACCCGGCACGGTCAGGTCGATGGCCCGCGGATCGGCGCGCGGTGCGACGTGGAAGTCGTACTCCGGCGAGCCGCCGGTGCCGCGGAAGGCCAGGTCGATGCCCGGCCACACGGCGCGGTAGCGCACCCCAGAGAAGGTCGGCACGTCGCGCAGCCAGCGGGAGCGGTCGCCGACGAGGTAGCTCACGCGCCCGGTGTGCGGGCTGTCGGCGACGGGGGTGCCGAGCCGGCCGCCCGGCGTCGCGAGCCGCACGTGCGAAAGGCGGCCCTGCGGCGAGGAGAGCGCGACGCGCACCTCGCCGCGCCCCAGCCCGACCGCGAAGCCGTCGCCGTGGGCCAGGAAGTCGACCGCGCGAGGCGCTTGCCCGCGGTTGGCCTCGAAGCTCATCGCCAGCCGCGCGGGGCCTGCCGTGCGCGATGCGGCAGTGGCTTGTTGCGGCGCCGGCGCTCCGCCGATCGCCACGGCGCAAGCGCCACCGACCGCCACGGTCGCCAGGGCGCCGAGCGCCGTCCGTCCACGCATCCACCGCTGTGCAGTCACGCGGCGATAATAGGTCTCGTCCTCCGTGCATCTGCTGCGCTTCGGGACCGGATACGCGGTCTTGCGTATACGGCGCCGGTGAGGGACGCGGCGGGACGGTGTGCGAGGATTTCGCCTCATGGCGGACCGCAAGCGCACCATCCTCGATGCGGCCATCAGCGTCATCGCGCGCAAGGGCGTGCGCGGCTTGCGGGTCGAGGAGGTCGCCGAGCGGGCCGGGGTGGCCGTGTCGCTGCTCTACTACCACTTCGACAACCGCAGCGGCCTCATCAGGGCCACGCTCAAACACGCCAACGAGCGTGCCGCCCACACCATCGAGCATCTGGATGTCGGTGAGCGCAGCGGTGCCGAGCTCATCGTCACGATGCTGCTCGCCGAGCTCGAGGATCCTGCGCAGGCGCGCGAGCTCTCGGTCCTCTGGAGCGAGGTGATGGCTGCGGCGTTCTTCGACGCGAGCCTGCACGAGCAGCTGGCCCAGGCCAATCAGCGCTCGAGCACGCTGCTCGCCGATGCGGTCTGGCAGGGCCAGGAGGACGGGTCGATCGCGGCGCTCGGTGCGCCCAACGACCTCGCGGCGCTGCTCACGGCGGTGGTCGACGGGATCAGCGCCCACTGGCTTGCCGGTCTCATCACCCGTGACCGAGCGCGCGAGCTCCTGGCGATGAGCGTTGCATCGTTGCTGGGCATCACCGACGTAGTGGTTCCTCGGTGAGCAACGCGGCGGCTTTCCGGGCCGTGGTCCAAGGCAAGGTGCAAGGCGTTGCGTTCCGCGACGCTGCGGTGCGGCGCGCCCGGGCGCTCGGCGTGCTCGGCTGGGTGCGCAACCAAGACGACGGCACGGTGCATGTCCACGCCGAAGGTGCGCCAGACGCGCTCGATGCGTTCGCCGCCTGGCTGCACGAGGGGCCGACGCCCGCACGGGTCGACGGCGTCGTGACCGAGTCGGTCAAGGTCGAGGGCCATGAGCAGTTCGCGATGCGCGGCGTCAGCGCTGGCGTGTTCGTCGTCCAGGAGCACCAGGCGACCGCTCACCACTACGACCTCCGGCTGGAGGTCGACGGGGTGATGCGCTCATGGGCGGTCCCGAAGGGTCCGTCGATGGATCCCGCGGCCAAGCGCTTGGCGGTGCAGGTCGAGGATCACGATCTGTCGCACAACGACTTCGAGGGATCGCTCGGCGATGGTGCCGTGATCATCTGGGACCGCGGCAGCTACGAGCAGGGCGGCCGGGTGCCGTGGCCGGAGGCACTTGATCGCGGCCACGCCGTCTTCGTGCTGCACGGTGAGAAGCTCCGGGGCGGCTTCGCGCTGCAGCGCACAAGCGGGCGCGGTTCACCCGATGCCGCCAAGCCACAGTGGCTGCTGATCAAGCGGCGTGATGATGATGCCGAACCCGGCTCAGATGTCGTCGCTGCCCAGCCACGCTCGGTCGTGAGCGGGCGGACGTTGGGCGAGGTGCTGGGTCCTTAGGCTGCGGCCGCCTCGTGGCCGATGCGATGCGCGTTGGCCATGATGCTGAAGGTCACCGTCGTCGCCGGGATGGTTGGCAGGACCGACCCGTCAACGAGGTGCACGCGCTCAAGGCCGCCGGGTCGCCCGAGCACGTCGCTCTGCAGCCCCTGTGGCCGTCGGGCCATGGGGAACGTCCCACCGAGGTGATTGCCGCGTCCCGATTCCCAGACGTGCAGCTGGGGCAGGAGCACGAGCGTCCGCAGCTCCCGGAACGCCCGCAGCAGCCATCGGGCGACGGCATGCACCTCCGCCCGCGGGCGCGCATCGTCGGCCGGTCGCTCGAAGTGCAGCGTGTCGTCGCTCTGCAGGCGAACGCGGATCGGGTCCGAGCTGTTGGAGTGCAGGTAGCACTGGGCGAGCATCAGGCGGCTGAGCAGCGGTTGGCCGTGGCGCTCGACGACGCCGGGTGCGAGGCGCAGCCGTCCGGCCACCTCGCGCAGAACGAGATCGCTGTAGCCGTAGATCTGCACGTGCACGGTGTTGGCCGACGCCTCCGGATTGTCGATCTCCAGGAACGCCTGTGCGAGGGTGACGCCGCTTGCGGTGGTCGAGACGGGCACTGAGGGCAAGCGCAGCAGCGGGGCGGTGAAGTACTGCGAGTCCTGGAGCTCGACGTCCTGGTCATAAGCGCCGAGGGTCATGAGCCCCAGGCGGGTGGAGGACAGGACGCCGGTAGCGACGAAGGCCCGCTCGAACCGGACGGCCTCCAGTGCCCCGCCGGGAGTGCGCAGCTGCAGCGCGACGTGGTCGGCGATCTCCTCGATGCGCTCGACGACCTGTCCTGGCCGGTAGTCCAAGCGCGGGTCCGCGGTCATTCGCGCGACCTCGAGATCGGTCCGGTAGATCGCGCCGTAGGGGCATCCGTGCAGGCACACGCCGGCATGGCGGCAGGCCGAGCCGGGACCGTGGTTGGCCGTCGTCTGCAGCGCCAGCCGCGAGCGTCCGGCGACGATCCCCGCCCGGCGCAGCTTTGCGGCGCCCTTGGCGAAGTCGCCCATCAGCGATGCGATCTGCGGGGTGGGCGGTAGACGGCCCGGCTCGTTGGTGTAGAGCGGCAGGATTGTCTCGAGCGCGTCGTGCTCGCCCGCCAGCGGCATGAAGCGCAGCACGGCGCGGTAGTGCTCGGCCAGCTCGCGCTCGCCGAACGGCCACTCGGCAAGGTCGCGGTCACGGAAGGGGAGGGTCGACGCGCCCCACACGGTGCTCAGTCCGCCAGCGGCCATTGACGGCCAAGCCGGGATGCCGGCATCGGCCGCCGGCTTGGCCGGATGCTCCTGCGCGTAGGGGTGCAAGGACCCCAACACGGGCTTGAGCGGGACGGCGCCGAGGTTGGGCTGGAACTCGTGGCGTAGCGCGTCGACGAGCTCGGGATCCCACTGCTCGGGGTCTTGATCGCGCAGCGGGGCGTAGCGCTTGGTCGGGATGGGGTCGGCTTGGGCACCACCGTCAAACAACGTGACCCGGGTGCCGGCGGCCAGCAGCGCGCGTGCACACGCGACGCCGGCAGGTCCCGACCCCAGAACGGCGACGCCAGCGCTCACCGCGTTGCGAGCCCCAGGTCTGCTGGATGAAACGGCCGGAACGCCACGGTGCTCGGACCGCTCGCCGCGGAGAAGGGCTGCGTGTTCGCGGTCGCCAAGCTCAGGGCACTGTCGCTGCGAAACGGTGGCCGCATACCGAGGCGCTCGCAGCTCTTCAACACGCTGAAGACCGCGCGCCACGGCACCGGGACGAAGTGCGGCGAGCGGCCGCGCGCTCCGGCGAGCGACGTGAGCAGGCCGCGCAGCGTGATGGGCTGCGGGTTGGCGGCGACGAGCGGGCGTCCGGGCGCGGGCTGCTCGCGGCCGTCGGCGATCGCGGCCACCAACTCGGCGAGGTCCTGCTCGTGGGCCATCAGCATCGGGCTGTGGTCGCCCACGATCAGCGGGATGACGGGGAGGCGATCGGCCATCCGCGCCAGCCCGGCAACCATCGCGCCGGCGCGCGGCCCGTAGACCAGTCCAGGCCGGATGACGACACCGTCGCGTGACGTGGCCTCGGCCTCGGTCAGCAGCTTGGCCGTGCCGTAGCGCGAACGCGCGTCGCGAAACGCGGCCAGGCTGGAGATGTGGATCAGCCGTGGCACCCCGGCATCGAGCGCGGCGTCGAACAGCCGCCGGGCGCCACCGACGTTGATCTGCTCGATGTCCATCCAGTCGGTTGGCGTGAAGTCATAGGCCGCGTGGACGAGCAGGTCGATGTCGCCCAGTGCTGGGGCTTGGGGGGCCTGCAGTGACCACGGCCGGTGCTCGTCGGCGTTGCTGGTGGCCGAACGCGTGAGCGCGACGACGTGCCATCCGTCGTCACGCAACCGGCGCGCGATCACCCCGCCGACGTACCCGGATGCGCCGGTGACGGCGACGGTTCGACACGGCAAGGGGCACATGGCCTCCGACCATAGGCGCGGAGATGTTGTAGGCCTTGTAACGGATGCTGACAGCTGGCATGCGGTGCGCGGCGATGACCGCGCAGTTGTCCGGCCTGTGGCCCGTCCTCACCTGACCTTCAGGAACGCCTGAGACGATCCGCGCCGATGCGCGTCCTGGTCGTCGATGACGAGCCCGCCGTGCGCGAGGTGCTCGCGCGGATCTTGGAGGTCGAGGGGTTCGAGGTCGCCCTCGCCGGCGATGGGCGCGCGGCCGTCCGCGCCCAGGCCAGCGCGCCGGCCGACGCCGTCCTGCTCGACGTCCTGATGCCGGGCCTCGATGGCCTGGAGGTCTGCCGCCGCCTGCGTGACACCGGCGACCGTACGCCGGTGCTGATGCTCACCGCGCGCGATGGCGTCGGCGATCGCGTTGCCGGGTTGGAGGCCGGCGCCGACGACTACCTGCCTAAGCCGTTTGCGCTCGAAGAGCTGCTTGCCCGCCTGCGCGCGCTGCTGCGCCGCTGCGGCTGGGAGCAGGATCGTCAGGCGCTGCGCTTCGACGACCTTGAGCTCGATCCCGTTGGCCACGAGGTTCACCGCGGCGGGCGGCGGATCGAGCTGACGCGCACCGAGTTCCTGTTGTTGGAGCTCTTCCTGCTGCATCCGCGTCAGGTGCTCACGCGCGAGCAGATCTTCGATGGGGTCTGGGGCTATGACTTCGGCCCGGCGTCGAACTCCCTGGAGGTCTACGTCGGCTACCTGCGGCGCAAGACCGAGGCGGCGGGGGAGCCGCGGCTGCTGCACACCGTGCGTGGCTTTGGCTATGTCTTGCGGGCGCCGCGCGCATGACCTTCCGGCGCCGGATCGTCCTGCTCGCTGCCGCGGCCGTCGCGGTGGCGATCGCGCTGGCGGTGACCATCACCTACATCATCGTGCGCCACGACCTACGGGCGAGTGTCGACACGGCACTGCGCACGACACGGCCCGAGGTCGTCCTGCTCAGCAAGGACCGCCCGCCCGGCATGGCGGAGCCGCCCGTGCGCGATGAGGAGCAAACGCAGCCGCTCGACGTCCGTGTCCGGGTTCCCAACGCCGCGTTCGGCGATGCCATCGGCGTGGCGCAGGCGACGCTGGAAGGCGGCGCGACGATCCGCGGAGACGCACGCGAGATCCTGCCGGTGACCGGGGCGGTTAAGGCGGTGGCGGCAGGCAGGCGCGCGGCGTTCCTGCGCGATGAGCACGTCGACGGCGTCCACCTGCGCGTCCTCACGCGCCGAGGCGAGAACGGCGAGGCGCTGCAGATCGCGCGCTCGCTGACCGAGGCTGACGCGACGCTTGGGCGGCTGCGCTGGCTGCTGTTGACGGTCATGCTCGGCGGCGTTGGGCTGGCCGCCGCGCTCGGCCTGGTGGTCTCGCGCGCGGCCACGCGCCCGCTGGCGCGGCTGACCGCCACGGCCGAGCAGGTCACCGCGACCGGCGAGCTGCATCACCGGATTGCGGCCGGCGCTGATGACGAGCCGGGCCGGCTGGCGGCAGCGTTCAACGCCATGTTGTCGGCGTTGGAGAGCTCGCGCGATGCGCAGCGCCAGCTGGTCGCCGATGCCTCGCACGAGCTGCGCACCCCGCTGACGGCGATCCGGGCCAACATCGAGCTGCTGGAGCACGCACCGCAGCTGGCGCCCGATGATCGCGCCGCGATGCTGCGCTCTGCCCGCGACCAGCTGGAAGACCTCACGGTGCTCGTCGGCGATCTCGTCGACCTTGCCCGGGCGGGTGGGTCCGACTCCGAGGTCGAGCCGCCCGAGGAGCTGCGTCTCGACGAGGTGGTCGGCGCGGCAGTGGAGCGCGCACGGCGCCATGCGCCCGCAACCACGTTCACGCTCACCGCCGAGCCATCGGTGGTGGTCGGCTGCCGCGCGCGGCTCGCGCGTGCGCTGGGCAACCTGTTGGACAACGCGGTCAAGTGGAGCCCGCTGGACGCGACGGTTGAGGTGACGGTCGCCGATGGTGAGGTGACCGTCCGTGACCATGGCCCCGGCATCGCCCAGGTCGACCTGCCACACGTCTTTGACCGCTTCTACCGCGCACCCTCGGCGCGTGGACTGCCTGGCTCCGGCCTCGGGCTGGCGATCGTCAAGCACGTTGCCGACGCGCACGATGGGACCGTCGTCGCCGAGGCCGCGCTCGGCGGCGGAACGCGCTTGCGGCTGACGCTCCCGGCCTCCTAACCGCTCCCTAGCTCCCGTTCAGCGGGTTCTCATGTTCGCCGGGCTTGATGGTGGACATGATCAGACAGCTGCTCACCCTCGCCGCGATCGCCGGCGCCGCGCTGGCGCTCGGCGCCTGCGGATCCGGAAAGAACGACAACAACTCGCCACGCGACCGGCAGGACAAAGCGTTTGACGGCGCGCTGAAGTTCGCCAAATGCATGCGTGAGCACGGCATCGACATGCCCGACCCGACGCGGGCCGGCGGCGGCGGGATCCTGCAGAAGATGGGCGGTCCGGGCAAGCGTGACGGTGGGCCAAACGACCCCAAGATGAAGGCGGCCGATAAGGCGTGTGCCAAGTACCGCGAGCTTGGTGGCGGCCAGGCGCCCGATCCCGCGGCGATGGCCAAGCAACGCGATGCCTTCGTCGCCTATGCCCGCTGCATGCGTGGCAAGGGCATCAACATGCCTGATCCCAAGGTCAGCGGCAACGGCATCCAGATGTCGATCGGCAAGGGCATCCGGCCGGACTCCGCGCTCTTCAAGACCGCCGACAAGGCGTGCCACACGTTGCTGGGCAAACCCCCCGGAGGCCCGGAGGGTGGTCCGGACGGCGGCGGCACGGCGTTGCGCGCGGGTCCGACGCCGTGAGGCGCGCCGTTGCCGTGGTCCTGGTGATTGCGGCGGTCGGTGTCGCCGTCTGGCTCTTGCTGCCTGACGAGGGCACCGCGCCGCCGGTCGCCAACAATCACATCCCGCTGGGCACCGCCACCGTGCAGCAGCGCGACCTCGTCGACCGCGTCGACGTCGACGCGACCCTCGGCTATGCGGACTCGCGCAAGCTCGCCGCGCCGGCCGCCGGAACGATCACCCGCCTGCGCGCCGAGGGCGCCGTCGTCGGCCGCGGCCGGTCGCTGCTGTCGATTGACGCTCAGGCGACGGCGTGGGTCCTGTACGGCACCCGCCCGTTTTACCGCGACCTCGGCCCGGGCGTCACCGATGGCCGCGACGTCCGCCAGCTGGAGCGCAACCTCGTCGCGCTCGGCTACGACCCCGGAACCGTCGACGTCGACTGGACGTCGGCGACGACCGCCGCCGTCCAGGAGTTCCAGGAGAACCGCGGTCTGGACGAGACCGGGACGCTGCGGCGCACCGACCTCGTCGTCAGCGACGGCCCGGCCCGCATCGGCGCGCACACCGTCGAGGTCGGCGACCAGGCGCATGTGGGCGCGCCGGTGACGGCGCTCAGCGCGACCGTCTTGGAGGTCACCGCGCAGGTCGCCGCCGGCAACGCCGGCGCGGTGCGGCGGGGCGATGCGGTGACCGTGACGCTGCCCGACGGTCGCACCGCCCGCGGGAAGATCGCGAAGGTCGCCTCGGTCGCGAAGGCGGGCCAGGAAGGGGAAGAGGCGACGGTCGGGCTGTCGGTCGCGCTGCGCGATCGCCGTCGCGGTGGCCTCGACGGCGCGCCGGTGACGCTGTCGCTGGCGACCGCGAGCACCGAGGCGGCGCTCGCGGTGCCGATCGCGGCGCTGGTGGCCACCGGTCCATCGGCCTATGCGGTGCAGCTGGCCGCTTCGCGCCGCCTGGTCGCCGTCACCCTCGGCGTCTCGGCCGACGGCTGGGTCGAGGTTGCCGCGCGCGGGCTCACGGTCGGCGCGCGCATCGTGGTGCCACGATGACCCTTGTCCTCGACGAGGTGACCAAGGAGTACCCGGGCGGCGTGCGCGCGCTGGACGGCGTCTGCCTGACGATCGCCGACGGTGAGCTGGTCGGCGTCGTCGGGCCGTCGGGTTCGGGCAAGTCCACCATGTTGCATGTGATGGGAACGCTGGAGCGGCCGTCGAGCGGGCGCGTGGCGATCGCGGGTTCCAACATCGACGATCTCGACGACCGCGAGCTCGCGGGCCTGCGCGCGCACCGGATCGGCTTCGTCTTCCAGCAGTTCTTCCTGTTAGACGGGATGAGCGCGCTGGAGAACGTCGCTCAGGGCCTGCTGTACAGCGCGACGCCGCTGGCGCAACGGATCGCGGCGGCGCGCACGGCGCTGGAGCGCGTCGGGCTGGCACACCGCATGACCCACCGGCCCGACGAGCTGTCGGGCGGGGAGCGTCAGCGGGTGGCGATCGCCCGCGCCGTCGTCGCGCGGCCCGCGATCGTCTTCGCCGACGAGCCGACGGGCAACCTCGACTCCCGCTCGGGAAGCGAGATCATGGACTTGCTCGGCGAGCTGCATCGCGAGGGGACGACGATCGTCGTCATCACCCACGATCGCGACATCGCTGCTGGGCTGCCGCGCCACGTCGGCCTCCGGGACGGCCGCATCGAGGAGGACCGATGACCGGCGCGTCACGGCTGCTGCCCGCAGACCTGCTGCGTGTTGGCGCCGTCGGCCTGCGCACGCGGCGACTGCGCGCCGCGCTCTCGGGCTTGGGCATCGCGATCGGCATCGCGAGCATGGTCGCGGTGCTGGGCCTGTCGGCCTCCTCGCGCGCGGGCCTGATCGACGAGCTCGACCGCCTCGGCACCAATCTGCTGACGGCGGCGCCCGGTCAGACGCTGGGCGGCGACGAGGCGGTGTTGCCGCGCCGCACGCGCAAGGTGATCGCGCGCCTCGGCGGCGTCCAGCACGTCGCGACCGTCCGCGCGCTGGACGCCACGATCCGGCGCAGCGACCGGATCGCTCCCGAGGAGACCGGCGGCATCACCGTCGGGGCCGCCGATCCACAGCTGCTGGCGACGCTCGGTGCCACGATGGTGCGCGGGCGCTTCCTCAACGCGGCGACCGCGCATGCGTCGGCGGTCGTCCTGGGCACTCTGGCCGCCGAGCATCTCGGCATTGACCGCCCGGGCATGTTGGTGGACATCGGCGGACGCCGCTGGACGGTCGTCGGCATCCTGGCGCCGCTGGAGCTCGCGCCCGAGATCGACCGCTCGGCGCTGGTCGGCTACGCGGCGGCGGCGCGCGAGCTGGGCGCCGCGCGCAGCGCGAGCACCGTCTACCTCCGCGCCGACCCATCGGCGGTTACCCGCGTGCGGGCGCTGCTGCCCTCGGCCGTCAACCCGGCCAACCCGGAGGAGGTCCAGGTCAGCCGTCCGTCCGACGCGCTGGCGGCGCGCGCCGCCGCCGACTCGGCGTTGACCGGGCTGTTTCTCGGCCTCGGCGCGGTCGCGCTGCTGGTCGGCGGCATCGGCATCGCCAACACCATGGTCATCTCGGTGCTCGAACGCCGCTCGGAGATCGGCCTGCGTCGCGCGCTTGGTGCGACCCGCGGCCACGTCCGCGCGCAGTTCCTCATCGAGTCGCTGTTGCTCGCCGTCGCGGGCGGGCTGGCCGGTGTGGCGATCGGGGCGTTGGTCACCGGCGGCTATGCCAGGACGCGGGGCTGGACCGCGGTGGTCCCGTCTGAGGCGCTGGCTGGCGGCATCGCGGGCGCGCTGCTCATCGGCGCGGCAGCCGGGCTCTATCCGGCGGCGCGGGCGGCGCGGCTGTCGCCGACCGAGGCGCTGCGATCGGCGTGAGCCCTTGCCAGCTGGCCTCGCCGCGCGTTTTCGACCTAGCCATATATCTAGAGTCGAGGCGATGGCAACCGAAAGCGGGCAGCAGGACCTCAGCGCTGCCGCCAACGGCGCCCAGGCGACCATCCCGACATCACTGCCGGCCGGGTTGGCCCCGGCCGTCGCGGCCGGCACCGTCTTCGTCGCCAGCGGCGCGGTCCTCATGCTCGAGATCCTCGCCGTGCGGCTGCTCGCGCCTTACGTCGGACTCACGCTGGAGACGACGACGTCGATCATCGGCGCGGTGCTGGCCGGCATCGCGCTTGGCGCAGCGGTCGGCGGCTGGTTCGCCGACCGCCGCGATCCGCGGCGATTGCTCGTTGGTCTGTTCATCGGCGGCGGTCTGCTGGCGCTGCTGACCGTGCCGATCGTCCGCTGGATTGGGCCGGGCGCGCGCGGCCACGGTGATCTCGCCGCCCTGGGCATCACCTTGGCTTCGCTGGTGCCGTCCGCCGCGGTGCTCAGCGCCGTCTCGCCGACGGTCGCACGGCTCCAGCTCAATGATCTGCACACCAGCGGGACGATCGTGGGGCGGCTGTCGGCGTTCGCGACGGCCGGCGCGCTGGTCGGCACCTTCGGGACGGGCTTCGTCGTCGTTCCGCGGGTTCCCGTCAGCACGGCGGTGCTCGGAATCGGCCTGGCGCTCGTGGCCGCGGGGCTCGTGCTGGGCTTCTCGCTGCGGGCGTTCACCCGGGCCGCGACGGTGGGCGTCCTGGGGGCGACCATCGTGCTCGCCGCGCTCGCGGCGACGCGCGACTCGCCGTGCGACGCCGAGACCCGATACCACTGCGCCGTCATCGTGGCGGCCGGGCCAACCGGACGTCAGCTGTTTCTCGACACCGAGGCCAATTCGCACGTCGACCTCGCCGACCCGGCGCACCTCGAGTACTTCTATGCCAGGTGGATCGCCAAGGTGATCGACGTGACGTCGCCGGCCGGAAGCCCGCGCCGCGCGGTCGTCGTCGGCGGCGGCGCCGGCACGCTGCCGCGCTGGTTGCTCGCGACGCGGCCGGGCTCGCATGTCGACATGCTGGAGGTCGACAAGGAGCTGGTAACGCTCGACCAGCAACGGTTGGGGCTGAAGCTGTCACCGGCGCTGCAGGCGAAGGTCGGGGACGCACGGACGACGCTGCACGATCTGCCCTCCGCCAGTGCAGACATTGTCATTGGTGATGCCTTCAGCGGGCTGACGGTTCCGTGGCACCTTCTGACGCGTGAATGGATCCAGGACGTCCGGCGCGTGCTCAAGCCGGGCGGGTTGTACCTCCTCAACGTGATTGACCTGCGCCCGAACAAGCTGTTGAAGGCGGAGCTGGCGACGCTCCTGCCGCTGTTTCGCGACGTCCAGGTCGTGGTGCCGCCCGACGCCGATGGTCAGCCCCTCGGGGGCAACGAGGTCATCGTCGCCTCCGACACGGTGCGCGAGTACGACTTCGACCCGTTCACCGACGGGGCCGCCATCTACTGGCGCCCGGAGGTCGAGGCCTACGCGCAAGGCTCGTCTGGCCTGCGCGACGACTTCGCGCCGGTCGACCAGCTGATCTCGCCCCGCACGAGGGACTAACGCGGCTCCACGCGGCCTGCGTTCAGCGTCTGCCCAGCGTGCGGTTCTGCGCGTCGACCGCGCCGAGCTGTGCTTCGCCGAGCAGCGTCGGGGTGCCGAAGACCTGTGCGTGCCAGTAGACCGAGGCGAGCCATTCGAGTTGTCGGGCTTGCTCGACCGCGCGGTGCAGCGTCGCGGCGATGGTGACGGCGCCGTGGTTAGCCATCAACGCGGCAGAGCGTCCGGCCAGCGCCGCGGTGACGCCTTCGGCCAGCTCGACCGAGCCGTAGGTCGCGTACGGCGCGACGCGCACCGGCCCGCCGAACTCGGTCGTGACGTAGTGGATCGCCGGGATCTCGTCGACCAGCGTCGAGAGGACGGTGGCGAAGTGCGAGTGGGTGTGGACGATGGCCTTCGCCTCCGGCGCCGCCGCGTAGACGGCGAGGTGCAGCGGGAGCTCGGATGAAGGGTCAGTGGCCCGCGCGTGGTCGGGCGACACGCTGCCGTCGGCGAGCAGGACGCAGACGCAGTCGGCCGGAGCGATCGCGGCCAGCCGGCTGCCACGCGGCGTGATCAGCAGATGCTCGCCGCGGCGGATGCCGAGGTTGCCCGAGGCGCCGACGACCAGCCCGCTGGCGGCAACATCGCGGGCAGCCTCAGCCAGGGCGGCACGGTCTTCGAGGGTGAAGGGATCGGCCATCGTGGAGATCGTCGCACGCGCGACGCCGGCGACGACGTACGCACAACCGCGTACGTCGTCTCAGCTAAAAGCGTGGCGGTCCTTCATTAAATGGTAGGTACAGAACATGCGACGGAGTGCGTGGTTGGCCCTGACCTTGTCGATGCTCGTCTGGGCGCCGGGTGCGGCGTCGGCGGCGACGCCCGACTACTACCCGTTCCCGACGGGCTACAAGATCGCCAACTGGGGTGTGACGGCCGACGGCGCGGGCAACATCTGGTTCACGGCCGAGAACCCTCAGGCCGGCGGCCCGCGGCCGGTTCCGTCGCTGGCACGTCTGGTCCCCGCGGCGGCGTCACCCGGCACGAGCGATGGCATCAGCTTCTTCCCGCTGCCGGAGCCTTCGCCTATCAACTGCTGTGCCAATCAGGCGAAGTCGGTGACCTTCAACCCGAAGGACGGCAAGCTCTACTACGTCCGCAACGACGGTGGTGTTGGCTCCGGCCTGCCGGCGGCGCTGGTCCCGGGCACCACCACCGGCTTCAGCTCCGCCACGCTGCCCAACTACCAGGAGCTGTTCGACGTCGCGCCGTCACCTGCGGGCGGCGCCTGGTTCACCGAGATCGGCGGCCTGAGCAACAACCCGCCGTTCTACGGCAACCGGATCGCGTACTACAAGGACGGGACGGTGACGGAGGGCCCGAACATCGCGATCCAGGACGGCAACACCGAGCTCAACGGCCAGCGCTACGACGCAAAGCCCGCGGGCATCGCGGTGACCAAGGATGGTCGGCCGTGGTTCGTCGAGGAGGATCCGGGCAATCCTGGCTACCGCGTCGCGACCTACGCGGGCAACGGCGACCACTACGACGAGTACCAGATCACCCCGTGCGAGGGCGGCTCCGTTCCGCCCTGCTCGGGCTCTTACACCGGCACGGGCCTCACAGATGTCACGATCGCGCCTGACGGCGGCATCTGGTTCACGAACTTCCTCAACCGCAAGGTCGGGCGGCTGGACCCCGACAGCCACACGATGGTGCAGTACACGCTGAGCTCCATCGATCCTGCGCTGGCTGCTGCTCAGCCGCGCCAGATCACCACCGCGCCTGACGGCACGTTGTGGATGGCCACCAGGCAGTCGTCCTACAACGGCCCCGGCAACGCGCTCGTGCGGATCGTTCCATCCGCGACGCCTACGGCGACGGTGTACACGCTGGCCAGTGATCGGCCGCCGCTGGGCTCGGGCGCCGACAACGCGGGCAACATCTGGTTCGGGGTCGGCAACCCGACCGCGCCCAGCCTGGTCGGCCGGCTGGCCGGCGTGGTGGGCACGACCCCGGATCCCGATCCCGATCCCGATCCCGATCCAGGTCCGGGTCCGGGTCCGGGTCCGGGTCCGGGTCCAGGCGGTGATCCGCCCGCGCCGCCGGTCGTTGCACCGGGGCCGCCGGCCAAGCCGCCCGTCGTCCTCAAGCCCGCCACCGTGGGCACGGCCAAGCTCGATCCTCCCCAGACCGGCAACGGCGCGATCAACACCAACCAGATCTGCGTCGGGCCGCCTGAAGCGCGCTGCTCGCTCGTGTACCTGATCAAGGAGCGCGAGTACGTCACCGGCTTCCCGTCGTCGGTCAGCAAAAAGCGCAAGAAGCACCAGCCGCGCGTCCTGGGCACCAAGACCGTGACGCTGCACGGCGGTCAGACGGCCAAGGTCACCGTCAAGCTCAACAAGCTCGGCAAGCGGATCCTCAAGGGCAAGCACAAGCTCAAGATCGTCTTTAGCGCCACCCAGAAGCTGCCCAACGGCAAGACCAAGACAGTTACCCGTAAGACCCTCACCCTCCGGAGCAAGTGACCCCCATGACCCGCCGCGCCCTCGTTCTCGCTGTCCTGACCGCCTTCGCACTGCTGGTTCCTGCCGTCGCCCTGGCGGGCGTCAAGCGCGGGTACTACATCGAGGTCTCCAGCCAGACCTACATCCAGACCAACAAGGCCGCGACGTCGATCAAGTCCTTCAGCTTCCCGTGCCTGATCGACGGTCAGCAGCAGGGCGGCAGCAACATCACCAAAGGCCTCAAGATCTCCTCGACCGGCGCGTTCTCCTACAGCGGCAAGACGACGCTGCGCAGCCTCAGCAACACGGTGATCTCGGTCAAGATCACCGGCAAGTACGTCAACGGCAAGCTGAAGGGCACGATCAAGTACCTGACCGACGGCGTGAGATGCGCCGATCGCAGCTACTCGGCCAAGTACTACGGGGTCAACCCGCAGGGCTGACATAGTCGGAGGTATGGACCTCCAGCTGCAGGACAAGGTTGCGGTCGTCACCGGTGCTGGCAAGGGCATCGGGTTGGCCATCACGAAGATGCTGGTCGACGAGGGCGCACATGTTGTGGCGGCCTCGCGCACGGTCGAGACGCTGGAGGGCTTGGAGCGGGTGACGCCGGTCGCGATCGACCTGATCGCGCCTGACGCGCCGGCCCGGTTGATCGAGCAGGCGGTCGACCTCCACGGCCGCGTCGACGTGCTGGTCAACAACGTGGGCGCGGTGCGCCTGCGGCTGGAGGGCTTCCTGGGCATCAGCGACGAGGAGTTCGAGTGGTCGCTGCAGATGAACTTCCTGACGGCGGTGCGCGCCACGCGCGCGGCGCTCGGTCCAATGCTCGAGCAGGGCGCGGGCACGATCGTCAACACCGCCTCGGTCAACGCGTTCTATGAGCCCGACGCAGGTGTCATCGACTACGGCGCGGCGAAGGCGGCGCTCATCAACTTCTCCAAGTCGATCGCCCAGGAGTTCGGGCCCAAGGGCATCCGCATCAACTCGGTCTCGCCGGGTCCGGTCGCGACCGACCTGTGGCTGGGGGAGGGCGGCGTCGCCGACACGGTCGCCAAGGCCAGCGGCACCGACATCGCCTCGGCGCGCGAGCAGATCGTCGCCGGCATGGGTGGCTTTCCGACGGGGCGCTTTACGACGCCCGAGGAGGTCGCGACGCTCGTCGTCATGCTCGCTTCCGAGCGCACGGCCAACGTCACAGGCTCGGAGTACGTGATCGACGGCGGGCTGATCAAGACGACGTGAGGGCGTCCAGGCTTCCGCTTGTCGTTGCCGCCGCGCTGGCCTACAGCGGTGCGACCCTCGTCGCACTCCTGCTGCCATCGCCGGCCAAAGGCTGGGCGGTACTTGCTGTGTCCTTCGGCGGCTGTGCCGGGCTGGTTGCCCTAGCCCGCGCGGTCGACCGGCCCGCCTGGTCTGCGGCGCTCGGGGTCCTGATACCGATCTCGATCTTCCAGCTCGTCCCCGACTGGTTCCTTGCCGATGCCCTCGGCACGTTGCGCTTCCCCGACACGGGCGGGATCCGGGTCGGTGACGTCATCCCGCTGGCGATGTGCGGGATGTGGGTCCTGCCGCTGTTCTTGGTGATCTTGATCGCTGGCGACAACGTCACTCGTGGCGCGCTCGCGGCGTTTGTCCTCTTCCTCGGCACCGAGCTGGCCGCGCCCACCGCTGGGCTCTGGGAGCCGGCGGGCGACGTGACGAAGGTTGCCGGCGTCGCGCTCTACGTCCTGCCGGCTGAAGCGGTCCTCGGCGCTGCGACCGTCCTGGCCGTCCGTGCCACACGCGATCGGCCGCTCGGTGAGCGCGTGCTCGCCGCTGCCGCGGTCAGCACGCTCTACACGGGCGCGCTGGCGTTGTGCTGGTTCTTGATCGACCACGCCACGCTGACGCTGTCGACCTGAGCCACGGCGCCCGCCTCAGCGCTCGCGGTTGACCTCCTCAGCGACGTCGATCACCGCGCCCTGCTCGTAGAAGTCGGTGGCGATCAGCGACACCGGCATTCCACGCGCCTTCTCGCAGTCGGCGATGCGCTTGCGCAGAAAGTCGCGCGTCAGGATCGCCCCGTTGGCGCTCGGTGGGGGCGGGAAGCGGTCGATCCAGTGGTTGAGCATCAACAACGGGCTGCTCGCGGTGCCGCGGTAGTGCGTGCACTTCAGCTGCGCGGGCCGCTGTGCGCCCAGCGGCGTGTCCTGGATCCAGCTGAAGGCGTCGTTGAGCCACGGGAGCGTCCTGCCGCTCGGCGTCTTCTCGGTGAAGACCACGAGACGGTGGCCTTCGGCGATCAGCTCACCGAGCGTCGGCAACGGCTGACCGTGGCTCAGCGTTGCGGCGTACTGTTCGGTACCCGTCTTGGCAAAGACCCGCTGCAGATCGGCGTCGGTCACATAGGACTCGAGCATCACCACCAACACGGTCGACGGGTTCGCGCGCAGGTAGGCGCCCATCGTCCTCAGTGTCTCGTCCATGCGCGTGGCGCCGAGCTCGCAGACGGTGTGGCAGAGCCAGACCTCGCGCGGACCGCGCGTGCCGCTGGAGCGGCTGATCGAGACGCCGAGACGGTCGAGCGCGGCGAGCGCCGGCGGACTGAGCTCGCGCGCGACCTTGTTGGCGTCGCGGTGCTCCTCATCGAAGTCGGTCTGCACGCGGCCGGTGCGCAGCGTCCGGCCGTAGTGCGGGTCCAACAAGAACAGGCGCATACCGTCGGTCAGCTGGCGGCCGATCGAGCGGCGCTGGTTGGGGATCGACCAGCCGGCGACGTCGGCGGCCGCCATCGAGTTGTGGGTGCCGGGGAAGAGGACCTCGTTGAGGCGGCGGTTGCACAGCTTCGGCAGGCCGTTGCAGCCGGCGGTGGGCGTGGCGACCAGACGTGGAGGACCCTCGTCGTGCAGGACGAGGGCGGCGGCGCCGGAAGCCGCCAGCACGGTGATGAGGGCGGTCGCGGCGGCGACAGCGGTGCGGCGGCGCAGGGCGGCGCCGTCCGTTGCCCTCGTGTGGGTACTCGGTCGTCCAAGCGCTGTCAGCAGCTCCGTGCTGCCTACGAGCACGAGGGCGGCCCCCGACATGTAGGCGATAGCCCGCAGGGCGATGCTCGGGAAGAGCAGAACGAGGATGCCGAGCGCGGCCAGCGCCACGCCGCGCAGCCCCAGCGCCCACGACTCCTTCGGTCGTCGCGCCAGTTGCTCGAGTCGGCGTCGCACCGCGCCGGGGTCGAGGGCCGAGAGAAGGCCGGCAGCCAAGAGGAAGCCGACGACCGCGCCGATCAGGAGCAGGCCGGCGAGATCGCCGAGAAACGCGTCCCAGACGCCGCCGACGGCGGCGCGCACGTCATCGGTCGGGATCTCGTTGGTGCCGTCGATCGAGTCGATGACGACCGTCCGGGCGGTCGACAGCGCAATCGCGGCGACCGTTGCGGCCACACCGACGGTGAGGCCGTAGCGGGCCAGCGCCCGGCCACGGTCGCGGGCGGTGACGAGCGCGCTGATGAGCAGGATCAAGGCAAGGGCCGGGACGAGGATCGCCGAGCGCCGCAGCTGGTCGGCGGCGTCGAGGGTGTCGTTGGCAAATGGCCGCTCACGCAGGTCGACGAGCGTTGCGTCGGCATGCTCGGGGAGTCGCGACGCGACGTTGGGTGCGAGGCTGCGCACCGCCGAGAGCACGACGGTGCCGGTGTCGGCGAGGTCGAGGACGAACGCGTTGTCGCGATCGAAGAGCAGTTGGTGGCCTTGGAGCGCGGCCCCGCGGACGAGCGAGCGAAACGGCCCGGTGCCGACGATCGTCTGCACCGCGGTCTCCAGCAACGGACGTGTGGCGAGCAGGTCGGGCGAGCCGCGTTCCAACACGCCGACGACGACCTGGCGCGCAACTACCTGGCGAACGGCGGGGTCCTCCAATGCGGCGACGGCGCGGTCGGCGAAGGCATCGCGGTTGCCGATCTCGGCCTTGACGTACAGCGCGATGATCGCGGCCACGGTCGCGAGCGCCGCGAGCAGCGACAGGACCACGGAGACGAGATCCCGGCCGGACCAGCGCATGGACGGGACCCTATCGGTCCGGCTGGCCCCGTTTACACCGCGCCCGGGACCGCGGCCGCCGCGCGTTCTAGCGCGGCCGCGAACTGCTGCACGTCGTCCTCGCTCGTGTCCCACGAGCACATCCAGCGGACCTCGCCGGTCGACTCGTCCCAGGTGTAGAAGGGGAAGTCGGGGCGGACGGCGTCGGCGAGGGCGCGGGGGAGGACCGCGAAGAGTGCGTTGGCCTGTGGCGGGCGGGTGAGGCGGACGCCGGGGATGTCAGCGACGCGCTGCGCCAGCAACGCGGCCATCGCGTTGGCGTGTGTGGCTGAGCGGCGCCAGAGGTCGCCGTCGAGCATCGCGACCACCTGCGCCGAGAGGAAGCGCATCTTGGAGGAGAGCTGGGCGTGCTGCTTGCGCATCCAGGCAAAGCCCTCGGGCGCGGGATCGCGGAGGAAGATAATGGCCTCGACGCCCAGCGCGCCGTTCTTGGTCAGCCCGAAGGAGACGGCGTCGGCACCGATCGCGGTCGTGATGTCGGCCAGCGACGCGTCGAGCGCGACCGCTGCGTTGGCCAGACGCGAGCCGTCGATGTGCAACAACAACCCGTTGGCGTGCGCGACGTCGGCCAGCGCGCGGAGCTCATCGACGGCGTAGACGGTGCCCAACTCGGTGGTGTTGGCGATCGAGATCACGCGCACCTGCGGCGCGTGCTCGTCGCCCTGGCGCGCCAGCAGCGGCTCGATCTGCGCGGGCGACAGCTTGCCGTCGGGCGTCGGCAGCGTCAGCAGCTTGACGCCGGCCATCCGCTCCGGTGCGGCCGCCTCGTCGACGTGCAGGTGCGAGCTGTCGGGCGTCACGACGCACTCCCACGACCGCGTCAGCGCGCCAAGCGACAGGACGTTGGCCGCGGTGCCGTTGAAGACCAGCCACGGTTGGGCATGCTCACCGAACTGCGCCCGCAGCAACTCCGTCGCCCGGGCCGTCCACGGATCGGCGCCATAAGAGACGGTGTGGTCGACGTTGGCCCCTGCGATCGCCGCCAGGACCTCGGGGTGGGCACCGGCGTAGTTGTCGGAGGCAAACGCGCGCATGCGCTCCAGCCTAGGAGGTGTGCAGGCTCAAGCGTTGCCCGTTCATCTTGCGCGCCGCATCGGAGCACAGGAAGACGAGCGCGTTGGCGATCTCATCAACGTCGGTGAACGACTTATAGGCCTTGTCCGGGTTCTCCTCGCGCATCTGCGGCGTGACGATCGCCTGGACGACGGCGATGTTCGCGGTGCCCTCGGTTTCGGCCAGCTCGGCGGCGAAGGTCAGCGTCCAGGCCTCGGCTGCGGCCTTGGTCGCCGCGTAGGCGCCGTTGCCGGCGACCGGCTTGCCGGCGACCGAGGAGGAGACCAGGGCGAAGCGCCCGTGCGCGCCGGCGGCCTTGAGCAGCGGCGCGAAGGCGCGGGTGGTGTGCACGACGCTGTGAAAGAGCAAGGCCTCCAAGAAGTCGAGATCTTCCAAGTTGGTGTCCTCGATCGTCTGACCCCCGCGCCAGCCGCCGACGAGGTGCAGCAGGCCGTCGACCTCGCCGAGCGCGTCTGCCCAGGCCTGCGCGCCCTCGGCGGTCACGAGATCTGCTGCGCGGGCGTCGCCGGTGATGTCGCGCACGACATCGAGGTGGCCGTCGGTGCGGTCGGCCGCCGCAACCCAGGCGCCGGCGTCGGCCAGGGCACGGACGACGGTCGGGCCGAGGCCGCCACCGGCGCCAGCGACCGCGATGCGGCGGCCAGCGAGTACGCCGCTGTCGGTCATGCGGTCACCGCGACAGCCGACGCATCGGCAGCGCTCGGTCGCGCGATGACGGGTTCCAGCTTCTGCTTGAGCGAGGTGTAGAACATGGAGAGGGGAAACTCGTCGGGGTTGACGTCGTCGATGTAGCCGCGCGGGTCCTCGACATCGGGATACGCGCGCGCCGCGGCGGCCCAGGTTGAACCCGACGTCGGCGGTACGTATCGGGTGACGAGGTCGTGCGCAGCGCCCCACTGCGCGAGCTTGGAGCGGTCGATGCCCTCGCGGTAGAGCGTCTCGACCTCGGCACGCAGGCCCGCGACGCCTTCGGCGAGGCGGTCCCATGCGATCGTGAGGCGGTTGTCGGTCCAGTGCACGAAGCCGTGGCGGTGCAGGTAGGCAAAGAGCAGCTGCCCGCCGAGGCCATCGTAGTTGCGCACGCGGCTGCCTGTCACCGGGAAGCGGAAGATCCGGTCAAAGAGGATCGCGTACTGCACGTTGCGCGCGAAGGCCATGCCCTCGGCTTCGAGCTTGACGGCTTCGCCGAAGGCCGTCAGGTCACAGCGCAGCTCTTCGAGCGAGTACATCCAGTACGGCATCCGCTGGCGGATCATGAAGGGGTCGAACGGCAGATCGCCGCGGCTGTGAGCGCGGTCGTGGATGAGGTCCCACATGGCGTAGGCCTCGATCGACAGCTCCTCGGAGTGGATCAGCGCGGCGGCGTCGGGCGGGAGGTTGACGCCGACCGTGTCGGCCGCAGCGCCCACGACGCGGCGGAAGCGCTCGGACTCGCGGTCGCAGAAGATCGCGCCGAAGTGGTTGACCTCGGGCTTGACGGCGACGCTGACGGTCTCCGGGAAGAGGACCGCGCACTCGGAGTCATAGCCCGCCGTGTGGTCGGTCAGCGTGACCGCGACGAACTTCGCGTTGTCATAGCGGTCACGCTCCAGCTCGGCGAGCCAGTCTGGCCACGGCACCGCGACCAGCAGCGCCTCGAAGCGCGTGTCGCGCGAGCCGTTCTGGGTGTACATGGGAAAGAGCACGAGGTGCTCGATGCCATCGACACGGTGGCGTTCTGGACGGAACAGGTCCAGCGACGTCGCGAAATCTGGCTTGGGGAAGCCGCTGTCGGCCCAGGCGCGGAGGTCGGCGACGGCCGTGGTGAGGTAGTCGGCCTGGTGGGCAAAGCGCGGCGCCAGCGCGGTCACCGCGTCGGTCATCGTCTGCACGTGAGCGCGCACGGCGGCCTCGTCGTGGGCGGTGATGTCGAGCGAGCCATCGGGCTCCTGCAGGACGCGCAAGGCATCGGTGGCGTCGCGCAGCGCGATCCAAGCAGGGTCGGTCGCCACCTTGGAGGCGGCGCCGGTCGCCGGACGCGCGTAGGCGGCGGCGCCGGCCCAGGCGACGATGTTGGTCCACAACGCTTCGTGGCCGAGGTCGGCGAGGCAGTCGTCGCCGAACAGGTCGGAGTCGGCGAGGGCGACGACGCGGCCCGCGCCGTGGCGGACGGCGATGGCCAGCGGTGCGTCCGGCGTCGAGGCGCTCGACGTGGTGCGCGCAAGCACCTGCGCGTCGGCGTCGGCATCGACCGTCAGCGTGCCGGTGCGATAGAAGCAAGCGTCGGTGATGCCGGCCAGGAGATCGCCGGCCGCGCCGCGCTCGCCGCGACCCAGCCGCGCGCGCACCCAGGATGGCGTCGCGTTGAGGTTGTGCTCGTAGTCCTGGACGGTGTCGTGCTCGATCGTGATCCCGAAGCGGGCCAGCAGCATGTTGAGGTTGTTGCCGTACTTGTCCTGCTCGCTCTCGCCGAGGACGACGAGGCCGCCGCCGGCGGTGACGAACGCTTCCAGCGCGTCGAGCTCGGCGCCGGTGAGCAGCGGCGATCCGCTGCCGGTCGTCGCCTCCCACTTGGGCTCACTGGGGTGGGCGAGCACGACGATGTCGACCCCCGCGAGGGCTGCCACGTCGAGCGCGCCCTCGGCGTTGGCGTCGACCGCGATGCGTCGCGCACGGAGGACGTCAGCCGCGCGCGCGTAGGAGACGTCAGCGGGGTGCGAAGGCTGCATCTGCGCCGCGAGCTCCGGGCGAATCGTCCACGCCTGGGCGTGGGCCTCGTCGAAGAGCGCGCGCAGGACTGGTCGCGGAGAGGCCATCCACCGAGGCTACGCCCCTCGCCAACCACACTCAACCCCGTTATCGTGCGCTTGATGAGCGATCTCTTGCGCGTAGACGATGTCGATCGTCGGATTCTTGCGTGCCTGACCGACGACGGACGGTCGACCTACGACGAGGTCGGCAGACGCGTCGCCCTCTCGGCCCCCGCCGTCAAGCGGCGCGTTGACCGCATGCGCGAGCGCGGCGTCCTGCGCGGCTTCACCGCGCTCGTGGATCCTGCCGCGCTCGGCGCCACGACCGAGGCGCTGATCGAGCTCTTCTACGCGCCCGGGATCGGCCTCGACGAGGTGCGCGAGTCCCTGCGCCCGCTGCCCGAGGTCGTCGAAGCCTGGTCGGTCACCGGCGACGCCGACTGCATCGTCCGCGTCCGCGCGACCGACCCACAGGATCTCGAGCGCGTGATCATGGAACTGCAGCGCGACTCCCCGGTGGTTCGCACGCGCTCGCAGGTCATCATGTCGCGGTTGATCGATCGCCGAGGGCCTTGAGCCGAGCGGTCAGGTCTGCCGCTGGGCGGAAGTAATACAGACGGCCGGAGCGCTCGGTGTCGATCAGGCCGCGGTCTGCCAGATCGCGCAGGTCGGTTCGTGCGGTCTCGTGGGTGACGTTGTGGCTCTTGGCATGTGAGGCGAACGTGTAGATGTGGTCAGCGTTGCGCAGTGCGCCGCTAAGCAGCGCTGTCTGGCGATGATTGAAACCACCTGACCCACGGAGCAGTTGTTCGACGTCACGCACCTCAGCGACCTTGCGTCGCAGATACTTGTGCAATTGCTCGATCGCGCGCTCGATGACCTCCAACTGGTGCAAGAGGAAGTAGGTCGTGTCGCCGTCATCCGTCTCGGTCAGCAGAAACGCGCGGTTGTACTTGCCCGGAGCCTCGCGCAGGATCTTCGAGATCGAGAGGTACTCGACCAACCAATAGCCCTTAGTGCGCAGAGACCAGAAGAACAGCACGCGTGCGGTTCGGCCATTGCCGTCGATGAACGGATGGTCGTAGGCCAGCCAGAAGTGCAGCAGGACCGCCCGGACGACGGGATGGATGAAGGTGTCATCGCTGTCGCTGTCGCCGTTGGCGAAGTCGCAAAGCGCTTGTAGGCGGTCGGGCAGCTGCTCCGCGGGTGGTGGGCGGTGCAGGACGCCACCGTCGATGCGGTCGACCACGACAACGCGGTCTTCGTCGGGTGTCTGGAGACGTCCGCTCGCGTCTGGGCCGTCGAGGGTTCCGGTGGTCAGGATGCGTTGAAGCTCGAGCACGTCGGCCGGCGTCAGGCGATCGCCCATCTGCTCACGCATGTACTGCATGGCGATGAAGTTGTTGACGATCATCCGCTCGCTGCGGTCCTTAGGAGGTCGTCCCGTGCGTAGGAGTTCCTTTGCCGCACGTCGCGACGTGCTCGCGCCTTCAAGCTGGCTGGACCGGATCGCCTCTTCCATCAACGAGTTGACGAGGTACTGCTGCTTGGCCTGAGCGTCGGCCGTCACCACCTCGGGCATTCGGACCTCACCGGCGCAGCGCTGGTCGATGAGATGCAGAAGTCGGAGCGCCGCATCGGGCGTTGTGTAGGAGAACCGCGCTCCGGTTGGGTCGGTGAGCGGGAGGCTTCGTTGTCCATTGAGGCGACCGAACTTTAGGCCTGACCACCACTCCTCGCGAGTTAGTCCTGGCGGGGGGTCGAGATGGCGCAGTTTGTCCCAGTGCGGGTACCCGGGGGCCCTGGCGCTGAGAATGAGCTTGAAGCGATCGGAGGAGACGCTCGCCGGCGAGAACACCACCTTCCAATCTGGCGGGGAAGCTACGTAAAGGGTCATTCCAAATCTATCCAAGAGAATCCAAGTTCTTGGAATGATATCCAAGATTTGGATTGATTTGGATTGATTTGGAATAACCCGGCTAGCGGGCTGCTCTCAGCCCACCGACGCGCTGGTCGTCGCCGCCGTGGCGCCGGCCGCTGACGAGGAGTCTTCCGCGAGGCCGCGGACAACGAAGGCGGTGAAGAGCACGAGGCCTACGTCAACGGCGCTGAGGTCGTCGATGACGATGGCGACCGGGCGCTTGCCCCAGCCCTTGCCGTCGAAGATCGCCAGCTCGCGCTCGCCGTCGGCCAACGCATAACGGGAGCGCCAGGCGCTGGCCGGGCGGAGCTCCAGCTCGCGCTGACCCCAGCGCAGCGTCCCACCGCGGCGCAGCGTTCGGCCGCGGAACTCGCCGACGATCGCGCCGCTTGCGTCGGTTGCCTCGAAGATCGATGTGAAGATCCCGCGGCGTGCGATCTCCCAGCGGCGACCGTCGGCCTCGGCCGTCGCCGTGCGCGACATCCAGCCTTGGAGCTGTAGCGTCCCGATGCCGTCCAAGACGTACAACTTGCGATCTTCGCGTGACCGGGTCAGCTCGAGCTCGGGCATGGCGCAAACGCTACCCGGCGCCCGCCGTGGCGACGTCGCCGCTCAGGTGGCCAGCGCGTCCAGCAGACCCCAGGCGGCTGCCGGGTCGAACTGCGTGCCGGTGCCGGCGACGATGCGCTCGCGGGCGACCGGCTCGGCGAGCGCGGGGCGATAGGGGCGGGTGGAGGTCATCGCCTCATACGCGTCACACACCGCAATGACGCGGGCGCCGATCGGGATGTCCTCACCGGCGAGGCCGTCGGGGTAGCCGCCGCCGTCCCAGCGCTCATGGTGGTGGCGCACGGCAAGCGATGCGGCGGCAAAGCCAGGGATGCTCTCCAGCGCGCGGGCGCCCCAGACCGGGTGCTCGCGCATGATCGCCCACTCGGTGTCGTCGAGCGGGCCGGGCTTATGCAGGATCTCGTCGGGCACGCCGATCTTGCCGAGGTCGTGCAGGTGCGCGGCAATGCGCAGGTGCTCGAGCTCGTCGCCGGTCACGCCGACGCGCTGGGCGACCTGCTCGCAGAGCGCCACGACGGTGCCGCTGTGCTGGCCCGTGTACCCGTCGCGCAGGTCGAGCAGCGAGGCGAGCGACTGAACGCTGGCGCTCAGCGTCAGCGCGAGCTGGCGTTCGGCCTCGACGGCACGCTGCGCCTCGCCCTCCAACGCCCTGAGGTCGTCGAGGCACTGCGAGAGACGCGCGCCGTCGTTGCGGGCGACTCCGGGCCGACTGTGTCGGGGGAGGAGATGGGACATGGTTCGCTGAGTGGTTCCGCTTTTTGGAGCATGCAAACCGGCCCCTGGACATACGCACTACCTTTCTGCGCGAAAGGTGCACAAAGATGAGCAGTTTCGGGCTGGCGCTGTCCGGCAAAGAGCCAGACGGCACCCGCGGCGTTTTCCCGTGAGAATCGTCGGTCCGTGCCGACCCACCTGCCTCTCGACTACGACAAGCGGTTGATGCTCTTCGCGGGGCGTGCCTCCAACGAGCTGGCCGACGCGATCGCGCAGCGCCTCGGTGTAGAGGCGGGCCCCGTAGACCTCCAGACCTACGCCAGCGGCGAGATGTACTGCCGCTACGAGGAGTCGGTTCGTGGCGCCGACGTCTTCGTCGTCCAGTCGCTGGCCGGTACGCGCGATGGGTCGTTGTCGCTCAACGATGCGCTGATGGAGCTGGTGCTGATGGTCGACGCGGCGGTCGGCGCGTCCGCGCATCGCGTGATCGCCGTGATCCCGTGGTTCGGCTACAGCCGCCAGGACATGAAGTCGCGCTTGCGCGAGCCGATCAGCGCTCGTGCCGTGGCCCGGATGCTGGAGTCCGTCGGCGTCAGCCGCGTGCTGACCGTCGACCTGCACACCGGCCAGGCCCAGGGCTTCTTTCGCGTCCCGGTCGACCACATGACCGCGCTGCACACGCTGACCCAGGACCTCAGCGAGCGGCTGCCGGCCGATGCCGTCGTCGTCGCGCCCGACGCCGGCCGGGTGAAGCTCGCCAAGAAGTTCGCGACCCACCTCGGCGCCGAGCTCGCGATCCTAGATCCCGAGGCCACGCACGAGAGCCATCGCGTGATCGGCGAAGTCGCGGGGCGCAAGACCGTCATCGTCGACGACATCATCGACACCGGCAGCACGCTGACCGCAGCGGTCGGGGCGCTGCGCGACGCGCAGGCGACGTCGATCAGCGCGGTCGCGATGCACCCCGTGCTCAGCCCCGGCACGCTGGAGCGGGTCGCGCCGCTCGGGCTCGAGGAGCTGCTGGTGACCGACACCGTCGGCGTTCCGCCCGGCGTCCCGGACTACCTACGCGTCGTCAGCTGCGCCGACCTGCTGGCCGACACCATCCACCGGATCTTCGTCGACGAGTCGGTCGCCGAGGCGTTCGGCGGCGACAACCTCTAGCGGCGCACCGACCACTAGACGACCTGTCCATCGGCTCTGGGCAGGTTCTGACGTCTCGCGGGTGTTCGCGGGAGGGTGGAGCCGTCACGATGGGCCGATGACGCACGACGAGCTTCAGCAGGCCGCGAGCGATCACCTGCTGTTGCATTTCTCAAAGCAGTCCGTCGATGACCTCCTCGTGCTGGAGCGCGGTGAGGGCCCGTATGTGTTCGACACCAGGGGCAAGCGCTACCTCGATGCGTTGTCGAGCCTCTTCTGCGCGCAGCTCGGCTACTCCTACGGTGAGGAGATGGCCGCCGCCGCGGCGGCGCAGCTGACGACGCTGGCGTTCAACACCAACTGGGGGACCGCGCACCCCGCCTCGATCGAGCTGGCGGCAAAGCTTGCCGGAGTCGCGCCGTCCGGAATGGAACACGTCTTCTTCACCAGCGGCGGCTCGGAATCCGTCGAGGCAGCGTGGAAGCTCACGCGCGAGTACTTCCTCGCGATCGGCCAGCCGCAGCGCACCAAGGCGATCGCTCGCGACATCGCCTACCACGGCGTCACGCTCGGCGCGCTGTCGTTCACCGGTGTGGAGCGCTTCAAGGAGCCGTTCGGACGTCCTGCGATCGACGTCACCCACGTCTCCAACACCAATATGTTCCGCGGGCCCGACGGCGGCCCGGTCACCGACCCTGCGGCGTTCTGCACCATCTTGCTCACTGAGGTCGAGGACGCGATCCTCGCCGCTGGTCCCGACAAGGTCGCATTGATCATCGCCGAGCCCGTGCAGAACGCCGGCGGCTGCCTCGTTGCCCCGCCCGGCTATTGGCAGGGCCTGCGGGCGTTGGCCGACAAGTACGGGGCGTTGTTGATGGCCGACGAGGTCATCTGCGGCTGCGGACGCATGGGCGAGTGGATCGCGACCAGCCGCGAGGGGATCGCGCCCGACTTGGTGTCCTTGGCCAAGGGGCTGACGTCGGCCTACGCGGCGATGGGTGCGGTGATCGCGGCGGAGTCCGTTGTCGCGCCGCTCGTCGAGCAGGGCGCGGTGTTCCGTCACGGCATCACCTTCGGCGGCCACCCGGTCGCCGCGGCGATCGCCCTGAAGAACATGGAGATCTTCGAACGCGACGGCGTCCTGGAGAACGTGCGGGCCTTGACGCCCTACCTCGCCGAGACGCTGCGTACGCTCACCGACCTGCCGATCGTCGGTGACGTCCGCGGCGACGGCTTCTTCTGGGCGATGGAGCTGGTCAAAGACGATGACAACGCGACCTTCGACCAAGCCGAACGCGACAAGCTGCTGCGTGGCTACTTGCCCGGCCGCCTGCGCGAGGCGGGGATCATCGCGCGCGCCGACGACCGTGGCGACGCGGTCCTGCAGATCGCGCCGCCGCTGATCGCCGACAAGGCCCTGATCGACGAGATCGTCGCTCGCCTCCACGACGTGTTCAGCGACGCCGGCGTCCACATGGGCCTCGCGACGACCGCACGGGCGACGGCGTGAGCGCGACGGCGGTGCTGGAACAGCGCAACCTCGTCGGCGGAGAGCTTGTCGACGCCATCGACGGCGCGACGCGCGAGATCGTCAACCCGGCAACCGGAGAGACCATCGCGCGCGTGCCCGAGGGCAGCGCCGCCGACGTCGAGCGCGCGGTTGCCGCTGCCCGCACAGCGCGAATCCCGTGGCGCGACACGACCCCCGGCCGGCGCCAGGAGCTGCTGCTCGCGCTCGCCGACACCGTTGACCGCCACGGCGAGGAGCTCGCCGCGCTGGAGTCGCTCAACGTCGGCAAGCCGCATTCCCTGGCCGCCGAGGAGCTGCCGATCTGCGCCGACGAGCTGCGCTTCTTCGCCGGCGCGGCGCGGACGATGAACGGGCCCGCCGCCGGCGAGTACGGCAAGGGCTACACATCGATGGTCCGGCGCGAGCCGTTGGGCATCGTCGGGCAGATCGCCCCGTGGAACTACCCGTTGATGATGGCCATCTGGAAGATCGCGCCGGCGCTGGCCGGTGGCAACACGGTGGTGTTGAAGCCCTCAGAGCTGACGCCGATCTCCACGCTGCGCTTCGCTGAGCTGGTCGCCGAGATCCTGCCGCCCGGCGTGCTCAACGTCGTCACCGGCGATGGGCCGGGCGTCGGGGAGGCGATCGTCGGTCATCCCGAGATCGCGCTCGTCTCGCTCACCGGCAGCGTCGGCACCGGCAAGGGGATCGCCCGCGCGGCCGCCGACACGCTCAAGCGCGTGCACTTGGAGCTGGGCGGCAAGGCACCGGTGATCGTCTTCGAGGACGCCGACCTGGTGGCCGTTGCCGAAGGCCTACGCGTTGCGAGCTTCCTCAACTCCGGCCAGGACTGCACCGCCGCCTCGCGCGTGCTCGCCGCGCCCGGCATCTATGAGGCGCTGCTGGCCGAGCTCGTCCCGGCGGCGGCCTCGTTGAAGGTCGGCGACCCCGCCGCGGGCAACAGCATCGAGATGGGCCCGGTCATCTCGGCCCGCCAGCAGGAGCGCGTCCTGGGCTTCCTGGACCGCGCGAAGGACGCGGGCGCCGACGTGCTGACCGGCGGCAGCGCCGGCAGCGACCGTGGCTTCTTCGTCCAGCCGACGATCGTCGCGAGCGTCGATCAGCAGGCCGAGATCGTCCAAAGCGAGGTCTTCGGGCCAGTCGTCACGGTGCAGCGCCTGCAGGATGCCGGCGAGGCCTTCGCGCTGGCCAACGACGTCCCATATGGCCTGGCCGCCTCGGTCTGGACGCGCGACACCGCCACCGCGATGGAGGCGATCCGCCAGCTCGACTTCGGGTGCGTCTGGATCAACGACCACCTGCCGTTCCTGTCGGAGATGCCGCACGGTGGCTTCAAACAATCGGGTTACGGCAAGGACCTCTCCGTGTACGCCTTGGAGGACTACACGCGCGTCAAGCACGCGATGATCAAGCTGGACTAGGAACGGCCGATCACCTTCACTGGTGGATGACGTCCGCACATCGAAGCACGACCTCGACACGCTGGACGAGGCGGTCGTCCGCCTTCAAGCCGCCGAGGAGCGCGCCGAGGCCGCCGAGCGGATCCTGCGCCACCAGGCGCTGCATGATCCGCTGACTCAGCTGCCCAACCGCACGCTGCTGCTGGACCGCCTGCGCCTCGCGGTCGCCCGCCGCCGGCGCGCGAAGACCTGGGTCGCGGTCCTCTACCTCGACGTCGACGACTTCAAGGGCATCAACGACAGCCTCGGCCAGGCGGCTGGCGACGAGTTCCTGCGCACGCTCGCGCCGCGCCTCAGCGAGGTGCTGCGACCCAGCGACACGCTCGCGCGGCTCGGCGCCGACGAGTTCGCGATCCTCTGCGAGGGGCTTGACGAGGTGACCGAGTCCGCGACGATCGCCGAGCGGTTGCTCGCCGTCGTTGCCCAGCCGGTCGAGATCGCCGGCGTGCAGTTCCGCCCGAGCGCCAGCATCGGCATCGCGCTGACGGGGCCCGGTGCCAACAACGACGGCGAGGATCTCTTGCGCGACGGTGGCGTCGCGATGTACCGCGCCCGCGCCGGTGGTCACGGTCGCTATGAGATCTTCGACGACCACATGCGCGCCGAGACTGTCGAGCGCGTTGCGCTGACGCGTGACCTGCGGCGTGCGATCGAAGACGGCGACCTGCAGCTCGTCTACCAGCCGATGGTGCGCTTCGCCGAGGGCCGCGCCCACGCCTTCGAGGCACTCGCGCGCTGGACCCATCCGCAGCGTGGAGAGATCCCGCCCGACCGCTTCATCTCGCTGGCCGAGCAACATGGCCTGATCGAGCCGCTGGGTCGTTGGGTCCTGCACGAGGCCGTCGACCAACTGCGCCGCTGGCGCGACGCCGGCCTGGCGCTGGGCGACATGGCGATGTCGGTCAACGTCTCGCGCGTGGAGCTCAGTCGGCCGGGCTTGGCCGAGGAGATCTTCGAGGCCTTGGCCGCGCGTGGGATTCCGCCGCGGCAGTTTGTCATTGAGGTCACCGAGTCGGCGGTGATGAACGATCCCGCCGTCGCCAACGCGACGCTTGATGCGCTGGCCCATGCGGGTGTGCGTATTGCGCTGGACGACTTCGGCGTCGGTCAGTCCTCACTGGCCTGCCTGTGCGATCTGCCGCTCGACGCGCTCAAGCTCGACCGCGGCTTCATCACGAGCCTCGCCTCCAGCCGCCAGGCCGCCGCGATCGTGCGCGCGGTCTGTGACATGGCCCGGACGTTGGGCTTCTCCGTCGTTGCCGAGGGCGTCGAGACCGAGGCCCAGAGCCAAGTCGTCGAGGCGCTGGGTTGTGACATCGGCCAGGGCTTCCTCTACGCGCGGCCGGTCGCACCGCAGGAGATCCCAGCCGTCGTCGCCGAGCTCGATCGCCGGCTCGGCCCGCCGGTCGACGCGGTCGCGCTGGGCTAGCCGGCCCAGGTCGCGGCGAGGACGCGCCGCCAGTTGCCCCACGCGATGGCGGCGATCTCCTCGCTGGTGAAGCCGCCGTCGCCCAAGGCGTCGAGCAGCCGCGGCAGCCCGGCAACGTCGCCGAGCTCGTCCGGGATGTCACCGCCATCGAAGTCCGAGCCGAAGCCGACGTGCTGCACGCCGATGCGGTCAGCGACATGGCGGACATGGGCGACGACGGTGCTCAGCGGCGTGGAGCGATTCAGCGCGCCGTCGGCGCGCAGGAAGTCCACGATGTAGGGGATGCCGACGATGCCGCCTGAGGCGCCGATCGCGTCGAGCTGGTCGTCGGTGAGGTTGCGCGAAGCGGGCGCCAGCGCATGGGCGCCGCAATGCGACGCGATGATCGGGGCGTCGGTGAGCGCCGCGACGTCCCAGAAGCCGCGCGTGTTGAAGTGGCTGACGTCGACGGCGATGCCGAGCGCGTTGCAGCGCGTTACCAGCGCCCGCCCGGCCGTGGTCAACCCCTCCCCGGTGTCGGGCGTTGACGGAAAGCGAAACGGCACGCCATGGCCGAAGACGTTGGGCCGGCTCCAGACCGGACCGAGCGACCGCAGGCCCGCGGCGTGCCACTGGTCAAGGGCCTCGAGATCCTCGTCGATCGCCTCGGCACCCTCCAGGTGCATGATCGCCGCCGGAAGGCCACCGTCGGCCGCGGCGTCGACGTCGGCGATCGTCCGCGCGACGCGCAGATGGCCTTGGCGCTCAAGGGCCAGGAGGCGCCCGGCCGCCGCGGTCGCCGCGCCGGCCGCCTCGGCGTAGCCGACCTCCTGGGCGAGGGGCAGGTCATAGCCGCCGCCCGTGCCGTTGGCGAAGTCCAGGTCGGCGCCGGGGCCATCGACGAAGATCGCCCAGATCGAGGCGACCAGCCCACCGGCGCGGGCGCGGGGGAGGTCGAGGTGTCCGTCGGGTCGCCCGGGGACGAGCCGATCGGCGCTCGCGCGCGTCAGCGCGTCGTGATGGCCGTCGAAGATGGGCTGGTCCACGCGCGCAGCCTAGCTGCGGGCGAACATTCGACGGTACCCGGGGGCGGTATCCTGGCTCCATGTCCGATGTCTCCGCTAGCCGTGGCTACACCGCCTCCAAGGACCAGCTGCTCAAGCGCTTGCGTCGCATCGAGGGCCAAGTTCGCGGCATCGAGGGCATGGTCGATGACGATCGCTACTGCATCGACGTCCTGACCCAGATCAGTGCCGTGCAGGCGGCGCTGGACAAGGTCGCGCTCGGTCTGCTCGACGGTCACGCGCGCCACTGCGTCACCGGTGGCCCGCAAGAGCTCCAGGCCGACCGCACCGATGAGCTGATGGCCGCCGTCGGGCGGCTCATGCGTCGCGGGTAGCCGGCCTCGCCGCCACGGCAAAAAGGGTCCTGTACCCAGCAATCGGCTCGTCTTAACGTCGAACCGGGGTTAGCCGACATCCCAGTCGGGCAATATTTAGCGGGCCGTGGCCACGCATGACCTCGTCCGTCTTCTCGATGTCGATCCCGAGCTGGGGGAGCGCTTGGCGCCCGAAGAGCTCGATCGCGCTCGCCACCAGCTCGTCGCCGAGACGCGACGCGTGACGACCGGACGCTGGGATGCCGCAGGCGTGCTGGAGCCCGGCGGCACCCCGTTGGGCCTGCTGCTCATCGATGGCTTGCTGTTGCGCGACCTCGATCTGGGCCGCCGGGCCTCGACCGAGGTCCTGGGCTTCGGCGATGTCCTGCGCCCATGGGACACCGACAGCGCCAACTCCGACCTGCCGTTCGTCGCGCGCTGGACGGTGCTGGAGCCGTTGCGCCTCGCCGTGCTCGATGAGCGCTTCCTCTACACGGCCGTGCGCTACCCGGCGATCATCGATGCGCTGTTTGCCCGCGCCTCGCGGCGTCAGCGCGGCCTGTCGGTGCGGTTGGTGGTCAACCAGCTCGTGCGCCTCGAGGATCGGCTGATGCTCGCGCTGTGGACGCTGGCCGAGCGCTGGGGCCGCGTCACGCCCGACGGCGTCCTGGTCCCGATGGGCCTGACCCACAGCGCGCTCGCGCGCCTGGTCGGAGCCCGGCGCCCATCGGTTACCTCGGCGCTTGGCGACCTCGCCCAGAATCATCTGCTGGAGCGCACCGAGGAAGGCTGGCTGCTGCGAGGTGATCCCGCGCACCTGGTCGATCCGGTGACCGAGCGCCTGCTCGCCCCCGCTCAGGCCTAGCGCCGCGGGTACGCTGGCCCCATGGAGGAGGGGCGCGTCCGCTGGGCGCAAAGCGGCGAGTCGCACATCGCCTTCCGCGTGCTCGGCGACGGGCCGGTCGACCTCGTCTTCCTCGGTGGCTTCTTGTCGCACATCGAGGTGTTGCTCGAAGAGCCCGGCCTGCGGCGCTGGTGGGAGCGGCTGGGCTCGATCGCACGCGTGATCCTGGTTGACCGCCGTGGCCTCGGCCTCTCCGATCCGCTGGACGGGTCGCTGACGCTGGCCGACGAGGTCGCCGACATCGACGCCGTGCTCGATGCTGCGGGCTGCGATCGCGTCGTCGTGCAGTCCTACGCGGCTGGTGGCCCGCTGGCGATCGAGTACGCCACGGCCCGCCCGGACCGCACGCTCGCGCTGATCCTGTACGCCTCGGTGCTGGCCACCGAGCGCGACGACGAGGTGCCGTTCGCCGACTCCGACGAGACGCGCCAGGAGCGGCTCGCCGGCCTGCTGGACCGCTGGGGCACCGGCGCCAACCTCGAGGACATGGCGCCCAGCGTCGTCGACGACGCGCGGATCCGCCAGTGGCTCGGCAGGCTCGAGCGCCAGTCCACGACGCCGTCGGGCATGCTGCGCCTCGCCGCCAACCTGCGCGGCGTTGATGTGCGCCACCACCTGCCGGCGCTGCGCGTGCCGACCCTGATCCTGCACCGCACCGGCGATCGCCTGATCGATGTGGGCCACTCGCGGCTGGCTGCCGCACGCATCCCGGGCGCACGACTAGTCGAGCTGCCCGGGGTCGACAGCCTGCCGATGATCGGCGACACCGAGGCACTGCTCGGCGAGATCGAGGAGTTCCTGACCGGCAGCCGCACATCGACCAGCGGCCTGCAGCGCCGGCTGCTGACGATCCTGTTCACCGACATCGTCGATGCCACCGGCCACGCGGCACGCATGGGCGACGCGCGCTGGCGCGACCTACTGTCGGCCCACGACAACGCGATCCGCCGGGAGGTGGAGCGCTATGGCGGCCGCGAGGTCAAGACCGTCGGCGACGGCTACATCGCCGCGTTCGAGGGGCCACCGTCCGACGCGCTGCGCTGCGCGCGGACGATCGTCGCCGTGGTGCGCGGCCTGGGCATCGAGATCCGCGCCGGGCTGCACACGGGCGAGTGCGAGCTGATCGGCGATGACGTCGGCGGGATGGCGGTGCACATCGCCGCGCGCGTGTGTGACATGGCGGGTCCTGAGGAGATCCTGACCTCGGGCACCGTCTTTGGCACGGTGGTCGGCTCTGGTCTGGACTTCGAGGCGCGCGGGGCGCATCTGCTCCGAGGCGTCCCCGGCCCGTGGCCGATCTTCGCGCTGAAGAGCTGATCGTTGGGCAGCACAAGGCGTTGCAGCGGGGCGCCATCGCCAACCGTGCACCGCAACCTTGGGCTCGCGGCCTAGTTGTGAACGGAAAGGAAACCGACAGGGAGGCTTTCCACCCCATGTTCCGCAAGCTGCATTCCAAGGGCCCGCTGGTCCTTGCATCCGCGGTGATCATCGGCCTGCTGGCCAGCTCGTTCGCCGTCGCGTCCGGCGAGGGCAAGAACCTCATCCTCGGCAAGCGCAACCCGGGTTCCAACAACTCGGCGGCGTTGACGAGCGAGACGCAGATCATCGCCAACAACGGCACCTACGGCACCCGCCAGTCCAACAAGTCCAACAAGGGCGGTGGCGCGATCTACGGCTGTCGTTCGGCCCAAGGCGGCTCGACGACGGGCAACTCGCCGTGCATCCGCTCCAGCAACCTGGCCAACGGCCGGGCGTTCGAGTTCTCGGCCAACGGCGGGACCGAGGTCGGCTCGATCACCTCGGGCAACGTCAACGCCGCGCCGTTTACCACCAACGCCAAGGGCGTTGCGACGGGGCTCAACGCCGATCAGGTCGACGGCAAGGGTGCTGAGGACATCGCCAAGGCCGCCCACGACGACGCGCTCACCACGGCCCAGGGCCTGACCTCGTTTGCCGCCGTGACGGCCGACGGCACACTCGGTGGCAAGCGCGGGGCCAGCAGCTCGTCGACGACGGGCACCGGCACCTACGCGGTGGTGTTTGCCAACGACATCTCCGCCTGCGCAATTCAGGTCACGGAGTCCACGGTGACCTCTGCGGGCGCCGCAGCGGCCGAGCTGACCAGCGACAAGAGGACGGTCAACGTGAGCACCCGCGACGACGCGGGCGCGCTGGCCAACAAGCCGTTCCACATCACGGTGAACTGCTAGCACCCAGGCGCTGACGGGCCATCCTCCACAGGAGGGTGGCCCAGTCGGCCAACCCGCCGTAGAGGTGGCCCAGTGGTCCCGTGTAGATCCACGCGAGCGCGCGTGTCGCAGGGGAGAGGCGGTGGGCGGCCATACACCACCTGACGCTATCTTCCAAGGCCACATGGCCGCTGCAACGAACGTCAAGACCACCGTCGAAGAGCTCCCCGAGTCCCGGGTTCGAGTCGCCGCGGAGGTCACGCCGCAGGAGGTGCAGCGCCGCGTCAACGAGGCCGCGGGCAAGCTCGGTCGCGACCTGCGCATGCCCGGCTTTCGTAAGGGCAAGGTCCCCGCGCCCGTCGTCATCCAGCGCGTCGGCCGCGAGGCCGTCCTCGATGACGCCGTACGCGCCACGTTGCCGCGCTGGTACGTCGAGGCCATCGACGAGGCGGGGCTCAAGACCGTCGGCGAGCCCGACGTCGAGCTCGGCGACCTGCCCGCCGAGGGTCAGCCGCTGACCTTCACGATCGAGATCGGCGTGCGTCCCACGGCCACGATCGGCGACATCGCCAAGATCGCCGTCACCAAGCGCGAGCCCGAGGTCGACGATGCCGCCGTCGACGAGCAGGTCGAGACGCTGCGCCAGCAGCTCGGTCGCTTGGAGACCGTCGAGAAGACCGCCGAGAACGGCGACTACGTCGTCATCGACTTCAAGGGCTCGATCGACGGCGAAGACGGCGAACGCGACTACTTCTCCGGTGGCGAGGGCCGCGACCACCTGCTCGAGCTCGGCTCCGGCCAGTTCATCCCCGGCTTCGAGGAGCAGCTCGTCGGCCTGAAGGCCGGCGACGAGAAGACCGTCGAGCTCACCTTCCCCGAGGACTACGGCTCCGCGCCGCACCTTGCCGGCCAGCCCGCCCAGTTCGAGGTCACCGTCAACGAGGTCAAGGCCAAGCAGCTGCCCGAGCTCGACGACGATTTCGCCACCGAGGCCGGCGGCTTTGACTCCATTGACGAGCTGCGTGAGGACATCGCTTCCCGCATGCGTGAGGCCGATGAGCGCAAGATCGAGGCCGAATTCCGTGAGGCGGCGCTGGACGCTGTCGTCGAGGGCGCGACCGTCGAGATTCCCGACTCGCTGGTCGAGGCCCGCGCGCGCGAGCTCTGGGACCAGATGCTGCACTCGCTCTCACACCGCGGCATCACCAAGGACGCCTACCTGCGGATCGCCCAGAAGACCGAGGACGAGCTGCTTGCCGAGGCCCGCCCGGACGCCGAGCAGGCTCTGCGCCGCGAGGCGGTTCTGGCTGCCGTCATCGAGGCCGAGTCGATCGAGCCGTCTGATGGCGACATCCTCGACGCGCTCCAGGACACCGCCCTGCAGCAGGGCACCAAGCCCGAGAAGCTGCGCAAGCGTCTCGAGCAGCAGGGCCGCCTCGACGAGCTTAAGGATGATCTGGCCCAGCGTCAGGCCGTCGAGCTCCTCGCCGAGCGCGCCGGCGGCGCCCCCGCAGCCTCCTAGGACGAGCGTCCGGCGCCCTTCAGGACGGGCGTCCAAAACCGACCTGAAAGCTCAGGGAGCGCTCCTGGCCGGGTGCTAGCCTCCACGGACCTTCCACGCCCTGACGACAGTTGTCCGTCGAGGCAGGAATTCCGCCCGCCGAGAGAGAACGAGCACGAGGTCACATGAGTCCACTGGTTCCGATGGTCGTCGAGCAGACGTCGCGTGGTGAGCGTGCGTTCGACATCTACTCCCGCCTGCTCAACGAGCGCATCGTGTTCCTCGGCACGCCCGTGGACGATCAGATCGCCAACCTGATCGTGGCCCAGCTCCTGCACCTGGAGTCTGAGGATCCCGACAAGGACATCTCGATCTACATCAACTCGCCCGGCGGCAGCGTGTATGCGGGCCTGGCGATCTACGACACGATGCAGTTCATCAAGCCGGACGTGTCGACGATCTGCGTCGGTATTGCGATGTCGATGGGTGCGCTGCTGCTGGCCGGCGGCGCCGAGGGCAAGCGCATGGCGCTGCCCAATGCCAAGATTCTGATCCACCAGGTTTCCTCGGGCTTTTCGGGTCAGGCGACGGATATCGAGATCCACGCCAAGGAGATCATCGACATCCGCCAGCGCCTCGATCACATCATCGCTCAGCACACCAAGCAGGACTACGAGAAGGTCCGGACCGACACGGAGCGCGACTACTTCATGTCGTCGGAAGAAGCCGTCGCATACGGCATCATCGACAGGGTGATCTCCGAGCACTAGGCTCGGCAGGTCAGGCGAGAAGAGAAGACGAGGCGGATGTAGATGGCGCGTCCTACGGACTCCAACGAGCAGCTCCTTTGCAGCTTCTGCGGGAAGTCGCAGCGGCAGGTCAAGAAGCTGATCGCCGGACCCGGCGTCTACATCTGCGACGAGTGCATCGACCTCTGCAACGAGATCATCGACGAGGAGCTCACGGCTCCGCCGTCGTTTGATCTGGAGAACCTCCCCAAGCCGCGGGAGATCTACAACGTCCTGGACGAGTACGTCGTCGGCCAGGAAGAGGCCAAGCGCACGCTGTCGGTAGCGGTCTACAACCACTACAAGCGCGTGCAGATGATGCAGTCGACCGAGACCGACATCGAGCTGCAGAAGTCCAACATCCTGCTGCTCGGCCCGACCGGCTGCGGCAAGACGCTCCTCGCGCAGACCCTCGCGCGGATCCTCAACGTCCCGTTCGCGATCGCCGACGCCACGGCGCTGACCGAGGCCGGCTACGTCGGCGAGGACGTCGAGAACATCCTCTTGAAGCTGATCCAGGCTGCTGACTACGACGTCAAGAAGGCCGAGACCGGGATCATCTACATCGACGAGGTCGACAAGATCGCCCGCAAGGCCGACAACCCGTCGATCACGCGTGACGTGTCCGGCGAGGGCGTCCAGCAGGCGCTGCTGAAGATCCTCGAGGGCACCACCGCCTCGGTGCCGCCTCAGGGCGGGCGCAAGCACCCGCATCAAGAGTTCCTGTCGATCGACACGACGAACGTCCTGTTCATCTGCGGCGGGGCGTTCGCCAACCTCGACACGGTCATCGAGCGGCGCATCGGCCACAAGGGCATCGGCTTCGGCGCCGAGATCCACGTCAAGGCCGACCACGACAAGGGCGAGGTCTTCCAGAAGTGCCTCCCTGAGGACCTCGTCAACTACGGGCTGATCCCGGAGTTCATCGGGCGCCTGCCGGTCATGAGCGCGGTGCACCAGCTCTCGCGCGAGGACCTCATCACGATCCTGACCGAGCCGCGCAACGCGCTCGTCAAGCAGTTCCAGCGCTTCTTCCAGTTCGACGGCATCGAGCTGGTCTTCTCCGAAGACGCCCTCGGGTCGGTCGCTCAGCTTGCGCTGGAGCGCGATACCGGCGCCCGCGGCCTGCGCTCGATCATCGAGGAGACGCTGCTCGACGTGCAGTTCGAGCTGCCCTCACGCCGCGACGTCAAGAAGTGCGTGGTGACCAAGGAGACGATCGAGAAGGGCCTCACGCCCACGCTCGTCACCGAGGCCGTCGAAGACGACGGCGCTGAAGACGCCGCCGCCGAGTCGGCGTAGCACCGGCGCCACGCCCGCTTCCCCGGACCCCATCGCCTTTGCCGGCGGCGCGCTGGATCGCGCCGGGCTGCGCCGCACCGATGCGGCCTGGCTGGACGGTGCGCGTCGCGACCCGGCGGCGCGGGCGATCGTCGTCGGCCGCGCTGGCGCCCATCCCGAGCCGCTGGCACTGCTGGCCGACGACGGCGATGCGATCTTCCTCGGCGTCGGGCCCGACGGGCCGGTCTTCGCGCTCGAGCGCGACGGCGTGCCGCTGACGGGGCTGCGCGACCTCGCGGTCTCGCTCCCGGGCGAGCAGCTGGGCACGGTCGCCTACGCGACCGGACTGGCCAACTGGGCGCGCGCGACGCGCTTCTGCGGGATCTGCGGCACGGCGACCGAGGCGCGCGACGGCGGGCACGTGCGCGTGTGCGCCAAGGGCCACCAGCACCATCCGCGGACCGACCCGGTGGTCATCATGCTCGTCACCGACGGCGACCGCTGCCTGCTGGGGCACCAGAGCGCGTGGCCGGCGGGGCGCTACAGCGCGCTGGCCGGCTTCGTCGAGCCCGGCGAGCGACTGGAGGACGCGGTGGTGCGCGAGGTGCTGGAGGAGTCGGGCATCGTGGTCGACGACGTCCGCTACCTGGAGTCCCAGCCGTGGCCGTTCCCGGTCTCGCTGATGCTCGGCTTCCACGCGACCTACGTCAGCGGCGAGCCGGTGCCCGGCGATGGCGAGCTAGAGGACGTGCGCTGGTACTCCCGCGACGAGATCGCGAGCGCGATCAGCGGCAGCGACGACTGGATCGACGGCCCAGACGCCGAGGGGCTGATGGTGCCGCCGCCGACGGCGATCGCCCGCGCGCTGCTCGACAGATGGATCGCGCAGTAGCCGGGTAGCCTCGGTCCAGATGCCGCGTATGCCTGGTCGCAAGGCCGTTCCTTGGATGCTGTTGATCGAGGCCGCGCTGGTCATGCGGACGCACTGGAGCCGTCTCGACGATCGCGATCGTCGAGAGCTGGCGCGGATCGTCAAGAAGTCCCACGGCCTTCCGAATCACCTCACCAAGAACGAGCGCGCCGAGCTGGCGCGTCTCGTGCGACGCCTGGACCTGATCACCGCGGGGCGCAAGCTGATGCCGTTTCGTGGCGGCGTGCGGCCGAGCCGGCGCTAGCGCCTCACGCTGTCTGCAGCTGCTTGGAGAAGAACTCGAGGGCCTTGCGGGTCTTGGTCGTTTGGGTGCCGGTCGTCTTGATGTCGCGCTCGGCGAGAAAGGCCCGGCACTCGGCGGCGACCTGGAAGCCCTCCGACGGCGCGCACTTGGTCGACAGCTCGAGGATCCGCGTACCGTCGGGATAGAGCCAGAGCTCGACCACCATCTTGCGGTCGAAGCCGGGCGGTGCGGCCTTGAGCTTGAGCACGAAGATCGGCCCGAGTCGCACAAGGTCGCCGAGGTCGATGCCCTCGGGAGCGTGGTCGGCGAAGAAGGCGCGCTGCTCCTTGGAGAACAGCTTGCGCAACGGCGCGTTGCCGGTCGCGACATCAGCAACCGGCGTCTTGGGCACGCCCTTCAGCGACGCGGAGCAGACGTAGCCGCCAGGCATCGCGTCGACTTCGACCATGCACATCGGTGACTCGCGCACCTCGCGCGGCAGGTCGGTTGGGATGATCGGCCGCAGCTTGACGACCGAGTCGTCGCCCTTCTGCGCGACGCGTCGTGCGCGCACCACCACGCCTGCGCGCTCGAGCGTTAGCTCGGGGGTATCGAAGAAGGAGACGAGCCGGACCTGCGCGCCGAGCGGATCCATGCCGAGCGCCTCGATCGCCGAGCGCTGGGCGGACTCGGGGATCGTCAACTTGAGCTCGACGCTGTCGGCGCCCTGCATCAGCGAGAGCATCTCGACGAGTGCGTCATCGGAGAGCTTGGGTGCGGTGGCAGGCATGATGTGACCTTGCGCCTCTGAGGGGTGAGCGATCATCACCCGCCACAGGTGACCGGTTCACCTCACGCGGGCGAGGGCGGCTCACCCGGTGCGCGTGGACGCTGCCGGCCATGCCGGGCACCGAAAGGCGGACCCGCCGCCGGGGGCGCTTTGCCGAGCGCATCACGCTGCCGCGCGCGATGGCGGCGATCGTCGTCGTCACGACGACGTTCACGCTGCTGGCGGCCCTCGCCGAACGGCTCGTCGAGCCGGAGACCTTCACCGGCTACGGCAAGGCGTGGTGGTGGGCGGTCCAGACCGTGTCGACCGTCGGCTACGGCGACCTCACGCCGAAGACCACAGCCGGTCGGCTTGTCGCGACCGTCGTGATGATCTTCGGCGTCGCACTTGTCCCGACGGCGACATCGATCGTCGTGGCGATCCTGCTGGATCGCAACCGCCGCGACTGAGCGCGGCTGCGGCGCTCAGCGCGCCGTCGCCACGATGTTCAGCCGCACGTAGTCGTGAACGGGCTCCGGGCCCAGGCCTTCCAAGACCGCCTCGAGGAATGGCTCGCGCAAGTCCGGTGCCAGACGCTCGACGTGCGCGCCAAGCGAGACGGTGCGCAGGAACTCACGGGTCTCGGGCGGACGCTGGGGCGAGGGGTTGAGCCAGACGCGGTCGACGGCGAAGCCCGCGCGCTCCAGGCGCTCTGCGGTCTCCTCGGGGCCGGCGTAGTTCCATGGGCCCGGCCAGCCGGCGAACGTCGGCGCGAACGGCTCGCGTGCGCAGACCTCGGTGACGACCGCCACGATCGACGCGATGTTGCCGCGCCCGCCGCACTGGGCGACGAACGGCGCGCCGTCTTTCAGCGCCGCGCGGACGCGCGCGAAGAGCTGATCGTGGTCGGCGATCCAGTGGAAGGTGGCGCTGGAGACGGCCGCGTCGGCGGGCTCCTCGACGGTCAGCTCGAGGAGGTCTTGCTGGACGAAGCGCGCATGCTCGCCGCCGAGCTGGCGCTGCGCCTCGGCGACCATCGCGGCCGAGCCGTCGACGCCGATGACGTGGCCCTCCGGACCCAGACGCTCGAGCAGTTGGGCGCTCACCCGGCCCGTGCCGCAGCCGAGGTCGAGCACGGTCTCGTCACCGCGCAAGGCCAAGCGGTCGAGGATCTCGGCGCCCCAGCCCTGATGTGGGGTCGCCACCGCGTGATAGCTGCCCGCATCCCACTCGCGCGGGCGGGCGGGACCGAGGTCAGCGTCGTCCATAGACTCCGATCCTCTCATGTCGAGCCTGAAGGATCGCAAGCGCTTCGAGCCCTCCGAGGTCGAGCCGCGCATCGTCGCGCGCTGGCTGGAGTCGGGGCTGTTTCATCCCGAGCCGGAGGGCACGCCGGCCGAGAACTTCTCGATCGCGATCCCGCCGCCCAACGTCACCGGCGCGCTGCACATGGGCCATGCGCTCAACGGCTCGGTCCAGGACACGCTGATCCGCTTCAACCGCCAGCGCGGTCGCCGCGCTAAGTGGATCCTCGGCACCGATCACGCCGGCATTGCCACCCAGACGCAGGTCGAGAAGCGTCTGGTCAGCGAAGGCACGACGCGCGAGGCGATCGGCCGCGCGGCATTCATGGAGAAGACGTGGGAGTGGCGCGCGGAGTTCGGCGGCACGATCATCGAGCAGTTCAAGCGCCTCGGTGCCTCGCTGGACTACGAGCAGGAGCGCTTCACCCTCGACGAGGGCTACGTCAAGGCCGTGTTGAAGGTCTTTGTCGACCTCTATAACAAGGGTTGGATCTACCGCGACAACTACATGGTCAACTGGGATCCGGGCTCCGGCTCGGCGATCAGCGACCTGGAGGTCGAGGAGCGCGAGGCCGACGACACGCTCTTTCACATCGCCTACCCGCTGAGCGACGGCAGTGGCGAAGTCGTCGTCGCGACCGTGCGGCCCGAGACGATGCTGGCCGATGTCGCGGTCGCGGTGCATCCCGACGATGAGCGCTACAGGGACCTCGTGGGCAAGACCGTGACGCTGCCGCTGGTCGGCCGTGAGCTGCCGATCATCGCCGACGAGTACGTCAAGACCGACTTCGGCACGGGCTGTCTGAAGATCACGCCGGGCCATGACCCCAACGACTTCGAGATCGGGCGCCGCCACGGCCTGCCCGAGCTCAGCGCGATCGGCGAGGACGGGCGGATGACCGAGCTCGTGCCGCAGTTCGCGGGGCTGTCGGTCGCCGAGGCGCAGGCCGCGGTTGTTGTCGCACTTGACGAGGCGGGTGCCATTCGGGCCAAGGAGCCCTACACGCACACCGTCCCGTTCAGCCATCGCAGCGGGCAGCGCATCGAGCCGCTGATCTCGCTGCAGTGGTTCATGAAGATGGACGAGCTGGCCGCGCCGGCGATCCAGGTCGTCAAGGACGGCAAGGTCCGGATCCATCCCGAGTCGCAGTCGCGCCGCTACATCGACTGGCTGGAGAACATCCGGCCGTGGTGCATCTCGCGCCAGCTGTGGTGGGGCCATCAGATCCCGGTTTGGTATCGCGACGGTAAGACCTACGTGGGGGAGACCGCGCCCGAGGGTGACGGCTGGGAGCGCGACCCCGACGTTCTAGACACCTGGTTCAGCTCGGCGCTGTGGCCGTTTGCGACGCTCGGTTGGCCGGAGCAGACGCCCGAGCTGCGGGCCTTCTACCCGACCGATGTGCTCTCCACCGCGCGCGACATCCTGTTCTTGTGGGTCGCCCGCATGGTGATGATGGGCATCGAGCTCACGGGGAAGATCCCGTTCGCTGACGTCTACTGCCACTCGGTCATCCAGGCGCCTGACGGACGGCGGATGTCAAAGTCCTTGGGAACGGGTGTCGACCCGGTGGACTTAATCGACGCGCATGGCGCCGACGGCGTGCGGTTCGGCCTGCTGGCTATGTCCTCGACGCAGGACGTGCGCTTCAGCGAGGAGAAGGTCGCCCAGGGTCAGGCGCTGGCCAACAAGCTCTTTAACGCCACGCGCTTCGTGATCACCAACGTGGCGGAGGGGACGGCGCCGGCTGCCTCGCCACAGACGGTCGAGGACCGGTGGATCATCAGCCGGCTTGGTGCGGCGCGCGACGACTTCGCCGCGCGCGTGCAGGCCTTCGACTTCTCCAAGGCCGCGCTCGGGTTGTATGACTTCGTCTACGGCGAGCTCTGCGACTGGTACCTGGAGCTGATCAAGGGCCGCGAGTTCGACGACAAGTTGAGCGCGCACCTGCTGCACGTGCTGCGCGAGACCGTCGTGCTCGCCCACCCGATCATCCCGTTCGTCACCGAGGAGCTGTGGCCGCATGTCGGCGGCGAAGGCCTGCTGGCCGCGCATGTCGCGGGTGACGTCGCGGCGCCGCGTGACCTCGACGCCGAGAGCGACGTCGAGCGCGTCATCGCCACGGTGCAGGCGGTGCGCTCGTGGCGCGACGCCGGCGGCGTCAAGCCCGGCGCGTTCCTGGCCGCGCGGATCGACGGCCTTGATGATGGTCTTGTCGCGCTCGTCGCTCGCCTGGCGCGTCTGACGCCCGTCACCGACGACGATCGCGCGCCGGTGACGGTCATCCCGGTCCGTGGCTGCCAGGTCGAGCTGCTGGAGGGCGTCGACCCGGAGGAAGCCGCCGCCAAGGTGGAGGCCTCGCGCAAGGCGCTTCAGGGTGAGATCACGCGCGCCGAGGGCAAGTTGAACAACCAGGGCTTCGTCGCCAAGGCCCCCGACGCCGTCGTGGCCGCCGAGCGCGAGAAGCTCGACCGGCTCAGGGCGGAGCTGGCAGCGTTGTAGCGATGGCGACGATGCGCTTGGAGGACGCCGAGCGGCTGCTGCTCTCGCTGGAGCTGTTCGGCATGCGCTTCGGGCTGGACCGGATGCGCCGGCTGCTCACGGCGCTCGGCTCGCCCCAAGAGCAGTTCGCGTCGATCCACGTCGTGGGGACCAACGGCAAGTCCTCGACGGTCCGGATGACCGCGGCGATCCTGCGTCGCCACGGGCTGCGGGTCGGCTCCTACCTCTCGCCGCACCTCGTCTCCTTTGCCGAGCGCGTCCGGATCGACGACGCCGACGTCTCGGGCGCCGAGTTCGCCGCCGCGATCCAGCGTGCCGCAGCCGCTGCCGAGAAGGTCGACCGCACGGCGCCCAGCGACGACCACGTCACGCAGTTCGAGCTGCTGACGGCGGCGGCCTTTGACTGCTTCGCGCGCGCCGGCGTCGACGTGGCGGTCGTCGAGGCGGGGCTCGGCGGGCGCTTCGATGCCACCAATGTGCTGCCGTCCTCGGTGGCTGTGCTGACCAACGTCGGCCTGGAGCACACGCGGTGGCTCGGGCCGACGGTCGTCGACATCGCCACCGAGAAGCTCGATGTCGTCGAGGAGCGCGCGACGCTGATCATCGGCACCGACCTGCATCCCGACGCGCGCGCCTTGGCCGAGCAGACGGCGCGCGAGCGCCATGCCATGCTGCGCGTCGCGCCCGCCGACCCGGGTGTGGGGCTGGAGATCCTGGCCAGGGGTCCGTTTCAGCGGCGTAACTTCACGCTGGCGATTGAGGCGGCGCGGGCGTTCCTGGCAACGCAAGGTCGCGAGCTCGACGATGCCGCCGTGCGTGCCGCCGCGGCGTCGACGCTGGTGCCGGGGCGCTTCGAGGTCGTGGCGCACCACCCAGACACCGTGATCGACGGCGCGCACAACCCCGGCGGCCTGACCGCGCTGGCCGAGGCACTGACTGGCTTCGTTGCCGACCGCCGCCTCGTTGCCTGCCTGGCGGTCCTCGACGACAAGGATGCGACGGGGATGCTGCGCACGCTGCTGCCGCTCTGCGATGCGGTCGTCACCACCCGTGCGCAGACGCCACGTGCGCTGCCGCCGGCAACGCTCGCATCGCTGTGTCACCAGCTCGGCTACACCGGCACGGTCGAGATCGTCGGCGAGGCACGCGCCGCGCTGGCACGCGCCCGCACCTTGGCTGGCCCCGACGGCGTTGCGCTGGCGACCGGCTCGATCTACCTCATCGCCGACCTGCTGCGCCCTGCCGGCGCGGCCCGGAGCATCCTGTGATGGACGAGGAAGACGGCCCGCGCGTCGGCGTCATGATCGCGGTCGTCGCGCTCAGCGTCGCGCTGGTGATCTTGATCTTCTTCGGGGTTGGGTACGGCTTCGGCCGGCTCTTTCTCTAGGATTTGAAGGCACATGCCGATCGAAGCGGTCTTCGGGATCGACAGCTCCGGCCTCAACACGGCCGTCAAACTGCTCGTCCTCTTCCTCGTCGTCATCTACGTGGCGTTGATCTACTACACGTTCGCCGACGCGCGACGGCGCATCGAGGACCCGATGCTGATCGGCTGCGCGACGATCGCGGCGCTGTTTCCGTTCGTCGGGACGATCGTCTACATGATCGTCCGGCCGCCGGAGTTCCTCGACGACGTCCGCGAGCGTGAGCTCGAGATGCAGGCCGCCGAGGCGCGGCTGCACGGCGCCGGCTTCTTGATCTGCCCGCACTGCGACAACGAGGTCAAGGACGACTTCCTGCGCTGCCCGCACTGCCTGCGCAAGCTCAAGGATCCGTGCGGCACCTGTGCCAAGCCGCTCGATCCGGCCTGGAAGATCTGCCCGTACTGCGAGGCCGAGATCCCAGGCGTCACGCCGCCGCCACGGCGCCGCCGCAGGCGTCCCGCCGCCGACCTCGAGCAGGCCGCGGTCAGCGAGCCGGGCTCGTAGGGCAAGCGCTCGCCTGGCGGCTCGCGTTGCCTTGCGGCAAGCTCGCGCAGGGCGCTCGTTCCCGCGGCCTTTATCACCTCGAACAACCCCTCCCTAGGAGCAAACCCACCGTGTCCCGGACCCTCATCCTCGTCAAGCCCGACGCGTTCGCGCGTGGCCTCACCGGCGAGATCCTCGCGCGCTTCGAGCGCAAGGGCCTCACGATCGCTGCACTGAAGCTCGTGCAAACCCCGCGCGAGACCGCTGAGACCCATTACGCCGAGCACGCAGAGCGCCCGTTCTTCGGCGAGCTCGTCGACTTCATCACCAGCGCGCCGCTGGTCGCCGCCGTGCTGGAGGGCGACGATGTCGTCAAGGCCTCGCGTCAGCTGATCGGCGCGACCAACCCGCTGGAGGCCAACACCGGCTCGATCCGCGGCGACTTCGCCATCGAGGTCGGCCAGAACCTCGTGCACGGCTCGGACTCCGACGAGTCCGCCGAGCGCGAGATCGGGATCTGGTTCCCGGAGCTTTAGGCCGGTCGGGCGCCGCGCGATGCCCCGTCTGGTGCTCGCCAGCGGCTCGCCGCAGCGGCGCGCGATCCTCGGCGACCTGGGCCTCGCCTTCGAGGTCCGGGTCTCCGATGTCGCCGAGCAGGACGCAGGGGCGCCGCGCACGGTGGCATCCGAGAACGCGCGGCGCAAGGCGCTGGCGGTGGCGGGTGATGGCGCTGGTGAGTTGGTGGTCGGCTGCGACACGTTGGTCGCCACCGGCGATCGCATCTGGGGCAAGCCGGCCGACGAGGCAGCGGCGGGCGACACGCTGCGCCATCTCTCCGGGCGCACGCACGAGGTTGTCAGCGGCCTAGCGCTCGTGCAAGACGGCGAGCTCCGCGAGGCCACCGAGACCACGCTCGTGACCTTCCGCGAGCTCGACGAGCCGACGATTGATTGGTACTTGTCGACCCGCGAGTGGGAGGGCCGCGCGGGCGGCTACGCGATCCAGGGCTGCGGCGCGGTGCTCATCAACCGCATCGAGGGTGACTACCTCAATGTCGTTGGTCTTCCGGTCGCGGCGCTGCTGGCGTTGGAGCCGCAGCTTATGCGCGATTTTGCCGCGCGCGGCGCCTAGTTCTCGGGGCGCGGGCGCCTAGTTCTCGGGCGCGGGCGCTGTAGGGATTCAGCGCAGGCGCTGAGCTGGGCGTGCAGCGTGGTGTGTCGGCACCGAGGAGAGCGAGCGGGGTCGGCGCCTCGCGGCGCTGGCTCGTCGTCCGCGATCGTCTCAGGGAGGGTGGGCCTGTTTGCGGACGTCACACGTCCGCTGACGGGCCCACGTTGGTCCACTGCCGGTCGCCGCGAGCGGGTGGGCCTCTTTACGGTCGGTATGTGTCCGCAAACAGGCCCACCTCGCGCTGCGGGCGTTGATCGCGGCCGGGCAGAGGTTCGGGTCGGCCAGGCGACTGTTGGCGGTGAGTTGTTGGGGTGGTCGATCAAAGCGACGTTGACCGTCGCCAATATCGACCACCCCACAACTCACCACGGCGGGCGCCGGCGGACGACGCGCCCCGCTTCGAAGCGTCCACTCCGCTCGCTCTCCTCGGTGCCGACAGTCCGCGCAGCGCACCCAGACAACGCCTGCACTGAACGCCAAAGACACCCCGAAGCGACCCCCTAATGCACCCGGCACAAGAACGCCACCTGCTGCTCCGGCGTCCGGAACGCCCGGCCCACATAAACGCCCAGCTGGGCCTTCTGCTCGGCGAGCAGATGACGAGCCTCGACACGGCTCATCGCGCCGACACGAACGCCGCGATCTGCGCGGGCGACCAACATCGCCCAGACCGCGCCGCGGACGTGCGCGGCGCTGCGCCCACCCCGAGCGCCGATCGCCAGCGGCGTCATCGCGCTGTCGCGTAGCGCGCGGAAGCGCGCGGCGGAGACCCCAAAGATCGCGCGCGCATTGCGCGGGATCGCCGGCGTGTGGAAGACATGGAAGATCACGTGACGGCTGAGATGCGCCTGGGTCAGCATCGTGCGCGCGCGGAGCTCCAGCACCGATCGCATCGCCGGCCGCACGTGCGCCAACCGCGGCGCGACGAGCCTGTGCGCCAACCCCGCGGTACTGCCACGGACACCGTGCTTGCGCGCCAGCGCCATCAGCGTGCGGTGGTCATCCAGCCACAAGGCCAGCTCGTCATGGTCGGTCTTCAGCACCGCATCCAGACGCGCCTCGTCGAACGGCATCCAGCCGGACATGACCCACACGTCGGTCGGCAGCCAGTCCAGGCGCGCCCCCTTCGGCGCGTTGGTGTCAGCTGCGCGGGCGGTGGGTATGAGGACCGCCGCAAAAGCCAGCAGCGTCAGAAGCGAGAGCAGCAAACGGAAGTGCATGTCCTTCAAACGGACATGACGCTGACCCGATCCTGCACCTAGGTCTCGATCTTCCACACCTCGGTCAGACGTCTTGTCACGTTTACGCGCCACAACGGACAACGTTGCTCTCCAGACCTTGCGTGGTTCGGTCAGATGACCATAAAGTCGACGGCAAGAACAACCGTGCGTGGTTCAGGGGTGAACGCGCGCGTCCATCATGCGAACGCGGGGTCGTGTCGGCCCCCAGGGAGGTTCCATGCAAGTCACCAGAACTGCCCGCGGCCTGCTCGCGGGCGTCGCGGCGTTGACGGTCCTCGGCACCGGTAGCGCGCACGCTGCCGACCGCACGGTCGAGCCGCTCAACCAGTACGCCGTGAGCGGTCGGGTCACGACCGATCAGCTCGCGCGCGCCGGCTATGACCTCAACGAGGTCAAGGCCATTGGCAAGACGGGCAAGCTCGGCATCGTCGCCACGCCCGAACAGGCGCAGTCGCTGCGCGACAAGGGCGCCACGGTCGAGCCGCTGGCAGAAGCCCGCAAGATGGTCGCGCCACCGTCGCCGCTGACCAGCCCGACCCACGGCTATGACGTCTTTCGGCCTTGGAGTCTGAAGCCGGCGCCGTGCCCGAACCGCTGCACGACAGCCAACGTGCCACTGAAGAAGTGGTACCACGATCTCGCCTCGCGCTATCCGGAGATCGTCAAGGAGGAGACGATCGGCACGTCGATCCTCGGGCAGCCGATCAAGGCCTACAAGATCACCCAGGACGCTCGTGACCTACGCGATGGCGCCCGGCCGGTCACGCTCTACGAGTCCACCCAGCATGCACGCGAGTGGATCTCGACCGAGGTCAACCGCCGACTCTTCGCCTGGTTTATCGACCACCGCCGCGACCCTGATATCAAGCGGCTACTGCGCACCAACGAAGTCTGGTTCATCCCCATGATGAACCCCGACGGCTACGACTACACCTTCACCGCCAAGGGCACGCGCCTGTGGCGCAAGAACCTGCGCGACGTCAATAACGATGGCGTGATCGATCCCGCCAACGACGGCGTCGACACCAATCGCAACTGGCCCGAGAAGTGGAACTGGGACCTCGAGGGCGCTTCTGACAACCCGGCCAGCGAGACCTACCATGGCGCCTCGCCTGCCTCTGAGCCCGAGGTTCAGGCCTCGCGCGGGCTCCATCAGCGCCTCAAGCCAAAGTTCCTCATCGACTACCACTCCTTCGCCCAGCTCATCCTGTACCCGGAGGGCTGGCAGGTCGAGACCGAGGCGACCGACGCACCGCTGATGAAGGCGCTGGCCGGTGATGACGACCGTCCGGCCGTCCCCGGCTTTGACCCAGACGTCTCGGCCGAGTTGTACACGACCAACGGCGACGTCACCGGCGACGCTTACAACGCGTGGGGCACGCAGGCCTACACGGTCGAGCTCGACGGTGGTTCAGGTGACGGCGTCGGCGGCACGGTCGACGGGCCCGATTCGCTGCCGCCCGGCGGCTTCGTCTTCCAAGACGACGAGACGGCCGTCCAGGCGGAGTTCCAGAAGAACCTGGACTTCGCGCTTGATCTCGCCAGGTCCGCGGCCAAGCCCGACGAGCCCAAGTCGCACCTGGGCAACACGGCGCCGGACTTGGTGCCGACAACGTTCTCGGTCTCCCACGGCGATCCCCAGACCGTCGAAGTCAACGCCAAGCGCTCGCTCGGCGACGTCAAGGTGTTCTGGCAGATCAACGACGGGCGCGTCCAGCGTGGCGGCCTCGGTGAGTACGCCGGCGGCGAGCGCTACGGCAAGCCTGGCACCTACTACCACAAGCTCCGCGGACGGGTCAGCGGCGCTCACCCAGGTGACACCGTCAAGGTGTGGTTCGGCAAGGGCAATAAGTCCTCGGACCCGTTCACCTACACGTTAAAGTCCGACACCGACAACAAAGTCCTGTTGATGGTCGCCGAGGACTACAGCGGCAACAGTGACGACCTGGACGGCACGCCGTATGCAGGCCCGCTCTATCAGGACGACTACGCCCAGGCGCTGACGACGGCCGGCATCCCGCACGACGTCTACGACATCGACGCCAACGGTCGCACCGCGGCTTCGGCCCTCGGGGTCTTGTCGCACTACAAGGCCGTGATCTGGGAGACCGGGGAGGACCTGTACGTCCGTGAGCCCAGTCAGCCGGGCGGCACCGGCACGTCCAAGCTCGCCGACGACGAGGTCCTCAACGTCCGCGATTACCTCAACGACGGCGGCAAGGCGCTCGTGGCCGGCAAGCTCGCGCTGCAATCCGGGTGGGACGAGTTCCTGTTCAACCCGCTCGGCGCGCCGCCGAACCCGTTCTGCAAGTCCAACCAGACCGACCCCAGCGGCGACGACGACCCGCCGGGCCAGAACTTCAACTGCGTGAAGCTCTCCAACGACTTCCAGCAGTACTGGCTCGGGGCCTACTTGCCGGTGACAGCGGCAGACAGCACCGAAGCGGCGGCGGCGCTGCCGTTCCAGGAGGCCGGTGCGCCGTTCGGCAGCGCCGAGTTCACCGTCAACGGCGACGACTCGGCCAAGAATCAGGACAACATTTACTCGTTCCTGACGACGTCGAGCATCCTGCCGGCGGCGACCTACCCGCAGTTCGATAGCCGCCAGGCGGTCAAGTTCGATCGCCCACCGTCGTTTGACCCGCCGACGGGCACGCACTACGCGTTCTCTCAGGCGGCCGATGACAGCTACAAGCGGCTGTCGCGGACGGTCGACCTGACGAGTGCCACGGCGGCCGACCTGTCGTTCACGGCTTCCTATGACACCGAGCCCGGCTGGGACTACCTCGTGGTCGAGGCCCACACCGTGGGTCAGGACGACTGGACGACGCTGCCCGACGTCAACGGACACACGTCGAGCGACCAGTCGCGCAACCAGAGCTGTCCGCAGATCCCGATCATCGAGGAGCATCCGTTCCTGGCGCACTACCTGACGTTCCACCCGGCGGTCGGTGAGGTTCCGGCATTCTGCACGAGCGGTGGCACCACCGGCGAGTTCAACGCGGCCAACGGGAACTCCGGCGGCTTCGTGGACTTCCAGTTCGACCTGAGCGCCTACGCGGGCAAGCAGGTCGAGCTGTCGATCACCTACATCAGCGACGAGGGCTTCCAAGGCCTCGGCGTGTTCGTGGACGACGCGAAGATCACGGCCGACGGTGCCACGCTGACCGAGACGTCCTTCGAGGACGGGCTCGGCGGCTGGGCGGTGCCCGGTGCGCCTGAGGGCAGCGGCGGCAACGCCAACGACTGGATCTCCTCGGAGTCGGTCGGCTATGTCGACGGTCCGGGCGTGGCGACCAAGGACACGATCTACTGGGGCTTCGGCCTGGAGGGCGTGACCGGGGCCGACACGCGGGCCACGCTGGTCAAGGACGCGATGGCCGCGCTCGGCGCGACAGGCTGAGGCCGGACTGGAGGGTCAGGGGCGCCGCTTTCGGCAGCAGCGGTGCTCCTGCCTCTAGGACCCTCGACGAAGCTCACGCTCAGCTAGAACTTGAGGTCCGGCCCGTTGTTGCCGGGAAAGCATCGCTTCGCGTTCGGTAACGGCAGCTTTCCGGAACGACGCACGCGGGTTTTGCAGCGTTTTCGCTCGCTGCAACGCGCGTTTCGCGCAGCGAGGCTCTGGGCGTCCCTCCGCTACACTGCGCCGCGCGGCACGTCCGTCCGCCCCGCATCCGCGGGGCACACGCAGTGAAACGGGCGGTCCGCTCTCTCCCGGCATGGGCTTCTTCAGCTACCTCACCGGCTTCGGTGGCCGCGACATGGCGGTCGACCTGGGCACCGCGAACACGCTCGTCTATGTGCGTGGGCGCGGAATCGTGCTCAGCGAGCCCTCCGTCGTCGCAATTGACTCACGAACTGGCGAGGTCCACGCCGTGGGCATCGAGGCCAAGCGCATGCTCGGCCGCACGCCCGGCACGATCCAGGCGATCCGGCCGCTGAAGGACGGCGTCATCGCCGACTTCGACGTCACGGAGGAGATGCTCCGCCACTTCATCCAGAAGGTGCACCAGAACCGCTGGGCCCATCCACGCGTCGTCGTGTGTGTTCCGAGCGGGGTGACGGGCGTCGAGAAGCGCGCGGTCGAAGAGGCCTGCCTCTCGGCCGGCGCCCGCCAGGCCTACCTGATCGAGGAGCCGATGGCTGCCGCGATCGGGGCCGGGTTGCCGGTCGGCGAGCCTACGGGTTCGATGATCGTCGATATCGGCGGCGGCACGTCTGAGGTGGCCGTGATCTCGCTGGGCGGCATCGTCGTTTCGCAGTCCATCCGCGTGGGTGGCGACGAGCTCGACGAGGCGATCATCAATTACGCCAAGCGCGAGTACAAGCTGTTGATCGGCCAGCAGACGGCCGAAGAGGTCAAGCTGGAGATCGGCTCGGCCTACCCGATGGAAGAAGAGGTCCAGGCCGAGATCCGGGGCCGCGACATGGTCTCCGGCCTGCCGAAGACCGTCGTGCTGACCAGCGAAGAGATCCGCCAGGCGCTCGAAGAGCCGCTGTCGCAGATCATCGATGCGGTCAAGGAGACGCTGGACCGGACCCCTCCGGAGCTCGCATCCGACATCATGGATCGCGGCATCATGCTCGCGGGCGGCGGCTCGCTCCTTCAGGGGCTCGACGAGCGCCTGCGGGAGGAGACGCAGATGCCGTCCCATCTGGCTGAGTCGCCGTTGACCTGCGTGGCGGTGGGCTCCGGCCGATCGCTCGAGGAGTTCGAGGTCATCCACCGCAGCAACAAGAATTCAAGGAACCGGCGCAGGCCGCGGTAGCGCCGCGCCCGGAGACCAAAGCTTTGGAGTCGCGTACGACATGTACGACAAGACGGTTCGCCGACGACGCGCGGTTCTCGGGCTGCTCGTCGCCAGCTCCCTGATCCTCCTCACCGCCTATTTCCGCGAGCCCGCCGGGGGCGCGCTGCACAACGTGCAGCGCGGCATCCTCGAGGTCGTCTCGCCGATTCAGGACGGCGCGAGCCGCGCGCTCAAGCCCGTGCGCGACCTCTTCGGGTGGGTCGGCGACACCGTCTCGGCCAAGGGCGACCTCAAGGACGCCCGCCGCGACCGCGATCAGTGGCGCTCGACGGCGATCCACCTCCAGGCTCAGGAGCGCGAGAACGCGCAGTTCCGCGGCCTGCTCGGCCTCAACGAGTCGCCGAAGTCGCTGAAGCCCTACGCGCCGGTGACCGCGCGCGTCATGGGCCAGTCGCCGACGCTCTGGTACGCCAAGATCACGATCGACAAGGGCAGCTCGTCGGGCATCGAGGCCGACATGCCGGTCATCGCCTCCGATGGCGATGGCAACGACGACAGCGGGCTGATCGGCAAGGTCGAGAGCTCGACCGGCAACGCCGCGATCATCCGCCTGATCACCGACTCCTCGGTGTCGGTGTCGGCTCGCACCGTCAGCAACACGGCCCAAGGCGTGGTGCAGCCCAGCCCCGGCAACCCGCGCGATCTGATCATGCGCTACGTCGCCAAGAACGACACCCCGGACGTCGGCCAGGTCGTCGCGACCGCCGGCACGATCTCAAAGACCGACGATCTGGACTCGATCTTCCCGCCCGACTTGCCGATCGGCCGGATCACGCGCGTCGAGGACCAGGGCGCCGCCACCCAGACGCCGCACCTACGGCCGTTCGTCGACCTGCGCCGCGTGCAATGGGTCCAGGTGCTCACCCAGAAGGTGGACCACAACCGCTGATGGCCACCGTCACGCCTCAGCTGATCATGCGCGCCGTCCTGCTCGGGATCGCCGTGGTGGTGTTGCAGGTCGCCGCCGTCTCCCAGGTGGTCATCTTTGGCGCGAGCGCCGATCTGACGCCGCTCGTGGTCGCGGCCGTCGGCCTGATGTGCGGCTCGATCACCGGCGCGATCTTCGGCTTCAGCGTCGGGCTGTTCTTCGACGCCGCGCTGGTGCAGACGATGGGGCTGACGAGCTTCGTGTTCGTCCTGGCGGGCTACGGCGCCGGCCGGCTGCGTGAGCTGCGCGACCCGCAGGCGACGGTCATCCCGATGGTCGTCGGCGCGGTGGCGACGGCGATCACGACCTTCGGCTACGGCCTGATGAACTTCATGCTCGGCATCGACGCGCCGGTCAGCTTCCTGCTGCTGCGCGTCATCCTCGCCACGATCGTCTTCAACGCGATCATCGCGCTGCCGGTCTTCGCGCTGGTGCGCCGCTGGCTCTCGCCGGTCCTGCCCGACGACCCGCGCAGGCGCCGGCGCCGGGCCTACACGACCGGGGGCCTGTCCCCGCTGAGCCGCGTCTGATGCCGCTCGATCCCGCCAACGACCGGCGCCCGCCGATCACGCCGCAGCTTGCGCTGCGCGTCGCCGGCGCGGGCGTCTTCGCCTTCGTGCTGTTCGGGATCATCTTCTTTCGCCTCTGGTACCTCGAGGTCCTCGATGGGGACAAGTACCTGGCCCAGGCGCGCGAGAACCGCGTGCGGACCGAGCGCGTGCCGGCACCGCGTGGGCGCATCGTCGACGCCAACAACGTCGTCATCGTCGACAACCGCAAGGCCACCGTCGTCTCGCTGAACCCGGCGTCGATTCCCGCCGAGATGCGCGAGGCGATCGCGACCTACGGCCAGCGCTTCACCGCACGCTCGAATCTGCCCCAGGGCCACAAGGGCCCGAAGCCGCCGCTGCCGCAGCCGACCGGTGAGCTGCTGGCGCGCTACAAGCGGCTCGGCAAGGTCCTCGACCTGTCGGTCAAGACGATCAACCAGCGTGTGGTGACCGGCATCCTGCAGGTGCCCTATGCCGATGTGCGGATCCGCACCGACGTCCCGGCCTCGCAGCGCAACTACATCGAGGAGCGCTCCGACCAGTTCCCCGGCGTCACCGTCGCCCAGCTCTATGTCCGTCAGTACCCCTACCGCTCGAGCGCCGCGCAGATCTTGGGCTCGATCGGCCAGATCGACAAGGACCAGCTGACCCAGAGCCACTTCAAGGGCGTCGCGGCGGGCACCGACATCGGCAAGGGGGGACTGGAGTACGAGTACGACAAGCAGCTCCGCGGCACCGACGGCTCGCTGCACATTGAGGTCAACGCGGCCGGCGAGCGCCGCCGGGCGCGCACGGTCCGCCAGCCCAAGCAGGGGCGCGAGCTCAAGCTGACGCTGCGGCTGGATCTCCAGCAGACGGGGGAGCGTGCGTTGCAGACCGCCGGCCATGGCTTGCCGGGCGCGTTCATCGCGATGAACCCGGAGAGCGGCGCGGTCTATGCGATGGGCTCGAGCCCGACCTTCAACCCACGTGACCTCAACGGCCCGTTCTCCACGAAGGCTGCCTATGACGCCAAGTTCGGCAACGCGGCGGGCAAGCCGTTGTTCAACCGTGCCGATCAGAGCGCCTATCCGACCGGCTCGATCTTCAAGCCGATCACCTCGCTGGCCGCGTTGAGCGCCGGCCTGATCACGCCGGACGAGAAGTTCGATGACACAGGCTGCTTCCAGACCGGCGCCCGCAAGGACATCGACAAGTCCTGCAACGCCGGCGGCAAGGCCTATGGGCCGGTCAACATGGTCGATGCGCTCCGTGTCTCGTCGGACACCTACTACTACAACTTGGGCAAGAAGCTGTTCTTGCAGGGTGGTCTGAAGCTGCAGAAATGGGCCCACGACCTCGGTGTGGGTCGTCGCAGCGGGATCGACATCCCTGGCGAGGCCCGCGGTGCGTTGCCGAGCCCGGCGAAGATTCGCGAGTTGCAGGCGCTGGAGCGCGCGTGCCGCAAGCGCGAGCACAAGGCCAACTGCTACATCGCCGACCTCAGCGCCAGCTGGAACCCGGGCGACATGACCAACTTCGCCGTCGGTCAGGGTGGTCTGCAGGCCACGCCGCTGCAGATGGCGACCGCGTACGCGGCGATCATCAACCACGGTCGCGTCCCCAGCCCGCACCTCGCCGAGCAGACCGAGGACCCGGTGCGCGGCATGGTCGAGAAGATCGACAAGCCCTCCAAGCGCAAGGTCGCGATCAAGGACGAGTGGCGCACCACGATCATGAAGGGGCTCTCGGAGGCAGCCAACCAGGATGGCGGCACCTCCAAGCAGGTCTGGGACCAGGGCTGGCCGCGCGATCAGTTCCCGATCTTCGGCAAGACCGGCACGGCCGAGCGCATCGGCCAGGCCGACCAGTCCTGGTACGTCGCCTACTCCTATGACCACACGCCCGAGCGCAAGCCGATCTTGGTCGTGGTCACGGTGGAGAAGGGTGGCTTCGGCGCCGAGTCCGCCGCGCCCGCCGCGCGCCTGATCCTGTCCAAGTGGTTCAACGTCACGCCCAAGCTCATCCGGGGGAGCTCGCAGGACACATGAGCGCCGCCTCGACGCCGCTGCGCGACATCGACGACGCGCCCCCGCGCGACCGCGTCCGCCCGCAGGGTATGGCGCTGCCGTTCGACGTCGTCCTGCTGCTGGCCGTTGCCGGCCTAGCCGCCTGCTCGCTGGTGGCGATCCGCTCCTCGACGGCCGACGACATCGCCGGCGACCCGACCTACTACTTCAACCGCCAGGCGATCTTCTTTGCCGTCGGCGGCGTGATCTCGCTCGCGCTCATCAAGCTCGACTACGCCCGACTGCGTCCCGCCCGCTGGTGGATCTACGGCTTCTTGATGCTGTCGATCGTCGCCGTCAAGCTGATCGGCGCCGAGGCCAAGGGCTCGCAGCGCTCGATCGCGCTCGGGCCGTTTCAGTACCAGGCCTCCGAGCTCGGCAAGGTCCTGATCGTCGTCGTCCTCGCCGCCTTTGCTGCCGACCGCGCGCGGCGCCTGCAAGAGCGCGACACCACCGCCAGGATCATGCTCCTCGGGCTGATCCCGGCCGCCTTCGTCATGGTTCAGCCCGACCTCGGCTCCAGCCTGGTCTACGGCGCCATCTCGCTGGCCATCCTCTACTTCGCCGGTACCCCGGCACGCCATTTCCTCGCGCTGTTCGCGCTTGGCGCGGTGGCGATCAGCATCGTGCTGGTCGCTGCTCCCGCCGCGGGAGTGGAAGTGCTGCACGGGTACCAGAAGGACCGACTGACGTCCTTCCTGCACCCGTCCTCCGATACCAACCGGGCGGGCTACCAGCAAAACCAATCCCTCATCGCCATCGGCTCCGGGCAAAAAACCGGCCGTGGCGATCACGCGACGCAGACGAAGTTCAACTTCCTGCCCGAGCATCACACCGACTTCATCAACGCTGTTGTCGGTGAACGCTGGGGTTTCGTCGGCGCCGCCCTGGTCTTGTCCCTCTACGCGCTGTTGATATGGCGCGGGCTGCGGATCCTGACCATGGCGAAGGACCTGTTCGGCGCGCTGGTCGCCGGTGGCATCGTCGCGATGCTGCTGTTTCAGGTCTTCGTGAACGTCGGCATGACCCTCGGGATCATGCCCATCACCGGAATTCCGCTGCCGCTCATGAGCTATGGCGGCTCTTCGGTGGTGTCCACCCTCTTGGCCATCGGCCTTCTGCAGTCGATCTACGTCCAAGGACGTGCGTCAGCTGCGACGAAGGGCCGCATCATGGGCCACTGAATTGGTAAGGACTTACTCATCGTGAGAAAACAAGTGCTCGTCAGCGTGGACCGCGGGGAGACCCGCGTGGCGCTGATGGAAGCCACCGGAGCTCCGGCCGCCGCCCCTAGGCGCAGCAGCCGTAGCCGTGGGGGCAGTGCTGCCGCGAGCGGCAACGCCTCCGCCACCAAGACCGTCGCCGCCAAGCCCTCCAAGGACGGCTGGCGCGTCGCCGAGCTCTACCTCGAGCGCCGCGGCAACCGCTCCATCGTCGGCAATATCTACAAGGGCAAGGTCGACAACGTCCTGCCCGGGCTGGAGGCTGCGTTTGTCGACATCGGCCTCGACAAGAACGGCTTCTTGCACGTCGACGAGATCGTCATCCCCGGCGTCGAGGTTGCCCGTCGCGGTCGCGTCGGCTCCAAGGGCAAGTCGATCGGCGAGCTGCTCAAGCCTGGCCAGGAGGTCGTGGTCCAGGTCGTCAAGGACCCCTTGAAGACCAAGGGCGCGCGCCTGTCGATGGACCTGACGATCGCCGGCCGCTACATGGTCTACACGCCGACCGGCGAGGGCGTCGGCGTCTCCAAGCGCCTCGACGACAAGGAGCGCGACCGCCTGCGCCGCGAGGCCAAGGGCCTGGACCTCAAGGGCGGTGGCGCGATCGTGCGCACCGCGGCCCACGGCGCCACGCGCCAGGACTTCGAGCGTGAGCTGCAGTACCTGTTCAAGCTCCACGAGGTTCTCGAGAAGCGCGTCGCCGAGACGGTGGCCCCGGCCATGGTCTTCCAGGAGGCCGACCTGTCGGTGCGCGTCGTGCGCGACATCTTCAGCGCGGACTTCGAGAAGGCGATCGTCGACGACGAGCAGCAGTTTCACCGCCTCGTCTCGTTCTTCAGCCGAACAGCTCCCGAGCTGGTCGACCGCGTCGAGCTCTGGCAGGAGTCCAAGCCGCTGTTTGAGGCCTGGAACGTCGAGAAGGTCATCGACGGCCTGATGTCCAAGCGGGTCGACCTGCCCAGCGGCGGCTACCTGTTGATCGACTACGCCGAGGCGCTGACGGTCATCGACGTCAACTCCGGCTCGTTCGTCGGGCGCGGCAAGCAGGCGCGCCTGGAGGACACGATCACGCGCACCAACCTGGAGGCGGCCGACGAGGTCGTCCAGCAGCTGCGGTTGCGCGATATCGGCGGCATCATCGTCATCGATTTCATCGACATGGCGCGCGCCAAGAACCGCGATGCGGTGCTCAAGACGCTCCGCAAGGCGCTCGACGACGACCGCACCAAGACGTTCACCGCCGAGATCTCCAAGCTCGGCTTGGTCGAGATGACGCGCCAGAACGTCACCGAGGGCGTCCGGGAGATCATGTCCCGCCCGTGCCCGACCTGCCATGGCGACGGCGTCATCAAGTCCGAAGAGACGATCGCGATCGAGTTCGAGCGCCAGCTGCGCGAGATCGCCTCGCGCGCCAAGCGCGGCACCGAGGCGTTCCTGGTCCAGGTCAACCCGCGCGTGAGCGCGAAGTTCACGGGCGAGGGCGCGCGCGTGCTGCACGCGCTGGAGGCCGAGACCGGCAAGATCTTCCACTTCGAGGGCTCCGAGGGTCTGCCGCTGGATCACTTCGCGATCACCCAAGAGGGGGCCTCGCAGGACATCGAGGAGCGCGCGATCCCCTTCAAGGAGGGCGACGAGGTGCTCGTCAACATCGTCGAGCCGCACATGTACGAGGTCGACGACGCGGTGGCCAAGGTCGATGGTTACATCATCTCCGTGGTCAACGGCGGGCGCTTCGTCGGGACCAAGAAGCTCGTGCGCATCGAAGAGGCCGGGCGAACTGCCGCGGTGGCCACGCTGATCGACAACGGCGAGGAAGAAGGCGGGCCCGACGGTGAGTCGCTAGAATCCAAGCCCAGGCGCCGCGGCCGCAGAGGTGGACGGCGCCGTTCGGCTGTCAAGGCCGAGGCGACTTCGGAGTAACGAGAGACCATGTACGCAATCGTGAAGACCGGCGGCAAGCAGTACCGCGTCGAAGAGGGCCAGACCCTCCTCGTTGAGCGGCTGCCTGGCGACGCCGGCGCCAAGCTCGACCTCGAGCCCCTCCTGTTTGCGGGGGACGACACCCTGTTCGGCGACAAGCTGGGCAAGGTCTCGGTGGCTGCCGAGGTGGTCGAGCATCTGCGCGGCCCCAAGCTGCGCGTCAACAAGTTCAAGCCCAAGCGGGGCTACCGTCGCAAGATGGGCCACCGCCAGGAGCTCACGCGCATCCGCGTGACGAAGATCTCGAAGGGGAGCTGAGCGACTTATGGCACATAAGAAGGGCCTCGGCTCCTCCAAGAACGGCCGCGATTCCAACGCTCAGTTCCTGGGCGTCAAGAAGTTCGCGGGCGAGATCGTCACGGGCGGCGAGATCATCGTGCGCCAGCGCGGCTCGCGTTTTAAGGCGGGCGCGGGTGTCGGCATGGGCAAGGACGACACGCTCTTTGCCAAGGCGCCGGGCACGCTGGACTTCAAGACCGGCCGCCGCGGGCGCGTCGTGTCGGTGCTGCCCCATGAGGATGCCGCAGCCTAGGGCTGCCGCCTTCTTCTAGGACTTTTGGCCTCGGCCGGCGCGCTTGCGCCGGCCGTTGTCGTTCCGGGGACCGGAGGGTGGCGTGGGCCTCCGGGTCATTGATTGCATGTGCAACAATATGTGGTCGTGACCCCCGCCGAAGCCGCCCGCCACAAGACGTTGATCCTGACCCTGTGCTGCCTGGCGCAGTTCATGGTCATCCTCGATGTCGCGATCGTCAACGTCGCCCTGCCGTCGATCCGCGAGGACCTCGGCTTCTCGGCCACGGGGCTGCAATGGGTGGTCAACGCCTACACCTTGACGTTTGCCGGCTTCCTGTTGCTGGGCGGGCGCGCCGCGGATCTGATCGGCCAGCGTGAGGTCTTTGCCGGTGGGCTGCTGCTGTTCGCGCTGGCGTCGCTGTTCGGCGGGATCGCGCAGACCGACGGGCAGCTGGTCGCGGCACGTGCGGTGCAGGGGCTCGGTGGGGCTGTCGTCGCACCGGCGACACTGTCGATCCTCACGACGACCTTCACCGAGGGCGGGGAGCGCAACCGGGCGCTCGGGCTCTGGGGCGCGATGGGCGGGGTCGGCGGCGCGACGGGTGCGCTGCTGGGCGGGATCCTGACCCAGACGCTGTCGTGGCGCTGGATCCTGCTGATCAACGTGCCGATCGGGATCATTGCGGCGCTCGCCGGCTTGCGTGTCGTCATGCGTGCCCGGCGCGATGTCGGCGCGGCGCGCTCGTTTGACCTGTCGGGCGCGCTGACCGTGACGGCCGGACTGGTAGTGCTGACCTACGGGATCGTCGAGACCGACACGCACGGGTGGGGCTCGACGCGCACGTTGGTGACGATCGCGTTGGGCTTGGCGCTGCTGGCGACCTTCGTGCTGATCGAGGGCCGCTTGGCCACCGCGCCGCTCGTGCCGCTGCGGATCTTTCGCAACAAGCCGGTGACGGCGGCCAACATGGTGGTCTTCTGCCTCGGTGCCGCGGCGTTTGCCATGTGGTACTTCATGTCGCTCTACATGCAGGAGGTCAAGGGCTTCGACCCGATCGAGGCCGGCGTGGCGTTCTTGCCGATGACGCTTGCGCTGATCATCACCGCGCAGATCGCGAGCCGGCTGACCGGCCGCGTGGGTGCCGGCGTCGTGCTCACGACCGGCATGGTGCTGCTGGCGCTCGGCATGCTCGGGCTGAGTCGCGTCTCGGCTGACGGGAGCTACGCGGTCCACGTGCTCGGTCCGTCGATCGTCACCGCCGCCGGCCTCGGCTGCGCGTTCGTGTCGGTGACGATCGCGGCGACGACGGGGGTGCGTGGCCCCGAAGCAGGCCTGGCGTCCGGGTTGGTCAACACCTTCCGCCAGGTTGGTGGCTCCATCGGCCTGGCCCTGCTGGCGACGATCGCCACGCAGCACACCGCCGACGTCGCCGGCACGGTCTCACGCGAGGTGGCGCTGACCCAGGGCTTCCAGCGCGCCTTCCTGGTCGGTGCCGGCTTCGCGGCAATCGGCGCTGTGATCAGCGCGACGACGCTCGCTCGCGCCGGTGCGCGAGTGGCTTCAGCGGCACGGGCGAGCGCGGACCCCACAGAAGCCTGAGGCATCGCGGCGGCGGTTGTCGTCCGCGGGCTGGTGCGGGTCCTTCGGATGTCGATGATGTCTGGGCGTTCGAGCGGCTTCGTGAAGGAGCACGCGGACGCAGTTCGGTTTGCAATGGGCGATCGACATAGTCGGCACTTGCACAGATGTCCGTAAACGTTTACGTTCTGTTCCAGAAACGTCTGCGGTGCTTCGAACGGAGGGCGGCGAGATCATTTGATCGTCGTCGAGCCGGAGGAGCTCGCGGTCGAACGCCGTGCCGGTTGAAGCTCTGAGGGAGCGTAGCCGCTCGGCGTGTGGGAGAGGTCGCTTGCCGCAATTCATGTGGCGGGCCTGAACAAGGGATAGAGCTTTGGGTCGTCGTCTTTGCGGCGCAGCTACTGCTGCGCCGATGCTGTCGTGTGCCCGTGTCGGGGCACTCGTTTCCTGGTCCGTGGAGAGCCGTAGGTCTCTCCTGCACCGAGTCTCACGCCTGCGACTCGTCACCGCGGCGCCCGCCGCGCTCGTAGCGGGCACGTTGATCGGGGCGTGCGCCGCCTCGCCCGCGGCGATGGCCGCTGACAGCTGTCCCAACGCCGCCGTGCGTACGGGGCCCTCGGCGTCTTTGCCGGACTGCCGCGGCTACGAGCTCGTCTCGCCCGATCTCAACCACGCGTCGCTGAGCAGTCCCGCGACCGGCTACGTGCTCAACGGCGACACGATGTTGTACTACTCGGTCGACGCGCCGGACAACGCGAACTTCGCGACGGCGTCCAACCTGAACATCGCCAAGCGCGATCCGGTTCACGGCTGGTCCGGCTCTGCGATGAGTCCCCCTGTCGGCGGCCCGACGGCGGCCTACTTCGCCAACTCGCCGCTCGTGGTCTCGCGTGATCTGAAGTCGCTGCTCTACATCAGCGACCAGGGCCCGGACGGGCCGCCCTCGGACCCCGGCAATCACCTGTGGCTCGGTCACTCGGACGGCACGGTGCAGCGACTCACCACGCTCGGCCAGTCGTTCGTCTCCCCTTACGACATCTACACGGGCTTCAACGTCGCCACGGGCTGGTACGACCTCAAGGACATCTTCTTCCAGCCCGAGCAGCCGCAGCACCCCGGCGACCCGGCCGGGCTGATGTACCACTGGTCCAACGGGCAGTCGCGTCCCCTCGGTGTGCTCCCCGACGGGACCTTGTCGACCTCCGTCTCGCTGGCGCAGGGGCACGGCCCGTACACGGGGGCCTCGGTTCTCCCGCCGGTGTCGGAGGACGGTGAGCACGTCCTGTTCTTCGACGGCTTCAACCGTGTGCTGTACCTCGCCAACGGCGACGATCCGGCGGTCAACGTCGGCGCAACCCAGAGGACAGTCGATCCGGATCCCAACCCGGAGGACTTCACGCTGGTAGCGGGCATGACGAAGGACGGGGCCAAGGTGGTCTTCGCCAGCCGTTCCGAGCTCACCAACGATGCCTATACGGGCCGGTCGGGCGGGGTCGCGACGGACGCGGGCAACGATCTCTACAGCTACGACGTCGCCTCCGGAGATCTGACGGATCTCACCGTCGACCTGAATCCGGCCGATGTCGCGACCGGCGCGAACGTCCAGCAGCTCGTTGCCGTGTCCGAGGACGGCTCGTCGATCTACTTCACGGCGAACGGGCAGCTGGCCCCGGGGGCGACCCCCGGCCAGACGTCCTTGTACCTCTGGCATGACGGCCACATCTCGTTCCTCGCTCGCGCCGACGGCCTGCAGGTGTCGGACCAGATCGCGCTGACGCCGGACGGGCAGACGATCGGCTTCACGTCGACGGACTCGCTGACGGGCTACGACAACACCGATCCCAGCTCGGGCATCCCGCACCGAGAGGTCTTCGTCGCCGGACCGGGCAAGGCCGTGGTGTGTGCCTCCTGTCACCCCGACGGCTCACGGCCGGTGGCCGACTCCTATCTGGCCGGTGCTCCGCAATGGGTCCCCGCCGCGTCCTCGCACGCCATCAGCGACGACGGCAAGCGCGTCTTCTTCGAAAGCGCCGACCAGATCCTGCCGCAGGCCTCGAGCGGTCTGCCGCAGGTGTTCGAGTACACCGACGGCAAGGTCGCCTCGATCTCCCCCGGTGACAGCGCCACCCGCGCCTACTTCATGGGGGCGAGCCCGAGCGGCGACGACGTGTTCTTCGGAACGCATGACACATTGGTGCCGAATCCCAACGGCGGCGACGGCGCGGTCTACGACGCGCGCGTCGGCGGCGGCTTCGCGCAGCCGGTGGTGGATCGCTGCACTGGTGTGGCCTGTCAGGGTCAGGCGACGGCGCCGGCGTCGGTTCCGGCCGCGGGCACGGTGACGTTTGCCGGTCCCGGGAACCTTCCCGACGAGGAGCGTGGCGCAGCCTCCTCGGTCAGCACCTCGAAGACCAGGACGGTGAAGGGCACCAGCGCCGCGCTGAAGATCAAGGTCCCCGCGAAGGGCAAGCTGACGGTCTCCGGCACCCATCTCGCGACGAGCAGGCGCACGGTGTCCAAGGCGCAGACCGTGACGGTGACCCTGAAGCTGACCAGCAGCGCCGTGAAGTCGCTCGAGCGGCATCGAACGCTGAAGGCGAAGGCCAAGGTGACGTTCACCGACTCGGCGGGGCACGCCTCGTCCACGAGCATCTCGCTCACCTTCAAGGTCGCCGCTGGGAAGGGTCGTTGATGTCCGTTCGAATCCACCCCTCCGCACCCAAGAACCCGATGATGGAGACCAGGTCGATGACCACCCACTGGATGTCCGGGAAGGCTGAGCGGACCCGCAACACGGTCCTCGCGGTGCTAGTGCTCTGCCTCGCGGTGCTCGTCGCCGCCTGGGTCCCGTCCGCGCACGCGGCGCCGTCGCTCAGCGTCGCGTCGATGACGGCGGGCGCCTACAACGCCGACGGGTCCCCGTCGACCCAGGCGGGCGCCGCGCCGTGGGAGCTGCGGACGTCGTTCGCGTTCGACACCACCACCGACGGTCCGGCGGGCAGCGTGACGCCTGGCGGGAACCTGAAGGACGCGGTCTTCGACCTGCCGCCCGGTGTCATCGGCGATCCCACCAGCGTCCCCTACTGCACGCAGGAGCAGATGGAGCATCCGAGTGCTCCGCTCTGCCCGCCTGACAGCCAGGTCGGGATCGCCAACGTCGATGTGACGTTCTACGGACGGCAGGTCCAGAACGTCCCCGTGTACAACCTCAAGCCGCCTCCCGGTCAGCCGGCGCAGTTCGGCTTCCTGATCGTCGCCGCGGTGGCACACGTCGACATCAAGGTCCGCAGCGACGGAGACTACGGCGTTACCGCTTCGGTGCACAACGCCAACGCCACGACGTTGGTCTACGGCACGACGGTGCACCTGTGGGGCGTCCCGGCCGACTCGTCGCACGACGCCCAGCGGTTTCTCTCGGGCAATACGGCGCCGGGCGACGCCAGCGGCAACCCGTTCCCGAGCGGCATGACCACGGTGCCGTTCCTGCGCAATCCCACGGCGTGCGCCGGCCCGCTGTCCACCACGTTGAACATCTCCTCCTGGCAAGAGCCCACGCGAGTGCTGGACACGGTCGCCACCTCGCCTGCCGTGACCGGCTGTGATCGGGTGAGCTTCAAGCCGACGGCGACGGTAGAGCCGGATACGCGCCAGGCCGGATCGTCCTCGGGTGTTGGGATCAACATCAACGTGCCACAGAACGACAACCCGGACGGGCTGGCCACCTCAGAGGTCAAGAAGGTGGTCATGCGGTTGCCCGCGGGCACGTCGATCAACCCGAGCGCCGCGGACGGGCTGGCGGCATGCACCGACCGTCAGTTCGGGCAGTTCTCGGTGACCGCCGATCAATGTCCGAGTGGCTCAAACATCGGCTCGGTCACCATCGACACGCCGCTGTTGAACGAGCCGCTCGAAGGTGATGTGTACCTGGCGTCGCCGTTGGAGCAGGGGCCGGCAGCGGCCGCCGCGGGCCGGATGTTCCGTCTCTTCTTGACGGCGCACGGGTCTGGCGTCCGCGTCAAGCTCGCGGGCTCTGTCGTGCCTGATCCTGTTACCGGTCAGTTGACGACCACCTTTGACAACAACCCACAACTGCCGTTTGACACCCTCCACCTGCAGTTGCGTGGTGGCTCTCGCGCACCGCTGTCGCTCCCGAAGGCGTGCGGGACATATACGGCGACGACCGACGTGTACCCGTGGAGCAATCCGGACGTTGCGGTGACGACGTCGGACTCGTTCACCGTGGACCAGCGCTGCGATCGCGCGGGTCGCTTCGAGCCGACGCTCGATGCCGGGCTCGTGAATCCGGTTGCCGGTGGCTCGTCGCCGTTGACGTTCACGCTCACGCGCCCCGACGGCCAGCAGGATGTGACCAGCCTGAACGCCACGCTTCCGCCAGGCCTGCTGGGCCGTGTGGGATCCGTGCCGCTGTGCCCCGACGCGGCAGCCGCAGCCGGCGGGTGCCCCGCGTCCTCGCAGATCGGTCAGACCACGGTCGCTTCGGGTGCGGGTGAGACGCCGGTCTACCTCCCGCAAGCCGGGCGGGCACCGACCGCGGTCTATCTGGCGGGTCCGTATAACGGTGCTCCGTACAGCCTGTCGGTCGTGGTCCCTGCGCAGGCCGGCCCGTTTGACCTCGGCACCGTCGTCGTCCGGGCCGCGCTGTTCGTCGATCCGGTCGACGCTCACGTGACCGTCGTCAGCGATCCGCTCCCGACGATCCTCGACGGGGTGCCGCTGAACATCCAGAAGATCAACGTCACGATCGATCGTCCTGGCTTCACGGTCAATCCCACAAGCTGCGCACCGATGACGATCGGGAGCAAGGTGTGGTCGAGCACGTCGGCCGTCAACCTCTCCAATCGGTTCCAGGTTGGTGGGTGCGCGTCGCTGCGGGTTGATCCGAAGTTGACGCTCGGCCTGTCGGGCAAGGGCCAGACGACCGATGGCAAGCATCCGACGCTGACCGCGCATGTAACGATGCCCGCCTCGGGACAGGCGAACCTCAAGCGGGTCAAGGTGGCACTGCCGCTCTCGCTGGCGTTGGATCCCGACAACTCCCAATCGGATGCACTGTGTGAGTTCGACGTCGGGCGACAGACCGTGCCGAACTGTCCAGCCAGCTCGATTGTCGGGAGCGCGACGGCGGTGACGCCGTTGCTGGCCCAGCCGCTGACCGGGCCGGTCTATTTCGTCAAGAACGTCCGGACCGACCCCAAGACCGGCCGCCAGATCCGGACGCTGCCGACGCTGGCGATCCCGCTGCGTGGCGGGGGCATCACGATCGTCCTGCGCGCGTCCTCGCAGGTGGTCGACAACCGTTTGGTGACGACGTTCGACACCATCCCGGACGCTCCGGTGTCGGACTTCAAGCTGTTGATCAACGGTGGCAAGAAGGACATCTTGGTGGTCTCGGGAGCCGACATCTGCAAGGCCTCGCAGATCGCCGATCAGCAGATCGACGGCCAGAACGGCAAGCCCGCCGACGCGGATGTCTACCTCCAGACCCCGTCGTGCCCGACCAAGATCATCAGCAAGAAGGTGGGGAAGACCACGATCTCGCTGAAGGTCGGCGGGCTCGGTGCGGGCAAGGTCACGGTGACCGGTGCCGGGATCCGCAAGACGACCAAGACCATCGCCAAGTCAACGGTCGCCACCATCACGGCCAAGCGGTCCAGGGGCCGGTTGGGCAAGGTGACGGTGTCCTTCCTGGCGACCGGGACCAAGAACGCCAAGACCACGAGCACGACCCTGAAATAGGGACCGCTCCTGCGGGAGGGCGAAGCGGCACCGGCGCCGCTTCGCCCTCGACCCGCAATAGAAGCTCCAACGCCCGAGGGCCGCGGCCTGGACCCGCGTATCTCGCGGTCGGTGCTCGCGTTACGTCTGGCCGGCTGGACGCCAACGGCGTTTGCGGCGTACATTTCCGGGAATGTCCGACCGCTTGGAGGACGTGGTCAACATCGGTCCCGCGCTCGCGCACGACTTGCGCGCGGTCGGCGTGCCCGATGCCGAGGCGCTGCGCGCTGTCGGCGCCCAGGAGGCGTGGTTGCGGATGCACGCGGCCGGCTCCCAGGATTGCCTGTGCTCGCTGCTGGCGTTGGAGGGCGCGGTGCGGGGCGTGAGGTGGATGCAGCTGTCGTCCGACGACCGTGACGCTGTTGCGGCCGCGGCCCGTGAGGCCCTGGCCATCGCCGCGCAGCCCGCCGCGAACTAGCGTCGAGCCCGAACCGCGATGGGGTCGTCGGACATGTCCGGCTACCTTCTCAGGCACACATGCTGTACGACAAGGCACGCATCTTCGTCCAGGCGGGCGGCGGCGGGAACGGGTGCATGAGCTTCCGCCGGGAGGCGCACGTGCCCAAGGGCGGACCCGACGGCGGAGACGGCGGGCACGGCGGTGCCGTCGTGCTGCTCTGCGACGACTCGTTTCGCGACCTGCAGTCCTTCAAGCGCCGTGCCCACTACAAGGCCGGGCGCGGCCGCCACGGCGAGGGCAACCAGCGCCATGGTGCCGACGGCGAGGACCTGATCGTCCGCGTCCCGCCGGGCACGCAGGTGATTGACGAGACCGGCACGATCCTGCATGACCTTGTCGTTCCTGGCACGCGCGTCACTGTCGCCAAGGGCGGCTCCGGCGGCCGCGGCAACAAGAAGTTCGCGGGTGCGACCCACCAGTCGCCGACCTTTGCCGAGCGCGGGTTGGATGGTGCCGAGAGCTGGCTCGACCTGCAGCTCAAGCTCCTGGCCGACGTCGGCCTCGTCGGTCTGCCCAACGCGGGCAAGTCCTCCATGTTGGGCCGGATGACGCGCGCCGCGCCGAAGGTCGCCAACTACCCCTTCACCACGCTGGAGCCGATCCTCGGCACGCTCGACGGCGACGACCGCCAGCTCGTACTCGCCGACATCCCGGGCCTCATCGAGGGAGCCTCGGACGGCGCAGGTCTCGGCCACGAGTTCCTCGCGCACGTTGAGCGCACGCGGCTGCTTGTGCATGTCCTCGACCTCGCGCCGCTGGACGGCAGCGACCCGGAGGAGAACTACGCGACGATCGAGCGCGAGCTCGCCGAGTACGACGAACGGCTCGCGACGCTGCCGCGGATCCTGGCTCTCTCCAAGGCCGACCTCGTCTCGCCGGAAGAGGCCGAGGTCACCGCGCAGGTCTGGCGTGAGCGCTTCGCCGCCGAGCTGCCCGAGCTGGAGGAGTGGGAAGAGCCGGTCGAGCCAACGCCGGTGCTGATCACCTCCTCGGCGACGGGCCTGGGCCTTGACGAGCTCAAAGCCGAGCTGTTTCGTCGTGTTCCCGTGCTCGTCGACGCGCCGCTGCCGCCGGGCCTCGGGGCAGACGAGGCGCTGGAAGAGCATCGCGTCTTCCGCCCGGCCGCGGACCGTCGCCGCGCCAAGGAGTTCGAGGTCGAGCTGGTCGAGGACGGCCTGTGGCGCGTGGCCGGCGAGGGCGTCGACCGCCTCATCGCCCGCCACGACATGGAGAACATGGACGCGCTCGCGCACGTCGAGCGCCGCCTGCATCGCATGGGCGTCATCCGCGCGCTGGAAGCCCACGGCTTCGAGCCGGGTGACGATGTGGAGATCGGCGGCATCGTCTTCGAGCTGGATCCGTCCTAGCCCCGTAGGCTTCGCCGCCGCATGGCACGCCACGTCATCAAGCTCGGCTCCGGGATCACCGCCGGCGACGACGGCACGCTCCGCGTCGAGGTGCTCGCGGCGATCTGCGACGAGGTCGCCATGCGGCGCGCGGCCGGCGACGACGTCGTCATCGTCAGCTCGGGCGCGATCGTCCGCGGGCTCGACACGATGGGCATTGCGGGTCGGCCGAGCGCGATCGAGGACCTGCAGGCTGCCAGCGCGGTGGGGCAGGGGCGGCTGTTTCGCTTCTACGACGAGCTGCTAGCCGCGCGCGGCGTCACCGCCGCACAGGTGCTGCTGACCTTCTTCGACCTCAGCCACCGCACGCACTACCTCAACGCGCGCCAAGCGCTGCGGCGGCTGCTGGACTGGGGTGTCGTCCCGATCATCAACGAGAACGACACGACCGCGACCGACGAGATCACCTTCGGCGACAACGACTTCCTCGCCGCGCAGGTCGCGATCCTGGTCGAGGCCGACAAGCTGCTCCTGCTGACCGGCGTCGACGGTGTCTACACCGCGGACCCGCGGACCGATCCGAGCGCGTCGATCGTGCGCGAGATCACCGACTTCGCGACGCTGGAGGCACAAGCGTCGATCGGCGACTCGACCTCGGCGCTGGGCTCTGGCGGCATGCGCTCCAAGGTCGTCGCGGCCGAGATGGCGACGGCGGCCGGCATCCCCGCCGCGATCGTCAACGGTCTGCGTCACGAGGCGCTCGGTGCCGTGCTGGCGGGCGCGACCGACGAGGGCACCCACTTCCCCGCGCGCGCGCTGGGCATCTCTTCCTTCAAGCTCTGGCTGCGTTACGCCAAGCCTGCCGCAGGCACGATCGTCGTTGATGCGGGCGCCGCCCGCGCACTGCGCGAGGGTGGCACGTCGCTGCTGCCGGTCGGCGTGGTCGATGTCACCGGCGCCTTCGCGCGCGGTGACGCCGTCGAAGTCCACGCTGCCGGCGACCGCACCCTGCTCGGCAAGGGCATCGTCACGCTCTCGGCCGGCGAGCTGCGCCGCGTGCAAGGCCTGCAGTCGGCACAAGTGCGCGAGGTGCTGCCACGGGCGGCGGAGGAAGCGGTGCATCGGGACTACTTCGTACTGGCCTGAGGCTCGGCCGCGGCCGGCCGGCACCGTCTTGGTGTGGCTTCTGCACGGGATCTTCACGATCCAACACAGATGCGTGACATTCCGGCCGTTACCCTTTCGGCATGGCCGTCTCCGTCGCCTCCGTGACCGACATCTGCAGTGCCGCCCGTGCCGCGTCCCGCCGTCTGGCCATGTTGCCGACAGCCGAGAAGGATGCCGCGCTGCTGGCGATCGCGGATGCGTTGGAGGCGCGGACGGTCGAGATCCTCGACGCCAACGCGCGCGACCTAGAGGCCGGGCGCGAGGCGGGGCTCTCCGACGCGTTGCAGGATCGGCTGCTGCTGGATCCCGAGCGGATCGCCGCAATCGCCGCGCAGGTGCGCGACATCGCCGCGCTGCCGGATCCTGTTGGCGAGGCCATCGACGGATTTCGGCTCCCCAATGGCCTTGACGTCGCCAAGACGCGGACGCCGCTCGGCGTCGTCGCGGTGGTCTACGAGGCGCGGCCGAACGTCACGATCGACGCTGCCGCGCTGTGCCTGAAGTCGGGCAACGCGATCGTGCTGCGAGGCTCGTCGAGCGCGGCGCACTCCAACGCGATCCTTGCCGCGATCGCCGCCGAGCATGCGCCCGACGATGCGATCGGCCTCGTCGCCGGCGGTGGGCGTGAGGAGCTCGCTGAGCTGGCGACCCAGGACGAGCTCGTCGACCTGATCATCCCGCGCGGGGGCGAGGGGCTCAAGAAGGCGCTCACCGAGGTCGCCACCGTCCCGATGATCTTCGCCGCGTCGGGCAACTGCCACGTCTACGTCGACGCGGCTGCTGACCTCGACATGGCGCGCGAGATCATCATCAACGCCAAGACGCAGCGTCCCGGCGTCTGCAATGCGGCCGAGACGCTGCTGGTCCACGAAGACATCGCGGGCGCGTTCCTGCCGGGGGCACTCGCCGCGTTGCGCGACGCGGGCGTCGAGCTGCGCGGCGACGAGCGCGTGCGCGCCCTCGATGGCGCGGTCACGCCGGCCACCGATGCCGACTGGGACACCGAGTTCCTGGCCCTGGTCCTCGCGGTGGGCGTCGTGGACTCCGTCGAGGAGGCCGTCGACCACGTCAACCGCCACGGCTCTGGCCACTCCGAGGCAATCATCACGGGCAGCTACCCGGCGGCGCGCGCGTTCGAGCTCGGCGTAGACGCCGCGTGCGTCTACGTCAATGCCTCAACGCGCTTCACCGATGGCGGCGAGTTCGGGTTCGGCGCCGAGATCGGTAACTCCACCCAGAAGCTCCACGCGCGTGGCCCGATCGGCCTGCGCGAGCTGTGCTCGTTCAAGTACGTCGTGCGGGGAGACGGGCACGTCCGCGGTTGACCCGATGGCGATTGCTTCGGGTGATCGCCTCGGCATTCTCGGTGGGACGTTCAACCCGCCGCATCTCGCGCACCTGCTGGCCGCTCAAGAGGCCTACGACCAGCTCGGGTTGGACCGGGTCCTGCTGATGCCGGTCGCCACGCCGCCGCACAAGGACGCCGCCGACGACCCCGGGCCGGAGGTCCGGCTGGAGCTCTGTCGGCTGGCGGTCACAGGTGACGACCGCCTCGCGGTGTCCGACCTCGAGGTGCAACGCGGAGGGGCGTCCTACACGGCCGATACCCTTCGGGCACTGCATGCCACGTACCCGGGAGTCGACCTGACGTTCATCGTCGGAGGCGACATGGCCTCCAGCCTCCCGACGTGGCGCGAGCCCGCGGAGGTCGTGGCTCTGGCACGCCTCGCGGTAGCCGAGCGCAACGGTGCGCGGCGGGCCGATATCCTGGAACGGCTGGCGACGATCCCCGGCGCCGTCGAGCAGGTCGAGTTCTTCGACCTGCCGCGCATCGACCTCTCGTCCTCGTTGGTCCGGCGGCGGGTGGCCGCCGGGCATCCGATCCGGTACCTGGTGCCTGAAGCGGTCGCCACGTACATCGCACAGCACGGGCTCTACCGGAGCCCGGTCGGGACCCCATCACCATCAGCATGACCATGGAGGAAGCGTCCTCTTGCCCAACCAAACCATTCAGATGTCTGATCCCCAGTCGCCAGAAGAAGACCTGAGCCCCGAGCGCCTCGCGCAGCTCGCGGCCTCCTACGCCGCCGACAAGAAGGCCGTCGACCTGACCGTGCTGGACCTGCGCGGCGTGTCGAGCTACACCGACTTCTTCGTCGTCTGCTCGGGCAACAGCGATCGCCAGGCCAAGGCGATCCACGACGCGATCCACGAAGGCCTCAAGAAGGACCATGGCCGGTTCCCGCGCCGCGTCGAGGGCGTCAGTGAGTCGCGCTGGATCCTCATGGACTACTTCGACATCGTCGTCCACGTCTTCGTCCCCGAGGTCCGCGAGTTCTACCGTCTCGAGCAGCTCTGGGGCGACGTCCCGCGGCTGGACGTCGAGCTCGAAGAGGTGCCGCAGCGCTAGCCGGCCAACCGCCACCTGCCGGTTGGCACTTGTGCTCCCGGTGACAACTTCTCACTCCTGATTGCCCCTGCGCGACCCAAGATCGTGCGTGGTGTGGCGACATAGGGTCGGCCGCCAAACGGCAGTCGACAGGAGGAGAAAAGGTGCGGTTCAACATGCGGCGGCTCGTTGGAGTCGTCATGGTCGTGGGTGCGTGCAGCGGTGGGGTCACCGCGGCGGCATCTGCCGACAATTACGTCGCCCTGGGCGACAGCTACTCGTCGGGAACGGGAACGCGGGACTACTCCCTGAACTCGGGTTGCCAGCGCGGCCCATACGCCTACCCGGCGCTAATCAAGGCCGACCGGCCCAACACGACGCTCACGTTCGTGGCGTGCTCGGGAGCCAAGACGGGCGACGTGCTCGCCAACCAGGTGTCGTCGCTGAACGCGTCGACCAACATCGTGACGATCACGATCGGCGGCAATGACGCCGGCTTCTCGAGCGTCATCACGCAGTGCGCGTTGCCGCTGGTGAGCTGCAACAGCAACATCACGACGGCGCAGAACTACATCAACAACACGCTGCCGGCGCAGCTCAACAACGTCTACTCGCAGATCAGGACGAGGGCGCCCAGCGCGACCGTCGTGGTCCTCGGTTACCCGCGCCTATTCATGGGCGTGGACTGCAACGCGGGGACGTTCTTCAGCACCGATGAGATGAACAGGCTCAACGCGACGGCCGACTTGTTGAAGAACGTGACGGCAGCGCGGGCGGCGGCTGCCGGGTTCACGTTCAAGGATGCGATCCCGTCGTTCACGGGTCACGCGGTGTGCTCGTCGACGGAGTGGCTCAACGGCCTTTCGAACCCGGTCGGCGACAGCTACCACCCCAATCGCACCGGGCACAAGTCGGGCTACGAGCCGCTGGTTCGGTCGGTGATCGGCTGATCGCCCAGAGGGCGATCAGCCAGCGAAGAATCGCCTAGCGGCGATTTTCGCGGCTCACGGGCGTGCTGCGCGGCGAGCGCGCAGCACGACCTCGAGCTCGAAGCGCGCTTCGGGGTCGTCGAGCGCCACGCCCAGCAGCTCGCGCAGGCGAGTGAGGCGGTAGCGCACGGTTTGCGGATGGACGTGGAGGTCGAAGGCCATCCGGGGACCGTTGCCACGGTGGCGGAGGTAGGCGAGCAGGGTGGACTCCAGCCGCTCGCGGGAGCGCGGCGCAAGCGCGGTGAGCGGCCCGAAGCGCAGCCGCGCGAGGTCGTCGACCAGCGACGGGTCCTCGGCGAGCAAGAGCTCCAACAGATGGTCGTCGGCGGCCCGGAGACCGGGCACTGCGGTATCAACCAAGCGCCACAGCGCGCGGGCGCGCGACCAGCTGCGTGCCGCCTGTTCAACGGCAACGGCCGGCCCTAGCGCCGCGGCATGTCCTCGCAGCGCGACATCGAGCTGCTGGTGGCGCCCGGGACCGTCGGGGTCGGGGAAGATCAGGCATGCGGTGCCATCGATGCTCCCGATCAGCAGGTCGCTGGGCAGCCGTCGATCGCGCAGGCCGCCGTGGCCGGCACCGAGTGCCACGACCGCCACCGTCCGCGGCAGCGCCCATGCGGCGTCGGCCGCAGTGCGTTCCAGGACGGCGCGCTCGGGTGCCGGATCGGCGACCAGCGTTGCGACGAGCTGCGCACGCCGGCGCTCGTGCTCGCCGGCCGCCGCGGCCTGCGCGGCGACGAAGCCCTCGACCGTGACCGCCGCGATCTCGTCGAGATAGGCGAACAGGGAGTCGGCCAAGACCGCCACCGTCTCGGCCTCAGCGCACGCCTCGGTGGCGACCGCGGCAATCCGGCGCCAGACCACGCGCGCGCCGAGGTGGTAGCCCGACTGCAGGTCATCGAGGCTGTGGCCGGAGCGATACCAGCGCTCGCCCACTGCGACGTACAGCGCTCGATTGGCGCCGACGGTCGGCGGCCGATGCTCGATGACCGTTGCGAAGTCGTGCAGCGCATCGGCGACCGCCGCGACGACATCGCGACCGAACGGCCCGTCCAGAGTCCGGTAGACGGGGATGGCAGGGCCGAGCACCTTGACGAGCTCGTCGGCGATCGCCGGGATCGCCGCGCAGACGAGCGCGCCGAGATCGGTCGGCAGGGCATGCCAGGGCCGCGGGCTGCTGCGGGTGTCGAGCGCCATGGCCCATGCTCGCCCGCAGCGCTCCGGAAAGCAAGAAACTTGCACCTGCTGTCCGGCAGGGTCGGGAACCGGCCTCGTTGCACTCTCGTGGCTGATCGACCACACCAACAACTCTGGTGCGGGCGTTTGGGCGCTCAACGCGAACGTGATCGCGGCGTGTCGCGTGGTCTGTCGGCACCGAGAGAGTGAGCGGGGTCGGGACTCGCGGCGTTAGCTTGTCATCCGCTGGCGCCGGGGTCGCAATTCGCGTTGTCGATGTCGACGACACGGACCCTCGATGCGAGGACCGGGGCGTTTTCGCCCCGACTATCGGGGTCAAAGCGATCCGGATCTCGTGCGCGTGGAGACGACGCGCGCGAACTCGCCAGTCCTGGCACGATCCGTCGCGCTGCAGGCGCGGTGGCGCGCCGAGCTGTTCTGCGACGAACGACCACCGAGGAAGGAACGCCCGATGAGCTTCGACTGGCTCTATCAACCGCTGGAGACCATTGATCATTGGCTCTCCGGTGGCTTGGCCGACGCGGGTTGGCCGGTTGTACTGTTGCTCGCCGGGCTGCTGGGCCTGCGTCACGCGACCGACCCGGACCATCTTGCGGCGGTGACGGCGCTGGTCGCCGGGGACCAAGCAGGCCCGCGGCGTGCCGCGCGCCTCGGTGCTGCCTGGGGCGTGGGCCATGCGACCGTCCTGGTCGCCGCCGGCACACCGCTGATCCTGCTCGACGCCGAACTGCCCACGTGGCTGGAGCGCGCCGCCGAGCGCCTCGTCGGCGTCCTGATCATCGCGCTCGCGCTCCGGGTCCTCGTGCGCTGGTGGCGCCGCCCGGCAATTGGAGCCCACACCGCCGACGGTTCCCGGTCACCGCACCAGAGTGTCGCCATCGGCGCGCTGCACGGCCTCGGCGGCACAGGCGCAATCGTCCTGCTCCTGCTCACCACGCTGCCGTCGGCGGGCACCGCGCTGCTCGCGCTCGCGCTCTTCGCACCGATGAGCGCGCTGTCGATGGCACTCTGCACCGCGTTCTACGGCCGCCTCCTCGCGACGCCGCGTATGGCTCGCGCCCAAGCCACGGTCGGCATGCCGGCCATGGCCGTGGCGGGGATCCTCTTCGGTGGCTGGTACGCGGGACTGATCTGAGGCCGCGGCAGTCCCGCGGCGACCGCCGCTCGCGTCACGGGGGACGCGAGCGGCGGTGGGAGACGCCGGGGAGCTGCAGTGCGGCTAGGAGATCGCGACCCGCATGTCGCTCTGGATCTGCGCGGCGGTGAGCGCCTTGTTGTAGATCCGGACCTCGTCCATCCGGCCCGCGAACCACCCGCCCGCCGGCACCATGCCGCCGAAGCGCAGGATGCCGGTGCTGGTGCGCAGCGAGCCGGTGGTTGCTCGCGAGGAGGCGACGACGCCGTTGACGTAGAGCGTCAGCGTCGAGCCGTTGTAGGTCGCGGCTAGGTGCGTCCACGCCGTGGTCGTGAGCGCGGCGGTGCCGCGGGTGTCGCGCGCGCTGGTGGTGAACACGTTCGCCGCCGGCTGGTTGGTGCCACTGGAGTTGAAGAGACCGTAGACGATGCCGTCGGTCTGCTCCTTGGCCAGGATCGTGCGCCAGCCCGTGCTCGTGGACGGCACGACCCAGGCCTCGAGCGTCATGCCGTTGGTGAGGTCCAAGCGGCTGTTGTCAGCAACGGTGACTTGATCTCTGTCACCGTCGAAGGACAGCGCTCGACCGAACTTGCCCCATTGGGTCGACATGGCGCCTGACACGGTCCCGGTCAGGCCGTTGCCCGACGAGTCCCGGGCCGTGGTGGCCGAGTTGTCGTTGAACCCGTAGGCTGCAACGAGGCCCGAGACGGGCGCGCTGACGGTCCACGTGGCCACGGCAGGCGTGGCGTCGATGTTGCCGGCGGCGTCGATCGCCCGGACACTCACCGTGTGCGAGCCGGCGCCCAGCGCGCTGTAGGCCTTCGGTGACGTGCAGGCGGCGAACGCCGCGCTGTCGAGCTTGCACTGGAAGGTGCTGCCCGCTTCGTTGGAGCTGAACGCCACTGACGCGGTGGTTGCGGTGCTGTTAGGCGGCGCCGCGGTGATCGTCGTCACGGGAGCGGTCGTGTCGGCCGGGGGCGCCGTGGCCGTCCCGCTCTCGAAAGCGCCCGCGTCGGGAGCCAGCCCGGCGTAACGGGCCTTGCCGAGGACGTCTGTGGCCGGGAAGGAGGCCTTGCTGCCGGCGTCCAGCAGCGGGCTGCCGGACTGAAGCGTCCCGTCGCTGTTGACCTTTAGCGAGTTGACCTGTTTGTCGGTCGTGCCGCATTTCTGGCCGGTCCACACGTTGTAGCTCATGGTGGCGCCGGCAGCACCGCCGCTGCCGCAACCAGCGGAGAAGCCGACGCCGGCATTGCCGATCCACGTCTGGTGGAGGCCGCTGACCGTCGGTGTCTGCTGCACCTCTTGGATGCCCGGGAACGTGTTGTTGCGCGCCACGACGTTGGCGTAGCCGACGTCGATCGCGTAGTAGCCGCAGCCCGAGATGCCCCGGTAGGCGTCGCCGAAGACGTTGTTCTCCAGCGTCAGCTCGTCACCCGGGTTGGACCGGATATTGATGCATTCGTTGTCATAGAACTTGTTGCGCAGGATCTTGATGCCCGTGTGTGACTGACCACGGTTGTAGGTCTGGATCGCGTCCGGATGGGCTGTCGAGGTCGGGGAGCGCAAGCCGTGCAGGATGCTGTCCTGGATCGTGATGTCGTGGCTGGCGGCGTCGTTGCGGTCGGGGTAGATGTCGACCATGTCGCCGTTGCCCCATGACGTCGAGGAGCTCTCGGGCTCCCACACGATGTGGTCCAACAACAATCCGGTCGTTGCCTCGATGTAGGTCTGGTTGTTGATCGTCGCGCGCTTGACCGCCACGCTGCGGCTGGCTTTTGACTCCATGCCACCCAGGCGCACGTCGGTAACGGTCGGGCCGTTGGCATTGCTGAAGGCCAGGTACTGGACTCGTGTTGACAAGCCCGCGCCCTTGATCGTCACGGCCTTGGTGCAGCGGATCGTCTGGGAGCTGTAGGTGCCGGCCGGGACGGTGATGGTGTCGCCGGCGGCCGCTGCACTGCAGGCAGCGTCAAAGGTCCGGCCATTGAGGGGGACGGTTGCCGCAGATGCGAGACCGGCAACCAGGAACGTGGGACTGAGCACGCACGCAGCGAGCAGCGCAACGCGCAAGCGTCTAGAAAAAGGCACGAAAAAGCCTCCGATGGGAACGGTTCGGGACACCGAGCCGGCACCAAGGAGCGGCGCAGCTCGGAAAGGCCTATGGGAAACGCGTGAAGGGCCGCGAGGCCCCCCTGCTCACGCGTCGGACATCATCGTTCTAACAGGTTGAGATGCAGGCGCGTGCACGAATAACACGACGCCAAATCTATGAATTGAACCCCGGATGCACAGGCAGATAGGGGGTAACTCCTCTGCTCACCCTAGGTTGTACCCGCAGCCTTGCTTATGTATCGCCAGGGTTGGTGCGCGGACCAAACACACACGGCGTTCATCCGTTTCGGGGACCCCCATGTCGTCACAACGTGCGGCATGGCCGACGAAAATGTTTCCCTTGCAAGGCGGTTGAGCCGCTCTAGACTGCGCACCAAGCGCTCGACTCGGAATCTCGCATGGACTGGAACGCGACCCCATCATCTGCTCTCGTGACCGCGCTGGCGCTGGCGCAAGAGCATGGAGGGGCTGACGCGGCGTTACAGGCGATGGGCCTCGACCTCGATGGCCTCGAGCGCTTTGACGGCGTGTCAGACGACCTTGTGCGCCTGGTCGAGGGGCTGACCTCCGTCGAGGCGCCGAGCACCATGCTGGCATTGGGCTTCCTGGCCGGGCGGGTCGCCTATCGGCCTCGCCCGCGGCGATCCTACGACCCGACCACGTTCCTCATGGATCGGGATCTGCTGATCCGGGGAGCCGAGGGCGAGTCGATCCTGCGACTGCCCTGGATCGAGGAAGCGCTCTTCGTCGGGCGCTGCGTGCCCGATCTCTTCGAGTGTCCGAAGCACGTGCTGCGCCTCAGCGTCGATCACTACGGCGCGGCCCTCGAAGGCGAGCGCGGCCAGTTCTCCTTCACCAGCTACGGCCACACCTACACGGTCGAGGCGGTGCCGGTGCGCAACGATGATCGCGACGTCATCGGCGTGCTCGCCATCGCCGCGCCCGCCACAGCACCCGCCGGTCGCTTGCGGCGCGCCTCCGAGCTCGAGCGGGCAGCCGATGCCCTTGAGGAGTCCGCCAGAATCGCCGACGAACGAGCCGACCTTTACGCCGCCGCGGGAGACTATGAGGCCGAGGAGCATCAACGCGAGGTAGCCGAGGAGTCCCGCGAGGCCGCGCGGACGGCGCGGGCACAGGGGTTCCGGCAGCGGTCCACGGATGGTCCGTGGCATCAGGCTGAGTAACGCTGCGCCCCGCTGTCCTCCGAGAGCCAGTCCAGCAGCTCGTCGAGTACCGCCTCCTGACCTGCGGGCGCGCCGTCGGTCGCGGCGCGGACCAGTGCGCGCTTGCGGTCGATCACGGCCGCGATCTGCTCGTCGATCGTGTCGGCGGCGAGCAGGTACCAGGCGGTGACGGCCTCCTCCTGACCGATGCGGTGCACGCGATCTTCGGCCTGGTCGTGGGCGGCCGGCGTCCAGCCCAGCTCCACGAAGGCAACGTTGGAGGCTGCGGTCATCGTCAGCCCGACGCCCGCCGCGTCGAGCGAGCAGATGATCAGCCGGCAGGCGTCGTCTGACTGAAAGCGCTCGACCTCGGCGGCACGGCCGTCGGCATCGAGGCGACCCGTCGCGCAGGCTGCGCCGGGGAAGGCCTCCAACAACGCGTCGCCGATCTCGCGGTGGCGGGTGAAGACCACCAACTTCTCACCGGTCTCGATGAAGTTGGTGATCCACTCCTTGGCGCCGTCGAGCTTGCCGCGTGCGGCGATCAGCGCCAGCTGCGTGATCCGGACCAGCGCCTGGGCGCGGCGGGCGCGCTGCTCGGCGTCGCGGCCGCGCTCGCGGATCGCGGCGGCGCGGGCGTCGTCATCCAGACCCGCGATCTCGCGCATGAACGCCTCGTCGGCCTCGGCTTGGGCCCGGACCCACCGGGCGACATCGGTTTGCGCGGCCCGGTACTCACCGTTGTTGGCGATGGCGACCGGGACGATCACGCGCTGTTTGGCCGGGAGGTGGCGCAGAACGTCGGCCTTGCGGCGGCGGACGAAGCAGGTCCGGCGCAGGCGACGGTTGAGCGTGTTGAGCTCCTGGCCGCGGGCGTAGACGCGGGCAAAGCGCCGCGCGCCGCCGATCGCGTCGAGGCGGCCGAGGATCTTCAGCTGCGGCGCGAGCTCCTCGGGGCGGTTGAGCACCGGCGTCCCGGAAAGCAGCAGGACGATGGCCTCGTCGGGCAGGGCGTCGGCGATCGCGGTGACGGCCTGCGTGCGACGCGCTGTGGGGTTCTTGCAGAAGTGAGATTCGTCGAGGACGAGCGCGTGAGGCGGGGTGGCGATCGCGCCGTCGACCAAGGTATGGGTGATCTCGTAGCTGGCGACGGAGATGTCGTAGGCACCGATGGCGTCCCCGCCGCTCAGCCCCGCGCACGTGCGGTGCGGCAGCCAGCGCTCGGCCTCGCGCAGCCAGTTGAGACGCAGCGAGGCGGGCGCGACGATGAGCGTGGGGTAGGCGTTGGCGGCTTCGAGCGTCGCGAGCGCCTGGATCGTCTTGCCCAGGCCGGGCTCGTCGGACAGGAACGTCCGGCGAGCGCGCAGCGCGTAGTCGACGGCCGCGCCCTGAAACGGGCGCAGCGGCGCGGTCAGGCCGTCGATCGCTGTCCGACCATCCTCGGCGGACGAGAGCGCTTCGAGCGCGTCGGCGGCGCCGGCGTGGCGCGCTGCGTCATCGAGGGCGGCAAGGACGTCGTTGCCGCCCTGAAGTTCTGGGCGAGCTTCGAGCAGCGCGCGCAGCCCGCCGTCGCCATGGATCGACACCCACCACGAGTCGAACGTGCGTGTGACGAGGCCGAGCGGGGTGAGGTCGGGCTCCAGCTCCGGGTGACAGCGACGGCAGAGGCGCAGGCCGACCTCGCCCGCTGGGCTCTCCACGACGGCCACGTCACACCGGTGAGCGACGTCGACGACCGCGGCGTGCGAGAGCGACGGCTGCTCGTAGCGGCCGACGCGCTTGCGGACCTCGGGGGTGGCGGTGAGCGTTGCGATGCGGTCGAGCTCGTCGCCGAGCGCCTCCAGCGGCGCCTCGCGCGCGGGGATCCAGAAGCGGTCGAGCACCGGGTCGTGGCGGCGCTCGGGCAGCTGGGTGAAGGCGGCGCGCAGCTCGCGGTCGGGCTCCATCGCGATGACGACGCCGGGCACGCCGGGCTTGTGCTCGCAGAAGTGCGCGACTGCCGTCGCGTCTTCGGGCAGCTGCTCGACGGCGATCAGTAGCCGTTCAGCGGGCGGCTCGACCTCGATCGAGGGGTGCATTGCGATGAGCGACCGCACGGCGCGCGCAACGACCGGCACGGCTGGCGCGCTCCAGCGATGCGGCTCACGGATGGGATCGCGCAGGACGTGGGGGAGCGTTGTGAGCGCGCCGGCCAGGCCGTCGCCCGGCACGGTCATCACGACGAAGTGCGACCCCATCGGCTCGATCCCGACCGTGGCGTTCGGTGGGGAGGGCGCGACCATCGGTGCCGGAGGGTAGTGGGCGATGAGTTTGGCGGCACCCTACGGTCTCAGTGAGGAGACCATGACCAGGAAAGGCAACGCCGTGGCTGCAACCGTGCTGTACATGTCCATGTCGCTCGACGGGTTCATCGCCGGGCCCAACGAGCGGGCAGACAACGGGCTCGGCGATGACGGGGGGCGGCTGCACGAGTGGGTGTTCACGGGTGCCGACGGTGACCATCGCGAGCTGATCTCGGGCCGTGCAGCCGGCGTCAACGGCCAGGTCGTCGAGGAGTTCATGGCGACCGGGGCGGTCGTCGCGGGCCGGGGGACCTTTGAGCCGGCTGGTGGCTGGAGCGGCGACCATCACGACGGCGTGCCGATCTTCATCTTGAGCCGCCGTGATCCCGACAGCGAAGCGCTGCAGTGGCCGCTGGTGACCTACGTCGATGACATTCGGACCGCGATGGCGGGGGCCAAGCGGGCCGCGGGCGACAAGAACGTGCTGGTCCACGGAGCTGGCACCGCGCAGCTCGCGCTCGCTGCTGGTGTCCTGGACGAGATCGAGATCCACCTCATCCCGGTGCTGCTCGGCCAGGGCCGCCGCCTTTTTGACGGTCTAGCTCCCGAGCACATCGAGCTCGAACGCACCCGAACCCTTGAAGGGGAGGGCGGCGTCACCCATCTGCACTACCGCGTCAGGCGCTAGGCCCGTAGGGAAACTTGGGGCTGTCGGGGCTGACCTTGCGGATCGCGGGGTGGTCCTCGAGCCGCTGCGGGAGATCGGCGGGGCCGTCGGCCTCGACAAGCTGCTCGTCGGGGTCGAGCGGGATCGCGGGGTCTGGACCGATCTCGCCGCCACGCTCGGCGACATCCCGTCGCAGGGCGACGAGGTCAGCGTCTTTTGCGATCGTCAAGAGCCAGCGCTCCACCTGCCGCCGAGGCTACAGCAGGGCTGCGGCGCCGGCGACGTCGATCACGCCATGTCCGACGTCGGGGTCCCACGGGCCCCCAGCTGAGCCAATCAGCGCCTGTTGGATGTCCGGCGGCGTGCTCCCTGGCTTGGCGCTTAAGAGCAGCGCGACGACGCCCGAGACGACCGGGCACGCTGCCGACGTTCCGTTGTCGAACGGCACGCCGTTGCCACCGGGGCGGCCCGGGCCGAAGTTGCCGAAGAAATGCGAGTAGGCGGCGACGTCTGGCTTCTGGCGCTCGAACATCCCGGGACCTTGCGACGAGTAACCGATCCGCTCGCCGAGATGGTTGACCGCGGCGACGGTGATGACCTCCGCCAGGCTGTTGGAGCCATGGATCGATTTGCCCGGGCCAATGCCGGACGGCTGGCAGTTCCCGGCAGCGCATGGTCCGCCGCAGTTGCCGGCGGCGAACACGACCGGCGCGCCGGAGGCGATGACCTCGCGGATCTTGCGGTGCAGAGGGTGGTCGAGGTCCCAGATCTCGTGGTTCGGTGCCTGCTCGCGAGGCGGGACGCCATAGAAGCCCCAGCTGTTGGACAGCAGGTGCGGCGTCCCGTCCAGACGGCGCTGTTCGAGCGCGGCGCTGAACATGGCGATGGCGCTGCTGCTGCGCTGATTGAGGAACGGGTAGTCATACAACTTGGCTTCTGGCGCGGCGACGCTGACGTCGGCGGCGCACATCGAGCCGTGGCTGGTGATCGGCGCGGTGCCCGGCTGTAGACCGCCGGGCCGGTTGTAGCCCCCGATGACCGGATACGTCGCGCCGTGGACACCCTCGTCGATGATGCCGACGACGATCCCTGAGCCGCGGTTGCCGGCGTCAAAGAGCTGCTCGACGCCGAGGAGCCCCCGGATCGTGTCGATGTCGACGCCCGGCCTGAAGGGCTGACAGTCGACCGCGCCGGCGGCGATCAGGTCAATGGGGGAGTTCGGCCACACGGTCACGTCCTCGCGCGCGGCGAGGTCGTCGAGCGCCTCGGCGTCGACCTCGACCGGGACCACGTGGGTCACCGAGGCGACGTCCGGGCTCTCGACCGGCGTCGCGAAAGCGCTGAGCGCGCCGAGCTGCGGCGCGGCGGCGACGCCCGCGGGCCCGACGAACATCGGGATCGGCTTCGTCGTCTCCATGTAACTGAGGTTGCCCGCCACGTTGGACGGCAGGATCGCTTGGACCTGGTCGTGCGCCACGGCCATCGACGCCGAGGCGGCGGCGAAGCGCTCCAGGGCGTCATGCTGATCGGTCCGGACCTCGACGAGGACATCTACGGTGCTCATCGTTTTACCTTTCCTACTGCTGGGTGTGCTTGGATGGCCTCGCCCTTCAGCGTGTCGATCTGGTCGCCGTCGTGGAGGGACTGGTCGAACGACAACAGGGCGGTGCGCCGCTCGAGCTGAGCGATCGAGATCATGCGGCTGCGCCACTCGGCGCTGACGGCGAACTCCAGCGGCGTGTCACTGAGGTCCTGCTCGAGGACGAATGCGAACGCCTCGACGCCTTTGCCGTCACCGTTGCGCGCGACGACGACCTTGAAGAAGCGGCGCGGGATCTGCACGCGCACGGTGCCGTCGTCGTCCTGGCCGACGAAGACCGGGTCGTCGGCGGCCAGCACCGGGCCGGCGAGCAGGCAGTAACGCTCGGCCTTGGCCTGGGTCAGCACAAGGTTCTCGAGCTGGCCCCAGATGCCGTGCTCCTGGTTGGAGCGGTTGAAGTCGGCGATCTGCGGCGAGCAGTTGGTGACGTGGAACGTGTCGCCGTTGGCGCGGCGCACCTCCTCATAGGTCGCGCCCCACGCGACGTCGTCGCGGCGCACGATGTGGCCCTTGTCGAACGCCTTGCGGTCCTTGGTAAAGAACCGGTCCGGCAGCTGTTCGTTTGCTGGGATGCGCGGATCCGTGAACCACTTCTCCTGGTCGTTCTTGCCGAGACCGGTGAGGCCTTTGCGGCTGTAGTCGCGGCCAGGCTCAGGGCGCTTTCGCGCCGGGTCGGCGTCGACGTTGGAGGCGGTGAAGAGCGCGAGCCGGCGTGTCTTGTGCATTGCCAGGGAGAAGTGCTCGTAGTGCACCAAGATGCCGTCGTCGCCGCCGTCTGGCCGCGACGCCACGCTCTCGTCGAGGACCTTCGGCACCGGGACGGCGAACCCGTCGCCGAGGAAAGCGTCGTCGTAGCCATGGCGCTTGGCGAGCGCGTCGTCGTGGAATGGCTCGACGAGCCCCTCGGTGCCCGGGGTCGGCGTGATCGTCGCTGTGCTGGGCTGCGGATCGCCCGCGGCCTGCAGGGTGACCGTCAGCTCGAGCGGGACCGTCCACTGCAGTGGTGCGCTGGAGGCTGGCCGCTGCGGCTGCGGTGCATCGGCCGCGCTGGTCGCGGAGCCGGTGGCTCGCGGCGGCGGCCCTTCGCCGCCCGCTGCGGGATCGGCTTGTGCCCAGAAGCTGTCGGACGGCAGCGTCCCGGCGTCGACGACGTCGGCGTCGAAGGCCACGCCGGCCTCCACGACGCGGCGGTCGCGCGCGAGCTCGTGTGCCGGCACCGCATAGTTGGCCTTCAGGTAGAGGCCGCCGAAGTGCAGAGCCACCACCAGACCGGAGTCCACGTCGATCACTGCCGAGCCCGAGTTGCCACCGAGCGTCGAGCTGTCGTGCGTCACCGCGGAGACCGGGTGCTGGAAGCTCTCGATGTCGGCGCGCTCGCGCAGCTTGCCGGGCTGCATCCGCTTGACGTTGAAGACGCTGCGAAAGATCCGGTTTTGCAGGTCGACGTTATTGCGCGGGTCCAGCGCCGGGTAGCCGATGACGGCGACGGTGCGCTGGAGGAGGTCGCCCGGATCAGCGGTCGCCAGGTGCAGCGGGGTGATGTCGCGCAGGCCTTCGACCGCCAGCAGCGCCATGTCCCAGTACGGGTGAATCATCGGCACGCGCTGGATCTGGAACGACCGCGCGTCGGGGTTGTCGCGCTCGTGGAGGAAGTCGACCTTCGCGCTCTGGCCGTTGATGAACGACAGCTGCTCACGGCCGAGGCCGGCCGCGAAGAGCTGGGCGACGTGGCGGTTGGTCATCAACAATCCGTCGCCGACGACGAAGCCGGTCCCGCCATAGGGCAGCGAAGGCTGGTCAGGCAGGTCGATGCGGCCGATCGCCGGAATCGCCGCCTCGATGTTTGCCCGCGTCTGACCGGTCGCCAGGTCGTCGAACGGCGGGCCGGGCGTGTCGAACGTGCCGCCGACCACGTCGACGACCGGCCGCTCCTGAGGCAAGATGATGGCCTCGATGGCGACGGCGTGTATTGGATCGAGCTCCTGCCCGGCGTTGAGCCGGGCGACGGCCTCGACCGCGTGCACCATCTCCTCATCGGTGGCCCACGGCGGCGGGCGCACTTCGCGCGCGGTCGCATCGACGCTGGAAAGCGACTCGAGCCCACCGCTGGGCGCGATCCATTCCGCGTAGGACTTCACCATGTTGGTCCTGTCCCTGCTGGTCACGACGCACCTCGGCGCTCGACGACGGCTGAACGGACCCTGCCCGCGGTCCTGAATATCAGGTCCGCGTGGTGATGGCAAACGAAGAGTTGTCCTTAGCGTGAAGCGGTGAAAACCGCCATGTTCTGGTGTGTAGGCACGCTGTGCGCTCGGGTGTCGCTCAGGCCCCAGTGATCTCGATCAGTCGTTGGTCTTGGCGGAGCAACGAATCAACGCTGACAAGCCCCCCATCGTCGTAGTGACGATCATGACCAGATGAGCAATGCCCCGTTCGCCAGGCAGCTGCAGCAGCTGCGAGCCGAGGTCGCGGAGGGTCGCGTCACGATCGACGAGGTCTACGACGCCTTCGAGCGGCTGACCCACGAGCTGGCGGATCTCCGTCCTGGCGACGATCAGCGGCTACGGGACCTGGTGAATGACGTCGAGCTCGTCCGCTTCACCAGGCTGCCGGAGAACCAGCCGGCAGCGGCCGGCGAGGTACTGGAGCAGGCCCAGCGTCTGTTCGACGAGCTCGCCGAGCGATCTCGCTGACGTCGGCCGGGCGACTGCGGGCGTAACGATGCGCCAGGCCGTACGTTTCAGCGGCATGTGCGTGATTTCCGGACCGTCGTCCTGTTGATGCTGCTCGCGGTGGGGCTGCGGCGGCGGAACGTGCCCATGGCACCTCGCGCTGTCTGCTGGGGCGCAGTGCCGGGCCTGGTCGCCGCGTTTCTGCTCTCGGCCTGCTCGAGCGGTGCGAGCTCGTCGGGCCAAGTCGAAGGCGGGAGCGCCACGAACTCGGCTGCTGCGGTCGCGGCTCGGCAGGCGACGTCCTTTCGCTTCGTCAAAGCACCAGTCGTGGCCTACTACGCGGAAGCTGGCCGCAGTGGGCAATGGGCGGTTGTGGTGCGGTTGAACAAGGCGCTACCAACAAGATCGGATCGGCGTCCTCGAGCAGACCTCCGGATCGACCGCAATCCAAGCGAAGCCGGACCGTCGCGCGTCGGCAGCCGCAATGGACGCGCGTGCTACGTGGCGTCGTATAGCGGCGAAAACGACATGGAGAGCTCGCCCCAACTGGTCAAGCCACGGAACGGTCAGCGCGTGACGGTCTCGTTGTACTTCAACAAGCGCAAGTCGGTCGACGTTCGTACATCCGCCCGTCACGTGGCTTCGCTGGCTGGGGTGAACACCCACGAAGGAATTCAGCCCTTCCTCGCGCAACTCGGCTGCGTCTAGTGACCTGCCTCGGGAGGTTCCGAACGTTGCAACTCCCGTTCTACCGCCGGCGGATGCAGCGGGTGTGGGCAATTGCGGTGACCGTCGGAACCGTTTGCGCTGCCGGTTGCGGTGGCAACGGCGCGGTTGTGGCACGTACAGCACCGGCATCGGTTACGACGGTTCGCGTTCCTTCGCACACGACCGACGACGCGGTCCGCGCCGAGACCCGCCGCGGCTCTTGGAGGTTTGCGCGCCGTCCGCTCGTGGTTGCCGTTTCGCATCGCGGCGGAACCCTCGGCGTGGATGTGTACTTCAAGCTGAATCACAAGCTGACCGCAGGGCATCGCGCTGTCGTCTCAGTTAACGGCGTCTCGAACTACGACGTGTCCGGAACGGGCTATGACAGCGCTGCTGGGAGCTGCTACTTCAAGCTCTTGGACAACACCAAGCAGTTCCCCTCATCGTTGCGCCACCTCAAGGCGGGACAGTCGCTCCACGTAGTCGTACGTATTGCGCATGCTGTCCCGTCGACACTCTCGGCGCGCGTGCCCGCAGCGATCGGTCTCCCAGGCGAGGACGAAGCGGTACCGGCCTCCATCTGGCTGAAGAGGCTGGGTTGTCGGAGCAATGGTGAGTCCCGGGCTCAGAGCGGGACGCAATGATTTCTAGAGGTACTCGGAGACTCGTCGAGATCTACGCCGAGGTCGGCCTCACGCCAAAAGGAGCAGACCATCAACGACCATGTCGCGTCGCGCGGGTGAGGCGTGTCAGGCGAATCGTGGCGGCGGCGCTGGCGGGAGGGACTGCGATCGTCGTCGCCGGGTGCGGGGTCGGACACGAGGACGCCGCCCCGGTGACGGCAACCGCCCCGCAGACAGCCGTCGCTGTTCCGTCCACGCCGGCGTGGGTCTCTCGCCGGCTGCGTGATCGGGTCGTGGACCGCGGCCCCAATCAGCCCGGCTGCCGCATCTTCTACAACGGCGTGCGGGCCATCCAGTGGGACCTGTACGTCAGCGGCGGAGCGCGCTGTCGCACGGGTTTGCTGGTGCTCGCCGACTTCGACGCGCACCTTTCCAAGTCCGACCTGACGAGCCGTTGCGACTACCGGCTCTGCTCACCGAAGTCCCGGAGGTACCGTGGCTATCGCTGCCGGCTGGTGCATCAGTTCGACGACGACTACGAGTTCCTCTGCGCCCGCGGCGAGCGCAAGGTCAGCTTCGGCTACGGCGGATAGGCGAGCTCGACGACACAGTTTCCGGCCCTCGATTCGGCGCATCGACGCGAAACGGCGTCGACGTCAGGCCCGGCGGTTGGGAGAGCGCTTCCGTGCACGGGGGTGCGCGAGATGCTCCGCGTACCGAGGGCCGCGTTCCTCGGTGCCAGGCCCCGGGGTGTTTCCGCACCGTCGGGGCCAACTACTCGGACGGCCGCGACGTTAGCTCTGCGGTCGCCCGAATACAGCCAAATCGCCGCGAATTTCCGCTCGTCGTCGGCGTCGGATGATTTCACCAGCGCAGGACAGCTCAGCGACCGTGGAACTTCTTGTACGTTTTGCTCCGAGCAGGGTCTCATCGCTTCGTTGCGGAGATGGGCCGCTCAGTATCGCATTGCGGTCCGAGCTAGTGTCTCGTCCAGTGGACACTGTGGTTACAGGGGTTCGCTTGGTCGCAAGCGCGCTAGACCCACTTACCGTTTACGGTGCCATGATCTCGATCAGTCGTTGGTCATGGCGGGCGGCGGCCGCCAAGCCTCGGTCGGTGGTGAGGAGTTGGGCGTCGATGTTCTGGGCTACGGCGAGGTATGCGGCGTCGTAGGCGGTGAGGGTGTCGCGCATCGACCAGATGCTTCGGGTGAGTGGTTCGACGGGGTGACTGACGACGCGCAGCTCGGGCAGGAGTTGGAGTGCTCGTTCGGCGTGGTCGGCGGCGATGTCGCCGCGGAGCAGCATGCCGCGTAGCGCAGACATCACTTCGACGTGGAAGTGCTCGGGGACGTCGATCTCGGGAAAGGGCGCGAGCGCCGCGGCAAGGGCCCGTGCGTTTGGAGCACCAGCAAAGAGATCGACGATCGCGCTGGCGTCGACGACCAGGCGCGTCACCGGGGCCGCTCGTCGGCTAAGACGTCGGCTGCCGGCGTGGGTGTGTGCAGGGGTGCCGGCAGCGCTTCGACGGTAACGAGCCATTCGCCCATCGTCGGACGGTTGGCCGCCACGCGCAATTCGTCGAGCACATAGTCAGAGAGCGACCGGCCTTGGCGCGCGGCGCGAGCCTTGAGCTGGCGGTGAAGATCTTCAGGGACGTTGCGAACCTGGATCGTTGACATGCGATTCATCCTAGCTACATGCAGATCGCATGTCGACCAGGCCGGCGCGCGACGGAGCCCGGTGGCGAACCCCACACGATGGCGACGAGGGCACGATGTCCCACGGTCGCGTGCCCCACGTGTTGCGCCTCTGCAGGGCGCTTTCCTACATCGTGACGTTCGTGGGCCCTAGCAGCCGCGGACGCGGACGGTGCGCTGCCGGATAACCGATCGGGTGCGCCACTTGTCGCCGGGGTAATAGCCGGTCACGCGGTAGGTGCCGTTGCGACGGACCTTGAAGACGTAGCCGTTGCTCTCACCCAACGGCAGTTTGCGGGTTTTGCTGAAGCCCCGACCCTTGACGGTGATCGACACCTTCTTGAACGTGAACAGGCTGGCTGGGGCGAGGTCGGGCAGGACGGCGACTTCGGTGTCGATCTTGCAGTGATTGCGACGGGCCTTGGCCTTCAGCGTGAACTTTGCCTTGACCGGCTTGGGGTCGGCCTCGCTGCTGCCGTTCTTCTTGTTGCGACAGCCTGGGTCTTTGAGGTCCTTCAGGCCGTCATGGTCGTCGTCCTTGCCGTTGTCGCACGTCGTGTGTGCTTCGGTGGGGTCTCCGCCCGAGCTGCAGCCCGTGTCTAGAGGCCAGTCGGTGTCGCCGTTGCCGTCGTCGTCCTTGCCATTGGAGCACTGTGGTGCGGTTTCATCGCTATCGGCTGCCGACGAGCACGCGTACTGATCGGCGAGGTCGGTTGCCCCGTTGCCGTCGTCGTCTTTGCCGTTGGTGCACTGCGTCGAGGATTCGTCGTTGTCGGCAGCGGATGAGCAGCTGTAGCTGTCGTTGGGGTAGTCGGTCTTACCGTTGCCGTCGTTGTCGATGCCGTCAGAGCAGGCGGGCGCGGGAGGGATCGCGAACCCATTAAAGGCCGCGAACCCGAGGGTGTCGTACTGGCCGTGTGGCGCGACGACGTCCAGGATGGTCGCCAGGTACCAGCAGTCGCAGCCTGCGTCGTAGTCGCTGTTGAGGTTGCTGGCCGTCGAGTAGCGCTTGCCGCGCAGTTGGTAGCTGACGCACTGGTAGTCGCGTCCGGCCAGCGCGGGGCTGGTCGCGGTGATCGTGATCGTCATGCCAGCGCCGGTGCGGTTGAAGTTCAGATAGCCATCCATGCCGCTGACCGTGGCGCGGTCATAAAATGTGCCGTAGCCGCTGTAGACGTGATGCTGGCCGGTAAGGCCGCCGGGGATTGCGGTCGAGCATGTCGCGGTGCTGCCGACGCCATTGATCTTGCCGACGCTGAACGATCCATAAGCCGCGTAGTTCTGGGAGTGGTCGGTGCCCGCGGGATCGTTGTAGAACGAGACGGTCAGCGTGAGCGTGCCGGTGGTGTCGTAGACGACTCTGAGGTTCGCGACATCCGGGTTGTTGGGTTGGCCGGAGACCGTTGGGGTCGCGTCCTGCGGGTCGACCGTGCTGAGCGTAAGGACGTCGGCGTGCGCGGCACCGGCCAGTGGCGCCAGGCAGGTGAGGGTGACGGTGAGCGAAATGGTGAACAGACGGCGCATTTGAGGACTCCATTCCGGTCGGCGCAGCATCGTAGCTTGCTCAGCGACGTGACGCGATGCGCGACGTCTTTGGCGCCTGGCCGACAGACGAACTCCGCGTGTGAGGGAACCCCGCGCCTGTTTGCGCAGGCCGGGGGCATGGCCCGAGGAGCCAAAACTCCCATGGACAACCCGGACCGTGTTCACCACGCGCGAGAGCGCGCGCATGAGCCGCCACATCACCTGCGACTTCTGCGGAGAAGAAGTCAGCCGTTTCGAGGAGGACAACGTCAAAGCCGGAGCCCTCCTCGGCCGGGGGTACGAGTGGACCGCCGACTTCTATCGTCGGTGATGAACTCTCAGCCGACAGGGCAAGTTGTATGTGTCGGAGTCGTCTAGAGGGGTTCGTCTATCTCCTCCTGTGTCGGCATCCCGCCCATCGCCTCACGAAACAGGATGAGGTCGCGCGTCAGGCCGGCTTGCCTGACCACGTCGTCGGCCTCCTCCAGCGTGCGCGGCCAGCGGCCGGGCTGGCATTCAGGGACCGCGAGGCGGGCGAGCGTCGCGATCTCTTCGCGTGAGCAGGTGCCCGCATCCCAATGCTCGGCCATGCGGGTGACCTGAAACAGACGGGCACGCGCGGCGGCGCGCGCCTCTCCGTCGGTGGACCAATACCCGTCTGTGGCGTGCTCTAGCTCCAGCTCGGCGGCAGCGCCGAGCAGGGGTCGCAGGTGGTCGGGGACGGTAGGGTTCTCGCCGTCCATTGGAGCGTCTTCTCCTTTGGGCCACGCCCCCGTCAATCTCCCCGACGACGTCCGCGCGATGCTGGAGCGATCTTCGGCGTCCGGGGGCCAGTCGCAGAGTCAGTTCATCCGGGAAGCGATCTTGCTCCGCTGCGCGGTCGCTGGCGGCGAAGTCACCGACGAGATCCGTCGGATCGCCGCTGAGTTGCGCATAGTCGGACAAGGTCGCGCGTGTCGCCGTCGCATCGCGCGCGGCCGACAAGTGCTCCCCGAAGGCCCGCCGTTTCCATCCTGTTTCCATAGCGGCCCGTCGGGGCTAGCGACAGGGCAGGGTCAGAACGCCGAAAGACCCGCCTTAAGCGGGTCTTTCGTACCGATGGAGCCAGGGGGGCTCGAACCCCCGACCTCCTGCATGCCATGCAGGCGCTCTCCCAGCTGAGCTATGGCCCCAGGTCGCCCGTCATCTTAACAGCCGCGGGGCCTGAGTGGCGATTCGACCCGATGCGCGTGGTGGACGCGAATACTCCGCCAGCGGCTGTCAGCGACTGGCCGCGCGGCGGGTCGAGAGTCGCCGACCTCTTGCTGTTCCAGCAGCGCCAACGCCAGCTCCTGCTCGTCCGCAAAGCTGCTGTACCGGCTACTAGTCGCGGCCAATCAGCGCGCCTCGACGGGGAATGGTGTGTCGTGTTGGTGGGAAGGCCGTCCACCGATGAGGAAGCTCTCGCTTGGAACGCCCGTCGCACTGCTCTCGTTGACGCTGGCGTGCGGCAGCGCCGCCGCGAATGGCGGACAACCCGATCCGGGCTTCGGCTCCGGCGGGAGGGTCGCGTCGGAGGTCTCGCCCGCCGCGCTCAACCGGACCGCGGACGGCACGCTCCTGCTGACGGGCTCCGCGCGGGTCCACGGCACCGATCCGAACACACAGCTGCCGTACGAGTGGTCGACGTTCGGCCTGCAGTGGCTCGGCGACGGCGGCAGCGGCCAGCGGACGGTCATCAGCCGGGACGGGCTGCGCTTCGGCGAGTCCATCGCGGCGACAGCGACGGCCACCGACTCGGCCGGGCGCGTTTGGATCGCCGGTGGCGATCGCGGCGACGGGTACTCAGTGGGACAGGAGGTCGTGGTCGAGCGCCGCGTCGCCAGTGGTGCGCTCGACACCACGTTCGGCGACGACGGCATCGTGCACGTCTCGGCCGGGTTGCCGCCCACGATCAACGAGGTCGTCGCTCTGCTCGTGCAACCCGAGGGGCGCGCCGTCGTGGTGACCAAGACCGGCCGCCTCTTCCGGCTGAACCCCGACGGTGCGTTCGACAGCGCGTTCGGCATCGTCGATCCGGGTGCGCAGGCACTCACCGACGGCTTCCTCGACCGCCTTGGGCGGATCGTCGTCGTGGGTCAATTCGATGATCCATCGGGCAGCGAGAACAGCCTTGCCGGGCTGGCGATTCTCGACGCTGACGGCCACGCCGGCCCACGCTTCACGCTGCCTGGTCACCGCGGCGTCATGGCCGCGGCGCTCGCGCCCGGCGACCAGGCGATCCTCGCTGGTGCCGACGTGGTTCAGACCTCCGACCCGCGCACCGACGCCGTCAACTGGGCGGCGCGGGTGAGCCTCACGACCGGCGAGCCGGACCCGGCGTTCGGCGACCACGGGTGGTTCACCCGCGCGTTCGGCACGCGACTACAGAGCGAGGGCTACTACGAGTCCGTCCACGACCTCGCGGTCGGTCGCAACGGCGCGGCGATCCTCGGCGGTCAGTACCGCGCCGTCGCCGACAGCCAGGGCAATGCGGAGGGCCATGGCTTCCTGATCCGCTTGACGCCGGACGGCCAGCTCGACGCGTCCTTTGGCGACGGCGGCCTCGCGCCGTCGGTTGACGAAGGCGTCCCGGTGACGGCGGTCGCGCTCGATGCTGCCGGGCGCGCTTTGGCCGCCGCAGCTGGCAACGGGGTGCACCGCGTCACCGCGGCGACCGCCGAGGACGCGGCGTGGCCGGACCCGGTCGTCGCGCTCGCGGGCCCCAACGGCGACCGCGCCCCGGTGGCGCCGAGCGGCGGCGCTCCTGCGACAACAACGGCGGCGGGGAGCGGTGCTGGGGCGATCGGCGGCGCGTCCGCTGCGGGCGCCGGCAAGCCCGCGGCGTCCCTCGCCCGTGTGCGCCTCCGCAACGGCCGCCTGGCGGTGAGCCTCACCTGCCCGCGCATGCACCGCGGTGCCTGCCGCGGCCGCGTCCGCCTCGCACTCGGTCACACCACGCTGGCCTCCCGCGCGCTGCGGGTCGCCCACGGTACGACGAACCGCACATCGTTCACCCTTTCCAAAGCCGCCCGCCGCCGCCTCACCGGCGGCTGGCACACGGTCACGCTGACGATCCCGTGGCTTTCCTCTCCGCGCCGCCTCTCAGTGCGCTGACCTTGGTGGCAGAGCACCATCACGGCGCTCCGTCAGAACGTCCGAGCGTACGGCGATCCTGCGCCGGACCCTCCAGAAAGCCCGTATGACGTCGAGTGCCTAGCGGCGACCGGGCAGGAATTCCGGGATCTCGAAGTCGTCGTCGCCGCCCTTGCGGCTGATCACCGGGTCCGGCTTGGACGCAAACCCGGGGAAGACCGATGGCGAACCGTCTCCGCGCGACGCTCGCGGCGCCGAGTCGATTCCGCCCGCCGGCGCCGCCTGATCGAGATCGGCCGTCAGCCGCGCGTGCGCGAGCTTGACGTCGTTGAGCAGCCGCTCTGCGTTGCGGTGCAGCGAGTCGCTCAGCTCCTGCAGATGCCCAGACAGCGTCGTCCCGTCATGCAGCACATCGCGGGCCGCCGCATGCGCCTCGGCGATGATCTCCCGCGCCGCGCGCTTGGCATCGGCCTGCGCCTCCTCGGCATACGCATCCGCAGCGGCGCGCACCCGCAGGGCCTCCTCACCAGCCTCCGCGACCGCGGCAACCTTCCGCGCTTCGGCTTCCGACCGTGCCTGCGCTGCACGCTCATGGATCAGCCGCACACCCTCGCGCGCATCGGCCTCCACAGCGGCCGCCTCACGACGCGCCGCGTCCACCAGCTCTCGCGCCTCGACCTCCGCAGCCTCCACCCGCAGATCGGCAGCGCGATCGGCCTCGGCGATCCGCTCGCGCACCTTCTCCTCGGTCTTCAGCCGCAGATCCTCGGCGGCGCGCTCGGCGGCCTCGACGATCGCGGCGACCTTTGACGACGCGACGGAGATCTCGCTCAGCGGCCGCACGGTGCCCAGCGACGCGAGCAGCTCGTCGAGCTCGGTCCGTTCGGACTCTGCGGGCTGATCCTCCATGGGCGTCATGGTAGGTCCGTTACTCGCGCGCGAACGCAAGATGCCCTTCAGGCGTTAGGCCTCGGCGACCTCGACGCGCAGCCGTGGCTCGCCGACATCCTCCGGCCAGACGTCGTGGCCTTCCAGGTCGCGCAGGTTGCGCAGCGCCTCGTCCAACGCCAGCCCTAGCTCCTCCTTGGCGACCTCGCGCGCGTCACGCCCGGGCTCGCGCCAGACCAGCGAGTGCACGAACTCGTGGTCGTGCTCATCGCCGATCGCGATCCGGATCTCGAACCACAGCGGCTGCCAGCCGCGCTCGGCGAGCCGCGCCGAACCCGGATTGCGCTCCAGGCCCTCGGTGATTTCCACGGTGGTCGGGTCGCGCAGCAGCGCGTCGACAGAGACGGTCTCGCCCACGGGGCGGGATCGTACGAGTTTGCCCACAGGTCGGCGGCCGGGACCGTCGCTGTAGCCTGCGGCCCGTGGCCGAGCATCGTTACGACCCGTTGGAGATCGAGCCCCGCTGGCAGCGGGTCTGGGCTGAGGAACGCACGTGGGAGGTCTCCAATGAAGAGGCTCTCGACGCGGGCGAGAAGTCCTATGTCTTGGAGATGCTCCCGTATCCGTCCGGCGAGCCGCACATCGGCCATCTCAAGGTCTACTCGGTGGGTGACGCGGTCGCGCACTTTCACCGCCGCACCGGCCGGCGTGTCCTGCACCCGATGGGCTACGACGCCTTTGGCCTGCCGGCCGAGAACCACGCGATTCGCACCGGGCAGCACCCGCGCGTGTCGACCGAGGAGGCGATCAAGTCCTTCCAGAAGCAGTTTCGCGAGTGGGGGATCTCGATCGACTGGTCACGCGAGCTGGCGACCCACGACCCGTCCTACTACCGCTGGACGCAGTGGATCTTCCTGCAGCTCTTCGAGCGCGGGCTGGCCTACCGCAAGGACGCCGCCGTCAAGTGGTGTCCCAACGACGCGACCGTCCTAGCCAACGAGCAGGTCGTCGACGGTCGCTGCGAGCGCTGCGGCCATGAGGTCGAGGTCCGGCAGCTCGAGCAGTGGTTCTTCCGGATCACCGACTACGCCGACCAGCTTGTTGATGACCTTGACAACATCGCCTGGCCCGAGCATGTCAAGACCATGCAGCGCAACTGGATTGGGCGCTCCGAGGGCGCTGAGGTCACGTTCCGCTGCGAGGAGCTGAACATCGACTACCCCGTCTTCACGACGCGGCCAGACACGCTCTTCGGTGCGACGTTCTTCGTGATGGCGCCCGAGCATCCCGACATCGAGCGGTTGATCGCGGGGACGGGGCGCGAGGACGAGGTGCGCGCATACGTCAACCACGCCGCCGGCGAGTCGATGGAGGAGCGCGGCGACGCCGACAAGCCCAAGACGGGGGTCTTCCTGGGCCGACATGTCGTCAATCCCGTCAACGGTGACCTGCTGCCGATGTACGTTGCCGACTACGTGTTGATGGAGTACGGCACGGGCGCGATCATGGCGGTGCCGGGCCACGATGATCGCGACTTCGCGTTCGCGAAGACCTATGACTTGCCGGTCAAGCGCGTGGTCGCCGATCCCGAGGGCGGCGATGAGCTGCCGTTCACCGGTGACGGTCCGCTGGTCAACTCGCACCCAGAATTCGACGGCCTCTACAAGGCTGAGGCGGTCGAGCGGATCGTCGACTGGCTCGATCGCGAAGGCAAGGGCAACAAGTCGGTCAACTACCGGCTGCGCGATTGGCTGCTGTCGCGCCAGCGCTACTGGGGCTGCCCGATCCCGATCGTCCACTGTGACAAGTGCGGGATGGTGCCGGTGCCGGACTCCGACCTGCCCGTCGTCCTGCCCGATGTCACCGACTACAAGCCCAAGGGCAAGTCGCCGCTGGCCGCGGCCGAGGACTGGGTCAACGTCCCGTGCCCGTCGTGTAGCGCGCCTGCCCGGCGCGAGACCGACACGATGGACACGTTCGTCGACTCCTCGTGGTACTTCCTGCGCTACACGGATTCGCACAACGACGCGGCTGCGTGGGATCCGGCGGTCCTGGACCACTGGATGCCGGTCGACCAGTACATCGGCGGCGTCGAGCACGCGATCCTGCACTTGCTCTACGCGCGGTTCTTCATCAAGGCCTTGCGCGACATGGGGCACTTGAAGGCCGACGAGCCGTTCGCACGCCTGTTCACGCAGGGGATGATCACCAAGGACGGGGCGAAGATGTCCAAGTCCCGAGGCAACGTGGTCTCGCCGGCGTCGATCGTCGATCGCTTCGGCTCCGACACGGCTCGGGCATACATCTTGTTCATCGGTCCGCCCGATCAGGATGCGGACTGGTCGGAGAGCGGCGTCGAGGGCATGTACCGGTTCCTAGGGCGGTTGTGGCGGACGTCGGCGCTGGCCGCCGAGGAGTTGCCCGATGACCCGCTGCCGGACTCGTTGAACGACGATGCTGCGCGGATCGTCCGCAAGGCGCACTGGGCGATCGACAAGGTCACCAACGACATGGACCAGCGCTTCTCGTTCAACACCGCCATCGCCGCGGTGCGTGAGCTCTTCAACGAGGTGACGGCCGAGAAGCGCGGCGACGCGGATCCAGGCTCAGTGCGCTTCGCGCTGGCGACCGCGTCGTCGCTGCTGTTCCCGTTCGCGCCGCACGTGACGGCCGATGCCTACATGTTGCTGACCGGCCGCCGTGTATGGGAGGAGCCGTGGCCTGCGGCGGACTCGGCGTACCTGGAAGCCGACACCTTCGAGCTGGTCGTGCAGGTCAACGGCAAGGTGCGTGATCGTGTCGAGGCGCCGACGGGCGCGTCGAAGGATGCGCTGCTGGAGTTGGCGCGCGCGCTGCCCAACGTGATCGCGCACGTGGACGGCAAGGACGTCGTCAAGGAGATCGTCGTGCCGGGCAAGCTCGTCAACGTGGTGGTGCGCGGGTAAGCCGCGCAGCTGCTGCACGAAATCGTCACAGGACGCGCGTCCCGCTTGTGAGTACCCGGCCTAGGTTGGCCGGATGCTCGACCTCAGCCGCTCCGAGCTCGCCGCGTATGCGGCGTGCGTCGTGTTGGTGGTGTTGCTGGGGTGGCGGGTACTGCGGTCCGATGGCGAGGCGTCGACGGCGCCGGTGCCGGGGCGCGGCGTGGCAACGACAACGACGGCTGGCGCTTCGGACGGGCCGTCGGTGTCGGTCGCGCCCGCGCGCGATGGCAGCGCGACCGTGCATGTCGTCGGTGCGGTGCGGCGGCCAGGTGTCTACCGGCTGCGGCTGGGCCAGCGAGTAGAGGATGCGATCCGCCGCGCGGGTGGGGCCAGCGGTACCACGGATCTGCAGGCCATCAACTTGGCGGCGAAGATCGCCGATGGGCAGCAGATCGTGGTGCCGCGGCGTGCGATGGCAGCGGGAGGCAGTGGAGCAGGGGCGGGTAACGGTGGTGCGGGCGCAGCGGCCGCCGGTGGTGCTGCCGCGGGCACCGCGCCGTCAGGACCGATCAACCTCAACTCCGCGACCACCGAGCAGCTCGACACGCTTGACGGGGTCGGTCCTGCGACAGCGGCGAAGATCCTCGAGTACCGCACGCAGCACGGTGGGTTCTCGTCGGTTGACGATCTGGCGCAAATCCCGGGGATCGGCCCGAAGAAGCTCGAAGCGCTGAAGGCGCAGGTGACGGTGTGAGCGGCCCGGTGGAGCTCGTGGGCGGCGCGACGTGAGTGGCAGCTGGCCGGGGCTTGGCTGGTCGCGGCGTCGCGCGGCAGGTGCCGCCAGGCGGCGAATGCGGGCGCGTCTCGGCCTCTGGCGGCACCTCGCGGCCGACCAGGGCACGCGCCATCTACGACAGGTGCTCCTCGCCGTTGTCGTCGCCGGTCTCCTGCTCGGCGGGCGGACGCCGGCCTCAGCCGTCGTCGTCGCGGCCTTGGCGCTGGCCTTTGGGGCTCTGACGCTCCCGGTCGTGCGACGTCCCGCGGCGGCGCTGACGCTGGCCGTCGCGCTGCTCGGCGCCGCGTGGGTGGCGCAGACGCGCACGGCGGTGCTGGAGCAGACGCGGCTGGCGGCGAGCTTCGGGGAATCGGTGACGGGGGAGGCGACGGTGCTGGCGCCGTTGCGGGTCGACGCCTATGGTGGCCGGCGCGCGCTCGTCCGCTGGCGCGGCGAGCCGGTACTGCTCCGCGTGCCGAGTTGGATGGTGTCGAGGGGCGAGGTCAGCATCGATGCCTTGCGCGTCGGCGACATCGTCGCCGTGCGCGGAGGCCTCCGACCACCAGACCTCGCTGGTCAGGCAGTGCACGCTCACGCGACGTTACGTGCCAGCGAGTTGACCGCGACCGGCCGCCGCCGTGGGGGAGCGCTCGGCGTCGTCGACGGCGTGCGCCGGCGCGCCGAACATGTTCTTGATGGACATCTCCCGCTGGCGGAAGCGGCGTTGCTCCGCGGGATGGTCCTTGGCGACGACGCCGCGATGCCCGACGACCTGCGCGATGCCTTCAAGGCAGCGAGCTTGACGCACCTCACCGCTGCCTCCGGGCAGAACGTCGCCCTGCTCGCCGCGCTCGCCTTCGGCCTGTGTGCCGTCGCGGGCATCGGGATCCGCGCGCGCTGGACAGTCGTCTTGGCGTTGATCGCGCTCTACGTCCCGCTGGCCGGCGGAGGGCCGTCGATCCAGCGCGCCGGCGTGATGGGCGCCGCGACGATCGCGGCCGCGCTCGCCGGCCGACCCGCGTCACGGTGGTACGCGGTGCTGCTCGCCGCGGCGGTGACGCTCGTCCTGGACCCGCGCGCCGCAGCCGACCCTGGTTGGCAGCTCAGCTTCGTGGCGGTTGTCGGGATCGCGACCGTCGCGGGGCCCGCCCGCGAGCGGCTGCGGCAGCGTGGTGTCGCGGCGCCGGTCGCCGAGGCTGTTGCGGTAACGCTGGCAGCGACGCTCGCAACGGCGCCGCTGATCGCCATCCACTTCGATCGGGTCTCGCTCGTCGCGCTACCAGCCAATGTCCTCGCGACCCTCGCTATCGCGCCGATCATGTGGCTTGGCCTTGCCGCGGCAGCGGTCGGCCAGGTCATGCCGGTCCTCGCCTCACCGCTGGTGGCCGTCACGGGCCCACTGCTCGGCTACCTCGTCGGTCTCGCGCGGCTGGCGGCCGGGCTGCCGGGCGCGCAGGTCACGTTGCCGCTCTCGGCGCTGATCGTGCTCTGCGCGCTGGCCTCCGTCCTCGTGACGGCACCAGTCACGGAGGACATGCCACGCGAGGTGCGCAGTGGTCGCCGCCGCGTGCTGCTTGCCATAGCCATCCTCATCGTCGTCGCGGCCGCCCTTGGCCCCGCGCTCATCTCACCGCGCATGCTCGCGCCGCCGCCCGACGGCACGCTGCGCGTCACCGCACTCGACATCGGCCAAGGTGACGCGACGCTGCTGCAGGCTGGTGGCCATGCGGTCCTTGTCGATGCCGGGCCTGCCGGCGCAGGCATCGCCGGCAAGCTCAAGGTCGCGGGCGTCCGCCGGCTCGACGCGCTCGTCGTCACCCATCCGCAGGCCGACCACGATGGCGGCGCGCCCGCGGTGCTCGCCGCGCTGCCGGTGGCCATGCTCCTCGACGGGCGCGGCGGCGACCGCTCACCGACCTCGGTGGCCATCGACGCACCCGCACAACGCGCACGCACGCGCATCACCGGGGCGCAGGCCGGTCAGGTCGTGCGCGCGGGTCCGCTCACGCTGCGCATCCTCTGGCCGTCCGCCGGTCCGGCCACACCTGGCACCGACCCCAATGACCGCGCGGTCGTCGCCGTCGCCGAGGCGTTCGGGGCAACCGCGCTGTTGACCGCCGACGCCGAATCGCCGATCCTCGCGCCGCTCGACCTCCCGCCAGTCGACGTCCTCAAGGTCAGCCATCACGGCAGCGTCGACCCAGGCCTCCCGGCGCTGCTGCAGCGCCTGCGCCCACGCGTCGCGCTCATCGAGGTCGGCGCTCATAACACCTACGGCCACCCGACGCCTACAACTCTGCAGGCCCTGGCGATGGCGGTGCCAGTTGTCAAGCGCACCGATCGCGATGGCGCGGTTCGCGTCGATCTCCGCGCTGGGCAGGCGATGGTGACCGCGGGATGACCGAGCTCGTCGCGTGCCGCGCGCGCGGATCGCGGCGCGACCGGATCCACGCCTACACTGGCCGCGATGGCGACCTGGAAGCCCGCGTACCTGATCCACGGCGACGACCACGGGCGCATCGCCGAGCGGCGTGCCGGCCTGCGCGCCAGGGCCGAGGGGGAGAGCGGTGCAGGAGGCCTAGAGGTCATCGAGGGCGACGCCTCGACGCCCGAGGCGGTCGGGCTCGCGCTCAGCGCCATGACCTTCGCGATGGGGCGACGGTTCGTCGTCGTCGACGGTGCGGAGCGCTGGAAGCCGGCCGAGGTCGAGACCCATGTCATCCCGGCGTTAGCCAATCTCGCGCCGGACACGACCGTCGCGTTCTTCGCTCGCGAGGATGGCCGCGCGAAGGTCCCGCCGGCGCTGGCCAAGGCCGTGACGAAGGCTGGCGGGGATGTCATCGAACAGGCGACGGTCAAGCTGCGCGAGCTGCCCAAGTGGGTGCTGGCCGAGGCCAAGCGGCTCGGGATCGACCTCGAGCCCGCCGCGGCGCAGGTGCTTGTCGCACAGGTCGGTGAGCGTCAGCAGCGGCTGCTGCGGGAGTTGGAGAAGCTCGCGCTCGAACACGGCCCGGGCGCGCGCTTGACAGCCGAGGACGTCACCGACGCCGCCGCGGACTCCGCCGAGATCCAGGTCTGGGGCCTCGTGGACTCACTTGTTGCACGCGATCGCCACGCTGTCTTCCGCTCGTTCTTGGAACTACGCGAGCAGGGCGAAGCCGTCGGACGGCTGATCCCGCTGATGGCCCGTCGCCTGCGCGAGGTGCTGGCGATCGCCGACCGGCTGGAGGCGGGGGAGTCACCCGCGCAGGTGAAGTCCTCGACCAAGGGCAGTCCCTGGGCGTTGGACCGCCGCATCAAGGAGGCCCGCGCCACCGACCCCGAGGCACTACGCCGCGCGATCGAGACCCTCGCCGACCTCGAGTTGCAGACCCGCGGCATGAGCGAGCTCGACGACGACACCACCTCCATCCGCGCTCTCGGCCGCATGGCCTCCTCGCGCTGAGCGACCCGCGATTCGCACGCCGGTGGGCCTGTTTCGGGTCGGTATGGGTCCGGCCACGGGCCCACCCGGCCGTCGTCCCACGATCTCGGCGCGGTGGGCCTGTTTGCGGACGGCATACGTCCGCAAACAGGCCCACCCTCCGGGCGCGAGCGTGGCTCCTGGAACGCAGAAACGGCCCCGAAGATCGGGGCCGTCAAGGCACTTCCGAAGCGGCGTGAGCGCCGCGCGTCAAAGCTAGGCCGCGGGTGCGCCGGTGCGCACGCGTGCCGCGCGCGCCTTCTTGCGGCTGCCCGTGTTGCGATGCAAGGCGCCGCGCTTGACGGCCTTGTCGATCGTCTGCACGAGGTCGCGATGCTCGGCGTCGGCCTTCGCATCGTCCCCTTCGGCAACCGTGGCCTCGAGGCGACGGAAGTAGGTCTTGATGGTGGACGTGTAGCGGCGATTCTCCAGGCGCTCACGCTCGGCCCGGAGGATGCGCTTCTTCTGCGAGTGAATGTTCGCCATGAGCGACGGACAATTCTAGCGGGCCAAGACGCGCGGCGCGGCGCGGGCCGACGCGCCCGGTCCGGGCCGTAGCATCCGCGCCCAGTGACGAGCGAGGCACCACCCGCGGGCGACCGCTCTGATGATGCGTCGCCGCGCCCACCGCGACGCTCCTTCGCGCGCAACACGGCGATCTTCTCGATCCTTACCGGGCTCAGCCGGGTGGCCGGCCTCATGCGCGAGGTGCTGGCCTCGGCGTTCTTCGGCCTGACGCCGGCCTTCAGCGCCTTCACCTTCGCTTTCGCGATCCCGAACGTCGTCCGCTCGCTGTTCGCTGACTCGGCGCTCAGCGCCGCGTTCGTCCCGATCTTCACCGAGCTCCAAGAAGAGGGCAAGAAGCGCGAGGCGTTCCGCCTGGCCTCGACGCTGCTCATGGTGATCCTGGTCGTCCTGACCGTCATCACGATCCTGTTCATCGTCACGGCGGGCTGGCTGGTACCGGCGATCAGCCCGGGCAAGTTCTCCGACGCCGCCGATCAATTGGCCGTCGGCTTCAGCCGCGTCTTGTTCCCGATCGTCTTGATCCTCGGGCTCAACGGGCTGGTCGTCGGGATCCTGCAGGCCTACGACCACTTCACGATCCCGGCGCTCTCGGCGCTGGTCTGGAACATCGTGATCATGGTGTTCCTGGTCGGCGCCCGGCCGTTCTTCGAGGGCGACGAGCAGTTGTACGCCTACGCGATCGGGATCCTGGTCGGCACCGCGGTGCAGTTCGCGATGGCGCTGCCGGTGCTGAAGACCGTCGGCTTCCACTTCGAGTGGTCGTTTGACTGGCGCGACCCGCGCGTCAAGCGCGTCTTCGTGCTGATGCTCCCGGTGACCCTCGGCCTCGGGCTGATCAACTTTAACGCCTTGGCCAACTACTACCTCGCGGGCTTCGTCTCCGAGGAGGGCCCGCGCGCGATCGAGGCCGCGTTCCGCGTGTACATGCTCCCGCAGGGGATGTTCAGCGTCGCGATCGCGACCGTCCTGTTCCCCCAGCTCAGCCGTCTCGCCGCCCGCCACGACCTCGCCGGCCTGCGGGCGACGATCGGCAATGGCCTGCGCCTGATCTTCTTGATGTTGTTGCCGGCTGCTGCGGCGACGGCCGTCCTCGCCGTCCCGATGATCCGCCTCGTCTACCAGCGCGGGGAGTTCACCGCCGCTGACACCGAGCTCGTCGCCACCGCGCTCTTCTGGTTCTCGTTCAGCCTGCCGTTCAGCGGCGTCAACCTGCTTCTCACGCGGTCGTTTTTCAGCCTGCAGAAGCCCTGGACGGTGACCTATTTGTCGGTCGCCAACCTGGTGGTCAACGTCGGCGTCTCGATCGTGCTGTTGCCGCTGGGCATCGGCGGCGTCGTCGCGGGCACCGCGATCGCCGACCTCGCGCTCGCCGGCGCGCAGTACGTCTACCTCAAGCGCGAGCTTGAGAATCACCTTGAGTTGCACGACACGATCCACGCGGTGATGGGCATGGTGATCGCGGCCGTCTGGTTCGGCATCGCGGCATGGGTCGCGTGGGTGGGACTGGATTGGCTCTTTGGCCGCAGCCTGATCGGCCAGGTGATCTCGGTCGGTGGCGGCCTCACCGCCGGCACCGCGGTCTACGCCTACGTCGTGCTGGCGATGCGGCTACCCGAGGCCGAGCAGTTGCGTCGCCTCATCCTCGGGCGTCTCGGTCGCGCTTAGCGACAACGGCTGGGTCTGCTCGGGCCGCGGCTTCGCCTCCTGGGCGAACGCCGCCACGAACGCGAGCCCCTGGGCGAGCCGTTCGTCATATCCTGGGCGGCCGCTTGTCTGACCAGAGCCTCATCCGCAACTTCTCGATCATCGCCCACATCGACCACGGGAAGTCGACCCTGGCCGATCGCATCCTGGAGATGACCCAGACCGTGGCCTCGCGCGACATGCGCGAGCAGCTGCTGGACTCGATGGACCTCGAGCGCGAGCGGGGGATCACGATCAAGTCCCAAGCCGTCCGCGTCTATTACGAGGCCAAGGATGGCAAGACCTATCAGCTGCACCTCATCGACACGCCCGGGCACGTCGATTTCACCTACGAGGTGTCGCGGTCGCTGAACGCGTGCGAAGGCGCGCTGCTGGTTGTCGACGCCTCCCAGGGCGTCGAGGCCCAGACAGTCGCCAACACCTACCTCGCGGTCGAAGCCGGGCTCGAGCTGATCCCGTGCCTGAACAAGATCGACCTGCCGGGCGCCGAGCCCGAGCGCGTCGCGGGCGAGGTCTCCGAGCTGATCGGCGAGGACCCTGACTCGATTCTGATCATCTCCGGCAAGACCGGGGCGGGCGTGACTGAAGTGCTCGAGCAGCTCGTCGAGCGCGTGCCGGCGCCCGGTGGCGATCGCAGCGCTCCGGCGCGCGCGCTGATCTTCGACTCGCAGTTCGACCAGTACCGCGGCGTCGTGGCCTATATCCGCGTCGTCGACGGCGTCTTTCGCAAGGGCGAGGCGATCCGCGCGATCGCGACGTCGACCGAGGCTGACATCGACGACATCGGCTTCTTCACGCCGGCGATGACGCCGGTGAGCGAGCTTGCCGCCGGCGAGGTCGGCTACCTCATCACCGGCATCAAGGACGTCACCAAGCTGCGGGTCGGCGACACGCTGACGACCAAGCGCAACGGGGCGACCGAGGCGCTGCCCGGCTACCGCGAGGTCAAGCCGATGGTCTTCTGCGGGCTCTTTCCGATCGAGAACGATGACTACGCGGACTTCCGCGATGCCTTGGAGAAGCTGTCGCTCAACGACGCCGCGCTGGCCTGGGAGCCCGAGACCTCCGACGCGCTCGGCTTCGGCTTCCGCTGCGGGTTCCTGGGGTTGTTGCACATGGACATCGTGCGCGAGCGGCTGGAGCGCGAGTACGACCTCGAGCTGATGGCGACGATGCCGTCAGTGAGCTTCGAGGTGACGCTGACCAACGGCGAGATCGTCGAGGTCCACAACCCCTCCGACATGCCGGACCCCGCGCGGATCCAGGAGATTCGCGAGCCCTACATCAAGGCCTCCATCCTGCTCCCCAAGGAGTACGTGGGGGTGACGATGGAGCTCTGCCAGGAGCGCCGCGGTGAGCACGCGGGCATGCACTACCTCTCGGCCGACCGCGTGCAGCTGCACTACGACTTGCCGCTCAGCGAGATCGTCTTGGACTTCTTCGACCAGCTGAAGTCGCGCACGCGCGGCTACGCGTCGTTGGATTACGAGCTGCTGGGCCTGCGGCCGTCGAACCTCGCCAAGCTCGACGTGCTGCTCGCCGGCGATCCGGTCGACGCGCTGTCGATGGTGGTGCACAAGGACAAGGCCTATGAGATCGGTCGCAACCTCACCGAGAAGCTGCGCAAGAAGATCCCGCGCCAGCAGTTCGACGTGCCGATCCAGGCCGCGATCGGCTCGGCGATCGTCGCGCGCGAGACGGTGAAGGCCTACCGCAAGGACGTCACGGCCAAGTGCTACGGCGGCGACATCAGCCGCAAGCGCAAGTTGCTGGAACGCCAGAAGGAAGGCAAGAAGCGCATGAAGCAAGTCGGGCGCATCGAGGTCCCGCAAGAGGCGTTCCTCGCGGTGCTCGAATTGGGCGACGAGCGCCCGGGCAAGTAGCGCCGAGCTAGCGCGCGGCGCGGCGCCGCGCCCACGCGTCGAGAGCGATCAGTTGGTCGCCCAGGGTGCGGCCCTCGGCGGTCAGCGCATAGGCGCCGGCATCGTCAACGGCCACCAGCCGCTCGTCGCGCAGCTCGCGCAGGCGCTGGCTCAGGACGCTGGTAGAGACCTCGTCGCAGGCCTCGCGCAGGCGGCGGAAGGGAAGCGGTCCGTCGCGCAACTCCCACAGCACGCGCAGCATCCAGCGGCGGCCGAGGAGCTCGAGGAGGTCGTTGATGGGGTGCTTGGAGGGCATGGACCTTGTGCTTCGGAAATCGAATCGCTACCGTGGCGACAAGACGTACGCTTCGGAAATCGAACCATGGAGAGCATCGCATGTCCGCCCGCCTCGCGCCACTGGAGCCCCCGTACACCGACGAGGTGGCGACCGCCTTGCGACGCCTGATGGGCGGCCACGACAACGTCGAGCCGCTGGCGCTCTTCCGGACACTCGCGCACCACGACGGGCTGCTGGAGCGCTTTCGCCAGGTCGGCTCGGCGCTGCTCTCCTTCGGGCGGGTCGACCCGGCCGACCGCGAGACCGTGATCCACCGCACGACCGCGCGGTGCGGGGCGACCTACGAGTGGGGCGTGCACGCTGCGCTGTTGGCGCCCGTCGTCGGCGCCGGCGAGGAGTGGCTGCGGGCAACGTGGCACGGCACCGCCGACGATCCGGCGTTCACACCGCGCCAGGCCTTGTTGGTGGCGATGTGCGATGAGCTGCACGACACCGCGACCTTGCGCGAGCCGACGTGGACGGCGCTGCGCGTTGCCTATGCCGACGACGAGCTGGTCGAGCTCGTCTGCCTCGCAGGCTTCTACCACCTCGTGTCGTTCGTCTGTGGGGCCTTTGCGGTGGAGGACGAGCGGTGGGCGATCGCGGTGCCGGCCGCCGTGGGCTAGTTTCGGCCTCATGGATCTGGGACTGGACGACCGTGTCTGCGTCGTGACGGGCGCAAGCCGCGGGATCGGCATGGCGATCAGCAGCCGCCTGGTTGCCGAGGGTGCGCGCGTGCTGATGGTCGCGCGCGACGAGGAGCGGCTCAGCGCGACCGCTGAGGATCTCGGCGCCGAGTGGCTGGCCGCCGACGTGACCGACCCGGACTGCGCGGAGCGGATCGTCGCGACCGCGAGCGAGCAACTCGGGCGGTTGGACGTGTTGGTCAACAACGCGGGGACGTCGCGCAACGTCGCGCTTGACGAGCTGACCGATGCAGACTGGCGCGACCAGCACGAGCTGCACGTCGTGGCGCCGATGCGGCTGATGCGCCTCGCGGCGCCGCTGATGGCCGACCGCGGGTGGGGCCGGATCGTCAACGTCGCGTCGTCGTCGGGCAAGCGGCCGTCGGCCTCCAACGCCGCCTACTCGGTGGCCAAGGCGGGCCAGCTGTCGGTGTCGCGGGCGTTCGCCGACGCGTATGCCTCGCGCGGCGTCCTGGTCAACGCTGTCGCGCCGGGGCCGACGAGCTCGCCGCTGTGGACGGGCGAGGGTGGCCTGGCCGATCAGGTCGCGGCGGCGCGCGGGATCACGCGTGACGAGGCACTGGAAGCGGCCGCGGCCAAGATCCCGCGGGGGCGCTTCGGCACGCCGCAGGAGATCGCCGACGTGGTGGTCTTCCTGTGCTCGGAGCGGGCGGGAAACGTCGCGGGCGCGGCGTGGTCGGCTGACGGGGGAGCCGTCAACATCATCATCTAGTCGCTGGCCGGCCGCTGCACGAGGATCTCGACCGGGCCGCCTACGCCGAGTCGCTCGCCTTCGCTGACGGCGTGCGCGGCCAGGCGGTCGGTCTCGGCACCGTAGGCGGCGGCCGCGTCGAGCTTGGCCGCGAGGTGCGTGTCGGACGTCGGAACCGCGACGACCTCGCCAGCGCCCAGCGGCGCGCCGGCCGTGCGGCGCAGCGCGTAGGGCAGGTCGAGCCAGCGCAGCCGCGGCAGCTCCAGCTCGTCGAGCGCTTGTTCGACGACAAGATGGTCGACGTGGCCGGTGAGGCCCAGCGGCGCGAGGATCAGGTCGGGTTCGAGCCGTCCGAGCGCGAGCGCCAGGACGGACGCGGCGACCTTCGGCGCGTCGTCGTCGGGCCGGAGGCCATCGTGGGCGCGATGGTCGGCGTACCCGCGCGCCGGCGCGGGGTCAAGCGCGAGGTGCACGACGCCGGCGAGGCCGAGGGCTTGGGCGGCCGCCGCGTCCTGCTCGCCGCCGTCGTGTGAGAACACGCTCACGACGACGACCGGATGGCCGTCGGCCGCGTGGCGGTGCAGCGTGGCGCCGGCCGACTGGACAGCGTCCGAGAGCGTGGGGGTGACGGCGACGATGGTGGTCACGGTCGTCGATGCTTTCAGGCGCGCTGGCGGAGCGGCACGCGCGGGTAGGATCACGTCGTCAATGACGCCTGTCGGCAAGTCCTATCCACCCACCCTGTACGCGGTCGGCCGGGAGAAGATCAAGGAGTACGCGCGGGTGACGGGGGAGACCAACCCGCTGCACCTCGACCACGAGGCCGCACACGCTGCCGGTTACGCCGACGTCGTCGCACCGCCGATGTTCGCCGTCGTCTACTGCAGCCCGGCGATGGGGCCGCCCTACTTCGATCCGGAGCTCAACATCAACTTCGCGCGTCTGGTCCACGGGGGCCAGGAGTTCAAGTGGGGGCCCTTGGTCGTCGCCGGTGACGAGATCACCACGGCCGTCACGGTCAAGTCGATCGACGAGCGCGGCGGCAACGGCTTCTTTGTCTTCGAGTCGGTATCCACCAACCAGGACGGCCACACGGTGAGCGTGGGCACCTGGACCAATGTAGTCCGAGGCGAGGCATGACGACCTTCGAGCCCGGCCAGGAGCTCCCTGAGCTCAAGGTCACGCCCGACCGCTACCTGACCGTCCGCTACGCCGGTGCGTCCGGCGACTTCAACCCCATCCACATCGACGAGGAGTTCGCCAAGCAGGTCGGTCTGCCCGGCCGGATCCTGCACGGGCTGTGGACGATGGCGCAGGTCGCTCGCGCCCAGACCGAGGCCGCGGGCGGCCCGCACACCCTGCAGCGCCTCAGCGTCGGCTTCCGCGGGATGGGCGTGCTGGAGCAGGAGATCGTCGTGACCTCGACGGTCCGCTCCGTTGGGGACGGCGTCGCGCACGTCGACACCGAGGCGACCCAAGCGGGCACGACGATCGTGCGCCGCGGCGACGCCGAACTGCGCGTCGACTGACGCCGCACGCGCGGAAACTAGACTCTGGTGGGAATTGCTCTCGCCCCGCCAAGAGCTGCTCCTGCGCAAGGTCGTCGAGTCCTACACCGAGACCGGCCTGCCCGTGGGCTCCAAGACGCTCGCCACCGACCCCGAGATCGAGGCCGGCCCGTCGACGATCCGCAACGAGCTGTCGATGCTCGAGGAGCACGGGCTGCTCGCGCACCCGCACACCTCCGCGGGCCGCGTGCCGACCGACGCCGGCCACCGCTGGTACGTCGACCAGCTCAGCGGTGGCACCCTGGTTCCGGCCGGTGAGCGCCCGCTCGGCCTCCAGCTGATCCGGCGCGAGGTCGACGAGGCGATGCGCGTGACCTCCGAAACGCTCTCGCAGGTCACCAACCTGCTGGCCGTCGTCTCGGCGCCGCCGATCGACACCGCCGTCATCCGCCACGTCGAGGTCCTGCTGCTTCAGCCGCAAGTCCTGATGGTGGTGGTCATCACCTCGACCGGCGGCGTGACCAAGCGCGTCTTCACCTTCGATCGGCCGGTCGACTCGGGTCTCGCCTCCTGGGCCGGCCAGTTCCTGGACGAGCGCCTCACCGGCGTCGGGCTCGGTGCCCGGATGCTGCACCTGCGCCTAGCCGACACGAGCCTCACGCACAACGAGCGCACCTTCCTTGAGCAACTCACCCCGATCTTCACCGAGCTGGCCGAGACCGCCGAGGACACGCTCTACGTCGACGGCACCGCCCGCCTGATCGGCGAGCATCGCGTCCAGGATCTCCACCAGATCAACGAGTTGATGCACATGCTCGAGCGGCGCGCGACCCTGCTGGGCCTCCTGCGCGCCGCGCTGCAGGAGCCCGACGTGCTCGTGCGCATCGGCTCCGAGAATCAAGCCCCCGCGCTGCAGTCGCTCGCGGTCGTCGGTGCCGGCTACGGCCTGCCGACCCGCAAGCTCGGAACCGTGTCGGTCATCGGCCCGGTCCGCATGGACTACCCGCGCGCCATCCGCTCAGTACGCGAAGCAGCCCATGAGCTCTCGCGCTTCATCGAGGACGTCTACGGAACATGAGCTCCACCTTGCCCAGCGACCCCTATGAGGTGCTCGGCGTCGCCCGAGACGCCGACGAGACCACCATCAAGAAGGCGTTTCGCAAGCTCGCGCGCGAGCTGCATCCGGACGTCAACAGCCACGACCCCGACGCCGAGGAGAAGTTCAAGGCGGCAGCCGAGGCCTACGAGATCCTCAACGACGCCGAGCGTCGCGCGACCTATGACCGCTATGGCCACGAGGGCCTGCGGTCTGGCGGCCAGGCGCCGAACTTCGACGGCTTCGGGTCGATCTCCGACCTCTTCGACGCGTTCTTCGGCGGCTCGTTCGGCGGTGGTTTCGGTGGTGGGACGCGAACCGGCCCGCGCCAGGGCGAAGACATCGCGGTCGCCGTCGAGATCGACCTCGATCAGGCCTACCGTGGCGCCAAGGTGCCGGTCGGCTACGAGGCGATCGACCGCTGCGAGCACTGCAAGGGCAACGGTGCTGAGCCGGGCACGCCGATCGAGAGCTGTGACAAGTGCGCCGGTCACGGCGTCCTGCAGGCGGTGACGCGGTCGCCGTTCGGGCAAGTTGTCCGTCAAGTTGCCTGTGACAAGTGCGGCGGCGACGGCAAGATCCCCGAGCAGCCGTGCGAGACCTGTGACGGCCGCGGCCTGGTCGTCGGCCACCGGCGGCTGGAGGTCGACGTGCCCGCGGGCATCGCCGACGGTCAGCGGATCCGGCTGGGCGGGCGTGGTCATGCCGGTGACCACGGCGGGCCCCCGGGCGACCTCTACGTTGTTGTCCAGGTTGCTTTGGGCGACGGCTGGATGCGCGACGGTGACGACCTGGTGACGGTCGCCGAGGTCCCGGCGCCGCTGGCCGCGCTGGGCACGACGGTGACGATCGAGCATCCTGATGGTGATGTCGCGGTCGAGGTGCCGGGCGGCACCCAGCCGGGCGCGGTGCTGACGGTCAAGGACAAGGGGATGCCGATGCTCCGCCGCCAGGGCCGCTTTGGCGACCTGCGCGTCGTCGCCAACGTCGTGATCCCGCGCCGTTTGAACGCCCAGCAGCGCGAGTTGCTGGAGGAGCTGTCGGCGTCGATCACGCCCGAGCAACTGCGCGACGACGGCGAGTCGATGGTCGGCAAGCTGCGCCGGTTGTTTCACCGGTGATTCGCCTGGCGCTGCGGGTTAGGCGCGAGGACGCCGACGTCGTTCTCGCCGAGCTGCTGGAGCTGGCGCCGAGTGGGGTGGAGGAGACCGACCTGCCCGACGGCCTCATCGAGTATGCGGTCTACGGCGCGCCGGGCGAGCTGCCCGACCTTCCGGACGTTCAGGCGGCGGCTGGCGGTGCGTTGGTCGAAGTGGTGACAACCGAGGTCGCCGACGACTGGGCCGACCGCTGGCGCCAGTTCCACCGACCGATCGAGATCGCCGGCCGGCTCTACGTCCGCCCACCGTGGGAGCCGGCGCGCGACGACCTCATGGACTTGGTCATCGATCCCGGTCAGGCGTTCGGGACCGGCGCACACCACACGACACGGCTGTGCCTGGAGCTGCTCGCCGAGGAGGTCGTCCCGGACGCGCCCGACGCCGCCGGCGTCATGGACCTCGGCTGCGGCTCCGGCGTCCTGGCTATCACTGCGGCCAAGCTCGGCTGGGGTCCCGTCGCGGGCGTCGACCACGAGCTCGAATCCGTCCGTGCGACCGCCGAGAACGCCGAGGCCAACGGCGTCACAGTCGCCGTCGAGCGCTTCGACCTCATCCGCGGCGGCCCGGCACCGACCGCACCGCTCGTCCTCGCCAACCTCCTGCGCCCGTTACTCCTCTGCGTCGCCCGCGCCGGCTTCGCCGCAGGCGAAGGCCGAGCGCCCCGCACCCTCATCGCCTCCGGCCTCCTGACCCACGAGGCCGACGAGATCGCCACCGCCTTCGCCCGCCATGGCCTCCACGAGACCGACCGCCGCACCAGCGGCGAGTGGGCCGCACTGCTCCTGCGCCGCATTTAGCCCCACCGATCCGGGGCGCCAAATGACGAACTATTCGTCATTTCGCGACCCGGATCCGGCGAGCAGAGCGCGAAGACGCCTCGCGCTCTTGACCCGCTGGCGGGTCACCTGGTTGTAGGTGAATCTGGCGACGCGATAGCCGGCGAGCATCAGGACTTGGTCGCGGTCGCGGTCGGACTCAAACGTGGTCGGCATCCGGTGATACCTGAAGCCATCGGTCTCGACGATGAGGTTCGTACCCGGCCAGTAGAAGTCGACGATAAACCCGGCGATCGGCACATTCGCCAGTGGCGCCGGAAGATCGTTGTCATCGCACAACTGAAGCAGTGCGACCTCCAGTGCGCTGCGCGTCTCGGCGACGTTGGCTCCCGCGAGGCGGTCCAGCAGCGCTCGAAGCGCCGGCGCCCCATGCTGTCGCGGATGAGCGTCGAGCACGCGACCGACAGCGACGAGATCGAAGCGCTCCATATGGTCCGCCTGCGCGATGGCGTCCTCCAACGCTCGTGGCCGGAGAACCGACGCCAGGTCGAGCAGCGTCCGCGCCGGGGTCGTGACCGGAATCCCGTCGTGCACGGTGACATCGTCGCTGGTGAGCGTGCCGACGCGGTGCAGCCGGATACACCGCCGATCCGGCTGCCGACCAGAGCGCACCGGCGTTGCGACATCGATGAGCACGCCGCGCGTCGGCGCCAGCTCCCAGCGATGTGCTGCGGCGTTAAACCAAGCTCGGCGCGATTGGCCTCGTGGCCGCCATGGGGCTAGCCTCGAAGCCATGGCTTGGCATGTCGTCATCGCTGGTGGTGGGTTCGGGGGCTTCTATGCGGCCCGGACGCTCGAAAAGGTCCTGCCGCCGCAAGCGGCGCGGATCACGCTCGTCAACGACGTCAACTTCATGCTTTACACGCCGCTGCTGCCCGGTGCGGCCGGTGGCACGCTGGAGCCGCGGCACGTCGTCGTGCCGCTGCGCGAGGAGCTCAAGCGCACGCACCTGCGGCTCGGCACGGTCGTCGGCGGGACACCCGCCGACAACGCGATCCAGGTCCGGACGCCGAAGGGCACGGTCGAGACGCTCAACTACGACCACCTCGTCGTTGCGATGGGCAGCGTCAGCCGCACGCTCCCGATTCCCGGTCTCGCCGAGCACGGCATCGGCTTCAAGTCGTTGCCCGAGGCGATCGAGTTGCGCAACCACATCCTGCGCACGCTCGAGGTCGCCGAGACGCTCGAGGACCCAGAAGAGCGCAAGACGTGGCTGACCTATGTCTTCGTCGGCGCCGGCTACGCGGGGCTCGAAGGCCTCGCCGAGCTGCAGGACTTCGCTGCCGACGTCATCGACCTCTACCCGCGCTGCCGCACGCAGGGGATGCGCTGGATCCTGGTCGAGGCACGCGACCGGGTGATGCCTGAGATCCCGGCTCCGCTGGCCGACTTCGCCATGCGCGAGCTTCGCGGCCGCGGCATCGCGATTCGAACCAGCACGACGCTGGAGTCCGTCACCGCCGACACCGCGGTCCTCTCCGGCGGCGAGACCATCCCGACGCGCACGCTCGTCTGGACCGCGGGGGTCAAGCCGCATCCGGTCATCGCGCGGCTCGGCCTGCCGCTTGACGAGCAGGGCCGGATCAAGGTCGACCGCACGCTGCGCGTCGAGGGCCACGACAGCGTCTGGGCGCTCGGCGACGCTGCCGCCGTACCCGACCCCGCCAAGAAGGGCAAAGCCCCGACGCCGCCGACCGCCCAGCACGCGATCCGGCAGGGCAAGCTCGCCGGGCGCAACGTCGCGGCGTCGATCGGCAACGGCAAGATCAAGCCCTTCACCTTCAAGACCAAGGGCGTCTTCGTCGACATGGGCCAGGGCCAGGCCGTGGCGACGACGCTGGGCATCCGCTGGCGCGGCATCCCGGCCTGGTGGCTGGCGCGCAGCTACCACCTCGCGCTGCTGCCGGGCACCAAGCGCAAGCTGCGCCTGCTGGTCGACTGGAACATCCAGCTCCTCTTCGGCCGCGACGCTTCGGAGCTCGGCGGCCTAGGCCGCGCGCCCGGCCTCGGCGTCGACCCCACCGGCGGCGGCATGCCCTCCGAGGGCAACGGTGCAACCGCGCCGGCCGCGCCCGCCGCCGACGGCGCTACAGCACCCGTCGCGCCCAGCTGAACCGCTTGGCGCGCCACGCGTCCAGGCGCAGGGGCGACACATAGACACCCTGAGCAGAAGCGTGAATCATCCAATCGGGGCTGAGCGCGATGCCTTCGTGGACGATGCGTCGCTCGGTCGCCTTCTGCCAGAAGCGACCCGGGCCGAAGAACACCAAGTCGGCCGGGCGCGCGTCGTCGAGCCGGACGCGGGCGCCGCGCGCGATCTCACCGGCCTGGGACGCGGCGGTGCGCCCGCGGATCTGCCGGCCCCACGAGAAGCTCGACAGCTTGAAGACGCGCCAGACCAGGCCCGAGCAGTCATAGCCGCCGCGCTCTTGACCGCCGAGCGCCACCCCAGGCCCATCGGTCTCCCCGCCCCAGATGTAGGGCATGCCGACCTTCGACACCGCGAGCCGCAAGACGCGCTTCTGCGCGGCGGTATATCTCGGCAGGACGAACTGCGAGAACACCTCGCGGTTGCGCCGAGCTGCTCGACCAGCAGGCGATCGAACGTCGCAACCGACACGCGGCTGGATGGCGCAGCAACCGGTGCGCCCTCGAGCTGGGCGGCCAGCGCGCCCAGCGCCTCGGGCAGCTCGCGGCCGCTCAGCGGACGCTCGCCGTGAAAGGCCTGGTCGTCGAGGTTGTGCATGACGCCCGCCTCACGCACCGCGCGCTGCTCGCCGAGGTTCCAGCCGCCGGGCGAGGCAGCGCGGACGGCCGTCGCCGGGAGCAAGAACGCCGCGGCGGCGAAGGCGATGAGGGCGAGCAAGAGCGGAAGACGGAGCGACATCGCACCGTTGCGATCGGCGTCCGTGAAGTCCTGCTTGAGGGTGTGCGTCCGCATCCGGCGCCTACAATCGAGGCACATGAGCGTCGTCGACAGCGTCAAGCAAGATCTCACCATCGCGATGAAGGCGAAGGAGAAGGAGCGCGTCGGCGCGCTGCGACTGGTGCTGTCTGAGTTGCAGAAGGCCGCCAAGGACGGCAACGACGACGAGTTAGCCATCCTGCGCCGGGAGCGCAAGCGTCGCCTGGAGTCGGCCACCGCTTTCCGCGAGGCAGGTCGCATTGAGCTGGCCGAGGGCGAAGAGGCCGAGGCCGCCGTCATCGAGGCCTACCTTCCGGCCGAGCTGGGCGACGACGAGCTGCGCCAGATCGTGACCGACGCGATCGCCGAGTCCGGCGCGACGACGCCCAAAGACCTGGGCGCGGTCATGAAGCTCGCCATGGAACGCACCGGTGGCCGGGCCGATGGCAAACGTGTCTCGGCCCTCGCACGCGAGGCACTGACGTGAGTGCGCGCCGCCAGATCGAGCTCAGCAACGACGTCGCCGCCGCGCTCAGCGGCACCCACGACGCCGTCCTGCGCCAGCTCGAGGAGCACGTCGACTGCGCGCTGTTCTTGCGCGGCAACCTCGTCACGCTCGAGGGCGAGCCCACCGCCGTCGACGACGCGGCCGTTGTCGTGCGCGAGCTCTCCGAGCTGATCGAAGGCGGCCACGAGATCACCCACGGCACGCTGGACGCCGTCACCAGCGCGCTGGATCGCCATGAGTCCCCGGCCAAGGTCCTGGAGGACGTCGTCTGGCGCCACCGCTCGGCGAAGGTCGCGCCGAAGTCGGTCAACCAGAAGCGCTACGTCGACTCGATCCGCACCAACACGGTGACCTTCGGCATCGGCCCCGCCGGCACCGGCAAGACCTTCCTCGCCGTCGCGATGGCCGCTGCCGCATTGGCCCGCAAAGAAGTCAACCGCATCATCTTGACCCGCCCGGCCGTCGAGGCCGGCGAGCGCCTGGGCTTCCTGCCTGGTGACTTGATGGCCAAGATCGACCCCTACCTGCGGCCGCTCTTCGACGCGCTCAACGACATGCTCGACCCCGAGAAGGTCGCGGGGTTCCTGGAGAAGGGCGTGATCGAGGTCGCGCCGCTGGCTTTCATGCGTGGAAGAACGCTTAATGACTCCTTCGTCATCCTCGATGAGGCGCAGAACACGACGCCCGAGCAGATGAAGATGTTCCTCACGCGTTTGGGCTTCGGGTCCAAGATGGTCATCACGGGCGACATCACCCAGGTCGACCTGCCGCGCAACGAGAAGTCTGGTCTGATCGTCGTCGGCGACATCCTGGAGGAGGTCGACGGCGTCGATTTCGTCCGCTTTGACGGCGGCGATGTCGTCCGCCATCGCCTCGTGCAGCGCATCGTGGAGGCCTACGACGTGCACGACCAGGCGGCGACGCCCGAGCTGCGCTCCGCGGCCACACGCCGTTGATGTCGTTGGAGGTCGAGGTCTTCGACGCCGAGCTGGCCGCCCGCCGCAAGGACCTGCCATCAGAAGCCGAGATCGTCCGGCTCGTCAGCCTGGCGATCGCGACCGCGGGGGTGACCGACGGCCATATTGCGGTCTCGTTCATCGATGCCGTGCGGATCGCCGAGCTCAACGCCGATCATCGCGGCAAGGAAGGCCCCACCGATGTGCTCTCGTTCCCGATCGATGAGGCGGCGATCGACGTCCCTGGCCCGAGAGAGCTCGGCGACATCGTGATCTGCCCCGAGCACACCATCAACATCCGCGAGGCGATCGTCCACGGCGCGCTGCATCTCGTCGGCATGGACCACGAGGTCGACGACGGCGAGATGCTCGCCATCCAAGCGGAGCTGCTCTCATGGTGAGCGTGAACACGCGCGCCGGACTCATCGCCCTCGCCGGTCGGCCCAACGTCGGCAAGTCGACGCTCGTCAACGCGATCGTCGGCCAGAAGGTCGCGATCGTCTCCGACAAGCCGCAGACGACGCGCCGCGCGATCCGCGGCGTCGTCACGCGCGAGGACGTCCAGCTCGTGCTGACCGACCTGCCCGGCGTGCAGAAGCCGCTCGACAGCCTCACCGAGCGCATGCAGCGCCGGGTCGAGCGCGAGCTGTCAGAGACCGACGTCGCGTTGATGGTGCTCAACGCCGAGCAGGGCGTAGGCCCTGGTGACCGCTGGATCGCCAACGCGCTGAAGAACGCGACCTGCCCGGTCGTCATCGCCGTCAACAAGGTTGACCGCCTCGATCGCCCGCACATCGTCCTTGCGCTGGAGGCTGCCGGCGCGCTGGGCATCGCCGACGAGATCTTCCCGATCTCGGCGCGCAAGGGCACGGGCGTCGAGGCGCTGGCCGACCACCTCTTCAGCCTGGCGCCCGACTCGCCGTTCTTGTTTGATCGCGAGGAGTCCAGCGACCTCTCGCCCTACGTCCATCTCGCCGAGCTGGTCCGCGAGCAGATCCTGCGCCGCACCTTCCAGGAGGTGCCCCACGCAGTAGAGGTCGTCGTCGAGGAGGTCGAAGACGACCGCGAGGACCTCACTGTCGTGCACGCCCGTGCCTGGGTGGAGACCGATTCGCAGAAGGGCATCCTGGTCGGCGCCCAGGGCAACATGATCCGCGCGATCGGCACGGCCGCGCGCAAGTCGCTGGAGCGCGAGCTCGGCACCAAGGTCCACCTCGATCTCATCGTTCGCGTCCGCCGCGGATGGCGCGGCGACGAAGGCCTGCTCGACCGCCTCGGGTTCGACAACTAAGCGGCGGCGCGCCGACGGACCGGAAGCCGGCCACGCCGCCGGGGTAGGTGGGGCGGTGGGTCCGGGTCTCAGACCATCTGCGGCACGCGGCCGATGGCGTCGGCGTAGAGCGGCATCGTCTGATCGATGCCCTCGGCGGTGAACCCCTCCGCGGTCCGGAGGTCGTCGACGATGAGCGAGGCGTCGATCAGCAGGCGCCGGAACCGCTCGTCCTCGCGGATCGCGTCGAGCTGGGCGTGGGACCCGCGCAGGAGCATGCACCCGTCCATCAGGCCGTTGGGCTCCAGGAGCAGGACGTCGAAGCTCTCGATGCGCCCCGCCTCCTCAAGCTCGGCGTAGTAGCCCACGGACGCCTCGAACACCTCGAGGCCGTGCTGCTCGCGGCCTCGGACGGTCTGGCCCCAGCTGATGACGAGAACTCGGTCAGCCATGACGGCTCCTTCATCTGCGGCCCGGCCCGTTTGCCGGACCTTGTCGGCCGATGCTCTCACCGTCGGACCGGCGCGAGCAAGCCCGCCGCGCCAGGTGCTGTCTCCACGGCCTGATCTGCCGCCTCGTCAAGCTCATTTCCCGCGGTCAGCCGAGGACGTGGTCTGATGCGTCGTCGATATGGCGGCGTCGACCGAAGCTCCTGGTGCACCCGTCGCCCCGCAGGTGCTCAAGGAGCGGCGGTGGGCGTCGCTGATCGGCGCTCTGGACCGCACGCCGGTGCTCCTGCTGGTTGTCGCGGCGGTCCTCTTCGCCGTTTCTTGGCCGCTGGTGCTCGGGTTTGAGGACGCGCCGGAAGACTGGTGGCCTCACCTCTGGTACTCGTGGCATCAGGGTGGGGCGATCAAGTCGAGCGGGCTGCCGTCGCTGTTTGCGCACAACGACACGTCGGTCTTTGACGCGCACTACGCGTTCTATGGCGGCACGTTGTACGCCTTGACCGGCGCGCTGTCGGTGGTGCTGGGGATCACGATCGCCTACACCTCGATGTACCTCCTGGCGTTCGCGGCGGCGCTCGGCGGGTTCTGGTGGCTGGCGCGCATGGCCGGGCTCGGCCGCTGGTGGTCGCTTCTGCCGGGTGCGCTGTTCCTGTCCTCGCCGTACATGGTGGCGTTGACCTATGCGCGCGGTGGCTGGCTGGAGCTAACGGCGGTGTGCGTGATGCCGTTGTTCGTCGCCTCCGGGCTGAGCGTGCTGCGCGCCCCGCGGCTGCGCGCTGGACCGGCGCTTGCGCTCGCCGTCAGTGCCGTCATCTTCTTCGGCAGCCACAACATCACGCTGTTGTGGGGCGCGTCGGTCCTTACCCTCGTCGCTGCGCTTGCGGCCGCTGTCATCCCTTCGGCGCGTGCACTGGTCACACGCGCGGGCCTGCTCCGGCTCGCCGCGATCCTCATACCTGCCGCGCTGGTCAATGCCTGGTTCCTGGTGCCAGACGTCGTCTATCAGACACACACCCTCATCGGTGCGCGCCCGCAGACCTGGGAGCGGACGCTGCGTTGGCTGGCCTATATGACCTCGTCGGGCCGTCTCTTCTCGCTGGGCCGCGAGAGCGCCAACGGGACGGCCTCGAGCTTCGCGCTGCAGCTCCCGCTGCTGGCGTCCGTGTGGGTCCTCGCCACGGTCGTGGTCGTACGGCCGCGGCCCTCCTCCACCTGGGCGCGTGCCGTCTTGGTGCTGTCGGGTGTCACCGCCCTGCTGGTCGTCGTGATGACCCACGTTGGCCTCATCCTCGCGCTGCCCAAGCCATTTGCGTTCATCCAGTTCACCTTCCGGATCGAGTCCTACGTCCTGCTCGGCACCGCGGCCGCGGTCCTCGCGGCGCTGGTGCTTGTGCGTGGCGCGCCGTCGGCGCCGCAACGCCGGTGGGGCTGGGTGCTGGTCCCGATCGTCGCTGTGTCGATCGTGCAGGCTGCGGGGCAGGCGCATATGGTCCGCGACCAGCAGTCCTTCCTTCCGCCGTGGCAGCACGACCCGGGGTACCTGACCGGCGACGCTGCACCTGGGGCGGACGACTACGTGGGGGCGCACCTGCCGGCCGTGACAGTTGGCGCGGGTGCGCCGCGGGTGACCTTCTCAGCGCAGGACGCCGAGCGCGACGGACGGACAAGCGTGGTGGTCAACGCCCAGCCCGGCGAGCTGATGGCGACCAACGCGGCGGCGCTCCCGGAGCTGGTCAAGATAGAGGGCGCACGGTTCGTGGGAGTCGATCAGACGGTGCACAACGTCATCGAGGTCGATCGCGACGCGCGCCCAGGCGCGGCGCGGATCACGCTCAGCGCAGCGTCGCCATGGCCGGTGGTCCTCGGCCGGGTGCTGTCGGTGCTGGGGCTGCTGCTCTTTGGGCTCGTGGCCTTCTCCGTGCGCCGCCCGGGTTAGTTGATCAGCTTCTTCTCCATGCGGTTGATCGCCAGGCGCCAGGCGACGAGGCCGAAGACGATCAGGAAGCCGAGGTGCCAGAGGTCGATGCGCTCGAGCCCGAAGACCGCGTGGCGGACCAGCTGCACGCAGTGATAGAGCGGGTTGACGTTGGCTAGGATGCGGGCCCACTCGGGCAGGCCGGAGATCGGGAAGAACGTCCCGGCGACCAAGAACAGCGGCGTGATGACCGTCGAGGTCACGTAGCTGAAGTTGTCGATGGACTTCATGACCGCCGAGATCACGATCCCGAACGACGCCCAGCCGAAGCCCGCGATGAACGCGATGAACGGCACGAGCAGCATGCCCCACGACGGATCCAGCCCGAACACCATCGCCACCAGCAGCGGCGCGCAGCCAAAGACGCCGGAGCGTGACGCGATCCACAGCGCCTCGGCGGTCACCAGCTCCTCGGTGTCCACGGGCGCGGCGAGGATGGCGTCGTATGTTCGCTGGTAGGTGTATTTGACGAACGTCCCGAACATCGCCGGGAAGACCGACGAGAACAGCACCGCGGTCGCGACCGTGCCCGTCCCGACGAATTGCACGTAGTCCAGGCCGTTGACCGTCGACACCAGCGAGCCGAAGCCGAAGCCGAAGGCGATCAGGTAGATCGTCGGCTCGACGGTCGACGAGAACGTCGACGCGCGCCAGTAGGAGCCGAAGTTGACGACCTCGCGCACGAGCACGCCGGTGAGCGCGGCACGGTCCAGGCGGCCCGGCCGGTTGGCGCTCGGTCGGCTCACGCTCGGCCGGTCTGCGGTGGCGGCCATCAGGCGATCTCCTCACCGGTAAGCAGGACGAACACGTCCTCCAGGTTGGCGTTGCGGCGCTCGCCGTCAGGCACGTCGCCGTTGAGCGTCTCGGCGCGCAGGATCGTCACCGACGTGCCGGTGCGCCTGGTCGGCCAGCCGCGTTGCGCCGCTTCGGCTTCGACCTCGCGCAGGCGCGTCGGCGCCCCATAGACCTCCAGGGCCTCGCGGCCGGCGTGCTCAACGACGAGATCGTGCGGGCGCCCAACCGCGACAGCGTGGCCCTTGCTGACGACGACGACCGTGTCCGCTAGGCGCTCGGCCTCCTCGATGTAGTGCGTGGACATGAGGATCGAGGCACCCTCGCTGCGCAGCCGGTCGATCAGCGCCCAGAGCTCCTGGCGCACCTGCGGGTCCAGGCCGACGGTCGGCTCATCGAGCAAGACGAGCCGCGGTTGGTGCACGAGCGCGCGGGCGATCAGCAGGCGCCGGCGCATGCCGCCCGATAGCTCGTCGACGCGCGCCTTGCGGCGTTCGCGCAGGTTCGCGATCTCCAGCGCGCGCTCGATCGCCGCCCGCCGCTCGCTGCGGCCGATGCGGTAGAGGTGGGTGAAGACGAGCAGGTTCTGCTCGACGGTCAGCGTCACGTCGAGGTTGTCGAGCTGGGGCACGACGCCCATCTGCGCGCGCGCGGCCTTCGACTCGGCGGGCAGCGGGAAGCCGAGCACCTCGATCTCGCCCTCGTCGGCAATTGCTTGCGCCGTGAGCATCCGCATGGTCGTCGACTTGCCCGCGCCGTTGGGGCCAAGCAGGCCCACGCAGGTCCCGTCCGGGACTGTTAGATCAAGACCGTTGACCGCTGTGACTTCGCCATAGCGCTTGACGACGCCGCGCAGGCGGATAGCAGGGGATGTGGGGACTGACGACACCCACTCGAAACTACACCGACACGGTCTGCCGAAGCACGCCGGCGGCGGAAACGGGAACGGACCCGAGCAACCGTCGTCGCTCGGGTCCGCACCGTGGATGTCCCCTCCGGTGGGAGGCGTATATGTGGCGAAAGGTCGACTCTCGATCCTTGGCGGTCCCGATGATGCCGGCGCCGCGCTCCCTCCAGAAGCGACGCTCGAGCTCAGGGCCGACCCGTCCGTGGGTCGTATTCGCCTGTTGTGTTGCTTCCCTAGTGTCGGCCCGGGTGCCGCCGGCTGGAGGTCGGTTTGACCCCGAACGGACGTCTGTCCTAGTGCGACCCTGCCAGCCGCGAGGAGAACGCCCGGATCTCCTCGGCACCCAGCCGCTCACCGAAGACGAACGGGAGCGTCGAGACCGCGGCGATCGCCTCGCGCCGCAGGCGGGCCAGCTGACCTTGCTGGGTCCGGACGCGGCCCGCAGCAGCGGTGACGGCCCGGCGGACGGCGTGATCGGCGGCGCCATCGGCCGCCGCGACGGCCGCCACATCAGGGCCCGACAGGCGTCGCGGCCAGAGGCCGTTGACGACGATCGCGTCGAGATCGCGGCCCAGGGTGGCGGCCACGCGCCCCTCCAGCTCCAGCGTCTCGCTCACGGCCAGCTCGCTGGGCAGGGCGACGGCGACCAGGCGGCTGCGGGCCGGATCGGCCAGCGCCTCGGCGACCGTGCGCGCCTGGCCGGCGATCGGCCCTACGCGCGCGATGTCGGCGAAGGTCCGCGGCGTGCGCAGGAGCCCGAGGCCATGGCCAGAGGCCGGCGCGTCAAGGATCACCGTGTCGTAGCCGTGGGCGCCGGGGCGCCAGCGGTGCGCCTGACCGAGCTCCCACGCCTTGGTGATCGTCACCAGCTCGCGCGCTCCCGGCGCCGCCGCGACGAAGCCGGAGAAGACCCCTGAGCGAGCAAGCGGTCCGACGAGTCGGCGGGGCAGCTGGTGGGTCAGCCACTCTTCCAGCGCCCCGTCGGGGTCGATCGTCGTGGTCCAGAGCCGGTCGCCGACCGGCGTCTCGACCCCGGGCCGCGGCGTGCGCAGGCCATTGCCAAGCAGCGCAGCCACGCGCGACTGGCCGCCGACCTCGCAGACGATGGTGCGCCGTCCGCGCGCCGCCGCGGCGAGGCCGAGGGCGGCCGCGACCGTGGTCCGGCCGGTGCCGCCCTTGCCCGTGACGACCACGAGCTCTGCATCATCGATCGCAGTCATCCGTCTTTCAGAGTTGTACGTAGCGACCTGCAGCAGGGAACATGTCAGACACGGACGCGCAAGAGGCATACATCCGATGTGCGGCGCTGCAGCGTCGCCACGATCCGACCTTCCACCTGGCGACCCAGGTGCTGGGTCGCGACGTGCGCCCGGCCGTGCATGCGTTGTACGGCTTCCTGCGTGGGGCGGATGAGCTGGTCGACGGTCCGGATCGCCCGGAGACCCCCGAGGCGCGCCGGGCGGCGCTCGACGCTTGGCAGGCCACGCTGGCCGACGGCATCGCCGCGGGCGGCAGCGACCATCCGCTGATCGCCGCGCTGGTCGATGCCGGCCGCCGCCACGAGCTGCCGCTCGGGGAGCTCGGCGTCTACATGGACTCGATGCGCGTTGACTGCGACGGCCACGTGCGGCTCAGCAGCCGCGCCGAGCTCGACACCTACATGAACGGCAGCGCCGCGGCGGTGGGCCGCGTGATGGCGCCGCTGATCGGCGTGCCGGCCGAGCGGCGCGAGGACGTCGCGCGCCTCGGCATCGCCTTCCAGCTGACGAACTTCCTGCGCGACGTGCGTGAGGACTACGCCATGGGTCGCGTCTACCTGCCCGGCCTTGACGAGGACGCGCTGGCGCAAGGGCGCCCGACGGCGGCGCCGGCCGACGAGGTCCGTCGCGCAGGTGAGCTCTTCCGCGAGTCGGCCCGCGCGGTGCTCAGCGTCTGCACGCCACGCGCCCGGCCGGGCATCGCGCTGGCCACGACGATCTACCGCCGCGTGCACCTGCGGCGCATCGAGCGTCGCGGGATCGTGACCGCATGACCACCCGTGCGACCGCCCGCGGCGAGGATCGCCCACCGTTTGCGCCGGATGAGCGCGCCGACGTGATCATCTGCGGCGCAAGCTTCGCCGGGCTCGCGGTCGCCCGCGAGCTGGCCGGCACCGACGCCGACGTCCTGATCCTCGATCGCTACGAGATCGGCGAGCGCGCGACGTCGGCCTGCGCGGTCCCGACGCCCTGGATGGCCGCGATGGGGGTGGAGGCCGCCGGACGCCAGGAGCTGCCCGGCATGTCCTTCTCCACGCCGCACGGCCGCGCGCGCTACCGTCTGCCGTGGAGCTGGACGTCGTTTGACTACAAGATGCTCTGCGAGCAGCTCTGGGCCCAGTGCGGCAAGGCGCGTTTTGCCACCGCGGTCGTCCATGGTCGGACAGGGGACACAGTCCACACCGACCGCGGCGACGTCACGGCATCGCTGCTCGTCGATGCCGCCGGCTGGCGCCGCGTCCTCGGCGACCCGCACGTCCAGCCGCCCGAGGCGACGCTGAGCCGCGGGCTGGAGGTCCACCCGCACGACGCCGGCGGTACCGACCTCGATCTCTGGCTGGACCGCGACCTCATCCGCCGCGGCTACGGCTGGTCGGTCCCGGCCAACGGTGAGCGCCGCGTCGGCACGCTGTCCTACAACCCGCACGACCACGTCAAGGAGCCCACGCGCGCCATGGCGCGCAAGCTCGAGGTGGAGGCCGTTCGCTACCAAGGCAACTGGTTTCCGCACGCCCTGCGCGAGGCGACGATCGATGGGGCCTTCTGCGCGGGCGACAGCGCCGGGCACTGCTTCCCGCTCTCGGGCGAGGGCATCCGCACCGCCTTCTACTTCGGGATCGCTTGCGGGCGCGAGCTGGACGCCGTCCTGGACGGCCGCCAGACGCGCGAGCAGGCGCTGAGCAACTACACCGACTTCCACGAGCGCCATCGTCCGGCGTTCGCCCGGGCCGCCCGTCTGCAACGGCTGATCCCTGTCTTGCCGCCGCGATTGCTGTCACTCTTGCTGCGCGCAATGGGCGTCCAGCCGCTCGTCGATCGGGCCTTTGGCTGGTATCTCCAACAGGCGCACCCGTCGTTGGCCGACCGTCCCACCGGCTCGCGCACACCCCATGGCCGACCCGTCGAGCACGCCTCCCACGCCACCTGACGCCGAGCACGCGCCGCTGGTGCGGGCGCTGGAAAACCGGCTCGCGCTCGCCGAGGCGCGCTACCGCGGGCTGGTCGAGCACGTTCCCGCGGTTGCCTACGTCGCCGAATGGGACGCGCACTCCACGCTGACCTACGTCAGCCCGCAGATCGAGGAGCTGCTCGGCTGGCCACCCGAGGCGTTCCTGGCCGACCAGGACCTCTGGTATCGCTGCATCCACCCCGACGACGTCGACCGCGTCCGGGAGCAGGAACGCGTCGCCTTCGAGGCCGGCGCGTGGGCCGACATGGAGTTCCGGATGATCCACCGCGACGGCAGCGAGCGGTGGGTGCGCGACAAGGAGGCCGTCATCCGCGACGCCGACGGCGCGCCGCGCTTCAGCCAGGGCGTCCTGGTCGACGTCACGCCGACGCGCGCGACCGAGGCAGAGCTCCAGGACGAGCGCCATCGCGCGCAACGCTACCTCGACATCGCCGGGGCGATCATCGTGATCCTCGACGCGTCGGCGAAGGTCACGCTGCTCAACCGCGCCGGCACTGAGCTGCTGGGCTACGACGACGGCGAGCTGATCGGCCGCGACTGGCATGCGGCCGTCGTCCCCGAGCGGCTGCGCGCGAACGCCCGCGCCGTCTTCGCCGCCGAGGTCCGCAGCGACCAGGACGACGCGGTCAACGAGTCGGTCGTGGTGACCAAGGCCGGCGAGGAGCGCACGATCGCCTGGCGCGACACGGTCGTTCGCGACGCCGCCGGCGTTGTAACGGCGGTCATGAGCAGCGGTGTGGACCTCACCGAGCGCCGCGCGGCTGAGGAGCAGATCGCCTACCTCGCCTACCACGACTCGCTCACCGGGCTGCCCAACCGCGCGCTACTGCAGGAGCATCTCGACCTCGCGCTGGCCCGCGCACGCCGCCAGAGCGAGGCCGTCGGTCTGCTCTATCTCGACCTCGACGGCTTCAAGCTCGTCAACGACTCGCTCGGCCATCCCGCCGGCGACGAGCTGCTCTGCCACGTGACGATGCGCCTCAGCGAGCGCCGTCGCGGCATGGACCTGCTCGCGCGCCAGGGCGGCGACGAGTTCTTGTTGTTGTTGGCCGACATGCCGCGCGGCGATGCCGAGGCCCACGCGCGGCGCGTCGCCGAGGACCTGCTGCGCTCGCTCGCCGAGCCGTTCTCGATCTCCGGCGCGGAGTTCCATATCGGCGCCTCGATCGGCATCTCGCTCTACCCGCGCGACGCGGCCGACGCCGACGCGCTGCTGCGCCACGCCGACGCCGCGATGTACGCCGCCAAGGCCGCCGGGCGCAACGGCGTCACGGTCTACAGCGGCGATCCGCACGAGTCGCTGGAGCGGCTGTCGATGACCAGCCGCCTGCGCAAGGCGCTGGACCGCGAGGAGCTGCTGCTGCATTGGCAGCCGATCGTCGACCCGCGCGACGGCGCGCTGCGCAAGCTCGAGGCGCTGGTGCGCTGGCAGGATCCGTTCCGCGGGCTCGTGATGCCCGATGATTTCATCGCCTTCGCCGAGGAGACGGGCTTCGTCGACCGTGTCGGTGATTGGGTCGTGCGCTCCGTGCGCGATCAGGTCCTGGCCTGGGAGCGCGCCGGCTACCGGCCGCCGCGGGTGACCGTCAACGTCTCGCCGCGCCAGCTGCGCCGCCCTGACTTCGGCCAGCGCCTGCTCGCCCAGCTGACGCCCGACGGCGTCGCCAGCCGCTTCACCGTCGAGATCACCGAGTCGGCGGCCATGATCGACCCCTCGCGCACCGACCCCGTCCTCACCGAGCTCGCGGCGGCCGGGATCGAGGTCGCCATCGACGACTTCGGCGCCGGCTACTCGTCGCTGTCGCGGCTGCGCACGATGCCGGTGCAGGTGCTCAAGATCGACAAGACGTTCCTGCAGGGCGTCCCCGACGATCCGGAGGCGACGGCGATCGTCACCGCGATCCTCGAGCTGGCGCGGGCGCTGGGCATGGACGCGGTGGCCGAGGGCGTTGAGAACGAGGCCCAGCGCGCGTTCCTGGTGCAGCGGGGTTGCCCGTTGGCCCAGGGCTTCTTGCTCGGGCGGCCGGTCGGGGCGGACGAGATCGAGCCGCTGCTTGGGCGGGTCGATCAGGCCCACGCTTCGTAACCTGCGCGCTTCGTAGACTCCGCTTGTGGAGATCAACTACGACGCCCAGGGCTACGTGCCCGTCGTCATCCAGGACTGGCGCTCGGGCGAGGTCCTGACGCTGGCCTACGCCAACGCCGAGGCGGTCGCCAAGACCCGCGAGACCGGCGAGCTCCACCTCTGGTCGCGCTCGCGCAACGAGCTCTGGCGCAAAGGCGCGACGTCGGGCAACACGCAGGCCGTCAAGGCGCTGCGCGTCGACTGCGACGGCGACGCGCTGCTCGCGCTCGTCGAGCCCGCGGGCCCGGCCTGCCACACCGGTGAGCGCACCTGCTTCTTCACCGGTGACCTGGAGCCGGCGCCCCACGAGATGCTGCCGCAGCTGGAGCGCACGCTCGTCGCGCGCCAGACGCAGCGGCCCGAGGGCAGCTACACCGTCGAGCTGCTCGACAACCCTGCGCATATCGGGGAGAAGGTCGAAGAGGAGGCCGAGGAGGTCGCTCGCGCCGCGCGCGAGGAGACCGACGACCGCGTCGACAACGAGGCTGCCGACGTGCTCTACCACCTGCTCGTCCTGCTGCGCTCGCGCGGCCGGTCGCTGGCCAATGTGGCCGACGTACTGCGCGAGCGGGGGGACATTGGCGGCCGACGTCACGGAGGTGCTGCGTGAGCGCCATCGCTGAAAGCAGTCTGAGCCTGGAGCCATCGCTGGACGAGATCCGTGAGCTCGCGCGCGACCACGACCTGATCCCGCTGCGCCACACGTTCATCGACGACTGCGAGACGCCGGTCGCGGCGTTCCTGAAGCTGCGCGGCACCGGGGTGGGTGGGGCCGATACTCCCGCCTTCCTGCTGGAGTCCGCCGAGCAGGGCCAGCGGATGGGGCGCTACTCGTTCATCGGCGTGCGCCCGCGCGGCCTGGTGCGCTGGTCGCTGGGCGACGACGGCGACCCCTATGCCTTGGCCGAGCAGGCCGCGGCGCTGCGCCAGGCGACCTTCGAGGACGCTCCGCCGTTTACCGGCGGCGCGGTCGGCTTCTTCGGTTACGACCTCGTGCGGACCGTCGAGACCACGCTCGGCGAGCCCAACCCGGACGTGCTCGGCCTGCCCGACATGGCGCTGATGCTCTCCGACGTGCTCGTGGTCTTCGATCACCTCAAGCACACGGTCACGATCCTGGTCAACGTCGCCGCCGACGATCTCGAGGAGTCCTACGCCGACGCAGTCGCCACGATTGCCGACACGCGCCGCCTGCTCGACGGCCCGGTGCCCAAGCCCGAGGCAGGCCGTCCGGATCGGCCGCTGCCGGAGTTTCACTCCAACATGGAGCGCGAGCAGTTCGAGGGCATGGTCGAGCGGATCGTCGAGTATGTCCACGCTGGCGACGCCTTCCAGGTCGTGCCGTCCCAGCGCTGGAGCGCGCCGCTTGAAGGCATCGACCCGTTCTCGGTCTACCGCGGGCTGCGGGTGGTCAACCCGTCGCCCTACATGTATTTCTTGGACTTCCTCGACTTCCAGGTCGCTGGAGCGTCGCCCGAGCCGCTGCTGACGGTCACCGGCCGGCTGGCGTCGACTCGCCCGATCGCCGGCACACGGCCGCACGATGCCGATCCCGACGAGCTGCTGGCTGACGAGAAGGAGCGCTCCGAGCACGTGATGCTCGTCGACCTCGGCCGCAACGACCTCGGCCGCGTCTGCGAATACGGCAGCGTGAAGGTCGACAAGTACATGCAGATCGAGCACTACTCGCACGTCATGCACATCGTCTCGTCGGTGAGCGGCACCCTGCGCGAGGACGTCGGCCCGATGGCTGCGCTGCGCGCGATCCTGCCGGCCGGCACGCTCAGCGGCGCGCCCAAGGTGCGGGCGATGGAGATCATCGACGAGCTCGAGCCGATCAAGCGCGGCGGCTACGGCGGGGCAATTGGCTACCTCAGCTACTCGGGCGACCTGGACACCTGCATCCACATCCGCACCGTCGTCATCAAGGACGGCCACGCGCACATCCAGGCCGGCGGCGGCACCGTCGCCGACGCCAAGCCCGCCTACGAGTTCGAGGAGTCGGTCAACAAGGCCAAGGCCGTCAAGGGCGCGATCGCCCTGGCCGCGCAGCAGAGGGACTGGGCATGAACGTCTTGGTGGTGGACAACTACGACTCGTTCACCTATAACTTGGTCCAGTACCTGGGTGAGCTGGGCGCGACGATCGACGTCGTGCGCAACGACGTGGCCACCGTCGACGAGCTGCTGGAGCGCTCGCCCGATCGCGTCGTCGTCTCGCCAGGGCCCTGCACGCCTGACGACGCGGGCGTCTCGATCGCCGCGATGCGCCGCTTCCCCGAGGCCGGGATCCCAACGCTCGGTGTCTGTCTCGGCCATCAGTCGCTGGCCCAGGCGTTTGGCGGCACGGTCGTCCGCCACGAGCCGATCCACGGCAAGACGACGGTCATCGAGCACGATGGCCAGGGCGTCTACCGAGGGCTCAACGGAGCATTGACAGTTGGCCGTTATCACTCGCTGGTGGTCGCCGAGGAGGAGCTGCCCGACGCGTTCACGGTCACGTCGCGCGGGGGCGGCGTCCTGATGGGCATCCGCCATCGCGAGCTGCCCGTCGAGGGCGTTCAGTTTCACCCCGAGTCGGTCCTCACCGACCGGGGCAAGGACATGCTGGCCAACTTCCTGTCGGACGCCTGAGCGACGACCGCCTGCCAGGCGGTTAGTCTCTCGCACTTTCCGATGCCCAACGACGTCCTCACGGCCGCCATCGACGCGCTCGCCACCCGCCGCGACCTCAGCCAGGAGCAGGCAGGTGCCGTCCTGGGCGAGATCATGGCCGGCAACGGCAGCGAGGGGCAGATCGCCGCCTTCCTGATCGCGCTGCGAACCAAGGGGGAGACCGTCGAGGAGATCGCCGGGCTGGCCTCAGCCATGCGCGGGCTCGCTACGCCGGTCGCCACGCAGCGCGCCAACCTGCTCGACACCGCCGGCACCGGCGGCGGGCGGCGGACCTTCAACGTGTCGACGACCGCGGCGCTGGTCGCCGCTGGCGCGGGTTGCGCGGTGGCCAAGCACGGCAACCGCTCCGCGACGGGCCTCAGCGGGTCAGCGGACGTCCTGGAGGCCTTGGGCGCTCGCATCGATCTCACGCCGGCCGACGTCGGGCGCTGCATCGACGAGGTCGGCTTCGGCTTCATGTTCGCGCCGGCGCACCATGCCGCGACGCGCTGGGTCATCCCGGTGCGCAAGGAGCTCGCGGTACGCACGATCTTCAACTTCCTCGGCCCGCTGACCAACCCGGCCGGCGCGCGCCGCCAGGTCGTCGGCGTCTCCGATCCGGCCTACATCGAGGTGCTGGCGGGTGCGCTCGCGCGCCTGGGCTGCGATCGCGCGTTGGTAGTCTCCTCCGCGGATGGCCTGGACGAAATGAGCACGTCCGCCCCCACGCACGTCGTGGAGGTCAACGGCGACGAGTTGCGCCGGTATGACGTCGCCCCGGGTGATGTGGGCCTCGCCGAGGCGTCAGAGAGCGCCATCTCGGGCGGCGATCCGGCGGCCAACGCGGCCACGACGAGGGCGGTCTTCGAGGGTGCGCAGGGGCCCGACACGGACCTCGTCCTGCTCAACTCAGGCGCAGCGATCTACGCTGCGGGACGCACCGACGACCTGCGCTCGGGTGTGGAGCTCGCGCGTGAGACGATCGCGTCCGGCGCCGCTACCACCGCGCTCCAGGAGTACGTCCGCATCAGCACAGAACTGGCACCCGTCTCATGAGCAACGTCCTGGAGCGCATCGTCGACGTCACGCGCGACGAAGTCCGCCGCCGCCGCAAGGAGGTGCCGCTCGCGCTGCTGGAGTCCCGCCTGGCGCCGCATCGCGAGGGCCGGCCGTTCTCGGAGGCGCTCGTGCGCCCTGGCGTGTCGATCATCGCCGAGCACAAGCGGCGCTCGCCGTCGGCGGGGGAGATCCGCGCCGGTGCCACCGTCACCGAGATCGCTCAGGCCTACGAGCGCGGGGGCGCCGCGGCGCTCTCGGTCCTGACCGAGGGCCCGCACTTCGGCGGCACGCTCGCCGACCTCGAAGAGGCGCGCGCGGCCACCGGCCTGCCGATCCTGCGCAAGGACTTCATGGTCGACGCCTACCAGGTCTATGAGGCCGCGGTGGCGGGCGCCGACGCGATCCTGCTGATCGTCGCGGCCTTGGAGCCGCGCGAGCTGGCCGACCTG